>OZ219800.1:0-1265143 GCA_964291275.2 Rhodothermales bacterium
ACGGCGGTTTGGGATGCAGCGCCGATGGTCACTTTGAGTGCGTCACCGCTTTCGGTAGTTGAGGGGGGTACGATTACGGTAACAGCAACACTATCGGAGGAGTTGCCGAACCCGGTGACGATTGATTTGACGGATACGCACGTAACGACGGAACCGGCGGATTATGTTCCCCTTGTGAGCATCACGATTGCCGGTGGAGAGCTGACGGGGTCGGGGGATTTGGTGACGGTTGATGATGATATTGCTGAATCGGACGAGACGTTCACGCTTGCACTGGGGGATTTGCCTGCGGGGTTGGCCCCTGGGGATCCGTCTTTGGTGGAGCTCACGATTTTGGATGATGGAGATATTCCTCCTCCGGCAGAGGTATCCCTGTCCGTGGATCCGGAAGAGATTGACGAGGGGGGATCGATTACGGTGGTGCTGCAGTTGAGCGAAGTATTAACGACCGATGTCGTGGTTCCGTTGACGTATCCTCCGGGGACGACTGCGGAACCGGAAGATTACACGGCGCTTGGGAGTGTGACCATACCTGGTGGTCAGAACACGGGAACGGGTCAGATTGCGACTGTTGTGGACACCGATACCGAAGACGAGACCTTTATCGTGGCCTGGGGGAGTCTGCCATTGGAGCTGGTGGCGGGCAGAGAGACATCGCAGTTGGTGACGATCCGGGATATTTTTCCACCGAGGGACGTGCGTTTACATCTGTCGGCGACGCCCAATCCGGTTGATGAGGGTGATGAGGTCACGTTGACGGTGGAGCTGGCGGAGGCGTTGTTGACGGCGGTGACGATCCCGTTGGTGTTGACCGATATCACTGCGGATGGGCAGGATTACCGGGCATCTTCGCCGGCCAGGTGGAGATCGAGGCCGGGGGTACGCGCGGGACTTATGTGGTTTCCATTCTCCAGGATCATGTTGCGGAGGGAAGCGAGACGTTCACGGTGGCGTTCGGCACGCTGCCGGATGGCGTGGTGGACGGGGATCCGCCGGAAGAAGTGAAGGTAACGATCATGGACGACGATGAGGCGGGAATTGACGCACCGCCCTCCGTATCGATATTGGAGGGAAGTACAGGAGCCTTCGAGGTTTCGCTGACCTCGGAGCCCCTGGATGCGGTAACGCTGACGCTGACCGGTTATTCGGGGAGCGACCTGACCCCGACCCCTCCGAGTCTGATCTTCACACCCGGAGACTGGAGTCAGTCCGGCAGGTGATGCTGATCGCTGCGGAGGATCTTGATTTTGCTGATGATGAGGTGGCGTTGATCCTATCTGCGACCGGGGGCGACTACACGGGCAAGGAGGTTCGGGTTCGGGTGACCATCAGGGACAATGACAAGCCGGATATTAATGTCCCTGCACTGGTGACGGTTGAGGAAGGGGGCTTGCAGACCTTTGCGGTTGCGCTCACCACCGAGCCTTCCGGCAACGTGACGGTGACGCTCCCCGCTGTTATGGGGGATCTATCGCTATCTCCAGCGAATCTGACGTTCACGCCGGGTAGCTGGGATACGCCCATACGGTCACCCTGATGGCGGACGAGGATGAGGATTTTGAGGATGATCAAGAGGCGATCACCTTGATCGCCAGCGGGGGCGGTTATACGGGCGTAACGCGTTCAGTCGAGGTCACGATCAGGGACAATGATGAGCCGGATATCGTGGCCGTGACGGAAGTGACGATGGAAGAGGGGGGGATACACCCGTTTGGTGTCAGTCTATCCGCCCGGCCATCGGGTTCGGTGGAGGTGTCTTTTAGTGGGCATGCGGGAACGCAGCTGACGCTGGACCGGAGCCTGCTCACCTTCACGACCACGAACTGGAACATTCCCCAGACGGTGATGCTGACCGCAGGGGAGGACGACAATGACTTTGGGACGGATCATGTGGAGCTGATGCTCGCGGCATTTGGCGGCGGTTACGACAATATTACCCATACAACCAGTGTCACGATCACCGATAACGATGAGCGTGCGCGTCCGCTGGAGCTTTCCATCTATGATCAGCGGGGATCGGAGATGCGGGTACCCTCCGCTTGGACATAGAGTTGAGTCAAGCAACCGACAAGACGGTAACGGTGCAGTATGAGACGGTGGATGTGGAGGCTGAGGCGGGTGTGGACTATACGGCATCACGCGGGATTGTGATTTTTGGTCCGGGATCAACCCGGGGAACGATTATGATTGACCTTGTGGATGACAGCATTCTGGAGGAGATGGAGCGGTTGAGGTAACGCTGTCGAGTCCTCGGAATGCAATCATTGCGCGTGGTACGGGAACGGGCACCATACTGGACAATGACGGGGGCGCGTATCTTCGGATAGATGATGCGCTGGCGCTGGAAGAGGAGCGGGTGGTCCAGTTCCGGGTATTGCTGTCGCATCCGCAGTCCCCGGATGGTATCGGCGACCTACCGGACGCAGGATGGGACGGCGAAGGCGGGGGAGGGACTATGCGGCATCTTCGGGGGTGGTGATGCTGCCTCCCGGGAGCACGGAAGCCGTGATAGGCCGTTCCGCTCTTGAAGGATGGGTTGGACTGGCGGGAGGAGACGTTCACTGGTCCATCTGGTGTCTTCGAAGCAGGTGAAGCTTGGGAAGTCGGTGGGGGGTGGCGACGATTCAGGAGTCGACCACGGCAGGTGAGGGGATCCTGGAGGCTTATGCCGCGCGATTTGTGCGGGACGTTCTCAAACGCAGGTCGTCCGATGCATTGGGGGAGCGGTTCCGTTCAGGGACGACGGGTGCGTCTTGTGGCGCGGCAGCGCGCGCAGAGATGGCGCAGCTTTGGCACGCGTCTTCTTCATGGGATCCATCTCTGGGCGAGTTGTTGGCGGGATGCCGGATGTCGGCGATCCCCTACCGTGATTCGTTGAGCGTGTGGGGGCGGGGTGCGTTCCGGCATTTCAATGGTCGGGATGTGGATGCGTTGACACTCGATGGGGAAGTCACGACGGGGATGTTGGGGTTGGACTATCGTTGGAAGCGGGTATTGGCGGGCGTGCTTTTTGCGCACAGTCAGGGGGACGGTTCATTTGAGGTGATTGAGCAGTCGGGCGCGATCACAGCGGGGTTGACGGGCATCTATCCGTATGTATCGTATGCCCGTGCGGGATGGGATGTATGGTTGAGTGCAGGCATGGGACGCGGGCAGGCGAAGGTACTGGAACTTGAAGGCGATCTGGTATCCCGGTTTGGTGCGATGGGGGTACAGGGGGCATTGGTGTCAAGCGGTGCGGTTGGGTTGAGCTACCATGGAGATATACTGGTAACGGATGCCGAGATCAAGGCGCATGGTGTGGAGGCGGAGGTGTATCGTGTACGGGCCGGCGTGGAAGCAAATGCAAGGCTCGGCGATGGATTGCGTCCGTACGTAATGGCAAATGTGCGTCGCGATGGCGGGAGTGCGGAGACGGGGGTGGGCCTGGAGTTTGGCGGAGGGGTACGGGTTGTGTATCCGGCGTGGCGTTTGCGGGGGGAGGTGCACACCCAGGGACTGGTGATGCATACCGCGGAGGCGTTCACCGAGTGGGGATTCTCGGGATCGCTGCAGGTGGGCATGGAATTGGAGGGGTTGATGGTGCGTGTGCGGCCATCGTGGGGACGGGGACACGGGATGCGACTGAATCGTCAGCAGACAATTTTGGATGCAGTGCCACTGGGAACTCACACGCATCGGACCGAGCTGGAACTGGGATACGGTATTCCGTGGAGAAAGGGCTCGGCCCGGCCTGTCATGGGGGTGACCCAGTCACGGCAGGGTACGATATACCGGTTCGGTGGCGAACTCCGCCCATGGGAACAACTGACCTTCTCAGTCTATGGACTGGCACATGGCCACAAAAATGCAATGGATGACATCGGAGTGAATCTGAGAGGAATTCTTCAATATTAGCAGCCTATGTATAAAGTAGAGAGTCTAGGAATCCTAGGGTTCTACCACGAATATTGTGGATAGAACCAAATGGTTTTTGCATCCAGATGTGGTATCTTATTGGCGGGACTTGTAATTCATTATAGGTCCACGAAATTTGAGACCTTACCAATGAAATATGTCTCATGCGTATTTGCAGGGATGGTGTTTGCAATGTCGGCATGGGGGCAATCTAGATCGGAGGGATGTCCTTCAAGCCTGCAGGTGGTTGCGGGGATGTCCTCGCTGATTGACTGTGCTTTGCAGACGGAATTTCACACATATCAGTGGACAAGTAAGGATCCGTCTTGGCTGGCCTACTTGAGTGACGTAACCGCGGCGGCCCCCCATTTCCATGCGCCTGTGGAGGTTGAAATGCCTTACCACATAGTGTACAGTCGTCTGGTTTTTGATGACGAGGGAGCGGTTGTGGATCAGGGAGTGATTTCAATTTCTGTCCATCGGTCGGGGAATCTGTGGTGTTGGAAGACGTGCAGCGTTCATGGTCAGGGAGTACAGCGTCTATGGATATCTCGTCTGATGGGATATCAGAGCCAGCGGAAAGTGAGGTGCTTTTTTTGCGCTGTGTGCCGCAAATCACAGCTAATAGTGGGGAGATGGTAGAGATTCCATGTACCGGGCTTCATTCATCGGAGGGACTGCTGGAGTACCGGGTTGAGTTGGACTGGCCTCCGCACAGTGAGACAAAATTTCTTGGCGTGGGGGCGTTCAACTATTCTGTTCGTGCCCCCGTGATTCATGAGACCGCATCCGTTCGTATGCTTGAGATCATTGCCCAGGTTCCGGGAGCGGAGCAGGAGGTCTCCGTGCCTGTGGAGGTTCATGTTGTTAATCGGGCACCGATGCTCACCTGCGAGGATCTCGTTATAGACGAGGCCATGGATGCGGAGATTCCATGTTCGGTCATGTCGGAACAGGCGGTCCGGGTTCAGCTCATCTCCCAGCCTGCTCTGATACAGCCGAGGATCTACGACCACTGGCCAGGATTGGTGATTCCAGAGGTTGAGCGGGATACGTCTTTTGCGGTCACGGTTCGTGCGTTTGCGGAAAATCAGGTGGTGCAAAGGGTGTTTACGGTGATGGTTCGGAATACATCGGGATCTATGGATTTCGGGATTGAATGTGATCCGGTGCGGCGGGAAGTCTACGAGGGAGACACGGCCTTTGACATTGTGTGTGGCACGATTGACAGTCCCACGGATGAGTTAAGTTGGTCTTGGTCGGCTGAAGGAGACACTCCGCTTGAGCTATTAGAGCCGTACCTGATAGGTGATGATCTTGGGACGGCCACGTTTCATGTGCCGAAGGATGTGACGCAGGACACTTTTTACGAGTATACAGTTACGGCAACCCATGATGATGCTGGAACATCCAATCGGGTGATTATCTCAATAACGGTTCTGGAGAAACCGGACATTGCTGTGGTTTGCGAGGATTCACGGGCTCGTACGGGAGATCCGCCACTTCGGCTTATGTGCACAGCCAGCAACTCCAAGGGGATCCCCTTGACCTACCAGTGGAATTGGATGCCAAGCGAACGGCTTTCGGATCCTGCTGTGGCAACGCCGTTGTTTGAGGTTCCGGCGGATCAGCAGGAATTGGTACAGGACTATGTGTATGAGGTCACGGCCTCGGCGGACTTTGCTGATCCGCCAGCCACACCGACTAGGGTGGTGGTGACGGTTCTCAAGAATCTGGGACCGCTGTCGGTGAACTGTAACAGTCCCATTGAGGTTTATGCGGGGTCACCGGAGGTGCCCCTAGACTGCTCAATACCCGCGCCCGTACCGCCGGATCTCGTTTGGACCTGGGAGTTGGCAAACGGTACGGAGGACCTGCTGGTCCAGAGTACTGGCGGAGCGCCGCCAGTATTTCACACGCCGTCCTTGGTGACCAGCACCACCACTTGGACCTATCTGCTTCAAGTGGATGCGCCGCCGCACTACGAAATTTCCGCGCCGCAGCAGGTTGAAATTATCGTGTTTCCCCGTCCAGTGCTTTCCCTGGAGTGTCCACAGAGCGTGGAAGTCACTGTGGGACAATCCCCGCAACCGATTGCGTGTAGGGTGACCAATGATCAGGATCTGGATCTGGCATACCGTTGGCGTTGGACTCCGCCGACGCGGCTCTCAGACGCTGCGGCAGCAAGCCCTTTGTTTGAGGTACCTCTCCGCCAGCGTGCGGTTTCGCTCACCTATCCGTATACGGTAACCGTCTGGGCTGATCTTGCAGATCCGGTGGAGGCATCCTTAGAGGTTACGGTACTGAACCCCGCTACGTTGCCTTCAGAAGTAATGGAGGTTACGACATCCAGTCTGGACCTTGGCGTGGCAGGGCCGCAGGGGCAGGTAGTCTTGGATCCGGCGACAGAGCAGATGTCCGGGCAGATCTACGAAGGAGCCCCAAATGCTGGGCGGATGATGCTTCGGGCACAGGACAGTGTGACGGTGTCCTTGGAACAGCTACGCTCCGTCGTATTACACCACTCGGAGCAGGATCGGACGCTGACGCTGGTTCCCGAGTGGGCCTATTCCGAGTCCTGCGTCCAATTTCTGGCGAACACCCAGGCTAGTCAGACCATACGGGTTCGTCTAGATCCCGGCGATTGCCATGTTATCCGTATCGGAGGGACCGCCTCCCTGGAAGGGGCCGCCCCAGGAACATATTCTGGGTATGCGGCCGTAGTCTTGACACTCAATGAGGTTGAGGAAATCTTCACGATCCCCGTCATGCTGACTGTTGGGGCCGCCCGGCAGGTGGTAGTGCTGGGCCCCTCCGGTGTCAGCTTCGAATCGGCTCAAGGCGCTACGTTATCCGGAGAGGAGCGGATTCAAATCTGGCCACAGGTCGCTGTGTTTGAATCTGGGCTCCGCCGTGTGACCTTTGAACTCCATAATCCATCCCTTTACCCGATGGAGGTGGAGGTTTCTACCACATTCGGGTACCGGGAGCATGGGGACAGCGGATCTATCCTGGTTGTTGATCCCGGCATGGGGCCGGACAACCTTGTAACGGCCTTGTCCGTGTATCCAGGAATCGTGGTACTATTGCCTGGCGAGACTAAACAGGTTCAGTCTGCGATCACCGGACCGATGGAGGAGCGGGGCTACGCCGGGATGTTCAATTTTACCGTGACGCCGCGCAGCTATATTGATCAGCTTCGCACGCCGGGCCCGGTGGGCCCGGCCCGGATCGTCTTTCAGATCCCGGCACTCTATATTCCAGACTCGGAACCCGCACTGCTTCGTGCGGATATGGAGTCGCAAACCGAGGAGGCCCTCATTGTTGTTTTTGAGACGGATACGGTCCCCTTTTACGGCCAGGTACTCGTCTTCGAAGACGGAGGCCGAGAGGTGGGACGCTCCGACCTTCTGGTCGTGACGCGCAGCCGAGTGCGTATTGCTCTGGAGGCCAGATCCCAAGGACCCTTTAGATTAAAATTCGAACCATACCCACCGAATCTTCGCCCCCCTGCCGATGTGCACCTTTTCAACGACTTGTGAGTTCGTGCAACCTGACATGATTACTGGTCACCGGTTTATGCAAGCGTTCCATTTGCTTCTCCACCGATGTATCGTGGAGATTAAGAGGGCGATGCCCATTGCAATATTGCCGTATCTGTTTTGGGGCTCCATCGGTCTTGTGGGCATGGTCGGTCCGGTGCTCGGACAGACCGCAGAGGTGACCCAGCGGGTGATACCCGCTGCCGAAATGAGCAACTTGACGTTTCTTCGCACATTCCTTGAGGAGCAGTTCATTTTTCCCGAGGATACCGCGTACACGCATGCGTTATTCTTTGATCTCACGCGGGACGGATTTGGATCGAATGATATTCTGGTTCTCTACCCGGCAGAAGAGCAGTTTCTACTCGGCACCTACTTGCCGGAGCAGATGGCGGCAGTCCTAAGTACACAGGGTTTGTCCACAGATTATGTTCTGGTGACCTCGCGAGAACGTATTGGCATGGTTGCGGAGGAGGCCAAACAGGAAATAAATCCCAAAAAAGCGCTTGCAGGTTCGTTCTTGGGATCTGCGCTGAACTATTATCCAAGCGGAGATTTTGAGGGCTATATCTCCCTGCAGGGCGACGATGTACGGGCCAGCTTCTGGGGCTATACCGAAGACTTGTGGCAGTATGCTGCTCCAGTGGCAAACCAGTGTGTGCAGCCCGGTACTGAGCCTATGATCCTGATGGCTCACAAACAACCAGAGATTCGTGCCTTTCTGGATGTAGATGGTTGTGTAGTGGTTGAATCCAGTACCACTGCGGCACAAGTAACTTCACGTGAATGTAAAAAGTAGTCATGCAAGGAGATCGGTCGGATTTGATGGTGTTTATCGACCTTGGGTTTGTGCTTCTGGTCGGTTTTTTGATTTTGACGGAGACCACGCCCCGAATTAATGTAGCTCTGCCTGGAGAAGTCGAGGAGGTATCCACCCCAGAGCAAGAATCGGATGTGCTCAATCTGCGCTTTAGCGGTACATCACGGTTTCTCGTAGATGACGGACAGGAGATTCTCTGCAACTCGGAGGGCCTTCAAGACCTAGTCTTATGTATGGAGCAACAGTCGCGTACAGCAATCTTTGTGCTGATTCCTGAAGGGACTGCTCCTGTGCAGCACTTGGTTTCTCTTCTAGACTTGTGCCGGAAATACGACAGAACCTGTACCGTTCCGAACTGATTATGCCGAACATGTTGGGTCCTTTCTTGAATGTTAAGCATCGAATTCAGGATCATAGTCATGATTAATGTTGTTTGCCACATCCACACTATGGAAGTACGATCCAGTACCTCTGTCGTCTTTTTACATTGCGTCTTTGCGGGAGTAACACAAGCCGATCTATAAGACCTGTGTCTATGTGGTTTACCGGGATGGTACTGCGGCAAAATTTGTCCGGGCGGGAGTCGTCCTCAAACGATGATGTTAAGTACGTTGGGGATGACTTCTGGACGGCAGGATTCCGTAAAAAATGTTGCTTTCCAAAAGGCCATTCATCTTACCTTACTGCTGTTTTCCGAATTCCTTAACAATACGATTTTTCCCCAAATGGAGCGGCCCTCTTTTTTTGAGGATTTTTCTCAATCCGATCGCAGTCTGACTGTGAGTTTGTTTACGGCGGTGATCGTCTGTATTGCTGTGGTGATCCATATTGTTCCCATGCCCACGCGCGCGGGTGTGGATCGGTCCCTTGAGAGTTTCGTTTTGGAATCCATGGCGATTGCGATGAATACTCCAGAGGAGATTGAACTGGAGGAGGTGACCGAAGATGTTGTTTTGGAGGAGGAGCCGGAGGTGACACTGGAGGATTTTGATGAATTGCTGTCTTCCTTTATGGATCTGTCTCTGTCTGATGTTCCTTCGTTAAATGAAGAGGGGCTGGAAACAAAGACTTCCCAATCGCTCCTCCAGACAGAACCGGAGCTGGATTTCGGGACCGAAGATGCCTTGGGGGGACTCGGGACGGGTCGTACAGACCGGAACCCAGACCTGTTTCCGCAAGTCGAACGGAGCCCTGGGACGCTGTTGCGACCGAACATTGTATCGGGACTTTCAAGTTCCCCGGACATCCAGCTCACAGATGGCACCGGGGATGTGTCTGAGGGCGAACTCACGCTTCGGGAAGAGGATTCGGCCCGTCTTGGAACTCTTGAATCGGTGTACGAAGGCTTGGACCGGAGCACACTGACCCCCGACGAGGTCGCCCGTGAGGATGCTGTGGTGCTGTGGATGAAGGCCTCCCAAGGCATGTCGCTGGACCCCGCCATCCGGGCCTTGTTTAGATCAGCGGCCGCGGACTTGGTGTTCAAGGGCCCGGTCCTGTTGGACGGCCAGAACTGGACCTTGCAACTAGCCTATGCCCCCTCCAGCCGAACACTAAAGATCGCCTTGATCCAGGGCAGCATACTGTTTTACTTTATTGATCCGGGATTGCAAAACAGAGCCAATTACCACGAAAAGGGGCGTGTTGAGTTTGATGAAGACTCCCGGGTGGTATCCTTGGAATTGGAGGAGACATCTGTGCAAAGCCCGGACGCAATCCGTGTGTTCAACCTGTTTTTGTCATGGTGGTCCAACGAGTCCCAGTCTAATGGATGAATCTTTTGTTGACATTGTGCTGATTATTCTGGCTGCGCTGGTGGCGGTGGCCGTGATGCCGGAATTCAGTGTAGAGTTACCCGTAAGCACGGAGGTTCAGGAAGGTGCCACCGTGCTTACACCTTTGCAGATTTCCATGATGAACACCGGAAATTTGACGTATCTGAATTCCCTTAATGAAGAGGAGTCCCTTCCGTATGCGCGGTTGTACGATCTAGTTGTGGGGACACCGTCCACACGAATCGTCGAAATCCATGCCGATGAAGCGGCACCGGCCATATACCTGTTGGAGGTGAATCGGGTTATTCAGAGGGCCGGCAGGAACGCAGTCTTTTTGATTCAGGCAGAAAATGATTAAATATATCAGGGCATTACCGTTGCTGGCCGCAATAGTCTGGTTTGGATGTGCGCAGGTTGCACCTATTGTAGAGGAACCTATTCCAGCTCCCGAACCCGTGTCCACGTTTGTTACGGGCCCATTGCCGGCGTGGATTCACTTGTGATTCGCGATGTGGTGAACACGTTTGACAGCACCTTTGTGGAGGCTACTTCGGAGGTACAGGCGCAGGCGTGGTTTCTGGAAGGGCAGCAACTGGTGATGCATGCAGAGAGTGTTTTGACGGCTGTCACGGGTCCCTCGGTGCTTAGTGATACCAGTGCGAACAGTGAATTGGATGCAGACGCCTTTGCGGAGGCCGTGCAGCTTGCCCGCGAAGCGGTAACCGATGCCGCCCGAGCTCAGGCCGCCCAGGACAGCACACTGGCACAATCGTTACTGGAGACGGCTCAGACACGGCTGGAAGACGCCGTGGCGCTCAATCCGCGACACGAGGAATCCCGCTACCAACTGGCTCAGGTGTATGCTATTCGGGCCAACTACTTCCGGGAGCAGTCTGCTTGGGAAGAGACCCTTAGACTCCTTCGGGGGCTTGCCGCCCTGCGTGCGAATGAACACGGACTCTGGGCCGAGATAGCCATTGCACTGGGCCATCTTGGTCGCTCCTCCGAAGCCGCCATCCTGTGGCTCCGGGCCACAGAAACCATCTTGGAAAATACGCGACTGGCCTTTGAAGAGGTCCCGCTTGACAGCGTACAGATGTTTAACTACAGTGTGCGTGCCTATCGGGAATTTGTCCATAGCAGAAACGGCCACGGAGTGCACCGCGCCCTGCTTCAGGCCTACACCTATGCCACCTCTCCTGATGCTGCCAATTTTGCAGAGCAGGAACTGGTCTGGGCCCAGTGGGATCACATGAATCTGGATCATCGACTCGTCTTTGACAGTCTGCAGCAGGCCGCCCCCGAGACACCCTTGCAGGTACTAACCGAATTGGAAACACTCATTCCGGCACTGACGCGCTCAGCCGCACGCTCCGAAGCCAGATATACGTACGCCATCCTCTCGTACGACAACGGGTTTGAGGACCGTGCCCTGGAGACTTTGCAGGCACTCTGGCAGAGCGTATTAATGGATTCAACCCGTGCTCGCATATCCGCTGCGGGTGATCGCTTGGTTCAGAGCCCCGTGCCGTATCCGACGTTCGCCGAGGAGCTGCGCCAGGCCTATGCCGCGCTCCTGTTTGATCGTGCCCGGACTCACCGCCAGAACGGATCATCCGGATTGGCCTTCACCTATCTCATGCAGGTTACAGACCTCGAAAGCACCTACACGGGAAAAGCCTACATTGAAGCTTTAAGACTGGCCCGCTACAATCCGCAACAGGCCCTGAAGCTTGAGCCGAGAATGGAAGCGGTGTTCGACGAACTTGACCAAGAGGATCAGTTGGCCTACCTGAGAGAGATGGGCGGGCTCTATCGCAGAATTGGAGAGCTCGACAAGACCCAAGCCCTCCTTGAACGTTTTAGAGCTATTCGCAGCCAGGTTTCCAACTGATCCAGATGCACAGACCAAGTCCATGGCTCTTTCTGCTAGTCCTTCTGCGGGTTGTCCCTGACCTGTCTGCCCAGGGGTTGCAGCCCGTTCGGGTATTGCAGGAAGCACCTTGGGTCCTCAGTCCGCTGTCAGCGCCGTCCATGCGTCCTCTTCTCGCCTATTGGGATCCCCAGCAAAACACCTACTTTATTGATTTTCCGGCACTTCTGGAAGAGATCCAGATCCCCGTAGTGATTGAGGGCACCAACGTGCGCGCCCGGTACGACGAAGCCGTTTATGATGTGGATTTTGCCCAAGGCACCGCGAGGGTTGATCTTGAATCCGGCAGAATAGATTCGTTGGATGCGGAAGGGTATCTTCAAAGCGGAGATCGCTTCCTGCTCACCCCACCCAATCTCCAGAAGGTCTTCCCCGAGGGAACACTCTTCTATGATACCGACAGACTGCTTCTCAAAGTATCACAAGAACTGTTTGCCGTGCCTGGATTCCGATCACGGGCCGCCACCCTCAAGACGGGCCCCTTGCTCTATGGGCGTACACGGCGATTGATCGGGAGCGCTTGGCTCGGGTACCGAATGAGCCGCATGCAGCGCTCTGAACATGCGGCAGACTACAATGGTTCGTTCAACGTACGGGCCAGTGCGCTCTGGGGACAGATCCATGTCGATGCCACAGCCTCCCACACCGACCGTACAGAAACTGCACTGAGACGGGTGAACTATTTGCTGGATTTCCCGGAGTCTCCCTGGATCACCCAGATTGGACTGGGCCGCACCTATGAGCATCACTGGGCTGGGCGCCAGATGTATGAAGGACTGCGAATGAGTAACCGACCGCTCTCCACCCGACATCAGCAGCGCGAAGCCCGACTGAGCGGGATTACAGAACCGAATGCAATCGTTACGGCCTCGGTTGCCGGCGTGGTGGCCGATCGTGTACAGGCGGACGGCCAAGGACGCTATCTCCTGCACATTCCCGCCTATTATGGTACCCTCCAGGCAGACATCGAAATTGCTCCCGTCGGCGGCGGCCCTCCCACACGGGAGACACGATCCCTCTTCATTACCGAAGACCTGGTTCCCGCCGGCAGACTGTACTATGACCTGCAAGGTGGTCGGACACAAACCGACAATACCCCCTATGGGCATGCCCGCCTCAGTTATGGACTCACCCGCAGTTTAACCGCACTCAGCAGCTTTACGTATACAGAGACGGCACAGATCGCCACACTGGGCGCTGCTAAACAGATCGCCGACGCCATCATGGTCAGTGCAGAGCTTGCCTACCCTGCACGCACAGCCCGGGCGACGCTACAGCTGTTCTCGAATCGCATGCAACTCCAGACCGATGCCATACTGTCAGATGACCCCGAATTCGGCTTCTACAGACAACGTTGGACAAGCCGGTTCGGATGGAGTACATCACGGCTGAGCCTGTTTTTTCATGCGGATCATTCAGAATCCTTCGGTGGACACATTTCCACCTACATGCAAGCCTCTGGCACGGCAAGATTGGCCCGCCGCATTAGTCTGGCGCTTGCAGCCGGTCCCCGAATCACACGCGTTGCGTCTGATGCCCCCAGAGATACACGTGTCCAATGGCGCAGCACGCTCACCCGCTATATGACACCGGGCGCCCTCCGAGGACGAATTGGCTTCCAGGCCGACGGGGGGCAGTTTGAATCATTGGATTTTGCAGGGGGAACACTCCATGCTGCGTACCGAACGGTCTCCTTTGGAGCACGGGTCGGCTATGACGTGGCGGCCGGAAGGATGAGTGCTTCGTTCTCCCTGCGCATAAATGCCCCTTGGGCCAACTTTGCCAGCCATTCGTCTCTGGATCCGGAAAACCCGTACCACCAGCAAAGCCTCTATGGCTCCATAGCCCTGGATCGTGCTCCGGCACTGTCCCGACATTCGCACCCCTGGAGCAGCGCACTGCTCCAACCGTTCCTGGATATAGATCGCAACGGTCAGAAAGATCCCGGAGAAGTTCCCCTGGATGGACTGGATATCCAAGTCATACGAGCAAGCACCGAAACAGACGCATCAGGGGGCGTACGGGCGGACTTTCTCGCCCCCAGTACCCCCTACCAGGTCGTGATTGATCCGCGATCTATCCCCGGCCCACAGTTAAGCCTGCCTGGTGGAACCGCGTTCGGCTTCATGTCCGACCCGGCTGAACTTAAGCGAATTCACATCCCCGTGCACCAAAATACCATTGTGAATGGTTCCGTCGAAAACCTGCCGCTGAGTTCCCCGACCTTGGCCGTCGTAGTTTTCTATCGGGAAAACCGCGAAGTGGCTCGAACTACCGTGTCTCAACAAGGCCGGTTCACTTTGCTGCTCCCGCCCGGAAACTATCGCATCGAACTGATTGACCGACTAGGTCAAGAAGACCTAAGCAATTTCACCCAAACCCTAAACTTGGAACCCGTTCCTACATACGATCTCCAAATTCGTTGATTCTATCTGTCCAATGCCAATGCTACTCATCGTTAATATCTACCTGCTGATCCCCATAGGAATCAGACAGGAGCAAACCATCCCCACTTCACTGTGGGATATGATTAGCTATGCCCAAGGATTCGAGTGGCCGCTCGGTGCTCTGTTCCTGATTGGCCTCTTTCTGCTGACTTCCGCCTATGTGCGGCAATTCCGGCAGTGGCGCGGAACCCATGCCATGCTCCAGATTGATCCAGCCGAAACCTCCCCCGAAAACTTTGCTCGCGCCATCGAGCAAACCACCACCAAAAACCCCTTCACTGTTGCAGGCTACCGACTCCTGGAAGAACAGCAACGTGGAGGTTCCGCCCAATCCATGATCAACTATGCATTCCATTATATTGATTTTGATCATGAAAAATACAAGGAGACCGATCGCTACATCACCGCCGCTGTCTACATTGCACTCAGCCTTGGCCTCTTGGGGACACTGCTCGGGATCTTCGTTCTCTTCATGTCCGGAAGCCGACATGAAAGCTCCGACTTGGTCGGACTAGGCATAGCTGTCGTTTCTACGATGCTCGCCCTTGTCGTCCGCCTCATCCTTTGGCCCCTGAATGTTTTCCTGCAGGCCGCCCTGCGGAAGCGTTACACCAATCTCAAAAAATGGACCGTAGCATTCGCGTATGCGCTCTCCGAGGATTCAAAGAAAACCCGCATCTGATGCCCCAGACAATATGGGATGAAATCCCGAAAACAGACTCTCCACGCCTAAAAGTGACAAGCCTGATTTTTAACTGTCGCCAAACACGAATCCCCATCTCTTCAAAGCCATGGGTGAACCGGGGGGAACTCGGCGATGCCTCGTGAACCTGCACCGTCCAAACCCCATGCACTGGACACTTTACACGCGGAATCCGGGCAACCATCTCCGTACGATACGTACACGTATCTAAATGGCACCAAGAACGAACTGTACGCAAATCATAAAATGGACAAACCTCACTACATTGCGGACAATTCAGCGAAGATATATCCGGGCAGGTTAACATCACGCGCCGTACCCGATCCTTATCATCATACCCATCCCCCATAATCTCCCACGGCGATTCAAGCCCTAAACTCCTATCTACTCCCCCTTGGTCCTTTTTCATTGTATTCGCATCTGGTTCGGTTAAACTCCTCGGTATGACGACCAAAAAACAGGCTCCCCACTCATAAAAGTGAAGAGACAACATTCTTAACGTAACATTATGACTATTCGTAGTACACGTAAGCGATTTCCTTTCTCATTTAGCGAAAATCTTGTGCGTTCAACCCTGCTAAGGTACCAGACGATGTATCACTGCATATTACGTGCGGCGGCAGTACTCACTACTCTGGCGGTCACAGCCCCGGCAACTGGCCAATTGATTTGGACAACACCCGATAGACCCCCTGGAGCAGCAGCAACCTCCGTGGCGTTTTCGCCCGACGGGACGCGCTTGGTCTCTGGATCAGAAGATACTACCGTTCGACTATGGGATTTAGCTACGGGCAATGAGATGCGCCGATTCGAGGGACACACGTCTGAGGTATCGTCCGTGGTATTTTCACCCGAGGGGACGCGCCTGGCCTCTGGATCGTTCGACAAAACCGTTCGACTGTGGGATGTGGCTACGGGCAATGAGATGCGCCGATTCGGGGGCCACACGTCTGAGGTATTGTCCGTGGCGTTTTCGCCCGACGGGACGCGCCTAGCCTCTGGAGCGGAAGACAATACCGTTCGACTGTGGGATGTGGCTACGGGCGATGAGGTGCGTCGATTCGAGGGCCACACGTCTGCGGTATTGTCCGTGGTGTTTTCGCCCGACGGGACGCGCTTGGCCTCTGGATCGGTCGACGAAACCGTTCGACTGTGGAATGCGGTTACGGGCGATGAGATGTACCGATTCGAGGGACACACGGATTGGGTAAGGTCCGTGGCGTTTTCGCCTGACGGGACGCGCTTGGCCTCTGGATCGTTCGACGAAACCGTTCGGCTGTGGGATATGGCTACGGGCGATGAGGTGCACCAATTCGAGGGACACACGGGTTGGGTAACCTCTGTGGTATTTTCGCCCGACGGGACGCGCTTGGCCTCTGGATCGTTCGACGAAACCGTTCGGTTGTGGGATGTGACTACGGGCGATGAGGTACGCCGATTCGAGGGCCACACGCATTGGATAAACTCTGTGGTGTTTTCACCCGACGGGACGCGCTTGGCCTCTGGATCGGTCGACGAAACCGTACGACTATGGGATGCGGCTACGGGCGATGAGGTACGCCGATTAATTCTTAAGGTGGGGCACACGGGTTGGGTAAGGTCCGTGGTGTTTTCACCCGACGGAACGCGCTTGGCCTCTGGATCGTTCGACAAAACCGTTCGACTGTGGGATGCGGCTACGGGCGATGAGGTGCACCAATTCGAGGGACATACGGGTTGGGTCACCTCTGTGATATTTTCGCCCGACGGGACGCGCCTTGCCTCTGGAGCGGGAGACAGTACCATTGTCCTGTGGGATGCAGTTACGGGCGATGAGGTGTACCGATTCGAGGGACACACGGATTGGGTAAGGTCCGTGGCGTTTTCGCCTGACGGGACGCGCTTGGCCTCTGGAGCGGACGACAAAACCGTTCGACTGTGGGATATGGCTACTGGCGATGAGGTGTACCGATTCGAGGGACACACGGATTGGGTAACCTCTGTGGTATTTTCGCCCGACGGGACGCGCCTTGCCTCTGGAGCGGGAGACAGTACCATTGTCCTGTGGGATGCAGTTACGGGCGATGAAGTGTACCGATTCGAGGGACACACAGATTGGGTAAGGTCCGTGGCGTTTTCGCCTGACGGGACGCGCTTGGCCTCTGGAGCGGACGACAAAACCGTTCGACTGTGGGATATTGCTACTGGCGATGAGGTGTACCGATTCGAGGGACACACGGATTGGGTAAGGTCCGTGGCGTTTTCGCCTGACGGGACGCGTCTTGCCTCTGGAGCGGACGACGGAACAGTTCGACTGTGGGATGCGGCTACGGGCGATGAGGTGCACCGATTCGAGGGGCACAAGAGATGGGTATTCTCCGTGGCGTTTTCGCCCGACGGGACGCGTCTTGCCTCTGGATCGGCAGACACAAGCGTCCGGCTGTGGAGGGTGGTCTCGCCTACTGGCATTGTAGATGCGGACGCACTACCAGCAACAATCATACTCGACCAGAACTACCCCAACCCATTCAATCCGACTACGACCATCAGCTTCGAGCTTCCCGAACCAACTCATGTGCGCTTGCGCATCTTTGATGCCTTGGGACGTCACGTTACTACACTGGCAGATCGTTTAGAGATCGCAGGACGTCATGAAGTCCACTTTCGCGTCACTAGCCTAGCAAGCGGTTCTTACTTCTACCGACTGGACACGGGCACAACCTCAATCACGCGACGTATGCAGTTGATCAAGTAATGACGGGTGGAGGTGTTTGATGTGATGGGGCGGAGGGTCAAAACCGTTACCGATCAACTCTACAAAACCGATGCTTCATCATTCAACGTTTGATCAACTCGAAAAACTCCGCTTTTATGGGATGACCCGCGCCCTGCGCGACCAGTTGAACCAGCCCGATATCAACCGCTTGCCCTTTCTTGATCGTCTGGCACTCCTGTTGGATTGTGAAACCAGCGACCGAGAAAACAGGGCCCTGACCCATTTTATTTATCACGATTTGAATACAGGCTACAAAGTGTGAATTTGGTTGGGGGGTGCGTCAGGATTTCCGGTGCGGGATAAAAGTAAGCCCTAGCCCTGCCCATTACCCAAGTAATGGTGTAGTCTAACTATTGTGGGAGATCCGTGAGCGTTTTTTCTACCGCCGTGATTGTCTGGTCGGAGCGCCTCTTTACAGCGCACGCCTTGATGGTCCGCAGCATAGGGTGACGGAGCGTTTTCACGCTTGGGTTCACGGTACCGGTACGTCCGGGCCATAGCATTGGGGTAAGAGTCTCCCGTTTCGTGAGGGTATCACGAATCTGCACAGCAGCAGCAGCGGGCCTGGGTCTCCTCAATGTGCATCTGATAGCCCACCAAGGCCATAGCGAGTCGTTCGATTCCCCTCCACATGACCTGATGGCCCGGCGGTGGGGCACGATTCCGGTTTTGATAGCCGCCCAACACCCCCACCAGCAACATGGCGTCCCGCAGCATCTTGGGTTCCGGCAGTCGTACCCGCTTGGCGTAGCCGGTCAAGAATCCAAGTTCCAGTTCTGTGAAGAATACCGACGGATCCAGCTCCGGCATGGTTCGCCCCAACAGCGTCAGCACCATGAGACGCCAGGCAATCACACAGTAGATCGCCAATGCCCGTTCCAGTCTTAAGGCGCTCCGCAGCTGCATATGTTCCACTTTGCAGCCACTCTTGAGCACCCGGAAAAAGTCCTCAATCCGCCAACGTTTCAGATAATACCCCAGCACCCGCTCCGCAGCCCGGGCCGAGGGCACCGCAAGACTGGTCAGCAGATACCATTCAATCGCCTTTTCACCCGCAGGCGGCGAGACTTCTTTGATATGCACCCCGGTGAGCGTCACCGGATCCGCATCCGCAACCAGTGGAGTCGCGGGCAGCGTAACCGGGCCATAGCGTACTTCGGCATCGGCGACGCGATAGGCGCGTCCGGCCGTCTTCGACCGCACGGACCGGCGATGAATCTCAATCCTGATCGTCTTGGCAGCTTTGCCACCGGACATCGTCTCAAACAGCTTTTTGCCTTTTGCCAGACGCCGATTCTTAGATGCCCGCACCAGCAGATCAACCCGCTTGTGCTGCCGCTGCGCATCAAAGAGCGCAAAACTGTCGCCCTCCCGATCCATCACGCAGAGGACCTTGATCTTGCGCGATAGCTCCTGCGCGGCTTCACAAATATCCGCATAACCATCCAGCCACCGCTGCGCCTTTGGCTTCAACGGTCCATCGGTCGGATCTTTGTAACTGCACCGCAACACGCCCAGTGGCAGACCATCGGTGGTGGTCGCCAGCGTGGTATGAATATGCAGTCCCCGCGATTTGGTCGTGGTCTGATTCTGACCAATGACTTCCAAGTCCTCGCAGGCCAGACGCGACCCGTAATTGAGCCGACTGCCATCCTGGATGCATAAGACCACCTTTTGGCTGCGCATACGCTCTATGGTACGCGCCCGATGCGGGGCCAACACGTTCTCCGGCGTCACCTCAGACGCCGGATCGCTCGCCAGCAGGCGATAATGCCCCTTGACCGCCGCCCGATCATAGCCCGTGTTCCCGGTAATCGCCGCGCCGATGGTATCGGCGAGCAGAGACGCACTCTTGACCAGCCGCGCCGAGCGCAGCGCGTTGCCCAGCGGCGCATCCCCAAACTCGGCATCGGCCCACTGTTCGCTATCCAACATCTCACCAGGTTGTCTGACCGGACGTAATTCCACCGCAGGCACCCCCAGTTGCTGACGCCACCTGCGATTAAGTTCGTATACATACAACGCCTTCGGCGGCTCCGGAGTGTCATGGCGGAGGCCGCCAGCGGTTTGTCCAATGTACTGAAAATTGGTGGCCTTGAAGCAGGAACCCGACCATTCGGGATCCACATAGGTTTCAACGATCCACACCCGGTAGCCGTAATGCTGCTGATAGTCCTCAGCCAGTCGCCTGAGCAGGCGACTGAGCACGTAGCTGGCCAGATGCTGGCATCGCTCCCGCATCAGGAATCGGCTCAGACACACCACACGGTGCAGATGGGCCTGTCGCTGTGCGTCCGACCAGGCCATCCACTGCTCCCGGGCCGCCAGTCGCAGGGCGGCCGCCGAAAAACCGACCGCACCCACATAACCGTGTGCACTGTCAATCAGATACCGTACCTGGGCACCGCAAAATGTCGTCACTCCACGCGGATGCTCATGATGCAACAGCGTGTTCCAAATCTCACGCTGATCGGTGTCGGTCACCTTAACCAGCGTAAGACCCTCCACCTCGTTAACAACCTCAGGCAAACGTTCCGGGGCAGGCACCGGTTCGGCCAGCAGGCGGGGACCCGCCCCCGCCGCGTAATTGTTCGTCGGCGCAGGCAATGCTATCCGCCCACGGTCGGCCAGCTTTGACAACGCACGGGCGCAAGTGGACACCTGCAACCGACCGCAGGCATCAACGAATGTGAAAAGTTCACACACGCGCCTTGCTATCGCCGCGCGCGTGGACAACGCGGCATCGCCCAACACCGCGGTGAGACGCGACTGCGATTCCGGAGCACTCAAGGTGCGCAAAACCTGACTCTGCGTGAACATGCCACCAATATATGGGGCACTGTTCAGAATGTCAAGTCAAAAAGTTGGGTAATGGGCAGGGCTTGGGGGTGAAATTCCCCCGGGCTACTCGACCGTTCTATCATGGACAGGAGAAGGGGGAGTTGCTCCGTTATGGGCGCAGCAAACAAAAGCGGAACGACTGTCCACTCGTTACGCTGGCGATGACGCTGGATGCCTCGGGATTCCCGCGCAATGTGGAGATTCTGCCGGGCAATGCCAGTGAACCGGGCACGCTGAAACAAGCCATCGAGCAGCTCAATGGAGATCGGCCCACGGTGATCATGGATGCTGGCATTGCGACGAAGGCGAATCTGGCCTACTTGAAAGAACAGGGACTGGACTGGATTGCGGTGGAGCGTTCCAAAGCCCCTCCGGTGCCCGAGGGCAAGCCGGATGAGCAGTTTGAGACCGCGGGTGGGGTAAAGATCAAAGCATGGAAGATCATTGAAGCGGAGGGAGAGGCTGAAGAAGAGGGAGAGGTTGAAGAAGCGGAGGGCGGCGTTGAAGAAGCGGGAGAACTGCGCGTCTATGTGCACAGTGAGGCCAAGCAGGCGACGGAGGATCAGATTCTCGAAACCAAATGTGAGAAGTTTTTAGAGGCGCTCACGAAACTACATGCGGGCCTCTCGAAGCCTGGATGTCTGAAAAACTACCACAAGGTTCTGGTGAAGGTGGGTCGTCTGCGGGAAAAGTTCAAGCAGGTGTCGCACTTGTATGAGGTGACGGTGACCCCCAAAAAGGGAACCAAGTTTGCCGCGTCCATCACGGTGACGCGGCAAGCCTCGCATACACGTCGAACCCTGGCCAGTGGCGGGTATGTGCTTCGGACCAGTCATACCGGATGGTCGGTGGAAACGATTGCACGAACCTACTGGCGACTGACCGAGATTGAGCGCACGTTCCGCGTCATGAAGTCGGACCTCGGACTGCGGCCCATCTATCACAGCAAGGATGAACGCATTGAGGGGCATCTGTTCATCACCGTACTGGCGTATCATGCGGCGCATTTGGTTCGGACCAAGCTCAAGCGCCACAACATCCACGATAGCTGGCATACGCTTCGAACCCGTCTCAACCGGGCCAAGCGGATTACCACCCGGATGCCCAAAAACAAGCACCGCTATCTGATCACGAATATGGATCAGGACCTGACCCCGTTTTTATTGCAACTCTTTGCATGTCTCGGATTAAAGTATGATCCCAAGGCAACCAAAACGGTAACGGAATACGTTGAGGAACCGAGCTCCCCGGCGACCACAAAACCCCCAGACCCCTAATACATGCGTAGCTGTTCGTGAGGGTGGGGATTGTGGACTCCTGGTGGAGCAGCCCGAGTTGTGTCCAGTTGCAACTGGACAGGCCAAATTACGGTGACCGCTGCCCCGAAGAGGCGGCAAAACCAGAACCAGAATCGCCCTAAATTACCCCAGATCGATTCGGTAACTCTCAGTGGACCATACCCCCCCCAAAAATCGACCGAAAACGGGAATGGGGAAATTCCGTACTTCCAGAGCACTATGAAATGGCGAACTTGGGACAAGTGTCAAGGTTGTGATCGACCATTCGACGATTCACGCTATCTGCAACTCGACCATAATACACCGAGAGCAGATGGAGGGATAAATCATATATCGAATCGTGTCTTGCTTTGTGGCCCCTGCAATCGGCTCAAGAGCAACCTCCTCACATTGTCCGGTCTACGCCTTAAGAACAAGGAACTGGGGTATATGGTGAGTGCAGTAGATCAAAACAGAAATCTCCCAAAACCACTGTTATCATGAAGCTGATCAACTCTCTTATTTATGACATTTTGATTTTTATTGAAAAACATGAAGAACCTGGGCCGTACAAATTGCCCCAACAATTCGGTGATTACACAAGAGGTCAGGTCAACTACCACATCCGAATGTGCCAAGAGGCTGGTTTTATAGAGCATGGCCGTTCCCAGATTGGGCTTACTGGTTATCCTAGCTACTTTGAAATCGGTGAGCTCACTTGGGAAGGGCATCAAGAAATACAGCGCCGACGCAATGGAAAATGAAACTAATTGTTCAATTTACTTTTTAATTCCCTAAACTTGCTGCCTAAGTACAATTCAAGATGTGCCTACTTTCTGAAAAATCTCTAATTCCTTTCCACCTTTCTATGTAATTCCCTATTGTTACGATGGGATTCTCGTACGGATATCTTCCTTTTACCATATACACGCGCCGAATGATTTTCCTTCTTTCTGCATGCAAACCAAGGGGCGGAAGCTTTTTCATCTCCGCAGCCCTTCTACTAATCCTGGCCTTACTTGCGCCGACAGCCTTGGCGCAGAAGAAGCCCACCGACGGCAGTCACGCCCGCCGCAAGCTAGATGCCTTACTTGCGCCAACAGCCTTGGCGCAGGAGGAGCCAGCGTACAAGACCGGCGTCGTCGTGGTCCAGTTTACTCCCGAGGTCTCCATTGCCAACAAGGCCGCCCGTGCAGGACTTCAGGAATTTGATAGCAGGGCAGCAGGTTACGGCGTCCACCTGATTGAGCGCGTGTATCCGTTTCTGGACCACGTGGAGCCAACGCCAAAGACCCGTCGCAACCTTCTGGCACTCCGCCGCACGTACTACGTGCGCTATACTGCCGACGTTCTACCGAAAGAGATTGCCTCCGATCTGGCTTCGGCGCCGGGCGTGGTGTATGCCGAGCCAGTGCTGATTAATCGGATGCAGGCGGGCCGCCGGCAGCGCGTGGATCCAAATGATCCGCGCTTTGGCGATCAACCGGAGCTTCGTCTGTTGCAGTTACCGGAGGCGTGGGATGTGGTTAAGGGCGAAGAGGGCGCGCCGCGGGTCGTGATAGCGGTTGTGGACGGGGGCGGCGAATGGCGCCACGAGGATCTTCGCGCCAACGTGTGGACGAATCCAGGCGAGATCCCAGGCAACGGCATTGATGACGACAACAACGGGTTCATCGATGACGTGCACGGCGTCAATTTTGCCAACCAAGACGACAGGGACAACGATCCGACGGGGTTGCCGGAGACGCCCGGCAGTGCTCTTCACGGCACGGCGAGTGCGGGATCGGCGAGTGCCGTGACCGACAACGGCATAGGCGTAGCCGGTGCGGCCTGGAACGCCGAGATCATGCATATCAATACCAGTTGCGGGAGAGCTGAAAGCGACGGGGGCATCTGCTACGGCTACGAAGGCATCCTCTATGCGGCCGCCAACGGGGCGGACATCATCAACGCGAGTTGGGGCGGTCTGGAGGACACCGATGATAAAGTCACGTCTGTTGACCAGACGCTGGATTTGGCCACGGACATGGGCGCGCTCGTGGTGGCATCGGCTAGTAACGATAATATCAACAACGACCTGTTTCGGTACTACCCTGCCCGCAATCCGCGGGTGCTGTCGGTGGGTGCCACGGAGAAGGCCACACGCCAGCGGGCGGGCTTTTCGAACTACGGGAAGCTGGTGAACGTCTTTGCACCGGGCGTGGACATTCTGACGACCGAATCCGACAACGGGTATGTGCTTGTCAGCGGCACGTCGTTTTCGTCGCCACTGACGGCCGGCGTGGCGGCCTTGGTGAAGACGAAGTTTCCCGAGATGACGCCGGACGCGCTGCGGGAGCACATTCGTCTGACGAGCGACAACATGGATGCGGAGAACCCGAGCCTGGCCGGTCATCTGGGACGCGGGTTTGTCAATGCGCTGGCCGCTGTTCAGACGCCGTCCTTGCCCGCGGTACGCCTCAAGCGCTGGAGCTGGGCCGACCGCGACGGCGACCGCCAGATAGCATCCGGCGATGCGGTAACGGTAACGGCAACGGTGGTCAACTATCTTTCCGATGCCCGTCAGCTCACAGTGGAGCTCGTGGAGGCCGAGCCGTATCCGTTCATAGAAATGACGGTGGGGAAAGCGGATGTCGGCTATCTGGCCAGCGGAGACTCGGTTGAGGTCCGATTTGAGTTCAGGGTGGCCACGGATACGCCTGTGAACCAGCGGGTGCGATTCTATACGCACATCCGCGACGGTGCGCACGAGGACCAGGCGGATATGCTTTCGTTTCAGGTCAACCGTTCGCTGGAGGAAGTGCACCGGAGCCTGAGTGCTCTTTACACGGCAACGGGCGGCAACAACTGGACGGACAATCACAACTGGGACCTCACGCGGGTTCCGACCGAGGAGGAGCTGGGGACGTGGGCTGGCGTTGATCTGAGCGAGGGATGGCTGGTCAAGTTAGGTTTGTCCCAGAATAATCTCACGGGACAGTTGCCGTCCGAGCTCGGCAATCTCACGCAGCTGCAGCACCTGTGGCTGGAGCAGAATTCCCTTACCGGGGCGATTCCACCCGAGCTCGGCAATCTCACGCAGCTGCAGCACCTGTGGCTGGAGCAGAATTCCCTTACCGGGGCGATTCCACCCGAGCTCGGCAACCTCACGCAGCTGACGTGGCTGGATCTGTTTCACAATTCCCTTACCGGGGCGATTCCGCCCGAGCTCGGCAAACTCTCGCAGCTGCAAGACCTGGGTCTGTATGGCAATGCTCTTACCGGGGCGATTCCGCCCGAGCTCGGCAAACTCTCGCAGCTGCAGGTGCTGTGGCTGGAGCATAATTCCCTTACCGGGACGATTCCGCCCGAGTTCGGCAACCTTACGCAGCTGCGGTCGCTGGATATGTTTGACAATTCCCTTACCGGGGCGATTCCGCCCGAGCTCGGCAATCTCACGCAGCTGCAGAACTTGGGTCTGCAGAACAATTCCCTCACCGGGGCGATTCCGCCCGAGCTCGGCAAACTCTCGCAGCTGCAGGTGCTGTGGCTGGAGCATAATTCCCTTACCGGGGTGATTCCGCCCGAGCTCGGCAACCTCACGCAGCTGTGGTGGCTGGATCTGTTTGACAATACCCTTACCGGGCAGATTCCGCCCGAGCTCGGCAACCTCGGGCAGCTGGAGCAGCTGGATCTGTCCAATAACCAATTAACTGGCGTGCTACCGCGCAGCTTTATGCAGTTGGACAATCTCCGGTCTTTCGACTTTGATGGTCAGGCACTCTGTGCTCCGGCTGACGATGCGTTTCAGGGTTGGCTCAGCAGTATCCCGGACGTAAGCGGTCCGACCTGTGGCCCGTTGCAATTTGCAAATGACGTGGATAACCGGACCTTTACCGTGAACCGGCCCGTTGCTTCGTTTGTCCTTCCCGAGGCCACCGGCGGTGCGACTCCGTACACCTATGTGCTGGAGCCTGCACTGCCCACAGGATTGAACTTTGACGCCTCCTCGCGGACCATTAGCGGCACACCGACAGCGGTCACGCCCGCCGCAAGCTATATGTATTCGGCTGCTGACAACTCCGGGAACGCCGCCAGTCTGACGTTCACGGTTGAAGTCGTTCCGGCCGTTTCGTTCGGGGACATGATTGCCGATCTGTCCTTTGCTCTCGCACAGCCCATTGATCCACTCGTTCTTCCCGAAGCCGCAGGAGGCGCTGCTCCAGTAACGTATGTCTTGACCCCCGCGCTTCCGACAGGACTGGCTTTTGACGCTACTGCCCGCACCTTGACCGGAACGCCGACCGTGGTCACAGATGCTCCAAAGCCGTACAAGTACAGCGCCACCGGGGCAAACGGCTCCCGCGACAGTTTACTGTTTACTGTGGAGGTATTCTCTTCGGTGGCGGCCGAACACGAATCGTTGCCAGAGTCCTTTGCCGTGCACGGCAACTATCCCAATCCGTTCCGGGAGTCCACGCACCTTGTGTTTGACCTTCCCTGGCCTGCCAGCGTGACGGTCGAGGTCATGGACATAACGGGCCGGCGCGTGTTTACCGTGCCGGCAACCGGGAAAGCTGCGGGATGGAGGCATATGATTCCGCTGAGCGGTCGTGCGATGCCTTCCGGCTTGTACCTGTACCGCCTGACGGCTACTTCGCCGGAGGGAAGCTCCGTTCACACAGGCAGCTTCGTACGTATAAGGTGAAGACACAACAGAAACTCGTGAGTCCGACTGCAGCTTCATGCGTATTCCGAGCCATGTGGGCCACCATTCCGAGCGAAGTGGGCCACCTCCACCCATATCTGAACTCCCCCTGTATCTTATACACGATGCTTAACTAGTGCTTGCCCGAAAATATAAATCTGGGGCTTCCACTAATTTAGTGAAACCCTCGTTTTTGAGACAGCATCTGGATATAGATTCAGTCCACCGAGATAGAAGTAAATTGCATTTGCTAGCCGTTTGGTATTTCGAAATCCGCGGCAACGGACTTTGATCGTTTTGATTCGACTGTTAATGCTTTCTGCTGGCCCATTACTGGCTTTGAGAACGATTGCATTGAGAATTCCCCAAACCCATTTTCGCCGACGTATGAAGTTTTTGCTGGTTATGAGCCAGTATTTTTCAAATAAGAGGGAGCGATATGGGTGTCAGGGGGATGCGTCAAATTTAGTGGGGGTTCGGGGGAGTAACGATAATGACTTAACCCGATCCTTCCTTGATGAACCCAGAATCTTCTTTTCCTTTCTCTCCACCAATTCAGGAGCCTGTTCAGGATCTGCAGGTTGAATTGGTTCGGCATTATGTGGATGTACTTCGCATGCTGACCGATCGGATTTCCTCCGTACCTGCGGCACCTGATCCTGCGGCGCCTGATCCTGTGTTATCAGCTCCTGAGGAGTCGGCGGCGGTCCCGGGGGCTCCTGCGCCGACTTTATGCTGGGAATCTGCGGTATCTGTGCTGGCGTGCCGTGACTGGCATACGGAGTCTCTGGTCCATTTGTGGCTTCGGCCCTCGTATGTGATGGGGCTGCATGTATTGTTTGGAATCGGGGTGAGTCTGCGGGGGCATCGTCGGATCGTGACTGTGACCGAATGCGGCCCCCAGGATCAGTCCGGTATGGAGGCGGTGCTGGACGATTTGAGCGTTCGTGGATTGGGTTCGGGGATGCTGTTGACGCTTCCTGGCAATGTCGCACTCCACGCGGCGGTGTCCCGCGTATGGGGAGGCCGCGTGTGGGTGCAGCGATGTCTGAATACGGTCATGGCCGAAGCGCTGAGCGGACTGGATCCCGATGAGGCGCTGCGGTTTCGTCACCGCCTACGACAGGCATGGCAACAGTGCGATGCGTCCCAGGCTCGGACAGATCTTCAGCAGATCACAGCAGCGTTGACCCAGGTGAATCGCTCCTCTGGAAGCGTGCTTGCGCATGCGCTGGAATCAACGCTCACCTTGCAACGTACCGGACGATTGCTCCATAGTGACCGGGGACTGCGCGTGCTGAATTCACTCAGGACACTCTTGGCTCGTGCAGGACGCAGACTGACGGCTACGCCGGTCCACCAGCGCGAGATGCACCTGTGCGCGGCACTGTTGGAACTTGAACCCCGACTGCGTCGGGTGCGACATGCGACGTATCTTCCGCAGTTGCATGCTGCACTGAAAACGTCTCTTCCTTCTAAACCATCGAACGCATGATTGCATTATCTTCTCTCTTTCCTTCCGCCGTTTTCCAACCGTTTTTGGCCAGGAATGCGGCCAAACTGGCTCGGTTGTTTCGTAGCCCGGATTGGTTCATGGAATTGGTTCCGCTCTTGTTTCAGGCCGAAGTGAGCGAGCTTTGCGGAATTCGCTGGAAACATACCCCGACGAAGTGCCAGCGTTGGGGAACCAATCCCGGTTCAATTCGCTGGAACGGGGCGAAGGTGCCCGTTGAGGTCCCCCGGGTTCGTAACACCGAAACGAATCAGGAAGTGCCGCTGGAGACGTACAAACTGCTGCACCAGGCCGAACCCGGCTATGAACAGGAACTGGCACGCAGTGTGCTACTTGGACTCTCTCAACGCAAGTATGGGCAAGTGGCGCAACACCTGTCAGAGAGTTTTGGTCTCAGCGGCTCCACCACCGGACGCGTGTTTATCAACGAGACGGCCAAAGCACTGGAGACGTTCATGAGCCGGCGGTTTGATGAGACGGAGTTTGTCGCCATTCTCATTGACGGGAAGACCTTGCGGAGTGAACAGATTCTTTTAGTCATGGGATTGACGGGACAAGGACAGAAGATCATCCTCGGGTTCATGGAGGTCAAAACCGAAGCCCATCCGTGTGTGGTTGCCTTACTGCAGAATTTGCAGGCACGCGGCTTCCAGGTTACGGGCCCATTGCTGGTGCTGCTGGATGGCTCCAAAGGATTGCGCAAAGGCGTACGAGAGGTCTTTGGAGATCGGGCGCTGATTCAGCGATGTCAGTGGCACAAACGCGAAAATGTCGTCTCCAAGATCCAGGATACCGACTTTGCTGAGCAGGTCAAGAAACAACTGGAAGCCGCCTATGCAACGCGTACGTATGCAGAAGCAAAAAAACGACTGACGACCTTGATTCAATCCTTGGAATCCCGCTGCCCAAAAGCAGCGGCCAGCTTAAAAGAGGGACTTGAGGAAACCCTCACCCTTCACAAACTGGGGCTCCCCAAGTCGCTACGCGATCGGCTTCGAACCACGAACATCATTGAGAGCATCAATAGCAGACTGGCACATACAACGCGCAGAATCACGCGATGGAGTAACTCGGACCAACGCCAACGATGGATTGCTGCCGCGTGCCTTGACATTGAACAACGATCCCTGAACCCCATCCCGCAAGATTGGCAGTGGGAAACTTTGCTACGGGGACTGGAACGACACGACCGAACCAAACATCAGTACACCGGTAGACTCTCACAACTTCCCCTAAACCCCTACTAAATTTGGGGCATCCCCGTGTCAGCAATGTGCATGTCTGGGTATAATGTGGCATATCACATATGTAAGGGACATCTTGCTAAGTAACTGGTATCACATAGTAGCTCTGCAAACTTGCTTGCGATTTAATGACTTACGACGCCCATACGAAGGTCCAGCCAGTTGTAACTGGTGATGCACTTCCAGAAGCTCGACCGGAATTGACGACTAAAAGCCAATACATGTCCGGCGCCGAAATCCTGCTCCGATCCTTGGAGGCTGAAGGTGTCAAGGTTATTTTTGGGTATCCCGGGGGCGCTGTTATCAAGGTGTACGATGAGATGCACCGGATAAAACCCCGGTTCGAACACATCCTCGTTCGGCATGAACAAGGAGGAACACATGCGGCGGAAGGGTATGCAAAGGCCACAGGGAAGGTGGGAACCGTACTGGTTACCAGTGGACCTGGTGCTACGAACACCGTTACAGGGATTGCCGACGCTTACATGGACTCGGTTCCGATTGTCGTGTTCACCGGACAAGTTCCTACGGGCCTTATCGGCAATGATGCTTTCCAGGAGTGCGATGCTATTGGAGTTACCCGCTCTATCACGAAGCATAGTTATCTGGTTCGTGATGTGAGTGACTTGGCTCGTACAGTCAAGGAGGCTTATCATATTGCTCGGACTGGGCGACCTGGTCCAGTACTGGTTGACCTTCCGAAGGATGTCTTACTGGCAGAAGCCCCTTTCTTGTACCCAGAAACCGTGAATATGCGGGGATACGCTGTACCCGGAGAGGGACGACCGGAGAAGTTGCAGCGCGCCGCGCAGATGATCGCAGAATCGGAGCGCCCATTGTTTTATGTGGGTGGTGGGGCAGTCAACAGTGATTCCTCGGAACTGTTAACAGATATTGCAAGGTATACCGGTATTCCGGTAACCACTACACTGCATGGATTAGGTGCCTTTCCCGAAGAAGATCCTCTTTCATTACGCATGCTAGGTATGCATGGAACTTGGTGGGCGAACCAAGCCATACAGCATTGCGATCTGATTATTGCTGTTGGTGCGCGGTTCGATGATCGTGTAACCGGGAAGTTGGATTCGTGGGCACCTCACGCAAAAGTCATTCACATCGAAATCGATCAGTCATGCATCTCCAAAAACGTTTTCGCAGATTGCGCTATTCTGGGTGATGTACGAAGCGTACTCGAACAGCTGCAGCCAATGGTCGGGCCGAAGGACACAACCAAATGGCTGAAACAAATTGATGTTTGGCGCCAAGAATGTCCCCTGCAGTACGAACAGGATGGAAAGTTACGTGCACAAGGTGTCATTGAACAACTACGTGATAAAACCGGAGGCGATGCCATAGTAATCACCGATGTTGGTCAGCATCAAATGTGGACAGCACAGTACTTCCGATTCCTGTACGCACGTACACATATTACCAGTGGTGGTCTGGGTACGATGGGATTTGGTATGCCTGCAGCCATGGGAGCTGCTTTCGGTATGCGTGAAATTGGATCCTCCAGACCGGTGGTCTGCATAAGTGGTGATGGTGGTTTTGTAATGAATGCCCAGGAAATGAGTGTAGCTGCGGCTCACAAGCTTCCGCTGAAGCTCGCAGTTATCAATAACCGCTTCCTAGGTATGGTAAGACAATGGCAAGAGCTTTTTCACAAGGAACGATACAGCCACACCGATCTTTCAGATACTAATCCTGATTTTGTGAAACTAGCCGAGGCACATCATTGTGTAGGCCTCTCTGCAAAAACACCGGAAGAGGCCCAGCAGATTATTGACGAAGCATGGAAAGTGACCGATCGGCCTGTACTCATGGAGTTTCAGGTGGCAAAAGAGGAAATGGTCTTTCCGATGGTGCCTGCTGGTGCGGCAACAGGGGAGATGATCACTGACAGAATAACACCAAATTCTTTCGTGTAATCAAGACACTGAGAATACGATAGACAATGGCAGATACACTTGTATTGACCCCACAACAGATCATCCGTAAAAAAGCGGCGGGTGAGCCGATTCAGTCGGACGATAGTGCAATGACACGGAGGCATATGATTGTGGTTCTTGTAGAGAACTCAATCGGTGCATTTATACGTGTTGTAAATATGTTTTCAGCCCGGGGATTCAACATTGATAGTATTACGGTCGGTCCGACAGAGGATCCGAATGTAAGCCGGATGAACATAGCTACAGCCGGAAACAGCCGTATAATCTCCCAGATTCTGAGACAGCTTAGCCGTCTCGTGGACACGATTGAAGTCACCGATCTCACGACAACTGATTTTGTTGAGCGGGAGTTATGTCTGCTTAAGGTCTGCTATACGAAGGATTCTCGTTCAGAAATTCTGGATGTAAGTAATGTTTTTCGAGGCAAGGTCGTTGATATCACAAAAAAAACAATGACCTTCGAACTTCGTGGTCCTTCTCAAAAAATTGACGCGTTTATCGACATGATGCTATCGCATAACGTTGTCGAAGTCGCTCGAAGCGGGCGAGTCGTTATGCAACGTGACGCATAATCTGTAATCAACAACACTTACTTAGTAATACATGAAAGTGCACTACAATGCCGATCCCAGCATTATCCTTGGGAGAAAGGTAGCGGTGATCGGGTATGGAAGCCAGGGGCATGCCCATGCCCTAAACTTGCGCGACAGCGGTGTTACCGTCGTAGTAGGTCTACGAGACGGCTCACCGTCTGCCAGCAAAGCCCTTGCTAAAGGACTGGGAGTTATGAGCATCGCTGAGGCTGCTGCCTGGGGAGATGTAATCATGCTTCTGATCCCGGATCAAGATCAGAAGCGGGTTTATGAAGCAGAAATTGCCGCGCATGTGGTACCAGGCAAAGCCTTGGGGTTTGGCCATGGATTTAATGTGCATTACGACCAAATCAAAGCGCCGGTAGGCGTGGATGTCTTTATGGTTGCTCCCAAAGGACCAGGACATCTCGTTCGCCGTACTTTTGAGGAACGTAAGGGCACTCCCTGTCTTGTTGCGGTAGCACAGGATGCGACCGGCACAGCCCTTGATCTCGCGATCAGCTACGCTGATGCGATTGGCGGTACACGTGCAGGCGTGATCGAAACCAACTTCAAGGACGAAACAGAAACTGACCTGTTCGGAGAACAGGCGGTCCTGTGTGGAGGATCACAAGGGTTGATCCAGGCAGGATTTGAAACGCTAGTTGAGGCAGGATACCCTGAAGAACTTGCTTACTTCGAAGTACTCCATGAGCTGAAACTCATTGTAGATCTCTATTACGAGGGAGGGCTAGCATATATGAATTACTCTATCAGTGATACGGCTGAATATGGTAACTATTCTCGTGGCCCACGTGTAATTGGTCCTCAGGTAAAGGAGGAGATGAAGCGTATCCTTGACGAGATTCAATCTGGTGATTTTGCGCGCGAATGGATTGCTGAGTGCGAAGGAGGTCAACCAGCGTTTCAGGCCTATAGAGATGAAACTGCGGTACACCCGGTAGAAAAAGTAGGCAAGCGACTACGTAAGATGATGGCTTGGCTTAGAAAGAGCAGCGATACAGTAGAAACCGCTAAGGCAGCTTAATGCCTGGATATAAGATTGCAGTACTCCCGGGCGATGGTATAGGACCAGAGGTCACTCGGGAGGCCGAACGGGCCATGATTGCTGCTGCACAGGCTTTTAATTTTGAGATCGAACTGGAACACTGGCCGATAGGTGGCACAGCGCTCGATAAGTTCGATACGCCTTTCCCTGATGCAACACGTGAGGCCTGTCTGTCTGCGGATGCGATATTTCTGGGTGCGATCGGTGATCCCAAATGGGATCACGAAACCGGTGCACGCAGATGTGAGGCGGCCCTGCTTGCTTTGCGTAAAGCCTTGGGGGGGTATGCTAACTTGCGACCGGTCATCGTACCTGAGAGTCTTCTAGATGCTTCGCCCCTGCGGCCTGAGTGTGTAAGCGGTACGGACCTACTCATCGTACGTGAGCTTACTGGTGGAATCTACTTCGGGGAACCACGAAGTAGTGCAGAGGACGTTGCGGCGAATAACATGGTTTATACCCGGAGCGAGGTTGAGCGTATTGCCAGAATGGCATTCAGCATCGCGGAAAAACGTCGAGGGCATTTGACATCTGTGGATAAGGCAAATGTTCTTGAGGTTTCGCAATTGTGGCGCAGCGTTGTCACCGAGATACATGAATCAGAATTCCCGAATGTAGAGCTCGAACATCTGTATGTAGATAATGCGGCAATCCAGCTTATTCTTCATCCGTCTCAGTTTGACGTAATTCTGACTGGTAATTTATTTGGAGATATACTAAGCGATCTTGCAGGTACGCTTCCTGGCTCTCTCGGCATTTTGCCCTCGGCAAGTTGCGGTGGACTGGTCGACTTGTATGAACCCGTTCACGGAAGTGCACCTGATATAGCCGGCAAGGGATATGCGAATCCTGGTGGTGCACTGCTTAGCACTGTAATGTTACTCCAGAGGCTGGGGGAGATGGAAGCCGGGGCACGTCTGCAGGACGGCATCGTAAAGACGCTGGAAGAAGGTGTGCTTACCAGGGATCTGGGCGGAACAGCCTCAACCACAGAATTCGCTGATGCGGTGCTTTCGCGTGCATTCAATTTTGCCCCGACTGCTGCCTAGACAGTAGACCAACAGATTGGCTATAGCATGTCTGAAGACAAAGTACTGATATTCGAAACTACATTGCGCGACGGCGAACAAGCGCCTGGCGCTTCGATGAATGTCGAAGAAAAGATTCGTATTGCTCATCAACTCGCCAAATTGAAGGTTGACATTATTGAGGCAGGCTTCCCCATTTCTTCCCCTTCGCAATTTGAAGCGGTACAACGTATAGGGCAGGAATTGGACGGACCGGTGGTCGCCGCTCTTGCACGGACGATTGAAGCCGACATTGACGCCGCCGGGGAGGCATTGCAAACGAGTGCTAACGCGAGAATTCACACGTTCATTGGCACAAGTGATATTCACTTAGCAGCAAAATTTGGAACTGATAAATACGGACGTACTATCGAAGCAAAGCGAGAGTTCGTCCTCGAAATGGTCGATAGGGCGGTGCGACAGGCGTGCTCAATTACGAGTGATGTTGAGTTCAGTGCAGAAGATGCGGGACGTACAGATATAGACTATTTGGTAAAAGTTATTGACGTGGCTATCGAGGCAGGAGCCACAACGATCAATATTCCAGATACTACGGGTTATTGCGTACCTGCAGAGTATGCAGCCTTGTTTGATGCCGTACGAGAACGATGTACGAACATAGATGGAGCAGTCCTGTCTGTACACTGCCATGATGATCTGGGGTTGGCGGTCGCAAATTCTCTGGCCGGAGTTCTGGCAGGCGCCCGTCAGGTCGAGTGTACAATTAACGGGATCGGAGAGCGGGCGGGAAACGCCTCCCTCGAGGAAGTAGTGATGGCACTCAATGTGCGGAGACAACTCTTTGGGGCCCATACAGGGGTTGAAACTACACTGCTCTCAGAAACAAGCAAGATGGTTTCGAGTGCTACTGGATTTCCCGTACCTCCAAATAAGGCCGTAGTAGGTTCGAATGCCTTCAGTCATGAGGCTGGTATTCACCAACATGGTGTGCTTAAGAGCCGTGAGACCTACGAAATTATGCGGGCGGAGGACGTGGGGCAGAGTCCCGAAGCAATTCGTCTTGGTCGACATTCAGGCAGACACGGACTCTTTAGCCGCTTGGAGAAACTGGGAATTTTTGTGAGTGATGAACGCAGAGATAGCCTCTATAAAAAATTCGTGGAGTTTGCTGACGAGAAGAAAGAAATCTTCGATGAGGACCTCGTAGCATTGGTGCAGGAAGCGAAGGGGGGGGCCTCGGCGGCCCATTATCGGTTGGAGCATCTGTCGATTATTTCCAGCACTGGACGAATACCACGGGCGGAAGTTCTCCTGTATCACAGCTCTTCGGGTACGTCCTGCCGCAAAATAGCCGAGGGAGATGGACCTGTGGCAGCCATTTATAAAGCCATTGATATGGCAGCTGGCAGTCATCACGGATTGGTTTCTTATGGTATTCGGTCAGTAGGTGAAGGCAAAGATGCAATGGGAGAGGTAAGTGTTCTGATTAGCGAAAACGGGGCACTTTTCCGAGGTGTGGCACGCCATACCGATGTACTCCAAGCTTCGGGCAATGCGTACATACAAGCGCTTAATCAGCTGGAGAATTTCAGAGCAAATAGTGAGGAAGAGTTCGTATCTGATGGAATTATGCAGTCGTTTGATAGCGACGGAGGGCAAATTTGATGACAATCACAGAAAAAGTAATTGCACGGCATTGCGGTCGAAGCAGGATCGCTCCTGGCGAGAGCGTCTGGGTGGATGTAGACATCCTGATGACGCATGACGTGTGCGGTCCACCAACCATCGATATTTTCAAACGCGAGTTTGGAGAGGAGGCTAAGGTTTGGGATCCGGAAAAGCTGGTGATACTGCCCGATCACTACATCTTCACGCAGAATCATCATGCGAATCGCAACGTCCGACTGCTACGGGCTTTTGCGGAAGAACATGATCTGCCTCATTATTATGATGTAGGATCACCACGCTACAAAGGAGTTTGCCATATGGCACTTGCTGAAGAGGGTTTCAATCGCCCAGGCTCATTGCTGATCGGTACCGACAGCCACACCTGTACCTCAGGAGCCTTTGGTATGTTTTCGACAGGAGTGGGTAATACAGACGCTGCTCTGATTATGGGAACGGGGAAGATCTGGTTGCGCGTACCGGAAACTATGCGTTTCATTTTCGAGGGCGTGTTACCCCCATACTTGATGGCAAAGGATCTAATTCTTGCTGTGATCGGGGATATTGGTTGCGACGGCGCCACGTATCGTGCCATGGAATTTGATGGGGAGTCAGTATACTCTGTATCCATGCAGGAGCGAATGACATTAACGAATATGGCCATTGAAGCTGGGGGGAAGAACGGAATTATCGCGCCCGACGAGACTACCATTGAGTACGTACGCGCTCGTACGGATGCCCCTTTTGAGTGCGTTTATAGTGACGAAGACGCACGATTTTATTCCGAATACAGGTACGATGTCTCCACGTTGGAGCCTGTTGTGGCTAAGCCTCATCGGCCAGACAACCGTGCGAGTGTTGTAGAGGTTGCTGGTACAAGCCTGGATCGTGCCTATGTTGGTAGTTGCACCGGGGGTAAGCTGGAGGATTTTCAAGCAGCGGCTCAGATTATCAAGGGCCAGGAAGTGGTTATTGATACTTATATCGTGCCTGCGACAACTGAGATTAGTAATGCTCTTCGTACAACTACACTTGATGGTACTACCTTGTGGGATGTTTTTGTTGAGGCCGGATGCAAGATGGGGCAGGCGAGTTGTGCTGCGTGCTTAGGTGGGCCACCAGACACATTTGGACGCATGGAGGGGAACGAAGTAGTTATATCAACGACAAACCGGAATTTCCCTGGACGTATGGGATCTAAGCAGGCCTCAGTTTATCTCGCATCGCCGCTTACTGTGGCAGCAAGTGCGCTCAACGGCGTGATTACGGACCCACGTGAGGTTTTAGTATAGCATATTAAATCAGAAGTTATGGAATCTAGTATTCGTGGTTTAGCCTATGTGGTGGGTGACGCGATTGATACCGATCAGATCATTCCCGCGGAGCATTTGGTCTACAGCCTAAAGAAGCCCGATGAACGACGCATGTATGGGCGATTTGCCATGAGCGGTGTACCGGTGCAGGTACAGGGACTTCCCGAAGGTCATATACCATTTACTGATCCGGATAAATATGAAAGCAAGTTCACTTTCGTCATAGGCGGGACAAATTTTGGATGTGGCTCTTCCCGTGAGCATGCACCATTTGCATTGACCGAAGCGGGGGCAAAAGTTGTCATAGCCGAGAGTTATGCTCGAATTTTTTACCGGAATACGATCGATGGTGGTTTTGTTGTTCCTTTTGAAGCTAACGAAAAGATTAACGATCAAATATGTACGGGAGATGATCTGGAATTGGACACCCGCTTAGGGCAGCTAACCAATCATACAACTGGCAAAGAGTATTTACTAAAACCCCTTGGGGATGTAGCCGAAATTCTCAATGCGGGAAACGTATTTGAATATGCAAGACAAAACGGCTTGATCGCCCTATCTGATGGAATACATTGAATTATTTGACACTACACTGCGCGATGGTACACAGGGCGAACATGTAACGCTATCGGTCACTGACAAAGTTCGAATTGCGCACAGACTGGATGCTTTTGGCATCAGGGTGATTGAAGGAGGTTGGCCTGGATCGAATCCCAAAGATCAGGAGTTCTTTGAACTGTCCCAAAAGGAGAATTGGCAACAGGCAAGCATCTGTGCGTTTGGATCAACCCATCATCCCCGAAACGCCCCAGATCAGGATCCTAATTTACTGGCACTGATAGCGGCGGAAACAGATACGGTATCCATATTTGGAAAAAGCTGGCTTTTGCATGTTAAGCATGCACTCAATGTGTTGCCAGATGAAAACTTGGACATGATTGTCGGGTCGATAGACTGGTTAACATTACATGACCGTCGTGTGATTTATGATGCAGAACATTTTTTTGACGGTTACAAGGATGATCCTGGATATGCATTAGCGACATTAAACGCTGCTGCAGTAGCGGGTGCAGATGTTCTGGCCTTATGTGACACGAATGGGGGCACTATGCCGACAGATATCCAACGAATCACTGAGCAGGTATGCTCAACCATCGGTGATTGTTGTGTTATAGGCATCCACGCACACAATGATAGTGGTCTTGGAGCAGCAAATACTATCGCCGCCGTAGAGGCGGGGGCACGCCATGTTCAGGGTACCATCAACGGGATCGGTGAGCGTACCGGTAACGCGGATCTGTGCACCGTCATAGCTTGTCTCCAGCATAAACTAGGCTATGATTGTGTTTCTGAGGAGCAGCTGAGTTCATTGGCAGATCTCAGTCAGTTTGTTTACGAGATCTGCAACATGCTGCCAATTGACCGTGCCCCATTTGTTGGGCGTAGTGCCTTTGCACACAAGGGAGGTATTCATGTATCTGCGGTAATGAAGGAACCACGCGCTTATGAGCATATGGAACCTGAACTGGTAGGAAACAAGCGACGTGTGCTGGTTTCGGACTTATCAGGCCAATCAAATGTGCGCTACAAGGCACAAGAATTAGGCATTTCGCTTGATGGGCGCGATGAGGCTCGACTTGCGGTCCAGCGTATCAAGGAGCTTGAGCATCTCGGGTATGAGTTCCAGGGGGCTGAAGCATCTTTTGAATTGCTCTTACGCACTATTCGAGGCGAGGACACGGAGATGTTCAAGCTGGATCGTCTACGGGTACATAGTGAGCAAAATGAGCATGGAACAGAATGGTCCGAGGCTACGGTTGCCGTTTTCGTTGGCGAGCATCGGGAGCTTGCAGTGAGTGACGGGGTCGGTCCCGTGGACGCTTTATCTAATGCTCTCAATCGAGCTCTCTGTCGTTTTTATCCTCGCTTGGAATCCGTACGGCTTGCAGACTACAAAGTACGTGTTCTCAGACCGGAAGACGCGACGGCTGCCTCGGTCCGTGTTTTGATTGAACATCATGATATCAGCGGCGAAGCCATCTGGCATACGGTAGGAGTTTCGCCCAACATATTAGAGGCTAGCTGGCAGGCACTGACAGATGGCGTGCGCTATTACCTTATGAATTCTCAACCTGTTCAGGTTTTAGAATCAGAGGCAGCGTGCAGTTCTAAAGGCTTCGCGGCTTAGATAGTGCTTGGCAGAGAATAGGCAGTTTTTGCTATACTCATAATAATCTGGGCCCGTAATTGTGGCGTCGTTGGTGGAGTTTCGGGGGAATTAGGTGCCTTTCGGCTTGCTGAACGGTCACCGGAAGACATTTTTCGCTCTCCGATGCAACTGGGACGCGACCATGCGTTCCAACCCGAGCTACGTCTGCCTTTCCGCTTGTGGCGGAGCCTGTCCAAATTCCTTCGGTAGGATTACAGCGGCGCTACGCCGCTCGTTTTCGGGCCTGATGCCAGCGTTTGAGCCGCTCCTCTTTCCGCTTCAACTGCAAGCCAAGACGATGCATGTTGGCCGCGACCACAGAGAGCGCCACCGTGCGACCAAATCCCTCCTTACCATGCGTACGCACCAAGTCCAGTCCGCGCTGGTTCAAATTGTTGATCGCGGATTCTACCGCCGGATGCTGACGACGACCCTCCACAAAGTCCGGAGCGGATGCGCGCGCCTTGTCCGCATGACTTAAACGACCCCGCTTCGGCATGATCACCCGTTCCAAAATTTGCTCCAATGCGCGCCGGTTGTGTTCCGATGAATACCCCGTATCCATACTGCACGAAGTCAGGGACGGGTACAGCGTCTTGGCCTCCCGTAAAAAATCCACGATCATCGACGAATCTACCCCCTCGTAGAGCACCTGGTAGTGAAGAATGTACTGATGCTGGTCCTCCAAGACGCAGACCGGGAGTCCCAACTCCGCCTGTACCCCCGCCTTACCTTTGCTGATCCAACGCGTATGCGGCTCGTGAACTGAGAAAATCTTCTCCGAATGCGGAATCTTTTCGCCCCTGAGCAACCGCCGATCCACCTGATCGATCAGTCTCAAGCTGCATCCCAGGTAGTGCAGCCACCGATCACTGCAATCTGCCCCCAACCTCCGCTGCGAAGCCAACGCCTTCTTCACCAGCTTTCTGCAGTGGTACAGATATTTGCGCACCCGATCACGACGACGCCAGCCCCGTGACCGGCGTACCCCTTGAAACAAACGATCGAGCCGCTTTTCCCAATCCGCCGCCTTGCGCCAGCCCGGCATGCCGTGCGCGCGGCTCATACGTGCGGACGCCCGAAGCAAACAACCCACCGCATCCCTTAGCAGACTGACATCCGTAGGCCAATGTACATGCGTCTTCGTCACCGCTGAATCTACTCTGCAACGTAACCCCTCCTGACGGGCCTTCTTCGTAAGCTCTGCGTGCCCATGCGCCACCACGACCTTGTTGAGCTTGCCCAGTAACTCCTCCGATAACAAACTCACATTGTCCAGAATCGTCTGTACATGGTATTCTGGTTCCGTTCCCTCGCGCCAACCACCATGCCCAAGCATCTGGCGCAGGAGCTTGTCGTAGTTCGCCATATGCGTCAGTCGATCGAAATCGCAATTAAGGGCCTGCTTCATCATCCCCAGAACAAAAATCCTCCACAGTTCCATCCCACGGCGGCCCAATTTGTGACTGACTCCCGAAGCCACGCCCCCTTCCAAAAGCTCGAAAATCTTCGCTCGCGTCTTTGCATTCTTGTAAATCGAAAGCAAACCTCGCAATACCACCGGAATGTCATCCCGGCTTCGGGGGTCAAGCTCGATCTCTTCAATCGGAACCTGCCCAAACGCGCGTTGGGCTTCCATTACTACTCGTATGGCAACAAAGGGGCGAATGTACACGCTTAAACGCCCAAATCAGACCTCCTCCCCCAAAATTGCCGCCAGATTCGCAAATTCATTCAACCTCCTACGCGGACGACGACTATGCGATGAGAGCCCCAAATACACGCTAAATCCTGACCAAATCCACCAAAAATGACCAAATCTGCTCCCAAATACCCGAATTCATCGTATCATCCCACGACCAAAATCATTTTCTGGCAAGCACTATTATAGGTAGTGCTTGTCAGAGAATAGGTCATTTTTGCGATTCTTGCTATACTCATAACAATCTGGGCCCATAATTGTGGCGTCGTTGGTGGAGTTTCGGGGGAATCAGGTGCCTTTCGGCTTGCTGAATGGTCACTGGAAGACATTTTTTGCTCTCCGATGCAGCTGGGACGCGACCATGCGTGCCAACCCGACGTATGTCTGCCTTTCCGCTTATGGCGGAGCCTGTCCAAATTCCTTCGGTAGGATTACAGCGGCGCTACGCCGCTCGTTTTCGGGCCTGATGCCAGCGCTTGAGCCGCTCTTCTTTCCGCTTCAACTGCAAGCCAAGACGATGCACGTTGGCCGCGACCACAGAGAGCGCCACCGTGCGACCAAACCCCTCCTTACCATGCGTACGCACCAAGTCCAGTCCGCGCTGGTTCAAATTGTTGATCGCGGATTCTACCGCCGGATGCTGACGACGACCCTCCACAAAGTCCGGAGCGGATGCGCGCTCCTTGTCCGCATGACTTAAACGACCCCGCTTCGGCATAATCACCAGTTCCAGAATTTGCTCCAATGCGCGCCGGTTGTGTTCCGATGAATACCCCGTATCCATGCTGCACGAAGTCAGGGACGGGTACAGTGTCTTGGCCTCCCGTAAAAAATCCACGATCATTGACGAATCGCCCCCCTCGTAGAGCACCTGGTAGTAAAGAATGTACCGATGCTGGTCCTCCAAGACGCAGACCGGGAGTCCCAACTCCGCCTGTACCCCCGCCTTACCTTTGCTGATCCAACGCGTATGCGGCGCGTGAACCGAGAAAATCTTCTCCGAATGCGGAATCTTTTCGCCCCTGAGCAACCGCCGATCCACCTGATCGATCAGTTTCAAGCTGCATTCCAGGTAATGTAGCCCCTTATCACTGAAATCTGCCCCCAACCTCCGCTGCGAAGCCAACGCCTTCTTCACCAGCTTTCTGCAGTGGCACAGGTATTTGCGCACCCGATCACGACGACGCCAGCCCCGTGACCTGCGTACCCCTTGAAACAAACGATCAAGCCGCTTTTCCCAATCCGACGCCTTGCGCCAGCCCGGCAGGCCGTGCGAACGGCTCATACGTGCCGACTCCCGAAGCAAACAACCCACCGCATCCCTTAGCAGATTCACATCCGTAGGCCAATGAACATGCGTCTTCGTCACCGCTGAATCTACCCTGCAACGTAACCCTTCCTCCTGGGCCTTCTTCGTAAGTTCTGCGTGCCCATGTTCCACCACAACCTTGTTGATCTTGCCCAGTAACTCCTCCGATAACAAACTCACATTGTCCAGAATCGTCTGTACATGGTATTCCGGTTCCGATCCCTCGCGCCAACCACCATGCCCAAGCATCTGGCGCAGGAGCTTGTCGTTGTTCGCCATATGCGTCAGTCGATCATAATCGCAATTCAGGGCCTGCTTCAGCATCCCCAGAACGAAAATCCTCCACAGATCCATCCCCCGGCGCCCCAATTTGTGACTGACTCCCGAAGCCACACCCCCTTCCAAAAGCTCGAAAATCTTCGCTCGCGTCTTTGCATTCTTGTATATCGAACGCAAACCACGCAATACCGCCGGAATGTCATCCCGGCTTCGGGGGGCAAGCTCAATCTCTTCAATCGGAACCTGCCCAAACGCGCGTTGGGCTTCCATTACTACTCGCATGGCAACAAAGGGGCGAATGTACACGCTTAAACGCCCAAATCAGACCTCTTACCCCAAAATTGCCGCCAGATTCGCAAATTCATTCATCCTCCTGCGATGACCACGCCTATGCGATGAGAACCCCAAATACAGGCTAAATCCTGACCAAATCCACCAAAAATGACCAAATCTGCTCCCAAATACCCGAATTCATCGTATAATCCCACGACCAAAATCATTTTCTGGCAAGCACTAGATACAAGAGCCGCTCTGTATGTGGTTTGAAGCGTGATGCAAGCACACTTGGCGTCATCACTCATTGATGCCATCCCGGATGGTCTGGTCTGTATAGCAGAGATTGATCAAGTCTGGCAGCAACGCTCGAAATATCCTTTTACAGCAGCCTTATAGAAATCAACTGCCCGTACGACCTCAGATTTGTCTACGCACTCTTCTGCCGTATGGGATAATTCACTGCGGCCGGGACCAATCTTTACAGTGGGAACATCTTTCAGAAAAATCCAGTCGCTTGCGGTCGGGGAGCCCATGGGTTCGGTTCCGGGCAGTGATTCTAGGCAGGCATCTACAATAGTTTCATCGGTCGCGGTAGATACCGGCACTATGCGATTACTGTGAACAGTAACCTCTGACTCAACAGCTTCCCTGATTTGGGCGACTATTTCTTCATGTGTGTAGGACGGCGTACTTCGAATATCCAGATAGATTGCACACTGGTCAGGAATAACATTACGGGCCGATCCCCCTTGGATAGTAGTGACGTTCAGACTGGTGCGGCCCAGGATAGGATGCACTCGCTCAAAGGTAATGTCAGACAAATGTTGAATATCTGCCACAGTCTTAAGAATGGCGTTCTCTCCAAGGGTATGACGGGCTGCATGTGCACTTTTCCCCTTAGCATCGAGTCGTAATATGAGCAGTCCTTTCTGTGCGATAGTGGGTAGTAAGCTGGTTGGCTCGCCAATTAATGCAGCCTGGGGGCGAGGTAAATGTGCTTTCAATAATTTTCTCAGCCCATTATTTTCATAATTGGTCTCCTCGCATTCAGTCAAGGCAACAATTACTTGACCATTTTCTGGTTGCCAATTTTCGGCAGCTAACTCCAGCAGTGCAGAAGTCATGGCGGCACCTGATGCTTTGGCATCAGACGCCCCTCTTCCATAGATTCGGTCGTTCACTTCGGCAGCATCAAATGGAGGATAAGGATGTCCGGAGGATGGGGGGACCACATCGAGGTGAGATGCCAGGAGTAGCTTGTTTGGTCCGCGTCCTATCCAAAAATAAAGACTGTTCCCAACCCGTCGGGTTTGAATGCCTGCAGCGTTTACATAGGACTGCATGTACGCACATATCTCATCTTCTTCTCCACTCAATGACGGGAATCGAATCATTGAGCTCAGCAGGTCCAGCACATTTCTTTCACTCATTATTGTCCTGTAATGACTGAAGTAGCCTTCTGTCTCTGCAGTAAGTCATCTGCTCCCAGTATCCATACACTGGGAATGCCCAATGCAAGTGCCTCGCGCGCTATTCTCAGTTTTACCAGCATTCCTCCCGTGATCCAACCTTGGTCAATACCTGCTGCTTCGTCAGTGGGTGAACATGTTCGTAGTATTGATCCTGGATCAGTGGGATCCCGTAGCACTCCTCCGGTATCTGTTATAAGTAATAACTCCTCCGCCTGGGTGGCAACAGCAAGTGCACAAGCCACTGTATCCGCATTGACGTTGTATCGTTGCCCAATCGCATCAACACCGAGGGGGGCTATGATTGGCATGAATCCAGCGTTGGATACGGTTTCAACCAGGGTTGTGTCTGCTGAGACTATTTCGCCAACCCACCCAAAGTCAACCATTTCACCATCAATCAACCATGGCTCACGCCGACGAACATTTAGAATGGATCCATCTACCCCACTGAGTCCAACTGCTCGGAGGTTATAAGTATTAGCCTGAGCAACCAACTGTACATTTATGGCGCCTCGCATGGTCCATTCAGCAATATTTAGGTCCAGATTCCCTGTTACCCGCCGTCCGTTAATAATCCGAGGTGTGTGCCCCAAGCGATTTGCCAGTTCAGAGGACTGTATACCGCCTCCGTGGACAATAATGAGCGGAGACTTAATCAATTTGAGCTGATCCCAAAAGAGATCTAGGTTCTCAATTGTTCCGCCACCAATTTTGATGACGACCGGAGCTCTCATAGGAGTCTCCAGACTCGTTCCAGAATGGCCATCTGTGCGTGCAGTCTAAATTCTGCCTGCAGCAAATGAATCGCCTGTGAACTGTTAAGTACTGCATCATCAACTACAACCCCACGGCGTGCGGGTAGACAGTGCAAAAAAACGGCCTTTCCGAGATGACGCTCGCGTATTCGCCAGTTCTGGTGCTGATTCCGCAATACAGCTTCTGCATCGGGATTATCATACCTCATGTTACCGCTCCAGGCCTTTGCGTATATCACATCAGCATCTTCACAAGCGGCATCCTGATCGTCTGTTTGGGTTATTGAAATTCCGTGCTGCGACGCATACGAGTCAGCAAGTTTCATGATCTCAGGAGTCAGTTCGAATCCTTTTGGTCGTGCAAGGGTCACTTGCATACCCAGTCGGGCTGCCATTAGAAGGGCAGAGTTAGGAACGGCTTGTGGTAATGCGTGTGGATGCCAGGCCCATGAAAGAACAAAGCGTCGACCCTTAACCTCATCTCTGAAATGTTCGTGAATAGTCGCAGCATCTGCCAAGGCCTGGCAGGGGTGATAGACCGCGGATTCCAGGTTAATTACGGGGACGGTGGCTGCCTCCAGAACTTTCTTGAATCGTGACTCGTTTTGGTCAAGTGCGTAATCCGTTCCCGTGGCAAACAAACGAACTCCCAAGGCATCGTAATAGCGCGATAATACACCAATTGCCTCCCGGATATGCTCTACGGGCTGACCATCCATACGGACGCCATCCCTCCATTCCATACTCCATACGCCATCTCCTGGGATAATTGTTGAGGTATGAGCACCAAGCCGAGCAGCAGCCACTTCCATGGAAGTACGTGTGCGAAGAGAAGAATTAAAAAATACTAAGCCGATGCTGCGAAAAGTATTCGGCCTTGGCATCGGATTGGGGTTCCGATAGTGATATCGTGTACGACTCAACTGTTCTTCCCATGTCGAATTACTTTCAACGTGCCAGTCAAATAGATGCTTTAGTCTGGGGTCAGGCGTGTACATTCTCTATTACGTCTCTAAAGGCCTCGGCAAATTCAGCAATCTGTTCTTCACCAGCTATTAGTGGGGGCATGAGGCGCACCACGTTAGGGTCCGCACTACCTCCAACCAATACACCGCGTTCACGGAGAGCGGGCAAGATATTGCTCACTTTGGGTTTAATCCGTACACCAATCAGGCAACCGTGTCCCCGCGTTTCCAGAGCAAACGGTTGTACGGCATCTGTGATGGCGTTAAATATTATTGGGGCGTTATTCATGAGGTTATCCTCACGAATAGACTGGAGTGTCGCCTCAACTGCACTCATGGCAATCATACCTCCGCCGAATGTGGATCCCTGATCACCATGCTGAACTTCATTTGAAAGGGCATCACTCAACAATGTGGCACCTACTGGAACGCCGGATCCCAAACTCTTGGCAAGAGTGATCATATCCGGCACGATTCCGAATTGCTCACTGATACTGAATGTGCCCGTACGACCAACGCCAGTCTGCACTTCATCAAAAATTAGCAGCGTGCCGGTGTCGTTACACAGTTTTCGCAGTCCCCGGAAGTAGTCGTCAGAGGCTCCTACCATGCCGGCAATACTCTGAATAGGTTCAATGAGTACGGCCGCTGTATCGCTGATATGGGCCAAAAACGATTCCGCAGCTGCCAAATCCCCGAGTGGCAGAAAATGGGAATTAGCCAAGACTTTCGTGAAAGGAGCCCGGTAGGATGGATTCCAAGTGGTAGCCAGGCTTCCGAGAGTACGCCCGTGGAAGGCACCGGTCATAGAAACCACTTCATTGCAACCGGTGGATTTGCGGGCAATCTTCAGTGCTGTCTCAATTGCTTCCGTACCGGAATTGCAAAAGAATATCCGCTTCAGCGGGGCCATTTCTGCAAGGAGCCTAGCTGTGCGCGCGCGAACATCGTTATAAACAACGTTCGAATAGAAAAGCAGCCGTTCGCTTTGCCGCTTTATTGCGTCAACCACTCTGGGTGGGCAATGACCAAGCGGCGTAACGCAGTGACCGCCGTAGAAATCCAAGTATCGCTTTCCGTTGCTATCCCATACATAGCATCCCTCGCCGCGTACGAGAGCGACGGGCATCTTTTTGTAGGTCGGGATGAGAAATGTGTCCTCATCACGTAAAATTGTTTGTGTGTTCACTGATTTATGCCTCCGGTACGAGGCCCGTTTTGATTGGCCAATCCATTAACAGATTCATATTCTGTATCGCTTGCGACGCAGCACCTCGGAGCATATTATCAAGCGCAAATCCAATCACGAGATGCTCTCCATGCACGACCCATCCTATATCGCAGTAAGGTGATCCAACGGCATACCGTAATTCCGGCAGCATGTCCGGCCAAAGCCGAATGAGACTGTGATTCCCATACACCTCGTTGAACCATCGTGCGATCTCAGATCTTTTTGCTGGTGCTTTTAGCTGCACAGTACCCCAGATCCCCCGCGTAAATGGTCCGGAGACAGGTACCATTGCTAAGGATATGTTAGGGTTCAAAAACTGGGAAATTTCGAACAAATGTTGGTGATTCAACACCTTGTAGGCGCGGACGTTACCATCCCTCTCTGGGAAATGTGTTGCTGGCTTAGGGCGAATACCTGAGCCGGACGCTCCCGTGATAGCTGTGATCGAAGCATTAACCTCAGTGCAATTCAGATGCAAGGGCCATACAGACAGGAGCATGCCGGTTGAAAAACAACCAGGATTTGCAATATAACGTGTAGAGTAGGGGGCAAAGATTTCTGGCTGTCCGTACGAAAATTCCTGTATCAGTTCGGGCACTGGATGTTTTACTTTGAATAAGGACTCATAGGTATTCACATCCGAAAACCTAAAGTCAGAACTCATGTCGATGATGTTACCTGTATACCCCCTGTCAAGTAAGTCCTTAACGCTTGCGGCTCCCTTTCCATGCTCGGCAGCCACAAACACAATATCGAATGTGGTACAGTCGAGTTCTGTTGGGTCAATGAAGTGAAGGTTAGATTGTCCCCGTAACGCTGGATGTGGAGTATCCAGTGGAGCTCCGGCATAGGTCCGACTAGTCACGCAAGAAAGTGATACGCGAGGATGTTTAAGAAGCAGGTGGGTCAACTCACGGCCGACATACCCACCGCCATGCAAGATAGCTGCGCGAATCATTGTTTCGAGCGTGCCTTATGCGCGAGGTAAGCTTGGAGTCCATTGAGCATGCAAAAGCTGCGGGCATCGCGTCCATCCCAGAGAGCAGTTTCTTCACCATAGGTTGCAACTCCGGTATCAAACATTGAATACGGACTCTTACAACCCTGCACGGCAATCATCCCCCTACAGAGTCGTACGATCACAGATCCCGTTACAACGCTCTGAGAAGATACCAAGAAGGCCTCAATATCTCGCATGACGGGATCAAAATGTTGACCCTCGTGGAGCAACATCCCATAAAAATCGCTTAATTGATCTTTATGATACCGCTGCCATTTAGTGAGTACTAGTTTTTCCAGTTCTCTGTGTGCAGTAACTAGGATAAGAGGGGCAGGGGCCTCAAAACCTATTCGCCCCTTAAGTCCCAGTATAGTATCACCCACATGGATGTCTCGGCCTATTCCGTGATTTGCACCAATAGTAGCAAGCTCAGTGATCAACTGAACAGGCTCCATATTATGCCCATCAAGTGCTGTAGGTAATCCCTCTTCAAATTGAATATGTACTGTAATTCCTGGACCGGGTGCTTCACTTGGAGACACAGTATTCGGGTATGCCTCGTTCGGTAATGGTGCAACCGTACCAAGGGTTTCTTTGCCACCGATGGTTGTTCCCCAAAGCCCGTCATTGATTGAGTACTGTGTGGTTTTCTCGGGCACTGAAAAACCTCGTTCGCGCAGAAATGCAGTGGTGTAATGTCGGGTGAGGCCCTCATCACGGATTGGTGTGATGAGATCCATATCATCAGCCATCAACTGAATTACGGAATCAAATCTGAATTGGTCATTCCCAGCTCCGGTTGAGCCATGCGCGATTGCACGCGCTCCGATCTGACGGGCAATCTTAACAACTTCTCGAGCCTGCACCACACGCTCAGCACCAACGCAGAGCGGATAGACTCCCCCACGTAAGACATTGCCCATGATCAGGAATTTTAGATGATCTTCATACAGGACTGTGCGGGCATCAATGTGAAAATGCTCTTGTGCTCCCAATTCACTCGAACGGGCTCGGAGGGTTTCTTTCTCGACAGATGCACCAGTATCCACAGTTACTGTGAACACCTCTTCGGCATATTTTTCACGCAGGTATGGCACACAAAAAGATGTGTCTAGCCCGCCACTAAATGCCAGCACGATAGCCATCTTACTCAATTATGGAACAACCGTATTTCAACGCATGCATGCAGTCTTGGATCACGAAGTTGATTTGTCGTACTGGGAAAGGTGTTTTTGGGCTTCCTGAGAGATGGAGGATGCAGCAATAGGGTAAGATATCCCCTTGATTCACAATCTCAAGCACTATCATAAACCCGCAAATCGTTACCTCAGAGCCCTACATTGCGCTCTTTTAACCAACTAGTGTTCACGCGCCCCCCAAGCTGTCACGTTCTAAGATCTCATCAACGCTGCACAAATAGAAGTTGAGGGCATCAGTCAAGTTCATGGCTTCCGTACTCCATGACCCCTACGGGATATATTCCACATTACACTTCGCATACTACTGAAACCTCACTATCCGTTTCTTTATTGCATGCCAGTTTGTAGGATATCACGCCCGGTCTTTTCAGTAGACGCCAAGATTGATTGAAAGACAGGCCCTTCACCCAATATTATGACGAGATCTGTAAATTCAGGAAAATTCGGTATAAGGTGGTCATGACAGTAGTGTTTATGTGCTCTATTTTTGGTTGTTATTCTGGGGAAAATTTCACTTGAAACAGATGCGAATACAATGAAAAAGGATGAGGCGAGTATCCATAGGAGTATAGGGCTTGAATCACCTTGGGAGATTTCAGAGGATCGTTATGATGATAAGGATCGGGTACGGCGGGTAACGGTGATCTGCACGGATACATCATTGCTGTCATGTCCGAAGTGTAAGGCGGCTTGTTCCTTTTATGATTTGCGCGAGGCTCGTTCCTGGCGGCACTTAGATACCTGTACCTATCGTACGGAGTTGATTGCCCGGGTTCCGCGTGTAAAGTGTCGAGCGTGTGGAGTTCGGACGGTGCAGGTTCCCTGGGCATCGTCGAGTTCCCGGCACACCTTTGACTTTGAAGAGATGGTAATTGGATGGCTTGGGGATGCGAGTGTATCCGCAGTATCGCGGCAGCTCGGCGTGGGATGGAAAGTGATTTCAAGGATCATGGAGCACGCGGTAGAGCGAGGACTTCGGCGCAGACAAACGGAGATTATTCCGCACATTTGCGTGGATGAGACCTCCTTCCGTAAGCGACATAAATACGTTACGGTCGTTTCCGATGCAAAGGCAGGCAGGGTCCTGTATGTGGGGATCGGACGCACGAAAGCGGTGCTAAAGCGCTGGTATTTAAGTCTCACACCAGAACAATTGGCGGGGATTGAGAGCGTGAGCATGGACATGTGGCCCGCCTACATCTCTGCCACCTTGGCGTGTGTAGCTGATGCAGCGAAGAAGATTGCGTTTGACCGGTTTCATGTGGCGAAGTATCTGGGGGAGGCCGTGGACAAAGTGCGTCGGCAAGAGCACAAGGCTTTACGCGCCGAAGGAGATACGACCCTCACCGGAAGTAAGTACGACTGGCTAACGAACCGGGAAAATATGTCCAAGAAGCAGAAAGCGCGGTTTCAATCGTTGAAGAACAGTTCGTTGAAAACCGCCCGGGCGTGGGCCATCAAGGAGATGGCACGAAATTTATGGCATTATGTACATCCCACCTGGGCCCGCAAGGGCTGGAAAAGATGGCTTTCCTGGGCCATGCGCTGCCGCTTGGAGCCGGTCAAGGAAGCCGCCAAAACCATTAAAAACCACCTGTGGGGAATCATCAATGCAATTATTCTCAAGGTCAGCAATGGCCCGGCCGAAAGCATCAACAGCCGAATAAAAACAGTCAAAGTACGCGCCCGCGGATTCCGAAATAATGAACGATTTGCAACCGCCATTTACTTCCATCTCGGAGGCTTGGACCTCTCCCCCAGAATGAAATGAAAATTGCGTTTTCACAAGATTGGCCCAAGACCCGAAAGACATAGGCAAGAGCTGTTTATCTCCATCACGTCGATTTATTGATTCATGGCTTTTGATGCAGTGTTGCAAATGAACCTCTTGAGGTGTCTCAGCGTTGACCTTCCGGCAAGTATGCAGTAGTAGGCCTTTTCTCTAAGCAGGCTCGCTGCGTAGTAGTTCTGCATTTGGTTCAATTCGCACTCCTTTAACTAACAAAACCGCAACAATCATGCTTCAAACCTTACTATGCGGGCGTGTGTACGGCCCGTGTCTTCTGCTGATATTGTCCTTTGTGACAATTCAGTCTGTACACGCCCAGGATCACACGGTCAGTGGCACGGTGGTATCCGCACTTGACAATCAACCTTTGCCCGGGGCTTCAGTTGTTGAAACCGGTACACTTAATGGTGCCTCAACTGACATAGATGGGGCTTTTTCTCTTGAAGTTGGTGATCCCAATGCATCACTCACGGTCACGTTTATCGGTTACGTTAGCCAGACCATTGAAATCGAGGGCAGGGATGAAATCACAATTGCCATGGAAGAAGATACCGGTCTGCTGGAAGAGCTTGTTGTTACAGCCGGTGGCATTGAGCGTAAGGAACGTGCAGTAGGGTATGCCGTGAGCGAAGTCGGCGGTGAAGATCTGCGGGAAATCAGGGAAAATAATGTGGCTAATGCGCTTGCCGGCAAGGTCGCTGGCGTTATCGTGACCAAGCCTGCCACAGGGCCGGCTGGTTCCAGCCGTGTGATCATACGTGGAGCTTCTTCGCTGGGAGAAGACAGTCAACCACTCTATGTAGTAGACGGTGTACCCATTGATAACACCACCTTAGGTAGTGCCGGAATGTGGGGGGGAACAGACGGTGGAGATGGTATCGGATCCATTAATCCCGACGATATAGAGAAGATGACGGTGCTTAAGGGACCGTCAGCTGCCGCACTCTATGGCACACGTGCGAAGAATGGTGTGATTTTAATCACGACCAAAAAGGCGACGCCGGGTTCAGGCCTCGGTGTAGAGTTTTCGAGTAATACGACATTTGAAAATGTTCTCGTGAATACCGACTGGCAAACCCAGTACGGGCAGGGAACACGAGGTGCTAAGCCCTCATCGGAAGATGAAGCACTTTCGACCGTTGACCAAGCTTGGGGGCCGTCACTGGATGGTGCCCAGACAATTAGCTGGGACGGTACAAACCAGCCCTACAGTCAGGCTGCTGATGCAGTAAATGCGTTCTATAACACGGGTATCACAAGCACGAACAGTTTAGCACTGACAACGGCTACGGCAACGAGTTCCCTGCGAATGGGGCTCTCACATCTGCAAAACGAGGGAATCAGCCCGAATTCGGGGTTAACACGTACTACGCTCTCACTGCGCGGTAGCTCTCAGTTTGGTGCTCGTTTGAGCGCGGACGCCAAGATCAACCTCGTTCGTGAGTTTGTCAACAACCGACCAAGACTCAGCGATTCACCAGGTAATGCAAATTATTCTGTTTACCAGTTGGCTCCGAATGTGGACGTGGAATCCATGAGGTGCCCTCCAGAGGACGAGGCCTGCACAGAACCAGGAACCGACACAGATGGTAGAGAATTGCACCGTGGCCTGTTCGGTAATATTTATCAGCAGAACCCCTATTGGGCAGCTCATCAATACACCAGCTCTGATGAAGATCGGCGTGCTATTGGTTTTGCCTCTCTGACCTTTAAATTTGCTGAGGGAATTCATCTAATGGGCCGTTTTGGGGGTGATACCTATACCACCCGCCGAACGGGAATTACACCTTGGGGAACCGCTTACAGTCCAGTGGGAGGCCAAAGTGAGCAGGAATTTCGTATTACTGAAATCAATACCGACTTCCTGTTGACGGTAGATCGTACACTGACCAGCTCTATTGGTCTGCAAGCAACAGCCGGTGGCAACATCCTTTACCGGGAAAACGAGACACTCTCGCTCAGTGGTGGGGGTGGTTTTAACGTGCCAGGACTGGAAGTTGTGACCAATCAAAACACACGGTCGCATGGCTATGGGTTCAACGAAAAGCAAATTAACTCGCTTTACGGATCCGCTGAACTGGCATTCAATGACTTCTTCTTCCTAACCCTAACTGCACGTAACGACTGGTCTTCAACACTGCCAGTGGATAATAACAGCTATTTCTATCCATCCATTAGCGGTAGCTTTGTATTCAGTGATGCATTTGAAGTACCAGAATGGCTCAGCTTTGGTAAAATTCGTGCATCATGGGCCGAGGTAGGAGGTGATACGAATCCATACGCGCTTGCACTTACCTATGGACTCAGCGGTAGCCATCTTGGCCAGCCGCGCGGTGCAATTGCACAGGGAACCATTCCATTGGCCGACCTGAAGCCTTCGAGTACAGTGGGCATTGAGGGGGGCTTTGATATTCGCTTCATCGACAATCGTTTTGGTTTGGACTTCACTTACTACACACAAAGTGCTACGGATCAGATTCTGTCTACGACAATTTCGAGTGCATCCGGCTTCGGTAGTCAGGTGATCAATGCAGGCGAGATTTCGAACCAAGGTTTCGAAGTGCTCCTAACAACGACTCCTGTCCGTCAAGGAGACTGGCGCTGGGATTTAGATGTTAATCTTGCAAGAAACACGAACGAAGTCGTGGAGCTTGTGGAAGGTCAGACTTCACTGGTACTCGGCGAGAGCCGTCATCGTGGCAATTACGTGACTGCTGATGTTGGTGAAGCATACGGATCCATTAAGGGCCGCAAATATCTCCGGCAAAATGTGCCTGCCGATGGTTCTGATTGTGATGCAACCGGACCAATCGTACATGATGCTGATGGGCTTCCCATGAGGACATCCGATTTGTGTGTGTTGGGGAATGGCACTCCTAAGCTCAGTGGAGGTATTCGGAGTGGATTGCGTTGGCGCAATCTGTCACTGAACATGCTCTTTGATATGCGTTTTGGCGGTGAACTGTTCTCCGTCACCAACAGTGCAGGATACAGTAATGGGCTTCATAAGAATACCCTACAGGGGCGTGATGTAGGCTATATCGTTGGAGAAGGTGTTAACGAAAGTGGTGAAACCAACTCAGTTCAGGTCGATCCACAGGATTACTATGGAAGGATTGGGGGTGGAACCATAGGCGAGGAGTTCGTCTATGATGCAAGTTTTGTTAAGCTTCGCGAGTTGCAGCTTAACTACAACCTGCCATCTCGCCTGTTCGTACGCACACCGATTAGATATGCGTCTATTTCTCTGGTTGCCCGGAATCTCTGGTTACTCTACAGCAATGTAGACAATCTTGATCCTGAGTCTCTATACAACAGTACGAATCGGGGCATTGGTCTTGAACACTCGGGTGTGCCGCAGACGCGCAGTATCGGTATCAACCTCAATGTACGTCTGTAACCTTAATCATACCCGACAAACAAACTAGACAATATCCATGACTCAAATGAAACAACTTCCAGTACTGGCTACGTTGGTTCTATCTCTTATGATTGCCTCTTGTGATTCTGGCTTCGAAGAGATTAACGTGAATCCGACACAAGCCAACCAAGTGGACCCCAATTTCAAGTTGACCAATATTCAACTCCGAATAAGCGGTGAGCGCTACGAGAACTGGCGGACTAACCTGATTTACAGTTCCGTCATGATTCAGCACTTTGCCACGCTGCCCACCTATTGGGCAGGGGATAAGTATACCTACATCGGATCGTATTCCGCAGCAATGTGGGATCGATATTACCCCAACATTGCCAGGAACGTTGAAGACCTGTTACAGCAAACTTCAGAGGATCCTGCAGACGCTAATCTCCATCATATCGCACAGGTCGTACGTGTAATCATGTACCATCGACTTACTGATCTCTATGGGGATATTCCATACTCAGAAGCAGGCAAGGGCTTCCTAGAAGGTATCACGCAGCCGAAATATGACGCTCAGTCAACGATCTACTCCGATATGCTGGCTAAGCTAGAGGCTGCTGCTACGGGACTGAATGCCGCGAATCGCTCCTTTGGTGGTGGCGACCTGATGTATCAGGGAGATGTGGACAAATGGAGCAAACTGGCCAACTCGCTTATGCTGCGGTTAGGAATGCGACTAGTCAAAGTCGATCCTGGTGCAGCGCAAAGCTGGGTGCAGAAGGCAATTGCCGGCGGGACGATGGAGAGCAATGACGACATAGCTTATATTCCTCACAATGACCCCTCAGGCTGGCTCAATGGTAACGGTTCCGTATTCCTGGCAGATGGATCTCCGCGATTGAGCGAGTTCTTCGTTAATTGGATGGTTAGTCGCGGTGATCCGCGTCTGTACGTCTATGGACAGAGTCCCGTTGCTGGTTCGGATCCAGTAGGGATGCCAAATGGCCGCATTACCGGTGGCTCAGATCCCAATAACGGTATCGAAAACCATTCCAGTTGGGTAAGCTGTGACTCAGGGGCCGAGCCGTGCGGAATGGATGTGTATATGGTCCCCAATGATGTGCTAAAGGGACAGGACGATCCAATGTTTTTCATGACATACGCTGAGGTCGAACTTCTCAAAGCTGAAGCAGCGCAGCGTGGCTGGTACAGCGGAGATGCTGCGATGCATTATGCAAATGGCGTTCGCGCCGCAATGGAGTACTTGGCAATGTATGGTGCAGCCGCAGATATACCAAGTGATGCTGTTGATGCCTACTTGGCAGCAAATCCCTACGATCCTGCAAACGGATTGAAAATGATTAACGAACAGCTGTGGGCTGCCGTCTTGCTGAACGAGTACGAAGCCTTTGCGAACTGGCGGCGTACGGGCTACCCCGAACTCGTTCCGGTGAATTATCCAGGCAATGTAACCGGTGGCACTATTCCGCGTCGCTTGCGGTATCGGGAGAATGAAGCTGTAGCTAACCCAGAAAACTATAATGCAGCAATTTCTTCGCAGGGTCCCGACGAATTCACAACACGAATTTGGTGGGATCGCTAGATCGTAATAGAGCAGACCTCGACTTGATAGTTGCAGGTTTGCCTGACGGTTTTGAATAAAAGAAAAGGGGCTCCGCTGAAGCGGGGCCCCTTTCTTTATTCCTTGAAGTCCAGTTCCAGTGATCTGGAGACCGAGGTATTCGCGACCCTATCGTTGATTGTTAGCGTAAGCGTGAAAGGCCCTGGAATGGCCCAGCGTCCAATATCTACAGCAATGAATTCGCGTACAGTTGAGAATTCTCCCTCATACTCAAAGGAAGCAGCAATCGGTGGCTTGCCCTCACCACTCAGTGAATACTCAACAATGTAGTTGGTGCGATCTTGCTCGTCAAAACGCAGAAAGTACGCTTCAAAGTACAAGGCAAGCGGGGTAGTTGCATTAATTATCTTACTCAAGTAGGGAAGTGCACCGTCGAAGTTTTTTGGGGATTCCAAAAAGAGTGGTTTCAAGTCACTGATCTCCAAAGAAGCTCCATCTCCCCGAAGAGCCTCCAAGGTATCGATAGAGGTAACACCTATCGCCCAGGCAGCTGCAGGCTGTGGAGGTATGGAGTCTGGAACAGTCCAATGTAACGACCACTGCATTGCTACGGGTGATGCAGAGCTGAAATTGGGGATTATCCAGGATTGAATAGGCGTTTCCTGACCGGTGTCCTGTGGCAAATGGTATCGTCGAATACGAATCTCTTTGGGATCAAATTCTTCGCCTCGTTTTGCCAGTGCCACACTCAATATGAAATCAGAAGAGATGGCTTGTCTCAGTTGTTGCAAACGACGTGTCATGCTTCGACTAGGTCGAAGCGTATTCAAATCAATATTCCAGTAAGCTTCCAGTCGAGTAGAGCCATCCCGTTCCAAAAAGCGGATGAACCGCGTCTGCGGTTTGAGCTCCACGGCATTGCCGTACACATGGGTTACGCTGGTTGGGACAGTTTTTGCCCGGCGTAGCTGATGTTGATCATCTCGAGTCCTTGTATCCTGGATTGCCTTCTGCGAGAATTCGTATGGTGCGAGAGGCTCCGAGGTGGGAAGTGTTGTGTAGTTAACGACAGCATCGTACACTGCACCATAATGGTCGTGCTCCATTGCCAGTTGCCCAAAGATATCTTCCATCCACGCGAGGAGTATCTCTACACTTCTTCTACCTCGAAGGTTTGGGGGTATAAGGGCTTCGGGGGAATCAATCCGGTACGGCCTGCGACGAGATAGCTGTACAAAGAGATAATGAGCGTCATCGTGGACATCACGATAGACCCATATCTCATTCCGCGGCAATCGAAACTCTAGTGGTAAGGTTAGAAGCCTGGGGCTTTGAAGGGTTATAATAGCTTCCCTCCAAGGCCTGCCCAGCCGCACAAAAACACGACCTCGGTCGTCCACGCCAAGCGGGTCTCTTCGATGAGCATACTCACGCTGAGCATGGTAAATCCTGTACAGATGTTCTTCGACTCGTTCATTGTACAAGGTTGCCGGCAATGGATCCTGTTGATGCCACCAAGACACGATTGCGGCAGCATCGTCGGGCGTGCCTTTATCTGCTATAAGTGCTTCTACCGATCTATTGATCGGCGATTCTTCGGGAGTAATGAGTGCTACCCAGTGTAAATGGCGTACCAATGCTTCCTTGTCTCCAACTTCTGCATCAGCAGCTTTGCCAAGCCAGTCAAGGTATGCAGCAGCGGCTTCCGCATAAAGGGGGACAGTCTCTTCGGTAAAGACCCGTGCAATATCTGCTTCTTGGGCCAATAATGGGGAAACTGCAAGTAATTGAAGCCTGCAAATGGAAAGAACCCGTATCATCTTCGTTGGACTCCGCCATAACGGAAGCTGGAAAGGAACACGTGCATGCTAGTAACCCGTCGAAAAATCGTCATAAGCTCAATAAGTTTGGTAGTACTTATCGGCTGTACGCGTGAGCGGCCATTATTTACGCTCATGGAGAAGACCGGTATTACCTTTGAAAATAGAATTGTAGAGCAAGATGCGTTTAATGTGCTGGAATATGAATACTTCTATAACGGGGGAGGGGTTGCAGCAGGAGATCTGAACAATGATGGTCTGGTAGATCTGTATTTCACGGCTAATATGGTGCCCGATCAACTTTATCTGAACCGAGGCGATTGGGCATTTGAAGATATAACCGAGCAAACAGGCATAATACACGAGCCAACCTGGACCACGGGGGTAACCATGATTGACATCAATGATGACGGCTGGTTGGATATTTATGTTTGCCGCAGTGGCAATGTTGCGACAGACCGCCGCCGCAATGCACTCTATGTGAATCAGGGCAATCTCACCTTCAAAGATGAAGCGGCAAGGTATGGGCTGGATGATCCTTCTTATTCCAATCATGCCACGTTTTTCGATTATGATAGGGATGGAGACCTAGACATGTATCTGTTGAACCACTCCATACGACGATATTCTCACTTCGTTGTAGACTATATGCGTGAACAGCGCGATTCGTTGGCAGGCGATAAACTCTTTCGCAACGATGATGGAATGTTCACAGATGTAAGTGGAGCAGCTGGCATCATCGGTAATCCGTTGGGTTATGGTCTGAGCGTCGTTGTTAGCGACATCAATGGAGATCTTTGGCCCGACCTCTATATATCGAATGATTATATCGAGGACGACTATTTGTACATCAATCAGCAGAACGGTACGTTCGCTGAATCAATTCGATCATACCTGACGCACACTTCATATGCGTCCATGGGAGCTGACATTGCTGATATTAACAATGATCTGCAGGCAGATATTCTAACGCTGGATATGCTAGCGGAAGACAATATTCGCCAGAAAGTACTCAAGGGTCCCGAAAACTACAAGTTTTACGCGCAATTACGTGCAGATGGGTTTCATGAGCAATATATGCGCAATATGCTCCATCTGCGTCGTGGAGCTGATTTTGTAGAGATCGGACAACTTTCAGGCGTTTCAAATACGGATTGGAGTTGGGCCCCACTTTTTGCCGATCTGGACAGAGACGGTCTAAAAGATTTGATTATAACTAACGGCTATCTGCGTGACTATACTGATCTCGATTTTCTGTCGACTACGTTACCCAATGCGTCAAAAGCAGCTGAAATGCGTGGAGAAGCTGTATCAGGATTAGCCCTCGTAGAGCAGATGTCCTCAACGCGCGTAGCGAACTACGTCTTCAGAGGACGGGATGGTATTCATTTTGAAAATGTTACCATTGACTGGGGGATGGAGCTACCAACACACTCCAATGGTATGACTCTGGCGGACTTGGATGGAGACCTTGATTTAGATCTTGTTGTGAATAACGTTAACCAACAAGCATTGCTTTATCGCAATGAGTCAGAAGAACAGGGGAGGGGAACAGCATTGAGAGTGGTTTTGGAGGGATTCCCAGGTAATAGCAACGGCGTGGGGTCCAAGGTGATCCTCCACGGCGAGGGAGATGCGTCGATAATGCAGGAGGCGGTTTTTGTTCGTGGCTACCTTTCATCTCTTGAGCCGGCCTTGGTTTTTGGAACGGGGCAATGGGACGAGGTCGATATAGATGTTTACTGGCCTGATGGGCGCTTACAGCAATTGAAGAATATTGCCACCAATCAGACAGTCAGCATTAAGTACAGCGATACGTTTCCAGTAGGATCATTGCCAGCCACTACCCAAAAAGATAGGTACTTCTTTGTGCGAGATTATGCCTCTGGGCTTGACTACGAGCATGCAGAAGACGTTTACTCTGACTGGGATATCCAGCCACTTTTGCCTCGGGATTTGGCTTACGAGGGGCCGGCTCTAACGAGCGGAGATGTGAACGGGGACAACCTTACTGACATCTTCCTGGGAGGTGGTCGAGGTCAGGCAGCGTCGCTATACCTACAACAATTAGATGGTACATATGTAGGTGTGGGACTTCCGGCATTTGAACAGCATGCAGAGTATGAGGATGTTGATGCTGTTTTCGCTGATTTTTCTGGGGACGGCGCTCTTGACCTTTACGTGGTGAGTGGAGTGAGCCCTGATCCCGCATACTGGCAGGACCGTCTTTACATTAATACTGGCTTTGGTAACCTATTGCATACCCCCCACCTGTTGCCGCCCATCCATACGGTAACAAGTACTGTCGCATCAAACGATATAGACGGCGATGGCGATATAGACTTATTTATTGGTGGATTCCATATTCCCGGGGAGTTCGGAAAAGCTCCACGCAGTTATCTGTTGGAAAATACACCGGAGGGTTTTCAGGATCGGACAGCTTCCTGGGCACCGGAGCTACAGAATCCTGGAATGCTAACGACTTCTGTCTGGGCAGATGTTCACGGTGATGAGAGGGAGGAACTGTTAATTGCGGGACACTGGATGACAATTCGAGCCTTTTGCGTGCGAGAATCTCCCATTCTGGAGGAATGCACAGCATCCTTACTCTTGGCAGATCAGAGTGGGCTGTGGAATCAGATTGTGCCCGCCGATTTAGACATGGATGGGGATACAGATCTTATTGCCGGGAATAGGGGTTGGAATGCACAGATTCGGATTTCTCCCGAGTATCCAGCTAGTCTGTATGTAGGTGATCTGGATCGTTCCAGCACGTGGGATATTATATACAGCGGTTTTGTTATGGGCTTGGAAGTGCCCGTTGCTTCCCGGGACCAAATGGTTGCCCAGCTACCAGATGTGCGTCTACGATTTCCGAAATACTCAGATTATGCGGCCGCTACTATCGGTGAAGTTTTGTTTGGGTATGAGGAAACAACAACCTCACTCGAGGTAAATAACAGTGCCACAGTTATCCTTGAATTAACCGAGAGTGGTACATTTGAATCTAGGCCATTACCGTTAGCTGCACAATTTGCACCCGTCAGGGACGCTCTTGTTATGGATATTAATCAAGACGAGAGCCAGGACATTCTTTTAATAGGCAACGATTATGCCAATAGGGCAGAGGAGGGCCGCATGAGCAGTGGCAGGGGCTTGGTACTGTTTGGGGATGGTACACTGCATTTTCAGGAAGTAAAAAACAGTGGTTTTTGGATGCGCGGAGATGCACGTAGACTGATCAGGGTTGATAATCGTGTGATTGTAGCGAATAATAGTGGTCCGTTGGATATATTTTGGATCCGGGATGGAGCAGAGTATAATCCTTGATTATTGATCCCTTCCAAAAACATCGCAGAACTAAGTGGGACTTCAATAAATATAGTGAATTAGTCCTGATCTTATCCAATTCTGGGCTAAGGTTTCAGACGATTTATCGCGTCATGCGTCATTCTACTCAAAGGTTTTATCTTTCATTTTTTCGACAATCACGAATCGTAATGGGGGTGAAGATTAGAGGAATAAACAAGGTTTATGGCATTTCGTCACCTTGGTCAATTTCGGAGGTAACAGCGGATCATGATGCCGAGGAGGCCCATATCCATGTGATCTGTACGGATGAATCCAAGCTTCGGTGTCCAAAATGTGATCAAGCGAGTCCGGTGTATGATCGTCGGACTCGGAGTTGGCGTCATCTGGATACCGGAAAATATCGTACAATCGTAACGACGCAGTTACCTCGTGTAAAGTGTGCAGAACACGGAGTGGTGACGATTTCGCCCCCTTGGGCGGATCGGAGTGTACGCATGACCTATGAATTTGAGGCGCTGGTCATTGATCTGCTTCGGGAGTCAACGATCTCGTCAGTGTGTCGGCTCCTGCAGATGAGTTGGCCTGCGGATGCAGGGATTATGGACCGCGCAGTGGAACGGGGGCTTGATCGCAGAAAGGCGCAACCGGTTGCCCATGTGTGTGTGGATGAGACCTCGTATAAAAAAGGCCATAAGTATATCACCGTGGTCTCAGATTCTCAAACGGGTACGGTGCTGTTTGTCAAGGAAAAGCGCACCCATGCGAGTCTGGATGCTTATTATGAAGGCTGTTCTACTGAGCAACTGGAAGCGATTGAAAGTGTGAGCATGGATATGTGGCCTGCCTATATCAAGTCCACGAAAAAACATGTTCCAGATGCGGCATCCAAGATTGCATTTGATCGTTTTCATGTGGCGAAAAAGATTGGAGGGGCGGTGGATAAAGTCCGTCGGCAGGAGAACCGAGAATTGCGGAAAGCGGGCATTGATGATCTCACCGGGACCAAGTATGACTGGCTGACCAACAAACAGAATATGTCGGTCCGCCAAAAGAAGCGATTCAAGGCGTTAAAGGATAGTTCGTTGAAAACGGCCCGTGCCTGGGCCATCAAAGAATTGTCCCAGAAATTGTGGCACTATAAGAGCCGAACCTGGGCACGCAAAGCTTGGGAAAAATGGTTGTCCTGGGCCTCACGTTGCCGGCTTGAAGACATGGTTAAAGTTGCCAAGACGGTCAGAAAACACCTTTGGGGAATTCTCAATGCGATCATTCTCAAAGCCAGCAATGGGCCAGCAGAAAGCATCAACAGTCGAATCAAAACGATCAAAGTCCGTTGCCGCGGATTTCGAAATACCAAGCGGTTAGCAAATGCAATCTACTTCTATCTCGGTGGACTGGATCTATATCCAGATGCTGTCTCAAAAACAAGGGTTTCACTAAATTAGTGCTTGTCAGAGAATAGGTCATTTTCGCGATTCTTGCTATACTCATAACAATCTGGGCCCATAATTGTGGCGTCGTTGGTGGAGTTTCGGGGGAATCAGGTGCCTTTCGGCTTGCTGAATGGTCACTGGAAGACATTTTTTGCTCTCCGATGCAGCTGGGACGCGACCATGCGTGCCAACCCGACGTATGTCTGCCTTTCCGCTTATGGCGGAGCCTGTCCAAATTCCTTCGGTAGGATCACAGCGGCGCTACGCCGCTCGTTTTCGGGCCCGATGCCAGCGCTTGAGCCGCTCTTCTTTCCGCTTCAACTGCAAGCCAAGACGATGTACGTTGGCCGCGACCACAGAGAGCGCTACCGTGCGACCAAACCCCTCCTTACCATGCGTACGCACCAAGTCCAGTCCGCGCTGGTTCAAATTGTTGATCGCGGATTCTACCGCCGGATGCTGACGACGACCCTCCACAAAGTCCGGAGCGGATGCGCGCTCCTTGTCCGCATGACTTAAACGCCCCCGCTTCGGCATAATCACCAGTTCCAACATTTGCTCCAATGCGCGCCGGTTGTGTTCCGATGAATACCCCGTATCCATGCTGCACGAAGTCAGGGACGGGTACAGTGTCTTGGCCTCCCGTAAAAAATCCACGATCATTGACGAATCGACCCCCTCGTAGAGCACCTGGTAGTAAAGAATGTACCGATGCTGGTCCTCCAAGACGCAGACCGGGAGGCCCAACTCCGCCTGTACCCCCGCCTTACCTTTGCTGATCCAACGCGTATGCGGCTCGTGAACCGAGAAAATCTTCTCCGAATGCGGAATCTTTTCGCCCCTGAGCAACCGCCGATCCACCTGATCGATCAGTTTCAAGCTGCATTCCAGGTAATGTAGCCCCTTATCACTGCAATCTGCCCCCAACCTCCGCTGCGAAGCCAACGCCTTCTTCACCAGCTTTCTGCAGTGGCACAGGTATTTGCGCACCCGATCACGACGACGCCAGCCCCGTGACCTGCGTACCCCTTGAAACAAACGATCAAGCCGCTTTTCCCAATCCGACGCCTTGCGCCAGCCCGGCAGGCCGTGCGAACGGCTCATACGTGCCGACTCCCGAAGCAAACAACCCACCGCATCCCTTAGCAGATTCACATCCGTAGGCCAATGAACATGCGTCTTCGTCACCGCTGAATCTACCCTGCAACGTAACCCTTCCTCCTGGGCCTTCTTCGTAAGTTCTGCGTGCCCATGTTCCACCACAACCTTGTTGATCTTGCCCAGTAACTCCTCCGATAACAAACTCACATTGTCCAGAATCGTCTGTACATGGTATTCCGGTTCCGATCCCTCGCGCCAACCACCATGCCCAAGCATCTGGCGCAGGAGCTTGTCGTTGTTCGCCATATGCGTCAGTCGATCATAATCGCAATTCAGGGCCTGCTTCAGCATCCCCAGAACGAAAATCCTCCACAGATCCATCCCCCGGCGCCCCAATTTGTGACTGACTCCCGAAGCCACACCCCCTTCCAAAAGCTCGAAAATCTTCGCTCGCGTCTTTGCATTCTTGTATATCGAACGCAAACCACGCAATACCGCCGGAATGTCATCCCGGCTTCGGGGGGCAAGCTCAATCTCTTCAATCGGAACCTGCCCAAACGCGCGTTGGGCTTCCATTACTACACGCATGGCAACAAAGGGGCGAATGTACACGCTTAAACGCCCAAATCAGACCTCTTACCCCAAAATTGCCGCCAGATTCGCAAATTCATTCATCCTCCTGCGATGACCACGCCTATGCGATGAGAACCCCAAATACAGGCTAAATCCTGACCAAATCCACCAAAAATGACCAAATCTGCTCCCAAATACCCGAATTCATCGTATAATCCCACAACCAAAATCATTTTCTGGCAAGCACTAAATTAGTTGAAGCCCCAACTAAGTTGATATCTCATGTGCGGACGGATAGCACAAGCCCACAGACCTGAAGATCTCGTAGAGTTGCTGGATGCCCAAATAGGTATTGAGGAGTTTATGGATATTAGGCCCTCGTTCAATGTACCTCCGAGCAGCAGGATTATCGCACTATGCCTAAGTGAATATGGTGACGAAATATGGACTACACTGGAATGGGGGATGATGCCCTTATGGTCGCGAATTAAGCGCCCCGTGATCAATGCACGGATGGAGACAGTTGGGCGTAAACCAATGTTCAGGGATTCATTCTCAAAACGCCGTTGCGTGATTCCTGCAACAGCATACTACGAATGGTTCTCTTCTCCCGTAGGGAAACAGCCCTATTGTGTCCGACTTGAGAATGACCGCCCACTTTTGCTTGCTGGACTATATCTCGACAACCAATGCGTAATTCTAACACGTCCGGCGCAGGAAGACATTGCGTTCATTCACAATCGCATGCCGGTTGTTTTGGACTTCGAAATGATTGGAGCGTATCTAAACACATTGGAGTCCGCTTTTGACTTAATTGAGTTGCGCAGTGATATCAGATTGCGGACTTATCCGGTAACTAGAAAGATGGGATATCCCCGGTATAACAGCCCCGCTTGTCTTCATCCGATCACGTAGAAGTCAGTTCAGCTCTTGGATTATGCCGGTAGACCATCTAATTCGGGAAATACTACGTTCCAAGGATGCAACGGGTGTGATCATTAGCCATTTACCGCATATTAGATGGATCTGTGGATTTACGGGATCCATTGGTCTTCTAATCGCTCGCGAAAATAAGCTCCATTTACTGACTAACAGCATATATGAAACTCAGGCAGCCTTGGAAGTGCGTGGGGCAGAGGTTCATATAGGATCGTATCCTATGGCTAAATTTGTCAAGGAGGAGGGCTTGGTCAATTCGGCAGACAGGTTGATTATTCAACCAGAACACCTGATTGTGGCAGAACTTACTCGCTGGGAAACCGCTATGCCCGGGATATCACTCATTCCCGTTGAGAATTTATTGAACAAGGATGTTGCAATAAAATCGGAAATAGCTATTGCCGGTATGCGCCGAGCACAGGCTGTTTCCGATGCTGTATTTGAGGAAATACTTCAATACATCAAACCGGGTATTCATGAAAACGAGTTAGCAGCGAGGATCAATTATCATCATTTGATGCTCGGTGCCTCAACGATGGCATTCGATACAATTGTCGCTTCTGGCCCGAACAGTGCATTGCCACATGCTCGCCCAAGCGACCGAAAATTGCAGTCTGGAGAGCCATTATTATTGGATTTTGGGTGTATGGTTGATGGGTTTGCTTCGGACATGACACGTACTGTCCATTTGGGAGAACCAGACGAAAAATTCATTAAAGCATATGGGGCAGTCAAGATGGCTCAGGAGCAGGCAATATCGTTGGCCTCTGCTGGTATCGAAATATCCGCGGTTTCCCAAGCTGCCCAAGATAGCCTCGAAGAGTTCGGGTTCAATGAGTTTTTTATTCATAGTGTAGGCCATGGAATAGGCTTTGAGGTTCACGAGTGGCCACGTATATCGTCCGAGTCATCTGCAATTTTACTCAAAGATTACACGGTAACAATAGAGCCGGGCGTCTATTTTCCGGGTGAGTTTGGAATCAGGATTGAGGATACTATTCTGATTGATTCCGATACTTGTGAACGTTTATCCGCAATTGGGCGAGACCTGCTGGTTATCTGATGAAGCATGTGCTGGTCGTAGCATACTATTTTCCTCCACTTGGACTCAGTGGTGTTCAGCGGATTGCAGGATTTGTGCGTCACCTACCCGACTATGGATGGCAGCCGACCGTACTCACTGCAAAGCCAGCGGGATATTTTGCACATGACAACTCACTTTGGGCGCCTATTCAAGAAGCAGGGATTCGTGTAGTACAGACGCGAAGTCTCGATCCAACACGCCTTTTTCGAGCAGGCAGTACAGTAAAACTTCCTCGAGAATCGAAAAGGCGAGTGCTGGCTTCAATCAGTAACTGGGTTTTTGTCCCCGACAACAAACTAGGCTGGATGCCTTTTGCAGTCAAGGCCGGTTTACGAGAAGCCTCGATTCAATCTTTCAGGGCAATTTTTTCTAGTGCACCTCCCTATACCGGACACTTGGTAGGCGGAAAAATCTCTCAACGGTTAAGGTTGCCCCTGATTATTGATTTTCGTGATGATTGGGTGGGTAATCCAAGACACATCTATCCAACAACTTTGCATCGGCAGATTCACATTCGGCAGGAGCGGCAAGTTCTCCAGCAGGCATCTGTAGTTACTACGATTAACCGTCCGATTCTAGATGGTTTGCAAACCAGACACAAACCTCTTAGAATTCCTGGACACGTTATTCCCCATGGATATGAAGAACATAGTCCTCCATCAGTAACGCAAGCTAATCATGGAGGTCGGCTTCGACTTGTCTATACTGGTGTGTTTTATGATGCTCAGACCCCCGAATATTTTTTACGTGGTTTAGGAGAGTTCTTAACTCAATATCCTGAAATGCGTAACCAGGTTTCAGCAATCTTTGCGGGCTTGGTTCCGGCTGATTTTGATCGCCTTGTGCGGAGCTTGAAGCTTGAACAGGTGGTTCAATACGTAGGATATGTGGAGCACAGTAGAGTAGTTGCTATACAACAGAAAGCAGACATATTATGGATGACAATTGGCAGTCGACCTGGTGCATCACAGATTTCGACTGGTAAATTATTTGAGTATATGGGAACTAGGAAGCCGATATTGGCACTTGTACCACCGGGGACTGCACGCGACACATTGCACCGTTACAGAGCAGCTTACATAGTTTCTCCTGAAAATGTAAATCAGGTCACGCAAGCACTGAGTCGGATAAGAGATGATTGGCGTAATCAATGTTTTCCGAGGCCCGATGAAGCATTCGTGTCCATGTATAGCCGCGAGCATCTTACACAGAAATTGTCTGATGTGTTTAATACCATAGTTCAAGCATAAGCCAAAACCAAACTGGAAACAGAGTCACAATGTCTCAGAAAAGACTTGATCTGGAGTTAGGATCCACTTTCGAGGAGCTGGATTGCGCGGTGGAAGCCTTGCAGGATTTTATACCAACCTTGGAGCTGGATGACGATTTATCCTACAGGGTTATACTCCTTGCGAGTGAAGCCTTGACGAATGCCATGGAGCATGGTAACCAGTGGGATGAGGACAAGGATGGAACCCTTAGCTTGGTTAAGGATGGAAATCGAATCGACTTAGTCGTAACCGATGAAGGCGACGGTATCCATTGGACTCGACGTGACCCTCTGACAGAATTTAATCGATTAGCGGATCATGGTCGAGGGCAATATTTCATGCGCACGATGGCTGACGAGATTCACGTTGAGAAAAACGGCTGCAGGCTACGCTTGGTATTCTATTGCCAAACGTAGCCTGCAGCATGTGTATCGGGGAGTTAATGCTAAGGACTTTATTTCACAAGTACCATCGCTTTTGCGCCGATCAGCTTACCATCCGCTTCCATCCGGTAGATATACTGTCCGCTACTCATAGCCGAAGCATCCCATTGAATTCGGTGAGTGCCTCTTGAATAGGGTTGATCCGTCAGTGTTGCAACCTTACGGCCCAGTACATCGAACACAGTTACACGAATATGACTATCCGCCGCGATCTTGAAGCCAATAGTTGTACTAGGGTTAAATGGATTGGGGTAATTGCTGAGCAGTTCAAACGAGGTCGGTAGCTCGGCCGCAGCTTCTTCTGCGGCGGTTTGCACCTGTGTAATATCAAGTGACCAGACGCCACGTCCATGTGTGGCAAGAACTACTTCACCATCGACAATGCGAATACGCCAAACACTTACAGCGGGGAGTCCATTATCAGCGTAAGCCCAGGTCTGGCCATGATCACGGGATTCAAAGATACCCACATCGGTGCCAGCCCAAATAATCCGCGGCGTATCAGGGAAGACTTCGATGTCCCAAACTCTAGCATTGGGGAATCCATTGCTGCTCTGGCAGCCATCAGTTCCAACGAATCCTGAAAGGTCCTCCCAAGTGTTTCCCATATCCTCCGTTCGTAACACTTTGGGCCTGCATGAAACTGAAAATGTCACGTAAGCAGTGGCACGACTAAACGGATGCGTGGCTAAGCCTGAAATCACGCTTGTCGGTGCAAAACTTGGTGAATTAACCGGTCGCAGTACTACTGGATTCTGCACGTCTTCTCCTCGGCGGGGATTTAAAGCATTCTCGGATACGTGGAGTACAGTACCATTAGTATTCCTCATTCTATATCCTGCCCAGACCACTGAGGGATCGGCCAGAGAAACACGTACCTTACCACTAAAGGTCCGAGTCCCCTGAATTCCTCCCCAAGCATCGGCGTTGCTTGCTGGGATCGCATGCCAGGATGCACCAAAATCGAGAGATCGAAGTAGTCCTCCATCTGCACTTGGCGTTATGCTAAATACGGTAGCTCCCGATTCAGGAGTCCATCCAATGGACGAGAGGAACTGCCCGGGCCAGTCCCCTATGTTGCCTGCTGGGTTCCAATTAGTGCCGCCATCAATTGATCGCCAGATATTATTAAACTGAATCGAGCCCATAAGTGAATCTGCTCCCTTCCAAACAACATCGAATCCGTCCCCGCCCAGCATATCCCGCCATCCACGCCGGCTATTAGCATTATTGTAGGAGGCCCAAGTACCATTATCTTGCGTACCACCTAAATACATGGGGAATCCCGGACGCTTGGTTGCGTCATAAAACTGAGATGTATTGTATCCTGGGTATGTGTCTCCTTCTGCCCAGGTTTCGCCGCCGTTACGTGAATAGGCGAAACCACCGTCATTTCCATTCAGGATATGAAATTCATTACTGCTTTCATCAATGGGTACAACGGTAAGATTGTGGTGATCCACATGAACATTACCATTTTCCCAAAGGGTTGTATTTCGGTACTCTCCTTTCATTGAGCCAAAATCAATTTCCAGAGTACCTGGGGTTGGCGAGTTTGGATCCCATAAGACTTCATCCCCCCCGGCTAGGGTTGGCCATAAAAAATACATAAGACCGCTGCTGAATCCTCCGCCTGTCATGTAGTCGGGCATGGGGGCATTGGCATTGTAAGCATATTTCGAGATGAATATGTATTCCCGGCTATGTGTATTCCCTGGGCCCTCTGTATTTGTAGGAATCAAGTCCCATGCACCATCATTCGCCTGATCTCTGAACGAGACCATCAATTGACGGTTATTGTCGGTATCCCAAACCTGAAAGGGTACCTCTACGTAATCTTGGTACATGTAATCCGCAAATGCAATTCCCGCACCGCCATCCCCTGCGGTTCCCCCGTTTGCCGGCACTGAGAATCGGTGAGCAAATTGAGTGAGGTTTGGACCAAATCGGATTTCTACAGAGGTCATTTCGTCCTCGGTAATATTTGTTACCTCGGGATCAGAATAGCCCACATCTATTGTACCACCCACATGATTTGCACCAAAGTTGACTAGATTCAGGAAACTACTTACGTTATTTGCAAAACGTCCGACTACTCCTACGCGAAATGTTTCATCTCCCTCGACCCATGTTTTCCAACGGATGACACCGCCGAGATAAGCAGTATCCGGCGAAAAGGGATGAACTGTAATCGTTTGGTCATACCAACCCTGTTCACCTAGGAAGCCTTGGGCAAATATATCAACGTTCTCCGAATTTTCGACAAAATTCCAAGACTCGCCAGCATCTAGGGAGCGATAAATATCCGGTATAGGATCACCAAAGAGGGTAATTCTTTCTCCGGAACCGTCAACTGAAGCCCAGACCACCTCTGGATGAGATTGTGAAATCGCCAATTCAATGCGCTCCCCTCCGTGAATCAATGTCGACAATGAATGCACCCAAGTTTTTCCTCCATCGGTTGAACGTAATATCCCCGAGCCATTCACTGCTGCAAACTGCACATCAAAGTTGTCTGGTTTTGCCCGCAAATCCTGAATTTTACTGTTTCTACCTAAAACCTTTGAGAATGATTGTCCACCGTTTTCTGAGCGAAAGATGCTCGTATTTGTCGCTGCTACAACAACATCTGGATTGTTAGGATCTACGGCTATGCGATTTATGAAAGTCCAGTCAGTGTTGTTGGTCGTCGAGGTCAAATGAGTCCAAGTGTCCCCCCCGTCGGTCGTTTTGAACATACCGACGCCGGAGGAAGCATCAATGTTCCCAAATCCTTCACCAGTTCCAACATATATAACATTGGGGTGGTTGACGGATGCTCCTGCCATAGCAGAAACAGCGAGGCTGGGAAGATGATCAGTAAGTGGAGTCCACTCAATCACCGTCTGATCAAATGTATCAATGTATCGACGCGCCTTCCATACACCGCCTCCCACGGCTCCAACGAACCACGAATTAGCGGTCGGATCTGTGTGATCAATCAAAATAGCACGGGTTCTTCCACCGATACGTCCAGGTCCGCGCTCTACCCATGCGAGCTCGGCAGTGCTCCCTCGCTTGGAATTGGCGACCATGGCTCTCTGGAATTCCTCCATCTTATAGCCCTGTGGATAGGGTGCATAACCCTGATCAAGACCCTCAGCTGCGGCGAAGAATTCCACAAACTTATCTGGATGTCCAAACGGAGCTTTGAGACGTTTAGATTTCTCCGACCTAAACTCAAACTCGTCCTGAGTATCTCCGGGAAGCAAAAACGTAATTCCAATTACGGGTACAATGAGGAGTACGGCTGCCAAGCCAATGAATCTGATTTCGCGGTAAGTCATGTGTTCACCATTGTTTGAGATAACGATCAAAAAAGCCCAACTCCCCAACTAGTGGAGTTAAGCAAAAAAGTCTTTGATGTGCGATACAACCTGTTTTCCATCAAAGATTCATACAACCTTCACGGAAAACTGTTTTCTAGGATGTGGTGTCAAAATTAGTTAGAACCGCCTTCGTAACCGATTGGAAATAGATCTAAGCTGATGTTTCTGTATTTGTTCCAGTAAGGTTGCTTACAAGGATGACAACTGATCTGTGTACTGGATCTATTTCAGTCGTGGTTCCGCCTCTTTCTGTGCCATGGCCACCCATCGATGATGCTGCTTGAATTGACCCAGCGCTTGATTCTACGCAAGGACTCGTTGACTTGACTATTGAGATGTTCCATGATGTTGGTGGTCCGCAAACTCCGCCATAGCTCCTTGTCCACGTTTAACCGATGTAGCGTTAGCGTCTCCTCCCCTCCATCCCTTTCAGCAGGCTTCGGGCGGCCTAGTATTGCTCTTCGGCCTGCAATGCTTCACAGATTGATCCCAGACACTGTTTTGCCTCGTCGTACGTGTCCTGATGGTAGGCGTCATTGAGTTGCTGTCTTACTGCTTCCTGATCTTCTTTTCATTTGAGCTTTTCCACCACATTCTCTCATTTGTGCCACGTGCAGCGCGCTGCACGTGTGCGTATCCTCCGAAGATCCGGCGGACCGCCTGTGAAGCCCCTCGCCCCCATCCATAACCCACAAAAGCCCCTGATCATAGCGTGATCCCTGATTCACCAAGTTCGTCAGTAAGCCTTCCACAGTCTCCTCATTCTCTGTAGTGAGCTTTACAACGGAAGTGGCCCCTTGGTATGGTAGTATAGTAGAGGGTAACTTTTGACGGGACGTAAATGAATGCCGCGCCAGCCCCTTACTCTCCCATGCTTCTTTGAGAAACCAACAATTCTCTTACAGGAATTGTTCTACTTTTGTCTGACAATTCTTAGACGGCGAGAACAGAAAAAAGGATGGCCCCCGCGATAGTGAGAAAATCTCCGAACCGATGGCTCACTATGTGGCAATTGGTCGCACACGTTGGACTCTGTGCTGCGGTTTTAACATTGGGGTTTGTAGCAGTTGACCGTAGCTATGTCCTGCTAATATTTGGCCTGGTCGTATTCGGTAGCGTTTGTTGGATTGTCTGTTGGCGCTGGGGAAATTTTGATCTGAAAGCCGTCATCCTATATGCACTGCTATTTCGGTTGGCATTGATTGGCCTTCCACCATCTGTTTCCGATGATGCTTACCGCTACGTGTGGGATGGACTTGTACAGCAGAACGGCATTAATCCGTACAGACTCGCACCAGAGGATGTTATTTTCAGTGACCTTCAGCAGGATATTACATTCAAAGAGCTAAATTCCAAGGCATATGTGAGTGTTTATCCTCCGGTTTCTCAACTGATTTTTAGACTGGGATCTGCTTGGCACACTCCAGATAATCTGCGAAGCTATTACCTGATCAAAGGGGTTCTTCTTCTGGCTGAACTATTGGCAATTTTTCTCCTTGCCCGAATTGTGTCAAGCGGATTTGTATTGCTCTATGCATGGAACCCGGTCGTATTGCTGGAAACGGCTGGCCAGGCTCATACAGAATCGGCAGCCCTATTGGCATTGATCCTGGTAATTTCTCTTGCCCGGCGAGGATATGGGGGCTGGGCTTCTAGCTTTTTGGCAATAGCCGGATGGATCAAGTTGTTGCCATTTCTCTTTTTTCCGTATCTGTGGAGTCGATTTGGCTGGCGCTCGGTTTGGCCTGGTGGTATTATAGCAGTACTTCTTGCACTTCCATTTGCAGCTCCATACGTATTGAACAATGTAGCTGGATCCCTTGATCTTTACGCTCGGCTCTTTGAATTCAATGCAGGTCTGTACTACGGTATGAAAGCCGTGATGCAATGGTTTACGGGGGAGGATTGGAGTAAGCAACTCGGCCCGTTTCTGCGGCTTGTGTTTGTTGTCAGCCTTCCGATACTTTATTTCGTGAGTGCGCGGCGACGCTGGCCTCTGGCGCAGGGGATGCTCATTACAACAGGATTGTACCTAGTGCTTGCCACAACTGTCCATCCGTGGTATTTACTCATTCCGTTATTCCTAGTCGTGAGTTTACAGGCTTGTGGATGGCATTGGATTTGGCTGGGAGTATGTTCGGCGGGCACATACTTGTTGTATGTCGGCGGACCCTATTGGATATTCGTTATAGCTGGTTGGTTAGGGTGGGGGATACTTGGAGCCATTCGGTATGCTCCAAAGTTTTTGCAGGCCGCAATGCGCTGGCGTGCCAAGCAAAAATTCAGAAAAATCAATCCTTTCTTTCCGCGCAATTGCGGCACCTTAACCGTGCTGGATTTAGGCTGTGCAGAGGGTTACGTGGGCAAGTGTATTAGGGATCGTTTGGGAGCACGTGTCTTACTGGCAGATGTGGTTGCAATGAATAGAACAGAGTTGCCTCATGTTTTACTGCAGCGAGGGTTATTGCCGTGGTCCAACGGGCATTTTGACATAGTTCTCCTCTACTTTGTATTGCATCATGCCGAAGATCCTGAAACGTTAATCCGTGAAGCAATGCGAGTATGTGCTAAGCGTGTTATCGTGGTTGAGTCAGTGTACACAACGCCTGTTCAACTCAAGCTTCTGACAGTTTTGGACAAATTAGCCAACCGCCTGAGGTCGTATGGTAGAATGAATCTACAAGAGGGGCCCCTTCGGTTCAGGACCTCCCAGGAGTGGAGTACACTTTTTCAACAATGTGGTGCGCGGTCAATAGCTGAATTCAAAACAGGAATAGGACCATTTGCCGGAGCGGGGTTCGTTCTTGAGCCGCATCTGACCGTCAGATCTAATGCAAATATCGAGAAATGAATCCGCAATCTTCGTGGTATTTCTCACAGCCCCAACACGGTTCTGTCAGTGTTCATAGTCCCATTCATGATTGGGGAGTGATTACTCTTCAGAAAGGTGACAGAGTGTCCTAACCAAGACCTCATCTGGGGTCTCCGCACTAACTCTTCGGTACGTTTCATAGCGCCGAAACCACGTCAGTTGTCGCTTTGCATAGCGTCGGCTGTTGCGTTTCAGGGTTTCGACCATATGAGTCCATGTATACAAGCCGTCCAAGTAAGCCAGTGGTTCTTTATAGCCAATTGATTTTAATGCGGGCAATGTTCGGTCAAGTTGCTTATTGCGGATACTCTGAACTTCCTCAATGAGGCCTGCCGCGAGCATTTCATCTACACGCTGCTCAATTCGTCGATAGAGCACTCTGCGGTCCAGTGTTAGTACGGTTACACAAAACGAATAGGGGGGAGTCTCATGGACATCGTGAAACTTGGATAGTGGTGTGCCCGTGAGTTCAAAAACCTCGAGCGCCCGGATCATCCGCGTCGTTTTTGTCGGATCCATTGTCCTGGCAGAATCCGGATCCACTCGACAAAGTTCTTCGTAGAGTGCGTTTTTGCCCAAGTCAGCAAGTCTATTTCCAATAGATGTGCGCACTTCCGGATCAGAAGGAATGAGCGGGGATAGACCGTGTATTAGTGCGTGAATGTATAATGTTGAGCCGCCAACTACAATTGGAACACGATCACGTGCCAAAATCTCACTAATACGCGTTGTAGCCAGCTTAGCAAATACGCCGGCAGAATAGTGTTCGCCAAGTTTCAACTCATCAATAAAGTGGTGAGGCACCAAGGCGAGTTCTTGAGCAGTAGGCTTCGCTGATCCAATGGAGAGCTCCTTGTAGATCTGACGGCTATCTGCGGAGATAATTTCACCACCAATGACCTCCGCTAGCCTTATTCCCAGAGCCGTTTTACCCACTGCGGTAGGGCCGACGATAGCGTGAATCGGCATTGTCTGGGCCCGCATGGCCTTGAACTCAATATCTAATAGGTAGGCAGGTTTGGATCAATTTCTTTGCTCCAAGCAAGAGTTCCTCCACGGAGGTTTTTGGCGTTGAGGAGACCTGCAGCATGTAAGAATCTCACAGCCTGTGCTGATCGACCTCCAGATCTGCAATGAACGACAATCAGTTCATCGTCGCAGTGTTTACTAAGCTCCTCCATATGGTCAACCAATTCGCCGAGAGGGATTAGGTGACCACCCAAATTAGCAATAGCATATTCCGACTCTTCTCGGACATCAAGAATGAATGGTCGTTTATTTTCGTCAAGGAGCCGTTTGAGCTCCCGTACGGTGATTTCAGGTACATAATCTTCGGACAAACCAGACATCGGGATACTTTTTATGAGGTAGTGAACCAGTGAACGAGCAAAGACTGAAGCGGTTGCTTGGTGGTCAATGATTGATCCGGGACGATTTTGAATGTAACATAATTATCCTTATGTTACATTCAGGCACTCTCACTGCGTATTGAGCGGATTTTACGGGTACTGTTGGTGTCCTGCACAACTCCACAATTGTAGTGGGATCTTTAGCTGAGGTTACTGTCCCCCTGTTTTTCCGGGGGATTTGAGAACGAGTTGCTTATGATTATTTTCACAATTCGTTTTATGGGTAGTTTTGCCTCCCTTGGGTGGGTATATCTCCCCAGCAGGAGCCCCATGATCTGGAAGATTTGACACTGGAATGGTCTGAGATCGCGATCTTATTTGAATAGGCCTGTAGCCAAAATAGTATTCTACAGCGTGATACCTTACACGAGGGGATCCTACGTATGTCAATACGATCCTTATAGACAATGGCTTATAATTACGCGCTTTTGTAAACTAAGGCGAGGATCCTGATTGGCTACAACCGGGCGTAATCGTAACGCCCCTTTATATAGTTGTGGAGATAGCCTCCTTTCGAATTAGCTTGCATAAATTCGTTGAAAACCCACTCTTCCACGTAGTAGTACACATAGTCCCCTGTTTTTAGAAACCGAACATAAAGTTCTTGACGATCAGGCTCGTAACCTATTGCTTCAATATTGGACGAACCGACATAATGCATTTCAGGCATGTTTTGATATTCCTCACCCGTTTTTATGACTGTTGGTTTTCGGAGAAATAGACTGTGCCCGCCAATTTGTAAGTGCTTGAGTATAATGGCATACGTCAGGTCGAGAAGATACGTTCCATGCATCTAGTAGTTTAGGATCATCCCCAACAGGCTTTTTCAAGGCCTTACGAATTCGAATACGTGAAGGAATTGGCATAACTTCTCCAAGAAATATCCCCTCCCCTGTCCGTAATGAAGGTAATTGTTCAACTAAGCCACCGAGATCATCAGGAACGGCAGTAACGACTTTGCTGCGATCAGCCGAATTAGTTAAACGCAATGCGATCATTGATCCACACTGACTCAATATCGTACTGTCAATCTCAGACGGACGTTGGGATACCAGCATAAGTCCTGTTCCATACTTTCGTCCCTCTTTGGCAATAGTAGAGAGTATGCGGTGAGCCGGCGATGAGCCACCATCAGGGATGAATAGATGCGCTTCGTCAAGTATAACAAGAAGTGGCTGTTTCCTGCCTCCTACTGGAAGGTCTTGTGCCCAAAAGAGCATGTCGTAGACAATACGAAGCATCGTACCCACCACAGTCGACAGCAATTCAGACGGAATCCCCGACATATCGAAAATTGTAATCGGCCTATTATGTCCAATCCAAGCTCCTACTAGAGAATCTAAATCGTTTTCCACTTTGCCTTCGAGTTCTTGTTCGTATCCGCCGTTCGGAGAGAACAGGAACGAAAAGCGAGCGTCCTTTAACCGACTTCGCATCAAATCCAGTTGCCGCTCAATGTTGCGTTTTTTCTTGTTTTTGTAGGGTTCTTGGTTATAAGGACTCGCAGCGGGATACTGGGCTGGCTTCAATCCCTCTGGATCACCCTTACTGGTGGGTTCGTGCGCATTTTCTTCTGTTTGAGGGTTGGGCTTCTTAAATGTGATGCGCTCAAATTTATCCAAATCATACCAGAGTTGCTTTATGCTGAACGGAACTGGAGAATCGGCGGTCAACGCTTCATGTGGAGGGCATGAATCCAAATTTTTTGCTGCAGCAACTTTCATCTCAAGAACTTGGTCGCGTATGGCCACTTCATGATTGGGCTGCACACCTCCGAGAGTGAGTTGAAGTAGATCAGATAATGGCAAAGCCCAGAATGGTACAACTAATTGTTCCCCTGCTTCATCATTCGGTCTGATCCGAAAAACCCGGGCTTTGTCGCCCAGCGCCTGTGCGTACTCTCCATGAGGGTCTATGACAATCGTGCGTGCGTTGGGCAAACTGCCATCCGAAATAGTCTCCATCAATACCGTCGCGAGGTTCGACTTACCAGTTCCAGTTGAACCCACAACGATGCTGTGCCTACTTACTAACCCACCGATATTAATGTTGGCTGATATACCTGTTGAACCTGCAATTTGGCCGACAGAGATTGCACTCTCTTCACCTCCAGACCATCCATAGATTGCGTGAAGTCCCTTATTGGTAACAAGATGAACTTCGTCTCCTACGGTCGGGTATTGCCCTACTCTACGTTCAAATTCACCTCCCATCCCTTCGCCGAAGAGAACAATGGTCATCCAGCGAAATCCTGCGTGTTGAATACCGTCTTCTATTTCTAAGAAATTGCTGATTCCTCGTTCCGTGTCCCCCATTGGTAGTGCATCAGCACCAACCTGTGTACATACCGCATAGAGATTAGCATGTCCCAGGGGGATCCGAAAAAAAACTGCCGATCTGCCCTACGCGATACGATTCGCCAGCAATCAAAATCAGTGTCGAAGGAATATCGTCACGTAGACGCACTCGAACAACCGATCCAGTTACGGATGCAACTTGGCCAACGTATGTTGGATCAGTTAGCGGCATTTCCTACACCACCACAGTCATAGAATGAAGGAAATCACAGAAAGACTGAAAATCACCTATTTTCAACCTCCCCGTTCTGTCTGCAAACCTCATTGCTTCTCCCTTCTTCTCACTCGCGACGCAACGTTCAAATTCAAATGCGATGTCCTTGAAACCGAAGTTGTTTTTAAAGCTCCATTTGGCAAACTTTCCACCAATAATGCCTCGCTTAGGTCCGCACACAATTAGATTAGACCGCTCATGTGCCCTTCTGACCAGTTCATCTTCCTCTGACAATTCTTGATATTGAAGAGCAATTATGTGTGTGCGCGGCCGATTTTCCAACGCGCTAAAAAGTAGGTCGTTGATATGTTGATCACTGAAACTGAAACCAACAACAATCAGTAAAGCATCGTCCTGTTCAAGGAAACGCGTGAGCCGGTCAGTGAGTGCAGAGTAAGGAAGCTGTCGTGACTCACGATATTTTTCGAAGGAAGGATAGATCATGTGACCGTCAAGTCTCGGTTCAATACGAACGACTCGAACACGACCATTACTATTGATCCTTCGCCAAGTAACAGATCCGTGCATTTTCCAGAGCCGGACCCAGTTGACACCCGGTGCAGATTCCTTCTTTCGTACACTTTCAGCATGAAAAAACGGCCTATAGCACCCGACAAATCCATCAAATATCGGAATTTGTTCTGCCTCGAGAGCGCTCTCAATCAGTATGTCGTAATTGACGGTGAATGTGCGCCGTGGAAAGGCGCTTTCCTGTGGCGGGTGCGAACCCCGCCCAACACCTGTCGCTCCGGTTGGTAGCGACCTTAGCGTATTATAGAGGTAACGACATGATATGAAGCACTGAGGTTTAACGGGCTACGCGAGTAGCTTAGCGACCATGCGGGCCGGAACGTGCAGTGAACGCCGAACAGGCCTCGAAACCAATAATGTGAGTGTCGACCTTCCGTTCATATGGGGAAGACGGGCACGTTTTGGGAAGCGAGCGACAAACGCACCAAGACGGCTCACCGGGGTATTGGCGCTGGCACGCATGGAAGATCAGGAAAGTAGCAACACGGGAAGCCCTGTCGGTGCTGAGGCACACGGCAACCGGAACTCCGTGAGGAGCAGGCCGGGCCGTCAGGGTGGCGGATGGGTCCGTAGTACCGCAGAAGCGGGGTAATGCCAGTGGAGGGAAGGGGCCCTGAGTTGGACACAGTATGGATAAGGAAGAAGGGACATGATTACTGACAAAGGTCTAACAGGATCTGAAAAAAGTTCGGAGATTCCAAATCGTACTACATGCGAAAGCGAAGGAACATCAGGACCATCGTTTCCATGCCCTTGTGGACAAGGTTTGGCGAATGGATTTTCTCTGGGAAGCGTGGGCGCTGGTCCGCCGTAATGGTGGCAGTGCAGGCGTGGACGGAGAACGCATCGTTGACATTGAAGCAAGGGGTGTGGGGGGTTGGTTAGAGGAACTGTCGCAGGATTTACGGGCCGGCACCTACGCGCCGAAGGCGGTACGTCAGGTACTGATCCCAAAGAAACAACCGGGGAAGTTTCGACCGTTGGGCATCCCCTGTCTCCGGGACCAAGTCGCGCAGACTTCGGCGATGTTAGTATTATCGCCGATTTTTGAGGCGGACCTGCAACCGGAGCAATATGGGTATCGCGCGGGTCGAAGCGCACGGGATGCGGTGAAACGCATCCACCACCTGTTGAACCGAGGCCACCGGGAAGTGGTGGACGCGGACCTATCCAATTACTTTGGCGAGATTCCCCATGCGGAGTTGATGAAGAGTTTGGCCCGTCGCATAAGCGATGGACGGATGCTCAGACTCATCAAGGCATGGATGGAAATGCCAGTAGTGGAGGAGGATAAAACAGGAGGGAAACGCTGTACGAATCGAGCGCGGCGGGAACGGAAAGGGACTCCCCAAGGGAGCCCAATCTCCCCGCTGCTGAGCAACATTTATATGCGGCGTTTTATTCTTGGTTGGAAACAACTGGGTTACGCCCGACAGTTTAGGGCGGAGATTGTTTGTTATGCAGACGATTTCTGTGTATTGGGGCAAGTATCGGCGACAAAGATGTTGGCGGTGATTACCCAATTAATGGATCGTTTGAAGCTTCCAATCAATGCTCAAAAGACTCGATGCTTACGATGTCCCGAGGAAGCGTTTGAGTTTCTCGGATACCGCATCGGCTGGAACTATCGACCTCAAACGGGAACAAGGTACATTGGTACCCGCCCGAGCAAGTCGAGTGTCCAAAGCATCTGCCGGCGCATTAGCGAACAAACGGATTGTAGATTCGGATTGATAGACGCAGAAGAGATGGTACGACGTCTGAACTGGATGATCTCTGGTTGGGCCAACTACTTTACGCTGGGGCAGGTAAGTCCTGCCTACTGTGCGATTGATCAACACGCAATGCGAAGGCTGCGACAGTGGTTCTGTCGGAAGCACAAGATGAAGTTTGGGAAGTATGTGCACTTTTCGGACATTCAGCTACGGGAAACCTACGGTCTGCAACATCTTGCGCTAAAGACGAAGAACTTTCCGTGGGCGAAGGCATGAGTTCAACTGAAAGCCGGATGCGGGAAAACCGCATGTCCGGTTTGACGAGCAGGGAGTGGAGACGGATCAATGGCGCATGAACGGGAAACAGATGGAGGGAAAACAATGAGTACTCTTGATCCTAATGACACCGCGCCACTCCTTGACTCTACATTTCAACTGGATTTTCACGTGAAGTCTTGAGAAGCCAACGCGCAAATTATTAATGAGGATAATCGCTGGGCATCTCCCTCAAATCAGGTGAAACAGCTTTGGCTATCCTCTCACGCACTACCTTTTCAAGTTGCTTAATCTGGTCTTTGCTAAGCCCGAAGAGCGTATCACCTGAACCGACAGCCTTCCGCATCATTCGTAAATGAGACAGCATGTCTTCAACATTGGCAGTCCGACCTTCATTCTTCAAATGCCCTTGGATTAGTAGCCACGCCTCTGAGTATATCTTGCCGAGCTTTTCGGCCTCTTTTTTGCACATGTCGGTTAGCGCCTCAGTTGCTGGAACTAGAGAACTCGTCTCGTTCTCGTCGTTCGGACCTGCCACCCGCACTGAACAAGATGTTCCCGCACCGAAGAGAAATGCAATTGGCTTATCGTGGCGCGCAAGATGCTCCCTCAGCGATTCAAGCATCCTTTGAGCATCATGCGGCGTACTTGAGTTGTTCATGAATCGGTTGATAGTGTTTCAAACGTACCATAGAACGATATCCTTAATAGCCATGGGAAACACTGCAATGAGTAATGGGGGTGGCTGATAGGGACCAAACTCAGCACGCAAAATACTGTGCTAGCGAAAAGTTTCGTTAGTTTGCATTAACGGTTATGTCTTGATCGACTCCTGCTTAATTGCGGATCAGTTGGGGCTCTTGCAAAACTCTCAAAGTGGAATTTCTTGAAAATTTGGCTTTTAAGATCTCTGTCTCTTTTTCGTGCATCTGGGTAGGATAGGCGAATTCTCCAAGGCTTGCATCTGCCTAGCGAGGCGCAAAAACGTTTCTCTTTGGAACGAAAAATGAGAGATCGGAATCTGCAAATTCGTGTCTTTCAGAAGTATAATGTTCGCAAATAAACGAAAGCTCCTATATCCATCTCCCACAGCGAAGATCCGGGGGTTTTGTATCTGTTGCCAACAGGAATTGTTTCCATGGGTGGAGGAGAAATATGGTTCAGTGCAAGAAGTTGCTACATGTGTTCGAGACGGTGAGGATTGAGGATTTATTGTCTCGTCCTGCCTTGTAGGCGATGGAGCGTCTGTTGGCACACCGACCTTCGCCGATCCGCGTAACCAAGATGGCCCTAGATATTTCAACGACAGCCGGGATGCGTAAGGGCCTGCTTTCTGACAAAATGCTTCGGCCCACATGCAGTTAGGCCCAGCCGAGCGATATATGCTGCGCATCGACGTTTTTGCGTACGTTCAGAAATAAGCTGTAGCAAGGTTGCCGATTCGGTTCCACACGGCATTGATCAAAATGCTACCAAGAGCGTCTGGTGGGGCACTTTTCCCAGAATTCGTAGGCAATTGAAATGCGCTTGGCGCAGGAGAAAAAGTAATTCAAATCTTTGGAGCGCCAGTATATGATGGACCTGAAACGAATGTTTGAATACTTGTCGAGCGCTTGCACCGTACGACGCAAGCTCAATGCAAAAGGGCATACTCAATCCTGAACAAAACCTAAGCTGCACGTAGATGTGACGGACGGCAGGGTCCCGATAAGTTGTCTCGAAACCTCGGAATCGAAAAATATAGCATTGCCCTGAGCAGAAGGCGTAGTGCACGGATGATATACTCCGCCGGAGCGGACACGCTGCAGCGTCCTATCGAAATTGTGAAGTTGCGTCTGGATTATTCTCCTATTCCAGGGATAACTTTCCCTCTTAGAGGTGCTTGATATCTGGTATTAGATCCGAATGTTAGTCCGAAATTCTGATTGCCTGTTGGCTACCAATGATGTCTTAACCTGGCTGACGCGACATTCCAATATCTTGGAACTGTTAATGAAACCATTAATACCAGACACGGTGGTATTCTTGCGCATGAATAATGTAGCTAGGTAGGGGGCTTTCTGGAAATATTAGTTAGCGCATAGAGTCATTCCTTATAACACTAACCGCATAGCTGGAAGAACATCAAGCGCAACAACCGAGACACAAAAATCAACAGTCAGAGCGGGACCAAGTGTATGTATTTAGGTGAGAAAAGCATGCCCGCACACATGACAACCAGCTTGCTGTTTTAACCCGTATTAAGGCCAGCCGCAGTACTTAAGAAATTTCCCGGGAGGTCAAGGTTCGGAGAGTTGAGGCATTGAGGTTGTTGGCCGACCGCTAGAGAATACTGTAAGATTGAGTTGAGAGATGCCTCCCGAGTGAATCAACTGGCCGAAGGCGCCAAGACTAGGCACCTTATACCCGTTCGTCTCTATCAATTGCTAATTGTAATCTCCTTGGATTCAATAGTTAGTGCTTGCCAGAAAATGATTTTGGTTGTGGGATTATACGATGAGTTCGGGTATTTGGGGGCAGATTTGATCATTTTGGGTGGATTTGGTCAGGATTTAGCGTGTATTTGGGGCTCTGATCGCATAGGCGTCGTCCGAGCGGGAGGATGAATGAATTTGCGAATCTGGCGGCAATTTTGGGGTAGAAGGTCTGATTTGGGCGTTTAAGCGTGTACATTCGCCCCTTTGTTGCCATGCGTGTAGTAATGGAAGCCCAACGCGCGTTTGGGCAGGTCCCGATTGAAGAGATCGAGCTTGCCCCCCGCAGCCGGGATGACATTCCGGTGGTATTGCGTGGTTTGCTTTCGATTTACAAGAATGCAAAGACGCGAGCGAAGATTTTCGAGCTTTTGGAAGGGGGCGTGGCTTCGGGGGTCAGTCACAAATTGGGGCGCCGGGGGATGGATCTGTGGAGGATTTTTGTTCTGGGGATGCTGAAGCAGGCCCTGAATTGCGATTATGATCGACTGACGCATATGGCGAACAACGACAAGCTCCTGCGCCAGATGCTTGGGCATGGTAGTTGGCGCGAGGGATCGGAATACCATGTACAGACGATTCTGGACAATGTGAGTTTGTTATCGGAGGAGTTACTGGGCAAGATCAACAAGGTTGTGGTGGAGCATGGTCACGGGGAGCTTACGAAGAAGGCCCGTCAGGAGGGGTTACGTTGCAGGGTAGATTCAGCGGTGACGAAGACGCATGTTCATTGGCCTACGGATGTGAGTCTGCTAAGGGATGCGGTGGGTTTGTTGCTTCGGGAGTCTGCACGTATGAGCGGTGCGCACGGCCTGCCGGGCTGGCGCAAGGCGTCGGATTGGGAAAAGCGGCTTGATCGTTTGTTTCAAGGGGTACGCAGGTCACGGGGTTGGCATCGTCGTGATCGGGTGCGCAAATACCTGTGCCACTGCAGAAAGCTGGTGAAGAAGGCGTTGGCTTCGCAGCGGAGGTTGGGGGCAGATTGCAGTGATCGGTGGCTGCACTACCTGGGATGCAGCTTGACACTGATCGATCAGGTGGATCGGCGGTTGCTCAGGGGCGAAAAGATTCCGCATTCGGAGAAGATTTTCTCGGTTCACGAGCCGCATACGCGTTGGATCGTCAAAGGTAAGGCGGGGGTACAGGCGGAGTTGGGCCTCCCGGTCTGCGTCTTGGAGGACCAGCATCAGTACATTCTTCACTACCGGGTGCTCTACGAGGGGGTAGATTCGTCAATGATCGTGGATTTTTTACGGGAGGCCACGACGCTGTACCCGTCCCTGACTTCGTGCAGCATGGATACGGGGTATTCATCGGAACACAACCGGCGCGCATTGGAGCAAATTCTGAAACTGGTGATTATGCCGAAGCGGGGGCGTTTAAGTCATGCGGACAGGGAGCGCGCATCCGCTCCGGACTTTGTGGAGGGTCGTCGTCAGCATCCGGCGGTAGAATCCGCGATCAACAATTTGAACCAGCGCGGACTGGACTTGGTGCGTACGCATGGTAAGGAGGGGTTTGGTCGCACGGTAGCGCTCTCTGTGGTCGCGGCCAACGTACATCGTCTTGGCTTGCAGTTGAAGCGGAAAGAGGAGCGGCTCAAGCGCTGGCATCAGGCCCGAAAACGAGCGGCGTAGCGCCGCTGTAATCCTACCGAAGGAATTTGGACAGGCTCCGCCATAAGCGGAAAGGCAGACATACGTCGGGTTGGCACGCATGGTCGCGTCCCAGCTGCATCGGAGAGCAAAAAATGTCTTCCAGTGACCATTCAGCAAGCCGAAAGGCACCTGATTCCCCCGAAACTCCACCAACGACGCCACAATTACGGCCCCAGATTGTTATGAATATAGCAAGAATCGCAAAAATGACCTATTCTCTGACAAGCACTAGTTAGGCAACCACAAACCTACTAGGCAACTTCAGAGAGAAGATATACGTATACTGGCGTGTAGCGAATCCGAAACTCTGACCAATGAACAAGCAAAAAGGAAAACAGGACCATGTGGATGTGTGTGGCAGCTCACGAAACAAGACACGTAGCCCCACGCGTGACGGCCCATATATCATGGATCCGCCTGGTAAAATCAGTGATACCTCCAAGCGTATTCTGGAGGATGTAAAGGTTCGGAGAGCGGAGGCACTTAGACTCCTGGCCGATCACTAAGGAACATTACAGGGTTAGCTTGCAGGATGCCTTGGAAGGCAATAAGTTAGCCTTGGGAACTGAGTCTCAGGTTCTCAATGAGGATAATCTGCTCTCGGCCCTTGGGAGGCCTTATCATGGCTATCATTTGGAAATCTACGATAAGGCTGCAGCGCTCGTCCATGCGGTTATTTTAAACCATCCCTTTATAGATGGTAATAAACGTACTGCCCTGTACTTAGCTGAATTGCTCCTAGAAAGGAGTGGATACAGGTTAGACGTTGATGATCTTGAACTTTTTAGCAAGTTCATTCTCGTCGCTAAAGGCGAGATGGATTGTGATGGACTTCTCGAGTGGCTGAGGGCGGTTATCAGCCCCTTAGACTAGAAGTCAGTGTGCAGAATATGACACTTTCTGCCTCAACTGGGAGTTGCATATGACTTGGAACCGTGTGAATTTCTTGAAGGCATTTGAGTCCCTTCAGTCTGGCGGATGTGATCCAGATTTGCATCGTCGTGAATATTCTTAAGGAACGGAATATCAAGATGCTGTTATTTTGTTTAACTAGGGGTTTGAGATAGTTGCGAGCATCTATCACAGTTAATGCTTGCCTGTGTTAACCGGGACCGGCTCTTTATAATTAACGAGTTTCCTGTCGAAACTCTCGATCCTCAGGCCATACCGACTACTTTTATCATATACTTGAGACTAGTTGGTTAATAGATTATTGACGTTATCAATTCAAGCTGATCATCATATCTGCTCATGCTTGTACCGGTCAACTCTTCACGCTCCAGCCAGGCAAGCGATGACCTGCATCTTATCAGTTTATGGCTGAAAGGTAAAAGCGAGCATTCCCAAGAAGCCTACACACGTGACGTAGAGCAATTTGTGGACTTCGTAGATTTACCGCTGAGTGAGATCAAACTGCAGCATTTCTGGGACTGGGCAGATCACTTGAAAAAACTAGGTACTTTGCCTTCAACACAGGCACGCAAGCTGGCAGCAGTCAAGAGCCTGTTCAGCTTTGGGCACAGGATCGGCTATTTACAATTCAATGTAGGTGTGGCTATTACACTACCAAATATCCCTGACAAATTGGCTGAACGCATATTGTTGGAGGAAGATATTGTAGCAATTGTGGGCCAGGCCCACACACTTCGAAACCGTGTACTGCTCAAGCTCTTCTACGCCTCCGGCGCACGCGTATCTGAATTGGCAAGCCTGTACTGGGGAGCTTTAATTCCCAGAGAAAATCAGCAGGGTCAAATTTCCCTACTTGGAAAAGGAAATAAAATACGTACGCTAATGCTCCCAGCACCAATCTGGAAGGACCTGATGGAATTGAAGTCGGAGTCTGAGTTTAATGAATCCAATCATCCTGTTTTTCGATCACGCAAAGGCGGTTCACTATCTAGGCAACAGATTTGGCGTATCGTTAGGGATGCAGCAAGAGCGGCTGGATTTGACAAAAACATATCGCCACACTGGTTGCGTCATGCACATGCCTCTCATGCTCTTGATCATGGAGCGCCGGTTCACCTAGTCCAAGAGTCCTTGGGCCATCGGTCCCTTGCAACCACCAGTAAGTACACCCACGCACGCCCAGACGAGTCGTCTTCTAAATATCTTAACATCTAGTGTGACGAAGAGATCTCCCAAAATCGGCACTCTCGAAATGTCCCAGTCCTGTAAAATTCAGGCAAAACTCACTGAGTGAGCAGTTTAGAGTGCCTGCCAGGCCTTATGGCTATCAAAATCTCAATTTCCAATCCTCACTGCGCATGTAAGCATTTGTGGGAGCGTGAATTCGTTTAGCCCACTGCACGGAATGGTGTATATGTATATGCCAGACATTCACGGCAGTACACGATCCTATTTACTATTATTCTTGCACGATAACAACTGACCTGTTTCAGCGTCAAATAGGTGAACTTGATCCATGTCAGGTTGAAACCAAACCTGCCTTGAAACCCCATAATTCGAAGTACCATTCACCCGAGCCATCAAGGTGGTTGACGCCGTCTTTCCGTACACATGAGACTCAGCACCCAAATGCTCCTCGAGTATGACCTCGGCTTCAACTATGCCATTCCTGTCTTCACTACTGGTATCAGCAACCAGACGTAGATTTTCTGGTCGAACCCCAAGCACGACAGCCTGGCCGTGACAGATTTCTTCTGATCCAGCAGGCATGGCAATACACAGATCACGCTTTTCAGCAACAAAGCTCCATCTTCCTTCCGTTACCTCAATGCGGCCATCAATAAAATTCATCGCAGGGCTGCCAATGAATCCAGCTACAAACCGGTTTTGAGGTTGGTGGTAAAGCGTAACCGGGGCATCTATCTGTTGAATGGTCCCCTCATTCATAACCACTATGCGGTCCCCCAATGTCATTGCCTCCGTTTGATCGTGTGTAACGTAGACCATTGTAGCATTTAACTCTCGGTGCAGGCGCGCCAATTCTGTACGCATTTGGACGCGCAACTTCGCGTCGAGATTCGAAAGTGGCTCGTCAAACAAAAAGACCTTGGGCTTGCGAACAATTGCGCGCCCCACAGCAACCCGTTGTTGTTGCCCACCGGAAAGCTGTTTAGGCTTTCGATCAAGAATATCGGTAATCCCAAGAATTTCGGCGGCCTGCCCTACCCGCTTCTTGATTTCAGCCTTGGAATATTTTCTGAGCTTCAGACCAAATGCCATGTTGTTAAAAACTGTCATATGTGGATAGAGAGCGTAGTTCTGGAAAACCATTGCTATATCTCTATCCTTCGGTGGAACCTCGTTAACAACAACATCATCAATGCTGATCAATCCACGCGTAACCGACTCCAGGCCAGCAAGCATTCGTAGCGTAGTGCTCTTGCCGCAACCGGATGGTCCGACAAGTACCATGAGCTCGCCGTCTGCCACCGTGAAGCTCGCTTTGTCAACAGCAAGGAGATCATTGCTGTATATTTTTTTGACATTATCAAAGGTTACACTCGCCATCGGGGTAATGTAAGAACAGCTATGCTGGAAATATAGTACAAGACGCTGTATTGCAGATTGCCTCTCTCGGTACACTACCGACCTGGGCCAAACTGCATTGAGACTAAGATACTTACATGCCACGCCCCAAACCGTACGTTACAATCTATGAGGTTGCCAATGAGGCAGGGGTAGCGATTTCGACCGTATCTCGTGTACTAAACGAATCTCCTGATGTGGCGGAACATACTCGGGAACATGTTCTCAATGTTATTGATGAACTCGAGTATCGTCCTAACCGCGTAGCCAAGGCCTTGGCCCAACCAGGATCAAGCCTGATTGCAATAGCAACGCCAACGATTACAACGCCCTTCCACAATTCGCTCCTCAAAGGTCTTCGAGCAGTTTTTATTGCTGCAGATGAAGAACGGGATTTGTTGCTCTTTGATTTGGGGAGCGCTGATCCGCTGGCGCGTTTGCGCAGTAAATTGAAGGGAGGTAAGGTAGACGGTTTAATCTTGGCTGGGATACCGGTCTCTGCTCTTTTGGCCAAGGAGCTGAAGGCGTTCGGTGCACCAGTTGTACTTATAGGCAATCATCATACGGACTTTGACTGCTTCTACTGGGATAATGCCATTGGAGCAAGGGAAGCCACAGAACACTTGCTGTTCCGGGGACATCGCCGTATCGGCCTAATCCGTGCCCACACAGATGGTTATGTACAGCTTCAACGTATTCGAGGCTACAAGGCAGCACTCAAAAAGTATGGAGTCAAATTCGACAGTGATCTCATCCAGAGCGGTACTACTGTCAAGCATGCTGGGTTTAGTGAGGAACATGGACTCGAAGCAATGCAGCAACTCCTGCAGGTAACCCCGCCAATATCAGCGGTTTTGGCGAGTAGTGACGTACAGGCGATTGGTGCATGGAAAGCAATTCGAGACGCACGTAAACGTGTGCCAGAGGATATTGCTTTGGTCGGATATGATGATGTTAAGACTAGCTACTACATTGGGTTGAGCAGTATTGACCAGAGTATTGAGCATATCGGCCGCTTAGCGGCTGAACGCTTGCTTTACCGTCAGAATAATCCCGCAGACACAATAGGTATAGATCATAAAATCGTACCGAACCTACGTGTACGACGTTCTAGCAACTACAACCGAAATGCAAAAAGAATGCACATCAAAACAATTCAAAACCAGCTGGACAAGACGCTGACCGGAACAGAGTTTTCAGATCTGGGCAAAAAGTACCGAGGCAAGGTGCGGGATACGTATGACCAGGGGGATCGACTGATCATGGTGACGACAGATCGGATTTCCGCGTTTGATCACGTACTTCGTCAAACCATCCCATTTAAAGGTCAAATACTCAATCAATTGGCCGCCTATTTTTTTGAGGCAACCAGTGATATCATTCCGAACCAAATTTTGAGCGTGCCGGATTCCAATGTTACCATTGCACAGAAATGTGAGCCTGGAAAGCTCGAATTCGTAGTTCGGGGATATCTGGTAGGGCATGCATGGCGGACATATCGTACAGGCAAGCGTACGCTATGCGGAAAGTCGTTACCTGATGGGTTGAGCGAGAATGATCGGTTGCCCAAACCAATTCTCACTCCTACGACAAAGGCACAAGTCGGTCATGATGAAGACATCAGCCGGGAAGCCGCTATTGAACAGGGTCTCATTGAGGCAGATACTTTCGATCGACTTGAACAAGTTTCTCTGGCCCTGTTTCAACGGGGTACGGGGCTCGCTGCAGACCAGGGACTAATCCTTGTTGATACGAAGTACGAATTCGGAAAAACTCCAGATGGCGAATGGGTTCTTATTGACGAAGTCCACACACCGGATTCTTCGCGTTACTTCTACCTTGGATCATACGAAGTTCTTCTCCGAGAGGGTAAATCCCAACAACAGTTGTCGAAAGAATTTGTACGTGAGTGGTTAATGGAGAGAGGTTTTCAAGGCAAAGATGGGCAAGTACTCCCCGACCTGTCAGACGAAGTCCGCATTCAGGTAGCTGCTCGCTACATTGAGCTGTTCGAAAAAGTGACCGGCAAGGCATTCGTACCCGACACGCATCCCGATCCAGAAAGCCGCATCCGGGAAGCGCTCAAGTCACAGTAGTTTCTGGGGGTTCACTTCCTTCGATCCAGTGCACTTGGCCATCGGTAAGGTGCTCTTGTTTCCAAATAGGGATTTGGACTTTAAGTCGATCAATCAAAAATCGACATGCCTTGAAAGCTTCTGGACGGTGGGGCGTAGCTACCCCAACCAATACACTGGCTTCGGCAAGGGGAACTTCTCCTAGCCGATGAAGGATGCAAGCACGACTGATCGGCCAACGCTTTGTAGCGAGATCTATCAGCAGGTTCATCTCCCGCAGCGCCATGGGCTCGTAGCTCTCGTATACCAGCAATGTGGTCTCGCGGCTACCAGTCCACTGTCGTGTAGTACCTATAAATAATGCAATTCCGCCTGCTGCGGGTGTCTGCAGAAATTGATAGGCTGCAGAGACATCAAGAGGTGTCTTTGAAAGCGACACCCAACGTTTGTTTAATTTTTCAGCCACCGCTCACAGGGGTTATAAGAGCCAGTTCATCGCCGGTATGAATGATCCTCGATTCCGGTACATACTCCTGATTTACAGCAAGACGCATGATGTTTCGGTATGGTGTCATGAGCGAGTAACGATGACAGAGTGCATCCAAGACCTCACCTGCCGTTATCCCATCATGGGTTTCCAGATTAACCGAAGCTGCCGCAAGTTTCGACCGCAAAACACTGTAGAGTTGGACTTCAAAGGATACCATCGGTTAATCCTTACTGTGAGGTTAACTGTTAACCAAATCGGATCACGCGCAGTGGCAGAATCCGTGATGCAACACGTGCCGGAAAATATGAAGCTCCCAGACACAACAACAAGGATATCATTGCAACAAGCACAAAATCCGTTACATGCAAAGCAATGGGTGCCGTGGTCATATAATAGGCCTCCGCGGGCAAGCCTATGATGCCATAGTGTAATTGCAGCATGCCAAGCCCCCATGCGAGTACGAGGCCAATCGCTGTTCCAAATCCACCTACAAAGAATCCGAGGTGCAGATACAGTTTCTGGATATCCTGTTGTGAGGCCCCCATACTGGCGAGGATTCCAATTTCCCGTGTCTTTTCGAGGACAATCATCAAGAGTGTTCCCATCACATTGAATGCAGCAACAAGGACCAAGACACCAATAATTAGTGGAATGATGGCCTCCTGAAGATCAACCCATGCAAACAAACCACGATATATCTCGAAGATGCTTCGTGCTAGGATTCCAAGACCAAGTGTTTCCTCAAGAGCTAATGCTACTGATTCGGCAGCAGCCACATCTTGTAGCATAACATCAAATCGTGTTACCTCCTCAGGCGCATAATTAAGTAGCTGCCTGGCTACATCAATATCTGTAAATACATAGGTTTCATCAAAATCAGCCAGTGCAGTCTCATAAATACCGGTGATCTCAAACTGCTTAAACTTGGGACGCTGCATCACGAGCGTATTGGTATCGCGCAGATTCCTTGTAGAAAGAATCGTTACTTGATCCCCAAGTGTGAGACCGAGATTTTCAGCGAGTGCGTTACCAACAACGAGCGGTGCTATTGTGGCCGTCCCCTGCTCCAGATGACCTGAACCACTCGTAAGATGATCTTCCAGATAAACAGGAAGTCGATCTGTTCCCCAAAGACCTACTCCATCAATATCCTGACTGGATCGCCGAAGTAAAACGAATTCCGTAACTACCGGTTGAACAGAATCTACCGTGTCTTGCTCTCTGATTTGGGTCATGAGCTCAGAGGCAGCAGTCAGTGGAGTATGTCGGATGCTCTCAACCTGTACATGGGCACCAAAGCCCACGATCTTAGCTTCAATCTCTTGACTGAAACCTCGTACAATCGACAATGCAAGAAGTAATGTTGCAACGCCGAGCGCTACCCCCCCAATGGCAACCCAAGACACAAATCGCAGGAAACCACTACCAGTCCCGGTGCCTTGTGCACCGCGAAAGTATCGCCAGGCTATGAAAGTCTTGAAGGACACGGATTAACGGTTATGTGTGGCAGAGGGGATAAAAGAACAAGACGCACACCTTTTCGATAGGCATTTTACGAACTATGGAAATCTCTTGAACATCAACAGTACAACACTCGTTCGCGCTATCCTAAAACCCCTAATTCCGAACCTTTTAGAACGATGAACAACAGCAGACCAAGAATACCCGCTGGGAAGAATGAACCCGTCTTGAATTACGCTCCCGGCTCCGCCGAGCGTATTTCCCTGCAAAATAAGCTGCGGGAGTTCAAGCAGAACGAACTGGAAATTCCAGCCTTTATTGGCGGGAATGCGATATATACAGGGGATCTTGAAGAAATCCGTCCACCACATGAGTTAAGTCATCGACTTGGGGTCGTACATAAATGTGGTGAAAAGGAAGCGATGCAAGCTATTGAAGCTTCATTGGAAGCACGGCGGGACTGGGCGAATATGGATTTCATAGATAGGGCCTCCATTTTTATAAAAGCGGCAGAACTGCTTGCGGGCCCATGGAGAGATGCGCTGAATGCTTCTACAATGTTGGGGCAAAGCAAGAATGCGTACCAGGCTGAAATTGATGCGGTGTGTGAGCTCATTGATTTCTTCCGGTTCAATGTTGAATATGCCGCCGGTATCTATGAAGAGCAGCCCTATTCCGGTCCTGGAGTTTGGAATCGCCTTGAATATCGTCCGCTAGAAGGCTTTGTATTTGCAGTCACTCCCTTCAATTTTACATCGATTACCGGTAATTTGCAGGCCGCACCTGCACTGATGGGAAACACAGTGATCTGGAAGCCAGCTTCAACCTCCATTTATTCAGCATATTTCATCTACAAATTACTTGAAGAGGCTGGATTACCTCCTGGTGTGCTTAATATGGTGCCTGGCCCAGGACCGACCATTGGTGATCCTGTTCTAGCGTCGAAATATTTTGCCGGTCTTCATTTTACGGGCTCTACAGGTACGTTCCAGCATATGTGGCGAACGATCGGAGCTAATATTGCGAATTATGACACGTATCCTCGCATCGTTGGAGAAACAGGAGGAAAGGACTTCATCATTGCTCACGCTTCAGCTGCTCCGGATGTCGTAGCCACTGCTATAGTACGCGGAGCATTTGAATACCAGGGGCAAAAATGCTCAGCCGCTTCACGGGTATATCTGCCTAGATCTCGTTGGTCGGCAACGCGAGATGCCCTGGTGTCTCAGTTGAGCGAAGTTAAGATGGGCCCCGTAGAGGACTTTTCAAATTTCGTTAATGCTGTGATTGATAAAAAGGCCTATGCGAGTATAACGAGTTACATTGCTCACGCACGTGATGCTGCCGATGCAGAAATACTTGCCGGTGGCAATTACAGTGATGTGGAGGGTTACTTCATTGAACCAACGGTGATTGTTGTTACTGATCCAACTTACCGAACCATGTGTGAGGAGATATTTGGCCCGGTCGTAACCATTTATGTCTATGAGGACTCAGATTTTGAGGAGACACTTGAACTTGTAGACAAAACGTCTCCGTACGCACTGACTGGCGCAATTTTCGCTCAGGATAGGCAGGTTATCGTCCAAGCGAGTGCTGCATTGCGTAATGCAGCGGGCAACTTCTACATCAATGACAAGCCTACTGGAGCAGTTGTGGGACAACAGCCATTTGGGGGGGCAAGAGCCTCGGGAACGAACGATAAAGCGGGAGCACCGCCCAATCTAATACGCTGGGTATCAGCGCGTACCATAAAGGAGACCTTTAATCCCCCGTCCCACTTTGGGTATCCATTCAATCAACCAGACTAGGTATGATGGCCAATAAAGACACCCCGATCCGAATAGTTCAGTATGGACTGGGCCCAATCGGAAAAGGAGTGGCTAAGTTGATACTTGAAAAAGCAAGGAGCGGAAGGCTAGAGCTGGTTGGGGCCATTGATATTGATCCTGCAAAGGTCAACAAGACGGTCGGTGAAGTGGTGGAGACTGCCTCTGATGTAGTGGTCTCCTCGAACGCTGGGAAGGTCCTTGCTGAAGTGCAGCCGGACCTCGTCATTCACACCACAAGCTCTTTTCTGCCTCAAGTTGAGGAACAGTTGGCGCAATGTGTTCGCGCGGGAGCATCAGTTATTTCTAGTACGGAAGAACTGCCCTACCCTTTTGACAGGCATCCAAGCATTACAAAAAATCTGGATGCCCTAGCCAAGAAATATGGAGTAGCAATCCTCGGTACGGGTATTAATCCCGGATATGCTATGGATGTACTTGCTCTGGTTGCCACAGGTATCTGTACAGGGGTTCGATCCGTTGCTGTTAGGCGTCGAGTGGATGCCAGTCTAAGACGTTTGCCGCTTCAGCGCAAAATAGGCGCAGGGATAACGGTAGAAGAATTTAGCGAGCGGCGCGAGCGAGGCGATCTCGGGCATATTGGGCTGGTCGAGTCCCTCAGGTTGGTTATGCATGGTCTTGGCTGGCCAATCGAAAAGATGTCCGAATCACTAGAACCTGTTGTTGCTGAATCCGAAGTAAAAACCCTTTACCTGACTGTACATCCCGACAGGGTAGCTGGAATCAAGCATACTGCAGAGGCCTATATGGATGGACGTATTGCTGTATCCTTGGACTTAAGAATGTACGTAGGCGCAAATGACCCAGCGGATCATGTAGTTGTGGATGGAGACCCTCCTATTGACCTTGTGGTCCAAGGCGGAATTTTTGGAGATACTGCTACCGTGGGAGCTTTAGTAAATGCAATACCTCAGGTGATAAACGCGTTACCGGGCCTGCGAACGGTTACAGATCTTCCCATTCCAAGGTGTTTCTTGCCAGGAACCCCATGTTAAGATTTACCATCCTTCCTGTTGATCAGTGATCATTGCAGAGAGACTAAATGGATAATGATTCATGCGGTCATGCACGAAAATTCCATCTGTCCCAACGGAACCGAAACAAAAGTTTTAATTGTCGCTAGACGGCCCGTTTTCATTAGATATCATAGTGCTTGTCAGAGAATAGGTCATTTTTGCGATTCTTGCTATACTCATAACAATCTGGGCCCATAATTGTGGCGTCGTTGGTGGAGTTTCGGGGGAATCAGGTGCCTTTCGGCTTGCTGAATGGTCACTGGAAGACATTTTTTGCTCTCCGATGCAGCTGGGACGCGACCATGCGTGCCAACCCGACGTATGTCTGCCTTTCCGCTTATGGCGGAGCCTGTCCAAATTCTTTCGGTAGGATTACAGCGGCGCTACGCCGCTCGTTTTCGGGCCTGATGCCAGCGCTTGAGCCGCTCTTCTTTCCGCTTCAACTGCAAGCCAAGACGATGCACGTTGGCCGCGACCACAGAGAGCGCCACCGTGCGACCAAACCCCTCCTTACCATGCGTACGCACCAAGTCCAGTCCGCGCTGGTTCAAATTGTTGATCGCGGATTCTACCGCCGGATGCTGACGACGACCCTCCACAAAGTCCGGAGCGGATGCGCACTCCTTGTCCGCATGACTTAAACGACCCCGCTTCGGCATAATCACCAGTTCCAGAATTTGCTCCAATGCGCGCCGGTTGTGTTCCGATGAATACCCCGTATCCATGCTGCACGAAGTCAGGGACGGGTACAGTGTCTTGGCCTCCCGTAAAAAATCCACGATCATTGACGAATCGCCCCCCTCGTAGAGCACCCGGTAGTGAAGAATGTACTGATGCTGGTCCTCCAAGACGCAGACCGGGAGGCCCAACTCCGCCTGTACCCCCGCCTTACCTTTGACGATCCAACGCGTATGCGGCGCGTGAACCGAGAAAATCTTCTCCGAATGCGGAATCTTTTCGCCCCTGAGCAACCGCCGATCCACCTGATCGATCAGTGTTAAGCTGCATCCCAGGTAGTGCAGCCACCGATCACTGCAATCTGCCCCCAACCTCCGCTGCGAAGCCAACGCCTTCTTCACCAGCTTTCTGCAGTGGCACAGGTATTTGCGCACCCGATCACGACGACGCCAGCCCCGTGACCTGCGTACCCCTTGAAACAAACGATCAAGCCGCTTTTCCCAATCCGACGCCTTGCGCTAGCCCGGCAGGCCGTGCGAACGGCTCATACGTGCCGACTCCCGAAGCAAACAACCCACCGCATCCCTTAGCAGATTCACATCCGTAGGCCAATGAACATGCGTCTTCGTCACCGCTGAATCTACCCTGCAACGTAACCCTTCCTCCTGGGCCTTCTTCGTAAGTTCTGCGTGCCCATGTTCCACCACAACCTTGTTGATCTTGCCCAGTAACTCCTCCGATAACAAACTCACATTGTCCAGAATCGTCTGTACATGGTATTCCGGTTCCGATCCCTCGCGCCAACCACCATGCCCAAGCATCTGGCGCAGGAGCTTGTCGTTGTTCGCCATATGCGTCAGTCGATCATAATCGCAATTCAGGGCCTGCTTCAGCATCCCCAGAACGAAAATCCTCCACAGATCCAGTCAAGTAGCCGGGGGGAATCTCACCCCCCGGCCCTCACAGAACCGTGCGTGAGCCTCTCAACTCACACGGCTCCTACCATGCAGCCGTTCGGAATTGAATAAAGGTGAACCATGAAGAAACTCCCAGTGCACGAACAATCCCGAATCCCGACGAGCACGCTCTATTAACCACGTAAACGCCCGAAGCCACCGACCACGGAAACGTTTATATTTCCGCATTAGCCACCGTGTTAGGTGACGGTCAATGCCTTCCAATGGCCGCCTTAATGCTGATTTAAAGAACGCACCGTAATAATCAATCCATCCACGTACCGTGGCATTGATCTTGCCCGCTATGTACGTAATCGGGTGTGGACTCATTCGAGCCAACCTCCAACCATGGATCGTCTCTTGTACGGCCTTCATCGCCTTCCGACTTATCGCCGGATTGAACCCAAGAAAATTCCTCCCCCTCCGACTCCGTGTCTTCCGCGGTCGAAACGTATACCCCAGAAAATCGAACGAAGTGTTTGGAAATGAACCCCGAAAGTATGCCTGCTTGCAGTATACAATCTTGGTTTTCACTGGGTGCAAGGTTAAGTTGCAAGCCTTAAAGCGTTCCCTCAGCACCTTCCAGAGGTAGCGCGCTTGCTTCTTTGTCGTGCAATGGCACACGATGTCGTCTGCATACCGCTCAAATGGAATGTGCGAATACCTCCGTTCCATCCATTTATCAAACGCGTAATGCAGAAACAGATTGGCCAGCAGCGGACTGATTACCCCGCCCTGCGGGGTCCCAACATCCCGAGCCTCTTCCGTCCCGTCTGGATGAATCACCGGTGCCGTCAGCCAACGCTCTATATATAAGAGCACCCACTTCTGATCCGTGTGTAGCCGGACCGCTTTCATCAACAGAGCATGGTCTATCGTATCAAAATAAGATTTGATATCCATGTCCAGTACCCAGGCCCGCTTCCAGCATCGCGTTCGCGTCTGCCGGAGTGCGTCATGGGCCGATTTGTTCGGTCGGTATCCATAGGAATCGGGATGGAACTCTCGTTCCAGTTCCGGCTCCAAAACCTGCTTCACCACCATCTGTGCCACCCGATCCGCAACGGTTGGGATTCCCAAGGGCCGGACGCCTCCGTCCGACTTCGGAATATTTACCCGTCGCACCGGCTGTGGATGATAACTGCCCGATGCCATTCGATTCCAGAGCTTGTAGAGATTATCCGCAAGCTTGGCCTCGAAATCTGCGATGGACTGCGCATCGATCCCCGCCCCGCCTTGGTTCGCCTTTACACGCTTCCACGCCTCCCAAACTTGTCGCTTGGTCACTGGAAACGGCTTTGCGTTTTGCGTTGAAGTCCTCCCTTTCGGTTGCTTCCTCGCGTCCTGCTGCATGGTTCACCCCCTTCGCTCCTCTCCCGTTACAGGAGTCTCATCACTACTACGAGGTGATCCGCCCGTGTGGAGTGCCTTGGTACTCAATGGCTTACAGGTACTGCCTGCTTGCCACGCTCCCTTCTCATCACTCCGACACGTTCCCACGTTCCGTATAAGGGCCCAAGTCGCATTCTCGCCACGTTTATGCCGGAGGCCGGTTGGCCAGTAAGCAGGTCCCCGCCAACCTCGTCCCGGGATCAGGAGAATACCCCGGTTTTGACCATCTTCTAAGGACTTTCGACTCGTCATCCGTGATTCACTTGCGTTCGACTCTACGACTCTCACCTGACAGGTTCCTACACCTGCCTTTTCCCAGCACGCTCACCACCACACCTCTTTAGTGCAGCAGCTGTGGGCGGTTTGCAACCTCCGCCTGCACGGCGATTGCGGGGGGCCGTCCCCATCCCTTATACAGTTCGTACATTTCGGCTATGTCATTGACTCACCTCCGTGTACTTCGTGGCACACTCCCCCGGCGCCCCAATTTGTGACTGACTCCCGAAGCCACACCCCCTTCCAAAAGCTCGAAAATCTTCGCTCGCGTCTTTGCATTCTTGTATATCGAACGCAAACCACGCAATACCGCCGGAATGTCATCCCGGCTTCGGGGGGCAAGCTCAATCTCTTCAATCGGAACCTGCCCAAACGCGCGTTGGGCTTCCAGTACTACACGCATGGCAACAAAGGGGCGAATGTACACGCTTAAACGCCCAAATCAGACCTCTTACCCCAAAATTGCCGCCAGATTCGCAAATTCATTCATCCTCCTGCGATGACCACGCCTATGCGATGAGAACCCCAAATACAGGCTAAATCCTGACCAAATCCACCAAAAATGACCAAATCTGCTCCCAAATACCCGAATTCATCGTATAATCCCACAACCAAAATCATTTTCTGGCAAGCACTATCATAGGATAACAGGTTATCCAGCCGGGGCTTATCATACCGGAGTCAAACAAAACCTCATCCTAAACATGCATTCTCAACCTACTCATTTCTGTCGACCGCGTTACTTCGCTGGTTTGGACGTTCATCGGGACACCATTGTGGCGTGCGTCTATGATTCGAAGACGCGCCGTCCCTGTTACGAGACGGAGTTTTGCGCACACACACCAAACAAGTTGTCTCGTTTCGTGAGAGATGTCCACCGGAAGTGCGGCGCATTTCGTGCATGCTACGAGGCGTCTTCGGGTGGCTATGTTTTGCACAAGGATCTGAGGGAACTGGGGGTGGACTGTGCTGTGATTGCCCCGGGATCGATTCCCAAGCGTAGTGGGGATCGCATCAAAACCGACCAACGGGATGCGAGGAAACTGGCCGAGTACTTTGCCTGTGGTCTGTTGACGGAGTGTTTCATTCCCGATCGGGAATTTGAATCGGCGCGCGGTCTGGTGCGCAGTCGCGCGGGACTAATTCAGAATCTTCACCGATCCAAGATGCGTGTGATTCATCTTTTGCGTGCGCGCGGGCAGACTTATAATTCGGGAGGTTACTGGACGAAGAAGTTCATGGTATGGATCAACCAGGTGGCGTTAAGTGAGCCCAATGATGAGCATGTTTTACGCGGCCATCTGGCGGAGATTGAATTCATCCAGTCTCGGATCCGGGAGGTAGAGCGGCAAATCCGAGCCACCTCCGCATTGCCCAGATTTCGCGAATCGGCACAAATTCTGCAAGGATTCCGGGGAATTGGATTGATGACCGCGATGCAACTGATATGTGAAATTGGAGACTTCAGTCGGTTCAAAAGTGCTCCAGCGTTGATGGGCTACTTGGGACTGATTCCCTCGCAACGCTCATCGGGGAGTACGACCCGCTACGGAGGCATTACCAAGACCGGCAACCCGCAGGCGCGGAAAGCCCTGATCGGTGCAGCCTGGAAGTATATTTACTCCCCGCGGGTTAGCGCATCCCTCCGGACGCGTCAGCAGGATTGCGGTGCCCGAGTCGTAGAAATCAGTCAGCGAGCACAGAAACGATTGTACAAACAGTACCGCTCGCTGACCAAACGCCGACCTCCCAAAGTGGCCGTAGTCGCACTCGCCCGTGAACTGGCCGGGTTTTTGTGGGAAGCCATGCAACCCGTTCCAGTGAAATGAACCCTTGCGGATTTTCGTGGGGAAGGGCCCCCTGGCGAAAAAGGAGAGCCCATGTAGAAGGTCTATTCGGTAGCTATTTTAGCGAGCCCGAGTCATTAGATTATGGCAGCTCCGACGAATTCGAAATTGAGCATTAGGGCCGTTGGCCTAGCATGCGTATACCAGATTGATCAGCCGTCGTAATTACGCCAGGGACCCTTCCCCATGAAAATCTGCAAAAAAACTCGGAACAATGTAACAATAAATGCGCATATCGCCCAGAAATGGAACCTGTTATCCTATACCAGACCTAATAATTTCGTTAGAAGAGCGTGTCGTTCTTGCTCACGTCTGGTACTGTTCATTGTCCAACAAATTCTTTTGCAGTATGGTTACTTTGATCATGTTGGAACCACGGATTCCACATCAAGTAGCATCCACTCGTGCGCGTTTGGTGTATCTGCACGTATCCCCCTTCGCTGTTCAAGAATAATGGCTTTGTAGAGGGGTATTTTTCCTATGCCAGCCGTAAGAGTTGAAAAAACATACAGGATCCAATGAAATCAGAAAAGGACAAACAAGACCAAGTTCACAAACGTGACAGCACAAAACGTGATAGTGCAAAACATGACAGTTCACATGACGACCAGTACATTGTTAGAGGGTCTGTTAAGGTCAGTTCCAGTTCTGAGGAAATTTTACAGGAAATCAAGGTGCGGAGAGCAGAGGCATTAAGGCTACTGGCTGATCACTAGAGAGCATTACAAGGTTGAGTTGGGAGACGCCCTTAGAGGTAATCAGTTGGCCTTGGGAGCTAAGTCAAGGATTCTAAAAGAATCCGACTTACTTTCGGCTCTTGGAAGGCCTTATCACGGTTATCACGTAGGGATCCATGATAAGTCAGCGGCACTAGTCCATTCAGTTATTGAGAATCATCCCTTCGTAGATGGCAACAAGCGAACAGCTTTGTACTTGCTTGAGTTGTTCCTAAAAAAAAGTGGATACAGATTGCAAGCTACAGATAGCGAGCTTTATGAGAAATTCATCCTAGTGGCCAAAGGTAGGCTGGATTATGAGGGACTTAAGAAATGGCTTCAGGCAATGATAGTGCACCTAGATTAGTGCTCGGGCTGCGTACCTGCTATGGTAAGTGGACCACCTGTCCCAACTGGGGAAGTTCCGACTGGTGGAGAGGGGCAGCCAAAAAGTCATCCCGGTGGTGCTCAAGACGCTGAGCAACAAACAGAAAAAGGCCTTCAGCTGCTCGGCGTAAGCTATAAGTAGGACTGCTGTCAGCACAGTCTGACAACGTCACTTTACCCCAAAATTAGCGCTCACCGACGGTCGAATATGATCCAGAATATTACAAAGTTCAGTCAGACGCCAGATGAGTCCAACAGGCCACAAGCCAGCACTGGGAGAGCAAGACAAGCATTAGGACGCCTATCGATCCATATTCCTGGAGTATCTCACAAGGCCAAACAGAATATTCAGAATATCCCACAGGATATCCTTCATCAACCTTGGAATACTTCCTCAACTTTCCCCTGCCGCATTAGATGCGTCAGGATAACTGACACGAACATGATATATGCCAAGCAGCTGCCTGAGCAGGACTTCTTTAATAAGAGAAATATCTCGGAGGGTTAGGCCGGTATCGTCCAACTGCCCACTGGCAACCCTTTGGGTTATGAGATACTCAACCAGCTTCTCCAACTTTTCCCCGGTCACATCCTGTATCGTTCGAGCCGCCGCCTCAACAGTGTCGGTTAGCATTAGAATGCCGGTTTCCTTGGAGGTCGGTTGTGGACCTGGGTACCTGAAAACAGTCTCATCAAGGGTAGAACCATTGACTTTGGCCAACTCAACAGCTCGCTGATAGAAATATTCCGTTCGAGTAGTTCCGTGATGCGAGTCAATGAAAGATATAACTTTGGCCGGAAGATGGTATTGTTTTCCAAGCTTCCGACCACTTGCCACATGACCAATAATGATTCGAGCACTTGACTCCGGATCTAGCTCGTCGTGTGGGTTAGTATCCCCTGCCAAGTTTTCAATAAAGTATTGAGGACCGTAGAGCTTGCCGATATCGTGGTAGAGCCCCCCTACCCTTGTTAAGAGAATATCTGCACCAACTTCATCTGCTACTGATTCAGCAAGACTCGATACCTGCATCGAATGATTGAATGTTCCAGGAGCATTCTTCATCAATTCCCTGAGCAGGGGTTGATTAGTGTCTGACAGCTCCAGAAGGCGTATATCTGTAGTAATATCAAATGCACGTTCTACTACCCAAAGAAATGGGTAGGCCGTAACTAAAAGGAATGAACCAAACCCCGCCAATAACAGGCGCTCCTGAAGCTGCGGCCAGGCACTACCCTCGTAAAGCCATACGGCTAACAATGCCAAAGCGTAACCACCAAATGCATAAGCAGCTGTCAGAAATAGTTGACCTCTATTGCGCAAGCCGCGAGCGCTGAATATCGCAACGGAGCCACCCACAAGCGTGGCCCAGGTATATGTGAAATTGGAGCCGAGCATTAGTCCGCCAAGTAGAGCTAAGACGAACGTGCCGAAAAACGCCATGCGTGAATCAAAAATCACAGTCAACAGCACCGAAACGATGACAACAGGAACCGCATAAATGAACTGGGCCGGGGCAAAACGGATTGTCACGCCAAACGCAGCAACCATCAAGGTATAAGCCAAAGCTAGAAGTATGATGAACTTGTTACTGCTGAAGATCTCTGGGCGCGAATTCTTCAGGAAAATCCCGAAAATACCAACGATCGTTAAGCCTAACAGTAACTGTCCAAGCAACTGTAGACGTCCCTGAGTTGCCGATAATTCGCTCCCCCGTTCTCTTTCCAGAGAATCCAGCTTTTGTTTGATTTCCGGGGTTATGCTCTCCCCGTTACGTACAATTTCTTCGCCCTCGGCCACCATGCCACGAACGGGTAGAATTAATGCTTCAGCTTCTCTGCGACGTAGTTCTGTTGGCTCGGATTGATAGATGAGTGAAGGCACAAAGATTGCTTCAATAAATTGAAAAATCGCCGTGGTGCTAAGCGGAGGCTCTCCTTGGAGTACCGTTTCTTCGAGCCAAACCCGAATTCGCTCGCGAGCTTCGTAGTGTCCAACCACACTCGTTGCAGTTCTTTGCTCAAAAGTCTGTGCAAGGGTATCTCGTACTGTCAGGTATTCTGTACGAACTGAATCTATGGGCACGTCAAGCACTCCCTGGAGCTGGAGCCGTTGGCTTCGATCCGCGATCGCATCCAGTATACGTTCAAAGAGTGGTGAATCCATCGGAGCCAATCTAGCGGCAGTCGGCATGTCTGGACTACCGCGAGCGTAATCCCACCCTAAGTGACGCCAGATCGAATCACTGAGCCTAATTGGAGCCTGAAGACGTAGGTCTATAAAAAGAAGGGAATCTGCCACAGTAGCGGTAGATAATTCCTCAGGAGAAAGATCAGTACCGGCAGCTATGCTGTCTCTCCGGGCCCCTATGAGGTAGTTTGTATAGGCATTAAATACGGCTTCCAGTGATACTGCAATAGAATCTGCCACGTCCCGCGTCTGCTGCCTTGCTTCATGAAAGGGGTAGAAGATCGGCTCGGTAGTGTCACGTATGCGTTGTCTTTCTGCACGAAGTGAATCATCGGACTTGTAAAGGGGAAATTCGAATTCTGCTATCAGAGTTTCTTCCTGCCAGCGATCTCCCACAGATTTTGAAATTTCGGATATATCACCGTTCCTGAAAGCCAATACGGTTACTATGAGCAGCAGTACGAATATGCCTAGCTTCAGTCCAAAAAAATCTTGGAGCAGTAAGCGCAAGCGCCAAAAGACAGGTCGTGATAGTAATCCCATTGAGTATAGATAACGCTATCTCTTGTGACGAAGTGAGAGAAGGAAGCCAACAAATATGCAAAAAACACTTCCAATCAATGTATACCATGGCCAAGCAATTTGGCGTAATCCGGCCCCTTCGATCATCCCATCTGTTGGATTAATTGCAAACATCCAGCCCTCTGTCGGACTGTGCCAAAGCCCAAAGATAATAAGCACCATGACCACAATGGTAAGAGTAAAGGCAATTACGGCATCCCATTCATTCGCATTTTTTACCACAATTCCCAGCAGGAAACCTCCTAGGAGACCTCCATAGGTAAACGAGGCAATTGCTAATCCAAGTTCAACGACTGGATTAGCTGTATTCTCAAACATACTCGCAAAGACCACAAACAATGCACCCCAAAATAGAGTTAGGCCCCGGGAAAGTAATAGGCCTCTGGCTTTGCTGATTGGGTTTTTAATCCACCGCTCGACCAAGTCCATCATTGAGGATGATGCCAAAGAATTAAGCGAGGAAGACAACGTACTCATTGCTGCCGCCAGAATGCCGGCCAGAAGTAGCCCTGACAGACCGGCCGGTAAACCTTCAATTATATAACGGGGAAAGACCTCATCCCCGCGAGTGAGCCCAAGCTCTGTTGGTGTAATTCCACCATAATGCACCCACAACAGTACACCTATCGCGAGAAACAGGGCAAACTGCATGGCTACCAGTACTGCACTGCCTACTAATGCATACTGGCTATCCTTGAGGGTTCTGCAGGTCAGCAGCCGCTGAACAATCAACTGATCCGTGCCGTGTGATGCCATAGAGAATACCCCGCCTCCAATAACAGCTGTCAAAGTAACATAGGGTTGAGTGATCCAATCAGTAAATGAACCTCCCAATCCAAAATCAATCACGTTCAACTTGCCTTCCACTGCTGCCAATCTCATCGCTCCTTCCGGTAAACCATTAAACAATAAAACAGCACACAGTGCACCTCCTAAAAGATACAGTCCCATCTGTACGACGTCTATCCATATAACTGCCCGGATGCCCCCGACCAAGGTATATATGACTGTGATAATCCCAAGCAAAAGTATAATCTGACCATAGGTTATTGGATCTCCCATGAACGTCAATCCAGCAGAATCGGCAATCACCTTCAAGGGGATTGCCGTAGCAAATAGTCGTACACCATCTGCTAATAGCCGTGTAACCATGAATGTAACTGATGCAGTGGATCGCATACGATCCCCAAAGCGCTCCCCCAAATAAGCATACGCGGTCGTCATTGCTCCCTTAAAATAGCGTGGCAGGAACAGCAAGCTCACTGCAATACGCCCCACAAGGTACCCGGCTGTGATTTGAAGGAAGGTCATGGTGCCTCCGTAAGCAACCGCAGGTACACCAATAATGGTCAAGGTGCTTGTTTCTGTGGCTACCACAGAGAAACAGACTGCCCACCAGGGTAGATCTCTGCCGCCTAGGAAATAGTCATTCATTGAGCGTTGACGCCCACCCAAACGTATGCCCAGAGCGGCTATGCCGACTAGGTATACAGCAATGACTATATAGTCGAGTACTGATAGCATTGGCAGCTTCAGTCAATGCCCAGCTTTTTGGACATTTCTTCGAGTGGTACCCCCTTGGTTTCGGGCATGACAAAAATTACCCATAGGAGTTGCCCAACCATACACAACATGTAGAACGCGAAAATACTTGCCCCGGATATTTCGGCAATCATGGGGAAAGTGAGGGAGATTATTGCGGCCATGATCCAATGCACGAAACTGCCTAAGCTTTGCCCACGTGCCCGTATGCTGTTGGGGAATATCTCACCAATAAACACCCAAATGACTGCTCCCTGACCGAACGCGTGTGACGCAATGAATACGATAAGGCTGGCCAGTACTATCGGACCAGTTATTTCGGTATAAAAAGCTACGGCGGTAGCTCCCAGGCTCAGGATATAGCCAATAGACCCCACCAACATGAGTCTCTTGCGTCCAAGTTTGTCAATAACCATGAGAGCGGCCGCCGTCATAATGAGGTTAACACCGCCAATGATCACGGACTGAAGGAGCGCAGAAGTTCCGGAGGCGCCAGCCATTTCGAATATTCGGCGTGTGTAATAGATCAATGCATTGATGCCTGAGAGTTGATTAAATGCAGCTATTGCTACGGCTAACAGGATTGGTTTCAGGTACTTGCGCTGAAAGAAGCGTTCAGTCAGATGTTTACGTGTTTCCGCCAACGATACCCTTATGGCAGCGAGCTCCTTTGTTGCATCAAAGCGTCCGCCTCCTATATCAATCAGCACACTTTTGGCTTCGTTATCTCGTCCCTGTGCGACCAGCCATCGCGGACTCCTGGGATTCGTAAACAGCAATGCTGTGAAGGCCAGTGCGGGCACCGCCTCTACTCCGAACATCCAGCGCCATTCGATACTTCCCAGTTCAAATGAGGCAATGATGAAATTCGACAAGTAGGCTACCAGAATACCGAGCACAATATTGAGCTGTACCATGGCTACCAGCCGCCCCCGCATATTTGCTGGGGCAATTTCTGCCACGTACATTGGGGCAACGACTGATGCGCCCCCAACGCCTAATCCGCCGATTAGACGGAAAAATACAAATGATCCAGCATCCCAGGCTACGGCGCTCCCGATTGCAGATAAAAGGTATAATCCCCCCATGATCATCAGCATTGGCCGGCGCCCATAACGATCGGCCGGTTTCGCGAATGCCAATGATCCGATTATTGTACCGACGAGTGCACTGGCAACAAGTGTTCCGTGCCAGAAGGCTGGTGTACCGAAAGCCCCACTGAGGCGCTGATAGGTCGGATCATACAAATCTCGAAGCGCACCTTCTGCTCCTGAGATTACCGCCGTATCAAAACCAAATAGCAAGCCCCCCAAAGCGGCAACCACGGAAGCCCAAATCACTCTAGACATAACATTACGATATTAGTAAACAGTGCAAAGGGAGCGCATGTGAGGCCTCAAGGTAACGATTTAGAGATTCATGATAACACCTAAGTTTGTGAAGCAGGGCACTAAGCTGTGAGTTATTGGGGATAAGCTCGAGTCTTTTTCGGCGTGCGTACAGATCGACGCACCCATCGCTGACGTTGCTGTGAGGTCGACCACAGTTGATATTAGATGATGGGGCGGCATTACTGAACAACGGAGGTTACCTTTCCGGGAATGAAACATCGGCCCACGAAACTGTGTATGCCGCTAATATGCCAATCACGGCCCAAATGGGCCAGACATGCACGCAATCCAAGCCTCCGACCTGACTAAGCGCTACGGGACCAGCGGCGCAAAATCGGTGCTGGCCGTGGATCGCATTTCCTTTGCCGTCGAAGAGGGCCAAGTATTCGGTTTCCTTGGTCCCAATGGAAGCGGAAAGACGACCACTATTGGGATGCTAGTGGGAACCATCAAGCCGACGGGCGGCAGCTTCAACCTGTTCGGCGCCTCCGACCCCAAGGGCCTCATGGTTGCTCGTGCCCGCCTAGGTGCCACGCTCGAGACGCCCAACTTCTACCCGTACATGAGTGGCCGCGACAACCTGTGCGTCGCTGCCACGGTTAAGGGGGTGCGTCGCCCCATAAGCGTTAACTTGTTTCCTATTTGATTATCTTTAGGTATCTCTACACGGGAATTGTCGTGATTTCAGCATTCTGAATTCTAACCGATTTGGTAGAATGTTGGATATACCTGTGATTGATCATTCAACCATCGTAATCAGATGAAGGGAACCGTAACACGCGCGCCCGAGGAAGAGGATTGGGCGGTTGTGCTCTCGTTTTTACCGAAAAATTGGCAGGAGTTGGCCGAGGAATCTGGTGCATTGCGCGGGCTACGTAAGGATAAGTCGCCGGAATGCCTACTTCGAACCTTGTTGATCCATTTAGGATGTGGTCATTCGTTACGAGAGACGGTCATACGAGTTCGTCAGGCTCAGATTGCGGATCTATCTGCGGTCGCATTGTTCAAGCGCCTGAAGAAGTCTCGTAGGTGGCTTCATGCGATGTGTGTTGCGCTGTTTCAGGAGCATGGAGTTGGCGTATCGGCGGGAGTGGGACGTCAAATGCGTGCGTTTGACGCGACCCACATCAGTGAGCCGGGACGTACGGGATCTCTATGGAGACTCCACTACAGCATAACCCTACCTGCATTGGGTTGCGATTTTTTCAATTTAACAGCGACGAAAGGAAAAGGGACGGGGGAGTCCTTGAAGCAATTTCCCATCCGATCAGACGACTATATTTTGGTGGATCGGGGATATGCAACCGCTCTGGGAATCCAGCATGTGGAGGCATCTGGCGGCTATGTGACCGTGCGGGTCAATACTGGAGCCTTGCAGTTCGAGACGAAGCCCGGCCAGTCCTTTGATTTATTAGCCTCCGTGGAATCGATCAAACAGGCAGGGAAGGCGGGGGTCTGGACGGTATTCATCAAAACCTTTCCCCCAATCCAAGGACGTATTTGTGCATTGCGCAAAGCAGACAAAGCCATCCAAGAGGCAGAGAATCGGATCTTAAAGACGGCAAAGCGCAAGGGGCATCGACCACGAGATGAAACCTTACGTTATGCGCGCTATGTTATCCTGTTTACGACCTTCCCGGTCGATGAATTTTCGGAGAACGATATCCTGGAATGGTATCGATTACGCTGGCAGGTGGAACTGGTCTTCAAACGATTCAAATCATTGGCCCAACTGGGACATCTGCCGAAATTAGATGAGGAAAGTTCACAGGCGTGGCTCTACGGGAAGCTAATGGTTGCACTGTTGACCGAAAAAATCATCCGACATGCACGGACATTTTCCCCCTGGGGCTATCCAGTGCAGACGAAGTGCATGGAGAGACTTTAAGTTTGCACTGAATCAAGTTGTGCGGGCAATTGAGCCACACTACGCCTTGAAGGAAATGATTCAGCATTGGCCTATCATTTCCAAGTCGCTGGCAGAGCCACCCAGACTCAGAAACTATCAAATTGAACGATATTTTTCTGTCACTAAAACAAGTTAACGCTTATGGGGCGTCGCCCCCGCATCGATGAGTGCCTGGAACTCGTAGGCTTGTCCGATCGTGCGAAGCACCGCTTCAAGACCTATTCTCTTGGGATGAAACAGCGGCTAGCGCTCGCGGCTACCATGCTGAATGATCCCGAACTGATCATCCTCGACGAGCCTGCCAACGGGCTCGACCCACAGGGGATCCGGGAGATCCGCGAGGTCATCCGCGTCTTGGCCAACCGTGGCAAGACAATCTTTCTGTCGAGCCACCTGCTCACGGAAGTCGAGCGCACCTGTTCCCATGTCTCGATCATCAGCCAAGGGCGGATCGTTGCATGCGGTCCGGTAGCAGAGGTGGTGGGCGAAGGAGGTGCAATGTTGTTACGCGCAGAGGACACCGAGGCCCTCGCGGGCGCGATGCGGGCCTACCCGAAGGCGACTTCGGTACGTCTAACCGACGAAGGCATCGTCGCTGCCCTGAACGCAGACGATGTGGCCAGTGTGACACGCTACCTAGCGGGACAGGGGATAGTGTGCCACGAAGTACACGGAGGTGAGTCAATGACATAGCCGAAATGTACGAACTGTATAAGGGATGGGGGACGGCCCCCCGCAATCGCCGTGCAGGCGGAGGTTGCAAACCGCCCACAGCTGCTGCACTAAAGAGGTGTGGTGGTGAGCGTGCTGGGAAAAGGCAGGTGTAGGAACCTGTCAGGTGAGAGTCGTAGAGTCGAACGCAAGTGAATCACGGATGACGTGTCGAAAGTCCTTAGAAGATGGTCAAAACCGGGGTATTCTCCTGATCCCGGGACGAGGTTGGCGGGGACCTGCTTACTGGCCAACCGGCCTCCGGCATAAACGTGGCGAGAATGCGACTTGGGCCCTTATACGGAACGTGGGAACGTGTCGGAGTGATGAGAAGGGAGCGTGGCAAGCAGGCAGTACCTGTAAGCCATTGAGTACCAAGGCACTCCACACGGGCGGATCACCTCGTAGTAGTGATGAGACTCCTGTAACGGGAGAAGAGCGAAGGGGGTGAACCATGCAGCAGGACGCGAGGAAGCAACCGAAAGGGAGGACTTCAACGCAAAACGCAAAGCCGTTTCCAGTGACCAAGCGACAAGTTTGGGAGGCGTGGAAGCGTGTAAAGGCGAACCAAGGCGGGGCGGGGATCGATGCGCAGTCCATCGCAGATTTCGAGGCCAAGCTTGCGGATAATCTCTACAAGCTCTGGAATCGAATGGCATCGGGCAGTTATCATCCACAGCCGGTGCGACGGGTAAATATTCCGAAGTCGGACGGAGGCGTCCGGCCCTTGGGAATCCCAACCGTTGCGGATCGGGTGGCACAGATGGTGGTGAAGCAGGTTTTGGAGCCGGAACTGGAACGAGAGTTCCATCCCGATTCCTATGGATACCGACCGAACAAATCGGCCCATGACGCACTCCGGCAGACGCGAACGCGATGCTGGAAGCGGGCCTGGGTACTGGACATGGATATCAAATCTTATTTTGATACGATAGACCATGCTCTGTTGATGAAAGCGGTCCGGCTACACACGGATCAGAAGTGGGTGCTCTTATATATAGAGCGTTGGCTGACGGCACCGGTGATTCATCCAGACGGGACGGAAGAGGCTCGGGATGTTGGGACCCCGCAGGGCGGGGTAATCAGTCCGCTGCTGGCCAATCTGTTTCTGCATTACGCGTTTGATAAATGGATGGAACGGAGGTATTCGCACATTTCATTTGAGCGGTATGCAGACGACATCGTGTGCCATTGCACGACAAAGAAGCAAGCGCGCTACCTCTGGAAGGTGCTGAGGGAACGCTTTAAGGCTTGCAACTTAACCTTGCACCCAGTGAAAACCAAGATTGTATACTGCAAGCAGGCATACTTTCGGGGTTCATTTCCAAACACTTCGTTCGATTTTCTGGGGTATACGTTTCGACCGCGGAAGACACGGAGTCGGAGGGGGAGGAATTTTCTTGGGTTCAATCCGGCGATAAGTCGGAAGGCGATGAAGGCCGTACAAGAGACGATCCATGGTTGGAGGTTGGCTCGAATGAGTCCACACCCGATTACGTACATAGCGGGCAAGATCAATGCCACGGTACGTGGATGGATTGATTATTACGGTGCGTTCTTTAAATCAGCATTAAGGCGGCCATTGGAAGGCATTGACCGTCACCTAACACGGTGGCTAATGCGGAAATATAAACGTTTCCGTGGTCGGTGGCTTCGGGCGTTTACGTGGTTAATAGAGCGTGCTCGTCGGGATTCGGGATTGTTCGTGCACTGGGAGTTTCTTCATGGTTCACCTTTATTCAATTCCGAACGGCTGCATGGTAGGAGCCGTGTGAGTTGAGAGGCTCACGCACGGTTCTGTGAGGGCCGGGGGGTGAGATTCCCCCCGGCTACTTGACTATCTGACCTATCTGGCGTCCTATCGGCTGAGCTTGGAGGAGGTCTTCATTGATCTCACACAGGGTGCGGTGGATTCGATGGCGGAGATCGCGTCTCGATGATGCTAGGCGTGCTTCTGCGGATCGAGTGGATCAAAGCGGTCAAGCGGCGATCCTTCTGGATGGCCGTGGGCGCATTTGCCGTCTTCATTGCGATTCCCGCAGCCGAAAGGATCCGCAACGTCCACAGGAATCCGAACCTATCCTATGCTCTTCCGGAGAGCTGGCCGGACATCTTGGGCGTCGCGGCCGGGCTGGGACCGTTTTTCGTCGGCGTGCTAATGATCCTGCTTGTAGCACCCGAGTTCACTTGGCACACGGCGCGCCAGAACGTGATCGACGGGCTCAGCAAGGAGAGGTTCTATGTGGGAAAGGTCATGTTGCTCGCCGGGCTCATCTCGTTCTTCATCGCAATAGCGATGCTCGTCGGCGTTGGTGGAACGCTGTTCAGCCCGAGCGAAGGCGGCCCCGGCATCCTGCGGCCGACGGACCTCAGCTATCTGGGCGGTCTCGCCTTGAACCTGCTGCTCGTCGGGAGTGCTGGTCTGATGCTCTCTGTGCTCATCCGTTCCTCGGGACTCGCGCTGGGCGCCCTCTTCCTCTATCTCATCGTTGAGGATGCGGTCGGTAGGCTGATCTCACAAGCAGGCGGAGGTCTGAAACGCTCGGTTGAATATCTGCCGTCCAACATTCTCGATCAACTCGGCGACGATCTCGCCCACTACCCGGAGGTATTGGCCGATGTCAACTCGAGACTCCGCGAACCTAGGGAGTTTCTCGATGTCGAGGTGCTCGCTGTTGCGGCGCTGGCCTACAGTGCCCTCTCCCTCGGACTCGCGTTTCTGAGCATGTGCAAGCGCGACCTGTAGAAGGCATCCCGGACGGAGCAATCGCTATCGGCCTGCATCCCTGCGGTGCTGGCTTCGACCACTACCGGTCATAAGCAGGCCTACGCAACGTTGAACGTTACGGGCTGGTAAGGGGAGGCTCCGTTCGTGTCGCCGATCACCCCGCGGCGGTGGCGAAGGGCAGAGCCCTGCGTCAGCCCCTTCGTGGTCGCGAAGAGTTCCTGGGATTCAGCGAAACCGTTACCTTCTTTGATCTGGCGGAATGTATTCTATTTCTGGACTGACCTTAGAGGCAGGTCAAGCGTTGGAGCGTCGGGCACACTCGTTGGCATGAGGCAGGATGATCATTGTTTCTCCCCCACTTCAGCTACTTCGGGTAAGCATCTTATCCCTTAGAGGGAATAATTAATGCAGTATTGCCTACCTTGAGTTCTATAGTCTTTTGCGCCTACAAGTTACATGAAGCACCTCCCAATTCTTACAGTTATGTTGGTAGTGCTGCTTTGGGGCTGCATTACGACTCCCTTAGGTGTAACCATTACATCTCGGGCGCCCGAGGATACAACCTCTACACGCCCTGGTCCCATTGAAGCCAAACGTGCATGGATTTTTGTAGAAGGCTCCCAACAAGGTACCACACCTGCTACCGTCCGCATCCGACGCAGCTTCGAGATAACAAACGTCTCACTGCATGTTGGACAAGCCTTTGACGAAGTGCGCCGCTACGAAATAGAACGCAGCATCACCTCCAATCGGATTATGCAGAATTATACCTTTCAGGGCACATATGATGGAGGCACACTAACTTTCAACTCTACCGAGCTCTCTCAGGATAAGAAGGGGCGCTTCATTATTCCTTACTACGCTGGCCCTATCCAAATAGTTGATCACGAGTATGATCTAATATTGATTCTGACCGAATAACGTGGGCATTCAACCGTACGTACTTACCGAGACCAATTGGAAATCGGTCAGTGAAACTGATTTCGGGACGGCAGTATTACCTTGGGGAGCTATCGAAGCACATAACACCCACCTCCCCTACGGTACCGACAATATTCAACTGGATCGAATTGCAGCTGATGCCTGCGCCGTTGCGTGGGAACTGGGGGCTCGTGTCATAGCATTGCCAACTATACCTTACGGCGTCAACACAGGACAGTCTGACATAACGCTGGATATGAATATGATGCCCAGTACACAGCAGGCGCTATTGGGTGATATAGCACGTGTACTTGAAGGCCAGAACATCCTGAAATTGGTTGTTCTGAACGGGCATGGCGGCAACAATTTTCGACAAATGATCCGTGAGGTTGGCTTTCATTACCCAAGGCTTTTTATTTGTGAGGTTAACTGGTTCAAGGTACTTGATGCAAAGCTTTACTTCGAGGATCCCGGAGACCATGCCGGAGAGCTAGAAACCAGCCTAATGCTAGAAATTGCCCCGGAACTCGTCCTGCCGCTTGACCAGGCAGGTTCAGGTGCTGCACGTCCTTGGACAATTACCGGATTGAACGAGGGTTGGGCCTGGGCAGAGCGACGCTGGAGTGAAGTTACGGAAGATACAGGAGTTGGCGATCCCCGGGCAGCTTCAAAGGCTAAGGGAAAGCTATTTCTGGATGCAGTAACGCAAAAAATAGGGGTCTTCTTGGCCGAGCTTGATTCCACTCATATTACCGAACTTTACGAACGGCGGTGAAGCTGCCAACAGAAATGTTACAAATGTTGAATTCTCGATGCGAGCCCCGATTAATGGGCGCGTTGTGCTGTGCAATTATAATGGGACTTTCTCCATTAGTGCAGGCGCAGGATCAGGCAGGAGCTTATTTGCAGGACATTGACCAATTGCTCATGCAGGCTCATACGGCCAGTCAGAATGCCGAACAGGCCGCTTCAGTTCGCGAACTAAAAATGCATGCTGATGCTGTGTTTGAGACTGTCTGGGGCGCACCCTCGGGTCTGCTCTCAAATACTGGTGCTGCTCTGGCATATGGTTGGAAAACAAGATGGCAAACCGACGGTACTGAGTTTGATGAGGCACATTCTGAGCGCCATGGTTCCGATAAACCGTTGATCTCAGATCCTGGGCAGCTTGGCATCATGGGGCGAGGACGTGCTATCGTAAAGATGCTCTTACCCCGTCAGGAAGAATCCCATGCAGATCACGTACTCGTTTCCCTGAGCAATATTATCGGGTGGATGCGCCTTAGTGATGGCGTGACAAAGGGCGAGCGTCAACCCCGAATTGATCTAACGCATGTCTGGGACGCCCCTACCCGCTTCTGGAATACTGCTGCAGACACCGGCTGGTTGGGTGAAGTTCATGCCCAGGCAATCAATATCCTCAAAACAGAGTACGGAGACGACCTTACTACCGCACAGGAGCATGCGAAAGCTATGACGGCACTATTGGAAAAATGCAGGTCAGGCAATGATGAAAATGGTGATGGTGCGGTTACGCCGATCATGATGGAGGGCGGTATAGATACAGCAATTCAACACGCGGGATATTTGGGGATTATCAATTAAGAAAAGATGATGAGCATAGTAATGAACAGAATCGCAAGTGTAACGTGCGCGGGGATTCTCCTTGGCCTCATTCCTTTGGGGAATGTGTTATTCGCCCAGGCGCAGTGGAAAACACTCTTTAATGGCTCATCTTTGGAGGGATGGTATCAGGCCGGACCGGGGCAGTTTGTATTGGAGCCCGATGGGTCCATGATCAGCGAAGGCGGGCTGGGCCTCTTCTATTACAGTGAAGAATCGTTTCGTGATTTTGAATTGGAACTGGAATGGAAGTCAAACAAAACAACAGCAAACAGTGGAGTGTTTGTTCGATTTCCAAAGACTGATGATCCTTGGGTAGCCGTCGACGAGGGCTACGAAATCCAGATTGACGACAGTCGGGACCCCGACCACAAGACGGGCAGTATTTTTGCAATAAGCAAAGCATTCCGCTCGAACCCACTTCCGGCAGGCGAATGGAATGAATTCCGTATTCGCGTAACAGGACAGCGGTACGAAGTATGGCATAATGGTGTTAAGGTCAATGACTACATGGGAAGTCGTGGACGGGAAGGTTATATCGGGTTTCAGAACCATGACGACGGTTCACGTGTGGCTTTCAGAAACGTAAGGATCCACCCTATTGAAGAAGACACCTACGAGTCTTTGGCGGAACTCCTGGCTACACCTGACGCACGTGAGCCGATACGGGTGCTCATGTTAACAGCAACCCACGGTTTTAGACACGGTGCTGCAATTGAGGCTCAGAAGGAAGTTATAATGGCATTAAACCAGACCACAGAGCTCCAAGTGGATACAACCGAGGATGTCAGCATGCTGCAACCGGAAATACTCAATAACTAGTGCTTGCCAGAAAATGATTTTGGTTGTGGGATTATACGATGAGTTCGGGTATTTGGGGGCAGATTTGATCATTTTGGGTGGATTTGGTCAGGATTTAGCGTGTATTTGGGGCTCTGATCGCATAGGCGTCGTCCGAGCGGGAGGATGAATGAATTTGCGAATCTGGCGGCAATTTTGGGGTAGAAGGTCTGATTTGGGCGTTTAAGCGTGTACATTCGCCCCTTTGTTGCCATGCGTGTAGTAATGGAAGCCCAACGCGCGTTTGGGCAGGTCCCGATTGAAGAGATCGAGCTTGCCCCCCGCAGCCGGGATGACATTCCGGTGGTATTGCGTGGTTTGCTTTCGATTTACAAGAATGCAAAGACGCGAGCGAAGATTTTCGAGCTTTTGGAAGGGGGCGTGGCTTCGGGGGTCAGTCACAAATTGGGGCGCCGGGGGATGGATCTGTGGAGGATTTTTGTTCTGGGGATGCTGAAGCAGGCCCTGAATTGCGATTATGATCGACTGACGCATATGGCGAACAACGACAAGCTCCTGCGCCAGATGCTTGGGCATGGTAGTTGGCGCGAGGGATCGGAATACCATGTACAGACGATTCTGGACAATGTGAGTTTGTTATCGGAGGAGTTACTGGGCAAGATCAACAAGGTTGTGGTGGAGCATGGTCACGGGGAGCTTACGAAGAAGGCCCGTCAGGAGGGGTTACGTTGCAGGGTAGATTCAGCGGTGACGAAGACGCATGTTCATTGGCCTACGGATGTGAGTCTGCTAAGGGATGCGGTGGGTTTGTTGCTTCGGGAGTCTGCACGTATGAGCGGTGCGCACGGCCTGCCGGGCTGGCGCAAGGCGTCGGATTGGGAAAAGCGGCTTGATCGTTTGTTTCAAGGGGTACGCAGGTCACGGGGTTGGCATCGTCGTGATCGGGTGCGCAAATACCTGTGCCACTGCAGAAAGCTGGTGAAGAAGGCGTTGGCTTCGCAGCGGAGGTTGGGGGCAGATTGCAGTGATCGGTGGCTGCACTACCTGGGATGCAGCTTGACACTGATCGATCAGGTGGATCGGCGGTTGCTCAGGGGCGAAAAGATTCCGCATTCGGAGAAGATTTTCTCGGTTCACGCGCCGCATACGCGTTGGATCGTCAAAGGTAAGGCGGGGGTACAGGCGGAGTTGGGCCTCCCGGTCTGCGTCTTGGAGGACCAGCATCAGTACATTCTTCACTACCGGGTGCTCTACGAGGGGGTAGATTCGTCAATGATCGTGGATTTTTTACGGGAGGCCACGACGCTGTACCCGTCCCTGACTTCGTGCAGCATGGATACGGGGTATTCATCGGAACACAACCGGCGCGCATTGGAGCAAATTCTGAAACTGGTGATTATGCCGAAGCGGGGGCGTTTAAGTCATGCGGACAGGGAGCGCGCATCCGCTCCGGACTTTGTGGAGGGTCGTCGTCAGCATCCGGCGGTAGAATCCGCGATCAACAATTTGAACCAGCGCGGACTGGACTTGGTGCGTACGCATGGTAAGGAGGGGTTTGGTCGCACGGTAGCGCTCTCTGTGGTCGCGGCCAACGTACATCGTCTTGGCTTGCAGTTGAAGCGGAAAGAGGAGCGGCTCAAGCGCTGGCATCAGGCCCGAAAACGAGCGGCGTAGCGCCGCTGTAATCCTACCGAAGGAATTTGGACAGGCTCCGCCATAAGCGGAAAGGCAGACATACGTCGGGTTGGCACGCATGGTCGCGTCCCAGCTGCATCGGAGAGCAAAAAATGTCTTCCAGTGACCATTCAGCAAGCCGAAAGGCACCTGATTCCCCCGAAACTCCACCAACGACGCCACAATTACGGCCCCAGATTGTTATGAATATAGCAAGAATCGCAAAAATGACCTATTCTCTGACAAGCACTAACTATGATGTACTGTTCCTGGCAAACTCGACGCTTCGGATTCCGCGCCCCGAAGGAGCCCCGGAACCGGAGCCGACCGCAACCATGGCTGAGGGCACACTGGCAAATTTCGATCTCAAGCTCATGGTCCCGGACAACGAGATCCAGGGCAAGGTTGCCATTAGCGAGGCTCCAGACTCACTCATCGGAATGGTCAAGTTCAACATATTTCCTGATCCAGCGCACTTGTTCGGCGTTCGGTTAGATGCAGATTCTCTGTCGTTTATGTGGGATACCGGGGGCATGGGGATAGCAACGGCCATGCTTGATATATATGGTGATTCGTTAAGTGGACTGATGTCTCTAGGAGAAATGCAGGTACCACTTTTAGGTATGCCGACCGAACCTGCACCAGTCGACTATACCATTACTATCACTACTCCCCAAGCTCCCCTGGGCGCTGTATTAACATTGGGAGGAGCTTCAAGCACGATCGCCTTTCCTGATGGGACATTACCTATTAATGATCTTCTGTTTGCGGGAGATTCGATTACGTTTCACTTTAATATTGAAGAATTTGGTGACTTCTATTCCGCGGGGATTATTGAAGGTGATAGTATCCGTGGGGCGCTTGCGAGTGACTTTGGTGAGCTGCCCTTTGAGGGATCCAGACAAGTAGGTGAACCAGAACATGAAGGCGAAACGCTTGATCCTGCACAGCTTGAAGCCATCCTGTCGTTTCTAGCTCAAGGAAAAGGAATCGCGATAGCACACGCTGGGCTTGATGCGCTTTATAATTCGCCGGAATACCGCGCAATGGTTGGAGGTGGTTTGTTCGAGAGTCATCCCTGGACACAAAGTGTTCGCATTCTGGTGGAAGATCCGAATACGCCTGCTACACGCCATCTGGGAGAAGGTCTGTGGGTGCACGAAGAGATTTACGTATTCGATAACAACCCTCGCTGGAATGCAAGAGTTCTCTTATCCCTGGATACTGAAACCGTCGAATTGACTGAAGCATTTGCTGGCGAAGAGCGAAATGACTATCCGATAAGCTGGATACGTATGCATAATGGTGGCCGTGTGTTTGCCACAGGACTTGGACACTTTGCAGATACTTGGAAAACTCCCGCATTCCTGGAGCATATTGTTCAGGGACTGCGTATGGCAGCGGGGCGTACGGAGGCAAATTTTTCAGGGCATCGGGTTAAGGAGGTCATTGCCGACAATGTTTGGCCAGATGATATTGCTGTGGATGAGCAAGGGGATGTATGGATTGCAGAGCTCCGAGGCAAAGTGCACCATTATGATGCACAAAGTGGTGAGGTCAGGCAGATTGCCCATTTACAAACGACAGATCCGACAAACGTAGAACACGGTTTGTACGGAATTGAAGTGGATCCTGATTTTTACGAAGGATCACCGTATATCTACATTTACTATGCGGAACCGCATACCTTCATCAACACCCTCTCGAGATTCACCTATGAGGACGGGAAAATAGATCTTGGGTCAGAGCATGTTCTTCTGCGTGTACCGACAGAGCCACAATGCTGCCATCAAGGGGGCGACCTCGAATGGGGGCCTGATTCTACGCTTTATCTCTCAACCGGGGATACCGGTATGTCTGAGGTGCGTCCTGGATGGAAGATGTCAGAGGATCAGTTAGCTGCATTCATTGATACACACGCACTTAAAGATTACCATTGGGCACGCCTGGTTGATTCTGAGCGATCCGCACAGAATCTACAGGATTTGCGCGGCAAGATTTTAAGGATTAACAGGAATGGGACGATTCCACAGGACAATCCTTTTTACGGCAAGCCAGGCGTACGCTGGGAGATTTATGCATATGGCTTGCGGAACCCTTATCGCTTCAAAGTAGACAGTGAAACCGGTGCGCTCTACATTGGTGTGGTTGGGCCGGATGCTTCTTTTGATTATGATGAGTACAATATTTCTGCCAATGGAGGGGAAAATTTCGGGTGGCCACGTACACTTGGAAAGCTCTTCTACAATGAGTGGACACCAGAATTGATACCTGATTTTGTGCCGCCCTTCTGGGAGTACACCTATGAACACGGTGGACGTTCAGCTACCGTTGGACCGATCTACCGTTCCACTGGTCAATATGCCTTTGGTGAAAATTTGCAAAATAAAATATTTGTGTTCGATTGGGCAAGGCGCTGGATTAAATATGGAGAACTCGTCGATGGAACATTCGAGAGTGATCAGGAAGAGGATGTGCGTATTGATGTTCCAAATATTCAGTTACCGGCCAAGCGTTTGGTCAACATTAAAACGTTCGATATACTCCGGGGTACTGCCCCAATCTCCATGGAATTGGGTCCGGATGGAAGCATATACGTGGCGGAATTTGATGGCTTCTGGGATGCTGGGCCGGATTCAAAGGTGACGCGTTACCGCTGGATTGAAAAGAATCGTGCTCCGCTTGGTAAAGCAGAAATAAAGATAGACGCGAACCAGACAAGACTACTTTATTTCGACGGAATGGGCATCATTGATCCTGATGGAGATATCCTGGAATACCACTGGAACTTCGGAGATGGCAATGAAGCAAAGGCACAGAATGTCTCGCATGAGTATGATTCTCCTGGTGAGTACCACATCGTGTTAAAGGTCATGGATATTCATGGTGCTTCCAGTGTGATGGAATGGGATTGGGAAATTGAATAGCGCTTACACTATACTGCGTTCATGAATCTCAATAAGACAATTCGTGTTTTCGGCATTGTGGTTCTTTTCTCCGGAGTGATCATTGGAAAGAGTGCAGCACAGAGCTCTTCTGGAGTAGATGGAGAACAACTCTACCTCAGTCGTTGTATGTCTTGTCATCAAGTCGATGGTAATGGCATCTCAGGCGTATTTCCTCCACTGAACGAGATTGACTGGGTTACGGGGGATAAGGGGCGACTGATTCGAATCGTATTGGACGGTGCTGTTGGAGAATACGACATCGGAGGCATGATCTACACCGGTGCCATGCCGCCCTGGAAAAATTTCATGAACGATCAGGAAGTGGCTGCCCTACTCACCTATATTCGGAGCGCATGGGATAATGATGCTTCGAGAGTTACCGAAGATGAAGTTCGCCTTGTACGAGAGGCTAGCGGTGACAGAAATCAGGCTTGGACGGCTGAAGAGCTGGCAGATGAGGCCAACCAGGGTATTCCAGGTTCTCTCGGATTTTTGCTGACCCCGCGTGATACAACGAAATCAAATTAGACAGATATCCTAGCGAATTTAAATGCGTCGACCACTCTTTCTTGTGCTATGTCTGGCAATATGCCAAGCACCCGTTACTTTTGGACAACAACTGATTGGATCAGTTGAGGTACACGATGAAGCCTTAACATCACTGGTAGATCCAGATGCGCAATTAGAGGTTCTGGCCGAGGGATTCGAGTGGTCAGAAGGGCCCGTTTGGGTGAGTGATGGTGAGTTTTTACTCTTTTCCGACGTCTGGACTAATCGAATCTATCGCTGGAAGGAGGGAGGCGAAGCTGAGGTATTCTTGGAGCCATCGGGCTATACAGGTCCGCCCAGAGAGGGGCGCATCGGTGGATCTAATGGACTTACACTGGATTCCGAAGGTAGCCTGGTTATGGTACAGCACAGTGATCGCCGTATCGCGCGACTGAGTGGCTCTCTGACAGATCCTGAGCCCGTGTACGATACAATCACCGATCTGTACGAAGGTAAACGATACAACAGCCCCAACGACCTGGTTTATCATTCTAATGGGACATTGTATTTCACGGATCCGCCCTACGGACAAGACAGAGAGCTGGATTTTCAAGGTGTATACAGCGTTACGCCGGAGGGTACTGTTAGACTGCTCGAAGCGGGGATGAGTCGACCAAATGGATTAGCTTTCTCGCCAGATGAGAGCATTCTTTATGTCGCAAATTCAGATCCAGAGCATCTCGTCCTGATGGCTTACGATGTTTTACCCGATGGTGGGTTGGACAACGGGCGTGTCTTTTTCGACGGGACCAACCTCGCGGAAGAAGGATTGCAGGGATTACATGATGGCTTAAAGGTGGACTTGGATGGCAATATATTTACAACGGGTCCAGGAGGAGTTCTGGTCCTAAGCGCTGAGGGCGTCCATCTTGGCACGATCAATACGACCCAGCGCACGGCCAACTGTGCTTTTGGGGACGACGGCAGTATGCTGTATATCACGGCTGGCAGCTTTCTGCTACGCATTCCGCTGTTGACCAAGGGAGTTACCCCCTAACTTTCTTCCATTGCAAAGTCAGGATACCACTCTTTATTGGGTCATCTGACTCAGACCATATTGAATGGCCAACTCGAGAGTGCAATACAAGGTGCGGAGAACTCTATTAGAATGAGCAACTCCAGGATTGATCTCCATCGATCTGATTTCCCTGAAATAGACAGATTATAAATGCGCTACATACTCGTCGTTCTTATGCTGTTTTTGGCAATGTGTCGGACGGCTCCCCCAGATGAAACTCACGAAGAAACACCCACTGACTCAGACCAGACCATGGCTTCCAAGATGTTGATCGGAACGGTCGAAGTACTAGATGAAGCACTAACCTCGTTGGTTGCCGTAGATGCACAGTTGGAGGTTCTGGCGGAAGGTTTTGATTGGTCAGAAGGTCCTGTTTGGGTTAGCAGCGGCGGGTTCCTGCTCTTTTCAGATGTACCCACCAACAGAATCTACCAGTGGATGGAAGGCAGTGAGGTCAATGTATTTTTAGAACCGTCGGGTTATACGGGGACTGAGGCAAGAGGTGGTGAGGTTGGATCTAATGGGCTAACGCTGGATTCTGAAGGCCACCTGGTCATCGCACAACATGGTGATCGTCGAGTTGCACGACTGGATACTTCTGTTTTGGAGCCCCAACCTGTGTATGAGACGATCACCGAGCAGTACGACGGCAAACGATACAATAGTCCCAATGACTTGGTCTATCATTCTAACGGAACGTTGTATTTCACGGACCCGCCCTACGGACTTGAGTTCAGAATGTCTGACCCGGCCAAAGAGTTGGATTTTCAAGGCGTATACAGGGTTAGCTCAGATGGCACTGTCCAACTCCTCGAGTCGACAATGAGCAGACCAAACGGACTGGCTTTCTCACCAGACGAAAGTACGCTATATGTTGCCAATTCAGATCCAGAACGCGCTATTTGGATGGCTTACGACGTTTTACCAGACGGCGGTATTAGCAACGGTCGTGTGTTTTTTGATGCAACCGACCTTGTCGAGGAAGGGCTCCCTGGGTTACCCGATGGTCTGAAAGTAGATGTGAGCGGTAATTTATTTGCAACAGGACCGGGAGGTGTACTCATCCTCAGTCCAGAGGGCGTTCATCTTGGTACGATTAATACGACACAGGCTACTTCTAACTGCGCCTTTGGAGGCGATGGTAGTCTGCTGTACATTACAGCAGACATGCTTCTGTTGCGTATCCAGCTGTTAACCAAAGGAGCTATTCTTTGACCCGCTCAACCCATGTACAACCAATAGTGTGTGGGATGTGCTGAGCCTCTATTATAGCAGTTATCCCTATCTCGTGCTGAACAGCGGTATTATATCCAAATTATTCCAGGAGGTATATAAAATCACTGCACCATTGGCCGCCGTGCTGTTTGACATGGACGGAGTTCTTGTTAACTCCGAACCATTGCATGAGAAGGCGCAAGACATTGTCTGCCGACGATTTGATCTGGAAGTGCCAACATCGATCTCCCCTATTTTCAAGGGCTGGACAGAAGAGCGTGTGTACGCATACATTGCCGAGCATTTTGGTACGGGCCGAGCTACGGTCGAGACACTTATAAAAGCCAAACATGCCGCCTTTGCGAGTCTTTCGGAAGAGCTTGAGCTCATGCCGGGTGCCTCAAAGCTAGTTCAAGTACTACATAACTTGAACATTCCCTTGGGTCTGGTTACTTCTGCTACTCGTGCCGACCAGGAAAGAGCATTCTCCAAGTTTGACTTCTTCCCCTATTTCTCATCGGTCACAACGGTTGAAGATGTTACCGAAGCAAAGCCTCATCCACAACCATATTTAATTGGCACTGAGCGCTTGGGAATGAGGCCTGAAGAATGCATCGTTGTTGAGGACTCCAAGTATGGGATAGTAAGTGCACTACGTGCAGGGTGCCACGTTTTGGGGTTAGCAACAACATTTTCACGCGATGCACTACATGATGCCGGCGCCCATGCTGTTTTTGGTTCAATAGAAGCAATTGAGCCACACATAAAGGAGCTACTAAGCCCTACGGTTGTGTAGATCCTCAGCGTTACCGATAATTACACCTACCTTTACATAGTCTGAGTCAAACACATAAAATCAATGAGGCGTGAGACTATCTTGCTCATTGCTGTTGCTCTATGCAGCTGCACAACAGACCAAAGCTCAACAAGCACAAGCGATCCATATACCGATTGGTCCGTCTATCTGGGTGATGCTACGAGCAGCCATTATAGCACTCTTGATCAGATTAATCGAAGTAATGTGGCTGATCTAGCATTGGCCTGGACCTACAATTCTGGCGATGCGGATAGTACCGGCCGTACTCAGATGCAGTGTAATCCCATTATCATAGGCTCTACTTTGTATGCCACTTCACCAGGGTTAAAGGCCATTGCCCTGGATGCAGCAACTGGACAGGAGATATGGCGTTTTGATCCGTTTGAGGCCGGAGCTGTAGCTGAGGGGCGCGGGATAAACCGGGGGGTAAGTTATTGGGCTGGTGATGATCAGCACGAGGCGCGTATCCTTTATTCTGCCGGATCCAGGCTGTTTGCATTGAATGCATCAACCGGCAAACCTATTAGCGCATTTGGAGAAGAAGGATCTGTCAATTTGCGCGAAGGTATGGATCGCGACGTTACAGATTTATCCGTAGCGGCCAGAACACCCGGTATCATCTACAAGCATCTACTGATACAAGGCACATCTTTATCTGAGGGCATACGCTCTGCACCAGGTCATATCCGAGCCTACGATGTACGCACAGGAGAGCTTGTCTGGATCTTTCACACAATCCCCCACCCTGATGAATTTGGGTATGAGACATGGCCACCAAACGCCTATTTATACAGTGGAGGAGCCAACGCATGGAGCGGATTAAGCCTGGATGAAGAACGTGGAACAGTCTTTCTCCCCACCGGATCGGCAGCCTTTGATTTTTGGGGTGGCAATCGCATTGGTGAAAATCTTTATGCCAATTCTGTACTAGCGCTTGATGCCATGACAGGTGAACGTAAATGGCACTTCCAGATTGTACATCATGATATTTGGGATCGTGACCTGCCGGCTGCCCCCAACCTTGTCACTGTAGTGCATGATGGCCGCCGCATTGATGCAGTAGCACAGGTCACAAAAAGCGGACATGTATTTCTTCTTGACCGGGACACTGGAACTCCTCTTTTCCCGGTGGAAGAACGCCCATTCCCACCCTCAGATCTAGAGGGTGAAGAAGCTTGGGAAACTCAACCGATTCCGCTACAACCTCCGCCCTTCGCACGTCAGAGGTTCAATGAAGAGGACGTAACAAATATCTCACAGGAGTCTCACGACTACGTGCTGGAGCATCTCAGGCAGGTTCGTTCTGACGGCCAATTCGTACCACCGAGTGTACAGGGAACAATCATTTATCCAGGATTTGACGGGGGAGCTGAATGGGGTGGTGCTGGATATGATCCAACCACGGGCATACTGTACGTCAATAGTAACGAAATGGCCTGGATTCTCACTATGGTCCCGTTGAACCCGCATGGGGCGACTACGGGAGAAGGCCTGTATGCCCGCTACTGTGCAGGTTGTCACGGTACTGGATTGGAGGGTTCCCCTACCGGTGATATGCCCGCATTGACCGGATTAGAATCCCGGATGTCGAAAGATGATGTGAGTGAACAGATTGCCCGGGGCGTTGGCTTTATGCCATCCTTTGGTTTTCTGGAATCAGGTGAGGTATCTGCAATCGTAGAATTTCTTTTCGGAGAGGACGGGAAAACTTCAATTGAACTGGAAGAAACCGATGCCGAGCTCAGCACGTTTTTTGCCGGCTCTCCATATGGGCATACCGGATATAATAGATTCTTCGACCAGGACGGATACCCAGCGGTCAAACCTCCTTGGGGAACACTAAATGCGATAAACCTGAACACTGGCACGATTGACTGGTCCGTGCCGCTGGGGGAATTTCCAGAGTTGACTGCCCGGGGCATTCCACAAACCGGCACAGAAAACTACGGTGGACCTGTGGTTACTTCTGGTGGTCTGCTCTTTATTGCAGCCAGTAAGGATGAGCGTTTTCGGGCCTTCGACAAGGAGACCGGTGCTGTACTATGGGAGACGCAGCTGCCCGCAGGTGGATATGCAACACCTGCCACTTACGAAGTTAATGGAAAGCAGTACGTAGTTATTGCTGCAGGAGGAGGCAAAATGGGCACAAAATCCGGGGATGCTTATTTGGCATTCGCACTGCCTGACTAGGAACTACCAAATGGCGGACGGTGGTTCTTAGTATCCCAGATAAAATACTCTCTTCGGCGTTTTTAACATCTGAAGCCTAAGTCTTCGGGCCACAATTCTATAAACAGAAGTACCCCTGACGTCGTAAGGGAGAACTCCCGTATAACTGAACTTCCCCCTTTCTGTTGGGGCTTCCGCTTTTTAAGTGGGTTTGATGTCAGAATTAGGCTGAACAAGTAAGTGCTGGAATAGATTCGGGATTGATTTCGTTGTTATCTTAGCTGCGTTTTTGTGACGAAAATCAATCACAATCATTTACCAACGATGGAACAACGTATACAAGACATAAATCATCTTTTAGGGATTGAATCTCCTTGGGAGATTTCGGAGATCAAGCAAGACAAGACGGCTTTTACGGCTGAGATTCATGTAATCTGTTCAAAGGGTTCGGTATTGCACTGTCCAGAGTGTGGGGAAGTTTGTCCTGGATACGACCATCGTCTTCGGAAATGGCGCCACACGGATATCTGCGAGTATCGGACGAGCGTGGTTGCGAAAGTTCCCCGTGTGGCCTGTTCGGAGCATGGGATCAAGACCGTTTCGGTCCCTTGGGCGGATGCGCGGATGCGTTTTACAATGGCTTTTGAAAGAAAGGTAATTGACTGGTTGCAGGATACAACCAGTATTTCAACGGTGGCCACCAGGCTGGGCGTCAGTTGGACGATGATCGCCAACATCATGGCGCGTGCGGTAAAGCGCGGACTCGCCCGTAGAGAGCCGCAACCGGTTCCCCATATATGTGTGGACGAGACCTCGTACAAAAAGGGCCATAAGTATATCACGGTGGTTTCGGATTCCCAAACGGGCACGGTGCTGTTTGTCAAGGAAAAGCGCACCCATACGAGTCTGGATGCCTATTATGAGGACTGTTCGGCTGCGCAACTGGAAGCGATTGAGAGTGTGAGCATGGATATGTGGCCCGCCTACATCAAGTCCACGAAAAAACATGTTCCAGATGCAGAATCCAAGATTTCATTTGATCGTTTTCATGTGATGAAAAAGATTGTAGAGGCGGTGGATAAAGTTCGTCGGCAGGAGAACCGGGAATTGCGGAAAGCGGGCATTGAGGATCTCACCGGAACCAAGTACGACTGGCTCACCAATCGGGAGAATATGTCTGCCCGACAAAAGAAACGATTCCAGCAATTAAAGCACAGTTCGCTGAAAACGGCGCGTGCATGGGCCATCAAGGAACTGTCCCAGAAATTGTGGCACTATGTCAGTCGTACTTGGGCCCTCAAGGGCTGGAAGCGCTGGTTATCCTGGGCCATGCGTTGTCGACTTGAACCCATGAAAAAAGCTGCTAAGACGGTTAAGAATCATCTATGGGGAATCATAAATGCGATCGTTCTAAAAGTTAGTAATGGCCCAGCTGAAAGCATAAATAGTGCTTGTCAGAGAATAGGTCATTTTTGCGATTCTTGCTATACTCATAACAATCTGGGCCCATAATTGTGGCGTCGTTGGTGGAGTTTCGGGGGAATCAGGTGCCTTTCGGCTTGCTGAATGGTCACTGGAAGACATTTTTTGCTCTCCGATGCAGCTGGGACGCGACCATGCGTGCCAACCCGACGTATGTCTGCCTTTCCGCTTATGGCGGAGCCTGTCCAAATTCCTTCGGTAGGATTACAGCGGCGCTACGCCGCTCGTTTTCGGGCCTGATGCCAGCGCTTGAGCCGCTCTTCTTTCCGCTTCAACTGCAAGCCAAGACGATGCACGTTGGCCGCGACCACAGAGAGCGCCACCGTGCGACCAAACCCCTCCTTACCATGCGTACGCACCAAGTCCAGTCCGCGCTGGTTCAAATTGTTGATCGCGGATTCTACCGCCGGATGCTGACGACGACCCTCCACAAAGTCCGGAGCGGATGCGCGCTCCTTGTCCGCATGACTTAAACGACCCCGCTTCGGCATAATCACCAGTTCCAGAATTTGCTCCAATGCGCGCCGGTTGTGTTCCGATGAATACCCCGTATCCATGCTGCACGAAGTCAGGGACGGGTACAGTGTCTTGGCCTCCCGTAAAAAATCCACGATCATTGACGAATCGCCCCCCTCGTAGAGCACCTGGTAGTAAAGAATGTACCGATGCTGGTCCTCCAAGACGCAGACCGGGAGGCCCAACTCCGCCTGTACCCCCGCCTTACCTTTGCTGATCCAACGCGTATGCGGCTCGTGAACCGAGAAAATCTTCTCCGAATGCGGAATCTTTTCGCCCCTGAGCAACCGCCGATCCACCTGATCGATCAGTTTCAAGCTGCATTCCAGGTAATGTAGCCCCTTATCACTGCAATCTGCCCCCAACCTCCGCTGCGAAGCCAACGCCTTCTTCATCAGCTTTCTGCAGTGGCACAGGTATTTGCGCACCCGATCACGACGACGCCAGCCCCGTGACCTGCGTACCCCTTGAAACAAACGATCAAGCCGCTTTTCCCAATCCGACGCCTTGCGCCAGCCCGGCAGGCCGTGCGAACGGCTCATACGTGCCGACTCCCGAAGCAAACAACCCACCGCATCCCTTAGCAGATTCACATCCGTAGGCCAATGAACATGCGTCTTCGTCACCGCTGAATCTACCCTGCAACGTAACCCTTCCTCCTGGGCCTTCTTCGTAAGTTCTGCGTGCCCATGTTCCACCACAACCTTGTTGATCTTGCCCAGTAACTCCTCCGATAACAAACTCACATTGTCCAGAATCGTCTGTACATGGTATTCCGGTTCCTCTTCCTCGCGCCAACCACCATGCCCAAGCATCTGGCGCAGGAGCTTGTCGTTGTTCGCCATATGCGTCAGTCGATCATAATCGCAATTCAGGGCCTGCTTCAGCATCCCCAGAACGAAAATCCTCCACAGATCCATCCCCCGGCGCCCCAATTTGTGACTGACTCCCGAAGCCACACCCCCTTCCAAAAGCTCGAAAATCTTCGCTCGCGTCTTTGCATTCTTGTATATCGAACGCAAACCACGCAATACCGCCGGAATGTCATCCCGGCTTCGGGGGGCAAGCTCAATCTCTTCAATCGGAACCTGCCCAAACGCGCGTTGGGCTTCCATTACTACACGCATGGCAACAAAGGGGCGAATGTACACGCTTAAACGCCCAAATCAGACCTCTTACCCCAAAATTGCCGCCAGATTCGCAAATTCATTCATCCTCCTGCGATGACCACGCCTATGCGATGAGAACCCCAAATACAGGCTAAATCCTGACCAAATCCACCAAAAATGACCAAATCTGCTCCCAAATACCCGAATTCATCGTATAATCCCACGACCAAAATCATTTTCTGGCAAGCACTAAATAGCCGCATCAAAACCGTCAAAGTTCGTGCGCGTGGATTCCGAAACACACAGCGGTTTGCCCATGCAATTTACTTCTATCTCGGAGGACTGGATCTGTACCCCGAAGGCCTCCAAAAACAGGCGCCCCACTCATAAAAGTGAAGAGCCACAAAAATACGCCACAGATCCATGCCCGGCCGACCGTGCCTATGGCTGACCTCAGACCGCACATGCCTTCGAAGAATCTCAAAGACTTTTGTCCGAACTTTTGCGTCGCCGTGCAACGCCTGCAGCCCCATCAGCACCGCAGGGATGTCGTCCCGATCCTTGGGATCAAACTTGATATCAGCAATCTGGGCCTGCCAGAGATCGTACTGCGAATCGTACACCTTACGCATAACAGACAAAAGATAACTAGATCGAATAAAGCCCCCAGTTTACGGAAAATCCCGAGAATTATGCCCAATCCTCCCCGAATTACCCCGATGCAGCCCAACATTCGCCAGAATAAGCTCCGAGGTTAAGAGGACCCCCAGACGCCAAAATCAAGCCAAATGGGCCGAAATACGGCCAAATGCCACCAAAGAACCCTACAGAAACATGCTAAACCGACCAATATTTATATTTTCGGGCAAGCACTACATATGACCACTTCGGGATTATTCAGTGTCACCATCTATTTTGGTTTGGGAATTCAGGCTAGCGCACAAACCTTCTTTTTCAAACGAATTCCCCAAATTTGAAACAAAGAAGTTAGCGTATTGTACGTGGGATTTTCGTGCGGATACAGTCCAATGCCCGCTCCCCCTTCTACCATTACACGCGCCGAATGATTCTCCTTCTTTCTGCATGCAAACCAAGGGGCGGAAGCTTTTTCATCTCCGCAGCCCTTCTACTAATCCTGGCCTTACTTGCGCCGACAGCCTTGGCGCAGAAGAAGCCCACCGACGGCAGTCACGCCCGCCGCAAGCTAGATGCCTTACTTGCGCCAACAGCCTTGGCGCAGGAGGAGCCAGCGTACAAGACCGGCGTCGTCGTGGTCCAGTTTGCTCTCGATGTCTCCATTGCCAACAAGGCCGCCCGTGCAGGACTGCAGGATTTTGATCGGCGGGCAGCAGGTTACGGCGTCCACCTGATTGAGCGCGTGTATCCGTTTCTGGACCACGTGGAGCCAACGCCAAAGACCCGTCGCAACCTTCTGGCACTCCGCCGCACGTACTACGTGCGCTATACTGCCGACGTTCTACCGAAAGAGATTGCCTCCGATCTGGCTTCGGCGCCGGGCGTGGTGTATGCCGAGCCAGTGCTGATTAATCGGACGCAGGCGGGCCGCGGGCAGCGTGTGGATCCAAACGATCCGCGCTTTGGCGATCAACCGGAGCTTCGTCTGTTGCAGTTACCGGAGGCGTGGGATGTGGTCAGGGGCGAAGAGGGCGCGCCGCGGGTCGTGATAGCGGTTGTGGGCGGGGGCAGCGAATGGCGCCACGAGGATCTTCGCGCCAACGTGTGGACGAATCCGGGCGAGGTCGCCGGCAACGGCATTGATGACGACAACAACGGGTTCATCGATGACGTGCACGGCGTCAATTTTGCCAACCAAGACGACAGGGACAACGATCCGACGGGGTTGCCGGAGACGCCCGGCAGTGCTCTTCACGGCACGGCGAGTGCGGGATCGGCGAGTGCCGTGACCGACAACGGCATAGGCGTAGCCGGTGCGGCCTGGAACGCCGAGATCATGCATATCAATACCAGTTGCGGGAGAGCTGAAAGCGACGGGGGCATCTGCTACGGCTACGAAGGCATCCTCTATGCGGCCGCCAACGGAGCGGACATCATCAACGCGAGCTGGGGTGGCCTGGTGGGCACCGATGATCAAGTCACCTCTGACCAGACGCTGGATTTGGCCACGGACATGGGCGCGCTCGTGGTGGCAGCGGCTGGTAACGACAATCTCAACAACGACCTGTTTCAGTTCTACCCTGCCCGCAATCCTCGGGTGCTGTCGGTGGGTGCCACGGAGAAGGCCACACGCCGGCGGGCGGGCTTTTCGAACTACGGGAAGCTGGTGAACGTCTTTGCACCGGGCGTGGGCATTCTGACGACCGGATCCGACAACGGGTATGTGCTTGTCAGCGGCACGTCGTTTTCGTCGCCACTGACGGCCGGCGTGGCGGCCTTGGCGAAGACGAGGTTTCCCGAGATGACGCCGGACGCGCTGCGGGAACACATTCGGCTGACAAGCGACAACATGGACGCGGGGAACCCGGCTTATGCCGGGCAGTTGAGACGCGGGTTTGTCAATGCGCTGGCCGCTGTTCAGGCGCCGTCCTTGCCCGCGGTACGACTCAAGCGCTGGAGCTGGGCTGACCACGATGGCGACCGCCAGATAGCCTCCGGCGATGTGGTGACGATTACGGCGATGGTGGTCAACCACCTTTCCGATGCCCGCCAACTCACGGTGGGGCTCGTGGGGGCCGAGCCGTATCCGTTCATAGATCTGGCGGTGGCAGAAGCGGATGTCGGTTATCTGGCCAGCGGAAACTCGATTGAGGTCCAATTAGAGTTCAGGATAGCCGCGAACGCGCCTACGAATCAGCGGGTACGATTCTATACGCACATCCGTGACGGTGCGCACGCGGACCAGGCGGACATGCTTTCGTTTCAGGTCAACCGTTCGCTGGAGGTGGTGCACCGGAGCCTGAGTGCGTTTTACACGGCGACGGGCGGCGACAACTGGACAGACAATGACAACTGGGACATCACACGGGTTCCGACAGAGGAGGAGTTGGGCACGTGGGCTGGGGTTGTTCTGAGCGAGGGATGGCTGGTCGAGTTAGACTTGTCGGACAACAATCTCACGGGACAGTTGCCGCCCGAGCTCGGCAATCTTCCGCAGTTACATGTACTGTCGCTATACAACAATTCCCTCGCCGGGGCGATTCCGCCCGAGCTCGGCAATCTCACGCAACTGCAGCACCTGTGGCTGGAGCAGAATTCCCTTACCGGGGTGATTCCGCCCGAGCTCGGCAACCTCACGCAGCTGCAGTCGCTGTGGCTAGAGCGCAATTCCCTTACCGGGGTGATTCCACCCGAGCTCGGCAACCTCACGCAACTGAGGGACTTGGATCTGTCCAACAATCATTTGACGGGTGTGCTACCGCGCAGCTTTATGCAGTTGGACAATCTCCAGTCTTTCGACTTTGATGGTCAGGCACTCTGTGCTCCGGCTGACGATGCGTTTCAGGGTTGGCTCAGCAGTATCCCGGACGTACGCGGTCCGACCTGTGGCCCGTTGCAATTTGTAAATGACGTGGATAACCGGACCTTTACCGTGAACCGGCCCGTTGCTTCGTTTGTCCTTCCCGAGGCCACCGGCGGTGCGACTCCGTACACCTATGTGCTGGAGCCTGCACTGCCCACAGGATTGAACTTTGACGCCTCCTCGCGGACCATTAGCGGCACACCGACAGCGGTCACGCCCGCCGCAAGCTATATGTATTCGGCTGCTGACAACTCCGGGAACGCCGCCAGTCTGACGTTCACGGTTGAAGTCGTTCCGGCCGTTTCGTTCGGGGACATGATTGCCGATCTGTCCTTTGCTCTCGCACAGCCCATTGATCCACTCGTTCTTCCCGAAGCCGCAGGAGGCGCTGCTCCAGTAACGTATGTCTTGACCCCCGCGCTTCCGACAGGACTGGCTTTTGACGCTACTGCCCGCACCTTGACCGGAACGCCGACCGTGGTCACAGATGCTCCAAAGCCGTACAAGTACAGCGCCACCGGGGCAAACGGCTCCCGCGACAGTTTGCTGTTTACTGTGGAGGTATTCTCTTCGGTGGCGGCCGAACACGAATCGTTGCCAGAGTCCTTTGCCGTGCACGGCAACTATCCCAATCCGTTCCGGGAGTCCACGCACCTTGTGTTTGACCTTCCCTGGCCTGCCAGCGTGACGGTCGAGGTCATGGACATAACGGGCCGGCGCGTGTTTACGGTGCCGGCAGCCGGGAAGGCCGCAGGATGGAAGCATATGATTCCGCTGAGCGGTCGTGCGATGCCTTCCGGCTTGTACCTGTACCGCCTGACGGCTACTTCGCCGGAGGGAAGCTCCGTTCACACAGGCAGCTTCGTACGTATAAGGTGAAGACACAACAGAAACTCGTCAGTCCGACTGTAGCTTCATGCGTATTCCGAGCCATGTGGGCCACCATTCCGAGCGAAGTGGGCCACCTCCACCTATATCTGAACTCCCCCCTTTTTGTTTTCTCGAGGGTACAATATTTCCCGGGAAATCGAGATCTTTTTTGAAAAATTGATTACCGCGATCGGGGGATACGGCGGGATTTTGTTTCGGTCCTGTGCACCGAATGACTACAAAAGATATAATAGCAGGTTCCTCAGCCGGGCCATATCCTCCTGCTGAACCTAACCTTCAATTACGGCTCTTCGCTTTTATGAGTGGGGAGCCTGTTTTTGGAGGCCTTCGGGGTACAGATCCAGTCCTCCGAGGTAGAAGTAAAATGCATGGGCAAACCGCTGTTTGTTTCGGAATCCACGCGCACGAATTTTGACAGTTTTGATGCGGCTATTTATGCTTTCAACTGGGCCATTACTAACTTTTAGAACGATCGCATTTATGATTCCCCATAGATGATGCTTAACCGTCTTGGCGGCTTTTTTCATGGGTTCGAGTCGACAACGCATGGCCCAGGATAACCAGCGCTTCCAGCCCTTGAGGGCCCAGGTACGACTGACATAGTGCCACAATTTCTGGGACAGTTCCTTGATGGCCCATGCACGCGCCGTTTTCAGCGAACTGTGCTTTAATTGCTGGAATCGTTTCTTTTGTCGGGCAGACATATTCTCCCGATTGGTGAGCCAGTCGTACTTGGTTCCGGTGAGATCCTCAATGCCCGCTTTCCGCAATGCTCGGTTCTCCTGCCGACGGACTTTATCCACCGCCTCTCCAATCTTTTTCATCACATGAAAACGATCAAATGAAATCTTGGATTCCGCATCTGGAACATGTTTTTTCGTGGACTTGTAGAGTCAGGAGGCCGGCGCGGTGCTCTTAGGGTCCTGTGGCTGCGTATTCCGACCATGTGGGACACCCATTCCGGGCGATGCGGGACACCATTCCGATTGATCTGGGACACCTATGTGTTACCAGACTGCCCTTCATGATTTAGTGGATTTGATGATTAATTCTTGTTCGCCTTGGACTTTGCGCATGGAGTCACCGGTCAGTTGAATTCTGTGGGCATTGTTGACCAGTCGGTCCAGGATTGCGTCGGCTAATGTGGGATCTTCCATGGTCTGATGCCATTTGTCTATGGGGTACTGACTGGTAACAATGGTCGAGCGCAGGGTGTAGCGGTCATCCACGAGTTCCATCAGATCACGTTGTTGTGCGCGGCTGATGCCGTGTAGTCCCCAATCGTCAAGGAGGAGTACATCGGTGCGGGCCAACTGTTTCAACAGGCGAAGATGGGTGCGCTCTTCGCGCGCAAGCTGGAGGGTTTCCAACAGGCGATGCAGGCGGTGATAGCACACTCGGAAGTTTTCCAGACAGGCTTTGTGGGCCAACGCACAGGCCACATAACTTTTCCCGACGCCGGTGGGTCCGGTAATCAGAACGTTCTGTCGTCGTCGGACCCATTGGCAACTGGCCAAGTGCAGCATCAGGCGCTTGTCCAGTCCGCGAGACGGACGGTAGTCCAGATTGGCCATACAGGCCTGGAGGCGCAGTTTGGCCATCTTCAATCGCCGGGCCAGTCGCCGATCTTCGCGTACGGCTTCCTCATGGTCCACCATGAGGCCCAGACGATCCATGAACGACATCGCCTCAATGTCGGGCATTTCCAATTGATTGCGCAGTGCGGTGGCCATGCCGCTGAGCCGCATCTGTTCAAGTTTTGAGAGGGTTGGATGGGTGAGCATTAAGTCGTTCCGTTTGATGCGTAGTAGTTGGCTCCCCGAATATTTTCGTGTTCAATGGGGGGCTTCTGGTGCAGTTCGGTCGCCATCCGTTTGACGATCTGTTTCACCGCAGGCGAGCTCAGGGTTTGTCGCTCCAACGCAAGCCCGCAGGCCTTCTCCAACAGGTCATGACCAAACGCATTCCCCAGTTTGAGAATGGCCATGCAGCGCCGATAGGCCTGTTCTGGAATCTGAAAGCACGCAAAGTTTTCTTCAATCAATGCGGTCGTTTGCGGACCAATCGTTTGCGCCCAGCGGATGAAGCGCTTGGGGGACCACTTCGCATACTCCCGGTGGTGAACCGGCATATGGATCAGCGTCGTCGTGTGTCGGCCGCTGTCTCGACTGCGTACATGAGACGCAATCCGCTCGTCTCCAAGGTAAATCTCTACGGTATCTTGACGAATCAATCCGCGCACAGACCTCCCAAGGTAGCGATGCGGCACGCTGTAGAAGTGTTTTTCAATCTGTACATGGTAATCCAGGCCAACTTTCCGTTTGCCGGTCCATGCCCCATACGCGTACGGATTCGTCGGCAAGGGGCGCAGAGCGGGCCGATCCACTTCTTCAAACCTGCGCTGTCGGGTGCCAGGCATCTTCTGGAAGGGCGTCAGGTTGAAGGCCTTGACCTGTTCTAAAATGGCGGCATTGAGCTCCCGAAGACTGAAGAAGCTCACGTTGCGTAAGGGGGCCAGAATCTGACGCTGTGCAAATAATACTCCCGCTTCCACCGCACTTTTATCCCTAGGTTTTTTCGGACGGGCAGGGAGCACCCCTACTTGGTAATGCTCCGTCAAATCACGGAAAGATTCATTCAGAACGGGAATATCATCCTTTTTGAATTGAATCACGGCTGACTTCAGATTGTCCGGCACAATCGCGCGGGGCACCCCTCCTAAAAACTCCAACGTCCGGCAAACAGACGCGCAGAAATCCCGCGCTTTTTGGGTCTCGGTGGCTTCTGCATACAGATAGTTGGAAGCCCCCAGTACCGCGACAAACAGCTCTACGGTTCGCACCTCACCGGTATCCGGATCAACCACACAGGGCTTCTTTCCCGAATAATCCACGAATAGTCGGTCGCCGGCCTTATGGGTATGACGCATCACCGGATCCATATTAGCAGCGCACCAACTGCGATACAGATCGCAATAGTGACTGTACTGGATGGGTGCGCCGCAATGTACTCCTTCCAGAGCTGTGCCAGGGTCAGCGTTCGATGTTTGGTTAGTTCCAGTTGGACCTCAGCCCAGTTCGGCACAGGCCGCTGCGTTGACGCAGACCGGGCCGTGGAGGGATAAAGGATCGCCGCCAACTCCGCATCCGTCATCCCGTCAGGTAACGGCCAGGTCAAGTTCGCCACCGTGGCACGCTCAAGAATCCGGGAGACCGAACTGCGACCAACCCCCACATTGCGGGCAATCGCGCGAATGGACAACTTGAACACAAATCGCAGTTCCAGAATGCGCTTAATCTTTTTCATCAACACACGTTTTGTAGGCATAGCTCATAGTTTTTGGTGAAACCAAAAACTATGACAAACCCTACCTGGATCAGATGAAAATCAAGCCGCTTCCAGATTTGATGAGCACAGATTAGCGCAACAAAATACTGGTTTACAGGGTGTCCCAGATCAATCGGAATGGTGTCCCAGATCAACCGGAATGGTGTCCCAGATCGATCGGAATGGTGTCCCAGATCAATCGGAATCAGTGTCCCAGTTCGATCGGAATATGCACCTGTGGCAATTCCTTCGCTTTCGCGCTGGCCCTCAGTCAGGCTCCCTTAAGTCGTCTCCGGCCTCCTGCTCTCCGAACCGGGCGTGCGGGTTTCCCGCACCCGGCTCTCCAGGTGGATCATGCGGCTCGTACTCGGATTACCATGCTTCAGTAGAGTCCTGACCTCTACGCACACAATAGCACATTGCCTGCGGACAGACCGACTTCGCATGGCATGCGGACGGGCCTCGCTACTCCCCGCCAGCACCGTCGCTTTGACGATCCCTTCACTTATGCATGTGCAGATGCCGGACGCACTGACATTTTTTTTCCAGATGTTAGGCCTTGCCATTTTTTCCGGTGCCCTTTGTCCTTATTATCTGCCCTCCAACCCTGCGGTCCCTTTCCTCAACGGGCGTTACCCCGCGTCTGCGGTACTACGGACCACTCCGCCACCCTGACGGCCCGGCCTGCTCCTTACGGAGTTCCGGTTGCCGCGTGCCACAGCACCGACAGGGCTTCCCGTGTTGCTACTTCCCTGATCTTCCATGCGTGCCAGCGCCAATACCCCGGTGAGCCGTCTTGGTGCGCTAGTTGCTCGCTTCCCAAGACGTGCCAGTCTTCCCCATAATACCGGAAGGTCGACACTCACATTGCCCGTTTCTAGGCCTGTTTGACGTTCACTACGCGTTCCGGCCCGCATGGTCGCTAAGCTACTCGCGTAGCCCGTTAAACCTCAGTGCTTCATATCATTTCGTTACCTCCATAATACGCTAAGGCCGCTACCAACCGGAGCGACAGGTGTTGGGCGGGATTCGCACCCGCCACAGAAAAGCGCCTTTCCACGGCGCACGATATAGGCGGGCCACATATCCATGCTCACACTCTCAATCGCTTCCAGTTGCGCAGCCGAACAGCCCTCATAATAGGCATCCAGACTCGTATGCGTGCGTTTTTCCTTGACAAACAGCACCGTGCCCGTTTGGGAATCCGAAACCACCGTGATATACTTATGGCCCTTTTTGTACGAGGTCTCGTCCACACATATATCGGGAACCGGTTGCGGCTCTCTACGGGCGAGTCCGCGCTTTACCACACGCGCCATGATGTTGGCGATCATCGTCCAACTGACGCCCAGTCTGGAGGCCACCGTTGAAATACTGGTCGCATCCTGCAACCAGTCAATTACCTTTCTTTCAAAAGCCATCGTAAAACGCACGCGCTCATCCGCCCAAGGTACCGAAACCGTCTTGATCCCATGCTCCGAACAGGTCACCCGGGGAACTTTCGCAACCACACGCGTCCGATACTCGCAGATATCCGTGTGGCGCCATCGCCGAAGACGATGGTCGTACCCAGGACAAACTTCCCCACACTCTGGACAGTGCAATACCGAACCCTTTGAACAGATTACATGAATCTCAGCCGTAAAAGCCGTCTTATCTTGCTTGATCTCCGATATCTCCCAAGGAGATTCAATCCCTATAAGATGATTAATGTCTTGTATACGTAGTCCCATCGTCGGTAAATGATTGTTGATTGATTCTCGTCACAAAAACGCAGCCAAGATAACAACGAAATCAACCCCGAATCTATTCCAGCACATACTTGTTCATCCTATTTATGACACCAAACCCACTTAAAAAGCGGAAGCCCCAATCGCATAACCATATGGCTCTGGTTTTTTTGTCAAATTATAAAAGTTGAAAGGTGGGTCCTGTTAAGCCTCTACAGATTCACTGTGATCTGCAACACGGTCGTTAAAGTGCATCACAAATGCAACCGAAAACAAGAGCGTGGCTCCGGCAAAAATATACCAAAAGGTGGCCCAACCCCAACCATCGAGATCTAATTGTCCGTCCGTTCCATAGGTGTTCACAAAAAGACCGCTTAACTGGGTACCTAAGAAAAATCCAATTCCCTGGGTAAGAAGCACGAGCAAACCTTGCACTTGGCCTCTGACCTCTGGCGCAGTTTTCTTATCAATGTAGATCTGTCCCGTAACGAAAAAGAAGTCGTAGCATATACCGTGAATGAGAATGCCAATCAATATGAAATAGTACATCCCTACACTTGCCCCTACTGCAAAGATTGCGAAGCGAGCAACCCATGCAAGCATCCCAAGAAGCAGCATCCACTTTACCCCAAGCCTTCGGAAAAAGAATGGGATCAAGAGCATGAAGAATATTTCGCTCACCTGCCCGAAAGCCATCTCCCCGCTGGGATTAGCAAAAAGGGTTGTCCCATCAAAAAAATTCTCGTGAATAGCCGTGAAGTAGAGCGGTGCGTACGGGAAGTAGGTCCCAAAAGCAATAAAGATCAGCATCGCTGCTGCCAGAAATACCACAAAAGACTTACTCTTCAAAGCATTGAAGGCATCAATGCCGGCAATTTGCTTCCACGTAGTCGATTGTCCTTTCGATGGCGGAGGGGTATAGGGTAACGTGAAACTGTACAGACCGAGAAACAACGCAGCGCTTCCACCAATGTATAGGGGTATTGCTGTACTATCTGCCCGAAGTACATAGCCCATAAACAGGCCGATTGCAGCCCATCCAATAGTCCCGAAGACACGTACCACAGGAAACTCTTTTTCCTGATTTTTCAAGTGATGGAACGCCAATGAAGCTGTTAAGCCTAGTGTTGGGAAATAACACAAAGCATGCAGCCCCAAAAGGGGCAGAAACAGGTCTGTGCCGGCAGCAAGTGGCATGACACACATTGCTGCTCCAGCAATAAGCATAAGTACCCCCAGCAGCTTTTCTGAATCAAAGAAGCGATCAACTACCATACCAAGGAAAAATGGTCCGATCATGCAAGCGATCGGTCCAAGCGCATAGGCTAGGGGAATCCATTCTCCTGCACCGATGATGCTCATATAATTTCCCAGCGTGGGTGCCCAAGCTCCCCAAATGAAGTACTGGACAAACATCATTACACTGAGGCGGGCAACAAGTCCTACATTCATGTTAAACTCCAATTGATTAACTGTAAAAGAAAACGCCGTGCAACTGGTCTCTGATCGCACGGCGTTCAAATAAGTAGAATTAACTATTGCCCGCAAATATGGACATTAAGCAACCTACTCGGGCGAAAACCAAAACCAGACTTAAATTATTGGTTTTCGATTAATTTTGGGGATCCATCATACTCTGTATGCGATTTAAAACTCTCTGGCTGCTTTGTTGCTCTGCTTGATCAATCCCCGCACGCATTCTAGCAATCTGTTCTGCAGTTGCTCCCTGGTTGCGTTCCAACTGATCAACCTGTGCACGGGCAAGCGCAAAGGACGGCGGCCATTTGTATGTCGGCTGTCCCTGAGCATTCAGGTAATCCAACTGTACAGTATTCGCAGCGGCAATTTCATTGGCGGTTAGGAACTCGCTAGGAACAAGCTCGAAGACGTCCAAACCGCGAGCAATCTCACTGTTGTATATGTAGCCGTTGTACCAGTAGACTGACCAACTCCCCCCCATCTCCATCTGCTCATCACTCACTGGTCCGCGATCATGATATGCGATCTCTATGACATTGGACGGGTCGGTCCAGTCGGAAATCGAAATACCACCCTGGTACCAGGATTGCACAAAGATCTCCCGACCAGGTACAGGAATCAGAGATCCGTTGTGCGCTACGCAATTCTCCGCATTCGTCTGAGGTACGGGTAACTTGTAGTAGCTCTTGAAATGCATCTTCTTATCCTCGTCGATCGTGAAGTATGCATTTGCTCCCCACTCCATCGGATCTGTCTCGCGGCATTTCGGTCCTCCTCCGCCTCCCCATTCATCAGTGAACAGGATTTTGGAGCCGTCATTGCTAAAGGTTGCCGAGTGCCAATATGAGAAGTTGCTGTCTGCAACCGCGTCAACACGATAAGGATTAGCCGGATCAGAAATATCAAGAAGGAGTCCGTATCCTCCGCAAGCCCCCCCAGCCAAGCCAATTTCAGGATAGAGTGTGATATCATGGCACTGATTGGGCCCCCGATCTTCACCATCTCCGTCACCACCGCCCATCATCTGAGCAATTATATCTGGTAGTGCTTCGCGAAATGCACTCGTATCCTCGACAGTCGGTTCGGTGATTCCCTCCTGCTCAAAGTAGGACGCACTCATCGTAGCGACATATTGATCCGGCAGTACGATAGGAGAACCACCAATTGAAACAACAAATGCTCCACGCGCTTTCGCCTCCTCAATTTCGGCTCTCTCTGCATCCGTAGGACCATGCTCCGGTGGGGCGGTCAGGTCTTCAAAAATCCTTGGGGAACTCACAATTGCTGCCTCCGTGGGGTTATCCAACGGAACCTGGATAACCTCAATCCTGAAGAGTGCAGATTCGGGATCCTCACTTGGAGACATGCCCGAGCATCCGGACAATTCCTCCGATGGCCTCACCGGGGCTGATCCGGAAACGTAAATGTAGATGTTTTCGTCGTCTTCAGGATCTTTAAGCAGTGAGTGCGTGTGTGAGCCTCGACAGGTCTGGACATTATGGATGTACTGCGGGTCGAGTACATCAGTGATATCGAAAATCCGGATTCCCCTCAGTCGTTCATGACTGACGCTCTCCTGTACTCCCTCAGTACCGCAATCAAGGCGGCCGCCTGTACCTTCACCTGAAACAAAAAGCAGGTTACCGTACACCGAAACGTCACTCTGTGAAGCTGGACACAAGTAATCTTTCGCCAGCACAGGACTACTGGGGTTTGATACATCCCAGATTTGAATGCCGTTATAGTTGCCCTGAAATACATACTGGTCCTTGAAGGCCAAGTCACTGTTGGTGACACCAACATAGTTTTCAGGGGGCATAACTGTTGCGACCATACGCAAATTCCAGATAGCTTCCTCTGCGTCAAAAAGTCCGGCTCCAAGACCAATGCGTGGATCCTCCATGACCATCTCCTGGGGTGTGAATTCTTGAGCTGTGCTCACATCTGGTCTGACTATAACAGACATCAGGAATGCAGCAATCAGCAGGTATTGTGGTTTCATCGTGTTGGGATTAGGGTGGTGGTATGGCTACTATTGTGAGAGTTTGAGACGATCGAGCATCAAGTTCATGCGATTGATCTCTGTGACCTGGTCGACATGAATGTCCGTAGCTAGCTTGTAGGTATCGTCGCCTGTGACCGCTCCGTCTACCTTAAGGAGCTCTCTAACCATATAAACAGCTCCTTCGTGGTGCATAATCATGTACTCCAAGAACAACTGATCAAAGTCAGCTCCTTTGGCTGCTTCGAGTTCGTCAAGCTGTTCTTGAGAAAGCATACCCGGCATATGCAACGCGTGATGGTCGTCAGTGCCATGAATCAAAAGAGAACTGCCTTCTATCATCACATGAGGGACTGGTTGATCACGCTTGCGCAGCCAGTCCTGCATAATGCGTATCTCGTCGTTCTGTGCGTTAATGATACGGGCAGCCAATGTTTGAATAATGGGGCTTGCGTTATTGCTTTCGGCAACTGACGACATAATCAAAGCCTGGGCATGGTGTCCTATCATGCCGGTCATAAAGTCAACGTCCGCTTGGGAAAAACGCGCAAGTGCACTATCCTTACGTGCCCAGTAGAGTGATTCCAGGTCTTCAGTATCCTGAGAGGTCGCCGAGCCCGCGGCGCACATGCCGATCAATAGGATACACACGAATCTATTGAGATGCTCAGTCATGCATAGTTCTATTTGGACAACTCGGAAGGTACAAAAAAATCATGACAATGCCACTCAAAAGGCGGCTGACAGCTGCATGCGTACAGTATGGATCTGGGGTGCATCCTGTGGGCTTCGTCCTGAATAGGATACAGTCGCACGCAAAACACTGTTTAATTGAAGCCATCCACTTAAGCGCCACAGGAGCGAATTTCCTCTCCCCCTGCCGTCCGTAAGCTCGAATAACGCAAGCCCAGCCGAATTCTGATTATCTTTTAGGTTCACATTCGCAAGTTCGATGGTAGCATTAACATTTGCTCGTCCCGCCCTGCTCCATGAGCCTCGTAAGGGCAATTTTACAATTGTAGCCGAAGTTCCTGTTGTGCCATCCTTCCGAGAGTAGTCCGGGTTAACAGATAACCTGAAATCCTGCGTTATTCCTAATTGAATCTCTTGTGTGAACGATCGTGTCTGAATATCGAATTCCCTCGAAGAGAAGGTGTCGCTCCTGTTAATTTTGTTCAAAAAGGTACCCCCAGACTTGAAGGCCCATACATCTCCAAGTCGCCATCGTACCTGAATGCGAAAATCATCGATGCTCCTCATCTCTGCACCGGCAGCAAGCTTACTGGCTGAGCGAATTCTTCGCCAGGAAGCATTAAGACCATACTGAGGGTTATCACGAAACAACCAAAGGTCCTGCGTGAGGTTGAGTACTCCGCGGATAGAATACTGAGGATGCCGAAAATTCTGCTGTCTCAGAAGGTAAATATCTACCGGGTCAGGTGTTTGATTCTTTTCGTTCACCTCCACTGCAGTCCGCAGCGCAACCTGGCTCAACCATCTTTTCCATTTTTCCGGTGCGCCTTGCCAACGCTGTCTGTTATCAAATTGGATATTGAACCGGGCCTTCAGACCGGTAACAGATTGCAACGAATCCGATGGTATCAGAGTGCGTGCATAGTTTCCTTCGTCTTGTGTTACTTCGGGAATGAATTCGTCAATCTCAACAATCCCATTTCCGTTTGAGTCCTCCCAAACATATTCACCAAGTTCGGGGCCCGTGCGAATATAGATTTCCTGAAGTACGGGGGTTTGTTCGGAGAGCGCTTCATAGAACCAGCTTAGCCTGAACAATCTCTCCCAAGGCTGTATGCGCCCATTCCAATGGAGTACCAATGATCGCTCATTAGTCAGTCCCTGTGTGGTTTGAAAGAAATTCGAATACTTAATGAGTTGCCAACCTAATCGTCCCTCGCTTCGAAAAGAGCGCGTGCTGTTTGCGGTGTATTGCAGGCTGGCCGTAGCTTTCCGTCTGCCGCCGGGCAGCAATTGATGATCGGCCCACAAGTGTTCGTCACGCCAATCAAAGCTTGGTGACAGTGTACCCCAATTACTGATCCATTTGGCGTCAGTAGATATGTGCCAATATTTTTCTGAGTCCTGTCGTAAGCCTTGACTTATATGATGTTGGCGGTCACTAGTCCGGAATCCCGTATTTAAGGTGATACGCCCATTAATCAACGATTTCTGCAGTTGCACCTTATGGCGAACCCAACTACCCTGTATCGACTCTAATTCGCTCTCAATGGCTGTAAAAAAGTAGTTGAGACGGGGTAAGCGAAGCTCATTGATTGTTGCGTCGAGTACTCGTCTGTTACCATTGAATATCCCAGCCTGATGAAGTCGACCAAGTGTGCCGGTTACCGAAGATTCGTCAGATAGTTGCCAAGTAACACTCGCCTCATCAATGAATTCCCGATGTGTTCGTACAAGATTGCGGTTAAGTGGGAGATTCCAGGAACGCACAAACTCAACGGGTTGGACGCGACCAAATGTGGTGAAATTTTCACCGGTATGGCGTCGATCAAGAACAACAGTTGTCGTGCCTAACCCAACCGGCAAATCCACAATTCGTAAGCGGCCATAATAACTATGGGCCAGATCGTCTGCTGCATCGAGAGAGGAGAATCGATTTTCGTCACGGAAAGACTGGGCCCATTCTCCAGATAGCTCGATATAACGTATCGGTGCAATACTTCCACGCAGATCAAGCATACGCTGTTGCCTGGGCTTCGGTAGGATGCGAATGGGCAAATATTCACCTTGCCCCGGTCCACGGTAACTGTAAGCGATTCCATTTGTGGTCTGTCCCTGCCTCACGTAATCTCCCGCCCCGGGACCCACCCGAGTGAACTCAACTCTGAATATCTCCCCCTGTGATGCCTGTGTGATGGGAATATAGATACGATAAAGGTTGCCCGATATTGTAGTATCCCGAAGTTCGTAGTGCACCCATGGTGCCTCAGGATCATATGTCACAGGTATTGCACCACTGCGTGAAGCCTCCTGATCTCCCAGTGTTGTTAGAAGATCCCTGTCGGCGGTGGTAAGTCCAAACTCCTGGTCAAATGATTTACCGTCAGCTTCCCTGATAAATGTAACACCGAATGTTGCAAAGTTCGGTCCTGAAACGCGCTCTCCCGCAAAAAATTCTGCTTCGGTTGCAATCAGCGTACGGGTGAACTCTGTGGTTCTATACTGAAATTCTACCACCACACGGTGATGGTATCTCATCAACCGGTTCGTTGTGAAGGTTACTTCACCTGTGGCATAGTCAATCACGTAGTCCTGAGACTCTCCACGGGTTAAAAGATTGCCGTCCAGATAAACAGATTCAGATCCTGGGATTACGAGAATAAATGGTTCATTAGCGTTCCCCTGGAGCCGGTAGGGTCCCTGGACGCCGTTCTGGATATTGATATCCTGTGTTTTGAACAGTCCGCGGGATGTCGCAGCGGCCATGCGCAATGTTCCCCCCAAGACCCCAGACGGAGAAGGTGTTGTGATTCCAACGCCTTGAATCTTCCGGTTGAGTTGTGCGAAGATACCGCTGTTAAGTTGCAATTCAAAATCGCCCAGTTGGGCTGAACTGAACGGCGTATCGATTTCAATGAATACGCGATCAAGTTCGCTGAGTCGTTGTGTTGTGCCTTCGGGAAGAATGGGCGTATTCTCATCAGTCAAGGCCGCTCTCAAGTTTATGTCCGGTGCCAGTTGCCCCGACATCTGCAAGCGCAGACCTGACTCGATAGTTGCATCACGATTGTTGCCGGCAAGTATCCCTCGTGTAATAGATCCGCTTCGCCTTATTCGAAGCGGTTCCTGCGCGCCCTCTGGTTTAGCTGGCTCAACTACAGTGGATGAATCCACCCCTGCTTGTGGCTCAAGGATTCTGGTGTATCGGTCCGGCAGACCTAAATCCCAAATCTGATAGGTTGCAATTGCCGTGTCATTCGGGGCAATTAATGGTATCCATAGACGGCCGAACCGGGCGTCTAAACGATAATCACTGGAGTCCAATGTTGCACCTTGTACCTCGACAGTCAAAGTGCCGGGTACAATGAAGGGGCGCAGTACAAAGGGTTGCTCCCCCGTCAAGGTGTCTGCCCAAGCCTCCGAATTTTGGGCAACTGCGTGTGGTGACCATAACGGCACGCACAGGCAGCATATGCATAGTAAGCTACCGAGGTGAGTAATCCAGGGGCATATCTGATCCTGCTTAACTGCCAAAACTAACGTCGTCCGCTAGTTCATTGGTATCATCTGACCTGATCGCAACTCCGGCATTTTCAAGGAGGTCGCCACATTGCGTAATTCCCTCTACGAGACCGTCAGCCAGTTTCCCCATTTTAATATTTTGTTGGATCGTGGCTACGACTTTGACCCAATCATCTGTATCAACCTTAGCATTGATACCCGTGTCACCGATAACTTCTATTCTGTGTTCAAGTAGCGACACAAACAAGAGAATACCAGTGCGTTCTCGGGTTAGAAAAACCTCTTTCTCTAAAAAGGCCTGCATTGCTCGTCGGTGGGTTGTGACTATAAGTCGATTTCGCCCTGCTAAACAACGTTTTAATGCTGGCACCAAATGTGTAAGAACAGCTCCTATCCCTCCCATCACTGCAATCAGAAGGACTGGTATGATTCCCTCAACCCATTGTGGACCTCCCCAGCCGGGAAGCCAGCGAATCCCCAGAATCACAGCATAGGCAAATAGAGCAAATAGACCGGCTCCGCGCCAAAGAGCTACTTCGTGCTTATCACTCTGTGCCACAATGTAGGGAACGATCTCCCCCGATGTACGTGTTTCAGCGGCAGATACTGCTTCCTTGATGCGCGCCAGCTCAGCCTCGGTCAGGATTGCTTTCATGAGATTGCATATGATTAGGTTTAGACACGTATTAGGCGTGTTGATAGATAAGCATGAATAGATAAACTTATTACACTCAAACCTACAGCTACAAGCACTAGTCTTATCAGCGATGCCTCTCCACCAACTTGTCCCAGCCTCGTAAATACGGCAAGTGGGATTGTTTGGGTTCGACCGGGTATGTTACCCGCAAAAACTATTGTTGCCCCAAACTCACCAACAGCTCGGGCAAAGCCAAGCACTATGCCGGCAATTACCCCCCTTGCAGCCAAGGGCAAGGTGACCCATCGAAATGCCGCCCAGCGCCCTCCCCCATATACAGATATCGCCTCTTCCCATTCCGGGTCGATTTGCTCTATAGCTACACGAAAGGTTTGCACGAGTAAAGGGAAAGCCATGATTCCGGCAGCTAGAGCTGCCCCCCAAGCCGTGAATGCCAAATCTATGCCTAGAAATTTATCCAAAATGCGCCCCCCTGCTCCGTTTGGTCCCAAGAATGTTAGTAACAATAACCCGGTAACTACAGGCGGAAGAACTAAGGGGAGTTGGACAAGATTCTCAACTACAAAAGTTAAAGGAGATTTTCGTCGAGCCAGATACCACGCAGTCAGGATCCCTGGTATTAGCATCAACGCAACTGCCACCGCGGCAACGCGAGCCGATAGTGCAATAATCGTCCATTCCTGTGGCAGAATAGGCATGTCGGGGTTAAGAATTAAATCCAAATCTGGTCCACAGGGCTAACTGTGTGGAATCTCCGACAAAAGCAACGAAAGCAGTGGCCGCCTCTGGATTAGGTGCTTTACTTAAGGTAGTAGCCACGTATCTGATATCCGGAGTACAAGAATGCGGTAATTGGAGCATTGGTTTTAACCCCTTTACTAATGCAGCATCGGAGTGATATACTACGGCAAGCTCAGCGGCGCCGCTGGACACCACTGTAAGTGCTACCCGAACATCCAGTGTCGGGATCACCGCGGGTTCAACGACATCCCATATCCCTGCGCATTGCAACGCCTGTTTGCCATAGACTCCAGCCGGTACATGTGAAGGATCAGCCATTGCAAGACGACGCACGTTTATAAGCTCTGAGACACTATTTATTGGATCTGCCGCGTGCGAACCAATAACGACTAGGGTGTTACCAGCAAATGTAATCTCCGGCCCACTAGTCAGTGAATACTCCCGCAGATAATCAACCCAGTCCGGACTCGCGGCCATGAACACATCAGCGGGAGCTCCTTGTTGAATTTGTCTTGCAAGAAGCGAAGTCGGCCCAACATGGGTGTAGACGGTTATTTCCGGGTGCTGTAATTCAAACAAGATAACTAATTCGTTGAGGGCATCTGTAAGAGATGCCGCTGCAAAGACAGTCATAGAAGTCTTGTGCGAATCAGAGCTTGAACTGCACCCTGCAGCCAGGAATACTGCGACCAGGATCAGCCGCATCACAAGTTAGTCTGTTCGCGTATGGAGCTAATCAATGCAGATGCGCGCTGGTAGTGTACCGAAGTGGAATCAGATGCCAAGGTGCGTACCCGTTCGAGCTGTGCAATCGCCTCTTCCGTACGATTGATGCGTGCGAGCATCAATCCGTAGTTAAAGTTGGCGTTTAAGTGATCCGGATCCACTTCAAGTACTTTTTTTATTTCCGTGACGCCCAACATCGGGCTACCGGTATTCAGATATGCTGTTGCCATATCTGTGCGTACATCAAGGTTGTCGGGGTCGTCCACAAGTGTTTTTTGATAGGCGTTCACGGCCAACGCGGCAGCTCTGCTACGCTCAGGAGGCTGAGTCTCATTGGCCATCCATTCATAATACAGATCTCCTGCTGTTTTCCAATCCTCGGCGAGCCCTGTCTCCTCAGCTATTTCTGATTGGACATCAGCTGCCATATCCAGTCTTCCACCCTCCGCTAAGACATATATTTTTTCGCGCATAAGGAGGAGAGAGATGGCGCTCGTATCACTTGCAATGGCTGCATCCAACTCAGCAATTCGATCAGCCAATTCACCGGATAGTGGAGTCCGTAGGGAAGTATCATCAGTCGAAGTTACTGTAGGTAGTGAAGGCTCGGGCGATGATGATCGCTTGCTCACTGTGGTTGCAACAAACAAGGCGATCACCAACAATACTCCCAATCCGATAAGCACAAAGACCTGCTGACCAACCCCGCGTTCAATGTTTGCTGGACGTTTTTTGGGAGTCACTGATTGCTGTCGGGGTTTAGTAACTATACGTTGCAACTTCACTCCACACTGAGAGCAAAAGTTGGAATCGGTTGGATTCTTCCAACCACATGCATTGCAATAACTACCACCTCCACCCCTCTCAGTGAGTGTGCTTTCAACTTCTTCATTAGTTTCTTCATCTACCGGCCACCCGCATAAACCACATCGTTCCTCATCCTCAATGAGTCGTGCCCCACATTCCGCACAGATCTTAATCATTCATTGTCACGGGTAAGTACGTGGTCTTTCAACTCCCGTGAGGGCTTAAAGGTGGGAACCCTTTTTGCTTTTATACGCATTATTTCTCCGGTTGCTAGGTTACGCGCATTACGGGCAGATCGCTCCTGAACACGGAACGATCCAAAGCCTCGAATATTCACAGATTCACCTTCGGACAACGCTTCTTTGACCGTCTCTGTAAATCCAGATAATACGGCTTCTGTTTCCCGCTTGGTTAGCCCTGTTCTACGGGCAATTATTTCGATCAGCTTAACTTTGGTCATGAAAATAGGGGTATGGGGGTATGAACGATAACCCGAATGAGTTGGTTGAATTTTGCCGGCCCTTCAAGCCTGCAATAGGTTTGACACGTAAGAGGCATAATTGTGCCCATCTCCCCTGCAGGGGGATATTTTTGTGAAAGGAGACAAGATATGCCCTAATTAGGTATGAAATGTCGTTAAGTTCGATCATTAAAATTCAAACGAATGAGTTCTTGGCAGGAATTGCGATTTAAGGCTCATGGAACAGGCATTTCTGTTCCTCTGAGCGAACAGATTAATCTTTTGGGCGGCATGCTAGGCCATGTAATTCAAACACAGGCCAGTCCAGAAATGCTGGATATGGTCGAGAAATTACGCCATCTGGCAAAGCAAGCTATCTCCGAACACGATCCCGTTCTTCGTCGTGAAGCAGTAGAACAGATCAAAGAACTAGAGCTCCAGGAAATTGAGTGGCTGCTGCGCGCATTTACAACGTTCTTTTACCTAGTCAATCAGAGTGAGCAACAGGAGATCGTTCGGATCAACCGTGAGCGTGCACGGCTGCTCCCTGAAATGGGGCGAGTAGACTCAATTGATGAAGCTGTGGGAATTCTGCGTAGGGCAGATTATCCACTGGAGAAGGTCATTAAGTTAATCGCACGGCTTGATATACAGCCTACATTGACCGCACATCCGACGGAGGCTCGCCGACGAACAATTCTGTACAAGCAGGAACACCTGGCATTACTTATTGACAAGCTTCGGCACAGCAATCCGACTCCCGAAGAGCGTAATGCTCTGCTCTACCGAATACAGAACCAAGTCGGTCTCCTGATCGCTTCTGACAAAGTTCGAGCCAGCAAGCCAACAGTAATTGATGAGGTGGCAAATGGACTGCATTATCTGCGGAACGCAATCTGGGAAGCAATTCCGCGTATTCATGCCGATGTGACAAGTGCGATTGAACGCCATTACGGTGAACGCGTGAAGGTGCCGATTTTCCTGCAGTTTCGGTCATGGATCGGGGGCGACAGGGATGGTAACCCAAATGTGACGTCTACGGTCACGAGAACAACCTTCTCTATGCACCGCAGAACAGTATTATCCCGCTATCTGGACGATCTACGCGAGTTGCGACGGGATCTTAGTATTTCTGAGTTACAGCTGACGCTCCCCGGTATGCTATACGAATCCATTCAGGTAGACGAGGCAGAAGTGAATCTGACGGCACACGAAAATCGCCTGTACATCCGGGAGCCGTTCCGTCGGAAGATCAGCTTCATGATGCAGCGTATTGAGTTGGTGAGAGAAGGAAAAAAAGACATCTACGACAGCGACCGTTTTCTTGCAGATTTACAAATCCTTGCAAATGCCCTTGAAGAGATCGGATATGGGGGTCTGGTATCTTATGGACGCTTGGGCAAACTTCTCTTGCAGGCGCAGGCATTCGGATTTCACATGGCTGCGTTGGATATCCGACAGCACAGCCGAGTCCATACTAATGCGGTGGATACCCTTTTCAGGGTTAGCCGGGTCTGTGGCGACTATGCAGCTATGACGGAAGAGGCTAAATTAGAACTTTTGTCAGAAGAGCTGAGCAACCCTAGGCCTCTCCTGCCGCGTGGTTTCCAGGTCGAGGATGATCTACAGGAGGTGCTCAACACTTTCACCGTAATCCGAGATATCGTAGAATCATCTCCCCGTGCACTGGGGAGCTACGTAGTAAGTATGACCCACGCCGTGAGCCATATTTTGGAGGTCCTATTACTGGCAAAAGAAGTTGGCCTTTGGCATACAGAGGGAGATGCCGTGCAATTCCCAATTGATGTCGTTCCACTTTTTGAAACCATAGAGGACCTTGACCTTGCTGGCGTCCTGTTGACCAAGCTGTTTGAACATCCAATCTATCGCCAGCATCTTGCACACCGTGACAACATGCAGGAAATCATGCTAGGCTATTCCGACAGCAACAAGGATGGTGGCTATTGGATGGCGAACTGGGCACTGCATAAAGCACAAAGATGTATTGGCGACATCTGCAAGGATTTCGGGGTTGATTTGCGGCTGTTTCATGGACGCGGAGGAACGGTTGGCCGTGGTGGAGGTCGCGCCGGTCAGGCAATCATAGCGATGCCACGCGTCATACATAATGGTCGAATCCGCTTCACTGAACAAGGTGAGGTAATTTCTTTCAGGTATGCACTGCCTGCAATAGCACACCGCCATTTAGAGCAGATTGTGAGGGCCATGTTGATTGCCCCACTTCGGGCAGCAGATGAAGAAGGGAATGCAGGAATCATGGAACGCCTCTCAGCAGTGTCAATGAAGAACTATCGCTCACTCATTGATGATCCGGATTTCTGGGCATGGTATGTCTCGTGTACTCCAATTGAGCAAATCAGTCGATTACCTATTGCTTCGCGGCCAGTCTCTCGCGGCTCAGTAAATATGGTGGACTTTGACGATCTTCGGGCAATTCCTTGGGGGTTCGCTTGGACACAGACACGTTATATTGTACCGGGATGGTACGGAGCCGGAGAAGGCCTTAAAGCACTCGTTCAAGATCACGCTTCTGCCTTGAAGCGCATGTATAAGGAGTGGCCCTTCTTTCAAGCAGTTCTTGACAGTGCTCAACTCGAGATGGCGCGCGCTAGGTTGGATATTGCATCAGAATATGTTGCCTTGGCAGCTGATCCTGTTGTCGGAAAACGAATCCATGATCAGATTGTCGAAGACTTTAAGAAAGGTGAAGCAGCCATCCTGGAGATCACCGGGTTCGAGCGACTCTATGGTCATGTACCCGTTGTTAGAAAATCTGTCAGGCTTCGCAATCCCTATTCTGACGTATTGAATCTCCTACAGATCGAGTTGATCAGACGAAGCCGTAATAAGCTGGAAGCAGACGAAAAACGGTTGGCTCATGCATTGCTTCTGAGTGTTAATGGTGTCGCCGCAGCAATGCAGAGCACGGGATAGACACCTATTTATCGAGTCGAACGCTGACCTTTACAGGCAGGTGGTCTGATACGTACCTGCCCTCACTGATTGCTACTACGGCTTCGTAGCTCTGTACAGTCCAGGCAGGCGATACAAATACGTAGTCAATCCGCGCTTTGGGCAGTGACTCACTTTCTAGAAACCCACTGAACGTACCTGTTGGCCCTTCAGGCGGATTTTGACTGACCGTTCTCGCATCTTGCAACAGGTCCTCGGTCAATGCTGCATAAACCTCAGTGTCCGGGGTTGTATTGAAGTCTCCGAGTACCAATACTGGTGCGTTGTCAGATAACGCTTGTGCACGCCTGGCCAGAAGCTTTGCGCTTTCCAACCGTGCCTGGTTGCCCCGGTGATCAAAGTGCGCATTGATCACCCAAAAATGAACGTCCATATCTCGTACTCTCAGGTAAGCTGCTGTGGCTATTCTGGGGAGTGCTGCATCCCAACCCCGACTACCTGGTACATCGGGGGTCTCTGAAAGCCAAAAAGTAACCGTTTCCAGCAGTTCGAAAACCTCTGTTTTGAAAAAGATGGGGACAAATTCACCCTCATCCTTGCCATCGTCTCTTCCTACTCCCACCCATTCATAGCCTGAAAGCTCAGCGGCCAGTTGATCCACTTGATGGACAAGCGCTTCCTGCACACCGATAAGGTCTGCCTCGGTCATCTCGTTTGCCACCCATTCTACCCGATGCGGCCATGCACTGGGACCGTCCTCGGGATTATCATAGCGAATGTTGAAAGACATGGCCGTAAAGTCTGTCGGGGCAGACTGTAATGCAAGTGCCAAAACAATCAGACTAAACATGGCTATCCCCCTATTGTGATCATTGGACGGTTCCTGGACGCTGCGATAGCATGCATGCCTGCATGTCGGGCATGTTTACCGCCCACCGCGGTACTTATCAATTCAAGGAGCTCTTGGTCACTCGCACCGTTCCGCATGGCGTGTTGCAGGCTGATTTCTGCCCGTCCGAAGAGGCAAACTTTCAGGTTACCGTCTGCGGTGATTCGAAGTCGATCGCAGCCTTCGCAAAAATCTTCCGTCATGGACGTAATAAACCCTACCCGACCACGGAAGCCTGGCACTCTATACAACTTTGCAGTTGAGCCGGGGCTACATGTGAGCGCTTCAAGCGGATATACTTGACGGATGATCCGAAGCATTTCCTGGTAAGGGACCAGCTTCTCCCCACTCCAACGATTGTCGTCAAAGGGCATGAACTCTATAAAGCGGACTTCAATTGATCTTTCACGTATGAGGCCAACAAAGTCTACCAACTCATCTTCATTCATTCCCCGCATCACCACGCAGTTGATTTTTACTGGGTCATACCCGGACTCGAGCATCATGTCAATGGCTTCTAACACGAGTCCAAGCCCATCTCGGCGTGTGATTGCCTCGAACCGGTCAGGTTGCAGTGTATCCAGGCTCAGGTTTATTAGGTTAAGCCCTGCCGCTTGAAGCTTAGGTAGCTTACGCTTTAGAAGTAGGCCGTTAGTGGTAATCGCGAGCGTTTTAAGCCCCGGTAAAGAAGACACCGTTTTAACAATCTTCTCAATTCCGGGTCTCAGCAGCGGCTCTCCGCCGGTCAGACGAATCTTGGTTACCCCCTGTCCGACAAAGAGTCGTGCCAGACGGGTGATTTCGTCGTCTGTCAATAATTCCTCTGCTGGGGTCCAATCGAGCCCACCTTCTGGCATGCAGTAGTTACATCGCAAATTGCAGTGTTCAACCAGCGAAATTCTCAGATACTTGTGTATCCTCCCAAAACTATCGGATAAGACATTTGCCCGGCTCTTGGCGGGTGAGTACGTTAACGAGAAATCTCCAGGTGCCTGCGATGCAGGTGACGCGTTGGAATCCAATCTATTGGCCTCAGGGAGAAGCTTGAGCTCATAAATCATCGGGTATCCATCAACGTGCCTTCATGCTCTAATGCAAATCATCGCTTAAACGACAAGCCCGAGTATAAGATACCACGGCAGAAGTACTCGCACACATGCACTCCCATCCGCATGATACCAATGCCTGTAGTGCTTCTTGCAAACCTCTTGGCAGCCCGATTCAGCAGTAATTTGGAGGCATGAATTAGTACAATTCTTCTGGATGCGTATATGACCGTGACGTGTTCGTTGTTGTCCACTGAAACTATCGACCATCCATCTCCGGTGGTGTCTCGCTTGGTGGGTTTTGTTCACATCCCGGGGCACACACACTAATCCCGCGGATACTGTTCGCGAGTCCCTTGGAAGATCCCTTCTGGCTCCAATTGGCCGGATTTGGTGCAAGGTGCGCAGAGTTGATCTATGGTGACATTAGCCCTCCGAACATCAGGTAATGCATTACTTCATGCCTGCATATTCAGATTGATGTTGCCCACCTAGGGTGGATAAAATCGGGAGCTATATACTTAGTTGTACTAACATAGCCTCCTAGTTATCGGGGTGTCGCGGGTGCCCAGGCGGAAAGTTGCACTCCTTACGACCGCTTACGTTGCCATTGTCGTCGTAGATGTTGTCGTACCCTTCCGCAACGGTCGTTCCCGCTTCATAATCGTTGTACACGTCCGCACCGTCGCACACCGAAATCAGGTCGCCAATGCACGCGCCGAACGCCCTCTTCTTGAAAATATTGGCCGAAGAGTTTACTTCGCAGTCAATAGTCTGCGCATTCGTCTTGTATTGAATGCTCAAACCTGCAAAGCCAATTCCTATCGCGTCCTCGTCCGTTATGGAGAGCCAGCGAATGCCACTAGGTAAAACTCCGCTGTCACCCTCTTCAACGGAGGGAAACACACCGTCATGGTGCCTCGAAAGCTGGATCATGCCATTCGGTGGCATTTGATCAATCAGTTCAGCTATTTCGTTGCTCGGATCTTGGCTTTCCGTATCCTCAACGGAGTTGGAACAGCCAACGGCAATAAGGGCCATTAAGACCGAGAGCGTAAGAAATGTGAAAAGCTTCATTTGTCTGGTATAAGGTTAGGTTAAAGGAATGATGCTCTGCTATAGGATAAAACATCTTTTGGGAATATCCTTGGTACAATGTAGTATCACTGACCTGTAACACGCAGGTTAGTTTATCCATGAGTAAATACCTGGCCCTTCACCCAATATTATGACGAGATCTGTAAATTCAGGAAAATTCGGTATAAGGTGGTCATGACAGTAGTGTTTATGTGCTCTATTTTTGGTTGTTATTCTGGGGAAAATTTCACTTGAAACAGATGCGAATACAATGAAAAAGGATGAGGCGAGTATCCATAGGAGTATAGGGCTTGAATCACCTTGGGAGATTTCAGAGGATCGTTATGATGATAAGGATCGGGTACGGCGGGTAACGGTGATCTGCACGGATACATCATTGCTGTCATGTCCGAAGTGTAAGGCGGCTTGTTCCTTTTATGATTTGCGCGAGGCACGTTCCTGGCGGCACTTAGATACCTGTACCTATCGTACGGAGTTGATTGCCCGGGTTCCGCGTGTAAAGTGTCGAGCGTGTGGAGTTCGGACGGTGCAGGTTCCTTGGGCATCGTCGAGTTCCCGGCACACCTTTGACTTTGAAGAGAGGGTAATTGGATGGCTTAGGGATGCGAGTGTATCCGCAGTATCGCGGCAGCTCGGCGTGGGATGGAAAGTGATTTCAAGGATCATGGAGCACGCGGTAGAGCGAGGACTTCGGCGCAGACAAACGGAGATTATTCCGCACATTTGCGTGGATGAGACCTCCTTCCGTAAGCGACATAAATACGTTACGGTCGTTTCCGATGCAAAGGCAGGCAGGGTCCTGTATGTGGGGATCGGACGCACGAAAGCGGTGCTAAAGCGCTGGTATTTAAGTCTCACACCAGAACAATTGGCGGGGATTGAGAGCGTGAGCATGGACATGTGGCCCGCCTACATCTCTGCCACCTTGGCGTGTGTAGCTGATGCAGCGAAGAAGATTGCGTTTGACCGGTTTCATGTGGCGAAGTATCTGGGGGAGGCCGTGGACAAAGTGCGTCGGCAAGAGCACAAGGCTTTACGCGCCGAAGGAGATACGACCCTCACCGGAAGTAAGTACGACTGGCTAACGAACCGGGAAAATATGTCCAAGAAGCAGAAAGCGCGGTTTCAATCGTTGAAGAACAGTTCGTTGAAAACCGCCCGGGCGTGGGCCATCAAGGAGATGGCACGAAATTTATGGCATTATGTACATCCCACCTGGGCCCGCAAGGGCTGGAAAAGATGGCTTTCCTGGGCCATGCGCTGCCGCTTGGAGCCGGTCAAGGAAGCCGCCAAAACCATTAAAAACCACCTGTGGGGAATCATCAATGCAATTATTCTCAAGGTCAGCAATGGCCCGGCCGAAAGCATCAACAGCCGAATAAAAACAGTCAAAGTACGCGCCCGCGGATTCCGAAATAATGAACGATTTGCAACCGCCATTTACTTCCATCTCGGAGGCCTGAACCTCTCCCCCAGAATGCAATGAAAATTGTGTTTTCACAAGATTGGCCCAAGACCCAAATACCTTAGTATCTCAGAATTCTATGCAAAGTTCCCGAATGAGGGAGCCAGTCAGGAATACATCGCTGAACAACGGTGGGGTAATGAACCAGCTTGCCCGCGTTGTGGAAGCATGAAGATATGGAAGATCAAAGGTAGAATGGGATATAAATGTGGTGACTGCCCCACCAGCAAATGCAGGTTTAGTGTCCGCACTGGCACGATCATGGAGAACTCGGGGATGCGTCAAATTTAGTGGGGGTTCGGGGGAGTAACGATAATGACTTAACCCGATCCTTCCTTGATGAACCCAGAATCTTCTTTTCCTTTCTCTCCACCAATTCAGGAGCCTGTTCAGGATCTGCAGGTTGAATTGGTTCGGCATTATGTGGATGTACTTCGCATGCTGACCGATCGGATTTCCTCCGTACCTGCGGCACCTGATCCTGCGGCACCTGATCCTGCGGCGCCTGATCCTGTGTTATCAGCTCCTGAGGAGTCGGCGGCGGTCCCGGGGGCTCCTGCGCCGACTTTATGCTGGGAATCTGCGGTATCTGTGCTGGCGTGCCGTGACTGGCATACGGAGTCTCTGGTCCATTTGTGGCTTCGGCCCTCGTATGTGATGGGGCTGCATGTATTGTTTGGAATCGGGGTGAGTCTGCGGGGGCATCGTCGGATCGTGACTGTGACCGAATGCGGCCCCCAGGATCAGTCCGGTATGGAGGCGGTGCTGGACGATTTGAGCGTTCGTGGATTGGGTTCGGGGATGCTGTTGACGCTTCCTGGCAATGTCGCACTCCACGCGGCGGTGTCCCGCGTATGGGGAGGCCGCGTGTGGGTGCAGCGATGTCTGAATACGGTCATGGCCGAAGCGCTGAGCGGACTGGATCCCGATGAGGCGCTGCGGTTTCGTCACCGCCTACGACAGGCATGGCAACAGTGCGATGCGTCCCAGGCTCGGACAGATCTTCAGCAGATCACAGCAGCGTTGACCCAGGTGAATCGCTCCTCTGGAAGCGTGCTTGCGCATGCGCTGGAATCAACGCTCACCTTGCAACGTACCGGACGATTGCTCCATAGTGACCGGGGACTGCGCGTGCTGAATTCACTCAGGACACTCTTGGCTCGTGCAGGACGCAGACTGACGGCTACGCCGGTCCACCAGCGCGAGATGCACCTGTGCGCGGCACTGTTGGAACTTGAACCCCGACTGCGTCGGGTGCGACATGCGACGTATCTTCCGCAGTTGCATGCTGCACTGAAAACGTCTCTTCCTTCTAAACCATCGAACGCATGATTGCATTATCTTCTCTCTTTCCTTCCGCCGTTTTCCAACCGTTTTTGGCCAGGAATGCGGCCAAACTGGCTCGGTTGTTTCGTAGCCCGGATTGGTTCATGGAATTGGTTCCGCTCTTGTTTCAGGCCGAAGTGAGCGAGCTTTGCGGAATTCGCTGGAAACATACCCCGACGAAGTGCCAGCGTTGGGGAACCAATCCCGGTTCAATTCGCTGGAACGGGGCGAAGGTGCCCGTTGAGGTCCCCCGGGTTCGTAACACCGAAACGAATCAGGAAGTGCCGCTGGAGACGTACAAACTGCTGCACCAGTCCGAACCCGGCTATGAACAGGAACTGGCACGCAGTGTGCTACTTGGACTCTCTCAACGCAAGTATGGGCAAGTGGCGCAACACCTGTCAGAGAGTTTTGGTCTCAGCGGCTCCACCACCGGACGCGTGTTTATCAACGAGACGGCCAAAGCACTGGAGACGTTCATGAGCCGGCGGTTTGATGAGACGGAGTTTGTCGCCATTCTCATTGACGGGAAGACCTTGCGGAGTGAACAGATTCTTTTAGTCGTGGGATTGACGGGACAAGGACAGAAGATCATCCTCGGGTTCATGGAGGTCAAAACCGAAGCCCATCCGTGTGTGGTTGCCTTACTGCAGAATTTGCAGGCACGCGGCTTCCAGGTTACGGGCCCATTGCTGGTGCTGCTGGATGGCTCCAAAGGATTGCGCAAAGGCGTACGAGAGGTCTTTGGAGATCGGGCGCTGATTCAGCGATGTCAGTGGCACAAACGCGAAAATGTCGTCTCCAAGATCCAGGATACCGACTTTGCTGAGCAGGTCAAGAAACAACTGGAAGCCGCCTATGCAACGCGTACGTATGCAGAAGCAAAAAAACGACTGACGACCTTGATTCAATCCTTGGAATCCCGCTGCCCAAAAGCAGCGGCCAGCTTAAAAGAGGGACTTGAGGAAACCCTCACCCTTCACAAACTGGGGCTCCCCAAGTCGCTACGCGATCGGCTTCGAACCACGAACATCATTGAGAGCATCAATAGCAGACTGGCACATACAACGCGCAGAATCACGCGATGGAGTAACTCGGACCAACGCCAACGATGGATTGCTGCCGCGTGCCTTGACATTGAACAACGATCCCTGAACCCCATCCCGCAAGATTGGCAGTGGGAAACTTTGCTACGGGGACTGGAACGACACGACCGAACCAAACATCAGTACACCGGTAGACTCTCACAACTTCCCCTAAACCCCCACTAAATTTGGGGCATCCCCGAGAACTCCCGTGTGTCTCTACGGAAATGGCTTCTTGCCATCCATCTGATGACCACTGCATTAAAGGGAAAATCCAGTGTACAGTTTGCAAAGCACCTGGGTGTTACCCAAACAACTGCTTGGTGCATGGAGCACCGTATACGTAAAGCGTTGAATCAGAGATGCCCGCCCTCTCCGGTGAAATAGAAGCAGACGAAACCTACATAGGAGGCAAGCGCAAGAACATGAGCATCGCCAAGCGTAAGGCACTTGCTGGTACAGGGGCTGGAACCGTTGGCAAAGCTGCTGCCTTGGATACAGAAATCATCCGCATAGCAGACAAGAGGAGAGTTCCCCTGCCTTGCAGCCAGGGGCTGATGAGGCCTGATCTACAACTTGTCCTACGAAAAGCTGTACCAACGAGAAGTGAGACCTATAGGGGCGCTCTCACGAAATTCCAATAAAGCGTCAATTCAGGGGGCAGAGTCTCCATATATTGATGGACATACTTGAGATTCGGGATGCTCATTATTTCGGTTCTGCTGTTCAAGTGTCCGTATAGAACCTACGACTGCAGCAATCCGTAACAGTGTCCACGAACAAATTCTTCAGACTGGTGACAACACAAAAATTGAAAGTACTCGTGGCCGGATGCGGTCACATGGGCACATCACACGCACGAGCCTACCATGCTATGGATGCCTTTGAGATCGTTGGGTTGGTGAGTCGCACCCCTGCTTCTCGTGATCGGCTCAGTGCTGAGCTCGGCGGGCTTCCTACATTCTCCTCATTTGAGCATGCTCTGCGTGTCACAGCACCGGATGTTGTTTCTGTTAATACTTACCCGGATACACACGCTGAATACGTCCGTGTTAGTCTGGAAGCAAATTGTCACGTGTTTGTGGAGAAGCCCCTAGCTACAACTGCAGATGAGGCACAGACGTTGGTCGATCTAGCTCAAAGAGCAAACCGAAAGCTTGTTATAGGTTATATCCTGCGCGTACACCCAGCTTGGAAAAAATTCATCTCCTTAGCACACGAACTGGGTAAACCGCTCGTCATGCGCATGAACCTGAACCAGCAAAGCAGCGGAGAACAATGGAGAACACACCGGAAGCTTATGGACTCAATGTCTCCTATCGTTGATTGTGGTGTCCATTATGTAGACGTTATGTGTCAGATGACGCGTGCCCGCCCAGTGACCGTAAGTGCAATTGGGGCACGACTTTCCGATGAAATAGCACAGGACATGTATAATTATGGCCACTTGCAAGTATCCTTTGATGATGGATCTGTGGGCTGGTATGAAGCTGGCTGGGGACCCATGATGAGTGAAACAGCTTCGTTTGTAAAGGATGTGGTTGGGCCTTTGGGTTCGGTGAGTATTGTTGATGAAGTGAAGGATCAAACGGATGATATAGAAGGACACACGCAAACTGGTGGACTAAAGGTACACTACGGCAGTCGTGATGAAGCGGGGCATTTTAATCAACTCGACAAAGTGATTGATACTTCCGATGAGCCGTCGCACGATGAATTGTGTGCGCTTGAACAGGAGTTCCTGCTCCGTGCCATTCTGGAGGATCTGGACTTAACCGATCACATGCAGGATGCAGTCAGCAGCTTACAAATTGTGCTTGCAGCTGATCAAGCCGCACGTGAACGTCGCACGATTAATCTTTGAGGTTACGGCAGGAGCAACCTGGTAACGCTGCAAGGACTTAGATGGGATGACGCTGCGACTCTGGCTATCTGCGATAGCTGTAATTTGGAGCTTCCTTGGTGATATGCACGCTGTGTGGATGGCTCTCACGAATCCCGCTGGATGTGATTCTCACGAACTCGGCCCTTTTCCTGAAATCTTCCAGATCCTTGCACCCACAGTATCCCATAGCGGCTCTTAACCCACCCATCATTTGGTAGACCACCTCGCTCAAATGTCCACTATACGGAACTCTACCCTCAATTCCCTCCGGTACTAGCTTCTTGATGTCATCCTCTGCATCCTGAAAATATCGATCCTTGCTTCCCTCTTTCATTGCTCCCAGAGAGCCCATACCTCGATAAGACTTGAACTTGCGTCCCTCGTAGATGATGGTCTCACCGGGGCTTTCATCTACAGCTGCGAAAAGACTTCCGATCATAATACTATGTGCACCTGCTGCAAGTGCTTTCGGAATGTCCCCGGTCTGCTTTATGCCTCCATCTGCCACTATAGGAATAGCATGTGGCTTCGCAGCCGCAGCACACTCAAGCACTGCCGTTAACTGGGGTACACCCACTCCTGCAACCACTCTGGTTGTGCAAATTGAACCTGGACCAATGCCTGTCTTAATGCCGTCTGCTCCCGCTGCAATCAAGTCCTCGGTGCCCCCTTTTGTAGCCACGTTTCCCGCAAGAATCTGCAGATTGCCATGATTCGACTTCAAAGTTTCTACCGCTTTAAGCACACCCTCGGAGTGTCCATGGGCCGTATCTACAACAACAAAGTCCACCTCTGATTCCATAAGAGCACTCACACGCTCATGCAAATCCCCTGAAACTCCTACTGCAGCTCCCACACGCAGACGCCCGTGGGAATCCTTACACGCAAAGGGGTGGCGTCTTTTCTTTTCTATGTCCTTGAAGGTGATCAGACCTTTTAAGTGTCCTTCATCATCTACTACTGGCAGCTTTTCGATCTTATATTCTTGGAGGATTGCTTCGGCTTGTTCGAGCGTTGTACCCACTGGTGCAGTATGAAGTGGTGTAGGAGTCATAACATCTCTTACCGGTGTCTGATTATTCTCTTGGAATCGCAGGTCCCGATTAGTGATTATCCCTGCCAGACGTTGTGCACTATCCACAACGGGAATACCTCCAATAGAATAGCGCGCCATGAGAGCGCGTGCATCGCCTACTGTGCAGTTCACTTCAAGTGTTATCGGATCAAGAATCATTCCACTTTCGGAACGCTTGACTCTCCGCGCCTGTGCAGACTGGTCCTCCACGGACATGTTCTTGTGCAAAACACCAACCCCACCCTCGCGTGCCATCGCTATTGCAAGCCGCGCCTCCGTTACCGTATCCATGGCTGCCGAAAGCAACGGTATGTTCAGTTTTATTTTTCGGGTCAATCGTGTTTCAATGCTGACATCCCGGGGCATGACACTTGATCGCCCCGGCACAAGTAACACGTCATCATACGTCAGCCCTTCACGCTTGACTTTATCTGCAAGAATGCGTTTCAATCCAAGTGAGTCTTTCATCTGGGGATTGTGTTGTAGCTGGTTATCGACGACCTATCAAGCGGTGTAGTTTGCGAATCTCGTTATTGTTAAGCTGGCGCCATCTTCCTCGCCGCAACCGACGAGTTGTTAGCCCGGCGTATGAAACACGCTCCAAAGCAACAATTTTGTGGTCAAGTGCATCAAACATCCGCCGAATCTGACGATTTCTCCCTTCGTGCAACTCAATACCTATTTCGAAGGGATTATCTGGTTGTACATATACGGCCTGGTCAAAGGCAGCGGGTCCATCTTCCAGAGTGATTCCACGCCGGAGCTGATCGAGTTGATCCGGCCGAACCGGTTCCTTTGTGCGCGCGGTGTACTGCTTTGGGATCTGAAAACTGGGATGCATCAACCGGTGACCTAGATCACCATCCGTCGTTAAGAACAATACACCAGTCGTATTGCGATCAAGTCTCCCCACCGGGAACAGACCATCAGTCCCACCATCAATCTTTACCAAATCCAGCACCGTTTTGCGTCCCCGCTCATCTTTTGCCGTAGTGATCGTATCCTTTGGCTTATTGAGCAACACGTACAGAAATTCTCGGGGAGAGATAATTTTTCCGTTAACACTAACCTCATCTCCTTTACTAACCTGATACCAGAATTCATGGACTTTCCGCCCATTTACCTGTACTTGGCCGCTTTCAATAAGACCATCTGCTTTTCTGCGCGAACAAACTCCTGCACGTGCGATGTAGCGATTAAGTCGTCCAGACTCCAGTCTCTCCTTTGGAGGTTTGGTCGCTCGGGGGCGTGCCATTGGCTCTTTAGCAAAAAGGCACAGCTAGATGCTGTGCCTAAGTTTTAGACTTACGATTCGGATGTAGGGCTGGAAGGGTCGCCATCGCCCATGTCGAGGCCCTTTGCCATTAAAAGACGCGTACGTTCTTCATTGAATGCAGTGTCCCCTAGTAACTCTTCTGCCTGACGCAAGTTCGGCAGTTCATCCAAATTCTTTAGTCCGAATTCTTCCAGGAATCGATCGGTCGTTGCGTACAACATGGGGCGTCCAATAATATCTGCGCGCCCGAAAATTGCCAGGAGATTGAGTTCCAGTAGTTTTCGAAGTGCATATCCTGAATCGACGCCTCGAACGGCGTTAATCTCGGCTTTCGTTGCTGGCTGCTTATAAGCGACAATCGCCAGTGTTTCCATCAGTGGCTTCGTTAAGTGACGCCTCCGTTCACGTCGAAAAAAAGCCTCGAGGAATGGGGCAACTGATTCCGTGGTGGTCATGCGTAACCCACCAGCCCAATGCTGTATTCGCATTGTGCGTCCCTCTATTTCGTAAGAATCATTCAGAGCTTTGAATGCTTCATCAACGATTTCCTCGCTCGGCGGAGACGCTTCACCAAGCACCTCGGCATACACACGACAAACCTCCTTTGCACTAATGGGGATATCTGTAGCAAACGCCAAGGCCTCCAGGACCATGGGCAATGTAACGGATCTGTCGGGTTCTTTCTGATTCATCCCACGAATGTTTGACCTGTTGCCCGCTCAATCACGAAATCTTCCCCGTCAGGACCGCTCGACACGAAAACTTCTCCAGAATATGCCATTTCCAGTGCAGCCAAAAAGGTTATAACTATAAAATATCTCGATTTCCCCATGACCATAGCACTGAAACTGACCTGCTCCTGAGCAAATATAGCATTGCGTATGTACTCACACTGTTCTTCAATTGAGCGTTTTTGTGGTGCAATCGTGATAGGTGGTTCTTCTGGAGCATTCTCGAGTACATCCCTTAGCGTATCAATCAGGTCAAATACCGTTCTTTTGACCAAGATCTCCTTCTCAGGCATCGTTGATTGAACAGGTGCAGATGCTTGCCCTCTGGTAAACAATAATGAGCGTTGCTTGAACTGCTCGTCGAGTGTTTCTGCAGCATTTTTGTACTGCACATACTCCAATATCCGCTCAACAATTTCCTGACGTGGGTCAATCGGTTCCCCCTCATCATCCTCCTCTGGGTTCGGAAGAAGCATGCGGGCCTTAATGCTAATGAGTAATGCGGCGAAATAGATGAACTCTGCTACGCCGTCCAGATCGATGGCTTCTATGAGCTCCACATAGGATAGATACTCATTTGTGATCTGAGCAATAGGAATATCAAAAATGTCAATTTCATTCCTGTTAATCAGGAGCAGGAGAAGATCCAGCGGGCCCTCAAAATCCTGTAGTTGTATTCGGTACATCAGTCTGGCATTCTCGAGGAAGCAAACCAGTCAACGGTTCGCTTGAGACCGTCGTCCAGATTTACTTCCGGTTTCCAGACAAGATCATGCAAAGCCTTGGTACAATCCAATACGCTTCGACGTTGCTCTCCGGATTTTCCAGGACCATGTGTTGCAGGCTGTTCAAGACCGATGGCTTGTTTAAGCTTTTGATGGAGGGTTACAACATCGGTTTCGATGCCGGTTCCAATATTGAATGCCGATGGGTTACCGGTGAAGTTGATCGCAGCGAGATTTGCGCGAGCCACATCACCTACATAGACATAATCACGTGTCTGGAGCCCATCACCGTGGATGGTAACCCGATGTCCTGCCAATAATTTCTGAGCAAAAATTGCAATCACTCCTGCCTCACCGTGCGCATTCTGACGAGGGCCATAAACATTTCCATATCTGAGTGCGACATACGGAATTCCATATTCACAAAAATAGAAATGCAATAACTTCTCGCAAGTCAGCTTGCTTATGCCATATGGCGAAACCGGTTGCTGAGTATGTGTTTCTATTTGAGGGCCGGCTTCCGGTTCACCATAGATTGCCCCACCGGTGGAGGCAAATACAACTTTTTCCAGTCCGCTGTCCTTGCCTGCCTCCATAAGATTGATGAGACCCAATACATTAACCTGAACATCGAAGGCGGGATCAGCAACACTGCGGCGGACGTCCATTTGAGCGGCATGATGAACCAGTGTGGTATACCCGCTATTTTTCATGAGAGACGCCGCATCTATCGATCGAACGTCTAAGGTATGGAGTTTTACTGAACGGGGCACATTCTCCCGAAAGCCACCCGAGAGGTCATCAAGCACTTCGACAGTGTGTCCTTTAAGGACCAAGGCATCGACAACATGAGAGCCAATGAATCCCGCACCGCCTGTAACGAGTACCTTCATATGAATACTAAATCAAATTCTTATTAAACTGATGTCTTGCACCATCAAAATATCCGAACCATTGAGTCTGACGTGACTTTCTAGAACTGACAGGTACAACCTTGAATGTTAAGCACAAAATTCACCAGACTCCGTCATTGCTATTCCAGAAGCAGTATTACCCACAAGTACTGGAATCTTTCCTTAGCAGCCTCAATAGTACTGTCTGTGGTTGCAGTGCAAATGCTGTGGGACAACCTTCATCGGAGCTCAAGCGCATCTTCGATGAGAGAGACGCGTCCCGCTACGCGGAGGCTGCTGAGATGTACCTCGGCTTACTCCAGCAGGCCTCAGAGCAACAGATGACGGAGGAGCTTGTGTGGCATTTGCGCTTGCTTGATCTTGTTGTGCCCCCAACCAGTCCAGTACGTGCGGCTCTAAGTGCACTTCAAGAGGGCACGGGTGGACTTGCTGATGTAGCAATATTGGAGCAGTGGTGGCATCAGCAAGATCCTATTCCGGCCACCTTTGTGAACGAACGTGTGGTCGAGCATCTGTCGCGGGCCTACCATGCACTTCACAACTTTGCCCTTGAACGCAGCCCATTGAGAGTTGATGAACGTGGAGAGATCTTTTTAAGATTGGGAATGCCAGGACAACGCTCGGAAGTTAAACTCAGAAATGCGGGTTTACACCTGCGTCCGGTTCGCCATACGCTGGCGCGAAACGAATTTTGGGTATACCGCCGCATAAACGAGAATGCTCACTATTTTTTTGTTAAAAAATCGAACCGTCGGGGATATGAAATAGCAGCAGTGGACGATCTGCTGCCAACCCAAATCCGGACCAGCCCGGACGAGGCCCCCATACTTCTGAGATGGCTGGAAGAAATATACCGACAGCTTTCGGCGGATCATGAACACTACGGCACTCTGTACGATACCGTGAGTAACTATGCTTCTATCGCCTCCTCTGACGGGACTAGCCCTTATTCCTTTACCAAGCAGCTCCTGCAGGAAGGAAAGGTATTGCATGACTTTCATCAGGACTCTCGAAGTAGGGAGGTTCCAATATCTGCTACGCAGGTCTTGGGATCAGCAATCTCACTTCATCCGTGTTTACGATGGGCTCGTTTTCTTGAACCCGAAGGGACTACGCGTTTGAATGTATCATGGACATTTAATGCAAAATCTCTGCAGCCGGATCGTCAACAAATTCGATCACTGCAACGGAAGGGAGCAGAGCAATCGGAAGATTTTCTGCTGACCGCTTATCTGGTAACCCGAAAAGCCAACTATTCTCCGGCGAATCTGCGACTTCGTCAATACTATTTACCGGACGGGGTAGATTCAGTACTCCCCGTACGTACCTGGGTCACCAAAGGAATTCAGGGTAGCATTAATCTTGCATTGCAGTGGAATCATGCCTGGACTCAACCCGATGCTTCAGGAAAGCCCCAGCCCTCTGCGATGCTTGGGATTGGCGTACAAACACTTGACTCAATTCCTGCGCTTAACGGCCTAGGACAGATCTTGGAAATGAGTGATATTCTCCTGACAGCACTCAATGATGAAGGTCTGCCTGACGAAAAGATGCCCGTTGCTGCAACGCATTGGGCCCCGGAAGATCCCCTTGGAATTTATTTTGAAGCCTACTTCCTTCGCTTCAACGAGGATGAGCGCACAAGCTATACTGTCAGCTACGAAGTTCGAAGTATGGACGACCCGCAAAAAGTAGCGATCTCTACTTCTACTGAGCATGAATCAGGGTCCAGTACTGTGCGAGAGCACATAATTCTGGATGTTTCAGACTGGCGGGCTTTTCGCACGGTAGCCATTACCGTAAGAGTGACGGATAATACGTTGGGGGACACAGTCGAACGCTCGGTTGTACTAGATCTGAACCCACAGGTGAGAACTTGCAATGGCGCATCCTGATAGGAATGACTATGTCGAGGATGCCAACCAGTATTTGAATCTGGCCGAATTTTGCGTAGAAGTTGCCAATCAGTTATCCAGCGGGTAAAAGCTATTCGGACTTGGCCCAACTGGGCGTACCGAACCATGCATCCATTTCCTCAATAAACGGAGCCACTATGGAATCTGGCTCCATGATTTGTCCCAAATCATTGGTTTCGATGATCCATGCCTCGAGCGCCTGTCGCATTTCTGTCAACTGCACTTCATAAGCAGGATCTCCCGCCAGGTTGTTGATTTCATGCTGAATGCGTATGTCCGAGGTGGGGCAGCCCCCTGTATCTTAAACGCGATGCTTAACTGAGTTCAATTTTGGAGTGATTGGTGAAGTTGAAGGTTGGAGGCACAGCCGAAGATTTTTGACTAGGTGCAGGAGTATTTTTCCGAGAACACAAATGCATTGAGCTTGTGTTGTGCATCGCGTAAGCGCGGGTGACTCCCTGGGAGCAACCAACCGCCCCCTGCGTCTCGAGCGCCTGGGGGGGAACTGTGCCCCAGGGAGTACCGTGATCCACGCCCCGTAGGGAGTATGTGCCATTGAGCACCGATACAGGGACAGACGGAACGTCACGGTGACCCGCAAACCCTTCAACCTAAAAGATACTTAATCATGTCTACGAAATTTCAATCTATCATTTTTGCGGGGATTGACTGGGGCTCCCAGTTGCATCAGGTCTGCATCCTGAACTTGGAGGGCACGGTTCTCGGGGAGCGCGCTTTTCCCCACTCCGGGGAGGGACTCGGTCAACTGCTGGATTGGGTGCTTGCATGTGCAGGCTGTGCTGCGGCTTACGTTGGCGTCGCCATTGAAATTCCGCATGGTCCCGTTGTGGACAGTCTGTTGGATCGAGGCCTTCGGGTCTTTTCGATCAATCCCAAACAGCTGGACCGCTTCCGGGATCGGTTTTCGCCGGCGGGGGCGAAAGATGATCGTCGGGATGCGCGTGTGCTTGCGGACGCGCTCCGTACCGATCCGGCTTGTCTGCGTGAACTTGATCCACTGGATGCCCACATCGTCCAGTTGCGGGAGTGGTCACGGATGCACGAGGAACTGACCCACCAGCGTACCCGACTCACGCATCAGGTCCGAGACCAGCTCTGGCGGTACTTCCCGCAGTTCCTGAAACTCGGATTCTCGCTGTCCTCTCCGGTGATGATGGCCCTGTGGACGCTCATTCCCACCCCAACACGCGCCCGCCGGGTACGCCTTTCCTCCGTGGAGAAGGTGCTCAAAGCACACCGGATTCGGCGTTTGAATGCGGAGCAGGTCCTCCAACGCTTGCGGACACGACCGGTCACGACGGCTGCTGGCGTCTTGGAGGCGGCAACGACACGCGTCAAGTTGCTTCTGCAGCAGCTTGCGTTGATCGAGCAACACATCAGCGAGGCGAAACACGCCATGGAAACGCTCCTCGCATCGCTCTCCACCGAGCAGAGACCAATCCCTGCTTCTTCCAGAGAAGAGGAGACCGATCCTGGGTGTGAACCGTCCTCTTCTGGATGTACGTCGCGGGATGTAGCAATTCTTTCCTCCATGCCCGGCGTGGGAACAACGGTGCTGGCCACGCTCCTCTCGGAGGCATCCAGTTTGTTCCAGAACCGAGATTACAGGGGCCTCCGTTGCTTGTGTGGCGTCGCCCCCGTCACGCGACGTTCGGGAAAATCCTGGCGGGTGGTCCGGCGACGAGCCTGTCAAGCACGCCTGGTCAATGCCGTCTACCACTGGAGTCGTGTGGCGGTCCAGCACGACCCCATCAGCAAAGCGAAGTACAAAGCCCTACGTGCGCGAGGCCATAGTCACGGCCGAGCCCTGCGATCGGTCGCAGACCGCCTGTTGGCCATCGCTTGTGCGATGCTCCGCGACCAAACGTGCTTTGATCGCAGTCGAGCAACCGCCGCAGCTAAATTGCTCCAACCAGCCGGTTAGCCCAGGAGGGTAACAAATGAAATGGCAGCAGAAGACGAGAAGGATAAACAGATCGAAGAACGATCTCCGAATTGAATGAAAAACGAAAAATCAATCCGCATCATGTAATTCCAGAGGACTCACGTAAATCTCAAGTCAAATAAAAATTTGAAATCAATCAAATTTTCCCGTTTTTGACTTGCATTAATGGTAGGGAGTCCTCCCCCAGAAATATCTGACTCTGCATATCTGGTATTGGGTCAATACCGGCCATTTGAAGCGTTGTAGCTGTAAGGTCTAGAAGGCTAATAACCTCATCATTAATACCTCCACGTTCGTATTGTGGAGGGGCTTGGACACCGTCGGGATAGTGTACGATCATCGGTACATGCAAGCCCATGTCCCAAGCCCAGTGGATACCACGAGCTTCCAGTCTTCCGTTGTCGGAAAAGAATACAACAATGGTATTTTCCGCTAGGCCATCACGGCGCAACTGATCGAGAATCCAGCCAACGCGAACATCCATACCACTCACCGAATTCAGATATCGGGCCCATTCTTCGCGTGTTATCTGATGATCCGGATAGTAAGGCGGAGGTGATACGTTCTCGGGCGTAGCAATTTGCGGGTGCCAATCCTCGCCAACCCACAATACACGTTCCTTTTCAGCCGACTTGCGGTCGTAAATGTCATATTCTGCTTCAGGCGTATTTATCTGGGCAAAGAACGGCTGATTATCCTTTAGTGATGCCCAGTCGCTACCCTGATAAATAGGTCCTTCATTGACAAAATTAAGATCTAGTTTACCTGTACCCACTTCCCGATCACCGATATGCGTAATGTTGGCAGTGTAATAGCCGGCATCTTCCAATCGGTGGGTTAATGGACGAACTCCATCAGGCAGACGATAATCATCATCCCGATGCGAGCGCATATTATGGGTATCTGTGGAAGTCTGATACATTCCCGTCATGAATGCTGATCGGCTGGGTGCGCAGACAGGGGAAGTAGCAAAGACATTTGTGAATAACAGTCCCGCACGTGCAAGCGAATCCAGGTTGGGAGTATGCACGTTTTCTGCGCCATAAACCCCAAGATCCAGAGCGAAATTCTCTCCGACGATCCACAAAATATTTGGTTGAACTGCCTGTTCGTCACTACAGGCTGGCAGACAAAAAAGTGTGATTAGCAGAATCAGGTAGCGCATAGTTAATGTATTAGTTTAACTGATTAGTGATCTGTACAATTTACAAAGAGGGCAGGAGCATTACTCTGGAGAATTTTTCAGGATGAAGAAACTCGGCCGCAAATGTTTGAATTTCATCCGCAGTGACCGACTCCAGTTCAGCGATAATTTCATCCATAGATGCAATCCTTCCAAAATAGAGTTCCTGTTTCCCTAGACGTGCCATTCGATTGGACATGCTCTCCAATCCAAGCGCAATTCCACCGCGGGCTTGTCCTTTTGCCCTATTCAGTACCTGGTTACTCACAGGTGTCTGTGCCAGACGGTCAAACTCGCGAAAAATAAGTTTGATACTCCGCTCAATTCTAGATGCGTCCAGCCCCACGTAGACGCCGAAGTCGCCGCAGTCAGAGTACATGTTAAGAAACGAATAGACGCTGTAGCAGAACCCGTAACGCTCTCTAATGCGCTGGTTCAATCGACTCGAGCTGCCCCCTCCAAGAATGGTATTTATTATTTCCAATACGGCCCTTTGTTTGGAGTGTATCGTGATCCCACGCCGCCCCAATATCAGATGTCCTTGCTGTATGGGTCGTGTCAGGGATAATTCTACCGGCTTGTACGGAAGGATCTCGGGTTTTTCTGGGGCCCTTAACCCAGTGGGCCGCAGGCCCTGAAAAGCCTTTTCTACACTTTTTAGTAGCGATTTATGGCGCAGATTACCTGATGCGGCGACAACAATTTGATCCGGTATGTATTGTCGATCTACATATTCACACAGGTCGTCACGTTTCAGCCGGGAAACCGTCTTGGGGTAGCCAATAATTGGTCGTCCGATGGATTGGGCCGGATAGATCACCGATTCAAAACGATCAGCTATGTATTCATCGGGAGTATCCTCGTACATCTTTATTTCTTCGAGTACGACTCCCTTTTCCTTTTCAATTTCCCGTTCAGGGAATACCGGTGAGGCAACCAGGTCACATGTTGTATTCACGCTCCGAGTCAGGTAACTATCCAGAGCCCGGGCGAAGTAGCACGTATGCTCTTTGGATGTGAATGCATTCATATAGCCACCAACCGACTCCATCCGGCTAGCTATTTGATGCATTCTGCGCTTGGCTGTCCCTTTGAAGACTGTGTGCTCAACAAAGTGACTGATGCCGGCTAGACGTTCCGGATCGTTACGGCTGCCGGAGTCAATCCAGACACCCACTGCTATTGAGCGCACGGAGGAGACCGCCTCGCTAAGGACGCGGACCCCATTCTCTAGCGTCGTCTTCGTGATCACCCTACTTAACGTCCTAGTCTAGTGGCGACGTCGTCCTCGGGGTCTGGGACCTTTGGAGCGACGGTTACCCCCTGGTGAACTCTTTTGGCGCGAATTCTCTCGATTCTCGAGATTTTTTGGGCGCGGCTGCGTGATCTTATGGCTAAGCTGTAGACGACCGCGCTCATTAACTTGCATGAGGCGCACCTTCATTTTGTCTCCAACCTGAGCTACATCACGTGGGTGTTCAACCCAGTCCCAGGAAAGTTGACTCTTGTGCACCAATCCATCCTTGCCCGGAAGTATTTCCACGACAGCACCAACATCAAGAATGCTGCGGACGATACCTTCATATTCCTCTCCAACTTCTGGGGAAACGACTAGTGAGCGGATAATTGCGATCGCCTCATTTACGGAGCTTTCATTTTTACCCGCGATCGTCACATAGCCGAGATTGTCCTTCTCCTCGACTTCGATGGTCACCCCGGTGTCTGCCTGAATGCCCCGAATGATTTTTCCTCCAGGTCCAATAACAGCACCAATTGAGTCAGTATCAATTGTGATTTGTGTGAGTTTAGGAGCATGGGGCGACATACTTTCACGAGTCTGCGCCAATGTCGCATCCATCAGATCAAGAATATGCATTCTGGCTTCGCGGGCCTGCTCCAGTGCCTGCAGCATAAGATCGCTGGAGAGCCCTCCAATCTTGATGTCCATCTGACACGCCGTAATACCATCACGTGTACCGGTCACTTTGAAGTCCATATCCCCCAGGTGATCCTCTGTGCCAAGAATGTCTGTAAGCACGACATGACGGGTCTCGTCAGCTATCATACCCATTGCGATTCCTGCGACCGCTTTACGAACGGGTACCCCTGCATCCATAAGTGCAAGACTACCTGAACATACGCTGGCCATAGACGAGGATCCATTGGATTCCAACACATCCGCATTGACTCGAATCGTGTATGGAAAATCTTCTACATTCGGAATCATCCGGCGCAGGGCACGTTCAGCCAAGTAACCATGCCCAACTTCGCGTCTGCTTGCACCGCGAAGGAATTTGACCTCTCCCGTCGAAAACGGTGGAAACTCATAGTGGAGGAAAAAATGCTTGTCCTCTTGATCAAAGACCTGATCTACGGGCTGTTGGTCGCGTGTGGTCCCCAGGGTGACTGATGCCATCACCTGAGTTTCACCTCTTGTGAAAATCGACGATCCATGTACGCGTGGCAGATAACCGACCTCACACCAGATTGGACGCACGGACTGTGGATCACGGCCATCAATCCGACCCTGCCCTGCCAAGACCATTTCACGCATAACTTCACGTGATACAACCCTTGCAGCGGCGCGGGCCTCAGACTTAAGATCCTCTGGGTCCTCAGTCCCGGAGACAATAGCTTCAACGGCTTCATCTTCCAAGGTATTCAGTCCACCGTAGAAGCTGTTTTTCTCGTATGGGGCACGAACATGTGCCTCCAATTTTTGCTGTATAACCTCCCGTACACGGTCTATGATAGCCTGATCGGGGATATTAGTGTCATAAGACTGCGCCTCCACCTTCCCGTGCGCCTCTTCGAACGCAGTACGTAAGTCCAGTTGCGCTTGGCAAACCTTGATAATTGCCTCATGCGCAACTCCCAAGGCCTCAACCATATCTTCTTCCGAGACTTCACTCATCTCGCCCTCCACCATAACAATGGAATCCAACTTACCCGCCACCACGAGATTGAAGTCACTCGATTCTAGCTCTTCCAAAGTGGGATTTACGATAAATTTTCCTTCAACACGTCCAATGCGAACTTCTGTTATTGGGCCGTCGAAAGGGGCACCTGATAATAGCAATGCTGCTGAGGCACCGAGGCCGAACAGCATATCTCCATCATGCTCATCATCTGCGGATATCACCGAACCGATGATCTGTACTTCGTTGAGGTAGCCGTCAGGAAAAAGTGGTCGGATTGCTCGATCAACAAGCCTGGATGTAAGGATCTCCTTGTCATTAAGCCGTCCTTCTCGCTTAATGAATCCACCAGGAATTTTTCCGCCAGATGAGAATTTTTCACGGTAATCCACCATGAGTGGAAAAAAGCTTTGACCAGGACGCACGGAGTCAGATACCACGGCGGTAGCCATAATCATGGTATCTCCCGTGCGTACGATCACAGCACCGCCCGCTTGTTTGGCCAATCGGCCGGTTTCTATTGAGACTATTTTCCCAGGTGTGCACTCTACCTGCACCGTTATTGCTTTAGGGGTCATTTAATTTTATTATAAAAGCGTGCCCGAACGATTCATTTACTTGGTTCGGGGACTTCACTGCCTTACTTACGCAGGCCCAACGCTTTGGTGATACTCCGATAGCGTTCAATGTCTTTGTCTATCAGATAATTGAGCATCCTGCGACGTTTCCCGACCAGTTTTAACAGGCCACGTCGAGTTGCGTGATCTTTTTTGTGGTTCCTCAAATGTTGTGTTAGGTGGTTAATTCGCTGAGAAAAGATTGCAATCTGTACCTCAGCACTACCTGTATCCTGGGAGTTTTCACCGAATTGCTCGGCCAAATGTTGAGTTTGCTCCTTTGTTATCATTTAGTTCACAGTGAAAAAAGTTGGTCTCGGGTTCGATGTAGCTCCCGCAAAGTGACCATCACGCAAGACCACGCCGCGATTTATTATTGGTCAGCCGGAGCAAATCAGCCCACTGGTACGGTATGCCAGTGTGTCTGTTCCAAAACCTCTCTGCATGTAATCTCATCTTCCTGCATTGCAGCCTGCAACAGCGACATTGATGGGAAATAGCGCTCATCACGTATTCGCTGTAAAAAGTGCACTGTCAGCTCCTTACCGTAGATGTTGTCATTGAAGTCGAACAAATTCACTTCCAGGTGCACCCCCGTACTATCCTTGACCGTAGGGCGTGTACCAATACTCATCATGCCCCCTTTACGGGTACCAGATATCCGAACACTAACAGCATAAATGCCGTGGGCAGGAACGATTTTTTGTGGATCCTGCAGGGCAAGATTCGCTGTGGCATAGCCAAGCTCCCGACCACGAGTATCTCCGCGAATAACTGTTCCAGTCAGAGAATAAGGGCGATCCAAGAATTCTGTAGCAAGTGATACCTCTCCCTTTTCCTGCAAGACGTTTCGCACTTGTCTGGAGGATACAACTACACCGCCCAGCGTTTGAGGTCCGATTACATTAACATCAAACCCACATTGTTCTCCCATGGAGACAAGCAACCCAATATCACCTTTGCGTCCCTTCCCAAACCGATGGTCATGTCCTACAACGACTGACTGCAGGCCTACACGTTTAACAAGCAGCTCAGTCACAAACTCCGCTGCACTCATTTTCGAAAATTTCTCAGTAAACGGTAAGACCACCATCCGTTCAAGCCCGAGGGCCGCCAACACGTCAGCGCGTTCTTCTACGGTGGTCAATTTTGGGAGCGACTGGCGCAGTATAACTTCGCGCGGATGTGGATCAAACGTGACTAGGGTGCTTAACCCATTCGAGTTTTTGGCACGCCGAATAATATCCGAAAGGATTACCCTATGGCCTAGGTGCACGCCATCAAAGGTCCCTACCGTTAAAACGCTCTCAGGACGACAGGTTAACGCATCTAGCCCCCGTTCAAATATCATCTATCCTCCAATACAGATATCAATTGCTGCATGTCCCATGCCGGCTCAACACAATACTCTCCGATGGCAGTGCGACGTAGCTTCGTGAGATATGCTCCTACCCCCAGACTTTGCCCGACGTCATGTGCTAATGCCCGTATATAGGTACCTTTGCTGCATCGTACTCGGAATCGTACATCAGCCCCGGCTACATCAAGCAAATCAAAGGCAGATACAGTGACTGTATTGGGCTTACGCAAGATCGATTCACCACGCCTGGCTTTTTTGTAAAGCCGTTCTCCGCCAACCTTGACAGCAGAATACATAGGTGGAATTTGTTCTATTGTTCCGGTATGAGCAGCACAGGCCGACTCTATTTGTCGAGGTGTAACTGTTGTAATATCTCTGCGCTCAGTAACATCAGTCTCTGCATCCATTGAGGGGGTAACCTCTCCAAGGCGCATTGTACCATTATAAACCTTCGGAAGGGCAAGAAAGGCTCGCTGTGCCTTGGTTGCCTTGCCAAACAACAGGATCAACAATCCGGTTGCCAATGGATCGAGTGTGCCCGCGTGTCCAATTTTGACAGATTTTGGAAAGTACCGTTTGAGGCGCCGTATTATGTCGTAAGATGTCCAACCCTCAGGTTTGTCTATAAGAAATGCAGAACCCGAAACATCCCCCAGCGCCATTCCAGCGGTATAAACGGGTATGTCTAGTACAGTTTCTAATCCGTGAAGCTGTCCCAAAATCCCCTCGATTTGTCCTTCCTGAATTGTCAGTAGCTCTTACACGCACTACTTCGGTCATAAGAGGTGTCCACTAGCAATGAACCACACAACAATAGCTCTCAACGCAGAGGAATCAGATGTGGTTATAATGCTGGTATGAACGCGAATTTAACAAATATATTTCGCACTGCCCTGGTTGATCATTATATCTGCAGGATTAAAACTGTTACATACAATCCCCAGATTCAATCCAGTCGATAGTTAATGCTGGTCAAAAAGCGTTACACTGACGTAATATTGTCTGGTTCGGCAAGTCAGCTATTTTGAATAAATGTGGCTTATACCGGGGATTACCGACGTTGTCAACTCAAGTATAAAGACTCCTACTATATACACACGAAAGCATGTGGTAGCTAGTTATCTGCATCGCCAGATTCATTGCGGCGGTAGCAACGACAGAGTACTGTGCACCCCGGACAACTATTTATTACTGTTCTGCTCCTTAATTCGGTCAAACAGCAGGTCTATTTTGCGAGCCGCTTCCTGTGAGGTATCTAGGGAAAATCGAATACTGGGAACAGCACGCATTTGATGTCGGATACGTTGAGCAAGAAATTTTCGAATTGTGGACGAATGTCCCACCAAGGTGTCAAATATATCCTGACGTTCTTCCATCGAGTCCACCAGAATACTGATATCGACGTACGCTATTGACAAGTCGCGTGTAACACGTGCTCCCGTCACCGTCACCATGGAATTATCGGGAAATTCACGCGCGAGGATACCTGCAATCTCGCGATGCATCAATTTAGCAACGCGCTGTGTTCGCACGCTCATAGTTTCGGCTACAAGTCAAGCGTACGCTTGGTCTGGACCATTTCAAAGGCCTCGATCTGATCATCAACTTTGATATCGTTGTAGTTCTCGACGCCAATCCCGCATTCATATCCAGAAACCACCTCACGGGCATCGTCCTTGAAGCGGCGAAGCGACGAGAGACGCCCTTTGTAGATGACCACACCTTCGCGTAGAACATGGACGGTATCACTTCGGCGGATACGTCCTTCGGATATATAGCAGCCCGCCACGGTCCCGACTTTGGGGACTTTGAAGATGTCACGGACATCCGCCACACCTGTGATTTTTTCAGTTTCTTCCGGTGTCAACAAGCCCTCCAATGCATCCCGAATGTCTTCAATGGCGTCGTAAATGATGGAGTACGTATGGATATCAATCTCTTCACGCTCCGCTGCTGTACGTGCGCCTGCTGTTGGACGCACTTGGAATCCAATGATCACCGCATCAGATGCCGAGGCTAACATAACATCGCTTTCGGTGATGGCACCTACACCTGCGTGTATGATGCTGACCGCCACTTCATCCGTTGACAGCTTGTGGAGCGAATCGCTAATGGCCTCAACGGAACCTCCAACATCAGCTTTAATAATGAGGTTAAGCTCACTAAAATCACCCAATGCCATTCGGCGTCCGATATCTTCAAGCCGCACGTGTTTGAATTGGCGCATTTTCTGTTCGCGCCATATTTGTTGACGTCGCTGCGCAATATCACGTGCTTCCGACTCATCCTCTACCCCGGCTAGCCGATCGCCGACCATTGGCTGTCCTGGTAATCCCAATACCAGGGCCGGTTCACTTGGGCCCGCGGTCTTTATGCGGTTATCGCGTTCATCAAACATAGCTCGAACCCGCCCGCCGTAAATGCCTGCCACAAACGGATCCCCTACCCTGAGTGTACCATTCTGGACGAGGACGGTAGCAACATTACCGCGCCCACGATCCAATCTGCTCTCAATTACAATGCCTAGAGCAGAACGTTCAATATTGCCTTTCAGCTCCAGGAGATCTGCTTCCAGAAGCACCTTCTCCAAGAGATCCTCAATGCCTTCGCCCGTTTTTGCTGAGACAAATGCACACTGGATCTTTCCACCGTATTGCTCAACTAGGACTCCGTAATCCGCAAGTTCTTTCATGACACGCTGCAGATCGGTATGCTCCAAATCAATCTTGTTGATTGCAACGATAAGGGCCACACCGGCCGCCTTTGCGTGATTGATCGCCTCAATTGTCTGAGGCATCACTGAATCGTTAGCCGCTACAACCAATATGACTACGTCGGTGACTTTTGCACCACGCGCACGCATAGCGGTGAATGCTTCGTGACCCGGTGTATCCAGAAAGGTTACCATACGATCATCGTCGAGTTCGACCTTATAGGCACCGATATGCTGCGTAATACCTCCAGACTCGCCAGCTACAACGCTTGCATTACGAATATAATCGAGCAATGAGGTTTTCCCATGATCCACATGCCCCATCACGGTTACAACCGGGGCCCTCGGGCTCAAATCCTCTGGATCATCTTCTACTTCCTCAATGTCATCAACTCCAAACTCGGTAATGAACTCCACTTTACAGTCGAACTCATCGGCCACATAGGCTATGGTATCCGCATCCAGTCTCTGATTAATGGAAACCATCATCCCAGAGCTTAGCAACATACTAATGATCTCCGTAACCGGGACTCCCATCAGATCTGCAAGTTCACCGGTTGACACAAATTCGGTGACGCGAATCTCGCGCTCCCTCTGCTCCTCTTCGATCTGTACATTGAGGCGTTTTTCCGCTCGTTCCTGACGGCGAGCTCTCCGCCTCCGCTGACGCACCCGCGCTGTGCCTTGCTCTAACGAACGGAGTGTCTCCTGAACTGACTGTCCAACTTCCGCCGAATCCACCTTGCTCTTACGTTTGCGCTTTTTCGGCTTACTAGGTGCCGGTTTATCTGTTGTTGTTTTGGTTGTTGCTGCAGGGCTGGGTGCAGGAGTGACAGGCTTCTTGCGTTTACGTTTCTTCCGTTTAGCGCGGGGAGGCTTGGTCTCCTTGACTTGTGCTAGATCTATTTTGCCAAGTATCTTCGTACCCTGCAACTTGTATCTGTCGGCCACAATAAGCGCATCAGATTCGTCCTCGTCCTTGCGGGATTCGGTCTTTTCAGGTTCAGTTACTTCTGCAGGGGCCTCCGTAATGTCAACGGTCTCGGTTATTTCGAGGGATTCCTCCTCACTGACCTCAGGTTTGATTTTTTCCTCAGGCTGCACATCAGCCACCTCTTCCTGGGCTTCAGGAAGCACTGCCGACTCTTCGACCACGGTGGTTTCACTCACCTCTTCCTGTACGTGAACTGTCTCTTCCTGTACCTCAGGTTCTTTGGGGACAGCTGGTTCTTCTTCCAGTGTAACTACTGCCTCTTCCCGTATAATTGGCTCCTCCACATCCGATGTAGTTTCCTCGACGGCTGGCTTTTCAACCGCAATGGTTTCAGTCACATCTTCCGGTGCAGTCAATTCCTCCTGCACTTCTTCCTCCTGAGGTACAATTGCTTCCGACTTCTCAACAGGAGTCGGTTCGAACTCATCGGCAGGGGTTTCCTCAACGGCCGACTCGGGCTCAGGTTCATCCTGTTTCGGCTGTGTTACCGTTGGAACTGTTTTTTTCGCACTGCTTGGTGCTGAGTCCCCACTTGATGCAGCCAACTCTGCCTCACGCATAGCGCGAAGCTCCTCCACACGGGCACGCATTTCACGGTCTTCCGCAAAATAATCTAGGAGGTCCAGATGCACATCCTGATCGGTGATGGCCGCATTGACACCATTTCCCTTCAACGCACTTGCATGCCCCTGTTCGGTTAGATAATTGACAATAGTGTCAATAGTCAGGTTGAGCTCCTTGGCTACTTTATGTAGCCGGACCTTTTTGAATTTCTTCGGTTTTTTGGTGGCGGTAGTCGCCATGTGCGCTGTCTGAGTCGGTTTCTTATACTAACACGATACTGCTAAAACTCAAATTCTTCTTCCAACTCCTCCCCCTCCTCGTCATCAAATTCGGATTTAATAGATTCCATGACGTGCGTAGCTATTTTAACACTCAGTTGGCTTCTACGAACGAGTTCTTCGACAGAAAGCTGGAGCACTGCCTTTGCAGAATCACATCCAATGCTTCGTAATCGCTCAATGATCTCGTCGTCAAATTCGTCGGAAAATTCTTCAATCTCCACATCCTCTTCGTCCGCTGGTATCTCTCGGAAAATATCCAGTTCGATGCCTGTCATACGCGATGCAAGGCGAACATTGATTGCTCCCTTGCCTATGGCCTGACTGACCTCATCTGCCTTAACGACCACCTTGGCCGTAGGCGGATCTAGGGTATCATTGATCTTTACCTGGACTGGATTTGATGGAGAGAGGGTTCGCTTGATCAACGTATATGGATCATCTGTCCACTCCATGACATCAATATTTTCATTACTGAGTTCACGCACAACTGCATGAATGCGATTGCCCTTGAGTCCCACACAGGCACCCACAGGATCTATGCGCTCATCATGGCTGATAACGGCTACTTTGGCCCGGTCTCCTGGCTCACGCTCAACTGCCTTAATCTCGACAATGCCTTCGTCAATCTCCGGCACTTCAAGCTCGAAGAGGCGCTCCATGAGCTGAGGCGCTGCGCGGCTAATGATCACCTGCGGATTGCTACCTGCATCCCGGCGCACCTCTTTGACGACTGCCCGCAGCATGTCTCCTTTGCGATAGCGATCGCGCGGGATCTGTTCGTCCCGAGGCATAATTAATTCGATCCTGTTATGCAGGACCAATACTTCCCTGCGCCGCACCTGATAAATCTCACCGACCACTAATTCACCCACAAGGTCAGAATATTCCGCGAAAATATTCTGTTTCTCTATATCCCTGATCCGATTGCGAAAAGTATAGCGGGCCGCCTGTACTGCGCGTCGGCCAAATTCTAAAATAGATATTTCTTCTGCAACCTCATCTTCCACCTCAAAATCATCTTCAATCTTGAGCGCATCTCTGAGCTCAATCTGAGTAACCGGATCGGATAGGTCATAGTCCCCTACGATTTCCCGGATATGCAAAACTTGAACATCCCCGTGATCCGGGTTCAGAATAATCTCGAAGGCTTCGTCTGAACCGAACCGAACTCGGATCATCGATCTAATCACGTCTTCTACGATCAATTGGAGTGTATCCCGATCTATATCCTTCTCGCGAGCAATCTCGGCAAATGACGAAACAAGGTCTCTACTATGCATTTCAGTCACTTAATGTTATGGCTACCAAGGCAACTGTATTTTGGCCCATTGGATATCACTGTGCAGAATTTCTGCGGATTGAGTTCCATTCTGAATCTGAATGGATGATTCCCCTACCGCTATCAGTTCCCCACAGGTTTCTGTAAAGGCATCGTTCTGTTTTCGATAGTGAACACGCAGCTTACGCCCGAGATGTTTTCGATACTGCCGAGGGAGGCGCAAAGGACGTTTTGCCCCCGGCGTAGATACATTAAGCGTGTAATGGCCCGGCATAATTTCTTCTGTATCCAGGATAAAGCTGATTTCCCGGTTCAATCCGGCAAGTTGATTGACTCCAAGCGCATCATCACTTTCAACAAAAACGTCAATCACGTGAGAGCCTTGAGTACCGCGCACCGAAAATTCGACCAAGAAGATCGGGCCGTCTTCCAGCATATTTTCTATGAGCGCACATACACGCTCTTCAAGTGCAACAGTATCCATAATTGCCATATGTCAAAAACGCCCGATTTCGACGGGCGCAGCTCACAGCGTCAATACAACAAAAAAGGGCGCCCGCTACCGAGCTCCCATCTGCCGCCAGACGACCATTGCCAGAGGCTGCACAATAGGCAGCGCACGGGTGCACGATCGTAGCGTGGATAGTTACTGTCTTAAGGGGCTATTGTTTCACGTTCAGAGAATTTCATGGAAATTTTATACCAGGCTGGGACGCTTTTCAGTGCCTACCTGCTCCGGATAATCCAGTGTGTAATGTAAGCCACGGCTTTCACGCCGCATTTGCGCACTGCGGATCACTAGGTAGGCAACTGCTATAAGATTGCGTAGCTCGCAGAGCCGGCTGGAAATGCGCGTCCGATGATAAAACTCTTCCACCTCTTCGTAAAGCAGTTTTGTTCGGCGCAGTGCTCGGGCAAGTCGCAAATTCGACCGAACTATGCCGACGTAATTCCACATCGTCCGTTGAAGCTCATCACGATTGTGCGATATCAGCACCCATTCTCCCTGGCGTTCTGTACCCGAAGCATCCCAATCAGGTACCGTCTCATTGAATGAACGTACTGCTGCAATCTGTGGGGCAATCTTAATGGCTCTCCGACTGAATACGAGGGCTTCCAATAGCGAATTGCTGGCCAGTCTGTTCGCTCCGTGTAATCCAGTACAGGCAACCTCCCCTATGGCCATCAATCCAGAGATACTGGTCCTTGCCAATTGGTTGGTCTGGACTCCACCGCACTGGTAATGTGCGGCCGGGACAACCGGAATGGGTTCATTTGTCGGATCTACACCAAATTTGCGGCACGTTCCTACGATATGTGGAAAATTCTCCTCTATCTCATTTGTCTTGGTGTGAGAAATATCCAGGAAAACATAGCCTTCTCCGCGATGCTTGAGCTGATCGTCGATCGCGCGTGCAACTATGTCTCTGGGAGCCAGCTCAGCTCGTGCATCATAACTTTTCATGAAGGCATCCCCACTCTGATTTAAAAGAATGCCACCATGACCACGAACGGCTTCAGATATCAGAAATGCTCGCCCTTTGTGCGACTGTCCCCGTCCCTGATAAAGCGCTGTTGGATGAAATTGTACGAACTCCATATTGGCTACGCGCGCTTTTGCACGATATGCCATAGCAACCCCGTCACCCGTAGCAATGGATGGATTAGTCGTATGCTGGTACACCGCGCACGATCCACCTGTGGCCAGTAGCGTCACTCGTGCCAAAAAGGTGTGCACGGACTCATCCTTTTCGTCCAATACATAGGCACCAAAACAGTTAATATCCGGTCGCAGCCGGGTAACGTACTGTCCTAAATGGTGTTCAGTAATCAGATCGACCGCATAGTGAAAGTCAAAAACGGTGATGTTGGGGTGTGCAATAATTGCTGCCAGGAGAACCCGCTCAATCTCCCGCCCGGTTGCATCTTTTGCATGAATGATTCGGGGATGAGTGTGCCCGCCCTCGCGCCCCAAATGCAACTGTCCCCCTACCTCTGTGAATGAGGCGCCCAGATCAATCAATGTCTGGATTTCACGAGGCCCTTCGGTAATTACGCTTCTCACAACATCCTCGTCACAGAGGCCTGCACCAGCAACAAGTGTATCATTAACATGGCTCTCAAGCGAATCTTCCTTGTCCCAGACACCTGCAATACCGCCCTGTGCATAATTGGTGTTCGACTCAGCAGTCTCCTTTTTGGTAATTATGGCTACGCGGCCATGTTCGGCCACGCCCAGAGAAAACCATAATCCAGCTATGCCACTGCCTAAGACGAGGTAATCATATTGGTATCGGTTTGCCATGATTACTGCAGCAGGTAAGCCTTAATGAATGCATCTAGGTCTCCATCCATAATTGCTTGAACATTAGTCACCTTGAGTTCTGTCCGATGGTCGTTCACCATCGTGTACGGCTGGAACACGTAGGAGCGAATCTGACTGCCAAAATCAATCCGTTTCTTTTCCGCCGAACGCTTGTTCTTCTCTGCCTCTTGGATTGCCTGCTCCAAACGATAGACACGGCTCTTGAGCATGGTCATAGCGCGATCTCTGTTCTGACGCTGGCTGCGCTCCTCTGTACATTCTGCCGCGACCCGGATCCGCTCCCCATCCGAAAGTACCCCCGTCCAAATTAGTCGTACCCCAGTCTCTAGTTTATTGACGTTTTGCCCACCCTTGCCACCAGAGCGAAAAGTTTGCAACTCGATATCAGCAGCCCGTAAATCAATCTCGATGGTGTCATCAATCTCAGGGTAGACAAATACACTCGCAAACGATGTATGACGACGTGCATTCGAATCAAACGGAGAAATACGCACAAGCCGATGCACCCCGGATTCAGCCTTCAGGTATCCATAAGCAAAATCTCCCTGGATTCCAAGCGAGGCGCTTTTAATACCAGCTACATCACCCTCCTGGTACCCAAGCAAAAGAACCTTATATCCTTGCCGTTCGGCGTATCGGGTGTACATGCGCAGCAGCATTTCGGCCCAATCCTGACTTTCTGTCCCCCCCGCTCCAGGATTGACTGTCAGGATGGCGTTACGCTGATCGTCTTCTCCTGCAAGCATGCTCCGCAGCTCCAGGGCTTCAACGGATTCATGCAAGGCTCTAAAGCTTGCCTCTATGTCCTGATCAAGGTCCTCACCTTCCTCCTCAGCAAGCTCTAACAACGTAGAGAGATCCTCTGCGTGCTCAGATATAGTTGCGTATGCGTCAAGCCAGGTCTTTTCTGATGCGATCTCGCGCTCAGTGGCTTGTGCTGCCTCCGCATCGTTCCAGTAGTCCGGTGCCAAGCGCTTCCTGTTTAGTTCCTCAATACGTTCTGATCGCTTGGCCAAGTCAAAGATAGCCTCCGAGCACGCGCGCACGCTCTAGTAAGCCTTCTATTTCAGGTCTGGGTATCATTTTTAAGGATGCTGTTGGCTATTATGCTGGCCGTTCCACGAACTATACTCTCAAACACCTGCAGCCACCTATGTGTTCAAGAGAAAGTTGTGAGATTATACGGCAAGAGTAACCATATTACGCATTGTACAGTGATTCTTGTATCAATTTCACGGGTTATAAGGGTGGCTAATGCCAACACTCCTCACCTCGCAGACGCCCCAGTCCCGGAGGCATTAGATAGAATCATATAGGAATCGCAGGTTATTCTCGGCACCATGTTCCTGATATCCTGTTTCCAGTACTGCGTATAACGACAGAAGCGGTTACTCACGTATGTGATTCCTAAAGCTATCGACGCTGGCAGTTTAATATTAATCGCTTCCGGTATCATTATCCCGTCGAGAATATTACGAGAAGGTTTCCTTTTTTCCCCGGAACCTCCACCACTCGGCTATTCACTATTGCCTTCTAAACCTTGGTCTAGCCAATCTTCCGATGGTGGGAGAGCTTTTGCAGTCTTCTGTGCATCTTGAAGAATAGACGGGGCGGTGCGAGGCGGTCGCCTTATCAGTTTTCCTTCCATGAATTCGAAGAATTGAACAATCCAGCGAAAAAGATGAAGCATTGACTTGACAAAAGGGGGAGCAACCAAAGGACGAACTGAGGAGCCCAATGCTCCACCCGCTATTCCGAGCAGCACGCCAATCAATACAGTAATAACAGGGATCAGTACACTCGGAATGCCCCCGAAAAGCCCTCCGATGAGATTTAGCAAGCGTTGAGTTGGAGCTGATGCTACAATAAATGCATGTGCTACAGACAACCCCCAGGACAGTCCCACAGCAATCCCTCCGGCAAGCCATCCCTTCTTGCTACCAAGAATCCCCGCTATGATACCCCCAGCAATACTCCAAGTCCATCCAAACATCAGGTGGAATGCAAGAGCTGTTAAGGTACCCAGCAGAAGCCTTAGAGTCATGTGGTCCTACATTTTTGAGCAAACCTAGCAATGCGGCGACTTGCTTCGGCCACCTTATCATCGGCCGTGGCATAAGAACAACGTACGAATCCTGCACCACTTGGACCAAAAGCATCGCCTGGTACCACAGCTACGGACTCCTCATGAATCAAACCCTGTGCAAAGTCCTCCGAGTTCAGACCTGTTGATCGAATATCAGGGAAACAGTAAAAAGCTCCCTCCGGCTCAAACGTACTGAGTCCAGCTGCCCGTAAACCATCCACAAGTACCCGCCTGCGGCCATCGTACGCCTGGCGCATATGCTCAACATCAGGGCCGCATTCCTGAATTGCAGCCAGTGCACCGTACTGGGCCATGGTTGGTGCACTCATGACCATATACTGATGCACCTTATAGAGCCCACTATAGATCGAGCGTGGTGCAACAGCATAACCTAGCCGCCAGCCGGTCATGGCATATGCTTTCGAAAAGCCTCCCAAAATAATACTCCGTTCACGCAGGGATTCAATTGCCCATGCACTGGCATGTCCGGTCAACTTTGCTTCACCGTAAATGAGTTGATCGTAAATCTCATCCGAAAGCAGTATAAGGTCGTGTGCTTCCGCTAAGGCGGCAATTTCCACAAGTGTTTCCCGTTTCAGGACAGCCCCAGTAGGATTATTCGGATAACCTATAAAAATCATCCGGGTACGTGGAGTTATCCTGCTGGCAATATCTTCAGCTGTAACTTCGAAGTTCTTTTCTGCGCTGGTCGGTACATGCACTACTCGGCCGTGTGCAAACCTGGCGAGAGGGCCATAAGACACAAAGCATGGCTCCGGTATCAGTACCTCATCCCCGGGATTAAGTAAAGCCAACATGGCTAACTCCATAGCCTCGCTGACACCGACCGTGATCAAAACCTGATCTGCTTCTACAGGATATCCGTACAGACTATTGAGATGCGCTGCAATTGCTTCACGAAGCTCTAGCAGTCCGGCATTGGAGGTGTAACCTGTCTTGCCTGCTGCTAACGAGGTAACCGCTGCATCAATAACTGCACGTGGTGTCACAAAGTCAGGCTCTCCTATCCCCAGCGAAATCACGTCTTCCATCGTAGCCGCAATGTCAAAGAAGCGGCGAATCCCGCTGGGAGGAACTGACTGGATATGTTTGGCAAGCATCCTAAGCGTATTTTAGACGAATTCAACCCCCTGTGCCAAGGGGAGGTTTTTGCCGTAATTAATAGTGTTCGTGGCACGGCGCATATAGTTCTTCCATGCATCTGAGCCACTTTCGCGTCCACCTCCAGTTTCTTTCTCACCTCCGAATGCTCCACCGATTTCCGCCCCGCTGGTACCAATGTTCACGTTGGCTATACCACAATCGCTGCCGGACGGGCCACAGAAAATTTCTGCCTCCAAAACATTGTCCGTAAATATCGCACTGGCAAGACCTTGGGGCACTCCATTCTGGATATTAATTGCCTCCTCCAACTGGTCGTATTCGTGTACGTAACAGATCGGTGCAAATGTTTCTGTTTGCACAATACGAGCATCGGAAGGGATCTCGACCAGAGCAGGGTGTACATAAGTCCCGCCTGCAGGCACCCCTGCGGTTACGCGTCCACCACCATGAACTTTCCCCTCCTGTTCGATAGCCAGAGCCAGTGCTGTGTCCATTGCAATTGCGGCATCGTCATCAATGAGAGGTCCAACCAATACCCCGGCATCACGTGGATCCCCTATACGTATTGATGCCCACGCGCTAAGCAGGCGTGAAACCAACTTATCCTTAATACTCTTGTGAACAATAAGGCGGCGAAGTGTAGTACACCGCTGCCCCGCAGTACCGACTGCAGCAAAGGTAATGGCTTTTACAGCAAGGTCAAGGTCTGCACTGGATGCAACGATCAGTGCATTATTGCCACCTAACTCCAATAGTGACCGGCCAAGCCGTCTGGCTACACGCTGACCTACAGCCCGGCCCATTGCTATTGATCCAGTTGCCGAAATGAGCGGCAGCTTGTGGGAATCGACTAGGGCCTCACCCACAGCCCTCCCACCATTTATCACCACACTTAGGGCATCCGGGGCATCTTCAAAGCCACGGATGACCTTTATTAGCAGATTATGGCATGCCAGTGCGCAGAGTGGGGTTTTCTCAGAGGGTTTCCAAACGACTGGGTCTCCACAGACCAATGCGAGTGCAGCATTCCATGACCACACAGCAACGGGGAAGTTGAATGCCGAGATCACACCCACCGCTCCCAATGGATGCCACTGCTCCATTAGCCGGTGCTGTGGACGTTCGCTTTGAATCGTCAGGCCATAAAGTTGACGGCTCAATCCGGTGGCAAAATCGCAGACATCGATCATCTCCTGCACCTCTCCTTCTGCTTCTGATCGAATTTTACCTGCTTCCAAGGTTATCAATGCCCCTAATTCTTCCTTGTGTTCACGCAATACCTGACCGAATTGTCTGACCAGTTCTCCGCGACGAGGGGCTGGGATATTCCTCCAGAGAAGAAACGCCTGGTGTGCGGCCTGACAACCAGCTTCCACCTCCGCCGTAGTGGCGGTACCGACCTGCTGAATTAGACTCCCATCAATTGGGCTGCAAACATCTATGGGAGGCGCACCGCCTGAATGTGTAGATTCACCTATTGCCAATCCGGGCCCTCGGCCCGATATTCCAAGAGAATCAAGAAGAGAGTGTGTGTTCATCTCAGTGTATTTACACTTAAACAAGATTTATATAGATGGAATATGAGATGCAGGAATGAGGGCATTTTCATAGTCTCGCTCGCACTATTCTCAAAGCCGCGGCAAACGGAGTAAGAGACACCAGGTGATCTCCTTTTCGTTATTTGGCAGATCTGATTCTTAGGCCATGTAAAAATCTCCAGGATACGGGATTACGACGTGGCGTGCCTTGATAGGAGTCAGCTCTTTCTTCCGTTTATACTGCCGGTAATGTCCCTGGTAGAAACCTCTGGCTCAACTAGGAACGTGGCAATCCTCAAACTTGCATATGGAATTCTTTCACGCATGATTTTCCTATGCCACTGGGTTCGGATATCTATTATGCGCACCCAGTACTCATCAAAACAATAGGACTGCGAATTGGCAGTGTCTCCTATGATTTTTTAGGGAATTATATACGATAGTACCCATGAAATTTCCCAGATTTCCCGGGAACGATTCATACTGATTTTTTCAGGGCTTGATCTTGTGGGGAGGCGTGGACAGGATCACACGCGCAAGCTCATCCGGCGTCGCCGGGATACTACCCTGCAAGTTCATGATGTCGTTCTTCACTGGACGACCGCGTGGCTTCTTGGTATACTTCTTGGTCCTGACGATGGGTTTCGAGCGCTTGGGTGGCTTCATGGTGGGGAAGTTCATTCTAGGAAAATCCTAACTAGTTCATTGGTTTGCCCGTATACGGGTCGTTCATAGTGGGCAATCTGGCAGGGCGTTGATCGAAATAATCCGCAATAGACCACATCTGCATCCGAGGAAATGAATATCCCGCTATGGAAATCTTGCCGATATTTACAGATTCTTTTTTTGCTTCGGTTGAATTAACCGGTTTGAGTGTCACGTAGCAACCTAATGCTGCGTCATCTCGCCCCATGACACCCATAAAGTCGCGTAATCCGCTTAGATTGAACTTGCCTCCTTTTACCTGAGCAAGCGCCAGTTTCGTATCCCAGTTATCTGGCTTACGTGTGATAGTTGCACGCCCATCTACTCCTCCGTCAGCCACCTGTCTGGTGTTGGGTGCAAATCCAGGTAGACGTGTTATAGCCCATGATTCAAAATAAAATGGGGACTCTTTTGCCATTTTCTCGGCAGCACGTAAAGACTGTGGGATACCATAGGCAGGAACCGTTTTGTCTTTCAACTTTCTGTCCACTACCACATCAATCGCGAAAGAGGATATATCAATTCCTACGAATTGACGATTAAGTCTTCTCGCAGCAGCAACAGTCGTTCCGCAACCGCAGAATGGGTCAAGAACAATATCTCCTTCGTCACTTGAAGCCTTGATGATGCGTTCCAACAAAAGATCTGGCTTTTGAGTGTCGTAATCAAGGCTTTCCTTCCCCCGAACTGCGCGCAAATCTGTCCAAATATCTTCTAATGGGACCCCCATAGCATCAGAGAGATATTTCTTATAACGGAATGGGCCACCTTCTCGTGCTTGGGTCAATAAACCATTATCCCACCTGCGTTGCATTTCTTCCTCATTAAAACGCCACGCTTCTGTAACCCCCCTGAATGTGTATGGCAAATTTCCGCCGGCCTTGTTGGTACATGGGAAGGTTGCATAACGACCACGGTGATCCTTGTGCTTGTACTCCTTGTTAATATAATCTTTGTCATAGGCGGTGTATTGCTTGCGGTACACCGCCTTTTCTGGATCACCATACCACAAAATAATGTCGTGGGCAGATCCCATTGTTTTTTTTGCTAGATTGTGTTTCTCCTGCTTTCGCTTCCAGACAATCTCATTTCTAAATCCCCCCCCCTTTTTTTTGCGAATATGGCATCCATTAGTACTTTAAGGTAATGGCTCGCCGTTGGATCACAGTGCAAATAGATGCTTCCAGTATCTTTCAACAATCGATCCATCACCTCTAGTCGCTCTGCCATATAAGTCAGATAGGAGAGCATTCCGCTCGGACGAAGTATTCGATTTAAGCCCATAATCGCGTTGTGTGCCTTTCTCCCCACCGCATTTTGATACATGTACAATCTATCCGCAGCTGCTTCATCCCAGGACCACATATCCGTAAAGGCTCGGTATTGTGCATCACCTCCACCATCCTTGTGAAACAACTGATTATAGTTTGCCTTTGAGTTAAATGGGGGATCCAAGTAGATCAAGTCTACGGACTGGTCATCCCATTTATTCATCCAGTCCAAGCAGTCCCCATAATATAGTGCGTTGGTTTCCATCATGTTCTTGCGACGTTACCAATTTTCCGAGTGAGCATATTGTACGTGAGCCGTTTCCCCACAAACCCCTCAGCTGCTTTTTCCATCTGCGTAACGGTATCGAGTCTGCGTACATTGTGGCGCCCCACGAACTCATCTACGTAGCGCTGTAGATGCTCGGGTGACATTTTGTGATAGGTGCCATAATAGCCACGTTTCAAGAGCGCCCAGAACGACTCCATGCCGTTGATGTGCGCCTGACCATCCACGTATTGCTTGACGGAGTGCTTAACGGTTGCGTGTGCGGCTCTCTTCAACGCCTGGTACGCTTTTGCGTCATCGGTATAGGTTTGCGCCTCCTGCCGCGAAGTGCTGTATACGAAGCCTGTGAGCGTATCTGCGGTAGTATCTGATACGACCTTTGCCTGTACCTGCAGGGTAGAGCGATCTTTGATACCTACTACGGCCGTCTTGCCTACGGGGCCCCTGCCGGCGTTGAGCTTCTTATCGGCGTGCTTGTTATGTTCCTTGCCTCCAAAGAACGATTCATCCACTTCGACCGGTCCCGGGAATTGTTCAAGCTCCACATCCCACGTCTTGCGGATACGGTGGGCTAAGTGCCAAGCGGCTTTCTGCGTAATGTTCAAGTCACGGTGCAACTTCATACTGGACACGCCCTTGATGCCTGTACTCATCACATAGATTGCCACGGCCCATATCTGATAACTCAGATTCGATCCCTGCATAACCGTTCCAACACGTACACTAAACCGCTTACGGCAATCTCGGCACCTGTAAGGCATTGTTGGATGCTTCGCGCCGGACTGCACATTTACCGACCCACAATGCGGACACGCAGGCTCATTGCCCCAGCGTTTCTGTGCAAACCACGCTTCAGCGGTTGCATCGTCAGGAAACATTTTCAGTATCTCCATCCACGAGATACCCTTGCGATAAGATTTGCCTGGCCCCGTTCTGTGCTTACTCATGCTACTGTGTGATTATCGTACAGTATAGTACCCATAAGCGTATGGAAAGTTCCATAAAAGTAAGGAAAAAGTTGGTATTTTGGGGATAATCTGGGAAATTTCATGGGTACTATCGTATATAATTCCCATTTTTTACTCCTCAGCTTGGGAGGCGTTAGCTTGTTCGTCTCCAAGCTTTTTGAGCGACTCAAGCCCACTTAACTCTCCAATTGTAGTTGGGCCACTTGTAGCCTGCTCACGCGTGGTGTGCTGACGAACAGCTTTCTCCTCTTCACGGCGTACTACGCGCTTAGCATCGCGTTCACTCTGCTGGACTTGAGCCTTTTCCTGCCGCTGCTTGGCGGTTTCACTCATCACGATCTCTTTCTGGTTCGCATCCAGCCGGATCACCCGCAGTTCGAGTTCATCTCCCTCTTGGTACGGAGGGAAGCCCGTGTTGGACTTGTTCTTGAGCTCACGAATGGGTACGAAAGCCTCAACCTCAAGGGGTAATTCTACCGTCAACCCTTTGCGCTCAACCCGCACAATTTTAGCATTATGATCTGTGCCTGACTCATAGACCGTTGCGAGGTTTGTCCACGGGTTCGTTTCAATCTGTTTGTGACCGAGCGCAATCCGCTGACGTTTCTCATCAACGTCAAGCACAACGACCGATATTTCCTGTCTTTTCTTAACGAGCTCGCTGGGGTGGCGAATCGTTTTGGTCCAGGACAGATCGGATATGTGCACCAGGCCATCAATTCCCGGTTCGATCTCAACAAAAACGCCAAAATGGGTGATATTCCGCACGTGACCACGAAGCACCGTACCTGGAGGATAGCGCATCGCAATGCCCTCCCATGGGTTTGTCTCGAATTGCTTCATGCCGAGAGAGATCTTTTTCGTGCTATGATCAATACTCAGCACTGATACTTTTACGATCTGACCGAGTGAAACACGTTGCGATGGATGGCGGATGTGGCCTGTCCAACTCATTTCTGAAACATGCACGAGGCCCTCGATGCCCTGCTCTATCTCAAGGAAGGCACCGTAGTCTGTTATGGAAACCACCTTACCTTCCACGACATCCCCTGGTTTGTACCGCTCTTCAATATTTTCCCAGGGATGTGGCTGGAGCTGTTTCAGTCCCAGCGAAATGCGCTGACGCTCCTTGTCATAGTCAAGCACAACAACCTTCAGATTTTCATCAAGAGAAACCACCTCTGTCGGATGGGATACCCGTCCCCAGGTGAGATCTGTTATATGGAGCAGACCATCCACACCACCCAGATCAACAAATACGCCAAAGTCCGTGATGTTCTTGGCTATTCCCTCCAGGACCTGTCCGGTTTCCATAGTGGAAAGAATACTCTCACGCTGTGAGGCAAGGTCGCGTTCAATGAGCGCTTTATGTGAAACAACTACGTTCTCATTGTCTGCATTGATCTTGACAATCTTGAATTCCATTCTTCGGTCGAGATAGGCATCAAAATCACGTACAGGTCTCATATCGATTTGGGATCCTGGTAAAAATGCCTCCAAGCCGTCAATGAGATCTACAATCATTCCTCCCTTGATACGACGGATTATCGTTCCCTCCAATACTGTTCCATTCTCGAATGCATGTTCAATTCGTTCCCAACGACGAACTTTTTCTGCTCTCTCTTTGCTGAGTTGGAGCTGACCATGGTAATTTTCGAGCCTTTCGACATACACTTCGAGGGTATCTCCCGGATTGACTTCGCCTTCGAATTCATTCCTAGAGATGATGCCGTCACTCTTAAATCCGATATCAATAACGACATCCTTATCACTGACTGAAATAATATGCCCGGTGATAATCTCATCTTTTAGAACCTCGTGTAGGGAGGCATCAATGAGCTGTGTCAGCTCCTCGGTCCGCATCTGCTCTGCTTCACTCGCCTCCTGTTGTTCATTCAGCTCAGAAAGCGCAATGGTCTCTCCCAGGATATCACCGGTGTATCCGATTCGCTCCACCTCTTCGCCGGAATCTTCGAGGTCTGCAGGCGCCTGTAGTTCATCTTCTGGTTGAGATGCCTCCGGTTCGGCTGTTGCTGCTTCCGGGACTTGATCGGCTTCAGAATTTGATGGATCAGCAGGGCTGATCTCGCCCGTCTCAGATGCTTCCGCCTCCGGTTCAATTGTCTTTGCTTCCGGGGCTTGATCGGATTCAGCGTTTGATGGATCAGTAGGGCTGCTCTCGCGCACCTCAGATGCTTTCGCCCCCGGTTCAATTGTCTTTGCTTCCGGGGCTTGATCGGCTTCAGAATTTGATGGATCAGTAGGGCTGCTCTCGCTCACCTCAGCTACTTCCGCCTCCGGTTCAGTTGTTGGTGCTTCCGGGGCTTGATCGGATTCAGCGTTTGATGGATCAGTAGGGCTGCTCTCACTCACCTCAGCTGCTTCCGCCTCCGGTTCAGTTGTCGCTGCTTCCGGGGCTTGATCGGCTTCAGAATTTGATGGATCAGCAGGACTGGTCTCGCTCACCTCAGCTGCTTCCGCCTCCGGTTCCGTTGTCACTTCTTCCGGGGCTTGATCGGCTTCAGAGCTCGGTGGATCAGCAGGAATATCTTGGGTTACCTCAGGGGTATCAGTTTCAGAGACAACGGAGTCTGGGGCAAGGTTCTCGTCTAGTTCTGTGGGTGGAGTTGCTGCTAATTGTTGTTCAGACATATTGTGTGCACCAAGTGTGCCTATGCCCGATGTTAGATATGCTCTGCGGCTTCCCTGCAGCAGACACCGGACGGAGGTTTAAAATTTTGAGTGGGCACAACGTGCAGGAAACCAGGCACCAGACGTACACGCGTACCATACAAGCGAGGCTCAAACCCTCTTCAAAGCTGATTGTTCTATAACCTGCCTGAATATTATGTCAATCTGCTCTGCAAGCGTTAACTTGTCCGTCTCAATCAAAACTGCGTCCAAGGCTCTTTTCAGTGGAGCAATCTTTCGTTCTGAATCCTGGCGGTCCCGTTCAGCTATCGCCCCAAGCACAGATTCAAACGAGGGGGTTTCTCCCACCTGATGGAACTCAGTGAGCCGACGCTGTGACCGCACCTCAAGTGAGGCAGTTATAAAGAACTTCAAATCAGCATGCGGAAATACCACCGTGCCCATATCACGACCTACTACCACAATACCGGGGTTAGCACCATAACGGTCACCGAACCTACGCTGAAGACCGAAAAGTCGCTTCCGAACACTTGGGAGCGTAGCAACCTGACTGGCCATTTCAGTAATTTGGGGAGTATGCAATCCTGTCGTTACATCTACTCCATCTATGTGCACATGCATGTGACGGTCAATACAGGTGATCTCGATCTGGAATCGCTGCAAGCTGATCTCAGCATCGTCTGCGGTACTTTCCAGTCCAGCTTCCAGGAACCCCAATGCCACGCCCCTATAGATAAGACCAGAGTCCATAAATACAAATCCCGCAGCTGCGGCAACGCCGCGCGCAGTGCTGCTCTTGCCAGACGCTGCTGGACCGTCAATGGCTATAATCACTTAAACTCAGATGCGAAAGCTTCGTCATGAGGAAATTAGTCGGGCATCTGCCAGTACCATTCGATTGGTCCCTCGCCACCCGATCACCGTTGTACTGGATAACGTGCGTTCGGTGCATAATGTGGGATCCATTTTTCGCACTTCCGATGCTGCCCTCATTGAACGTATAATACTCACTGGAATTACAGCAACCCCAGAAAATCCCCAGATGCACAAGACTGCATTAGGTGCTCAGGATACTGTACCATGGGAATACAAACCAAACGCCGTAAACTCAATCAATAACTTACGCGAATTGGGATATACGGTTGCCGCCCTGGAGCTTACCGACACTCCGATACCGACGACCGCCATTACCCGGGCAGAATTTCCTCTTTGCCTGGTGGTGGGTAATGAACTCTCAGGCGTTGGTGAGGGTCTTATAGCCAAAGCGGACTATGCGTTGGAGATTCAACAGTACGGTGCAAAACAGTCCATGAACGTAGCAGTAGCGTACGGAATTGCCGTCTTCGATCTAGTCAGGCATCTACGAGGCATATTGTAATGCATTTGCAATGAGAGAACCCTTGGACTTGCTTAGCCACTTCCCATCGATTATCGATGAGGATTGGGAAAAACTGATCTCGGAGGATCTGAACTGGCATCCCATCGAAGGGATAACAGTTCGCCCTTACTATCGACGCAGCAAGTATCCACCAAAGCACGTTTTTAATCACAGTAAATGGCTTATTCGTGCAGATGTGGAGATGAAGGATGCGGCGCGCGCACAACTTGCAGGTGCTGAGGCTCTGGGATTCAACATCTTAGAAGAAAACGTCAAACTATCGGAAGATTTACCTATCGGCACGCTCCCGCTTTTTTTTCATGGCAGGGGAGCAACCCCCGCGTTGCTCGAAACCCTTCGCGCACGTGCAGCTAGTAGAGGATATGCTCCAGAGGAGCTTCGTGGTGCTGTTGATATCTCTCCTGAGTACTCAGCCTGTCAGGCCATGGACATGGCAAAAGATACTCGGCTATGGACGCTGCGTATTGACCTTGAACCCTGGCATGAACAAGGTGCTACCTATGTTCAGGAGCTGGCTTGTGCACTGGCACACCTGTCAGATCTTTTGGCAATAACAGGCCCCGGCTTTGCAACTGAACACCTGTACTTCAGTGTGCCTATTGGTGAGCGTTATCTCTTAGATATTGCCCGTCTTCGTGCATTGCGCCTGGGCGCCTCCGAGGTTCTTCATGCATATAAAGTCCAACAGCGGGAAGTAAATATAATCGGAGTTCCCAGCCGACGCTACGAATCAGCTCTGGATCCGGAAACACACCTAATTCGACAGGCACTGCAGTGTGTTGCCGCCATACTAGGAGGCTGCAATGTAATCGCAGCCCCCAACATGGATTTGGGGCTCCAAATACAGCAGCTTATGCGCTATGAGGGGCGGCTCGGAGTTGCCGCAGACGCTGCTGCAGGAGCCTGGATGATAGAGCATCTGACCGATGCTCTCGGAGCTGCTACATGGCAATTCTTCCAACAGATCGAAAAAACAGGAGGATTGGATCAATCATGGCATTGGATAGAAAAGAAAATCCAGCACGCAAGCAATCAGCGAAGTGCTGCTGTGCTTTCAGGAGCCGATGTAATTGTAGGAGTTAATACATACCTCTCCCCTGAAATACCCGAGGTTGCGCTCCCCACCAATAGTCTTGTTACTCCCTTGGAATCCATACGACTGCGTGCAAAAACGCTCACGACAAAACCACGTGTTGAGGTTCAGGGCGAACACGATCCATGGCTTCGCCGCCTTTTGAGTTTATGTGCCTGTGATACTCAAAATGGACCCGCGAACGTGGTGATAACAAAAACTCCAACGGGATTCACGGCTCAAAATACCCGAGGTGAACAGGTTTCGCTCACCTCCGGCGATCCACTACATCTATCGGCGGATCAATTATTACGACTATTTAGCAGTGATGCGGCCTGATTTTTCTTCCATTCCGTACAGGAGATCCGGTGTCTCCGTTGCAATTGATCGCAAGGATCAAGACGGAACTCGTACTTGCGATGCTGCTGATCTTGATGCATGTGATCACCTCGATTATGCTGCAGGTCTGCCGCCATTCCTGCGTGGACCTTATGCATCAATGTATGCCGGCCGGCCGTGGACGATCAGGCAATATGCTGGATTCTCCACTGCAGAAGACTCAAACGCATTCTACAGAAAGGCACTCGAAGCCGGACAACGTGGACTATCAGTGGCTTTCGATCTTCCAACACATAGAGGTTATGACTCGGATCATCCAATAGCTCGTGGGGATGTAGGACAGGCTGGCGTTGCGATTGACAGCGTAGAGGATATGAAAGTGCTTTTCGCGGGTATTCCCCTCTCGAGGATGAGTGTGTCCATGACCATGAACGGAGCTGTTCTCCCGGTCATGGCATTCTTTATCGTAGCAGCAGAGACGTCCGGGGTAAGCCCTCAGCAACTCAGTGGTACCATTCAGAATGATATTCTGAAAGAGTTCATGGTGCGTAATACATATATCTATCCCCCTACCCCATCGATGCGCATTACAGGGGATATCATTGAATGGTGTGCCCACAATATGCCTCGGTTCAATACTGTATCAGTCAGCGGTTATCACATGCACGAGGCAGGCGCTCCCGCTGATCTAGAGCTTGCATATACGCTCGCCAATGGGCTGGAATATGTACGTACCGGCCTAAGCCGGGGTCTAGATATCGATACCTTTGCACCGAGGCTTTCATTTTTCTTCGGGATTGGCATGGATCATCTGGTCGAAATTGCCAAGCTCAGGGCGGCCCGGCTGCTCTGGGCCCGGCTCATAAAGCCATTTGCTCCCAAGAACCCCAAGTCTATGGCCCTGCGCATGCATTGCCAAACGTCAGGCTACAGTCTAACTGCACAGAAGCCCTACAATAATGTAGCCCGGACGACGCTAGAAGCATTGTCTGCCGTTTGTGGACAGACGCAGTCCCTGCATACCAACGCGTTGGATGAAGCACTTGCGCTTCCGTCTGCCAATGCCGCCAGAATTGCCCGTAATACCCAACTCGTACTTCGGGAAGAGTCGAAATTGACTCATGCTATTGATCCATGGGGTGGTTCCTATCTGGTTGAGCACCTGACACATTCTTTAATAAACAAGGTGTGGAAGCATATCCAGGAAATTGAATCAATGGGAGGAATGACCAAAGCCATAGCGAATGGCCTGCCAAAGATGCGAATCGAACAAGCCGCCGCCATCAGGCAGGCACGAATAGATAAAGGCGAAGAGATTATTGTGGGAGTCAATGCCTTCCGTTCAGATTCTGCGAGCAAAATACCGCTCCTTAGAGTAAACAACGAAAAGGTACTCTCGAATCAATCAGCCCGACTCGATGAGCTCAAAAAATCGCGTGATGACCGCCGGGTAAAAAGCTCCTTGGCAAGCCTGCGCACGGCGACACAGGAAGGATCAAATCTCTTGGACGTTGCACTAGAAGCCACGCGTGCACGTGCAACACTGGGTGAGATCACCAGTGCATTGGAGACCGTATTTGGCCGCCATACTGCTCGCAACGAAACCGCAACCGGTATTTACTCTGCTGTCATGCAAACAGACAAACCTACACATCGTGCGCGGTTGCTCTCAGACAAATTTGCGCACCAAACCGGACGCCGCCCTCGGATTCTGGTAGCCAAACTTGGACTGGATGGCCATGATCGCGGGGCACGCGTGATTGCAACAGCATTTGCCGACCTAGGATTTGATGTTGATGTAGGTCCATTATTCCAGTCTCCGGAAGAGGTTGCCCGTCAGGCCCTAGAAAATGATGTCCACATAGTAGGCATCTCAAGCCTTGCCGGTGCCCATCGAACCTTAGTGCCGGAGCTCACGAAAGCCTTATCCCGCGATCAGCGGGAAGACATATTAGTTGTTGTAGGTGGTATAATTCCATCAGAGGATTATTCATTGCTCTATGACGCAGGGGTTAAATCTGTTTTCGGGCCTGGTACAGTAATCGCCGAAGCGGCCATATCTATTCTGCACGACCTTCTGGACCATTCATGAGCAGAGTTCCTGATGTGCAAAACATCCTCTCAGGCGATCGCAGCAGTCTAAGCCGCGGGATTACGCTTGTAGAGAGTACACGGCTCGCTGATATCAATGATGCCGAGCATCTGCTTAATGGAGTCCTTCCCAAGACTGGTAAAGCTCTGCGTGTGGCCGTTACTGGTGCTCCAGGTGTGGGAAAAAGTACATTGATTGAGACACTGGGGATGCACCTTGTACAGTCGGGTTACCGCGTAGCCGTGCTCTCCGTGGATCCCTCAAGCCCCCACACGGGCGGAAGCATTATGGGGGACAAAACGCGCATGCCCCAGCTTGCAAAACACGCGAACGCATTCATTCGTCCATCCCCCTCAGGAAACGTCCCCGGCGGCATTGCTAATACTACGCGTCGTGCAATGCTCCTGTGTGAGGCCGCAGGATATAACGTAATCCTGACCGAAACCGTCGGTACGGGTCAGGGAGATACCCTCGTGCGTCAAATCGTCGACATAGTTCTCCTTATGGTATTGCCGAACGCTGGCGATGAATTACAGGGAATCAAACGGGGTATCCTGGAAATCGCAGACCTGATAGCAGTCTCGAAAGCAGATGGGATCATGATAGACCAAGCACGCCTTACTGCCAATGCATACAGGCGCGCATTGCATTTATATCCTGGACGTTCCCGGGCCGTCAAGGTTATGGCGGTTAGTGCACTCGAAAACACAGGGATTCCTACAATCTGGGAAGCTATAAGGGATGTCGAGCGCGCAACGCGTGAAGATGGATATTTCGAGACGCAGCGTAATACGCAAAATAAAACTGCAATGCTCGAAACCGCGAAGACACTCCTTTTGTCTGAATTTGGCGAATCCAAAATCATTGATGAGGCGGTAGAAAAACTTCAGCAGCAAGTCACCGGAGGGAAGCGTACAGTGACCGATGCGGCACATGAACTGGTTCGTATCTATCGCAATATGGATTCAAAAACCGATCTGAACGTTGAAGGATCATCCTGACCAATAAATCTAATGGCACGGCAACCAGCTGCGGCTGATTTTATTAGAACCATTATTGATCGAGATCTCGCATCTGGAACTGTCGAACGTGTGATTGTTCGATTTCCGCCGGAGCCCAATGGGTTTCCGCATATTGGTCACGCCAAAAGCAGCACGCTCAATTTTGGGTTGGCAGCCGAGTATCAGGGGCAATGCCACCTTCGTTTTGATGATACCAACCCTGCCACGGAAGATCAGAGATACGTAGATACCATCAAGCGTGATCTACAATGGATGGGGTTTGCCTGGGGTGAGCATGAATACTATGCTTCGGACTACTTCGAAACACTGTTCGATTGGGCGTGCAAGCTCATCCTGAAGGGGCTAGCCTACGTTGACGATTCCCCTGAGGACGTAATTCGGGGTATGCGGGGTACGGTTACAACCCCAGGCACAGAAAGTCCCTACCGTAACCGAGCACCGGAGGAGAATCTTGAACTATTCAAGGCTATGCGCGCGGGTATGTTTGCAGATGGATCACGGGTGCTTAGGGCCAAGATTGACATGGGACATCCAAACATGAAGATGCGGGATCCACTCATGTATCGGATTCGCCATGCCACGCACTATCGTCAAGGAGATGCATGGTGTATCTACCCCTTTTATGATTGGGCACATGGGCAATCTGATGCCATAGAGGGCGTAACACATTCAATCTGTACACTCGAATTCGCTACTAACCGAGTCTTATATGACTGGTATCTTGACGCACTCGAAATTGCCCCCCGCCCACACCAGTACGAGTTTGCAAGATTAAATCTTGAATACACGATCACATCCAAGCGGAAACTACTTCACTTGGTGCAGGAAGGCATCGTGGACGGTTGGGATGATCCACGGATGCCAACTCTCGCCGGCCTCAGGCGCCGTGGCGTGCGTCCACGGGCAATCAAGACTTTCTGTAATTCTATTGGAACTACCAAGGTCGACAGCATTCACGATCCCGGATTACTGGAACACTGCGTCAGGGATGACCTGAATCATCGTGCGCCACGTGTGCTCTGTGTGCAGGATCCTTTGCCGATAACACTTACAAATTGGCCAGAGGATCACGAAGAGATCATCTCTGCGCCCTACTGGCCTCACGACGTCCCGCGTGATGGCGTTCGCTCAGTCCCATTTTCCAAGGAGTTGCTGATTGAGAGGAGTGATTTTTCCGAAGATCCTCCAAAGGGATTCCGTAGACTGACGCCTGGAGGAATAGTGCGCTTACGACATGCTTACATCATCCGCTGTAACCATGTCGAGAAAGATGAGAGGGGCAATCTGGTTCGGTTGCATTGTGAATGGATCGAAGGAACACGAAGTGGATCCAACACTGCGCTCAAACCCAAGGGTACTATTCATTGGGTGGGTGCAAAGCGGTCGCTACCGGTTATAGTCCGAGCATACGACCGATTATTTGCTCAACCTGTACCGGGAGATGATTTTTTAGAAGCCCTTAATCCCTCATCCCTTATTGAGCACAAGGAGGCACGTATTGAGCCAAGTATTGCTGACGACCCACCAGAACAGAGATATCAGTTTACCAGACTGGGGTTCTACTGGCGTGATCCAGAGCTTATAAACAGCCACCCCCCTGTATTTAATTGCATTGTTACTCTTCGCCAAGCTATTATAGGTCAACCTGAACCCCTTGAGTTTAAGGTAAATGTTGGGCGTCCCGACGGAGTTGTGCCTACTCGCGATTCCCGATCAAAACCGCGACCCAAAACGTCTACTCCTGCGAAGAGCAAACCCAAAAGCAAACAACGCCCTCTAAGTGCTGATGAAGAGCATTGGTTGAACCAAAGTGGATTGAATGCCGCGACAGGCTTGGCTATTTATGGTATACCTGCAGCACCGGAGTTCCTTGAAGCCGCCTCAGAGTACGTTTCACGAGTATCGGTTGGGAACTGGATGGCGAACCAGCTTTTGCCTGCACTGAAAGGAGCGCCTCTATCAAGTTTGCCATTTGGCCCCTCTGAGTTTGCAGAACTGATTCGGTTAGCAGATAACGGGAAAGCAAGCACTCACGAAGCTCGAGCTGTGCTAAAGCTCATGTTGGCGAGCGAGCGAACACCGACAAAACTTCTGACCAGTGTGCAGGCCTCGACCGTAAGTGACTCCGAGGTTCTCAGAGACATTATTGGAAACGTATTGAGCGACCATGAAGACCGTGTTCAGGCTTACATTGCGGGAAAAACTGGTCTGCTTGGCTTCTTCGTGGGACAGGTTATGAGACGGACCAATGGAAAAGCTGACCCTAGGCAGGTTAAGGCACTGGTTAAGGAAAAACTCGCAGGGAGTGCTACGTGATGCAGGTCGACATCGGCTCCCTGAGTTGTGCAAAATCCCAAATAAGCGATTCGACCCAGATTTAGTCGCATGATGCCCGTCATCATCCCAATCCTATCCTTTCAATCCCCAAAAGCCGTTCGTACACAGCGTAGAGGACTAGCCTGAATTCCCGGGGAGTTTTAGCCAAGCGTGTTTTCACGGAAAATCCTATGAATAGGACCTGAAAATGGCTTTTTTGCACCTATATTCATATTTTTCATGAACTTGCGAACAGTATTCCAATATTATAACATCGTATCCTGTCCTGGTGTTGCCGCCGAGCTATCCCAGCTCAATCCCTGCTCATAGCCTCTGAATTGGGCATTTCGTCCGCTATTTCGTTGATTTTACTGGGTCTTTTAATATATTCGAGTTCGGTCGTTTGTTTTATAATTTTATTGTTATTATATTGGCTATTATTTCATAGTTCACGATATACAATGAACCGACGCTCCGATTTCTTTGCGCTGCCCGATGGCCTCCCCATGCGTCAGTATGAAGCCCTCCGAGCCTACCTCCACGAAGAATGCACGATTGAAGAAGCCGCCGAGCGCGGCGGCTATGCCCCCGGCTCCTTCCGTAACCTCCTCACACGCTTCAATAAAAATCCCTCCGCAGACTTCTTTTGGCCCCAATTAAAAAAATCCGAACCCCGCGCTAAGCCGACTGATCCCAAACGTGCCCGGATTCTTGCCCTCCGAAAACAACAGGGCTTAACCCTCTATCAAATTCAGGAGGCACTGAAAAAGGAAAACATGCCGGCCAGTGTAGGCTACATCCATAAGATCTTCAACCAGGAAAACATCAAGCGCCTGCCCCGCCGATCCGCCCAGCGGCCTGCTCCGCGAACCCTCAACGCAAACCGCAAAAAGCTTGATCTCAGTCCGCGGTCCTTTTCGACTGATTTTGCAGGATTGTTTTTATTCGCCTTTGATCTAGCGCGAATAGGTCTTGACGAAATTCTGGATCACGTCAAGATGCCGGGTACCCGTATGATCCCGGCCGGTTGTGCGGTTCGTTCGCTCTTGGCCCTGAAGCTCGCCGGGATCGGACGGCCCTCCCAGGTCATGGCCGAAACGTTGGATCAGGGCCTCGCATTGTTTACCGGTCTCAATGTCATCCCCAAACGCACGACCCTGACGGAGTACTCCATCCAGGTGGATTCGACCTTTTCGGGACCCTTGATGCACCGGTGGTATCATGCCGCTGCACAGCTGGCCAAGGTGGGGGGAACGGGCGCCTCCGTGGACCTGGATTTCCATACCATCCCCTATCATGAGCATCAGGCCCTTTTGCAGAAACACTTTGTCTCCAAGCGAAGCCGACGCCAACGCGGGATCCTGACCCTGTTAGCCCGCGATGCCGAAGCACATGTCTTCTGTTACGCGGATTCGACGATCCGAAAAGAAACCCAGAATGATGCCATTCTGGAGTTTGTCAGAGATTGGAAAGCCCGAACGGGGAAGCTCCCCGGTGAACTGGTCTTTGACAGTCGGTTTACGGTCTATGCCAACTTGGCAGAACTGGATGCGCTCGGCATTGACTTTATCACGCTGCGCCGCCGCCACGCTTCCTTGATCCGGCGCATTCATTCCCTGGATAAGTCGGCCTGGAAGAAAATCCGACTCTCCAACATTGGGCGTGCGTATCGGACCCCAAGCGTCGTGGATGAAACCGTCAAACTGCGTGCTTATCCCAAGCCCATTCGGCAACTGCTTGTCAAAAACTTAGGACATGACAAGCCAACGGTTTTGATTACCAATCAGATGAAACGCACGCCCCGGCAACTGATTGACCGGTATGCCCGGCGTATGGTCATCGAAAATGTCATCAGCGATGCCATTGACTTCTTTCACATGGATGCGTTGAGCTCGGCCGTTCCTATGCGCATCAACGTTGATGTGCAGTTGACCGTTATGGCCAGCGTATTCTCGACTCATGGGCGTGCGCGTCGGACAAGGCTATGAAAAAGCCGAGGCGCGGACTCTCTACCGTGACCTGATGCGACACACCGGAAAGGTCACCATTACCCAGAATGAAATCCTCGTCCAGTTGCGTGCACGCGCCAAAGATAACTACCTGGTCGCTGCCGGATACCCCGAATTACACCAGAAAATCCCCTGGCTTGACAACAAAACCCTACGAGTACAGTTCTCTAAACGACCATAATCCTCACATGAGAAAATGAACGCGGGAATTCAGGCTAGCGGCGAAGTGCACGTTCCAACCTGCGCACGCGCCTCGAGTACTGAACCAAGTCCCAGTACAACCAGCAAGACCGGTGAAAATAAGTATTTGCGTTTGCTCATTTCTGTCGTCTTTATTTGGACGAGAGGGGAGCAGGTTTACAAATAAATCCAGCTTCCGGTGAAGGGATACGCTTGTACTAACAATCCATTCGCAATCGCTGTAGTATCGGCTCCCTCGGGGTATCCACGCAGCAAAAAACTTTCAGGCTGCTTCAGTTAAGCTCTGGCCGATACCATAACTTGGTATCCAGACAACAGTATACGGCGCTTGAACACAACAATTCGGCTCCCACTCAAACGGATGCGGAGCCGCAAACCACCGAACCTGCAAAATCAGGAGGGAAAAGTCTGGACGCTATCCAAAAACTAAGCCAGACCGCCCATCAGGCCTGTCTGCAACCAATGCCCGCGGGTGGACCGCTCACATATTGGAAATATCCCGCCTAGATGAATAACTGATTCGAAGCGTGCCCGCTTTTCGAAGCTCACCTTGGACGTCAGTGACGACTCCCATTTCCGATTCTTCATCCACCCGGAGAGATACAATCAATCTCGGCTGTTCGGTAAGCTTCCTATACATGATTGACCGAATATTGGTCAAATCTTCAATAACAGCATCATCAATCTGCACTTTGGTATCTCCTATGGCATTACCCCGCAATTTCTCCGGGCCCATCCAAACATAGGATACATACCGCTTTTGCTCGATTTTTGTAAGTGCTTCAGCCTGGGGCAGGATCGTCCGAACCTGCACCTCCTGCTCCCGCAACACGGTCGTAACCATGAAGAAGATCAGAAGCATAAAAATGATGTCCGGCAGTGATGCCGTAGATATTTCCGGCTTAGCCTTGGACTTTTTTGTAAAGTGGGCCATTGATTCTTTTTCAGATTCAGTTACCTGGGTCAGGTTCTGCTAATGAAACCTGGGCCGGCCATTTATCCCGGACCTCGTTCGCAGTGGGATCCTCCAACGCGGCGCGATATTCCACATAATTGGCGAACCCCATGGAACGAGCTTCCGTATCCCATATTTCGAAGTAGGCCATCCACACCTCATCCAGCGTTTGGATATAAAGGTTGTAGGGTGTTAAACGGTCCGTCTTGATGGATACCACAGCCTTGCCCGGGGAATCAGAATACCGCGAGTCTGCACCGTTATTCTGAACGTGGGTCATGACTTCGTTACGGATCAGAGCAACGGAAGACGGCAAGTCCTCCAAGAGAACCTGCCCCTGTGCATTGATCAGAATTTTGAGCATGTTACGATCAGCAACCGGAGGCGGAGGCGTTGTGTCATCCGGCTCCGGCGGCAAGGTCATACCAATCCCGGTATCTACGTCAATCGTGGTCGTGACCAGGAAAAAAATCAGAAGCAGAAATGCAATATCCGCCATTGAGGATGTCGGAATCTCCGCACCCGCACGCTTCTTTTTCTTAGCAAGAACACCCATTACGATGCAAGTTTTTAGATCAGGAAATGAGATTCTTGATACCTGACACCAAAAGTGCAACCAGTGTCAGACCAAGAGAGAACATAATGGTCATGATGCCAGCATCAGTCCACGTAGGCAGCGTAAGGCGCAGAACTATAAACAGCAGGAATGGAACCGCTACGAGTGCAACTGAGATCATCTTTACCTTGCCGAACATCAAACTGCGCACACCGGAAGCCAGCATTACCAAAAGGCCAAGCCCCATTAATGCAAAGACCACATAAAGGGCAATGTTTAGAACAGACATAATGACTTTGTCTATCTGTGAGGTGCGCGAACACCCCGGTTAGCGTACTGTCAGGGTTCCGCCTAAGCAGAGGACCCAGACTCCTTCATGACAAGGGAATCGATCAGTTCGATCGAAGCCTCCTCCATCTCTACAACGATCCGGTCAATTTTTGACACGGCATAATTATAGAAGAACTGCAGAATAATCGCAACGATCAGCCCGAACACAGTTGTTAGAAGGGCAATTTTGATTCCTCGCGCCACAAGGCTCGGAGAAATATCCCCAGCTGCTTCAATCGCATCAAAGGCTGCGACCATACCGATAACAGTGCCTAGGAAACCAAACATTGGTGCCAACGCAATGAAGAGCGATAACCATACAAGGCCGCGCTCCAGAAAACTCATTTCGATAGAGCCATAGGCGACCACAGCCTTCTCCACGGCTTCAATGCCCTCCTCAGAGCGCATCAGACCGGCTTGAAAAACTGAGGCTACCGGGCCACGTGTTGCTGCGCATATCTCTTCAGCGGCCGACACCCCACCATCTTGCAAGGCTTCTTTAACATGCACGATAAACTTGCGCGTGTTAACATCAGCCAGGATTAACTGGATAACACGTTCAAACGCAATGGCAAGACCGATTATGAGAATAATCAGCACCGGCCACATGAACTCTCCACCTTGGTTGAAATAATTCACCAAAACATTGATCATACCTTCATCTGTGGCAGCTGCATCCTGTGACAGCAAGACGTTTCCAAAAAGCTTCATTGACTAGTCCTCCGAGGAAATTAGTTTTAGGATTGAGAAGTAAGAAACCTGAACGACGACCATACAATACACTGCATACTACTAAAAAGCAATGCGTCGTAAAAATGTTTTTCGTAGTCGAGTAACATAAGCCCGCCGAGTTAGGCGACTAATTTAATACTTAAATATGAAAGTTGAGCAACCAGGAAGCATTTAGTCAATTATTGACAAGTGCCTCGGCTTCGGGCCAAAGTTTAAGTGCTGCCTGCAATGTGTTGTCCTGTGGATGCATGATCGGATAGAACGCCTCCAAGTCAAAGATACGCACGGCAAGCCTTGCTTTTATTCTAGCCTCAAGATACGACCGATCTGCTTCTATTTCTGATTTACTGAAAGTCCCTTCCTCTTCGCCAATGCGAACGCCCCGTACACGGGCATACTCAAGGAATTTCTGAAACTCAGAACCTTCTACGACAAATGAATCGAAGAACCCCCGCCGATCGCCCCCCCATCTTGCTACAAGTGCTTCGCCTTCACGGTCATACCACATACGGGCATAAGTATTAGCCAGATTTCGGCTTAATACCTCGCGAAGAAAAACTGATGCAGAATCAATATCTGTGATGAAGTCCGGCAAAATCCCACCACCCCCAATTACTGTTCGGCCGTTAGCCGTTTTGTAGAGTAGCGAGTCTGGAACACTGTCTATGATTTCCTGAGCGCTCAGCAATGCTGTATTCGCGTGCAGCTCACGCTTGGAGTTCATGTAATCCTCCCGGTCCCCATTAGCATACGGGGTTTGAATTAGACGGCCGGAAGGTGTGTAATAGCGCGCTATTGTTACACGCATGGCACTTCCGTCAGGAAGCACGTGTTGCTGCTGTACAAGACCTTTCCCAAAAGTGAGCCGCCCAACAATAAGTCCACGATCATGATCCTGTAGTGCACCAGCTACAATTTCGCTTGCCGATGCGGACGCTTCATTCACAAGTACAATAACTGGTAAGTCTTCGAGTAAGCCTCTGGAGCTGCCAACATACGACTGGTTAGCTTCGCGAATACGGCCTTGCTGGGATACAATCAATGCATCATCCGGAAGGAATTCATCTGAGAGTTGCACTGCCATTTCCATGTACCCCCCCGAGTTCCCACGCAAATCCAAGAGCAACCGCTTCATATTTTGGGCCTTAAGCTCATCAACGGCCTGCCGAAATTCCTGATGAGTGGTGCCTGAGAAGCGGTTTATCTTGATGAATCCAGTCACATCGTCCATCATGTAGGCTACATCTACCGCATTTAACGGGATCCGATCCCGAACGATAGTAAATTCAATGGGCCTCGTATATCCTGGGCGAACAACGACAATATCAACAGACGTTCCTCTTGGTCCCTTGAGTGTACGCTGAACATCAACGGTCTCAAATCCAAGTGCACTTTGCTGGTCCACCTCTACGATTCGATCCCCTGAATGTAATCCCACTTCTTCACTGGGGCCTCCAGGAATCACACTAAGCACTGTTAGTGTGTCCTGTCCCTCGACACCCTCGATAAATTCAAACGAAATCCCAATACCCTCAAAACCACCGCTGAAGTCTTCCTCAACACGACGCATCGTCTCAGCATCTATATAGACCGAATGTGGGTCGAGTTCTTCCAGCATACCTTCCAATGCATGCTCAGCAAGTGCACCCGAATCTACATCTTCCACATAGCGTTCATTGATGATCAGGAATGCATTTTCTAGTTTCTGCAGTGCGGCCCGCGTATCATCCGACAAAGCAGACTCAAGCTGCATTCCCAGCAGTATACCCGTTACCAACACCATGACACCAACCAGTACCTTTGTATATGTGGTTCTGGACTTCCTCATTTTCTCACCGCGGTTACGTGACTAACAAGAATACGAATCGCGTACAACAACTGCACACAATAATGGATCCAATCTCCAGACTGATAGACATTTGTCGATGAAGATAGTGAGTTCTGCAATTCTGACAGTATTCATCTGCCTTATCGTCGGAATTTCAATATGGCGAACGGCATACAACTGGCAATCTTCTCCCCCGAAGCAAGTGACTATAGAGGACCTCGATGATCCCGTGCAGATTCTATGGGGAGAATTCAATTCAGTGGAAATAATGGCAAATTCCGTGCCAGATGCATTAACAGGGCTTGGTTATGCCCAAGGACGCCTGAATGGCTGGACTATTGCGCTCTGGAGACAAGCCGCCTTAGGCAAACTCACTGACTGGTACGCACCCAAGGGGAAGCACGCAGACAGGCTCGTGCTGCAACTGGGCTTGGCGGAGATTGCCCAAATGGCTTCTAACAATCTAGCTACAGAAGAAAAAGACCTGATTGCCGCATTTGGGGCAGGGATACAGGCTGCATGGAAGGATGCAGACCATATGCACGAATTTTTCTTACAAGACATTATTCCCGAACCATGGGAGCCTTGGCACACGCTTGCAATTGAACGCTTACTTGCATGGATAAGCACTAGCCCGGACTCTGTGTGCGGGCTAGGGTTATCAGTTTGTAGTGGAGATGCCGAACTACGCTCCATGCTGCATCTGCAAGGATTTGAATTTAGCAGTTCGTGGATTTTTTCTACTCCGGGACGCTCTTTACTCTATCAACGCCATGTGCTCGGCAATGCCGTACCACCGGTATTTCAAGAAGCTGTACTGAATGTGCGTGGGCAATCCGAACTAGAGGGGCTTTCACTCATCGGGACCCCCTTCTTCCCCACAGGCAAGTCCCGGAATTATGCTTGGTCGGTACTCATTAATTCTCCCAAAACCAGCGGGCCTGTTCTTGACAGCCTCGATCAAAGAATGCACCTGACCTTTCCCACTCGGGAGGAAATAGTAATTCATCGGCGCACAGATAGCACTTTCAGCACCCCTGGAGCACTACATGAGTTGAAATGGTCAGGATTCACTGCTATTTCTGATGCACAAACCTGGTTCTCTCTGCCTCATATTTCCCCCGCCACATTTCAACTTTGGCAGGGTGGTGGAATCCTTATGTCTCCTGACGGTTCGTGGGATGTCCTTGGCGATCCAATATTTATGTTTCCCATTGATTCAGGTTTGGTCATAGGTAACGATCCACAAATTCGACATACAGCTCTCTATCTGAAAAGTATTGATCCGAAGAGGAGCGATGTAGATACATGGGTCACCGATACGCAAAGCACCTGGGTGAGAGATACGTTAAGCACAATGCTCGCTTCCTTACCAATAGACTCCTCGCGACAGGTTCTCCCGGGTGCTCCTACTCAGGTTAATTCGGCACTTACTTACCTGATAAACTGGGACTATCGTTTTGACCACCAGAGCATTGGTGCAACCATTTATCACGAATGGACGATGTCTGCGGGCCGAGATTTAGAAGACGCTCTTTACCGTGCAATAAACCGGTTGACCCAACGGTTCGGGGATGATCAAACCCAGTGGCTTTGGGAGCGCGTCCACGAGAGTAAGCGTATGTTCACAATTCACCGCAAAACAAATAGCAAAACCCTTGAGTCCCTTGATACGCCTTCCATAGGGCATGAAACAACTATGGCCTGGGGAGGTGCTCATGCAGCCATTGCACCGGTGACATTGGAAGCTTGGATTTGGAACGGAACAGATAATCATTATTCCATACGCAGACATCATGTAGCCATCCATCAACCGCTTGGCCGCTACACGACGAGCAACAACCGATTCACATTTTCACTCCCCACATTATACTCAATCACTACAACCCTTGTACCCTAAGATGCCTTCTGTTAGTTGTGTCTTCGGGCTTGATGCCGGTGGCACGCAGACCCGGTTATGTGCTCGCTCATTAGCCGAAAAACCTGATCTCAAGCTCTTCGGAAGCGCCGCTAACGTATTTCGTCAGGGTGAATCGCAGGCGGCTGAAATCCTGTCATGCTTGATCAACGAGGCCCTTGAAAAGCTGCCAAAAGCAGACCTACTTGCCATTCATGCTGGAGTAGCAGGTGCCAGTGAGGCCTCCACACAAAAAGCCCTCGCTGATCGCATCCGCTCGTTGGTTGCTGGCAACGATTCCCTCCAGATAAGCATATCACATGACGGCGTAACTGCAATTGAGGGCGCTCTTGGCGGTGAGGCCGGTCTCCTTTTTATCGCTGGCACGGGAAGTGGAGTAATGGCCAGAACCGAAAAAAAATACTCACAGATTGACCATGTAGGTGGCTGGGGATACTTAATCGGGGACGAGGGTAGCGGGTATTCGATCGGAAGGCGAGGTATAGCTGCCGTTGGTCATGCGTTCGATGGCGGGCCTGCAACGACGCTAACGGATCTGACCAGAGATCGCCTGAATATCCATGATCGTTATTCTCTGCTAAATAATATATCCAGTCCTGACTGGAAGTTTCAGCATGTAGCACCACTTGTGCTGGAGGCCGCCAACGACGCTGATGCTGTCGCGCTCTCTATAGTACACAACGAAACCGCTCTACTGGCACGCCAATCGGAATGGCTGTTGAAAAAGCATCCGGATCTGAGTCCCAGATTCACTATCACTGGCGGACTCAGCAATCACAAATTTTACGTTGCCAGTATATGCAAAGCCATGAAGCGTGTCTGGCCTACCGCCAATTATACACCTCCAACTGGCACTCCCCTGGAGGGAGCAGTTCGAATCGCAATGCGACAAGTTACCGGTTTTGGCGCTCTTCAATAAGCGAATCTACTACGGTAGGATCCGCGAGCGTGGAAGTATCTCCAAGTTGCCCATAATCGTTCTCGGCAATCTTACGAAGGATGCGGCGCATGATCTTACCACTCCGTGTCTTGGGTAAGAATGGGGCAAACTGTACAAAATCCGGCTTTGCAATCGGGCCAATTTGCTTACGGACATGGCTGGATAATTCCTTCCGCAATGCATCAGAAGGGGTTTCGTCGGCATTAAGTGTGACATAGGCGTAGATCCCTTGCCCTTTTATCGTATGAGGGAAGCCAACCACTGCGGCCTCTGCTACACTCGGGTATGCAACCAGCGCACTCTCTATTTCTGCGGTTCCCATACGATGTCCGCTAACATTCAGAACATCATCTACGCGCCCGGTGATCCAATAGTAGCCATCCGAGTCACGGCGACATCCGTCTCCTGTAAAATACTTGCCCTCAAACGTAGCGAAATAGGTATTCACAAAACGTTCATGGTCCCTGAATACAGTCCGGGCCTGGCTCGGCCAAGAATCGGATATGGCCAGAACGCCCTGAGATTCGCCATCAAGTACATTTCCGTTTTCGTCAAGAATCTCCGGTCTTATACCAAAGAAAGGCACCGTAGCGGAACCCGGTTTGGTGGATATGGCACCAGGCACCGGAGTGATCAATATCCCTCCTGTTTCTGTCTGCCACCAAGTATCGACGATCGGGCAGCGTCCATCACCAACAACTTCGTGGTACCAACGCCAAGCCTCAGGGTTAATGGGTTCTCCAACAGATCCCAACAGCCGCAATGATGATCGGCTTGTTTGTTCTACAAACGCATTGCCCTTGCTCATGAGCGCCCGTATGGCAGTGGGGGCCGTATAGAACTGATTCACCTGATGTTTATCAACAACCTCCCAAAAGCGGGACGCATCTGGATAGGTGGGGGTGCCTTCGAAAAATACCTGTGTCGCCCCGTTGAGGAGAGGGCCGTAGACGATGTATGAATGCCCTGTAATCCACCCTACATCTGCTGTGCACCAAAAAACATCTCCTGCGTGGTAATCGAAGACGATCTCATGTGTCATAGATGTATACACCAGATATCCGCCAGTTGTATGCAGTACACCTTTGGGTTTACCTGTCGAGCCCGAGGTATACAGTATGAATAACGGATCTTCGGCATTCATTGACTGGGCAGGACATTCTGCACTGGCTGCGGGGACATGTTCATGGTACCACTGGTCCCTCCCTGCAATCCACAAAATATCTGTACCCGTCCTCTGGACTACAAGCACTGTTTCTACCGCGGGACAGCGCTCTAATGCCTGATCTACATTTTGCTTCAAGGGGACTCTTTTACCGCCTCGCATGCCTTCATCCGCAGTGATCACAAATGTTGAATCACAATCCAGAATCCGATCCGCCAAAGCCTCTGGGGAAAATCCCGCGAATACTACGGAATGCACAGCTCCGATCCGACTACATGCCAACATTGCAGCGGCAGCTTCCGGGATCATAGGCATGTAAATCGTTACACGATCTCCGCGCTTCACCCCCAGGGCAGTGAATACATTACCGAGCCGACACACTTCTGAGTGAAGCTCACGATATGATATGTGTCGCGCCTCTTCCTGAGGATCGTCAGGCTCCCAGATTAATGCAATCTGGTCACCTCTATCGGCAAGATGCCGATCCAGACAGTTATAGGATGCATTCACCTCTCCATCCTCAAACCAGCGAATATTAACGTTCGAAGATGCAAAAGACGCATTACGTACACGAGTAAACGGCTTGAACCAATGGATTCGATTGCGTGCTTCGGCAGCCCAGAATGCATCTGGGTCTGTAATAGATTCATGGTATCTAGCCCGATAAGCATCCTCAGATGCTACGTGCGCGTTTGCGCTGAAATTGGATGCGGGGGAATAAAGAATGTTCTTGTTCACGTGTCTGTTGATAGGATTGGCGTCAGATATTGGGAAAAACGATGTACTAAGAAAAAAACGTTGTTACGCTATGTACCGAACGGGTATCCCCCAATTTAAGCTGTATCCGACTATTGACAGAAGCTCAGCCAAAATGACACTTATTCCGTGTTAGTTTCGAGAATCATATACCCGAGTACCCCTCTTATGGAATTACTCGCGGGGGAACCTTTCAAAGTGCCAAAGGCTAACGGAGATAATAGACCAGATGTCAGTCTGACCTATTGCTTACCACAACATCCAGGGGTATATCGATGCCATGATCGTCGCCCGGTTACTGAATTTTCAGACGTTATGTTTATGAACGAACGGCTAGTACACATCGCAAGAATCTTGTTAGACCACCTTCATGGGAGCAAAGCTTACCATGAGACGCTTCCTCCCGTGTGTGCTGAACTCAACTGTAGCTGTAGTGGTGCTACCACTACCTTCCAGGTGCACGACTCGCCCTATCCCATAGTTTTTGTGGCTGACCAATATCCCTACACTTAGATCAGATGGATTACACGACGAAACGCGTCCAGTTGCAGGTGACTTAGGAGCTTGTGCCCGGGGGCGATTGCCTGTGACACTGACGCCCACAGATCCACCTGATCGACGACCTAGGGGTCTAAGTGAAGCGCCTCGTTTCCTCGAACTTGTCGAGGAACGCCGTTTGTTAAGTACCCGCGGTTTTGTTTCTTGAATAAATCTGCTTATGTCCGGGTAGTCTACTCGTCCTCCATATCTGGAACGCATTTTAGCCCGCCCCAGATAGAGGCGTGATTTTGCTCTGGTCGCGCCGACATAAAATAGCCGACGCTCCTCCTCAAGGGCTTCCTTACTAATTTTCTCTCCATGAATTAGAGGCAACAGTCCGTCTTCCATACCACCAATGAAAACAACTTCAAACTCCAGACCTTTGGATGCATGAAGTGTCATGAGAACAACACGGTCCGAATCAGAATTGTCCTGATCGGCATCCGTCATGAGTGCGACTGCCTGTAAATAATTGCTTAGAGTATGCGCCTCATCCCCATAATCATGATCCTGGATTGCACGCAATAACTCGTGAATGTTCTCAAGCCTCATCTGGCCGGTCGGGGTATCATCCTCCTGCAAATCATCCATAAGCCTCGACTCCCGAAAGAGCGCTGCGGCTACCTCGACAGGTGCTTCTCCCGCTGCAGCTTCTGCAGCAGAATGTTTAATCAGCCTAACGAAACCCTGAATCTGGTTCTTGGCTCGTCCCTGAACATTGACATAGGAAATCAAGTCTTCCTTAATAATTTCCCGTAGTCCACGTCCAGTGCTGCGCATGTACTCAAAAATTCTCTGTTGCGATTTTATGCCAATTCCTCTACGTGGGTAATTGATCACACGCTGAAAACTTGATACATCACCGGGGTTAACCAAGAGGCGCAAATATGCAAGGGCATCCTTAATTTCCTTGCGCTGATAAAACGAAATCCCACCAATGATCTGATATGGAACCCCCTCTCGACGTAAGGCTTCTTCAAAAGCACGACTCTGAGCGTTTGTTCGATAAAGGATTGCAAAATCACGATAGTTGAGCGCACTCCTGATGCTTTCGTCTCTAATTATTCCAACAGCACGTTTGGCCTCATCCCGACCACTGCCGGCATCAATCAATGCTACGGGAGCTCCTGCCTCATTATCCGTCCAAAGCGTTTTCTGTATCTGATCGTGATTGTGGGTGATAATTGAGTCTGCCAAACTGAGAATGGTCTTTGTCGAACGGTAATTCTGCTCAAGACGTACCACTTTAGCCTCTTGAAAATCCTTTTCAAAAGATAGAATGTTTCGGATGTCCGCACCTCTGAATGAGTAAATACTCTGCGCATCATCACCAACTACGCACAAATTGCGATGCTTACCGACCAAAGCATTAGCCAGTGCATACTGTACCCCATTTGTGTCCTGGTATTCGTCAATAAGCACATGAGTCCACTTGTTCTGATATTTCTCCAGTATGTCAGGATGCTTGTCGAAGATGTCCAGCGGTTTTAGTAGCAGATCGTCAAAATCAAAGGCATTGGCTGCCTGTAACGCGTCGTTATAGAGATCAAATAGCTTCACGGCAGCTCTATACTGCCTAGATTTCGTGTTCTGCCTTATATCTTCAATCGGTCTGCGGGCATTCTTTGCCTCAGAGATATACGCATGAACTGTGCGCGGCTTCACCATTTTCCGGTCAAACCCGGATTCATCGATAAGCTGCTTAAGAATACGCTCCGAATCGTCCGTGTCGTATATCGTGAAATCGCGTGTAAATCCTATGCTTTCTGCCTCGACCCGCAGTAGCCGGGCCATTTGTGCATGGAATGTACCAATCCACATTCCCTGTGCCATGCCTGGTGGCAGGAGTTTCTTAACCCGCTCGAGCATTTCTCTCGCCGCCTTGTTCGTAAATGTGAGCGCTAGGATCTCGTATGGGCGTGCGGTCTGTGTGGCCAGTATCCATGCAATCCTGCAAGTCAGTACCCGTGTTTTGCCTGATCCCGGCCCGGCCACAACCAGCACAGGACCATCAACCGTCTCAACCGCCTCCTTTTGCCGATCATTTAATCCTTCAAGGATCGGGGTGGAATCAAATTCGGGCATTACAATAGAACCATTCTAGATCAGCCCAAGATAATGGTAAAATGTGGCGATTATGTATTTAGTTGTAGCATGCATAATCAGGATGTTGGAACAAGGTCACAGCAGCGGTGCAATAGATCTCATAGCGTACCTGCCATCGGCATCCGGGAGTAGGTGAGAATAATCAGCCCTCGACAACCGCCTCGCCGGTATAGAACGCGGTCGTGCGCCCAGCGGCTGCGCGGGCAGCTTCCGTGTCCGTGCCGCTGCTGACGGACGCCTCCCCCCACGCCTCGCTGCTGCCCGTTATGAGAGCCTTGCCGTGGGGCGTGATGTGGAATGTAGCCTCGTCCGGCTTGGGCTCCTCGGGCTGGTCAATATGGAGCGCAAGCCCCAGGAGGCCCATCTCCCAGCCCACACCCGTGGCGCCTGCACCGTACTCGTTCCACTGCTCAGAAAGATGGGCCGTGTGCACTAGGGTGAAACGAGCGTGACCGGCCTCGTCGTCCGATACCCGTGCCTCCACCCAACTGACATGGGGACCGAACTCCCATGTGACTGCCAGATATGACAAGCGCTCGCAGACAGTGATCGTACCCCCTGCGTTGCCCTCAAACTGAAATCGACCACCGAGTTCCAGTTCGCCGCTGATCGGAAGGAACCAGCGCGGAATGCGATCGCCGTTCGTCAATGCATCCCACAGGTCGTTGACCGTCGTCATGTAGCTGCGGGAGAGTATGACTGCGCCAGCCGCCTGACCATCGCGATCAAGATACAAGACGGAACGCTCTACGGCTTCAAGGTGGGATACAAAATCAAAATGCATGGTTCTTCCTGGAGATTATATCGTGTCTGCCGGAAAATACCTATTTTTTTGCAGGCACGACTCAGCGGTGGAAAAATCTTCCTTGGCCGGTTAGATCGCCACTACCTTGCGCCCCTGTGTGACCGAATTGATCGTTTACGATCCCCTAAACAATCCGCGCATCAGTAGTAACGTGAATAAGGATGGCTTCAAGCTCTGTCGATTGCTTTGAATGGATGAATTGGTACCGGTCTATCACGCAGATGCGTCGCACCGCGTGGATTTCAAGATCGCGGTGCAGTAGTATTGAAATTGGGTAATGGAGATTTGCTCGAGGACCGACATCCGTTTCCTTATCTGGTGCAAGCTTATGCTTGCGGCCTCATTAGAATAGCGTTTGTCTGATCTTGACTTAAAGTATGACTTTAAGTTGGGGACTGATTTCGCGATATGATAGATACTTCATGGAACTTGCTGTTTCTTCTGTCCGAGCGATTGTTGGACTCTCAACGGTGATCGGGCTCGCATTACTGCTTTCAGAGAATCGTCGTCTGGCTAATTGGCGCCTTATCTGTATAGGACTTCTGACACAGATAGTCCTAGCGGTGTTCATTCTTCAAGGCGATGCTATGGGAGCATTTTTCTCCCCCCTTGGCTGGCCGAAAATCTTTTTCTCCTGGCTTAGTTATGCATTTGTCAAGACCTTACAGTTTTCGACTGAAGGGGCCCGATTCATGCTTGGTGATATTGCCATCCCTCCAACCGAAAACATGGCACCTGGCACACCACTGGCCACCGGCCAGAGCTGGGGGAATGCCATCGCCTTCCAGGTGCTTCCAACTATCATTTTCTTTGGAGCATTGATGGGCATTCTATACCACTTGGGCATCATGCAACGGATTGTAAAATCACTGGCGCGAATCATGGCAAGATTGCTCAAATCTAGCGGTGCAGAGTCATTGTCGGTTGCTGCCAACGTGTTCATAGGCCAAACAGAAGCTCCTCTGGTCATTCGGCCCTATCTGGAAAACATGACACGTTCGGAAATCATGACACTCTTGACTGCGGGGATGGCCACAATAGCCGGTGGGGTAATGGCCGCTTACGTGGGCTTTCTCGCGCTTCCATATGCAACAGCCCAGGGGATTCCCGTGGATGAGGCACAGCTCAAGTTTGCAGAACATCTCCTGGGTGCCAGTCTGATGGCTGCGCCAGCAGCAATCATTCTAAGTAAAATCATAGTTCCGGAAACTGGCCAGCCTACCACACTCGGAAAGGTGGTAACACCGAAGATCACTGAGTCAAAAAATATTATAGATGCAGCTGCAACCGGAGCTGGTGACGGTCTCAAACTCGTACTGACCATCTCCGCAGTATTACTGGCCTTCATTGCCCTGTTGGCAATGGCAGATTTTATTCTGGGTTGGACCGGGGGAATATTCGGTATTGAACTGACACTGGGCAAAATCCTGGGCTGGGGATTTGCACCCATCGCATGGCTGATTGGAGTTCCCCTTGAAGATGTAATAAGCGTTGGATCAATGCTTGGCTACAAGATTGTTGCCAATGAATTCGTTGCTTATCTGCAGCTTGCAGAAATGATTCAACAAGGAGAAATCGCACAAAAATCGGTGATCATGGCAACTTTTGCTTTGTGCGGCTTTGCCAATCTCTCCTCCATAGCGATCCAAATCGGCGGTATCTCCCCACTGGCCCCCAATCAGCGGCCACTAATTGCTGAACTGGGCATTAAAGCAGTACTTGCAGGAACACTGGCAAACCTCATGACAGCGACCCTTGCAGGTCTTATAATTTGACAATTTTTCACTTAATGTAAATTCTAGGTTGGTGGCCAGTTTGCCTGATTTTCACCCGATGTAAACAAATTTCGATTTCAGGGGGCCTAGAGTTCATCATTTACCTTCAGATTCGTGTATATGAGTCGAATAGTTAAACCAAAAACTGAACTGAGTGATCAGGAAACACCAAGGCCTTCGTCTTCGACGTTTGCTCAGCTGAGCAGGCGTATTGCGAGGTCGGATCGTGATGCTTTTCGGGAGTTGTTCGAAGAACTACATCCAGCTTTGATCCGTTTTGCTTGGCGATATACAAGAGATGCAGATACTTCCCGAGATATTGTGCAGGACGCCTTCGTCAAGGTTTGGGAGAAAAGAGAAACCCTTGATCCCAATAAGTCGATCCTTGGGTTCATGTATACAGTGGTGCGTAACCGAGCACTCAATTTGTCCCGTGACTCGCACTATACGAACAGCGTAGATGCAGATGAGGTCGCTATTGAAAATGTACCAACCCCAGACGAACAGGCCGATTTTGGCATCTTGGAGAAAAAAATTCATGAGTGGATTGACAATCTGCCTAAACGCCGGCGTGAAGCCTTCAAACTTAGCCGTTTCGAGGGACTTACACACGCAGAAATTGCTGAGGTCATGAACCTTACACCCAGGACAGTTAACACGCACGTTATGCTTGCCCTGCGAGATCTCCGGGGCAAGTTGAAAGCGTTCCGTAAAGACACCCAAGCTATATGAACACTGAACCTTACCACTCTCCCCTACCTAGCGAGGTCCAATTCGAGTTGGATCACGCGGAAATTGCTGACACACTGGAAGCCTGGCAGCTTTCGGAATGGTATTGTTCGCAGGAACTTCCTCTCAGTGAGTTCCGGCAAATGGGCACAGGGATGTGGCCTGCGATAGAGGAAGCAACCCGCCCCCGCCTAACAAGAATCTTTACTTGGCAACACGCACCTCGCACGACTGCCGCAGTCGCTTTGGCTGCATGCATCGCCGTGATTTTGGCAGTTGGAATCACGCTCACACAACAACCTACTTCCGTAATTGCCCCATTCGGCGACCGAATCACTCATGAGTTACCGGACGGAAGCTCAATCGTTCTCAATAGTGGCACACACATACAGTACAAGAAAAATTTTGGCAAAACATCCCGTGAACTTGTACTCCGCGAAGGAGAGATTTTCCTGAATGTGGTACCTAACTCTACTCCCTTCGTAGTCGAATCATTTGATGCACAAACAGAGGTACTGGGAACCTCCTTTAACGTGCGATCATGGCCCGACGAGATCGATGCAGCAACGCATGTGTCCGTTAATTCGGGACAGGTTAAGGTCATCCCGCTTACTGCATCCGAGTTAGCAGTTACCCTGACTGCAGGGCAGTCCGCTCAGGTGCGTCACGATGGCCAAGGACCTTTAGTGATGGAGCCCATGCAGGACCTGATGCAGTACACATGGGTGGATGGCGGTTTCAAGTTTTCCGGACAGCCCCTCGGCAATATTGTCGAAGAAATCGAACGACGCTACGACGTGGAGGTCACTATTGGGTCTCCAGCTCTCGAAATGTTGTCTATCGGCATTCTGAAAGAATCCCCGGAGAGCGCTGAGGAAATCATTCGAGACATTTGTGCGTTACACTGTGATTACCGCGCTGTCCCGGGTGGTTTTGCCCTTGAAGTCACGAAATAGGGAATCAGTACCCCTGGCCACGCGGACGTTGCTCTTTGGATAAGTAGCCCGTAGGCTCTGTTTTCGTGCACGCTGTAATTCGTTGGGTAGCTTGCTTAGCTGTTGTACTGATCGGAAGTGCATCGGTCTCGGTTGCACAATCCCACCTAAATCTACTTGATGCGATCGAACGATTCCAAGCTGCTTGGGGGGTCGATGTGTCCTATGCATCCAGTACACTAGATGGTCTAGTAACCGAGTGGGTTGGGCCCGTTGCAACCGACGCAGAATCCGATCTGGAGGTGCTCCTTCGAGGTTTAAGGGTGACTTTTCTTCGACCGTCCAGCGGCACATTTTTTCTTGAACCCCTGCCGGAAGAGATTTCTATACTCACCGGAATTGTCCATGCAAAAGAAACCGGTATTCCACTTCGAGACGCACATATATACCTTGTCGGAACACTAGAAGGCACAACATCCAACCGGGATGGACAATTTTCCCTGTCCACAACCCCACGCAGTTCTGCAAGAGTTGCTATAAGTCACGTCGGCTACCGTTCGGAGATTCGAGAGATTGAATTGCTTGCAGACTCCACCTTGTCGATTGAAATCTGGCTATCTGAATGGGTTATTCAGGAACGCATATTGGAAGTTATCTCCACTCCCCTGCCTAGCGAACTTCTCCTCGAAGTTAGCCCGTATCCAGTCGAAATGGATACACGTGAGACCGAAGACCTGATACAAATAACTGATCTGGGAATGGCCGATTTATTTCGTAATCTGTACGATATAGTCGGGGTGGATGTCGACCTAAGCACCGGTGATATTCATATACAAGGTGGGGCGCGCGGAGAACACCAGTTCCTACTTGATGGAGGTAAAATTTTTGAACCAATCCATTTGGGACTCTTTGGGGTCTTCAACCCTTTCGCTATAAGTCAGGTTACCGTCCATAAAGCCGGTTTTGATGTAACACTTGGGAGTTCTACGGCAGGGATCATTAATGCAGAGCATTCAATTGACGCAGTTAAGGCTATTGAAGTGCAAGTCGATCCAATTTCATTTAATGGCCGTATCGCCAGCAAAATGGAGCTTGGCTCAGCAGCTGTATCGGTAATGGGGGCATTCAGGAGCAGTATCTGGAATCGCTGGTGGAGCAATTTGCGCAGCGAAAGCATCGATCGTCTGCTCAAAGACTGGAATCGCCCCGACGCATTTCTTATGCGTGCGAGTATTTATCCGCTCAAGCGTGTTTTTGAGCATGGCTATGACATACTTATCAGCAGACTCCAAGTCGTCCCGCAACCTCTATTGCCGGATATTTACTTCGATGACTTGCATGCTGTAACAACAGTTGCATTGGCCGGCAACAAAGAAGCCGGCTTCTCCTGGTATCAGGGACACAGCACACTCGAAGGCAAATTGCTATCCGCCGCAGCGGACAGTACTAGAAATGTCTCCCCCGATCGCCATGCGTGGGAGAATCAGAGCATGCGTATTTACTGGGAACGGCGTCTTACAGACCGTTTTAGCTGGCGTACCTCGTGGCGCCGAGGTAATTACAAACTCTCTCATGATTACGGTGGACTTAACCGCCAGAACAGCGTCCATGCGGCCTTCAACCTATATCGATACGATGCCATAAAAACCAGTGATCAAAACAGTCTCATGAACAATGATATTGGCGTATCAATTGATTACTCAAGTCCTCAGCTTCATGTGCAAGCAGGTTGGGATTTCTCACGGTCAAATCATCGCTTTAGCATCCAACATGTATTTCCCCGTGTTCTGGAACATGAACGCAAATCACGTACATCGTCCAGCTATGTACAGCAAACCTGGAGCCCCTGGCCATGGACAGAGCTAACAACAGGCCTCCGCCTTACATGGCTACAGGCCCAGGATCGATTTCATTTGGAGCCACGTGCTGCAATTCTATTTAAATCGCCGTACAGAGGAGGCTTCGGAGTGTCCCTCAGACTTGCAACCGGCGTCTATTATCAGTTCCTGAATCAGTTTGAGATCGCCACTATCAGCCCCAGTACGATTGTCCCGTCAACCCGCTTTTGGCTTCCCATAGACGAAACCAACCGCGCGCCTCTTGCCTACCACTACAGTGTTGATATGGCAGCACAGCTGTGGACTTATTGGCGGTTTGGGCTTGAATACTACTACAAGGAACAGCGCCGACTTTATAGAATTGATTATCCGTTGCTCTGGCGCCAGGAGACGGATTCCCCCCCGATCACCACCATCAATGAGTTTGTGACAAACACCCATGGTTTTGCGTTCGGAACTGCGGCTGAACTACTCCGGAACGGTGAGAAGTTTGATCTCGAACTACGCTACGAGTACAGTGGATCAAAACGGGAGTATACATTTCGCAACGATAAGCCGGTGTTATTGCCTGTTCCCTGGAATATCCCCCGACAGTTCCAGACCAAAATAGTCGTGCGACCAATCCCGGCGTTAGAAGGAACCGTACGTTGGCGAGGCGCATGGGGACGAAAATGGGGATTCCAACAGACTTACTATGATCTCCTGGGATCAAGTACCGATTATATTGCAAATTTTGACGGTTATTCCTTCACAGATCCTACAGCACCTGGGCATGAACTTGCCCCATTCAGTCAATTTGACCTTGCATTGGCTGTGCTTATTCGAGATAGAGCTGGCGATAGTACATTACAGCTGCAGCTTGATGTACTCAATGCCTTTGATCGTATGAACCCCGCATATCGATACTTGCGAGAACAGAATGAATTTGAAGACGAGAATCAGAATCTGACTGACGAAATAAGCCACTTGCTGCGTCGCACTTTCACAGTATCTGCCCAGCTACGCTGGTAGACTAGGCTACGCGGTATCCAGCCGCGCAAAGAATCGACGACGATCCATTGCAACAATACGAATATTACTCCCTACGGCGATGAACTCGCCCTCGGTGGCCACTTCGATCCTTTCGCCGTTAATCTCTACAATGCCCGTCGGCCGAAGCGGTGTAACGGCTACTCCCGTTTTTCCCAGGTAACGGGCACGCTTATCTTTCCTGCGGGTAACTTCATCAACTTCCGTCTTGAGTGTGGTTGAGAGGATAAACCTATCCCATGCCCCTGAACGCCAAAGCAGAATGAACAACAGCACCCCGCTACTAAGCGTTCCTGCCAAGGCTATCGTTCCACCCAGTAAACCAGACTCACTGTATGCGTACCCTATCGCAAATACAATGAGAAGGGCACCCAGTACACCAATCACATTGAACCCTGGGATCAAATAGACCTCCACGGTAATCAGCAGGAGCCCTGCCAAAATGCACAGAATGGGAATTAAAGTTTCCACACTTAGGACTCGTGAGTTCTAACTTCGACGCGGTTTCCGCGCACATTAACCACTCGGACCTGTACGTCTTGATCAATATACTCGCCAGCCGTAATCACATCAACACGCTCTTGGTCGATTAGCATCGCACCAGACGGTCTAAGGGCTGTGAGCGTCTGCCCTACCTTGCCTATGTATTCCGAATGCGTAACAGCAGTCGTGTAACCCTCACTACTCTTGAGCTCGGGTTGCAACACAAAAGGGTTTGAAGTAGCGGTTTGCGTGAGCGTACGGCCCATCATAACTACACCAATAACTAGAAGCACCAGTGTTATTGCCACAGTGTAGACACTGGGCATTATATCCATAATTGGAGGAAATGAAAGACCCACATTACCTACTAGCGAGGCAACGAGAGCAAATAAAATCAACATCAAGCCGGATATCCCGGCAACCCCAAATCCCGGGAGTATAAATAACTCAACCAGTATCAACCCAACTCCTAATGCAAAAAGCAGTATTTCCCATATCTCGACCAAGCCCAACAGGTAATGAGGAGCAAAGAAGAGAGCAATTCCAAGCAGTGCGATCGCCCCTGGAAATCCCACCCCAGGCGTCTGCAACTCAAAATACAGTCCCCCCAGCATCATGAGCATAAGGATGGACTGAACTACGGGAGACCCCAAAAATCTGAGTACACGCTCTGCGCCAGTTTCTCGATGCGCCACCAGCATGGGGGTATCTAATCCGTACGCCGAAACTAGCTCATCAACTGACTCAAGTATCCGATCAGCTACGCCGAGTTCAAATGCTTCCTCTGCACTCAGAGTCAATACTTTACCCTCTTCGGATATCCCTTCCACTTCCAGAGACGGATCCACCATAGATTCAGCAATCTTGGGATCCCGGTCGTTTGCCTCCGCAGTGGCTCGCATGAGACCACGCATATAGCTCTGATACTTGTCTGGGGCAGCCTCTCCGCCCACTCCCTCCACTACTGTAGCCGCCCCGATTGAAGCGCCTGGTACCATTACAATGCGATCCGCAGCATAGGAGATCAATGCCCCGGCTGAAGCTGCATTTTTATCAATGAAAGCAACTGTGGGCATTTCTGCATTCAGCAGCGTCTTGCGGATTTTGTCCGCAGCATCTACAAGTCCCCCAAATGTATCAATCTCGAAGACCGTAAGCGTTGCCCCTTGATTGGTTGCATCTTCGACAGCTCGGTCAATATAGCGAGCCAAGCCATTATCGATCATGCCGTTGACCGGCACTACGAATACAGGGCCTCCCCCGATGTCTGGATTCAACTCCAGTGGCTTGGGTGCACGTACCTGAGCAAGCACGGAAGGCGCCAACAGGGGTAGTAAGAACAATAGTAACTTATTCACTTTATTTCGGCCTTGTCCGATAACACTGACTTAATACTATCATCTTTACGCCTCATCCGGTCTTAAGGATTCATTATTGGAGTCAACAAGCGCAACTGACAACTGATAGATCACGTGTTTACGTATGAATCGCGGCTGCTTGAAATGTCCTCGCATAAAGACTTGAAAGTCTGAGCTAGTCCAAAAGTTTACGTGACCCGGATCGTCACTAAAGCGTATCGCCCGGGATAGGTCGTTGATGCATTTGAAGTAAGGCTCACGAGGCACTGTGATGACGACAAAGCGCCTTGCAACACGCTTAAGTTCTGCCACAGCAGCCTCAACGTCCTCCACGTGCTCAAGGACCTGACTACAAACCACCGTATCAAATGAGTTATCCGAAAAAGGAAGTGAATACAGACTCGCTACCTGATAAGTAGCAACTTCCCCGAAATTCTTCTTCGCAAATTCGATTGCCTGGGGTTGTACATCTACTCCAGTGATGCTCATTGAGCCATTACGTGTTGCAAGGTAATAGCTTACAAAACCCTCTCCACATCCCGCATCCAACACTGTTTTTGGGTTCGTACTTTCTACGAGCTGATAGAGCACCTCCATCACACTTCGCACGTGCCAACGCGAAATTGGATCTTTGCGTGAATGCTTTTGTTTATTTGAGCGATTGTACTCGGCCATAACGAGCTATTTCTCTATTACGACTGGTGTACCTTCCTCCACGTAGGTCCACATAAAATCCATGTCCTCATCACGAACCGCTACACATCCCTGTGTCCAGTTCGAGGATAAGCCTGTACCATGGCCGTGAATTTCGATCATTCCACCGAGAGTGGTTCCCATGGGAGGTGCTGTTCCTCTTTTTTCAGCCTGCATGATAATATCGAATTGTCGGTGATTGATCAAACCATCACGCAGTCCCCTTGCGGCGTCCTCTGCATTGGGGTAATTAAGCAGAAAAGCTCTATGAAATTTACTGTACGGGTTTTTTCGCACAACGTAGAACGCCCCTTCCGGTGTCCGCCAATGATCGGGGTTACCCTCCGTTCCCAAAATCTCCTTGTCTGAATAAGCATTATAACCGAAGTCTGCCCTGAACTCACTTATTACCTCCAAGCCACGATGAAGCGTCACGAGTTTGCGGCGTTTTGACACGAGAATCCAAATATTCGATATTTCGTCCTTACTCACGTACCCCGTAGCACCATCCATCGTGCGTACACGCATGACGGAGCCTTCAAGTGCGAGCAATTTGATTGGCTCCCTGAAATCAAGTCGCACATAGGGCTTCGATCGTTCGGTATCCCGATACAAGCTCGCTTTGCGGCTGGTCACATAGTAGAGGCTCTCTGCATTCAACTCCTTGCTTGTAGGTGCCTGTAAGGCATACGAATCAAGATGTACGAGGCAGAACATGGCTGCCGCACAAAGCAATGAGTACCGCATACACAAACTTGCTAAAGGACTGATCTGCAGCACCAAACCCCACTACTGCTTTTTGACGTCCAGTATCTGCATCATGGGTTCAACCATTGCATGTGCAATGCCCATACCGCTGAAACCTCCGTCGTTGTACAATGTCTGCATTGTGACCATACGTGTCAGGTCACTTAGAAGCGTCACCGCATAATCTCCACAGCTGGCTGCATCCGCGTTGCCCAATGGAGACATTCGATCACCAAACTCGAACATAGCATCAAAGCCGGATATCCCCTGTCCCGCTGTCGTACGCGTTGGGCTCTGAGAAATGGCATTAATTCGAATATTTTGCTCACCTAGCCTGGATCCCCAAGTTCGTACGATGCTTTCGAGTAACGCCTTAGCATCGCCCATTTCGGAGTAATGCGAGAATGACCGTTGCGCCCCAATATAGGAAAGCGTCAGGATCGCCCCCCCGCTCCTCAGGGCTTCGGTCTGCATTGCATGCTTAATGATTCGATGTAGACTGATCGCGGAAATATCCAAGGTCTTGGCGTACCAGTCGTAGTTCAGGTTTTCGTACGGCCGGCGCTTACGTACGTTTACCCCCATACCGATTGCATGAACGATAAAATCTATCTGACCATAGTGCTCCTTGAGCTCGTGAAACAACGCAAGTAGGTCCTGATCTTTCGTAGCATCCGCCCAGATTACTGGGCTATTAACCTGTTTAGCCAGTCCTTCCAGTGTTCCAAGCCGTTTTGCAACCGGAGCATTGGAGAGTGCGAACTGCGCTCCTTCCCGGTACGCAGACTGAGCTATTGCCCAGGCAATACTGCTCTCATTCAGAGCGCCAAAGATGACCCCGGTCTTGCCGGTCAATAATCCAGAACGTTCCATTTTTGATTAGTTCTTGTACCCCAAAATACAACGCTTACTCCTTATTTCTGACCCGTCAGTGTGTATTCAGGAGCTTTGATCGGAGTCGGAATGCAGTCTGACTCCCATACTGCCCTGTCGTCTGTCTGTATGCGCGTGCAGCATAGAGATTTTGATTTCGGCACCTACACCTCCTCGCCAGGGTAGTGTCTTAATGCACCTGCAGAAAGCCGTTTGAGTAGAAATTGGTGATGAGTGAGACTGATTGAGATTCGCGGAAGTTTTCGTAAATAACCGACTATGCAGCCGGATTGTGCTGCGTCGATGCATGATATGGATAGGGCATGATTTGGATCCCAGGGAGATAGCCTCAAAATCAATTATTTCTACTGTTATTCGAGACGCTTTGGAAAATACTGGATCTTTACACATTGCCCTCACACTATGAAACTATTGCATTGAAATAGTGCTTTGGTAAGACCGTTGAAGGATAGGAAAAAATGATTGGAAGATGAGAGATCAGATCGCATACAAGAGCGAAAATCGCCTTACTGGTTCAGCTCTCGGCAAGACCAAATATGTCCTTGTTGATCCGGGTTCAGAAAAAATTCTTGGAAGGTAAAATCGGCAACGTGAATGACCAATCTGAGGCAGGACTGTCTCGGACGCTCTGCTGGCACAGCACCGCAGGTGCGTACATTAGTGGGACTTCAATAAATATAGTGAATTAGTCCTGATCTTATCCAATTCTGGGCTAAGGTTTCAGACGATTTATCGCGTCATGCGTCATTCTACTCAAAGGTTTTATCTTTCATTTTTTCGACAATCACGAATCGTAATGGGGGTGAAGATTAAAGGAATAAACAAGGTTTATGGCATTTCGTCACCTTGGTCAATTTCGGAGGTAACAGCGGATCATGATGCCGAGGAGGCCCATATCCATGTGATCTGTACGGATGAATCCAAGCTTCGGTGTCCAAAATGTGATCAAGCGAGTCCGGTGTATGATCGTCGGACTCGGAGTTGGCGTCATCTGGATACCGGAAAATATCGTACAATCGTAACGACGCAGTTACCTCGTGTAAAGTGTGCAGAACACGGAGTGGTGACGATTTCGCCCCCTTGGGCGGATCGGAGTGTACGCATGACCTATGAATTTGAGGCGCTGGTCATTGATCTGCTTCGGGAGTCAACGATCTCGTCAGTGTGTCGGCTCCTGCAGATGAGTTGGCCTGCGGTTGCAGGGATTATGGACCGCGCAGTGGAACGGGGGCTTGATCGCAGAAAGGCGCAACCGGTTGCCCATGTGTGTGTGGATGAGACCTCGTATAAAAAAGGCCATAAGTATATCACCGTGGTCTCAGATTCTCAAACGGGTACGGTGCTGTTTGTCAAGGAAAAGCGCACCCATGCGAGTCTGGATGCTTATTATGAAGGCTGTTCTACTGAGCAACTGGAAGCGATTGAAAGTGTGAGCATGGATATGTGGCCTGCCTATATCAAGTCCACGAAAAAACATGTTCCAGATGCGGCATCCAAGATTGCATTTGATCGTTTTCATGTGGCGAAAAAGATTGGAGGGGCGGTGGATAAAGTCCGTCGGCAGGAGAACCGAGAATTGCGGAAAGCGGGCATTGATGATCTCACCGGGACCAAGTATGACTGGCTGACCAACAAACAGAATATGTCGGTCCGCCAAAAGAAGCGATTCAAGACGTTAAAGGATAGTTCGTTGAAAACGGCCCGTGCCTGGGCCATCAAAGAATTGTCCCAGAAATTGTGGCACTATAAGAGCCGAACCTGGGCACGCAAAGCTTGGGAAAAATGGTTGTCCTGGGCCTCACGTTGCCGGCTTGAAGACATGGTTAAAGTTGCCAAGACGGTCAGAAAACACCTTTGGGGAATTCTCAATGCGATCATTCTCAAAGCCAGCAATGGGCCAGCAGAAAGCATCAACAGTCGAATCAAAACGATCAAAGTCCGTTGCCGCGGATTTCGAAATACCAAGCGGTTAGCAAATGCAATCTACTTCTATCTCGGTGGACTGGATCTATATCCAGATGCTGTCTCAAAAACAAGGGTTTCACTAAATTAGTTGAAGCCCCAAAATAGAAGATCTTTGATATTTCCGACCTACCTTCCAATATGGCGGATACCGTGAAAACATGACGTTATTTGATTGGGGGGTTATCTGTCTCTACTTTCTGGTTGTTGCCGGTATAGCCGTCTACTATTCCAGACGTGCGGGACGTAATACATCAGAATTCTTCCTGAGCGGACGGCGCATGTCCTGGTGGCTTGCTGGTATAAGCATGGTTGCTACAACCTTTGCAGCCGACACCCCAATGGCCGTAACAGAGCTTGTTGCGGAAAATGGTATCGCAGGCAACTGGATTTGGTGGAATTTTGCCTTTGGTGGTATGCTGACGGTATTCTTCTTTGCACGGTTGTGGCGACGGTGTGGTATTCAGACGGATGTCGAATTTGTGGAGGTTCGCTACGCTGGGCGAGCCGCAGCCTGGCTCCGAGGTATCAAAGCGATATATTTTGGTCTACTGCTCAATGTCATGATCATCGGCTGGGTTTCTCTTGCCATGGAAACCGCTATCAAGGTATTGTGGCCCAATCTGACTATTTTCGGCCAGACTGATTTTGTGGTTGGGAACCTGACTATAAGCGCAGCGCTCGTTGTGGTTAGTGCACTGGTGATATTGGTGTCCGTTTTTGCGCTCCTATCTGGCTTATGGGGCGTAGCCGTTACGGATGTTATGCAATTCATACTGGCCATGGCCGGATCAATTCTGATGGCTATATTCGTTCTTCGTGTGCCTGAAGTAGGTGGGATTGTCGGTCTTAAGTCGCAGTTACCAGTTGAGACTTTTCGATTTTTCCCGACCTTTGGAGAAACAGCCGGAGCTGCAGCAGCCTTCGCATTATCTATTCCCGCGTTCGTGGCATTTATTGGTATCCAGTGGTGGAGCAGCTGGTATCCAGGGGCTGAGCCGGGTGGCGGAGGGTATACCGCACAACGTATGATGGGAACGAGCAGCGAGCGGGATGCTACTTATTCCGCCCTGCTATTCACTGTGGCTCATTATTGCATTCGTCCTTGGCCGTGGATCATTGTCGCCTTAGCCTCCCTTGTTCTCTATCCTAACCTCGCAGACTCACGTGAAGGCTTTGTCTTGGTTATGCGGGATGTGTTACCTGTTGGTGTACTTGGAATGGTTTTTGCCGCGTTTCTGGCAGCTTTCATGAGTACTATTTCGACACAACTGAACTGGGGGGTATCCTATCTGGTGAATGACTTCTGGCGCAGATTTGTAAAGCCGGACAGGAGTGAGCACCACTATGTACTTATCTCACGCGTGCTTACTTTCGTTGTGGGATTGCTGAGCATTCTCTTGGCCACGCAGCTAGAATCTATCAGTCAGGCCTGGACGTTGATCCTGACCGCTTCCGCCGGATTAGGCACAGTTCTGATCCTCCGATGGTACTGGTGGCGTATCAACGCATGGAGTGAACTTGTAGCAACCTTGGCTCCCATCGTTTTGGTTTTGTTAGCACTGGTCGGTGTGCCTATCCCGGGACTTCAGGCCCCCTTCCCTTCCAATCTGTTTGTTGTGGTAGGACTCACCACTGCGCTGTGGTTGGCAGCAACCTTTTTAACCAAACCAACAGACCAATCCACACTTGAAAAGTTTTACAAACTTGTGCGTCCAGCCGGCCCCGGCTGGACATCCGTCGCTGCTCTGTATCCCGATATTCATCCAGATGCCATGATCAGCACTATGATGCGCCAATGGGCCGCCGGTGTTGCCGTAGTATATGCCTGCCTGTTTGCAACTGGTTACCTGATCCTAGGGAATACTTTGACCGGTATCCTCGTACTGGCAGTAGCAGGGGTTTCAACGCTCTACCTGAGACATACATTCTCCTCGTCGTCTTAACCAAGCCATACACTGAAGAATGTCACGGCTAATCGTTATTGGGGATCGAGTTTTAATCAAACCCGATCTTGGTGAACAGCAGACAGAATCTGGATTGGTTCTGCCCGCCTCTGTTGCAGAACGCGATCGGATTGGATCCGGCCGTGTAGAGATGGTAGGCCCCGGTCACCTGATCCCAAACCCAGACTACTCCGAAAATGAGCCCTGGGCCGAACCAAAAACAATCGGGCGATATCTGCCCCTTCAGGCAGAGGTAGGAGATATGGCTTTCTACCAGCGTAAAGAGTCGATCGAGTTTACCTACAAGCACATAAAATATTTGATTGTGCCTCATCACGCCCTACTCGTACTCATCAGACCGGATCATGAAGACATCATTGGTGAGCTTCTTGATACCGATACACCATAACAGCCACGGTTTTCCCTCAACCGGCATACTGCCCATGGTCGCACAGGCTGAGAAGCACAGAGGAAAGTGGCGTGGGAGAGACTCGAACTCTCGACCTTGCGATTATGAGTCGCACGCTCTAACCTGCTGAGCTACCACGCCTAACACCTGACTTCAACTGAACATATCCAAGACTGGTTGCAACTACCAGCCAGAGCTTGGGTACCAAGGTCCCAACTTTGTTGGTAGACATGTGGAACAACATAATCGGACAGGAAAAGGTGATCGAGCTGTTGAAAAACACATTGACATCCGAACGTGTAGCCCATGCTTATCTATTTCACGGTATCGATGGTGTAGGCAAACTTGCAGTTGCGCTGGCGTTTGCGCAGGCATTGCAATGTGCAGGCCACCATGAAGCTGAACCCTGCCCATCCTGTAAGTGGGCCCTACAACTCCGGCATCCTGATATCCAGATAATGATGCCGCAGCCAAGTAATGCTGATCCTGAGGAGGTTGCAGAACGTATAGCATTGCTTTCTCAGGATGAATATGCGGTTGTGGATTTCATCCGTGCTCCTTCGTTGGGCCGAAAAAACGCTCCCAAATCTCTCGGACAGGCATTCTACTCCACTGAACGAATTAATTTGGAGCTGCGCAATAAAATGAATATGCGGCCCCAGCAGGGTCGCTATCGGATTGCCATTATTCTCGATATAGACACCATTCACGTACGGGCGGCCAATGCTTTTCTGAAATTGCTCGAGGAGCCTGGGCCAGATACAGTTTTTATTGCACTCACGCGCCGCAAAGATTTACTGCTGCCAACTATCCTGTCTCGTTGCCAACGTATCGCATTTGATAGCCTTGTAGCCGATGTCATCGCCCAGGCACTGCAGGAGCGCAAAGGTATAGAGGCGAATGTCTCAGTCACTGCAGCGAACATGTCTGGTGGTTCCTATTCTCGTGCAGTGGAACTCGCTGAGAATAAAGACCTGAGGCACGATCGCGAACGAATTCTGAACTTTCTCCGCTTTGCATTTACGCAAAAGATTGATCGGCAAACGGCACTTATTGAGGAGTTTAATCAGACCGGTCGTAATCGTACCAAGAATTTACTTGAACTTCTCGTGAACTGGATGCGAGATGTTTTGCTCTACAGAACAATGGGCGCAAACGCCCCGATCGTTAACCAAGATCAACACGCCGAGATTGCCCGATTCTGTGGAAACCTAGACAATGCAGACTTGGATGCAATGATTCACCTTATCGAAGAAGCTCGGTTACTTACCGAATCGAATGTAAATACAACATTACTCCTGATTAACCTGTCGCTCAACCTGGGACAAGCCATGCGGGGCCCACATAATGGTATGCTTTTCAAGCCTCTCACAACTCCGTAACCTGACTTTCAGGCATAACCACTGTGCTTCTATGAGATCAGGCTGCTATACGAAGACCAACTTGCCAACCACTATCCCCTCTTTTTTTATATCCCCAGATTTGCATGTGAACGTTGTGTGCTGCAAGGCGTAGATTCCGCAATAACGTAATCGAATTGATAATGGCGTGTGGCTCAAACGGGGCTTGTGGATGTAGCGGCAGTACCCTGGTGGGATATGGCGGTTGTAACGACAGTTGCCCATCTGTACAAATTTTCGACTGGTTGCCAACATCTTCAAAGGATCCGGGGCGAGATCAGTGTGACCTAGTCCAGGTTGCATTCAAGGGACGTCGCAGAAAGATATATCGAAACGAGCGCAACCTCCCCCTGCGGGCAGGTGATGATGTGATCGTTTCTGAGCAACGCGGTTTGGATTATGGACAAGTTTCATTGACTGGCGAGCTCCTGCACCTTCATGCAAAAGAACACCTGAATTATCACCAAATTCTTCGCCTAGCCTCTTCCAACGACCGAAATATCCATTTGAAAAACAAGGCATCTGAAAAGGACGCTTTGGTCACTACACGAGAAATTATCCAACAGCAACAACTTAAAATCAAAGTGGTGGATTCCGAGTGGCAGTTTGACCGGAAACGTCTTTCAATTTTCTATACCTCTACAAAAAAGAAACTTCCACTGGGTCCAGTTATCGGCGACCTCCGAAAACAATTCAAGACACGTGTTGATTTTCGTCGTCTAAAGCCTCGCGAAGAAACAGCACGGATAGGAGGTATTGGAGTGTGTGGCCGGGAACTCTGCTGCTCCTCCTGGATGCGTCAAATGCCTCCCGTGTCAATCCATTCTGTGAGAAAAACACAATCCTATATTTCAGAAGAACAACTTCTGGGACGATGTGGACAGCTCAAATGCTGCCTCAACTATGAACTTGAACACTATATGGAATCGCTTAAGTCATTCCCTCGGAAACACACACGTGTTTCCACAGCGAATGGGGTTGGAAAAGTCATGGATAGGAATATATTTTCGCGTACGGTTCGTGTTCGATTGGAAAAATCATTCGTTGAAGAGTTTGCACTCGAAGAAATCGAATATCCTGTCAAAAAACGTCACGCCTGACTCGTGTGTGAAGGCATAGACATTGCCCGCCTCCCGGCAACAACCCTCCAAAAAGCACTGCGGGAACGTAAACTGTCCCCCGTTGAGCTTATCCGTGCCTGTCTCAACGTATACGAGGCACTTAATCCTGCACTCAATGCGATCGTAACTCTCAATGACCGAGTGTTAGAGGAAGCGCGCGTACTCGAAACCAAGCCACCCAATGGCCTCCTGTATGGGCTTCCCGTGGGCATCAAGGACACTACAGACACACGCGGATTGCGCACAACTTATGGCTCAACGGCATATCGCGATCATATTCCTGAACGGGATGCTGAGATTGTTGCCCGACTCAAAGCTGCCGGTGCACTCGTTCTGGGTAAAACCAATACTCCAACCTTTGCTGTTGGAGGTGAGACCAACAACGTGGTCTTCGGATCAACGCGTAATCCATGGGACGCTAAACGATCCCCAGGTGGATCTACAGGAGGGGGTGCAGTAGCGGTCGCGACCGGCATGGTTGCCCTTGCAGATGGTACGGATCTGGGTGGTTCCCTACGAATGCCCGCATCATTCTGTGGCATTGTGGGGCTGCGCCCTTCGCCGGGAATCGTACCCCAAGATTCAGTGAGCTTCTTATGGGATCGACTGTCTGTGGCTGGAGGACTCGGCCGAACCGCAGAGGATCTTGGTCTCTTCATGCGAGCTGTTTCTGGACCTTACGACGCGAGTCCACTACCATATCTCGCTCCTAGTTGTGTACCACCTGAATTTGAAGCGAATATACGACTGGGATACTGTGAGCACCTCACCGACCTCGAACCTGCTCCCGTTGTTGCCTCTACCTGCCACTCAGCCATCAACACAATTGAATCCCGAGGCGTATCGGTCAAATCCGTACATCTGAGTTTAGCTAATGCTCCGCGCGCATTTGCTGTTCTTCGTGCTCACCATCTGCTGACTGTTCATAGAGACAGATTGAATCAACCTGATTCAACAGGGGAAAACCTGGCCAAAAACCTAAATGAAGCACTGAATTACAGTGCATTGGATTTAGCAGATTCAGAGCGCATTGCCGATGAAGTTTGGCGCATCTTCAGAAGGGTATTCCAGAAAACAGATTTTTTACTGACGCCTACAACCGCGGTCCTCCCATTTAAGCTTTCAGATGGCTATCCACGCCGGATCAAAAACACAGAATTATCCACCTACTACGACTGGTTCGCCCCCACCTCCGTACTTTCACTTACCGGCCTACCCGTCGCTAGCGTCCCTTGTGGACTGAGCCCCGAAGGACTCCCCGTTGGGATGCAGATTGTCGGCAGACCCCATCAGGAGGCAGCGATACTTGCTGTGGCAAGCCTTGTACAGGAATGGTGCCCAATCAGCTTGCCACCTATTCTTCAGCAGCTCTAGCCGCGGCAGCTACGACCTGTTCCTGTACATTCCTCGGCATAGCCTGGTAGTGGCTAAAACGTGCACCGTGAATACCTCGACCCTGAGTCATTGAGCGGACACGTGTTGAGTACTGATATAATTCTGCCTCGGGTACCTGTGCAAGAATGGTCTGCATGGTGCCCTCAGCTTCCATACCCTTGATCGTTGCACGACGTCCGTTCAGATCTCCCATAACATCTCCCATGTACGTATCCGGGATCGTTACCCTCACATCATGAATGGGCTCCAGGATCACAGGTTTGGCTTTTCGGAACGCATCACGGAATCCGAAACGGGCTGCGGTACGGAAAGCATTTTCGTTCGAGTCAACCGAATGCATTCCTCCGTCATAAATCACCAGCCGAACATCTCCGACCGGGTAACCGGCTACCGGCCCCTTCTGCATGCCTTCCAGCACACCTTTTTGAATCGCACCGAAGAATCTCCGCATATCAATCACACCACCAACAATACCATCAATGAACTCAATCGTAGACCCCCAACCTGTCGTAGACTGCACTGTATTGCGCACTGAGATGTCCGGCCGCTTCTTGAATTCGCCTTGCAGAGGCTCAATCAGAACCGAAATATCTGCAAACTGCCCTGCCCCTCCTGTTTGCTTCTTATGTCTATATGAAGCACGTGCTTCAATCGTCACAGTTTCCCGATATGCTACCCGAGGCCGGCTATAGTCCACCTCAACATTTACTTTGGCTTTGAGCCGATACTGGGCAACCTTCAAGTGCATAGCTCCTTGTCCACCCAAGGTTATCTGGCTCAAATGTGGTTCATGCATGACAACAAGAGAAGGGTCTTCTGCGGTGATCTGATGCAAGCCCTGGGCTAGCTTATCTTCTTCACCTTCTGTTTTCGGTCGGATTGCCTCACGATAGCGCGGCTCGGGAAAGGGTATCGGCTTCACTATCACACGCTGGCCCTTCTTTCGCAGCGTGTTGTTAGTATGGGTGTCACGTAACTTGACGAGCGCTCCCAAATCGCCGGCAACCATACGCGGCACGGTTTCTCTATCTCTTCCACAGAGTACGTAAAGTTGCCCCAGGCGCTCATTGGTCCCGGAATTTCCATTCTCCAGATCCATCCCGGGCTCAATCGCACCACTGCACACACGGAAGAATGAATAATCTCCAACATGATGTTCGGCCATCGTGCGATAAACAAATACCACCGGACTGGCATCAGCATCGGCATCAAGAGGAATCCCATCCTCCACCGGAATAGGCGGCGCCACCAGCGGTGATGGCAGTACGTTGTCTATGAAGCTCATCAGGCGGGCAGCACCTACATTCGTGGCAGCAGCCGTACAAAAAACCGGATACAGCGAGCATGACAGCATAGCCTCCCTAAGCCCTGCACGCATTTCTTCCTCAGTCAACATCTCCTCCTCGAGATATCTTTCCATCAACTCCTCATCATTGACCGCAATATCCTCGACCAATGCATTATGCAACTCTTCTGCACGCTCGATAAACTCTTCGGGAATATCACTGAAGGTTGGTGGGCCTTGAACATCAGAATCAAAAGTGAGCTGCTTCATGACCAACACGTCAATGAGCACATTTGGTGCGCCCCCGGGAAACTGTACTACAGTTACGCCCACACCAAAACGATCCCGCATTTGTTCGATCAACGACTCAACATCAGCCTGTGCACGATCAATCTGGTTGATCACGAACATAGCCGGTTTCTTATTTTCGGCAGCCGCACTCCATGCTAACTCCGTACCAACCTCAACTCCCTCTTGGGCATTCATGACAAAAATGGCTGTATCCGCCACTCGGATAGCAGCAACTACCTCGCCCACAAAATCAGGATAACCCGGCGTATCAATAATGTTGATCTTGTGCTCCTTCCATTCAGCATGCAGGAGGGATGAAAAGATAGACATTTGACGCTCTTTTTCACTTGGCTGGTAGTCACTTACAGTCGATCCCTCCGTAATTGTCCCTAGCCGGCGTGTCTTTTTACTGACATATAGCATAGATTCAGACAGTGCGGTCTTTCCACTACCCTGATGACCTACGAGGACAACGTTTCGGATGTGATCAGTACTATAGACTTTCATGGGCTTTTATTGCTTGATTCACCTTCTGTGAGTGTTTTGCAACCGAAATATACACTTGGGGGGAGAATCTACACACTTTACAGACAATAACAGTATCTAATGGAGAACACACTTGGTTAAAGCAGTTTAACTGAGCTCACTCCGCTCCAACCAATGGCTTGGTTTCACAGAACAAAAAAGGGCATCCTGACCAAAAACGACGGGAAAAACAAAATGCCCGACGGACAATGGGAAAAGTGCCGGGGGTGTGAAGCCATTAACCATCAACGAGAGCTTGAAGTCAGCTTGAAGGTCTGCCCAAAGTGCAGCTATCACGGTCGTATGAATCCTGAAGGCTACTTCGCACTACTTCTAGACGAAGGATCCTGCCAATTTCAGGATCAGGATATAACTGCGAAAGACCCCCTAGGATTTACAGATCGGAAGAAATACTCAGACCGGCTTAGTGCCACGCGCAAAAAAACCGGTCTGTCAGATGCTGCGCAGGCCGCTCTGGGAAAAATGGAACGGCATACCGTGTCCATAGCAGCTATGGATTTCAGATTTATTGGGGGATCAATGGGCTCTGTTGTCGGGGAAGTCATCGCACGCACCATTCGCCGGGGGGTTGATCAGGACTTACCGGTAATCATCATCGCACAAAGCGGTGGAGCTCGTATGATGGAAGGTGCACTCAGCCTCATGCAGATGGCCAAGACCAGTGCTAATCTTGCAAAACTGCATGAAAAAAGTATCCCATATTTTTCGGTGTTAACTAATCCCACAACTGGCGGTGTAAGTGCCTCTTTTGCAATGCTGGGAGATGTCAACATTGCAGAACCCGGAGCGCTCATCGGCTTTGCCGGTCCCCGAGTAATCCGGGAAACTATTGGACAGGACCTCCCTAAAGGTTTCCAGAGCGCCGAATTTCTCCAGGATCACGGTTTTGTAGACATCGTCGTTGATCGAAGAGAGCTCCGCAGTACACTGATACACCTCCTTAACCTTCTTCAGGATTAACATCGCGGAGGCTGATTAGATGGTGATTGAGTGCCTGGAGAATTACGAAGCGATAAGCTCGCGCGCCGCTGATGTTGTGGCCTCTGCTATCTCTGAGAAGCCGACTGGCGTTTTAGGGTTTGCCACCGGCAGCACCCCCGTCGGGCTCTACAAATCGCTCATAGCTCGTTACCAGCGTGGTGAGATAACCTTCAGTAAGCTTACCACGATAAATCTGGACGAATACATTGGTCTCTCCGCAGATCATCAGCAATCTTACCGGTTCTTCATGCAGCACAACCTGTTCGGGCATGTAGATGTACAACCGGAATGTGTTCACTTCCCGCCAGTAAATGGGGAGCCGGCTACCTTTGATGACCTAATTCGGAGCAAAAAGGGAATAGATTTGCAAATTCTGGGTTTGGGCAGCAACGGACACATTGGTTTTAATGAACCTGGATCTGCATTTGACTCACGCACACGTGTAGTAGAGCTTGAGTCCTCAACGATTCGTGATAATGCGCGATTTTTTGAGCACCAGAGAGACGTGCCCCGCCAAGCGGTTACCATGGGGATCAAGACGATCTTGGAAGCCCATCAAATCTTACTGTTGGCTTCCGGGACGAATAAGGCTAACGCAGTAGCCCGCAGTCTGGAGAGCCCTCAGACAGAAAACGTTCCCGGTAGTTGCCTGCAGTCTCATCCTAATGTGATCGTTTTATTAGATGAAGCAGCAGCAACCGGGCTTGCCACTAAATGAAAAATAGACTGTAGTTGTTCTCGTGATACTCATACTAAAACCCGATACGGATCCAGAATCGCCTCAATACGCATTATTGATGCACTACCTGGATTCACTTGCAAATATCACGCATCGAGTGCGTCATGTCCAGGGAGCTGATCATCGACTGACCGAGATATATCTCCTGGGAAACACAAAAACCCTGGCAAGAGACTTTATGCGAAGCCTGCCTTGCGTGAAGCGAGTGATTCGTGTGCAGGAAGCATACAGAGTCCTCGGTCGACATGGTCAGGAAGACTTCCTGCACCAGTTCGAGTACAATGGGGTTACCTTCGATCAACAAAGCCTACATGTTTTTGCCGGCTTATGTGCGGTGGATACCCCTGAGCATGTAGAGCTTATGATGAAGGCCCTGCGAGAGAATGGACAGGTATGCACCCGCATGGGAGCGTACAAGCCGCGCACAAACCCATATTCTTTCCAAGGACATGGTAAAGACTGCCTGCCCTATGTCTTCGAGTTGGCAGGCAAATATGGCATCCGAATCATCGCCATGGAAGTCACGCATGAGTCTCATATCGAAGAGATCAGCAAAGCACTAGAGGACACTGGGCATCCGACCGGTGTCCTCCTGCAAATCGGCACACGTAACACACAAAACTTTGAATTACTCAAGTGTGCGGGCCGCCAGGATGAATATCCAGTCCTGATCAAGCGCGGGTTTGGTATTACGCTGAATGAATCTTTGAACGCAGCAGAATACCTCGCCAGCGAAGGCAATCGCCGTGTAATCTTTGCACTGCGCGGCATGAAGAGTAACCTTGGAGATCCGCATCGGAATTTTGTGGACTTCTCACACGTTCCGGTTGTCCATCGTCTTACTCGCATGCCCGTATGCATTGATCCGTCCCACTCTGTCGGTACCCGTCACAGAAGTCCCGAGGGCTTAATGGACGTTATGCATGTAACAGCACAGGGCGTGATCTCGGGAGCCAACATGGTACTTGTAGATTTCCATCCCAGGCCTGCCAAAGCATTGGTAGATGGCCCACAGGCACTGTTGCTCGAAGAGCTACCTTTATTTCTTGAAGATGTCCAGATTGCACGCGAAGCTTATCTCAAGCGTGTCGCGCTTGTTCAACCTGACTAGTACTCCTTCCCGTACTATCGCGTGTAAAAAGGCACATGGGGATAGTTGTAGTTTGATATAGTTAGCGCCTGCCAGAATAAGTGTTTGTCAAGCAGCCGGGGAGAATTCTCCCGGCCCCCACAGAACCGTGCGCGAGCCTCTCAACTCACATAGCTGGTATAGTAGGACTCTCCAGATCAGGTAGAGCTTACACGGCGCTATGTTTCTTGTAAATCTACATCAAAAAATATATTTTGGCTTATGGAGAAGCGACTTGGCAGCTTCGACGGTTAATCAGTCTGGTATTCGCGTGCTTTGACCCCAAAGGGCTGTAACGCATGATTTCGGGTTCGTGCGGAGCTGCCACGATCTCTTAACGCGCACTCACCGGCAAGATGCCGGCTATCGCAAGCCGTGTTCGTGGGCCCTCCAACCGTGCCAATCGCTTCTCCATAAGCCATGATTCAAACCCTCGCACTGGTGGTGATCAAAAGGTTTTCCAAGCGCAGTGCTTCCCAGAGAAAGCCGACCAATTCGCGAGCGACCGCCGTATTGGCAACACACCGTGCTTTGGTCTGACTCAGTTTGTGAAAACGTTTGTACAGTCGACGCTGCGCTTTCCATGCAACGGAGATCACCTCAGCAGAGACCGCTTCTTGCCGTTGTCGTAGCACACGGCTGCGGCAGGGGCGATTTGAATACTTCCATGCGGCGGAGATGACCGCATTCCGCACATGGACATTCCCGGTTTTGGTGATGCCTCCCCGTTGCGTGTAACTGCCTGAGCTGTGCTCGCTTGGCACCAGGCCCAGATACGCCATCAACTGACGTGGATGTGCAAAACGACGGAGATCTCCCAACTCAAAAACCAGGGTTAACGCCGTTACCAGACCAATCCCTCGGAATGCCATCAAGACCTTGACGGGCGCTTGATAGGGATCTCGTTCGGCCTGCGCGGCTAAGTCCCCCTCAATTCTGCGTACTTCTTGCCCCAGTTGATCTAACTGGTGCAGATACGTCTGAAGGGTGACCTGGTCAATCTCGGTCATCGATAAGGCGCCAATCCATGTATGAAAGGTCTTGGTCCAGTTGGTCTTGCCTGGATACTGCAACCCGCGTGTCTGAAGGAAAGCCAGAATCCGTTGTTTGGTTCGGGTGATCGTTTCCGCCAGATCTCCCCGGCAACGCAACAAAGACCGGATGGCCTCCTGTTCCTCATCTGGAACACAAACAATCGTCAGTAACCCGGCAGCATACAGCGTTGCCAACTTTCGAGCATCTCGACGATCCGTTTTGATACGCTCTCCTGGACGACGCGGAATGGACGAGGGCGCAATCACTTCACACGAGATCCCGCGGGCCTGTAACGCGCGTTGCAAACCAAATCCACAGGAAGACGCTTCATAGCAAGATCGTACCTGACCATGACGATCCTGGACCTTCCAGAGATATTTGGTAACCTTCGGCAGATCATGCAACAATTCCCGCTCATCCATAATCACGCCTGTACGCGCATTGTAGACACACAACGCGATGGTCCTTTTGTGCACATCCATACCGACAGAGATCGTGAATGCAGAAGGGGAAGAGTTAATGTGAGATAGCATTGGACTGTTTCTGGTTGATGGACAAAGTTAATGCAAGCCCATGGAGCTCAACCAGTAAGGAGTCCTGCTATAAGATCTCTTACCACGCAACCGTTTGGAATTGAATAAATGAGTACCATAAAGAATCGCCCCGTGCCGAACATTCTAGAGTCCCGGCAGGCGATCCATCAACCAGTTGCATCCGCCAAAAGCTCCCAGTTCACCGGTCATTCCGGCCCTCAATTGGATTCCAGTACTACCCGCCCCTCCAAATCAGCATAATAATACTGACTTTTCTGGTTACCACGAAGTAGAATAGCAGTAGGCCTGGCGTTGGCCCAGTTGAGAAGTTATGGACGCGTGCGGGCTCGAGCTCACAACCAATGGTGCCGACGCAATGGTAAAGCCACCATATGTCTCATTGTACTCCTGCCTACTCCGCCAAGACCCAATGTACAATCCACGCTTAACGGTCACTTACCAGGATTCGTGTTACTGAGTACTTTGCCGCACCGATATATCGTTGTCAGCGTACGCCGCAGGTCTTCGCCAGATAGAGGGCTCGGTTCTACCTTCCTCGGAACCTACAAGTGACGATCACCACTACTACATTCTGCGAAGCTTACACTTGAGGCACATAGCGATTCGATGTCACGGATTGGTCCCCTGCCGCCACTGCCATCACAGTATGGCGGTGCCTTAGGGCTTTACAATCCGCGCTCTCACAATCAGATCGGCGCCAAGGTCATCCGTAGTGGTGCCGTAAAGCAATCCGTCTCGTACTATCGGTTCGAGGTTTGTCCTAAGCGAAAACGGGAACCGGACCTCTCCCAGAAAATGTCCCTCGGCGCCGAACACATCGAACAGACTCTCCTCATCTTCGGGAGTCGTCTCAACCCGCCTTACCCAAAGATTCCCCTCGTCATCACCGAAGAAAGAACTGACAACGGGTTTCGTCCTCGGAATCCTTGACTCGTCAACCTTCCCGCCTTGGTTGGTGAACCAGGTAAGATCCTCGCGGGCTGCTTTCATGTCTGCGCTGGTGACTGGAAGCGGTTCGAATTCCTTGGTTATCCTCCGAAGTACCCTGCCATCGGCCGTGATTTCTGCAAGCTCGTATGGCCTCGTAAGCAACGTCCAAAAGTTACCACTTGAGGAGAATCGCCAGTTGAAGGATCCCTGAAATGGAATGCTGGTCCTGATACTGCCTCCGCCCTCATTGACTACTTCGAAGCGTTCAGTTTTCACGGGACTCACCGGGAGTGCAATCGTATCAAGTGGAGCAAGGGACTGGTAATAACGGGCCAACAGCCTGCTTGTTTTCCCGGCTTCAAAGGAGAGCACGAGGGCATTGTAGCGCCCCAACTGGTCGAAGCCACCTGGGTAGGGCCAAGAGTCCCAGCCAGTGCTGTTGATCCGTTCCGTTCTTTGGTAATTACCCATGGAATCTAGGATACTGAGCTGGCCTTTCTGCATTTCCATGACCCAGATCTCACCGGTACGGCTGATGTCTACTGCCGCGGCGTTTTCGAATTCCCCCGGTCCGGCTCCCCTTTTTCCGACAGTGCGCACCCAAACGCCGTCCGGGCCGAAAATGTGGATTTCTTGCGACTGGTTATCGAGCGCGTACACCCGTCCTTGCGCATCTACATCAAACGAGCGAATACTGCCGAACAGAATGGCATCATCGCCCGTGTCGCTTCCAAATCTCATCTCTTCCACGATCTGCCAGCCCTCATCTGGTGCCCAGAGGGGCTGATCAGTATTCCGTACTACGATCTCATCGGAGGAAAGCGTATCGATTGTGCCAGACGATCCGTCGGAAGCATCGAAGCGCGCAGAGTCGCATCCGAATACAAGCAATAGACATGTCAAGACAGGGAGAACAGTGGCTATGGGAGTAGTAGACTGCATGGCTATTGGAGTAGTAGGCGGACGGCTGCGTGAGTGGCGTCGGATAATTACACAGGGGATAGTTGAAAAAAGCGTAGCGCCAAAGTCAGGTGACAATTGGCATTCGTGACCGTTTGTAGGTGCGTTCTATCTGTTGTTGTTGCACATGTTCAAAAGGGGTGACTTGCAGGGCACGGAGTTGGTCAATGTGTTTGAGTGGTTTCAGTCGTGGCTCCGCCTCTTTCAGTAAATGGCGACCCAACGATGGCATTGATCTGAATTGACCCAGCGCTTGATCCTGCGCAAGGACTCGTTGATCTGACTGTTGAGGTGTTCCATGATGTTCGTGGTCCGCAAACTGCGGCGAAGAGCCTTGCCCCCAAATCGGTGCAGCGTTAAGGTCCCCTCCATGCCTTCTATCAGGCTTCGGGCGGCCTAGTGTTGCCCCTCGGTCTACAATTCTTCGCAGATCAACGTCAGATCCACGATCCAAATCAGCGTCTGATTCTCGCACGCTTTTTCTTTTTCGGGTTCTTGCACTCCCAGAGCGCCGGGACCATGCGCTCACGATCTTTGATCGGCCCTCAGTCCAGGATGCGCAGGATGCTAGCTAGTTCCGCGGGATCTATTGCGGTCAAAATGCGGCCACGCATCCCCAGTCTCCGGCTTCTAGCACGATGAAATACCTCCAACATGGGGGTCTCAATCCCGTTGAGAATCTTGTGAGCCCCGTTGGAAATCCGCATGATTCTGGAAGTTCAACTGAAGGTTTACTAGCACTCCGTGTAGATGGCTTCCGCTCGCTCAATTAGCCTCTCTATTGCATTCAAGCCCTGCTGCCAGAAGGCAGGATCCTGCAAATCTACGCCCATGCGACCAACAAGCGTGTGTGGCCAGTCTGACCCACCCGCACGCATGAGCTCAATGTACTGAGAAGGAAATGCATCAGGAGACTCCAAGTAGCGGGCATACAGGGCCAATACCAGAAGCTCACCAAATGCATAAGCATACACGTAGCCTGGCGTATGCAAGAAATGTGGGATATAGCTCCACCAACGACGATAATTGTCAGTCAGAGTCACACTGTCCCCAAACATTGCTGATTGGGTTGATATCCAGTGCGCTGCAAATGCATCTGCAGACAGTTCTCCCTGTTCACGCCTTGCAGTATGGATCGCATCCTCAAAGCGATTCATGGCAACTTGGCGGAAAACTGTCGCCATGGTATCGTCGATCTTGCCAACCAGTAGCGCCAACACATTATGTGGATCAGACTCCTCTGCCAACAAACGCTGAAAGGTGAGCATCTCGCCGAAAACAGAGGCTGTTTCCGCTGTAGTTAGCGGAGTACCGGCCTGCAAATACCCCTGTCCTCTCGAAAGGAATTGATGTACACCGTGCCCTAATTCGTGTGCAAGGGTTTGTACATCACGTGCGCGTCCGGTGTAGTTCAGCAGGACATACGGATGTGCACTTGGTACTGCGCCATGGCTGAATGCCCCACCCTGCTTACCCTCGCTTACGGGCGCATCAATCCATTTTTCCTTAAAGAAGCGTTCGGCAATTTGGGCCAGGAGCGGGTGGAATTCCCCATAACTTTCCAGGGTTATGTGCTTTGCCTCATCCCATGAGTAATGCGCATCACTATCGCCGACAGGAGCGTACCGATCGTAGTCATAAAGTGGACTCAGATCGAGAATTTTGCTTTTAAGACTATAGAAGCGGGCAACCAGATCGTAGCGGCTTATCACAGCCTCTATCAGGGCCTCAGCAGTGTCATCTGCGATCTCGTTGCTGAGGTTGCGGGATTTGAGCCAGTGCGGCAGCTTTCTCATCCGGTCGCTTGCAGCTTTGTCAGCCAGAAGCGTGTTAAAAATAAAGGTAAGCGTATGCTCCTTTGAAGCAAGACCTTCTGTAAAGCTGGCCGCTGCCTCCTTGCGTAATCTCCGATCCTGCCCGTGCAGTTTTGCAAGTATGTGCTCTTGGGACAGCTCTTCTCCACGCAGCTTGAAGCGCATCCGGCTAGTGGTTTCGGTGAAATAGCGCATCCATGCAGACCTGCCCGTCACCTGTGTTTCTGCAAGCACTTGCTCCTCCGGTTCGGACAAGATATAGCCCTTGAACAGCCGTTCACACTCCAGGAAATGGCGATATGCAGCAAGCGTCTCATCTTTCATTAGTGCCTCGGCTTGCTCGTTCTCCACCTTCATCCACTCCAAGCCAAGGAACAACAGAATCTTTCCAATTTGTGTGCATGCCTCGCGGACATATTGCAGGAGCGCTCCGCGTTCCGGATTATGCGTAGCAGTTGCCCAGTGCAGGTAAGCGTAAGTCATTGCCCGGCCAGATTGCTCTTGAAGCTGCTCGTACTCAGCAAGTGCTTTTTGCAACTGGGTAGCCTCAAGGTCTGCTATTCGCCCCCTCCAAGTCTCAGAAAAAGTCGTTGCAGCGTCCTGTAATGCTGTTAGGTCCTGCCGTAGAGTAAGTTCATTATCGTACAGATGTGTCAAGTCCCAGTGTACATTTTCAGCACCGGTCGGTCGATTGCTCATGTATCAAGTATAAAATGGCGCCGATAGAACCTTAAATCTTGCTAATTGTTGTAGAAAGAGCCAGTTGCAAAACTCTCAAATCGGGGGATTTTTTGGAATTTTGAGGTCACGGTTTCTGGTTGGTGTCTCTGGGTAGAGGAGGCGATTTTGATTGGGATTTGTATCCGCCCCGAGCATAGAAACATCCCTCGATAGGGCTAAAAAAGGGACCGGAGTCCCCCGGATTTCGTATCAATTAGTGTCGACAATTTTCCACGAAAACCGGAGTCTCCCATGTCCCTTAGGAAGAAAATACGAGGTTTTTATATTGCCTGCCAACGGGAATTGTTTCCTTGGGTGGAGGAGGAATTTGGTTCGTTGCCCAAACGGTACCAGAAGTTGTTGTTGGTATTCGAGATGGTGTGTGTGGAGGATTTTCTGCCCCGCACCTCGTTCCGCACGCCGGGGCGCCCGCTGGCATCTCGGGTTTCGCTTGCACGGTCGTTTCTGGCCAAGATGGTCTTGAATATTCCGACGACTGCCGGATTGCGAGAGCGCCTACTTTCGGACCCATTGCTTCGGTCGATGTGTGGTTGGTCGCGGCAGCGGGATGTGCCCAGTGCGTCCACATTTTCCCGTGCGTTCAAGGAGTTTGCGGAGTCCGAGTTACCGACACGGATCCACGAAGTCTTGATTGAGGAGAGCTACGCGGATTCGTTGGTGGGCCATATTTCGCGGGATTCGACGGCGATTGAGGCAAGAGAGAAGCCGGTGCCGAAGAAAAAGGCGCCGGAACCGGTGAAACGCAAGCGTGGGCGTCCACGGAAGGGGGAGGAACGTCCAAAGGTCCCCACGCGTTTGGAGCGCCAGCGTACCATGAACAAAGCGGAGATGTTGGCGGATTTGCCCAAGGCGTGCACGGTGGGGAGCAAGCGAAATGCGAAAGGGCATACGCAATCCTGGACGGGATATAAGCTACATATAGATGCAGCAGACGGCGGGATTCCGATCAGCTGTATGCTATCTTCCGCGTCCCTGCACGATAGCCAAGCGGCCATTCCATTGGCGACCATGACGGGTGAGCGGGTGGACAACTGCTATGATCTCATGGATAGTGCGTATGACGCGAAGGAGATTCACGCACACAGTACGGCAGCGGGACATGTGCCGATCATTGACACGAATCCGCGTAATCGAAAGGCGGCGCACCGTCGTGAGCAGAAGGCACAGCGCAGTGCCGGGTTTATTCCACCTGAGCGGGCGCGCTACAAGGAACGTTCGACCGTGGAGCGGGTCTTTGGACGACTCAAAGATGAGTTTGGTGGACGCCATGTACGGGTGCGTGGGCACAGCAAAGTGATGTGTCACCTGATGTTTGGAATTGTTGTGCTCACGGTGGATCAACTGCTGCGGATGGTCCACTAAACCGGATCGTCGAGTGGTCGCGTACAGAATTGGGGGGTTCTGGAATACAGAAGCCGTGGGATCGATGCGTAGAGTCCGCACGGATCGTGGACAAAATTCTCCAAGTTAACACCTCGTTGAAGGCCAATCACCCACAGCTTCGAAGAAAGCGGTGAACACAGGCCAATCATTCACGTATTCCAAGAAAATCAGACCCATTTATGTCCCGAATTGGCCGGTTCACCAGTTGCAGCAAAATGGGTTTTGCAATTAGCTCGAAAGTTGTCATAGCCTTTTAGATACCCTCATGTCATACCAATCAATTGACTCTACTGATGGGCTCCAAGATGCCCTCGATCACTCTCAATCAGAGCCGATCGTATTATTCAAGCACAGTAACACATGCGAGCTATCTGCAATGGCAAAACAGGAAATGGCCACAGTTGATATTCCTGTTTTTGAGCTTGTAGTTCAAACTGCACGCCCTCTGTCCAACCATATCGAAGCCTATTTTGGAATTCGACACGAATCTCCACAAGTAATACTGCTTCATCAAGGCAACCCAATATTCGATGCATCTCATCGGGCTGTGACCGCAGATAACATTCATTCTGCAATCGAGCCCCTACTGGCCTCTTGAGATTTGCAACCTGCTTACTGGTCCTTGCTGCCTGCATAGCATGCAATCCTCCTGAGCAGGGAGTTGTACAGGGAGAATCTGTGCAACTAGCCCCAGACTTCACGCTGGAAACACTCGAGGGAGATTCATTGCAACTATCCTCATTAAAGGGGCGTACCGTTCTCTTGAACTTCTGGGCCGTGTGGTGTACTCCCTGCCTTCAGGAGATGCCCCTGTTAGCTCAGCTGCACAATAAATGGGAGCCACACGGCATCACGGTTCTTGGAATATCCCTGGGCCATGGATATAATGAGGTGATTACCTATTATCTCGAAAGGCTATCAATACCCTATCCAATCCTCCTTGGCAGCGACTCGGTCGCAACCGCGTACAATGTAACCGTACTACCTACTACGTACGTGATTGATGCAAACGGGATGATTACAAGTCATATCACCGGCCTCGTAAACATAGAGGAGCTCGAAGCAAGCCTGCCGATCCAAGGAAAGACCCCAGTTCGATAGAACAGTTACGCTTGCAGGTTTGCAACTGAATCTTTTAGCCCGAGCTTTGTGCGTACAGCAGATTTTATCAGTTCATACTCCTCAGGATTATCCCCGAGCCACCTTTTTGCCTGCTCCCGCCCCTGTCCTATCCTCAGGTCTCCATAACCGTACCACGAACCACTCTTAGCAATAAGATCATAGCTCACAGCCAGATCTACGAGCTCTCCCGCTGACGAGATCCCCTCTCCATACACGATATCGAATTCAGCCTTGCGGAAAGGTGGTGCTACTTTGTTCTTAACAACTTTTACACGCGTCCGATTACCAACAACCTCTGTTCCGCTCTTGATAGCACCAATACGACGAATATCCAGTCTGACCGAGCTGTAGAATTTGAGGGCTTTCCCACCTGGTGTGGTTTCTGGGTTCCCAAACATCACCCCTATTTTCTCTCGGAGCTGGTTTATAAAGATCAACACGGCCTTCGAACGGCTGACTATCCCAGTCAGTTTCCGTAATGCCTGGCTCATTAGGCGGGCCTGTAGCCCCACATGAGCGTCACCCATATCACCTTGGATTTCGGCTGCGGGTACCAGCGCCGCTACAGAGTCAACTACAATCAGATCAAGTGCACCACTTCTGACCAGTGTCTCACAGATGTTCAATGCCTGCTCTCCCGTATCCGGTTGGGACATCAGCAATTGGTCAATATCTACCCCTAATTGCTCTGCGTAAGAGGGATCAAACGCATGTTCTGCGTCAATGAAAGCACATTGTCCACCCAGTTTCTGTGCCTCAGCTAGGCAATGGATCGACAATGTGGTCTTGCCCGAGGATTCGGGCCCAAATATTTCTATTACCCGACCGCGCGGGATTCCCCCTACACCAAGGGCAGCATCCAGTGCAATGGATCCCGTCGGAATAGCTTCCACCTGTACAGGCGGCGCGTCTCCCATCCGCATGATCGATCCCTTACCATGCTGCTTTTCGATCTCTTTGATTGCAAGATCCAGTGCCCGTTTCTTTGGGTTTCTCTTTTCGGCCATGACCTTCTTCTCGTGGTTGCTCCCAATAATACAACACTTACGGTTGATACAGCAAAAGTCTTGTTACGATTGTAACAAAATCTGACGCATAAAATTCAGCGCAGCAATTGCACTTTTATCCTTATTACGCTGACGATCCCGCCCAAATTGATGTTTGATGGCCCGGGCGTCATGGTCGTCTGCGTATCCAATCCAAACCGTGCCAACCGGTTTTTCTTCAGTCCCCCCTGAGGGGCCCGCAATTCCTGTCACAGACAGGCCCAAATCACTCCCTAAACGCGCACGTACGCCTTCTGCCATTTGTATGGCAACAGGTTCGCTGACAGCACCGAACTGTTTTAGCACACTACTGTCAACACTCAGCTGATATTGTTTAACCAAATTTGAATATGCCACCACACCACCTGAAACATAACTTGACGCCCCTGGAACGTTTGTCAACTTATGCAACACCAAACCACCTGTACAGCTCTCAGCAACTGCAACGGTAAGACTTCGACGCTTTAGGAGACCCCCCAGAGCGCCTTCCAGTGTATCATTTTCACAGCCATAAACCGCCGCTCCAAGCTTTGCACGAACATGCCTCTCCGCTGCGTCCAGGCGGTTACTGGCCTCTTTTCCCGTGACTGTCAGCCTTACTCGGACGCCGTGTAATCTAGGCAGGTATGCTACAACAATATCCGGATCCAGTAGATGAGATACGGCTTCAACCTGCCGTTGGACCTCAGTTTCCCCTATCCCTGCAGTTTGGAGCGTACGTTGCACAATCGCTGTGCGGCCACTCAAGGCACGAATCCGAGGGATCACATGCTCAGAAAAAATCGCCTTCATCTCATGAGGTACCCCAGGTAGGAGGACAACTATGCTCCCCTTTTCTCCTTGATACCATAAGCCAGGAGCTGTTCCCTTAGAATTAGGCAGCACCTCAAATCCATCTGGAACACTAGCAACATGCTCAGAACCGGCAGGTACATCCCTACCGAACAAGGCAAATCGACGTTTAATTGCGGCAAGCACCGTTGTATCGACTCTGAGATGCGATCCTATCAATGCTGCAGCGGCCTCCCTGCTAACATCGTCAGGGGTAGGTCCTAGACCACCTGTTACCAGGGTTAGTCGACCATGACGCATACCCTCATCGAGTGCTCCCCTTATAGCCTCCTTATCGTCTCCAACAGTCAGTGAACGCAGAACGGGTACGCCAAGCCGTGTCAACTCTGCCGCAAGATATGCAGCATTCGTATCGAGGACCTGGCCTATGAGGAGCTCTTCACCTACTGTTACGATGCTCGCGATGAGCTTTGTCACTCCACTTCCCTCCAGTTTTGCAGCGTCCACGCTTGATAACTGTTACGCCATTCCCGCAGTGATTCTACTGTTTCGGGACCCCAGTGTCCAATCTCAAGCCCAGCGGCCAACAGCATGTCAAAACTGGTTAGTGTTACGAGCGAGGATCCTCTTTCCTCAAACCGTTCGGCAACGCCGTCCAATTGATACGTGAAGATTGCCAGAGTAGCTACTGGCATTGAGCCGGTGGCATTCTTTATGGCCTCGACAGCCTGAATAGCTGAAAGACCTGTAGCAACCAAATCCTCAATCATTAGCACCCTTGTCCCTTCCGCAAGGTGCCCTTCAATTTGGTTTTGGTGACCATGACCTTTCGGCTCCGGTCGAACATAAACCAGGGGAAGAGATAGGCGATCAGCCAAGAACGCAGCGTGAGCGATTCCGGCTGTTGCTACGCCGGCCACGCAGTCAAATTCGAGTCCCGAAGCTTTTTCAGCAAATCCGTCCGTCAGCATTCTACGAACCTCCGGATACGAAAGCGTGAGACGATTGTCACAGTAAAACGGTGACAACATTCCAGAGGCCCAAACAAACGGCTCTCCATCCGAAACGGCTGCTGCCCCAATCTTCAGTAGCTCTCGAGCTACTCGGAACGAAATTGGTCGTGTTTGCTTTGTTATTTTCTCAGCTCTTTTGTTGGATATAAAATAGCCCCGTCAAACCCGTCACGAAGACCACAAGGATGATGAATCCGTACATAAACCACCCCTCCAACAATTCACCAGCAAACGGCCCCGTACTGAATATATGACGTAATACGAGCAATAATAAGAATAAACCTAAAAATATCAATTGTAATGCTGTCTTGGCCTTGGCAGCGCGCATAGTGCGAAGAGACCTTCCACTAGCCTCAGCGATCATACGCGACGCAGTTACAAGCACGTCACGCAAGGCAATTATACCCACTGCCCACCAGGGTACTTGTTGCGGATACAACCAAGCCAATGCGAAAAAGGTACCCAGTACCAGTACCTTGTCTGCCATGGGATCAAGGAAACGTCCCAGTCGACTTTGCATTTTCAGTGCACGGGCAACATAGCCGTCCGCAAAATCTGACAGCGCCCCAAGAATAAACAGGACGAAGGCAAGCAACTGCGACAACATCGTTTCTCGAAAAAGACAAACGATGAGTAAAGGAGTGACCACAATGCGAAATATCGTAATGGCATTGGGTATAGACCGCATGGCGCAACTGCACAGAATTCCCCATTGTACCTGAATCATTGTCGTGCGTTCATGGCCAGATACGGCCATAACTGACGCAGAAACGTGCCATTCTGTCCGATTACGGTAATGGCCGGATTGTTGTTTACTACCGTTGTGTTCACAACTGTTTACAACCAACATCAACAAAAAGAAATGAGCAAGATTATTGGGATCGATCTGGGAACAACAAACTCAGTAGTCTCTGTCCTGGAAGGAGGCGAACCCAAGGTCATCGAAAACGCTGAAGGCGGACGCACGACTCCGTCGGTCGTAGCTTTCAAAAAAGACGGTGAACGACTGGCAGGAGGCCCTGCTAAAAGGCAGGCGGTAACCAACGCTGAGAACACCATCTTCTCTATCAAGCGCTTTATGGGCCGCAGCTATTCTGAGGTACCGAGTGAGCTTAAGACCGTTCCGTATAAGGTTATAGAAGGAGAAGGCGGAACAGCCCGTGTAAACATTGAGGATAAGACCTACACGCCGCAGGAAATTTCGGCGATGGTACTGCAGAAGCTCAAGAGCACTGCAGAAGATTACCTGGGGGAAAAAGTCACGGAAGCGGTCATCACTGTACCTGCCTACTATAATGATGCCCAGCGGAAAGCGACGAAAGAAGCAGGCCAGATCGCTGGCTTACAGGTTCGGAGGATCATCAACGAGCCTACTGCAGCTGCACTCGCTTACGGCCTCGGGAAGCAGCAGGAAGATCGCACGATTGCGGTATACGACCTTGGGGGAGGAACCTACGATATCTCCATCCTTGAGCTTGGAGGTGGCGTCTTTGAAGTAAAGTCAACGAATGGCGATACGCATCTCGGTGGTGATGATTTTGATCAGCAGCTTATCAACTATCTCGCCGATTCATTCCTTCAGTCTGAGGGCGTAGATCTGCGTGTTGACAAAATGGCACTCCAGCGCCTGAAAGAAGCTGCAGAGAAAGCCAAAATAGAGCTCTCAAGCAGTACACAAACCTCGATCAATCTGCCGTTCATTACTGCAACCGCAGATGGTCCGAAGCACTTGACCGACACGCTCTCACGCTCAAAGTTCGAGCAGCTGATCGGCCACTTAGTACGGCGTACTGTCGCTCCAATGGAAAAAGCCTTAGAGGATGCCAAACTCAATCGGGATCAGATCGATGAGGTGATCCTAGTTGGCGGTTCCACGAGAATTCCACTTGTGCAAGAGACCGTTAATAAATTCTTCGGCAAAACACCGAACAGGTCTGTTAATCCAGATGAGGTCGTAGCTATGGGCGCGGCTATTCAAGGTGGTGTCTTGTCCCAGGATATCAGTGACGTATTGCTTCTCGACGTAACACCGCTGAATTTGGGAATCGAAACCCTGGGTGGAGTTATGACAACGCTAATAGAGGCAAACACAACGATTCCAACACGGAAGCAGGAGATGTTCTCAACTGCGGCTGATAACCAGCCCTCAGTGGAGATCCATGTACTGCAAGGTAACCGGGATCTGGCGCTTCACAACCGGACTATCGGCAAATTTCATCTGCATGAAATCCCTCCGGCAAGGCGTGGTACACCGCAAATAGAAGTTGCCTTTGATATCGACGCAGACGGAATACTGAATGTGAGTGCGAAGGACAAAGCTACGGGCAAAGAACAATCCATACGCATTGAAGCCTCCAGCGGACTCTCGGAGAGTGAGATTGAGGATATGAAACAGCAGGCCAAAGAAAATGCGGCCGAGGATAAAAAGCAGAGAGAGGAGATTGAACTGCTCAATAAGGCGGATACCCTGATTTATACTTCCAAAAACAACCTCTCTGAGTACGGAGACAAACTTTCCGACGAGAAAAAAGCAAAGATTACTTCTGCACTGGAGCGTCTGGAAAGCTTGCATCAATCCTCGGATTTTGGAGAACTGGAGAGTGGTATTGATCAGCTCAACGAAGCCTGGACAGACGCAAGTCAAGAGATGTATGCTGCACAGCAAGCGGAAGCGCAGGAAGCTACCGAAGCTACATCAGACAACGGACAGGCCTCCGAGGAAGATGTGATCGATGATGCTGATTTTGAGATTGTCGATGAGGAGGATAAGTAGCCCTCAGACATCGTCAGGATAGAACAGCTGCCGAGCGGTGGTGGAGGTGATCTCCGCCACCTCGGCGGCTGTGCAGTTATTTATCTCGGCAATCTTTTCGGCAACCAGTGTTACCCTGGCCGGCTCATTACGGCGTCCCCTGTAAGGGACTGGCGTCATATAGGGTGCATCTGTTTCGAGTACGACCTGACTCAACGGAACATCGCGCAGCATATCCGCAACACCGGAGTTCTTGAAGGTTACCGCGCCGCCTACACCCAGTAGAAAACCCAGACCTGCTGCGGCTTCCGGTAACCAGTCCGGGCCCGTAAAGCAGTGGAATATTCCACGTGCGCGTCCATTATCAAATGGAGGCAATTCCCGCTCAAGTATACGGACGGCATCACGGTGGGCATTGGATCGGTGCTGCTTATCCCGCAAGTGTATGATCAAAGGCAGGCCCGTCTCTGTAGATAACCGAATATGACGAGCAAAAAATTCGGGTTGCCTTTTGTCATAGTACTTATCCCAGTAATAATCAAGTCCGCATTCTCCCACAGCAACCACATGGGGGACTTCGCACAGTTGTATGATTTCGTCAAAATCACCGTCTGCCGCCTCTGGAATATGCGTTGGATGAATGGCAGCCATTGCGCGGAGGTTGTCGTACTGTTCACACAAGTTGAGAGCGAGATGTACTGACTGCACGTCCACAGCTGGTAAGAAGATTTCCCCTACCCCAGCCTCATGTGCTCGCGTAAGGACAATATCCAGGTCGTCTGTAAAGCGACCATCATACATGTGTGCGTGCGTGTCAATCAGCATGTGATTATCAGTTATTGATTAAAGGTTAAGGTATTTAGCAGCACATACTAATGACGATACTATGAGTGCAGGTACCGCCACAATATCCAGATAACTACAACCAAGAACCCTCCGCGAGATATCCCGGCCTTAGGAAATCACTTAAATCCGTACCTTGGATCTTCACATTCTCAACAGAACTTTGATCAAACATGATCTGGAATAAACTAAACAAACATGCTGACTTGGGGCTACTCATATTTCGGGTGGGCTTTGGACTTGGCATGTTAATCTTCCACGGCTGGGGTAAACTCACTGGCGGCCCTGAAGCATGGGCTAACGTTGGCGGTGCTATGGAGGTCTTTGGTATTGGCTTCGGACACACACTCTTTGGGTTCCTTGCAGCCCTGGCCGAATCAGTCGGTGCAATCTGTATTGTGCTTGGACTATTCTATCGCCCGGCAATTACTGCACTAGGAGTTACCATGCTCGTGGCAGTCCTGATGCACATTACCACTGGACAGGGAAGCCCTGCGCATGCCTTCAAAAACCTGTTTATCTGTGCAGGCATGCTAATGGTTGGCCCAGGTAAATACAGCCTGGATTCCAGACTCGGAGGAAAATTTACAGGAGCAGCTGCAGTATTTGCACTGATCTTACTCCTCGTTCCCGGCAGTACTATTGCACAACACAGCACTGTGCATGACGAACTGACACTGCAAAGCGACATCCTGGATTCAGAACGAAAATACGCGGTCTATCTGCCACCGGATTACCATACAAGTGAGCGTAGTTATCCGGTTCTCTACCTGCTGCATGGTGCAGGAGATGATCAGACTGGCTGGGTTCAGTTTGGCGAAGTCCGTCATATTGCGGACAAAGCAATTCGAGCGGGAAAGGCGACACCAATGGTGATCGTAATGCCAGATGCGAATACCGGAGTTCGCGGCTATTTCAATGATGTGAGCAACACATGGCGGTACGAAGACTTCTTTTTCGAGGAGCTGATGCCCCATGTGGAGGAGCGGTTTCGGATCAAATCCCAGAAACGCTATCGTGCGGTTGCTGGACTCTCAATGGGGGGTGGAGGCTCTTTCATGTATGCGCTTCATCGTCCTGAACTCTTTTCCTCTGCTGCTCCACTGAGTGCCTGGGTTGGTCCCGGCTCGGTTGAAGAGTACAAGAACGTTATGGCACGATGGGGTAACGATCTGTCAGACATTTCAGAGGAGGAAATTGAGGCCTATGTGAAACAGCATAATGCTGTAGAACTGATCCGTTCGTTACCGGCAGAGGACATCAGATCGGTCCGATGGTTCATTGACTGCGGTGACGATGATTTTCTGTATGAAGGCAACTCGCTGGCCCACATAGAATTGCGGAAACGAGAGATTCCGCATGAATTCCGTATCCGGAACGGTGGACATACGTGGACCTACTGGCGTGAGAGTCTGCCCGTAGTTCTTCACTTTGTTTCTCAAGCCTTCCACCAATACTAAAAATCCCTTGGCCATGTTTCGGCCGATAAAGTGGCGCGCCTTATTGCGCTCCGCAGTTGTGGTCTGCGTTCTGTTCAGCTCACGCCAGCGGAATCCTGGGCCCAATCTGTTGAGACTGACTCCCCTTTTCTTCCAACAAGGCTCACAGAATCTATTGATATAGACGGATTTGTCAACGATCCGGCGTGGGAGGAGGTTGACCCGTTGCCGCTTGTCATGTACGAACCCGTATTCAGAGGGGAGCTGTCTGAGCGAACGGATATTCATATAGCCTATGACGATCAATACCTGTATCTGGGGGCAAATCTGTATGACAGTAATCCGGCGGGGATCCGAGCTAACTCCATGTACAGGGATCTGTACAGTGGTGATGACACCGTCAGCCTCATTTTGGATACATTCAATGACCGTCAAAATGGACTGTGGTTCTTTACCAACCCAAACGGAATTCGTGCGGATATGGCCATTTCGAACGATTTGGAGGGAATTGGAGGAGACCCCTTTGGAACAGTCATTAATTCAAGCTGGAACACCTTTTGGGACGTGGCTACACAGGTGACAGATATGGGATGGTCCGTTGAAATGCGGATACCCTTTACCAGTCTAGGTTTCCAAGCCGAACAGGGTGTGGTAGAAATGGGCTTTTCAGTGTCCCGTCAGATTTCAAGGAAAAACGAAACCTATATATATCCTGCAATACCACCGAACTGGAACTTGGCCTACGCCAAACCCAGCCAACTCGGACGTATTCAATTGCGTGACGTACATGCAGCTCGCCCAGTGTATATCACGCCCTATGTGTCAGGCGGAGGCAGTACGGAAGCTAACCTCATAGAAGACGAATCCAGGTATGAGCACCAATCACGCTGGACCGGAGATATAGGAGGTGATGTGAAATATAACCTCACCAACAATCTAACACTGGACCTAACCGTCAATACCGACTTTGCACAAGCGGAAGCGGATGACGAACAAGTCAACCTAACACGTTTCTCCCTCTTCTTCCCCGAAAAGCGCAGATTCTTTCAAGAGCGTGCAGGGATCTTTGATTTCCGAACCTCGGGACGGTTCGACAGACTCTTCAATACACGTCAGATTGGTCTTTACGAGGGAGAAACTGTCCCTATATATGGGGGATTGCGTCTCGTAGGCCGCGTTGGTAACTGGGATGTAGGGGCTATTAACATGCAAACAGCCGCGGCTCATGGAAATCCATCTGAGAACTTTGGTATCTATCGTCTACGTAAACAGATATTCAATCCCAATTCATACGTGGGGAGCATGGTCACTACACGGATTGCATCGAATGGGTACTGGAATATTGTATACGGCCTTGATAGCCAGATAAAGGTAGGCAACCGGGAGTACCTCGAATTCAAATGGGCACAAGTGTTTGATGAAGCCATTCCCGATATTTCACTTCGAAACAACAGCTTTGCTCGTGCCCGTATTGAGCGGCGTACCGAAATCGGACTTTCATATATTTTGTCATCGACTTGGGGGGGACCCAATTTTGAGCCTGGAATGGGCTTTGTCTCACGTACCGGTTTCATCCAGCCACTCATCGTATTCGGCTACGGCTGGTTTGCAAGCGAATCCTCTAGGGTTCTGTCTATGCGTCCACGTGTCGTACTTACACAGTTCCGGCGTGACTCAGATCGGAGTATCGAATGCGGCGCTTATTGGTTTAGCTGGTTCCTTTCGATGAAATCGGGAGCGTATCATACGTTTGAGCTTCAAGCACGTACAGAAGATATACTTGAAGCCATAGAATTCCCCGAAGACACCGAAGTGCCTATCGGGAAATACAATTTCTATAACCTTGGCTGGGAGTATATGGCGCAGAATGGACGACTATTGCGTGTGGACCGGGCTGCATCGGTCGGGAGCTTTTACGATGGTACCAATGTCGGAATTCAGGCAGAGCCTACATGGAACCTTTCGCGTCATCTAGAGCTTGGGGCAACCTACCAATTTAATCGTGTACGATTCCCAGATAGAGGACAGGCCTTTTTTGTTCACATCGCCCGCATTCGAACACAGATTGGTTTTTCGACACAGGCCAGTATTAATGCCTTCCTGCAGTACAATACTGCATCAGATGTGGTATCAGCGAATATTCGCTTCCGATACAACTTCCGTGAGGGAAATGACCTCTGGATTGTGTATAATGAAGGACGTAACACTGACCGCCTGAGCAATGATCCAGAGCTGCCATTCCTGGATGGTCGAAGAGTACTTATGAAGTACACCTATACATTTATTCGTTAATCCCTGCAGAACAGCCATGAACCTATCCCGGATGCACGGCTTATGCCCTACGCTAAGCTTATTACTGCTCGTGTTGATGAGCACGCCATCAGTTTTAGCCCAGAATCGACGAAGCACTCCTCTTCCAGAGGGACATGCAAAAGAACTTGTGGAGCAGGCATGTGCCTCCTCCTGCCACTCGGCCAATACAATCACCCGGTCAGGGTTTGACGGCGTAGAAATGTGGCGTTCTGTGCAGGAGTCAATGATTCAGTTACCTGAATCGGAGGCTGCCAGCATCGCTGAGTACTTGGCTGAACACTTCCCCGCACGCGAAGATCGGAAACCAACACTGGTTGATGGACCGGTTGAAATAGAAATTCAGGAATGGATTGTGCCTACGCTTGGACAACGCTCGCGAGATCCAATTGAAGCACCGGACGGATCCATTTGGTGGACCGGAATGTGGGCAAGCCTAGTGGGACGACTTGATCCTATGACTGGCGTCATGAAAGAATATCCCCTGCCTCCTGAAGCAAGACCTCACAGTATCGTCCCAGATGAGGATGGCTTTATCTGGTACACTGGCAACAGTAACGGTACGATTGGAAAGCTTGACCCAGCAACAGGCGAGATCACTGAGTACCCAACCGAAGCAGGTGACCCACATACGGCAGTTTTTCATCCGAATGGCAACCTGTACTTCACTTCCCAACGAGCAGCAATGCTGGGAAGACTGAACCCGGTTACCGGTGAGCTCATAGAAATATCTACGGAGCCAAGGCCTTATGGCATTATCGTGGCTCAGGACGAAACGGTATGGATTGCCTACAATGGCACCAACAAACTCGGGGCCCTGGATCCGGAATCAATGGAGGTTCAATACTACACTGTGCCTGATCCAGACACGCGCATCCGTCGACTGGGCATTGATTCAAAGGGGATTATCTGGTTTGTGAATTCTTCGAAGGGACGGATTGGTCGTCTTGATCCTGCAACCGGTGAAATCAAGGAGTGGGAGTCACCAAGCGGCCCACGTTCTCATCCGTATTCCTTGGCGGTGATCAATGATAAAATCTGGTACAATGAATCTGCCATGCGCCCTGATGCTTTGGTTCGTTTCGATCCCGAAACAGAATCTTTCCAGAGCTGGGCTATTCCCAGTGGTGTGGGAATCATCCGACATGTATGGGTTACGCGTGAAAACAAGCTACTCATTCACCAGAGCAGTTCCAACCGTGTGGGCCTGGTAACCATTAAGGATCTTGCGAATTAGGGATGAGTAAAGGATTATGTTAGTCGCGGATATAATTCCCCTTAGAAAGCACTGACCGTAGGGCAGGTCTACCAGTAGACTGCGACTCCTTGATATTTGGGTATTTTTTCTGCCAGGCGTACATCTGGGCGATTTGGAGTGATCATCGCTCATTGTGGGGTATCGAAAGTTGCGGTGCCGGGGGTTGGTTAAGGATTCATGCATCCAGAGAGGATAACGATCATTAACATGAGATACTGGATCGTTGCGTTGACGTTTGCGCTGTCTGCGTCCGCTGCAGGACAGTCTATTTGGACGATTGAAGAGGCAGGACACACTTCGACTGTTTTTTCCGTGGCATTTTCACCGGACGGCACGCAGCTGGCTTCTGGGTCAGATGACGATACGATCCGTCTGTGGGATGTGACCACGGGGCAGGAGGTGCAACGCTTTGAAGGGCATACAAGGGGTGTTCATTCCGTAGTGTTTTCACCGGACGGCGCGCAGCTGGCTTCTGGGTCACCGGACGAAACGGTTCGTCTGTGGGATGTAGCCACGGGACAGGAGGTGCGACGCTTTGAAGGGCATACAGATGGCGTTACTTCCGTAGTATTTTCACCGGACGGCACGCAGCTGGCTTCTGGATCATGGGACCGGAGTCTCCGTCTGTGGGATGTAGCCACGGGACAGGAGGTGCGTCGCTTCGAAGGGCATACAGATGACGTTACTTCCGTAGTATTTTCACCGGACGGCGCGCAGCTGGCTTCTGGATCAGATGACACCACGACTCGTCTGTGGGATGTAGCCACGGGACAGGAGGTGCGTCGCTTCGAAGGGCATACAGATGACGTTACTTCCGTAGTATTTTCACCGGACGGCACGCAGCTGGCTTCTGGATCATGGGACCGGAGTCTCCGTCTGTGGGATGTGGCCACGGGACAGGAACTGCGACGCTTCGAAGGACATACAGGTCGTGTTACTTCCGTAGTATTTTCACCGGACGGCTCGCAACTGGCTTCTGGGTCATATGACTGGAGTCTCCGTCTGTGGGATGTTGCCACGGGGCAGGAGGTGCGACGCTTTGAAGGGCATACATATGGCGCTACTTCCGTAGTATTTTCACCGGACGGCACGCAGCTGGCTTCTGGATCAAGGGACCGGAGTCTTCGTCTGTGGGATGTGGCTGCGGGGCAGGAAGTGCGGCGCATCAGGAGCCACACAGTTTGGATTAATTCCGTAGTTTTTTCTCCAGATGACACGCAGCTGGCTTCTGGGTCATATGACTGGAGTCTCCGTCTGTGGGATGTGGCCACGGGACAGACGGTGCGACGCTTTGAAGGGCATACAGATGATGTTACTTCCGTAGTATTTTCACCGAGCGGCACGCAGCTGGCTTCTGGATCACGGGACACTACGATCCGCCTGTGGGATGTAGCCACGGGACAAGAGGTGGTGCGCTTTGAAGGGCATACAAGAGGTGTTTATTCCGTGGCATTTTCACCGGACGGCTCGCAGCTAGCTTCTGGATCACCGGACGAAACGATTCGTCTGTGGGATGTAGCCACGGGGCAGGAGGTGCGACGCTTTGAAGGGCATACATGGTGGGTTCGTTCCGTGGTGTTTTCACCGGACGGCTCGCAGCTGGCTTCTGGGTCATTGGACCATCCGATCCGTCTGTGGGATGTGGCCACGGGACAGGAGGTGCGACGCTTTGAAGGGCATACAAGTTGGATTAATTCCATAGTATTTTCACCGGACGGCTCGCAGCTGGCTTCTGGGTCAGGGGACCATACGATCCGTCTGTGGGATGTGGCCACGGGACAGGAGGTGCGACGCTTTGAGGGGCATACATATGACGCTACTTCCGTAGTATTTTCACCGGACGGCACGCAGTTGGCTTCGGCTGGGGCATATGACAATACGATCCGTCTGTGGGATATAGCCACGGGACAGGAGATAGACCAGCTGGATCATGGATACCCTGTTTTCTCTGTAGCCATTTCCCGGAATGAACGCTTCATCGCATCGGCTGGACGAACAGCACTCCGTTTATGGGATGCCACGGCCACAGCATTGGAGACGGTCCCCCCCTCAAGTTCAGAGATCCCGGCGACCTTTACGCATTACCCGAATCCTGTGGGAGCATACACCACGATCGAATACGCGCTTTCGATAGTGAGCCAAGTCCAGCTGTCAGTCCATGATCTTCTTGGACGTGAGGTGGTCAGTGTGCTGGATGCGGCCCAAGCGGCTGGTTCCCACAGTCTGCAGCTGGCCACCGGGCAGCTTTCAGGAGGGATGTATTTTCTGCGGCTCATCACCGATGATAGGCAGGTGACACGACCGTTAATCGTACGCTGATCTGGAATTGGAGTGATCAGCGCTCATTGTGAGGTATCGTAAGCTACGATGCCGGGGCTTGGTAAGAGATTTCGTACTTTAAGAGAGGACCACGAATCATGAGTATGAGATACGGAATCGTTGCGTTGACGTTTGCACTGTCTGCGTCCGCTACAGGACAATCAATTTGGACGATTGAAGAGGCAGGACACACTTCGGTTGTTACTTCCGTAGTATTTTCACCGGACGGTACGCAGCTGGCTTCTGGATCACGGGACGATACAATCCGTCTGTGGGATGTAGCCAAGGGACAGGAGGTGCGACGCTTCGAAGGGCATACAGGTTTTGTTAATTCCGTAGCATTTTCACCGGACGGCACGCAGCTGGCTTCTGGATCACGGGACAGTACGATCCGACTGTGGGGTGTGGCTACGGGACAGGAGGTGCGACGCTTCAATAGGCATATACAGGGTATTAATTCCGTGGTGTTTTCACCGGACGGGACACAGCTGGCTTCGGGGTCAGATGACCATACCATTCGTCTGTGGGATGTAGCCACGGAGCAGGAGGTACAGCGCTTTGATAGACATATACATGACATTAATTCCGTAGTCTTTTCACCGGATGGTACGCGGTTGGCTTCGGGATCAGATGACAATACGATTCGTCTGTGGGATATTGCCACGGGACGGGAGATTGACCAACTGAATCATGGATACCCTGTTTACTCTATAGCCATTTCCAGGAATGAACGCTTCATCGCATCGGCTGGAGAAACAGCATTCCGCTTATGGGATGCCACGGCCACAGCATTGGAGACGGTGCCCCCCTCAAGTTCAGAGATTCCCGCGACTTTTACGCATTACCCGAATCCCGCGGGAGCATTCACCACGATCGAATACGCGCTTTCGAAAATGAGTCAAGTCCAGCTTTCAGTCCATGATCTTCTTGGACGTGAGGTGGTCAGTGTGTTGGACGCGGCCCAGGCGGCGGGTTCCCACAGTCTGCAGCTGGCCACCGGGCAGCTTTCAGAAGGGATGTATTTTCTGCGGCGCATCACCGATGACAGGCAGGTGACACGACCATTAATCGTACGCTGATCTGGAATTGGAGTGATCATCACTCATTGTGAGGTATCGTAAGCTGCGATGCCGGGGGCTGGTAAGAAATTTCATACATTCAGAGAGGATAACGAATCATGAACATGAGATACGGGATCGTTGTGTTGACGTTTGCGCTGTCTGCGTCCGCTGCAGGACAGCCAATTTGGACAATTATAGAGGCAGGACACACTTCTCATGTTACTTCCGTGGCATTTTCACCGGATGGCACGCAGCTCGCTTCTGGGTCAGGGGACCAAACGGTTCGTCTGTGGGATGTAGCCACAGGGCAGCAGGTGCAACGCTTTGATGGGCATACACGCGCGCTTTCTTCCGTAGTATTTTCACCGGACGGCACGCAGCTGGCTTCTGGGTCATATGACTGGACTCACCGTCTGTGGGATGTAGCCACGGGACAGGAGGTGCGACGTTTTGAAGGGCATACAGATGATGTTTATTCCGTGGCATTTTCACCAGACGGCACACAGCTGGCTTCTGGGTCATCGGCTTCCAGGTCAGCGGACAATGCGATTCGTATGTGGGATGTAGCCACGGGACAGGAGGTGCGTCGCTTCGAAGGGCATACAGGTTGGGTTGAGTCCGTAGTATTTTCCCCAGACGGCACGCAGCTCGCTTCTGGGTCAGGGGACCATACGATTCGTCTGTGGGATGTAGCCACGGGGCAACCGCTGCAACGCTTCGTAGGACATACACATTGGGTTGTTTCCGTAGTATTTTCACCAGACGGCACACAGCTGGCTTCTGGATCACGGGACCATACGATTCGTATGTGGGATGTAGCCACGGGACAGGAGGTGCGTCGCTTCGAAGGGCATACAGATCATGTTAATTCCGTGGCATTTTCCCCAGACGGCACGCGGCTGGCTTCTGGGTCATATGACAATACGATTCGTCTGTGGGATGTAGCCACGGGACAGGAGGTGCGACGCTTTGAAGGACATACAGGTGATGTTTATTCCGTAGCATTTTCGCCGGATGGTACGCAGTTGGCTTCTGGATCAGGTGACTTAAGTCTCCGCCTATGGGATGTGGCCACGGGACAGGAAGTGCGGCGCATCAGGAGCCACACAGCTTTGATTAGGTCCGTAGTTTTTTCACCAGATGACACGCGACTGGCTTCTGGATCGGTCGATGGTACGATTCGTCTGTGGGATGTAGCCATGGGACAGGAGATTCAACGCTTTGAAGGGCATACAACTTGGGTTAATTCCGTCGTATTTTCGCCAGACGGTATGCAGTTGGCTTCTGGGTCATGGGACGGTACTATCCGTCTGTGGGATGTAACCACGGGGCAAGAGGTGCGACGCTTTGAAGGACGTACAGGTGTTTGGTCCGTGGTATATTCACCGGACGGCACACAGTTGGCTTTTGTTGGGTTTGGAGACCATAGAACGGTCGGTCTGTGGGATGTAGCCACGGGACAGGAGATTCAACGCTTTGAAGGGCATACAAATGTTGTTAGGTCCGTGGTATTTTCTCCGGACGGTACGCAGCTGGCTTCTGGATCGATCGATGCTACGATTCGTCTGTGGGATGTGGCCACGGGGCAGGAAGTGCGACGCTTTGAAGGGCATAGAACTGGGATTCGTTCCGTAGTATTTTCACCGGACGGCACCCAGTTGGCTTCTGGGTCAGGGGACGGTACAATCCGTCTGTGGGATGTGGCCACGGGACAGGAAGTGCGGCGCTTTGAAGGGCATACAGGTGCTGTTGAGCCCGTGGTGTTTTCACCGGACGGCACGCAGCTAGCTTCTGGGTCATCGGATGCTATCATGACATCGACTGTTTACAATGACAATTCGATTCGCCTATGGGATATAGCCACAGGGCGGGCGATAGACCGACTGGATCATGGATTCGCTGTTTACTCTAGTGCTTGTCAGAGAATAGGTCATTTTTGCGATTCTTGCTATACTCATAACAATCTGGGCCCATAATTGTGGCGTCGTTGGTGGAGTTTCGGGGGAATCAGGTGCCTTTCGGCTTGCTGAATGGTCACTGGAAGACATTTTTTGCTCTCCGATGCAGCTGGGACGCGATCATGCGTGCCAACCCGACGTATGTCTGCCTTTCCGCTTATGGCGGAGCCTGTCCAAATTCCTTCGGTAGGATTACAGCGGCGCTACGCCGCTCGTTTTCGGGCCTGATGCCAGCGCTTGAGCCGCTCTTCTTTCCGCTTCAACTGCAAGCCAAGACGATGCACGTTGGCCGCGACCACAGAGAGCGCCACCGTGCGACCAAACCCCTCCTTACCATGCGTACGCACCAAGTCCAGTCCGCGCTGGTTCAAATTGTTGATCGCGGATTCTACCGCCGGATGCTGACGACGACCCTCCACAAAGTCCGGAGCGGATGCGCGCTCCTTGTCCGCATGACTTAAACGACCCCGCTTCGGCATAATCACCAGTTCCAGAATTTGCTCCAATGCGCGCCGGTTGTGTTCCGATGAATACCCCGTATCCATGCTGCACGAAGTCAGGGACGGGTACAGTGTCTTGGCCTCCCGTAAAAAATCCACGATCATTGACGAATCGCCCCCCTCGTAGAGCACCTGGTAGTAAAGAATGTATCGATGCTGGTCCTCCAAGACGCAGACCGGGAGTCCCAACTCCGCCTGTACCCCCGCCTTACCTTTGCTGATCCAACGCGTATGCGGCGCGTGAGCCGAGAAAATCTTCTCCGAATGCGGAATCTTTTCGCCCCTGAGCAACCGCCGATCCACCTGATCGATCAGTTTCAAGCTGCATTCCAGGTAATGTAGCCCCTTATCACTGCAATCTGCCCCCAACCTCCGCTGCGAAGCCAACGCCTTCTTCACCAGCTTTCTGCAGTGGCACAGGTATTTGCGCACCCGATCACGACGACGCCAGCCCCGTGACCTGCGTACCCCTTGAAACAAACGATCAAGCCGCTTTTCCCAATCCGACGCCTTGCGCCAGCCCGGCAGGCCGTGCGAACGGCTCATACGTGCCGACTCCCGAAGCAAACAACCCACCGCATCCCTTAGCAGATTCACATCCGTAGGCCAATGAACATGCGTCTTCGTCACCGCTGAATCTACCCTGCAACGTAACCCTTCCTCCTGGGCCTTCTTCGTAAGTTCTGCGTGCCCATGTTCCACCACAACCTTGTTGATCTTGCCCAGTAACTCCTCCGATAACAAACTCACATTGTCCAGAATCGTCTGTACATGGTATTCCGGTTCCGATCCCTCGCGCCAACCACCATGCCCAAGCATCTGGCGCAGGAGCTTGTCGTTGTTCGCCATATGCGTCAGTCGATCATAATCGCAATTCAGGGCCTGCTTCAGCATCCCCAGAACGAAAATCCTCCACAGATCCATCCCCCGGCGCCCCAATTTGTGACTGACTCCCGAAGCCACACCCCCTTCCAAAAGCTCGAAAATCTTCGCTCGCGTCTTTGCATTCTTGTATATCGAACGCAAACCACGCAATACCGCCGGAATGTCATCCCGGCTTCGGGGGGCAAGCTCAATCTCTTCAATCGGAACCTGCCCAAACGCGCGTTGGGCTTCCATTACTACTCGCATGGCAACAAAGGGGCGAATGTACACGCTTAAACGCCCAAATCAGACCTCTTACCCCAAAATTGCCGCCAGATTCGCAAATTCATTCATCCTCCTACGCGGACGACGACTATGCGATGAGAGCCCCAAATACAGGCTAAATCCTGACCAAATCCACCAAAAATGACCAAATCTGCTCCCAAATACCCGAATTCATCGTATCATCCCACGACCAAAATCATTTTCTGGCAAGCACTACTCTATAGCCATTTCCAGGAATGAACACTTCATTGCATCTGCCGGCAGAACAGCACTCAATTTATGGGATGCCACGGCCACAGCATTGGAAACAGTGTCCCCTGCAAGTTCAGAGTTCCCGGCGACCTTTACGCATTACCCGAATCCCACGGGAGCATTCACCACGATCGAATACGCGCTTTCAAAGGTGAGTCAAGTCCAGCTGTCAGTCCATGATCTTCTCGGACGTGAGGTGGTCAGTGTTCTGAATGTGGCCCAAGCGGCCGGTACCCATAGCCTGCAGCTGGCCACCGGGCAGCTTTCGGGAGGAATGTATTTTCTGCGGCTCATCACCGATGACAGGCAGGTGACACGACCGTTAATCGTACGCTGATCTGGAATTGGAGCATCAAACGCCTTTGGAGTGAAATGAGGCTGTAGCTGGGGCCCGTTGAGCTTTTCGGTTTAGTGAAGATGCACAACGTTGCAGCCACTACCATGGATAGACGATTTTTCTTTCTCATTGAGGAGGACGAACCTCAGGCCGCCCACACTTCTTGAGCATCTCAAAGATCCTCACCCGAACGTTCTCGTCGCACCGCAGTGTCTGTAGCCCATCAGTACCGCCGGAATATCATCCCGATTCTTGGGATCGAACTGGATGTCAGCAATCGGAACCTGCCCGAGTGCGAACTACTAATCGTGAGTCTTACGCAGCGCAGAAGGAGAGTAAATAGCCCGAATCATCCCTCTATCACGGCGAACCCTGGAATCATCAATGAATCGGAAGTTACCCTCTGGTATGGATGCAGGGGGCAACTTCCGTATAAACAGCATCCAACCGTCGGTCCATCCCCCTAAATCCCCGAAATTTCCAGTCTATCCCCCCTATACAGCAACTGCAGAAGGCTATCCCACCCCTCACGGATAGATACAAAACCGCGGTGGGTAGGATCAAATACCTCCCACAAAAACCGAAATAGCTGCTGGGCTATATCAGCGGGCAATTAAAACACCCGGGCAATCAGCCCGTTGCAGCAGCGTGATTCACAGCAACCTGATCCCAATTGACCACATGCCAAAACGCGGCAACATAGTCGGGGCGGCGATTCTGGTAATTGAGGTAATACGCATGCTCCCAAACGTCCAACCCGAGGATGGACGTATGGCCCTCCATGTATGGGCTATCCTGGTTAGCTGTGGAGTATACCTGAAGCATACCATCACTGTCAACGACGAGCCAAGCCCATCCACTACCAAATCTCGTGCCTGCAGCCGCGGAGAACTTGGCCTTAAAATCATCGAAAGATCCAAATGCCTTGTCTATCTCTGCGGCTAACGCACCCGTTGGAGTACCACCACCGGTCGGGCTAAGCACCGTCCAAAAAAGACTGTGATTAGCAAAGCCACCCCCGTTGTTGCGAACAGCACCCCGGATAGCATCAGGCACTTCACCTATGCCACGCAGTATTGCTTCAATCGACAGTCCCCGAAGATTCTCATGTCCTTCCAAGGCGTTGTTCAGGTTATTAGTATATCCCTGATGATGCTTGCCATGGTGAATCTCCATGGTGCGCGCATCGATATAGGGTTCCAACGCATTATGTGCGTACGGAAGATCGGGTAGTTTGAAGGCCATTTTTCTGATATGAATGAATTGGCGAGGGGATACCGCGAAAAGCTCAATTTGTTCGGAGAGCAGCCCTGCCAGTAGAGCAAGTTAAGAGCGACAATTCATAAGCCTGCGAAAGTCTGCCTCTGTCAGCTTTCCGCTCGAACGCAATCCCGCCAGGACCCGGGAAACTGCATTCCAATCAGTCTCATTGGAAATAGAGCTCTCTGGTAGAAGCATGACTTTTTGAAGTAACCGCTCAATGTACTCGAGACTGTCTGGATGTTTTGAGAGATCCAGCTTTGCCGAAAAGGTTGCCCGTCCCCTATTGACTTCCATCTCAATATAGGTCCCGCGAAGCCTGGATTGCTTAGTACCCAGAAGTACTAAGTCACGGTAGCATACAATCTGAGCAGGTTCGAAGTCTGAGTTCTGAAAAATCAAGCGATCGTCCAGAAAAACCGCCCCGTCTTTGCCATTGCCGAGCAATGTGCCGTCATAGAGTGCAATCACGTCTTCAGGATGCACACCTTTTGCATAGTCTCGAACTGCTCCCCTTAACTTCTTTGTTGGTATATCAGGAGCAACATACAGCCCCATTTTGGGAGCATGCGGCAATAAATCCGTGATCAGAGAACGCATCTAAAAGAACACTACGGCAAGACTGCAAGTCCTCCCTGAGCAAAAAAGGAAAGTGTTAGATCTCGTAGCCCTGGGACCACACCAATTACCAGTAGCAGGATCGCACACGCCACAATCACTATCGAAGATGCTCGAGGTACAGGAAAGATCGCCGACTGGACAGCCGGAGCAGCTGCATCCGGAGATTTCATCCAGAAAACGTACAGTACACGCAGATAATAGTACCCTGAAAACACGCTCGCAAGTACACCGACTATCGCCAACCACGTAAGCCCAGCATTGACGGCCGGGGCAAAAACGGCAATCTTGCCAAAAAACCCGCCCAGAGGAGGAAAACCTGTCAAGCTAAACATAAATACCCCCATCGTTACTCCCAATAGCGGTTTCTTAAAACCAATACCCGCTAGCGAATCAAGCGTCTGTACCCGCCCCTCTTTACCATCCCATTCCAGTAACGCCATCACCCCGAATGCACCAATGTTCATGAGGGCATAGATCAACAAATAGTAGACCGCACCTGCATAAGCTTCACTCGTGCCTGCTGCAAGCGCAATCAGTACGTAACCAGCATGCGCAATGGATGAGTAAGCCAGCATCCTCTTTACGTTGTCCTGATTAAGTGCGAGTATATTGCCCATTACCACTGTAACCAAGGCAACAAGCGCTAATGCCAACTGCCATTTTCCATCACCCGGTGCCAAGGTTCCTATGCCGTGATAGAGTACCAGTACCAAAGCCGCAAAAGCTGCTGTTTTTGACGCGGTGGCCATAAAACCAGTCAATGTGGTTGGGGCACCTTGATAAACATCAGGGGTCCACATATGGAATGGCACCGCAGCAACCTTGAACAGGAACCCGACCAGAAACAACGCAACGCCAACCCAAAATAGAGTCTGTAACTCGCTGACTGCGTACCCAGACGCCATGTCTGTGAAGTACATGGTTCCAGTGGCGCCATACATCAATGCAATACCATAGAGAAAGAAGCCAGTTGAGAAAGCACCTAACAGGAAGTACTTTAACGCGCTCTCCATTGCCCCTTCATCGCTTCGAACAAGCCCGGTCAGTATGTAGAGCGCGATCGACATAGTCTCAAGGCCAACAAAAACAGTAACCATATTATTGGCCGTCCCCAACATGACCATTCCGCTTGTGGCAAACAGTATGAGGGCATAGACCTCTCCATAGCCGTGCTTAATGCGCACTAGATAGGGCACCGACAGCACAATTGAACAGAGCGCACTGATCAGAATGATCAGACTCACAAATGAAGCCGACCCTCCGGTCAGGATGAGTGAGAAAAACGCAGTTGAGGAAGGATCCCCCAACCGGAATATTTCTATAACCGCAGCTACTGCCACCGCCAGGCCCGCCAGCCAGGGTAGAATTGGTGCATTATTGCGAAAAATGTCCCAAACAATCAGGATGACACCGGCAAGCGCCAACCAAAGGATTGAAGCGCCCCCGGCTAAATCCGAGAGAATTGTATCAAATGCAGTTGATAGCTCCATCAAAGAAGACTTACTTACTGATCACCTTGTCAATGTTCTGCGCCAATACTACATCCATTGTAGTGACCTTATTACCCGCGTCATGAGTAGTTAACTCAACTCTGACACGGTTGTAAACATTATATAGTTCGGGGTGATGGTTTAAGGATTCTGCACAGAATCCAATACGCACGATGAAAGCTACTGCCTCACGAAAATCTCCCAAAACGAAGGTCTTCACCAGGTGGTCATCCTTACACTCCCAGCCTGAAAGTGACCGTAGTGCCTTATCAATCGAATCCTGATCCAAAGGCTTGCGCTTCATTCGTCACCTATAATATCCAACCGCTATAGAAAACCAGCCATACCACCGCATATACCGGCAGCAGAATCGTCAGTCCGTACTTGACCAGGTATCCGACGAAAGAAGGTGCATCTACATTGTTCGATTCCGCAATTGCCTTGACCATAAAGTTTGGCGCATTGCCGATGTATGTCATTGCACCAAAAAATACCGCAGCTACCGAAATTGCCTGTAGGTACAGCATGGAATCGATACTATTTGCAAACGCCTGAACATCCATCGCTACATTCACATCTTGATTGAACTTACCCATAGCAGCAGCCAGGAAATTAAGATATGTCGGCGCATTATCTAGGATGGCCGAGAGTGCACCCGTCCCCCAATAGAAAGTTGTTGTAGTTAACGCGTCAGCATTGCTTTGGGCGTAATTCGAAATCAACGCCAGTGCCGGCACCATGCAGGCAAAGATGCCTAAAAACAACCAACCAACCTCTCGAATGGGTTCGAAGGTGAATTCATTCTTTGTGAGCGCTTCCTTATCGCAGAATTTGAAGGCAATTGCACACATTGAGAACATGATGATCTCCCGAATCCCAAATGGAAGATGGTAGGTACCCACCAGATCCAATGGAGTCCCTTTCAATGCACTGATCACATTCGGATCAATGAACACCGAAAACACAATGATTACAACAAAGATGAAACTGCGTGTGCCCTGTAGCTCAATTGTTTTTCCAGAGGAAATATCAGTCGTAGACCGTGCTTTGTTACGGCTGTCAATGACATAAAAAATGGCCAGCAACGCTAGCATTGTCGGGATCCAGATATACCAGACATGTGTAGCTGTCCAGAAGAACGGAACACCACGCAGGAAGCCCAGGAACAACGGCGGATCCCCAATTGGGGTCAGCGCCCCACCCACATTAGCCACAATGAAAATAAAGAAAACAATGTGGTAAGCCTTCAAGCGCCCCTTGTTGAGTCGCATGTATGGCCGGATAAACAGCATTGCTGCACCGGTTGTCGCTATCAGGTTCGCAATCACCGCCCCTACGGAGAGAAGCGAGATATTCGTCAATGGAGTACCTCGAGCATTGACCTTAAGGAAAATCCCACTCGCGGCAATAAACAAGGAAGCTACCAAGGCAATAAAGGAGAGATACTCCTGGAGCGCGTGTAGCATTGAAATCCCGTCATGCAGCACAAACAAATAGTACAAGGTTACAAACAACCCAAGACCCACTGCATACTTGGGATAGTGCTTATGCCAATGGTGTACGTAGAACAGTGGCCCCGTAGCAATCATCAGAAGTAGGATCATAAAGGGGGCAACCAGCCAAACCGGAGGAATCACCTTTGCATGCCCACCACCATGATCTTCCTCTTCCCCATGCGTACCAGCAGCCTCCTGCTCTTCTGCGGAATCAGCTAAACCCTCGCCTGTATCAGCTCCGTCAGCTTCAATAAGAGGCTCGGTGTTGTGATCGTTCCCTTGGGCCAGAGCATGAGAGGCACCACCAACAAGAATTAGCGCGAATAATAGACAAATTACGCGTGATGCAGCCATTGAAAAACTGAGTTAGCTATGGTTGAGGCAGAGATTCATCTGTCGATGGTGTTGTGGAAGGCGGGGCCGCCCTCTCCATTATTTCAAACCTGCGCTGGAGATCAGGGTCGTCTATTTCGGCGTAGGCTCGTTTCTGTTCGATCACTTCTATGAGACGTGCAGCTGCCGGCTCACTAACCTTCAAAAAGGGCTGTGGCATGAGACCAAGGAGAATCATCAATAATGCCATTGGGACCAGTATGACCAGTTCGCGTACGTTCAGATCCGCCATCTTCCGGTTTGGCTCGGTCACTAAGGGTCCGAAGAACATTCGGCCAAGCATCCAAAGCAGGTAAACTGCCGCAAGAATCACTCCGGTGGTTGCGATCACCGTCAGTACCTGCATACCGGGAGCGTCACTGCTGAATGCTCCAACCAGAATCAGGAACTCCCCCACGAACCCGTTAAGCCCTGGAAGCCCTGCACTTGCCAGTGCAGTCAACACCATAAAGAAAGTAAGTACGGGAACTGATTTGGCGATGCCACCATAATCCGCCATCAAACGTGTGTGTCGCCGCTCGTACAACATCCCAACAATAAGGAACAATGCGCCCGTAGAAATACCGTGATTAATCATCTGGATCATGGCGCCCTGAATACTCTCCAATGTTACCGCAAAAATACCCAGTACTACGAATCCTAGATGACTTACACTTGAATAAGCAACCAGCTTTTTAGCATCACTTTGGGCACGCGATACCAGTGCACCGTACACAATACCAATCACAGCCAAAACACCAATGAGTGTAGTATGTGACGCAGAGGCGCTGGGGAAAAAGGGCAGGCAGAATCGCACTAGCCCATAGGTACCCATTTTCAGCAGGATGCCAGCCAAAATAACTGAACCGCCTGTCGGTGCCTGAACATGAGCATCCGGCAACCATGTATGAAAGGGGAAAACTGGGACTTTGATTGCAAATGCGAACGCAAATAGAACAAATAACCAGGATTGCATTCCCAAGGGCACATCAAACGATAAAAGCTTGAAGTAATTCGTGGTAAACACACCACCGTTTACGGCATTGCCCGCCGCATATCCCAGATACAAAATCGCGACGAGCATCAGAAGTGAACCAACCATCGTGTAGATCACGAACTTGATCGCCGCATAGATACGTCTTTCTCCTCCCCAGATCCCAATCAAAAAGTACATCGGGATCAATGTTAGCTCGAAGAAAATGTAAAATAGAAGAACGTCAAAGGCGCAGAATACACCGGTCATACCCGTCTGGAGAACGAGCAACAGGATGTAGTATCCTTTCGAACTCTCCTTGATGTACGTCCAGGAGCACAACACCACGATCGGCCCTAGAAATGTCGTTAGGAGCACAAGAAGCAGGCTGAATCCATCAACCCCCACCAAGTAGCGAACATCAAGGGTTTCAGAGATCAACGGAAAATCTATGACACTGAACTGGAGTTCAGCCGCAGTTGCCACGTCAAATCCAAACCAGAGCGGAAGCGAGAGCAGGAATGTCCCCGTTGTCACGATCAGGGCAAACAGCCGAACTGCACGGTCAGTCGGTGCTAAGAGCATGAGCAATGCTCCCAGCAAGGGCAGAAAAATGATAACCGTTAAGAGATTTGCAAACTCCATAGCATTTATCTCTGCCCCATTACAGCAGTAAGAGAGCAATTATCAAAACGGTTCCAAGTACGATAGCGAGCGCATAATTCTGCACAACACCAGTCTGTAACCTTCCAAACAGCCAGCCAAACGCCATGGCTATACGCCCCGCAGCATTGACCAGCCCGTCTACAATGTGCTGATCAAAAGGTGCAAAAGCTTTTTGCGCGCCACCAATTACTGGCCGCACAAGAGTCCGATCATAAAACTTGTCCCAATAATAGCTGGATTGCCACCAGCGGTAGAGAGCGCCAAATCGGCTCTGGATGAGTTGGTCTCCACCAAGCTCATATCTGGCAAAGAATCGCCAGGCCCATATAACTCCGACAACAGCAATACTTGCTCCGAGCAGAATAAGCCCGATCTCAGCCATAACGCTCACATGAGAGTGAACCTCGGGTTCTGCTACAGGCCCTAAATGACCTTCATGTCCAACCAGATAATCGTGAATCCAGTTGGAAAGCCCTAGCTCCTTGGCAACCTTGGGTAAGCCAATGAAACCACCGACGATTGACAGGCCTGCCAGAATCATCAAGGGCCATGTCATAGATCTCGGTGACTCGTGCGGATGCAACTGATCTTGCATAGGCCACCTAGCCTTCCCTTCAAAGGTCAGCATATACGAGCGCGTCATATAGAACGCTGTGAGGAGTGCTGTAACGATGCCAACTCCCCAGACAAACCATGCGTAGGGATGGCCATCGTACCCGTACTCGAAGGCCTTGAACAGGATTTCATCCTTAGAAAAGAATCCTGCACTCAACGGAATGCCCGCAATCGCAAGTGTCGCTATGAGATAGGTCCAACGGGTCACAGGCAGATACTTCTTCAGCCCTCCCATGTAATGCATATCCTGTGCATCAAACGGACCCTCATAACCCTTATGTCGAAGGTCATGCTCTACGTGGTGCATTCCATGTATTACGCTGCCAGAGCCTAGAAATAAACAGGCTTTGAAGAAAGCATGAGTGACCACATGAAAAATTGCAACGAAGAACGCCCCTACACCGGCCGCCATGAACATGAATCCCAACTGAGACACGGTAGAATAGGCTAACACACGTTTGATATCTCGTTGCGTTAATGCAATGGTTGCTGCGACCAGGGCCGTAACCGCACCAATTACGGCAATGATCGTCATCACGCCAGGTGCCATAAGCACCAGAGGCGAAAGCCGGGCCAGTAAATAGAGTCCACTGGTTACCATAGTCGCAGCATGGATCAATGCAGACACCGGTGTAGGCCCTGCCATCGCATCAGGCAACCAAACAAATAATGGAATCTGTGCACTCTTGCCTGTGGCGCCCACGAACAGGAGCAGCACGACCGTTGCTATGGTTCCTTCTGACATCGTCCCCGCACCTGTAAGGACACTGTCAAAGTCCAAACTGCCCAGCTCTTTGACCAGAATGAACATAGCCAGCAGGAAAGCGAAATCCCCTACCCTGTTGACAATAAAGGCTTTACTCGCTGCCGTACTGTTCTTGCGTTCTTCGTACCAGAATCCAATCAGCAGATATGAACACAGCCCAACACCTTCCCAGCCCAGGAACATGACCAACAGATTGTCAGCCAGAACCAGGTTGAGCATCATAAATATGAATAGGTTCAAATAGGCAAAGAATTTCCAGAAGGATCGATCCTCCGCCATATAGCCGACTGCATACACATGAATCAACGCGCCCACACCCGTGACCACCAAGGTCATGATCAGAGAGAGTTCGTCAATTCGGTAGGCAATTGAAACCGAAAAATCACCAACACCCAGCCATGTGTAAAGGGAGGCAACATATGCAGATTCCACTCCCTGGGCAAAAAGAGCCACCGTGAGACCGAACGGTATCGCAACCATCAGTACGCCCACAGTGCCCAATAACCCCTTATGTGCGCGTATACCACGTGCAAACAGAGGAACCAACCCTAAGAGCACCGCCCCTGCGAGCGGTAAAAGAATGATGAGTCGAACAATCAGATCAGTAGACATTACCCGACTCAATGCCTGAATAGTTTGATATCGTTAACATCCACAGTGAGCTTGTTGCGGAAGATCGCAATCACAATTGCGAGACCTACGGCAGCTTCTGCAGCAGCCACCGAAATCACAAAGAATACCAGTATCTGGCCCGCTAGGTCTCCCATGAACTGGCCAAAAGCAATCAATGTGAGATTAACAGCGTTGAGCATCAACTCAATGGACATCAGGATCACGATGAGGTTGCTTCGAAACAGCACTCCCATCACTCCGATAGAGAAGAGTACTGCGCTGAGCGTCAGATACCATGTAAGAGGGATTTCCATCGAAGTATGAACCCAATGTCGTTATTCACTCAAATGTGCGCTTTGCCAGCATGACTGCTCCTACTGTTGCTACCAGTAGCAATATTCCAATGATCTCAAACGGAAATGCATAGCGCGTAAACAGTTCCTCGGCAATTTTCAAGGCAGATCCGGTTTCTGCAGGATCAAATGCCGCCGTTGCCAACGGCTCAGAAGCCGTAGCCGTAACGTAAACTAACTGGGCCAAAATTACTGTACCCAAGACAAATCCGACCCCCTTCTTGAAGTCAACCCGCTCAAGATTAGGTAACGCTCCCAGATTGAGCAGCATAATGACGAACAGGAAAAGAACCATGATTGCCCCTGCATAAACCAATACCTGCACAACAGCAATAAATTCAGCGCTCAACGTCATGTACAGCCCGGCTATACACAGCATAACCAAGATCAACCACAGCGCACTCCGCACAGGACTGCGCGAAACCAGCATACCCAGTGCTGCAATCACCGCCAACAAACTGGCCGCAACGAAAAATGTCTCGGTAAGCATTTATTATGATCAAAGAAATCCGCCAGTGCGAATTTAGGCAAATCTAGCCAGTTACTCCAAATTACAACACTGTCAGTAACTGAAAAAAGTCAAAACGCCCTCATTTGGTGTGCATTTCTTCAAGTAAAGACCACAGTTCACATTCAAATGCTGATAGTGGCTTCTCCGTTGCCCAGGAAAGTACATGTATATGATCCCGCTTCTTGAACATCCAGGCACTCAGCAGACTGATTGCATCAACCTGTTGCATGGTTAAACGATCTTGGGTCTGAAACAGTTGATCATGAAACTCCACAAGTGCTTCTCTGAAAACATCTTGAGCACATGGCCAAACCCGATGCACAATCGGACATCCGTGAACAACAAAATGCACTTCTATTTTATCATCATTCCGATATAGTACAACACCGCTCCGATCTAACAATGCGACACGAGTAAAGTGCGGCCGCGAATGAATCATCTGCATGGCAGCCAGCCAGTTACGTACCCGGGCTGCACGCTCATAGGCCTGCATTTTAGCGGCGTGTTGCATTCTACGCTCGAGAATGGTCAACGCCTGGCTGTTTTCTCCCTGAAGAAAAGCTATTGCATGTGCAAACCCTTCTTTTGTTAGACGACCGCCAATCCGGGCTGAGCCCAGCCCTACACCAACCCGTTCAGGATTTTTGAAAGAACCTGGTGAGACACCATACAGCATCACGAGTGCCTCAGCCAAAAGTTCTGCTTCCCGACGATTAGCCAAAGGCCCGTAATACTGTGCTCCATCTGCACGTATGTGTTCGATCACTGTAATCCAATCTGATCCCGCAATTGCACCAAGACGCAATAACGGGCGACGACGATATGTCCGTGCCGCCTTATTGAACGGTGGGGCATGCTCTTTGATTAGACGCGATTCTAATAGAAGTGCCTCGAGCTCAGTTCCTGTCTCTGTCCATTGAATGTCTTGGATTTTCTGCATCATCTTCCGAATATGCTGGGGATGTCCGTCCATGCCTGCAAAATAGCTGCGGACTCGAGCGCTAAGCGCACGGGCCTTGCCAATGTAAAGCAGTTTATCCCCTGCACCTATCATGCGATACACACCTGGTGCGTGCGGTAACTCTCCCAGTCTTTTCTTTCGGATATGTGCTTGCCGCCCCTGATTGCCATGAAGCCCTTTGTACCTGGAATACTGAAAACCAAGCAGCGCACCCACTTCAGTGATTTCGTACTGCTCCTCCAGCCTGTGAAGAAATCGGGTGAGTACTTGTTGCGTAGCAATTGCGTCACTCAAGGCACGATGACGATGGCCTGGATCAATGTCAAAAAATACGATTAGGCTACCGAGGGCCTTGGATGGTAATCCCTGAAGGAGTCGACGTGCCAGGCGCAGCGTGCAAAGCATTGGGTTGCTGAGTGGAGGCAACCCTGTACGCCGCAGTTCGGCATCAATAAACTTCGAGTCAAACTGGCAATTGTGTGCAACAAATATAGCATCTCCCAAAAAATCCAGGAAATGTGGCAGCACTTCCTCTATCCGTGGCTGACCAAAAACATCTGCGCTGGTGATACCTGTAAGTCGAGTAATATGCCGCGAAATAGTGCACTCGGGATCAATCAGCGTCTCCATTGTGTCCACAACATCACCTGAACGTACCTTGACAGCTCCGATCTCAATAACCCGATTGCGTGTTGCATGCATTCCGGTTGTTTCCAGGTCGACTATCACAAACGTTGCATCCCGAATTTGCATTGGGCCGCTTATGAGTACATTTGCGTGTTTGTGCGTATCATTTTCGCTGTCAACATAACAAGGTAATTATTATGAACAAGGTTACGGTTATTGGAGCTGGTAATGTTGGGGCTACGGTTGCAGAATGCGTGGCCCATAAAGACATGGTCAATGAGGTTGTTCTGATTGATATTAAGGAAGGTCTTTCGGAAGGGAAGGCCCTTGATATTGCAGAATCTGCTCCGATCCACTTATTCGATACGAAGGTCAAGGGGATCACAAATGATTATAAGGCTACTGCGGACTCCGACATCTGCGTAATCACCAGCGGAGTCCCCCGGCGGCCGGGCATGAGCCGTGACGATCTCTTGGGAATTAACGCCAGTATTGTGCGCACAGTGACCGAGTCCTTTGTCGCCGAAAGTCCGAATGCCATCATAATCGTGGTTTCGAATCCACTTGATGTTATGACCTATGTGGCCCACGAAGCCAGTGGTTTCCCGGCCAACCGTGTCATGGGGATGGCTGGGGTACTAGACACGGCCAGATTTCGTGCCTTTATTGCGATGGCCCTTGATGTGTCTGTTAAGGATATTCAGGCACTCTTGCTGGGTGGACATGGTGATACAATGGTACCCCTTCCACGCTATACTACTGTCGGAGGAATTCCTCTCACCGAGCTGCTCCCCGCAGATCAGATTGAGGAAATTGTAGCACGTACGAAAAGTGGTGGAGGCGAGATCGTAAAGTTAATGGGCACTTCCGCATGGTATGCCCCCGGTGCTGCGGCTGCGCAAATGGTCGAAGTAATAGTAAAAAACTCCGGCAGAGTGCTTCCCTGTGCTGCACGCCCTTCAGGGGAGTATGGTCTTTCTGATCTGTTTATTGGCCTGCCTGTGCGTCTCGGTCATTCGGGTATTCAGGAAATAGTAACGGTCGATCTGAACGATTCTGAACGGGCACTCATGGAGATTTCTGCAGACCATATCCGGAGCAATTTTGAAGCCCTCAAGCGCGTATTGAGTCAGTCGAACACTTAAGATGAAAGTTCTATACGTGGTAACCAATCAGTAGAACGAGTCATGCCATCAGGGGGATCTCTTTAATGGGGAGATCAACGAAGGAAAATATGCATGATTCTGGCAGCACCTATCGCAACACTACGTACAGGTTGTTGCCCGGCAGTCAGAGCAGAGCGAAGAAACAGGCTGGCTTAGCGGGTTCATCAGGTTTGTATGCAACGCCATGCTTGCATAGCAAAATGGCGCATATGAGAAAGCGAATCGGCCGCAAACATACTGGTCTCCAGGATTGGGCAACTGCATGCCGGGGAGTTCGAATTACCGGCCCATATGACCCGTTAAAGGGATATGCAAATAACTGCATCAGACGATTACTCAGATATGTAATTCCCCTTGAGATTAACCACGGTCGCTCCCCAGCCGCTTGAATCCGGTGCAGTTCCCCATGAATCAACCAGCGGGCAATCAGATAGAACTGCGTGCACGATAGCTCTCAGTGTCCCCGTGCCCTTACCGTGAATAATCCGCACACAGTACATGCCCTCTCTGTGGCACTCGCGAAGATACTCGTGCGTCACCTCGGCTGCATCCCGTGGCTGGAACGTATGCAAGTCTAATACTCCGTCTGTTGGGTAACGGATCGGGTCTTCGGTCTTATGATCAGAGTTGTTTGGCAAATTAGTACCCGGTTTTGATAGTCAGGTGTGCAGCAGTGCTGATGAGCACCATCATACACATTTTGGAAATTATACCGCCCTCACCGTATAAAGTCAATAGGGCGTCAAATCTTGCTTCATCTGCCGGAGAAAGACACAAAACGAACCGTTCTGCATCAACGTAGATATAGGTTAATACTGAGGACTGGGCTTAAGTGCTCTATTATTCTACAGGCTGTTGTGTTCCAATTCAGTATCTTGCGAATATTATGCGGCAATATCATCAATGCCGCTGACTGCGTCAATAATAATGTAGTGAGGGCATAACCTCGCTATGCGGAGGCGTCGAACAGACAGAATTGCACAGTAGTCGCTGCATCTACTCCCAAACTCAACTAATATCGCGTGAGAGCACACAAATCGTGGCCAGTACAGTCCGCTTAATAGCCCGTAATAATGACCGCAGAGACTCTTCGGCTGCCAGTCGATTTGATGCACTGCATGAAATGTTGGATGAAGACTTGATGGAGCTCTTCCAGGCGGGAACCGTGGAAGCGTATAATATCCTGGTAAACCGATACAGCGAGCGCCTAACACACTACCTGTATGGGTTTCTGGGCGACCGCAAACGCTGCGAAGACCTCCTCCAAGAAACCTTTCTTCGAGTTCATCGCAACCGACACTCTTACCAACGTATTGCAAAGTTCTCCACTTGGCTCTATACTATTGCCGGCAACCTTGCAAGAAGCGAGTACCGTAAACGGAAACGCCGTCACATGTACTCAATCCAATCCGTAAACAAAGACAACGAAGAATACGAAATGCCTTTGCCCGACGAAACTTTTTTGCCCGATAAGCACGCAGAAAGTGCCCTGCAGGATCAATACATCCAAGATGCCCTAAATTCGATTCCGCTAAATTTTAAAGAAGTAGTGATCCTTCGTGATATTCAGCAACTTGCATACAGCGAAATCGCACAGATCACCGGGCTTCCAATGGGAACCGTCAAGAGCCGAATTAATAGGGGACGCGCTAAACTCCAGCACCTATTAAAGGAAGTGTATCCGTTCGACAAGAATAAGGGCAGGAATTATAAACGTAAGTAACCAATCAGGTAGAACAAGTCAAACAATCAGGGGGTATCTCTATATGAAGAGACCAACATTGACGTCAGTCAACCACATATTGCCGAATGAGCAGTATGCCTAACCTGGTGACCTGCTTGCGTGTGGTTGTCAACCGGGAGAGTCAAACTTTCCACATCCAATGGTCTGATAATCATGACTGCCGGTTTCCGCTGGATGGACTACGACGCGCATGTCCGTGCGCGAGCTGCCAGGGACACGAAAAAATGCACGAGCTGCCAGATCCAGAAATTTTCCACTTACCGGCCCTCGTGCGATGGGAAAATGTCAAAGTTGAGGTAGCCGGCAGCGTAGGCTTGCGCCTAACCTGGGATGATGGACATAACAGCGGCATTTTCACCTGGGAGCGCCTGCGTGCAATGTGTCCGTGTGGGTAAGATTGCAGGTTGCGAAGTCGTGAGTACTGAATCCCAATTGGGGCTGCTTTAAAGCAACGCCCCCTTAGTCACCATAAACAGATATGGGAGGCTGCATTTGCCTCGATGGATCATTCGATTACCCGAGCAAAATCAAGATGAGTTTTATCAATTACAATGACTTGACTTTATAAAAAATATGTCGTAGATTTCTTAGCTGTACCGGAGTTGGTTACAACAAAGTTAGTCTGCTGCCACCTTCGCTGTGCAAATAAATTGATGAATCTATACCGAGTTACTTCATGCGTGTACGGTGGTTCCGTGCCTTATATAGCAAGGACAATTTTATAAAACCCGCATCCGTTATGCCCTAGGTTGTAACAAGGTGTATAGATAGTACGTAACGGGGGGGCCGAGGTTGGTTCCCGTCAAAAAACATATCAATAGAAACGTGAAGAACATAGCACGCATTATTCGAAAGGATGCCAGACGACGTTCAGCCCTCAGCCGCTTCGATGCGCTGCAGGAGATGTCCGATGAGGACCTGATGGAGCATTTCCAGGCTGGCGTAGTCGAGGCATATAATATCCTCTGGGAGCGCTGGACCGGTCCCTTGGTCAATTTCCTGTACCGGTTTACCGGAGATAAAAAAGCCTGTGAAGATCTAATCCAGGAAACCTTCCTTCGTGTATACCGCAACCGGCATTCGTATAAAAGAATTGCCAGGTTTTCCACTTGGCTGTATACCATTGCCGGCAACTTGGCAAAAACAGAGTACCGCAAGCGCAGCAGGCGTCGGATGGACTCTATCCAGTCGTTCAACCGCGATGGTGAGGAGTTTGAAATGCCCCTCCCCGATGAGACCTACGCACCTGACAAGCATGCCGAAAGTGCCATCCAGGACCAGTATATCCAGATGGGGCTTCTTGCATTGCCTGACCACTTCCGTGAGGTCGTGATCCTGCGAGATATTCAGCAACTCAGCTACGAGGAAATTGCTATTATTACCGGTCTGCCGATGGGTACGGTGAAGAGCCGAATCAACCGTGGACGTACAAAGCTTCAGGAGCTCTTGAAGGATATCTATCCGTTCCTAGAGGGGGAGGATGAAGAAGATGACTTTGAGGTATTCTTTTCCGAGCTAGCATAGCTCGGCTTCTCAGCAAGAGCGACGAGTAGACTTAACTGCTCAACTGGGTTAGGATTGTTAGAAGCACGGTAACACCCGCGAGAATGGCGAGTGCAATCACTATGTTTTTGCGCTGCTTACGGTTCATGGTCTCGTGTGGCTGTGGCTAGTAATAAAGGTCATTATTTCCAACTTTGCAAGTGTTGTGCTTCCGATCCACATTCGATGGTTCTGTGTGGCTCCTAACAGATGGCTTCATTCCCCTTCTTTCAAGTAGATGCATTTACAAGCAAGCCACTCCATGGCAACCCCTGCGCAGTTGTACTTGACGCAGACTCGCTGACAAGCGATCAAATGCAGGCGGTGGCACGTGAACAGAATCTCTCGGAGACCGCATTCATCGTGCACTCAGACAGAGCTGACGTACGGGCCCGGTATTTCACACCAGCAGAAGAGATTCCGCTTGCCGGTCATCCTACTATCGCATCTATCCACACGTTGATAGAAGCCAATCGTATAGCACTCACAGGAAAACGAACTACAATCTCCCTCGAGCTTAAGGCCGGGATAGTGTCTGTTGATGTCCTATCGTCTGAAGGGCGATCCCCTGAGATTGTTATGACACAGCTCAAACCGGAATTTCTCTCTACGGTCCCCCGTAAAAAAGCTGCATCAGTCTTCGGCCTGTCAACCGAAGATCTTGTAACCGGAAAGCCAGTGCAAGTCGTCAGCACCGGAACCCCGCAACTCATGGTGCCTGTGCGAGGAATAGATTGCCTAGGAAAAATTCAGGTTGACGTGAATGCACTCACTCAGCTGCGTCGTGAGTTTTTATTTTTCAGTGTGCATTTGTTTACCCAAATAGATTCAGGCACGTTCGCCCGCCATTTTGCCAGTCCACCAGACCTGTTTGAAGATCCATTTACTGGGAGTGCCACGGGAGGGATGGGGGCATACCTATGGCATTATGGACTCATTGACGTGCCTGATTTTTTAGCATTCCAGGGAACTTGGATGCAGCGTCCCGGACAAGCTCGCGTAAGAGTGTTGGGGCCGCGTGACAATATCTCTGCGGTCCAAGTTGGGGGAGAAGCGGTTACTGTAATTGTCGGCACACTTCATGTGTCGTAATTCTTCCTGTTCACAAATTTCATCGATGTGGACCTTTCGTTAACGAACAAAAAATAATTAATGAACCACGCTATTGACACACAGCTCATTCATGCAGGGGAAGCGGATCGCGTAGATGGGGCCGTACGCATGCCGATTTTTCAAACTGCTATGTTCGAACATGATGATAACCCGCTGCGATATATCCGCTACAATAACACACCTAACCAGGAAGTACTCAATCGCAAACTTGCGGTACTGGAGGGTGCAGAGGAAGCCCTGGTCACCGGAAGTGGCATGACCGCAATCACCGGAGCAATCCTCTCAGTACTCAAACCCGGCGAACATTTGCTTGCCCAGGACAGCCTCTATGGTGGTACGCATGGATTCGTGTGCACGCTGCTAGCAGACCTTGGAATAACTGTTTCGTTCTTCGATGCAAACGCACCGGATACATGGCAATCACTCCTTCAGACAAATACGCGTGCAATTTATGTCGAATCTATTACGAACCCCCTACTCCATGTCTGTGATCTGGAGAGCATAATTGCATTTGCCCAAGCCAACAAGCTTGTATCGCTAATTGACAATACGTTTGCCACGCCGTTCAATTATCGAGCTATCGCTGCCGGATTTGATTTGTCTCTTCACAGCGCGACCAAATACCTGAATGGCCATTCTGATATTGTCGCAGGTGTTATAATTGGCAGCGGGGAACAGATATATAAAACTCGCCAAACCCTCAAGCATCTGGGAGGCGCCCTAGACCCTCATGCCTGCTTTTTGCTCCATCGAGGTATGCAGACGCTTGCACTGCGAATGAGACAACATAATGCTACTGCACTTGCTCTGGCTAAATTCCTCGAAGCCCACGATAAAGTTGCGCATGTATACTACCCTGGTCTCCCATCCCATCCGCATCACGAGCGGGCTGCTCGTCTCTTCAAAGGCTTTGGTGGAATGTTGGGCATTGAGCTTAAAGGGGAACTGGAGTCCGTCATAGCATTGATAGCCCGCCTCCAATTGCTTCTCTACGCACCAAGCCTCGGAGGTACTGAGTCGCTCATGACACGGCCGGCAATCAGCTCTCACGCGGGACTCACACCAGAGGAGCGAGATGTCGCAGGAATACGGGACTCACTACTACGTATTTCGGTAGGGATTGAGCATGAGGACGACCTGATTGCTGACTTCAATCAAGCGATCCAGTAACATTCTACTCGCATGTCCCTCCACTCCTGATGTGATTCGCCCGACACGAGTGCGAATTGACAGGTTTAACGTATCAGTACCATGGGGGCTGGCCCCTGGGATTTAAAGAACCACTACAGTGTGGACAAGCCGCACGTCCCTCAGGGGAACAGTTCCCAAAACATCGGACAAAGAAACAATTGAGGCCTCCAAACACTACCGGAAGCATCGCTCGCTGAAAATCCGGTTTATCCACGGGTTGTTAGGAGCAGGAATATGTGCCGTATGGGTAGCAGCGGCATTAAGTCTGGTCGAACCTAGGTAAACTACAGTTAGAGACCGGATAATACCCAGTGCCCCCGACAAACCCCATTACTCCTCTGTACGGAATACAAACACCGTCTGTGTTTGATATACCTTCCCTGGTCGCAGAATCGCAGAAGGAAAGTTCGGCTGGTTCGGTGAATCCGGGTAATACTGCGTCTCCAGACAAAAACCTGTCCTTCGTCCATACCGTACCTCCTTCTTGCCCGTAATGCTTCCGTCCAGAAAATTACCCGTATAAAATTGAATCCCCGGTTTGGTAGTATGAACTTCGAGAATACGGCCACTCTCCGGTTCCAACACAGTCGCAGCCAGGATGAGATCTCTTGATACACGGTCAAGCACAAAATTGTGATCATACCCTCCCCCATATAGCAATTGCGGATCATCATGATCTATCTGCTCACCAATCCTTTTCCCCCCTAGAAAATCAAACACTGTTCCTTCCACAGGAAGGATTTCCCCGGTTGGAATCAGCGTTGAATCAACCGGTGTATAATGACCCGCAGCTAACGTCAAGTGATGACCCTCTATCGAACCCCCTCCTGCTAAATTGAAATAAGCATGCTGCGTCAGATTGACTGGTGAGGCTTTATCGGTTATTGCCTCGTAGTCAACAATAAGCCTGCTGTCCTCCGTGAGGAGGTATGTAACACGAACAGTGAGCATACCCGGGTATCCCTCCTCTCCATCCGCACTGACATAGTTCAGGGATAAACCCACCTGGTTAGTGTCTTCGATTACTTCTCCTACTTCCCAATTCACTTTGTCAAACCCTTTGATACCCCCATGCAGGTGGTTCGGACCATTGTTGCGAGCCAGGGTATGGGTTTCTCCGTCCAGAGTAAAGGAACCTCCGGCAATACGATTGGCGTACCGGCCTACGATCGAACCGAAGTACGGATTCGCTTCAAGATAACCAGACAGCGTGTCGTGCCCTAGTACAATATCCTCCATAAACCCATCCCGGTCGGGTACAGTCAGAGCAGTCAGCGTTGCCCCATACGTGATGATCGAAGCCTCAACGCCCGCAGTATTTCGTAATTGGAAACGGCCGACCTCCTCCCCATCCGGTAGCGTACCAAAGGACGTTCGTTCTATCATCGGCATTGATGGTTCGGAAATTTGACAGGAAGCTATAACTGCCAAAGCAATGATGACGAGATAAGTACGCATGCGTAATCAATTTTTAAACCAGCCGGGTACAACCTCATCTTCTTCAATGATCTCCATATCCTGAATGGCAAACCATCCTTCATTTTCCTCCTCGTAGAGATGTCCATAGGAAACCTCCTCTCCTGGCACCTCGATGTCTACAACAAATGCTAAATCCTTTTTCATGCCGGGGCGAACTTCGACTTTGGGTGCCACATCTGCCACCCGGCCGAAAATCAGTCCAAGCATTTCCCCTTCGCGTGTATAGAGATAAATACGGACCTGCCTACCTATAAAATTGTACATGTCCTAGATCTACTCCTCTGCGCGCATCGCAGTAATCGGAACATCTACACCGAATTGGGTAACCTTCATTGAGCCTATCATGTCTTCCTCACCGAGCACCATACTAACCACCATTTTTCCGTATTGATCATCGACGAAGGAAAAAGAAAGTGTCTGCGTCTCCTCGTCAAATGCAATCTCGTCAACCATAAGTGGGTCGGTTCCTTCCGGCTGCCCTTCCTGCGTCATACCAACACTCAGGCCCGACTCATCCTCATTTATGTGCAGTCCACCCGTGAATATTCCATTCGGGGTGTCAAGGGTGTACTCCCAATTCCCAAGAAGAGGATTAACGGGCTCAGTTGAAGCCATTTCGCCGGAAGACGCGCATGAACTGGCAAAAAGAACTACGATCAGAACTAAGCTTGTTTGAATAAAACGCATCATGAGTATGTACTAAGATTAAGGGCGTACTGCCCTGGGTTTGAGGGAGGTGAGCGACGCGATCCTAACAGACTCACCTGTTTTGACACTTTCTCTTGCTGCAATTCCGACCAAAATCGACATCGCTCCATCTCGAGCCCCAGCCGCTTGGCGATACGGATCAGACATGGTGGGATCCTTGAAGATTCGATCCTTTAACCGTCGGTCTCCTCCTCCGTGTCCACCACCACCGTGAGGAACCTGGATCAGTTCAGTCTCCCCAAAATTGTCCGTTACGCGGATTTCGTCGTACGGCTCCGCTTGCCATGGTTGGCGTTCTTTTACCCAGACTTCAAGTCTGCCGTGGGTTCCGTTAAAGGCAATCCGATAGCCCTCATACGGTGAATAGGTTGTACATGAGTAGCTCACATGAACACCATTGGCGTATCGAATTTGTGCAGACATTTTGTCATATATGTCTATCTCCTCACTCCATACACATCCATCCCGAAGGTAACCATCGTGATGCTCGTGTGCAACGTAGAGATCCATAGCACGCGAATCCGTCGTAATGTCCCAATAATGTTTGCATTGATCAGCGTGAGGACAACCACGACAATTGGTGTGTCGGAATGGGTTGTTATGCCCGTAGTACTCCAGCTCACCGTAAGCAAAAACTTCTTCTGGTTCAGATTCCAGCCACCAGTTCAAGAGATCGAAATGATGGGTTGCCTTGTGAACGAAGAGGGTGCCTCCATAACGCTCCTTGCCATGCCAGCGGCGAAAGTAACTCGCTCCATGATAAACGTCTAAGTACCAGTGAAAATCAACCGCCCTTACTGTTCCGATACGGCCCGCCATGAGCAGCTCCTTCATTCGCTGACGGTGTGGTGAATATCGGTAGTTGAACGTGACCGTTACCGTCTTGCCGGTGCGTGCCTGCGCATCCAGTATAGCCTGGCACTTTTCCGCATCCGTGGTCATCGGTTTTTCTGTAACCACATCACAACCAGATTCCAGCGCCCGAATGATGTACTCATGGTGCGTGGAGTCAACCGTAGTCACAATCACGGTATCAGGCTTGGCAACCCGCATCATCTCGTCAAAGTCCGTATAGGTTGGACAATCAACCCCCATATACTCCTTGACATACTCCAACCGCCCGGGATTAATATCACACAGGCCTGTAAATTCGACCTCTTCCGCATAATCACGGACTACTGAACGGCCCCACATGGTACTGCCACGGATACCTGTCCCTACAAGTGCAACCTTCATACGTTGGTGCTCACGTGTTCCAGGCCGTACAAGTAGCCCCCCAGCAGCAGCAGCACTTCCGGTTCGTATAAAATCTCGTCGGTTCATCTGCTTGATTTACACCTTGAGCTCCCAGCCCGGTTCATAATCACGTCCCCACATTTTCATCGCGTCTTCATCCCCTAGTATATGCCCATTGCTCGGATCACAGTGCAGTGCGCGTCCGGTTTTTTGGGCAATATTGCCAAGGTGGCAAAGTAACGTGCTCTTATGACCCTCGTCGATGGGTGAGTACTGTGGAACTCCATCCCTAATCACCCGCAGCATATTTGTAATATGCCGGTCTGTCAGACCTCCACCACCCCGGATATCCAAGGTTGCCTCTCCGGTAGCCCGTGAACGTCTCCATATCTCTCGATTATCCTGATCATAGACTACATAACCATTCCGATCAAGAATAACGGTCCCGTGCTCGCCATGAATCGACGCTCCCCGACCCCGCCCTTCAACAACGCGACCATTACAACTACGGCCATCCCAGGTAATGACCTTGTCATCTTCGAACTCGAAGGATACAACCTGCGTGTCATAGAACTCCCAATCATCGTCGTAACCGTACCTACCGCCGGCTGATGTTACCCTGTTAGGGTAATCAACACCAAGCGCCCAGCGGCATATATCGATTTCGTGGGTCCCGTTGTTGCAAATCTCACCGGTTCCCCAATGCCAGAACCAGTGCCAGTTGTAATGAATTCGATTATCCATGTACGGTACGCGTGGAGCTGGTCCCTGCCACAAGTCGTAATTCAACCAATCAGGTACAGGAGCAGGCTTACCTCGACCAATGGATCCACGGGTGTTGGCGTACCAGGCCCGTCCGTAATATGGACGCCCTATTATACCCTCATTAATGGCGTCAATTACTTGAGCAGACTCCATAGAGGCGCGCTGCTGATTGCCCATTTGCACCACGCGATTATAGTGGGCTTGCGCCTGAACCAGCAACTCTCCTTCCTGTGGGTTGTAGCTGCATGGCTTTTCCACATAGACGTGTTTACCGGCCTGCAGGGCCATGATTGCAGCAGGAGCGTGCCAATGATCCGGGGCCGCAATCACAAGAATATCTATGTCAGGATTATCCAGTGCTTCGCGGATATCGACAACTCCTGTTGGTACTCTGCCCGTTCCCACCTCTGAAACCTCTTTGATTGACCGGGCGGTCGCCCGTTCGTCCACGTCACAGATAACCGCAACTTCACAGCCCTCCGCACGCGCGAATGAAGTAGCAAGGACTCCACCCCGGCTGTTAACTCCCATAACAGCAGCTACCAAGCGGTTTGATGGCGCAGCCATCCCACGCGCAGCTCCCAGCAGTGTGGCTCCAGCTACACCAGCCGAAGCCGTTTTGATAAATGTTCGACGATCGGTAAGTCGCTTCATGCGTCATCGTAATAAGTGTGACACACAAGTTACGACGAAGTAAGGAATTAACCGAGAAGGATAATTCTATTTCCTGAAGAGATACTGGACCTTGAAAAATATCTGACGGTTACTCTGACGGAAGTACTTCGCTACGCCCTCCGTACGGGTGAACTGGTCAAGGTCATGTGTCGAACCTACGTGCAAGGCGGTAAATGCATTGATCTTGTACGTGAGTAGCGGATCAACTTCCAAAGATTTGGAGAAATCGTTGTACTGTACGATCGTACGTAGGAAGAAGTAACGACTAAACTGATATTTCAAGCGCATACGAGCAATGTATCCGCTGAAATACTCTTCACCAGTCCCTTTTTCAGAAAGTCGTGAATATGAAAACTGCGGCTGAATCGACATCCGTTGCGTCGGACGAAATAGCCCCCATGCACCAACATCAAGGCTGTTTCCGACCTCCGGATCACTGAGGAAACGTGCAATTGATTCACCTATGCGAGTCTCTACTCCCAGGTTTACACGCTTGCTGAAATTGCTGTTTACTTCCAGGTTGATCGCCGTGACCCCGTTGAACTGCTGTCCAGCGAAGTGCTCCTGCCTGTACCACCAGTTAACCTGAACGTTGGTCTGTCTCTTTAATTGGAAATAAACTGCCGGACGGAAGAAGAAACTCTTCTGAAGACCATCGAAATTCCAGCTGCTCCCCATGACCAGGTTCGGCCGTATACGATCTATGAAAGGGATCACTTTTTCAGGGTAAATCGTGACACCCTGCCACATATAAGCCGTCTGATCGTTGTTTTGGCGCACAAACCCATTGTCTGCACGAAACGTTGGGCTTATAGCCTCATACCCCGCTTCGAACATCCAATAACGTGCTTGCCTGTCGAGTTCAATTTTGGCAGCATACCCATTAAAGGATTCACCATCCAAAGCCGCGGTATATCCTTTGGCGCCAAAGGTGATGTCTTCCAAACCATCACTCAATTCCTCGTTCGTGGGTTCGGCATTGTTGCTGTACACGAATTGCGCACTCAACATGTACTTCTGCAGGAATCTTGCGGACCCGTCAAGACTGACTGTTGACCCGGATCCACCTTCATCTAATCTTCGATCAGTTAGAAGTGCACCAACAAACGAATCGTTTCCAAAATTCTGTTTTACCCGTAGAATGTTAGATACACTGCGTCCGCCTTCAAGCAATCTGCTTTCTTCCTCAAAAGGCAATAACAATGGAGAGTTATTATCCCGTGCACCGATGTAGGCCACGTCAACCGAACCAAAACGTCCTGTCATTTTAGCCGCACCTATTGGATCATTGATGGAGCGGGTGTAGACGGTTTGAATCTCAGTATTGAAGAGTCCTGATCCTTCCTGGAAGAACGGACGACGTTCATCAAAGAAAAGCGCGAAGGTTGAGTTTACATCAATCTGTGCCTGATCAGATTCGATTTGGCTGAAGTCGGGATTAACGGCTACATCTGCGGTTAGCTCAGAGGTTATGCCGTACTTAACGTTCAGTGATGGTTCGAGTGTTACGCGTTCATTCTTGAATCCTGACGTGGGTGCGGCAGCATCACGGAGGGCCCCTGTGCCTCCACCGGTTAATGACGGCAGGACCTCTAGGTTACGGCCGGATTTTACTCCACGGATACCGTTGATTTCCCCCAATTGGCAACTCATACACGGATCATCTCTGTTGATGCCCGCCCAGGAGTATTGACTTCTGCTTTCTCTGGGGCGTGTGATCCAAAACGTTGCTCCCCAGGACTGGACCTCCACATTTGGAAAACGTAAGCTTTTGAACGGAATGGCCAACTCTATCTGATAACCATCTTCCGTGATCTGGGCATCAGAGCGAAAAAGCAGGTTAAACCCGTCATCTTCATTATTCGTCGTGATATAGGTATCGGCTTGTATGCCCAATGGGTTCGTCGCTATGAAATACAAGCCCTGGCCATCGCGGTTGGGATCAAGTAAAATCCCGGAATAGTCGTCCTGCCATATCTCATCACGATCGCTGAGATTAGCCCGAATCAGGCTTGGATCATCCCTAACAATGATACCTACATAGAGATTATCATCGTCATAGGTAATCATGCCACTCACTTCCACAGGCGGGCGAGTTTGGTCCCCTGGAAACACCTCGGAAAAATTCCGTGCGAGGACGGCATCATTCCAAGCGTCATCGTTCAGGTTCCCATCGATCTCAATGCTCCCTGATGCCTTCGTGAGCGTTAAAGAAGGTTTGATGTTGGGTATAAATTCATCAGAGGCAACCATTTGTTGAGAACCAGAATTGGTATCCAGTGTCTGGGCCTGGGTGACAGACACGAAACACAACATCGTACTCAGAAGGGCAATAAAAAAGTATCTTTGCATCAGCTGCAATTGGTTGTGTGAATGATTGACGATCAAGCTGCACTTCCCAGGCCGTGCAGAGTACTGAGTGTCAATACGAGAGCATGAAGTTAATTGTTACAAATTTTTTCACGCCTTCATTAGGTCTAACCGACGAAATAGATGAACCTCATGTTTAAGGATCAGACCGTACTAATTACAGGCGCAGCGAAAGGGATCGGATATGCTGCTGCCCGACAGTTCGCTGACATGGGAGCTCAGGTCTTTTTAAATGATCTGGATGCAGACGCGTGTGCCGCAGCTGTTCTTTCAATTCGGACAGCCGGAAATACTGCTTGGTCCATACCTGGCGATGTGACTGATTCTGCCACGCCTGAGCTGCTAATCAGAGAGGTTGTAGATCGGTGCGGTCAGCTCAATGTGCTGGTGAACAACGCCGGGTTCACCTGGGACGGCATGTTGCATAAGATGACCGACAAACAGTGGCGACGTATTCAGGAAGTGCATACGATGGCGCCCTTTCGACTAGTTCGTGCGCTTGCCCAAGTATGGCGCCCCCTTGCAAAGGCTGAAATTGCCGCTGGTCGCCCACATCCACACCGATGTATTGTTAACGTGTCCTCGACGTCCGGACTGCACGGAAACATTGGACAGGTCAATTATGCTACGGCAAAAATGGGGGTCATTGGGATGACCAAAACGATTGCCCGGGAGTGGGGAGCTTTCGGTATTCGATGCAACGCCGTCGCCTTCGGGTTTATTGATACGCGGCTCACACGCCCTGCGGATGAAGGGCACACACTTACAGTTGACGGAGAACAGGTGTCACTGGGTATCCCTGAAAGTGTGAGAAAAGCCGCCTTCTCAACCATCCCTATGGGCAGACCGGGTACACCAGACGAAGCCGCCAATGGTATAATCCTTATGGCTTCCCCACTCGCGAGCTATATCACAGGACACACCTTAGAAGTTACCGGCGGACTTGGGATTTGACTTCTCCTGATTGCCCCGCAAGCATCCCCGGCAATGCAGAACAATGCGCTTCCAATTGGCAGGGCGATCCTGTGGTCAACTTGTATGGTAATTCCTTGCGCGCGAACAGACAGTTCGACTACAACTCCGCCTTAATTGAGGCAATCAAATCCTCAAAGACCTCCAACGGCTGTGACCCACTTAGGAAATGACCATTAACAAAAAACCCTGGTGTCCCTGTGAGACCAAAACGCGCCGCCGTTGTAGCGGCGATATCTACCTGGAGTGTCGCTCCTTGGTTAGCAGCAGATGATTCATCCACAGCACAAACCTCCCAGGCATCAAGGTCAATATCCAAATCCTGGAGCCAAGAGCGGGCGTCATCAAACATGGATTCCTTCGAGATACTCCCCTGGAACTCGAAAAAATTGTCATGCAAAAGCCAGAAAGCGGGTTCGCTCTGTCTTGCAGCACACTCTGCCGCCACCGCCGCAGGCTTCGCCCAGTCATGTATATCCAGCGGGAAATGCAAATAAACAAAGCGAATATCGTCGGGATATTTATCAACCAGCTCTTCAACGACCAAACTTGCTTGCGCACAATAGGGGCACTGAAAATCGCTGAACTCGTGTATCGTGATCGGGGCATCTATGGGACCCCTGCTCGGCTTGCCATCTGAGAGTCGATTCAACGCACCGTAGAGTTCGGTTGCAACCAGCTGCTCCTGCCTTTCCTGTTCAATGAGCAGTTCCATGATTTCTTCCTCTGACAGACTCACATCGATTGGATCTGCAGCAAGAAGGATGAGGTGGGGCGGATCTTCGGAGAGCAAAAATTGGAAAGTCTGTTGACCATTTATAGTGAATGATCCCTGTTTCAGGTCAGCATAAGGGCTGGCTTCTATATCTCCCAATATGACCTCGGCATTCTCCAACTCGGGTATACGGAATTTAAGATTGGCCAATATTTGCTCTTGGTTCAGCTCCTGAGACGCCACAGAGAAAACAAACAAAAAATTAATTAGAAGTAGGGCCCACCGCATGCAAGAAACCGAGAAGGTCAGATTGTCGGGGAACGATCAGCAGCATCAAAGGTTGCTTGGCAGACAACTAATGATCAACCTATGAAGCGTATCTCCAAAGAAGATCTTCCACGCGAAGTTTTTGATCTCTTCGACCGCTATGTCCACAGCCAAATTTCCCGTCGACAGTTTCTGGACAGAGCTTCGAAATATGCAATTGGCTCTGTGACAGCTGCTGTGATGCTCGATTTCCTGTCTCCGAAGTATACTTCGGCGCAACAGATCCGCAGCGGAGATCCGCGGTTGACCGAAGAGTATGTCACCTACGATAGCTCCAATGGAGCGGGGACTATGCGTGGGTTACTGTGCATTCCAGAAGATGCTTCTGAGCCACTGCCTGGTGTGGTTGTCGTTCACGAAAACCGTGGACTCAATCCACATATTGAAGATGTATGCCGACGCGTAGCACTCGCTGGATTCATCGGACTCGCACCAGATGCACTGACCCCACTTGGCGGCTATCCGGGCACAGATGATGAAGGACGCGAATTACAGCGTCAACGCGACCGTAACGAAATGCTGGAAGACTTCATTGCAGGCTATGAATACCTGCGCACACACGACGGTTGTACCGGCAATGTTGGTGTCGTGGGATTCTGTTTTGGTGGTTGGATTTCGAACATGATGGCTACGCGCCTTCCGGAGCTTGGGGCAGCCGTCCCGTTCTATGGTGGACAGCCGGATGCAGCACTAGTCCCCCAAATCCAGGCCCCCATCCTGCTCCATTTCGCTGAGCAGGATGCACGCGTCAATGCTGGATGGCCCGCGTACGAAGATGCTCTGAAGGCCCATGAAAAACTTTATACCGCCTACATGTACGAGGGGCTTCAGCATGGTTTCCACAACGATACTACGCCCCGGTTCGATCCGGAAGGGGCCAAACTGGCCTGGGAACGAACCATAGCGTTCTTCAGTGAGCACCTGGGAGCAGAAGACTGACCTCCTGCGGTAGGTTTATGGATTTTTCCTTAACCAACCATCTGTCCAGCATTAGCTAGCTGTCTTGGTCTACCCCGAATGTTATGGATGGAGCCACTTGCAGTATGTGCATCCAATTTTCCGCATACTACTGAAGATCAAAGCGATCAAGATTCATCACCTTTGCCCAAGTCTCCGCGAACTTCTGTACAAACATCTTATCAGCATCACTGGAAGCAAAAACCTCTGCGATGGCGCGCAGTTGAGAGTTTGAGCCGAATATCAGATCAACGGACGAACCTGTCCATTTGAGTTCCTCGGTTTTGTAGTCTCGTCCTTCGAAAATCCCATCGGATGTATTTGAGCATGCCCATACCGTATTCATGTCCATCAGATTCACAAAAAAGTCGCGTGTGAGCAGTCCAGGTCGATTCGTAAACACGCCCAACCCGGATCCATCGAAATTTGCGTTTAGAACTCGTAAACCGCCAATCAGCACTGTCATCTCGACCGCAGTCAGGGTCAGCATATACGCCCGATCGATCAATAATTTTTCCGCGGACTGTGTCAATCCCGGTTTTAAGTAGTTGCGAAATCCATCAGCTACAGGTTCCAGCACGCCAAACGAGTCTACATCCGTTGTTTCCTGCGTTGCATCTGTGCGGCCTGGCGAGAAGGGGACATCAACTGTATGCCCCGCACGCTTGGCGGCCTCCTCAAGCGCTGAACAGCCCCCTAGGACAATCACATCGGCAAGCGAGACCGTTTTACCATGTTCTACGCAGAAATCTGACCGAACTTTCTGTAAAATATTGAGTGTATTTTGGAGCTCGGATGGATTGTTGACCTCCCAGGTTTTTTGTGGCGCCAGGCAAAGGCGACCACCATTAGCTCCGCCGCGTTTATCCGTGCCCCGAAATGTGGATGCTGCAGCCCAGGCTGTTCTAACCAACTCAGAAATTGAAAGGCCAGATGCCATTATGCGTCGCTTCAGGGAGTCAATATCTTCTTGATTAATCAACTCATAATCGGCCTCCGGGACCGGATCCTGCCATAGCAACGGCTCATCAGGAAATAGCGGCCCAAGATAGCGACTGACCGGGCCCATGTCCCGATGTGTAAGCTTGAACCATGCACGTGCGAAGGCATCAGCAAACTCGTCAGGATTGGCGTGAAATCGTTTCGCTATCCGAGCATAGGTTGGATCTTCGCGCAGCGCGAGATCTGTCGTTAACATCATCGGTGCATGACTCCTGGACGCATCGTGTGCATCAGGCACCGTTCCGTTTGCAGATGTTTCAATGGGAGTCCACTGCATTGCTCCACCTGGGCTCCTGGCCTGCTTCCATTCATATCCGAACAAATTTTCGAAAAAATTGCTGTCCCATTTCGCAGGCTCTGTGGTCCAAGCACCTTCAAGTCCACTCGTAATCGTGTGACGTCCTCTGCCATTTCCAAATCTATTCTTCCAGCCTAGCGCCTGCTCTTCAATTGAAGCACCTTCCGGTTCGGGTCCAACATATTCGTCAGCTGGCGCAGCTCCGTGTGCCTTTCCGAATGTGTGTCCGCCTGCAATGAGGGCAACCGTTTCTTCGTCATTCATAGCCATACGGGCAAAGGTCTCACGTATATCCTTAGCGGCTGCTAGAGGGTTCGGAGTGCCGTTCGGTCCCTCGGGATTCACATATATGAGTCCCATCTGGACTGCACCCAATGGGTGCTCTAGATCTCGATCACCGGTATATCGTTCATCGCCCAGCCAAGTGGTCTCCGATCCCCAATAGATATCTTCTTCAGGCTCCCAGACATCTTCGCGTCCCCCAGCAAAGCCGTACGTCTTAAGTCCCATGGATTCCAAGGCACAATTCCCCGTTAATACCATGAGATCGGCCCACGAAATGCTACGTCCGTACTTTTGTTTTATTGGCCAGAGCAACCGCCGTGCTTTATCGAGATTTGCATTGTCTGGCCAGCTATTGAGGGGAGCGAAACGAAGTGTACCCGCGGATGCACCTCCACGCCCGTCCCCCACACGATAGGTCCCTGCACTATGCCAGGCCATCCGAATGAAGAGAGGACCATAATGTCCGTAGTCTGCGGGCCACCAGTCTTCCGACTTGGTCATCAAGGCGTAAATATCGTTTTTCAGCTCATCCAAGTCCAATTTTTCAAATTCTCTAGCGTAATTAAAATCTCCTCCAAATGGATTTAGCTGAGGCGAGTTCTGGGTAAGAATCTTAAGATTTAGCTGGTTAGGCCACCAGTCTAAGTTGGAATAACTTCTTGTATCCGTGCGGATCCTACCTTGCACAGGACAACAGGCTTCTTTGCTCATTGAATCTAGAATAGATGATTGATCGTTGTTGAGGCGGGGGAAACCCGTCAATTTTCCACAGGTTTCGGAAAAGAAAATGGGAGAAGAGTACCGCTCTACATTGGCCGAGTTTAGAAATAGAACTGCTGAGGTCAGGAATTGTCTATCGGTTCTATTCGCTAATGGCGGAGAGAGTACATAAATCGTCGGATTTATTGCTTGCCCGGAAATCAGGGCGTCAACCCAAGCTTAACTTGTGTGTCATGCACCAATGCTTCCGCTTCATCACGTGTAGGAGCTTCCGCATAGATTCGAAGTATGGGCTCCGTCCCCGATGGACGCACTAACAACCAAGCATCCTTCATCAAGTGCTTGAACCCGTCAAGCGTATCCATCGAATGGACTTTTCGGCCCGCAATTTCATCTAATCCGCCGGTGCGACGCAAGGTTTTAATAATCTCGGGCTGCTGCTCGGCATGGACATCCGCACGGTAGTAGGCATGAGGTCCAAATTCGTCAAATAACTCTTGGACAAGAGCTGTGAGCGGTTTCCCGCGCTGCATAAGCATTTCCAGAAGTACGAGCCCCACATAGATACCGTCGCGCTCTGGAATATGTCCTGCCAGAGCAACCCCACCTGATTCCTCTCCCCCAACGAGCACATTCGTCTCCAGAAAACGCGGAGTCACATACTTAAAACCTATCGGATAAGTCTCTACCGGGATCCCCCAAGCAGCCCCCATTTTCTCCAGAATTGCGGAAGTCGCAAAAGTACGGACAATCGCGCCACTCATACCGCGGTGCTTGTGCAGATGCGCGGCCAACAGCGCCATCACCATATGAGAGGTAACTGTATACCCCCGTTCATCTACCACACCAATCCGATCCGCATCTCCGTCATGAGCAATGCCCACCGCAGCCTTTTCCTGCACCACACACCGCATAAGGTCTTGAAGATTACGCTCAATCGGCTCTGGTGGAGTGCCTCCAAAACTGGGATTGATCGTACCATGAATCTCTGTCACACAATCATCGCCTAACAGTGTCGACAGTATTCCCTGCCCTGCCCCATACATTGGATCGTGAACGATACCCAAACGAATAGATCTCACGTCGAACCGGGTTCGCAGGAATGCCACATACTGGGCCGTAATATCTTCTTCACGCACATGGCCTCCACCACGCTCTCGATGATCTGGTGAATAAGGCTCGACCGCTGCCTCAACGGCAGCAGTCATATCTGATGTGGCGGATCCCCCGAAATGTGCTTTGATCTTGTATCCACTGTACTCCGGCGGGTTATGGCTGGCTGTAATCACCACACCCGCATCTGCCCCGCCCACCTTTGTTGCCCAGCTTATGGCCGGAGTAGGAGTAATACCGCTTGCAAGAATTACTGCCGCTCCTTCATCCGCAAGCGTCTTTGCAACGTGCTCGGCAAATAGCCGCCCCAGGAATCGCGTATCATGACCGACAATCACAGTTGGCGAATTCCTACCGGATTGCTTTAACCATTTGGCTGTTGCACGGGCGAGTCGGTCCAAATTGGCGAACGTAAACTCACGTGCGATCACAGCGCGCCAGCCATCCGTCCCAAAACGTAAGGATTCATTCATGTGGCTTCATCGACAAGCAGTGCATTATTAACAATGGATTGAGCCTCTTCCAGAATCTGAACCAAATGAGATTCTCCCAGAAAGCTCTCAGCATAAATCTTGTAAATATCTTCTGTACCTGATGGCCTCGCTGCGAACCAGCCATTTTTCGTTATCACCTTAAGCCCACCTATCGGTGCATCATTGCCGGGCGCTTGAGTTAGCTTGGCCTCAATTGCCTCACCTGCGAGCGTATCAGCCGTTACGCTCGCAGACGACAACCTGGAAAGCGCAGTCTTTTGAGCAGCCGTGGCATGGGCATCAATCCGCCGATAAACCGGCTCTCCAAAGCGCTCCGTAAGCAATTGGTAGTGTTCTCCTGGATCATGTCCTGTACGGGCAAGAATCTCCGCAGACAACAGTGCTAGTATGATTCCATCCTTATCTGTGGTCCAGACAGTCCCATTCTGCCGCAAAAATGACGCTCCTGCACTTTCTTCACCCGCAAATCCACATGTTCCATCAAGTAACCCCTCCACAAACCACTTGAATCCAACAGGGACTTCGAAAAGTTTTCTCCCCAGATCCTTAGCAACACGGTCAATCATAGAGCTTGATACAAGCGTCTTAGCAAAACTGGCACTCTTTGGCCAGCCCGAACGATGCTCAAACAAGTATTTGCCTGCCACCGCTAGGTAATGATTGGGATTTAACAGGCCACTGCTTTTAGTGACAATCCCGTGCCTATCCACATCTGGATCGTTGCCAAAGGCGATATCAAAGCGATCTCTGAGATCAACCAGACGGCGCATTGCGTACCTAGAAGAACAATCCATGCGCACCTTACCATCATGGTCAAGCGGCATAAACTCGAATGCTGGGTCAACCTGATCATTAACTACGCTTATAGACAAGCCATATCGCTCGGCAATCGGCTCCCAGTAGTGCACCGCGGCCCCACCCATTGGATCTACTCCAATTTGCAATCCCGCACCCTGTATTACTTCCATATCCACCACGGCAGTAAGGTCAGCCACGTACGGTATCATTAGATCCTTTACCGTGGTCGTAGAAGCACTGTATGCCTTCTGTAAAGACATTCTTTTGACTCCCTGCAACCCGGATGCCATTAGCTCTCGCGCTCTCGCCTGGATCAAAGCCGTAAGGCTACCCGGAGCAGGACCCCCGGATGGAGGATTGTACTTAAAACCTCCATCTTCTGGCGGATTATGTGAAGGCGTGATAATCACAGCATCCGCCAAACCCTCCGTGCGATCCCGATTCCACCCCAGAACCGCGTGCGAAACTACCGGTGTGGGGGCATATCCTTCACCCAAAATCACGTGAACACGATTGGCTGCAAATACCTCCAGCGCTGTCGCACAGGCAGGTTCCGATAGTGCATGCGTATCCTTTCCCATGATGAGCGGCCCTGTCGCCGGACGCAGTTCGCTAACCGCCTGACATACTGCCAAAATGTGGGCCTCATTAAAGGAACCATTCAGGGATGATCCCCGGTGGCCCGAGGTGCCAAACGTAACCGCTCCACTTGGTGATTCTGTGTAGTAAGCACGCACTAAACGGGGGATATCTTTTGCAGTTGTGCGCATTAAAATTCAAGGTCCATTATTAATCTCCATGAGTTCTTTTGCACTCTGACGCATGGCATCAGTAACCTCTGCTCCAGTAATTAACATAGCCACATGTTCCAGACACTCCTCATTCTCCAAGCGCCGAATTTGCGTAACTGCCCGTCCTTTCACCACGCGCTTTTCCACTACATAATGCGCTTGTGCCAATGCCGCAATTTGCGGCAGGTGCGTGATCGCTATAATCTGGTGATGACGGGCCAAATCAGCCATGCTTTTACCCACCTTTCGTGCTATGGAACCGCTGATCCCCGCATCTATTTCGTCAAACACCAAGACGGATAACTGCTCCGCCTCTGCTAAAACACACTTGATCGCCAGCATGATGCGGCTGATTTCCCCTCCTGAAGCCACACGCACAAGCGGCTTCGGCTCTTCCCCAACATTCGTTGTAATCAGGAACTCCACATCGTCCATCCCATGACGAAAGGCCTTATATCGTACCCTTTGCTGACCCGCAGTTTTCAGCGTAATCCAACCTGTAGGCTCCTCATGCTTATCAATACGAACACTGAGGCGTCCAGCTGCCATCCCAAGACTCGCAAGCTCCCCTGTGATGGATGCTCCGACCTTTTCGGCTGCCTCGTGACGCTTTGTCGATAGCCGTAACGCTGAATCTGAGAGTGTATGTTTTGCTTCTGCAAGAGATTGCTCAAATTTTTCAAGCGTGGTGTCGTAGTCAACAACAGTTGCATACTCATCTGCAATCTGCTGCCGATAAGCCAATACGGCCTGTACGGTGCCTCCATACTTGCGCTTCAATGTATCAAGTGCACCCAGACGCTCGCGTATTTCTTCAAGTCTAGCAGGATTTGATTCTACGCTATCACTGTAATCCTGCAGCATCGCTGCAACCTCTGACACCGAAATGCTTGCCTGATTGATCTCTTCACACGCAGCTTCCAGCGTCTGATCAATCCGTGCAAGGTCACGCAACTCACTGTATGCAATAGACAACTGATCCGTGGTAGAATTGTCGCAGGCATAGAGCATTGAATACAGAGAGGCCGTAGATCCACTGAGACGTTCTGCATGTGTCAATCGATGCATTTCTTTCCTGAGCTCATCTTCTTCATCCTCCTGGGGCGATACTGCATCAATCTCTTCCATTGCGTATGCTAATCGCTCCCGCAAAGCTTCCAGACTGCCCTGATGGGACAACAGCTTCTCACGCTGTTTTATTAGATCACTTACACACTCGTATGCGTCCTCGTATGCCGAGCGTAGGTCAGCGAGTCCACCAAAACCGTCCAATAATGTCAAATGAGATTCAATCCTGAGTAAAGACTGATGCTCATGCTGCCCATGCAGGTCGATCATTTGTGCCGCAACCTTGCGCATCAAGGTAAGCGTTGTAGGCGAATCGTTGATGTAACCGCGGCTGTATCTCTTCGTGATTTCCCGTCTTAAAATCAACACGGGCGGCGACTCTATTTCATGCTCCTCGCGAAACTGATCCAGTTCTGGTGAGGATATATTATCAAAGACCCCTTCAACGATTGCTTTCTTTGCACCTGAGCGAATCATTTGATTGGAAGCACGCTCGCCCAGCATCAACTTGAGCGCGCCAATCATGATGGACTTACCTGCACCGGTTTCGCCTGTCAGGATGTTGAGGCCTTTTTCAAATTCAACCTCAAGCTCATCAATGATAGCGTAATCCCGTATGTAGAGGGTACGCAGCATCAGATTCTCTGCCCGATCAGGTACGTCCGTGGCAATGCTTGTACTTCTTACCACTGCCGCATGGGCACGAAGAATTCCTTCCCACATGCTCACCAGCTAGAACTGGTTGCCGTTTGGCACTTGGGTCCCGACTGGCACCACTGGCTCTTGATCCGACAACCCCGAAAGAAGGGGCGGCCGGTCGATGTCTGGCTTTTGCGCGGTTACGATCCAGTCGGCTACGCTGCCTCGTATCACTACTGCCCCTGCGCTCAACTACCGGACCTGCCCTGAAAACAAAGGTCACGACGTCCTCACCAATCTGCTCAATAACCTCCGAAAAGAGCCTGAACGCCTCCATCTTGTATTCTACAAGCGGATCCCGCTGGCCATACGCCCGAAGTCCAATTCCTTCTTTAACCTCATCCAGCGAGCGTAAATGTTCTGTCCAATGCTCATCAATTAACGATAGCATTGCAGTTCGCTCAAGGCTATCGTTAATCTCCTGTCCACCTGATTGAACGACATCCTCAATACGAATAACAGTACGCAGCTTACGGTGTCCATCGGAGAAGTCCACAAATGCGCGCTCAGGCTTGTTCTCCGCCTCGCTTTCCTGGACCGTCTTCATGCTGTTGAAGAACGGTTCGGCCAGTGCACGACGCTTACGCTCGTAGTACGCAACCGCTTTATTATAGGCGTCCTCCGCTACACCATCATCGCCCAAGTCAAAGAATTGCTTACGATCAATCCCATAGTCAAACGACAGGAGCCTACGAAATTCTTCTCGTAACTCATCAACCTCCCCCTCGCCGTGATGGCGCTGTACCAGTTGCTGTATGAGCTTTTGCAGCATGCTCAGGATTTCTCCACGGAAACGCTCTCCTTTCAGCGCGTGCATGCGACGATCGTAAATCACGGCGCGCTGCGCATTCAGCACATCGTCGTACTCAAGCTGCCGCTTACGTATGGCAAAGTTGTTCTGCTCAACTTTTTTCTGTGCGCGCTCGATACTCTTTGTAACCCAGGGATGTGTGATTACAGCGCCAGGCTCAAGTTTAAGTCGATCCATGACCCCTGCCACCCGATCAGGTCCAAAGAGTCGCATTAGATCGTCTTCAAGCGAGATATAAAACTGACTCTCGCCAGGATCACCCTGTCGTCCAGAACGACCTCTGAGCTGCAAATCTATTCGCCGGCTTTCGTGCCTCTCTGTTCCGATAATGGCTAGGCCCCCCAGCCTGGGAATTCTTTGCCCCAGTTTAATGTCCGTACCGCGCCCGGCCATATTGGTAGCAATGGTGACTGCACCTCGCTGGCCAGCTTCCGCTACAATCAAAGATTCCTGCTTTGCGCGATCACGCTTGGCGTTGAGCACGTTATGTCGAACGCCAGCACGCTTCAACATTCGGCTCAATGTTTCAGATACTTCTACCGACGTAGTTCCTACGAGCACTGGTTGGCCTTTGTCGTGATATTCCTCAATCTTTTCAATGACCGCACTATACTTCTCCCGTCTTGTTCTGAACACAAGATCCTCCAGATCCTGCCTTGCAATAGGCTTATTGGTCGGCACCGCCATCACATCCATCTTATATATCTTATGGAACTCTTCTGCTTCAGTCTCTGCTGTACCGGTCATGCCAGCCAATTTGCTGTACATACGGAAGTAATTCTGCAACGTAACCGTAGCATACGTCTGCGTTGCTGCCTGCACTTTCACACCCTCTTTTGCCTCAATAGCCTGATGCAACCCATCTGAATAACGGCGACCAGAGAGTACACGACCGGTGTGTGTGTCGACAATCTGCACCTTATCCTCTTGCACTATGTACTCTGTATCCCGCTCGTACAGTGTGTAAGCCTTCAGAAGCTGTTCGATTGCATGTAATCGCTCCGCACGATTCGAGTAAGTCGAATAGAGTTTACGTGTCTTCTCATCAAGTGCATTCTTCAGAACACGCAAGTCATTTTGCAGCTTGTGCTCGCGCTTCTCCTCAGAAAGATCTTCACGCTCTCTGAGTGAGTCATACAATTGATCCTTCTGATCCTCATACTGACGCTTCAGATGTGCGGTCTCCTCCCCTACATCAGGAAGCACAAACAGGTCTACATCCTCGCCAGCCGCTCGCGCAACAAATTCACGGCCTTGATCCGTGGGTTCCAGGGCATGCTGCTTCTCGTCGAGTGCGTAATGTAACGCCCCGTCGACGATAGGCATATTCTTTGCGTTGTCCTGGAGATAGAAATACTCTGTTTTGCGCCGCAACTGCTCGACTCCAGGCTCCTGCATAAGCTTCATCAGCCGCTTATTACGTGGGAACCCACGCGAGGCACGCAGGAGTGCCAACCCTGCATCTCCCTCCACCTCTTTCGCCTGTCTCTCATCCCCTCGTTCAAGCGCTTGGTCACGTTCCTTGAGAAACTTTTCCGCTTGTGCCACGCACCCGGCAACAATTCGCTTCTGAGCCTGCACTAATCGTTCAACAGCTGGTTTGAGCTCATCAAAACGACTTTTGTTCGCCTGTGGAACCGGACCACTTATTATCAGAGGGGTCCGAGCTTCATCCACAAGTACTGAATCTACTTCATCCACGATTGCAAAGTGATGACCTCGCTGCACAAGCTGATCGGGATCGATCACAAAAGAGTTGTCTCGCAGGTAATCAAAGCCAAACTCATTATTCGTCCCGTAGGTAACATCGGCTCGATAAGCGTTGCGCCGACCGTTTGAATGTGCATCATAACCATCAATAACGTCCACCGTCAACCCCAAGAACTCAAGAATAGGGCCCATCCACTCAGCATCCCGCTGTGCCAGATAAGGGTTCACAGTAATCAGATGTACACCACGATCAAGAAGTGCATTCAGGTAGACCGGCGCAACTGCCACAAGTGTCTTCCCCTCTCCTGTTTTCATTTCGGCAATGTTTCCGCGATGAAGCACCACCCCTCCGACTAATTGCACATCGTACGGAATCATTTGCCATTGGATCTGTGCACCCCCTGCTTCCCACTGGTTCGGCCAGATTGCGTATGAACCTTGAATTTTGGGGTAAGCACGACGAGCCCGAATGGCTCGATCATGATCAGTGGCACGTACCCTCAATGAGCCTCTTTCAGTCAATCTTCGACAAACCTCTTTTACAACTGCAAAGGCTTCTGGAAGAATTTCAGTCAAGGTCTCTTCTGCCACCTCCAGCCACTCCTCCTCTAATTCATCCAATTCTTCGAAATAGTCCTGCCGGTCGTCAAGTGTGAGATATTCTTCGCTATCCCCCTGAGCATGTCCCAATCGAAGCGCTTCTTGAATCTCCTGCTGGCGAGCTTCTATTTCACCTACTGCATTTCGAATCCGTTCACGATACAGCGTGGTTCGGCCACGCAGATTATCATCCGACAAGACCTTGACCGCGGGAGTAGCTTCATGGATCTTATCTACCACTGGCTGATACTTACGGTCAATCTCACGCTGGTTTTTATCACCGAAAAATTGATTGATGAAATTCAACATATTGCTACGACACTAGCTTGGCTAGTTTTGAGACGCTCCCCACACTAACCACTTGCGGGGGAGATTCACGAGTGCATTCCACTCGAACGGTGGACGGCTGACACGCTTGTGCGCTGAATCCGTTCCCTTCATGCTCGAATCCAGTGCCCCGTGAACTTTCCGCTAGAGGCGATCAGTGCTTATCCTCGATGCATCCTTGAGCGGTCCTTATCTAGTGCTTGCCAGAAAATGATTTTGGTTGTGGGATTATACGATGAATTCGGGTATTTGGGAGCAGATTTGGTCATTTTTGGTGGATTTGGTCAGGATTTAGCCTGTATTTGGGGTTCTCATCGCATAGGCGTGGTCATCGCAGGAGGATGAATGAATTTGCGAATCTGGCGTAGAGTCAGGAGGTCGGCGCGGTGCTCTTAGGGTCCTGTGGCAATTCCATCGCTTTCGCTCTGGCCCTCAGTCAGGCTCCCTTAAGTCGTCTCCGGCCTCCTGCTCTCCGAACCGGGCGTGCGGGTTTCCCGCACCCGGCTCTCCAGGTGGATCATGCGGCTCGTACTCGGATTACCATGCCTCAGTACAGTCCTGCCCGCTACGCACACAATGGCACATTGTCTGCGGGCAGACCGACTTCGCATGGCATGCGGACGGGCCTCGCTACGCCCCGCCAGCACCGTCGCTTTGACGATCCCTTCACTTATGCATGTGCAGATGCCGGACGCACTGACATTTTTTTTTCCAGATGTTAGGCCTTGCCATTTCTGATGCCCTTTGTCCTTATTATCTGCCCTCCAACCCTGCGGTCCCTTTCCTCAACGGGCGTTATCCCGCGTCTCCGGTACTACGGACCACTCCGCCACCCTGTCGGCCCGGCCTGCTCCTTACGGAGTTCCGGTTGCCGCGTGCCACAGCACCGACAGGGCTTCCCGTGTTGCTACTTCCCTGATCTTCCATGCGTGCCAGCGCCAGTACCCCGGTGAGTCGCCTTGGTGCGCTTGTCGCTCGCTTCCCAAGACGTGCCAGTCTTCCCCATATTGCCGGAAGGTCGACACTCACATTACCCGTTTCGAGGCCTGCTCGACGTTCACTACACGTTCCGGCCCGCATGGTCGCTAAGCTACTCGCGTAGCCCGTTAAACCTCAGTGCTTCATATCATTTCGTTACCTCCATAATACGCTAAGGCCGCTACCAACCGGAGCGACAGGTGTTGGGCGGGGTTTGCACCCGCCACAGGAAAGCGCCTTTCCACGGCGCACGGCAATCCAAGCTTAACGAGGAGCGCGCCGTGTTGGGCCCATTGCCCGCAGCGCGTCTGGACGGCTACCAGCGGATTCAAGTGCGCGTCTCCCGCGGCAGTACGATCCTGGTTCAAAAGAATCATTATTCGGTCCCCAGTTCCCTGATTGGCCTGCGTGTGGAGGTACGCGTGTACGCACAACGGATTGCAGTCTGGCATGCACAAGCGTGTCAGGATCAGATGCCGCGTCTCCACGGAGATGGGAAACATCGGATCCACTACCGTCATGTGATCGGGAATCTGGTGCGCAAACCGGGGGCCTTTGCCCATTATCGCTATCGCGCCGATCTTTTTCCCACCCATACGTTCCGAAGGGCCTATGATGCGCTCAAACGCACGCATACGAGCGTGATTGCGGCCGATAAGGTGTATTTGAAGATTTTGTATCTGGCGGCAAAGGTATGTGAATCAGGGGTTGAGGCGGCATTGGAGCGACTGCTTGCGAACCATGCACCGATGAGCGGGGAGGCCGTCCAGGGCTTGCTGGATGCCTCGGGGGTGCCTGCGTCCAGCGTGGATCTGTGGGTCTACGACGCCCTTTTGATGCCACAACCAGCTACGGGGGACTTGCGATGAGGACGATGACGACGAAAGCGTTGACCCGTGAATTGCAGCGCGGCCTCAAAGCACTGCGTATGCCCGGGATTCGGACTGCATTCCAGGATGCGGCAGATTTGGCCCGGCGGGAGTCCCTGAGCTTTGAGCATTTTTTGCTCACCCTGGTGGAACAGGAGCAGCAATCACGCACACGCAATCGCATCCAGCGTGCGCTGCGGGCCTCAGGCCTGCCCTTGGCTAAAACCCTGGACACCTTTGATCGGACGCGACTGCCCTTGAAGATTGACCACCAGTTGCGCACATTGCTGGAAGGGGGCTTTCTGGACCGCAAGGAAAATGTGTTGGCCGTTGGACCAACCGGGAGTGGAAAGACGCATCTTCTGTGTGCACTGGGGCGGGAGCTGATCTTTCAAGGGCGCCGCGTGATCTTTTACAGTTCCAGTGCACTGGTTGAAGAATTGATCCGTGCAAAGCAAGATCAAGGTTTCCCCAAATTCATCAGACAACTCCTGCGGTATGAGGCACTGATTGTGGACGGTCTCGGCTATGTGCAACACAGTCGCGAGGAGATTGAAGCCCTCTTCCATTTGCTGGCAGAACGCTACGAACGCGGAAGTGTCTTGATCTCAAGCCACTTGCCATTTTCCCAATGGGGAAAGATCTTTCACGATCCGATGACCGCAACCGCAGCGGTAGACCGACTGGTGCATCACTGCGTCGTTCTGGAACTGAATCTCCCCAGTTACCGGCTTGAAATCGCCCAGCGCCGTAAGACGGTTGGGCAGCAAACCCCAGAAATCACGCCTTCCTGAAACGATATTCCCGAAAATAAATGCAATTGCAGTCAATCCCTGGAATCTATGTCGCGCAAATCAGCCTGCTGTTTGTCTATGTCCGGCAGGCTGCCAGACAGATAGACATGGGCAAAAATCGTGGAGGTTCAGTACCTGCATTTCGGCTTCGCAGCTCGCTGCTCAGCCTCAATGCAGGCGAACTTTCCATAGTGAAACTTTTAACTCCTGCGACTGTATTTTTTAACTGTCGTTGGCTCCATTTTCTGGCCCTTCACCCAATATTATGACGAGATCTGTAAATTCAGGAAAATTCGGTATAAGGTGGTCATGACAGTAGTGTTTATGTGCTCTATTTTTGGTTGGTATTCTGGGGAAAATTTCACTTGAAACAGATGCGAATACAATGAAAAAGGATGAGGCGAGTATCCATAGGAGTATAGGGCTTGAATCGCCTTGGGAGATTTCAGAGGATCGTTATGATGATAAGGATCGGGTACGGCGGGTAACGGTGATCTGCACGGATACATCATTGCTGTCATGTCCGAAGTGTAAGGCGGCTTGTTCCTTTTATGATTTGCGCGAGGCACGTTCCTGGCGGCACTTAGATACCTGTACCTATCGTACGGAGTTGATTGCCCGGGTTCCGCGTGTAAAGTGTCGAGCGTGTGGAGTTCGGACGGTGCAGGTTCCCTGGGCATCGTCGAGTTCCCGGCACACCTTTGACTTTGAAGAGAGGGTAATTGGATGGCTTAGGGATGCGAGTGTATCCGCAGTATCGCGGCAGCTCGGCGTGGGATGGAAAGTGATTTCGAGGATCATGGAGCACGCGGTAGAGCGAGGACTTCGGCGCAGACAAACGGAGATTATTCCGCACATTTGCGTGGATGAGACCTCCTTCCGTAAGCGACATAAATACGTTACGGTCGTTTCCGATGCAAAGGCAGGCAGGGTCCTGTATGTGGGGATCGGACGCACGAAAGCGGTGCTAAAGCGCTGGTATTTAAGTCTCACACCAGAACAATTGGCGGGGATTGAGAGCGTGAGCATGGACATGTGGCCCGCCTACATCTCTGCCACCTTGGCGTGTGTAGCTGATGCAGCGAAGAAGATTGCGTTTGACCGGTTTCATGTGGCGAAGTATCTGGGGGAGGCCGTGGACAAAGTGCGTCGGCAAGAGCACAAGGCTTTACGCGCCGAAGGAGATACGACCCTCACCGGAAGTAAGTACGACTGGCTAACGAACCGGGAAAATATGTCCAAGAAGCAGAAAGCGCGGTTTCAATCGTTGAAGAACAGTTCGTTGAAAACCGCCCGGGCGTGGGCCATCAAGGAGATGGCACGAAATTTATGGCATTATGTACATCCCACCTGGGCCCGCAAGGGCTGGAAAAGATGGCTTTCCTGGGCCATGCGCTGCCGCTTGGAGCCGGTCAAGGAAGCCGCCAAAACCATTAAAAACCACCTGTGGGGAATCATCAATGCAATTATTCTCAAGGTCAGCAATGGCCCGGCCGAAAGCATCAACAGCCGAATAAAAACAGTCAAAGTACGCGCCCGCGGATTCCGAAATAATGAACGATTTGCAATCGCCATTTACTTCCATCTCGGAGGCTTGGACCTCTCCCCCAGAATGCAATGAAAATTGTGTTTTCACAAGATTGGCACAAGAGCCATTGGACAAATTGCAAATCATTGGACCAACTGATATAGTGCAAAGATGTATCGATACAAGCGTGTACACATGAGAGGAATGGCACTGGCTGCGGTATTGGCGACATTCTGTTTGCCATCTGTAACAGCCCTCTATGCGCAAAATTTGGTAGTAGATCCGAGTGGGACTCTAACCGTGACAGAAGGAGGGGAAGTGACGTTTAGGGTGTCTTTTGATCAGAGTCCGCTTGCGGGGAGACAGTGGAAGGTGATGATTACGGCGTCGGATAATGATCCACTTGGATTTTTCCCCGACATAACATTTGGGGTATCTCCTCAGAGTCTATCTTTTGATGCGACCGGGGAGGGGAGTCAGCCTTGGAATACACAACAGGAGGTGACGTTGACGGCGTCTGACAACGAAGACATTGGAGATAACCCTGGTGCGACCGTTACGCTTGAATTTTGCCTCAGCGGTACTTGCAACTCTACCACCAGCACAGAAACCATAGATATTGTTGTCGAGGATGATGATGTTCCCGAGTTGGAGATAGATGAGAACCTTCTGGAATTGACCGAGGGGGCGGGGGCGACGGAGAGATTTAGGGTCAAATTGACCAAGGAGCCAGCTTCAGATGTGACGGTGACCCTCACGCAGGAGTCAGATGACATCCTCTCGACCACCGCGAGGGTAGATATAGACGTGTCAACGATAACGTTTACGAAGCGAAATGGTCCTGACAAGTGGAGTAAGTGGTCGCCGGTGGATGTGACGGCACCAGATAACGACAACGTTGAAGGGAACGGTTTCATCAAAATTATCTTATCCGCATCAGGTGGTGGGGCCGATGGAGCGACCGAGGAGGTGTTTATTGACTACACAGATGATGATGTTCCCGAGTTGGAGATAGATAGGAGCGATCTGGAATTGACCGAGGGGGCGGGGGCGACGGAGAGATTTAGGGTCAAATTGACCAAGGAGCCAGCTTCAGATGTGACGGTGACCCTCACGCAGGAGTCAGATGACCACTTCCCGACTACCGCGAGGGTAGATACAGACGTGTCGACGATAACGTTTACGAAGCGAAATGGTCCTGACAAGTGGAGTAAGTGGTCGCCGGTGAATGTGACAGCACCAGATAACGACGACATTGAAGGGAGCGGTTTGATCAACATTGTCTTATCCGCGTCAGGTGGTGGGGCCGATGGAGTGACCGAGGAGGTGACTATTGAATACACGGATGATGACGAGCCAATTTTGGTGTTGAATCCAGACGAAATAGATCCTTTTCCTGAGGGTAGTTCAGTGACATTTACGGGTGCTTTGGATAAGGAGCCTACCGGTGAGGTAACGGTGGCGTTATCGCTGGATGATGGATATGAAGGAGATGTTGTTGATGGTGATCTTAGCATCTCCCCGTTGACGCTGACATTCAATACTGGAGACTATAGTGCGTCCCAGACAGTTACGGTGGAACATACGGATAACAGCATAATAGAGACGAGTGGGGAGATCGATGTTGTTTTGACTCCTAGTGGGGGAGGGGTAACAGAAACAGCCTATGTGACCCTCGGTTTTGAGGACAATGACGGGCCAATTTTGGTATTGGACCCAGAGAGAATAGATCCTTTTCCTGAGGGTAGTTCAGCGACATTTGATGTTGAGCTGGATAAGGCGCCTAACTCTGATGTAGCGGTGCTACTTTCGCTGGAGGATGGCCATAATATAGTTCAGGCTGGTGATATTAGCATTTCCCCGGTGTCGCTGACATTCACTGCTACAACCTGGGATGATCCCCAGACTGTTACGGTGAAACATATGGATAACAGCATAATAGAGACGACTGGGGAGATCTTTGTGAAAGTGCAACCTTTTGGGGGAGGGGTAACAGACATCAAATTTGTGACCCTCAATTTCGAGGACAACGACACGCCACTTTTGGTGTTGGATCCGGAGAGAATAAATCCTTTTCCTGAGGGTGGTTCAGCGACATTTGCGGTCGATTTGGACAAGGTGCCCAACGGTGAGGTAACGGTGACGTTATTGCTGGATGATGGACGTGACGGTGAAGGAGATGTTGTTGATAGTGATATTAGCATTTCCCCGGCGACGCTGACATTCAATACTGGAACCTGGAATTTGCCCCAGGTAGTTAGTGCTTGTCAGAGAATAGGTCATTTTTGCGATTCTTGCTATATTCATAACAATCTGGGGCCGTAATTGTGGCGTCGTTGGTGGAGTTTCGGGGGAATCAGGTGCCTTTCGGCTTGCTGAATGGTCACTGGAAGACATTTTTTGCTCTCCGATGCAGCTGGGACGCGACCATGCGTGCCAACCCGACGTATGTCTGCCTTTCCGCTTATGGCGGAGCCTGTCCAAATTCCTTCGGTAGGATTACAGCGGCGCTACGCCGCTCGTTTTCGGGCCTGATGCCAGCGCTTGAGCCGCTCCTCTTTCCGCTTCAACTGCAAGCCAAGACGATGTACGTTGGCCGCGACCACAGAGAGCGCTACCGTGCGACCAAACCCCTCCTTACCATGCGTACGCACCAAGTCCAGTCCGCGCTGGTTCAAATTGTTGATCGCGGATTCTACCGCCGGATGCTGACGACGACCCTCCACAAAGTCCGGAGCGGATGCGCGCTCCCTGTCCGCATGACTTAAACGCCCCCGCTTCGGCATAATCACCAGTTTCAGAATTTGCTCCAATGCGCGCCGGTTGTGTTCCGATGAATACCCCGTATCCATGCTGCACGAAGTCAGGGACGGGTACAGCGTCGTGGCCTCCCGTAAAAAATCCACGATCATTGACGAATCTACCCCCTCGTAGAGCACCCGGTAGTGAAGAATGTACTGATGCTGGTCCTCCAAGACGCAGACCGGGAGGCCCAACTCCGCCTGTACCCCCGCCTTACCTTTGACGATCCAACGCGTATGCGGCTCGTGAACCGAGAAAATCTTCTCCGAATGCGGAATCTTTTCGCCCCTGAGCAACCGCCGATCCACCTGATCGATCAGTGTCAAGCTGCATCCCAGGTAGTGCAGCCACCGATCACTGCAATCTGCCCCCAACCTCCGCTGCGAAGCCAACGCCTTCTTCACCAGCTTTCTGCAGTGGCACAGGTATTTGCGCACCCGATCACGACGATGCCAACCCCGTGACCTGCGTACCCCTTGAAACAAACGATCAAGCCGCTTTTCCCAATCCGACGCCTTGCGCCAGCCCGGCAGGCCGTGCGCACCGCTCATACGTGCAGACTCCCGAAGCAACAAACCCACCGCATCCCTTAGCAGACTCACATCCGTAGGCCAATGAACATGCGTCTTCGTCACCGCTGAATCTACCCTGCAACGTAACCCCTCCTGACGGGCCTTCTTCGTAAGCTCCCCGTGACCATGCTCCACCACAACCTTGTTGATCTTGCCCAGTAACTCCTCCGATAACAAACTCACATTGTCCAGAATCGTCTGTACATGGTATTCCGATCCCTCGCGCCAACTACCATGCCCAAGCATCTGGCGCAGGAGCTTGTCGTTGTTCGCCATATGCGTCAGTCGATCATAATCGCAATTCAGGGCCTGCTTCAGCATCCCCAGAACAAAAATCCTCCACAGATCCATCCCCCGGCGCCCCAATTTGTGACTGACCCCCGAAGCCACGCCCCCTTCCAAAAGCTCGAAAATCTTCGCTCGCGTCTTTGCATTCTTGTAAATCGAAAGCAAACCACGCAATACCACCGGAATGTCATCCCGGCTGCGGGGGGCAAGCTCGATCTCTTCAATCGGGACCTGCCCAAACGCGCGTTGGGCTTCCATTACTACACGCATGGCAACAAAGGGGCGAATGTACACGCTTAAACGCCCAAATCAGACCTTCTACCCCAAAATTGCCGCCAGATTCGCAAATTCATTCATCCTCCCGCTCGGACGACGCCTATGCGATCAGAGCCCCAAATACACGCTAAATCCTGACCAAATCCACCCAAAATGATCAAATCTGCCCCCAAATACCCGAACTCATCGTATAATCCCACAACCAAAATCATTTTCTGGCAAGCACTAGTTACGGTGATGCATACGGATAACAGCATAATAGAGACGACTGGGAAGATCTATGTTGAATTGACTCCTAGTGGGGGAGGGGTAACGGAAGCAGACTATGTGACCCTCTATTTTTGGGACAATGACGGGCCAATTTTGGTATTGGACCCAGAGAGAATAGATCCTTTTCCTGAGGGTAGTTCAGCGACATTTGATGTTGGTCTGGATAAGGCGCCTAACGATGATGTAACGGTGATATTATTTTTTGCTGATGCATGGGACGAAAGTGCAGGAGATGTTGTTGATAGTGATATTAGCATTTCCCCGGCGACGCTGACATTCAATACTGGAACCTGGAATGTGCCCCAGGAAGTTACGGTGGCCCATGCGGATAACAGCATAATAGAGACGAGTGGGGAGCTCGCGGTGGCTGTGGTTGCGGGAGGGGGAGGGGTTTTAGACAACCGCTCTATTGTCCTCAATTTTGAGGACAATGATAGGCAGCCGATCGAGTTGTATGTGTTTAAAAACCCGGTGGATGAGGGGGATGCATTCACGATTCAGGTGCTATTCGCAGACTTAGAGGTGCGGACTACGGATACAATGATCCCACTGGCGTTCGCCAATATCGATGCGGAAGACGGCGATTATCAAATCCTGAGCAGTCTCACGATTCCTGCTAATGCGACAGTCAAGACGCAGGAACTTTCGGCGAATGAAGATTCAGATAAGGACGATGAGGTGTTCACGGTCGCACTTGATACGGATCACCCTGATTGGCCTCCTGAGCTGGATGCGGTGAATCCGTCGCCGGTGGAGATCACGATCGAGGACGATGATAAGCTGCCGACAACGGTCGCCTTGGCGGCGTCGCCGAACCCGGTGGAGGAGGGAGAGATTGTCACGATCACGGCGACGCTCTCCGAGGCAGCGTCTGGGGAGTTGACGATTCCGGTGACGATCACCGACGGCACGGCGCAGTCCGGCGATTATGACCCACCAGGTTCGAGCAGTATCACGATTTCGAATGGTGCGTCAACCGGGACATTGGACATTCAAACTAACGAAGATGCGGATAAGGCCGATGAGACCTTCAAGGTGGATCTCGGTACGCTGCCGTCTGGCTGGGCTCCGGGGAGTCCGTCGTCGGTGGAGATCACGATCGAGGACGATGATAAGCTGCCGACAACGGTCGACTTGGCGGCGTCGCCGAACCCGGTGGAGGAGGGAGAGATTGTCACGATCACGGCGACGCTCTCCGAGGCAGCGTCTGCGGAAGTGACGATTCCGGTGACGATCACCGACGGCACGGCGGAGCCCGGCGATTATGCCCCATCAGGTTCGAGCAGTATCACGATTTCGAATGGTGCGTTAAGCGGGACACTGGCCATTCAGACTAACGAAGATGATGCGGAGAGGGACGATGATACCTTCACGGTTTCGCTCGGTACGCTGCCGTCTGGCTTGGCTCCGGGGAGTCCGTCGTCGGTGGAGATCACGATCGAGGACGATGATAAGCTGCCGACAACGGTCGACTTGGCGGCGTCGCCGAACCCGGTGGAGGAGGGAGAGATTGTCACGATCACGGCGACGCTCTCCGAGGCAGCGTCTGGGGAGGTGACGGTTCCGGTGACGATCACCGACGGCACGGCGGAGCCCGGCGATTATGCCCCATCAGGTTCGAGCAGTATCACGATTTCGAATGGTGCGTTAAGCGGGACACTGGCCATTCAGACTAACGAAGATGATGCGGAGAGGGACGATGATACCTTCACGGTTTCGCTCGGTACGCTGCCGTCTGGCTTGGCTCCGGGGAGTCCGTCGTCGGTGGAGATCACGATCGAGGACGATGATAAGCTGCCGACAACGGTCGACTTGGCGGCGTCGCCGAACCCGGTGGAGGAGGGAGAGATTGTCACGATCACGGCGACGCTCTCCGAGGCAGCGTCTGGGGAGGTGACGGTTCCGGTGACGATCACCGACGGCACGGCGGAGCCCGGCGATTATGCCCCATCAGGTTCGAGCAGTATCACGATTTCGAATGGTGCGTTAAGCGGGACACTGGCCATTCAGACTAACGAAGATGATGCGGAGAGGGACGATGATACCTTCACGGTTTCGCTCGGTACGCTGCCGTCTGGCTTGGCTCCGAGGAGTCCGTCGTCGGTGGAGATCACGATCGAGGACGATGATAAGCTGCCGACCGTGGACATCACGGGCGTTCCGAGCCCGATCAACAGCACGGATGCCTTCACGGCGACCTTTACCTTCTCCGAGCCTGTAACGGGTTTTGAGACGGGGGATGTGGTTGTCACGGGCGGGAACAAGGGCGCCTTCAGTGCGGTGAACGCGAGCGAGTATACGCTGGTGATCACGCCGGCCGGTGGTGCAGATGTGGTTGTCACGGTGGCCGCGGGTGCGGCGACGGACGGGCTCAATACGGGTCCGTCTTCGGCGGTCACGGCCACGGCGGTTTGGGATGCAGCGGCGCCGAGCTTGGACATCACGGGCGTTCCGAGCCTGATCAACAGTACGAGTGCCTTTACGGCGACCTTTACGTTTTCGAAGAGTGTAACGGATTTTGAGACGGGGGATGTGGTTGTCACGGGCGGGAGCAAGGGCACCTTCAGTGCGGTGAACGCGAGTGAGTATACGCTGGTGATCACGCCGGACGGTGGTGCAGATGTGGTTGTCACGGTGACCGCGGATGCGGCGACGGACGGGCTCAATACGGGCCCGTCTTCGGAGGAATCTGTCACGGCGGTTTGGGATGCAACGGCGCTGACCGTGGACATCACGGGCGTTCCGAGCCCGATCAACAGCACGGATGCCTTCACGGCGACCTTTACCTTCTCCGAGCCTGTAACGGGTTTTGAGACGGGGGATGTGGTTGTCACGGGCGGGAACAAGGGCGCCTTCACGGCGGTGAATGCGACCGAGTATACGCTGGAGGTAACGCCGTCTGGTGGTGCAGATGTGGTGGTCACGGTGGCTGCGGATGCGGCGACGGACGGGCTCAATACGGGTCCGTCTTCGGCGGAATCTGTCACGGCGGTTTGGGATGCAACGGCGCCGACCGTGGACATCACGGGCGTTCCGAGCCCGATCAACAGCACGGATGCCTTCACGGCGACCTTTACCTTCTCCGAGCCTGTAACGGGTTTTGAGACGGGGGATGTGGTTGTCACGGGCGGGAACAAGGGCGCCTTCACGGCGGTGAGCGCGTCCGAGTATACGCTGGTGGTGACGCCGTCTGGTGGTGCAGATGTGGTGGTCACGGTGGCCGCGGATGCGGCGACGGACGGGCTCAATACGGGCCCGTCTTCGGAGGAATCTGTCACGGCGGTTTGGGATGCAACGGCGCTGACCGTGGACATCACGGGTGTGCCGAGCCCGATCAACAGCACGGATGCCTTCACGGCGACCTTTACCTTCTCCGAGCCTGTAACGGGTTTTGAGACGGGGGATGTGGTTGTCACGGGCGGGAACAAGGGCGCCTTCAGTGCGGTGAACGCGAGCGAGTATACGCTGGTGATCACGCCGGCCGGTGGTGCAGATGTGGTTGTCACGGTGGCCGCGGGTGCGGCGACGGACGGGCTCAATACGGGTCCGTCTTCGGCGGTCACGGCCACGGCGGTTTGGGATGCAGCGGCGCCGAGCTTGGACATCACGGGCGTTCCGAGCCTGATCAACAGTACGAGTGCCTTTACGGCGACCTTTACGTTTTCGAAGAGTGTAACGGATTTTGAGACGGGGGATGTGGTTGTCACGGGCGGGAGCAAGGGCACCTTCAGTGCGGTGAACGCGAGTGAGTATACGCTGGTGATCACGCCGGACGGTGGTGCAGATGTGGTTGTCACGGTGACCGCGGATGCGGCGACGGACGGGCTCAATACGGGTCCGTCTTCGGCGGTCACGGCCACGGCGGTTTGGGATGCAGCGGCGCCGAGCTTGGACATCACGGGCGTTCCGAGCCTGATCAACAGTACGAGTGCCTTTACGGCGACCTTTACGTTTTCGAAGAGTGTAACGGATTTTGAGACGGGGGATGTGGTTGTCACGGGCGGGAGCAAGGGCACCTTCAGTGCGGTGAACGCGAGTGAGTATACGCTGGTGATCACGCCGGACGGTGGTGCAGATGTGGTTGTCACGGTGACCGCGGATGCGGCGACGGACGGGCTCAATACGGGCCCGTCTTCGGAGGAATCTGTCACGGCGGTTTGGGATGCAACGGCGCTGACCGTGGACATCACGGGTGTGCCGAGCCCGATCAACAGCACGGATGCCTTCACGGCGACCTTTACCTTCTCCGAGCCTGTAACGGGTTTTGAGACGGGGGATGTGGTTGTCACGGGCGGGAACAAGGGCGCCTTCAGTGCGGTGAACGCGAGCGAGTATACGCTGGTGATCACGCCGGCCGGTGGTGCAGATGTGGTTGTCACGGTGGCTGCGGGTGCGGCGACGGACGGGCTCAATACGGGTCCGTCTTCGGCGGAATCTGTCACGGCGGTTTGGGATGCAACGGCGCCGACCGTGGACATCACGGGCGTTCCGAGCCCGATCAACAGCACGGATGCCTTTACGGCGACCTTTACGTTTTCGAAGAGTGTAACGGATTTTGAGACGGGGGATGTGGTTGTCACGGGCGGGAACAAGGGCGCCTTCACGGCGGTGAATGCGACCGAGTATACGCTGGAGGTAACGCCGTCTGGTGGTGCAGATGTGGTGGTCACGGTGGCTGCGGGTGCGGCGACGGACGGGCTCAATACGGGTCCGTCTTCGGCGGTCACGGCCACGGCGGTTTGGGATGCAGCGGCGCCGAGCTTGGACATCACGGGCGTTCCGAGCCTGATCAACAGTACGAGTGCCTTTACGGCGACCTTTACGTTTTCGAAGAGTGTAACGGATTTTGAGACGGGGGATGTGGTTGTCACGGGCGGGAGCAAGGGCACCTTCAGTGCGGTGAACGCGAGTGAGTATACGCTGGTGATCACGCCGGACGGTGGTGCAGATGTGGTTGTCACGGTGACCGCGGATGCGGCGACGGACGGGCTCAATACGGGTCCGTCTTCGGCGGTCACGGCCACGGCGGTTTGGGATGCAGCGGCGCCGAGCTTGGACATCACGGGCGTTCCGAGCCTGATCAACAGTACGAGTGCCTTTACGGCGACCTTTACGTTTTCGAAGAGTGTAACGGATTTTGAGACGGGGGATGTGGTTGTCACGGGCGGGAGCAAGGGCACCTTCAGTGCGGTGAACGCGAGTGAGTATACGCTGGTGATCACGCCGGACGGTGGTGCAGATGTGGTTGTCACGGTGACCGCGGATGCGGCGACGGACGGGCTCAATACGGGCCCGTCTTCGGAGGAATCTGTCACGGCGGTTTGGGATGCAACGGCGCTGACCGTGGACATCACGGGTGTGCCGAGCCCGATCAACAGCACGGATGCCTTCACGGCGACCTTTACCTTCTCCGAGCCTGTAACGGGTTTTGAGACGGGGGATGTGGTTGTCACGGGCGGGAACAAGGGCGCCTTCACGGCGGTGAATGCGACCGAGTATACGCTGGAGGTAACGCCGTCTGGTGGTGCAGATGTGGTGGTCACGGTGGCTGCGGATGCGGCGACGGACGGGCTCAATACGGGTCCGTCTTCGGCGGAATCTGTCACGGCGGTTTGGGATGCAACGGCGCCGACCGTGGACATCACGGGCGTTCCGAGCCCGATCAACAGCACGGATGCCTTCACGGCGACCTTTACCTTCTCCGAGCCTGTAACGGGTTTTGAGACGGGGGATGTGGTTGTCACGGGCGGGAACAAGGGCGCCTTCAGTGCGGTGAACGCGAGCGAGTATACGCTGGTGATCACGCCGGCCGGTGGTGCAGATGTGGTGGTCACGGTGGCCGCGGGTGCGGCGACGGACGGGCTCAATACGGGTCCGTCTTCGGCGGTCACGGCCACGGCGGTTTGGGATGCAGCGGCGCCGAGCTTGGACATCACGGGCGTTCCGAGCCTGATCAACAGTACGAGTGCCTTTACGGCGACCTTTACGTTTTCGAAGAGTGTAACGGATTTTGAGACGGGGGATGTGGTTGTCACGGGCGGGAACAAGGGCGCCTTCACGGCGGTGAATGCGACCGAGTATACGCTGGAGGTAACGCCGTCTGGTGGTGCAGATGTGGTGGTCACGGTGGCTGCGGATGCGGCGACGGACGGGCTCAATACGGGTCCGTCTTCGGCGGAATCTGTCACGGCGGTTTGGGATGCAACGGCGCCGACCGTGGACATCACGGGCGTTCCGAGCCCGATCAACAGCACGGATGCCTTCACGGCGACCTTTACCTTCTCCGAGCCTGTAACGGGTTTTGAGACGGGGGATGTGGGTGTCACGGGCGGGAACAAGGGCGCCTTCACGGCGGTGAGCGCGTCCGAGTATACGCTGGTGGTGACGCCGTCTGGTGGTGCAGATGTGATTGTCACGGTGGCTGCGGGTGCGGCGACGGACGGGCTCAATACGGGTCCGTCTTCGGCGGTCACGGCTACGGCGGTTTGGGATGCAACGGCGCCGACCGTGGACATCACGGGTGTGCCGAGCCCGATCAACAGCACGGATGCCTTCACGGCGACCTTCACCTTCTCCGAGCCTGTAACGGGTTTTGAGACGGGGGATGTGGTTGTCACGGGCGGGAACAAGGGCGCCTTCACTGCGGTGAATGCGACCGAGTATACGCTGGTGGTAACGCCGTCTGGTGGTGCAGATGTGGTGGTCACGGTGGCCGCGGATGCGGCGACGGACGGGCTCAATACGGGTCCGTCTTCGGAGGAATCTGTCACGGCGGTTTGGGACGCAGCGGCGCTGACCGTGGACATCACGGGCGTGCCGAGCCCGATCAGTAGCACGAGCGCCTTCACGGCGACCTTTACGTTTTCGAAGGATGTAACGGGTTTTGAGACGGGGGATGTGGGTGTCACGGGCGGGAGCAAGGGCGCCTTCAGTGCGGTGAGCGCGGCCGAGTATACGCTGGTGGTGACGCCGGCCGGTGGTGCAGATGTGGTGGTCACGGTGGCCGCGGATGCGGCGACGGACGGGCTCAATACGGGTCCGTCTTCGGCGGTCACGGCTACGGCGGTTTGGGATGCAACGGCGCCGAGTGTGGCCATCACGGGCGTGCCGGACAAGATCAATAGTACGGATGCCTTCACGGCGACCTTTACCTTCGACGAGGCGGTGACAGGTTTTGAGACGGGGGATGTGGAGGTTACCGGCGGGAGCAAGGGCGCCTTCACCGCAGTGAACACGGTCGAATATACGCTGGAGGTGACGCCGACTGGTGGTTCAGATGTGGTGGTCACGGTGGCTGCGGATGCGGCGACGGACGGGCTCAATACGGGTCCGTCTTCGGCGGTCACGGCTACGGCGGTTTGGGATGCAGCGCCGATGGTCACTTTGAGTGCGTCACCGCTTTCGGTAGTTGAGGGGGGTACGATTACGGTAACAGCAACACTATCGGAGGAGTTGCCGAACCCGGTGACGATTGATTTGACGGATACGCACGTAACGACGGAACCGGCGGATTATGTTCCCCTTGTGAGCATCACGATTGCCGGTGGAGAGCTGACGGGGTCGGGGGATTTGGTGACGGTTGATGATGATATTGCTGAATCGGACGAGACGTTCACGCTTGCACTGGGGGATTTGCCTGCGGGGTTGGCCCCTGGGGATCCGTCTTTGGTGGAGCTCACGATTTTGGATGATGGAGATATTCCTCCTCCGGCAGAGGTATCCCTGTCCGTGGATCCGGAAGAGATTGACGAGGGGGGATCGATTACGGTGGTGCTGCAGTTGAGCGAAGTATTAACGACCGATGTCGTGGTTCCGTTGACGTATCCTCCGGGGACGACTGCGGAACCGGAAGATTACACGGCGCTTGGGAGTGTGACCATACCTGGTGGTCAGAACACGGGAACGGGTCAGATTGCGACTGTTGTGGACACCGATACCGAAGACGAGACCTTTATCGTGGCCTTGGGGAGTCTGCCATTGGAGCTGGTGGCGGGCAGAGAGACATCGCAGTTGGTGACGATCCGGGATATTTTTCCACCGAGGGACGTGCGTTTACATCTGTCGGCGACGCCCAATCCGGTTGATGAGGGTGATGAGGTCACGTTGACGGTGGAGCTGGCGGAGGCGTTGTTGACGGCGGTGACGATCCCGTTGGTGTTGACCGATATCACTGCGGATGGGCAGGATTACCGGGCATCTTCGCCGGCCCAGGTGGAGATCGAGGCCGGGGGTACGCGCGGGACTTATGTGGTTTCCATTCTCCAGGATCATGTTGCGGAGGGAAGCGAGACGTTCACGGTGGCGTTCGGCACGCTGCCGGATGGCGTGGTGGACGGGGATCCGCCGGAAGAAGTGAAGGTAACGATCATGGACGACGATGAGGCGGGAATTGACGCACCGCCCTCCGTATCGATATTGGAGGGAAGTACAGGAGCCTTCGAGGTTTCGCTGACCTCGGAGCCCCTGGATGCGGTAACGCTGACGCTGACCGGTTATTCGGGGAGCGACCTGACCCCGACCCCTCCGAGTCTGATCTTCACACCCGGAGACTGGAGTCAGTCCCGGCAGGTGATGCTGATCGCTGCGGAGGATCTTGATTTTGCTGATGATGAGGTGGCGTTGATCCTATCTGCGACCGGGGGCGACTACACGGGCAAGGAGGTTCGGGTTCGGGTGACCATCAGGGACAATGACAAGCCGGATATTAATGTCCCTGCACTGGTGACGGTTGAGGAAGGGGGCTTGCAGACCTTTGCGGTTGCGCTCACCACCGAGCCTTCCGGCAACGTGACGGTGACGCTCCCCGCTGTTATGGGGGATCTATCGCTATCTCCAGCGAATCTGACGTTCACGCCGGGTAGCTGGGATACGCCCCATACGGTCACCCTGATGGCGGACGAGGATGAGGATTTTGAGGATGATCAAGAGGCGATCACCTTGATCGCCAGCGGGGGCGGTTATACGGGCGTAACGCGTTCAGTCGAGGTCACGATCAGGGACAATGATGAGCCGGATATCGTGGCCGTGACGGAAGTGACGATGGAAGAGGGGGGGATACACCCGTTTGGTGTCAGTCTATCCGCCCGGCCATCGGGTTCGGTGGAGGTGTCTTTTAGTGGGCATGCGGGAACGCAGCTGACGCTGGACCGGAGCCTGCTCACCTTCACGACCACGAACTGGAACATTCCCCAGACGGTGATGCTGACCGCAGGGGAGGACGACAATGACTTTGGGACGGATCATGTGGAGCTGATGCTCGCGGCATTTGGCGGCGGTTACGACAATATTACCCATACAACCAGTGTCACGATCACCGATAACGATGAGCGTGCGCGTCCGCTGGAGCTTTCCATCTATGATCAGCGGGGATCGGAGGATGCGGGTACCCTCCGCTTGGACATAGAGTTGAGTCAAGCAACCGACAAGACGGTAACGGTGCAGTATGAGACGGTGGATGTGGAGGCTGAGGCGGGTGTGGACTATACGGCATCACGCGGGATTGTGATTTTTGGTCCGGGATCAACCCGGGGAACGATTATGATTGACCTTGTGGATGACAGCATTCTGGAGGAGATGGAGCGGTTTGAGGTAACGCTGTCGAGTCCTCGGAATGCAATCATTGCGCGTGGTACGGGAACGGGCACCATACTGGACAATGACGGGGGCGCGTATCTTCGGATAGATGATGCGCTGGCGCTGGAAGAGGAGCGGGTGGTCCAGTTCCGGGTATTGCTGTCGCATCCGCAGTCCCGGATGGTATCGGCGACCTACCGGACGCAGGATGGGACGGCGAAGGCGGGGGAGGACTATGCGGCATCTTCGGGGGTGGTGATGCTGCCTCCCGGGAGCACGGAAGCCGTGATAGCCGTTCCGCTCTTGAAGGATGGGTTGGACTGGCGGGAGGAGACGTTCACGGTCCATCTGGTGTCTTCGAAGCAGGTGAAGCTTGGGAAGTCGGTGGGGGTGGCGACGATTCAGGAGTCGACCACGGCAGGTGAGGGGATCCTGGAGGCTTATGCCGCGCGATTTGTGCGGACGTTCTCAACGCAGGTCGTCGATGCATTGGGGGAGCGGTTCCGTTCAGGGACGACGGGTGCGTCTTGTGGCGCGGCAGCGCGCGCAGAGATGGCGCAGCTTTGGCACGCGTCTTCTTCATGGGATCCATCTCTGGGCGAGTTGTTGGCGGGATGCCGGATGTCGGCGATCCCCTACCGTGATTCGTTGAGCGTGTGGGGGCGGGGTGCGTTCCGGCATTTCAATGGTCGGGATGTGGATGCGTTGACCCTCGATGGGGAAGTCACGACGGGGATGTTGGGGTTGGACTATCGTTGGAAGCGGGTATTGGCGGGCGTGCTTTTGGCGCACAGTCAGGGGGACGGTTCATTTGAGGTGATTGAGCAGTCGGGCGCGATCACAGCGGGGTTGACGGGCATCTATCCGTATGTATCGTATGCCCGTGCGGGATGGGATGTATGGTTGAGTGCAGGCATGGGACGCGGGCAGGCGAAGGTACTGGAACTTGAAGGCGATCTGGTATCCCGGTTTGGTGCGATGGGGGTACAGGGGGCATTGGTGTCAGGCGGTGCGGTTGGGTTGAGCTACCATGGAGATATACTGGTAACGGATGCCGAGATCAAGGCGCATGGTGTGGAGGCGGAGGTGTATCGTGTACGGGCCGGCGTGGAAGCAAATGCAAGGCTCGGCGATGGATTGCGTCCGTACGTAATGGCAAATGTGCGTCGCGATGGCGGGAGTGCGGAGACGGGGGTGGGCCTGGAGTTTGGCGGAGGGGTACGGGTTGTGTATCCGGCGTGGCGTTTGCGGGGGGAGGTGCACACCCAGGGACTGGTGATGCATACCGCGGAGGCGTTCACCGAGTGGGGATTCTCGGGATCGCTGCAGGTGGGCATGGGATTGGAGGGGTTGATGGTGCGTGTGCGGCCATCGTGGGGACGGGGACACGGGATGCGACTGAATCGTCAGCAGACAATTTTGGATGCAGTGCCACTGGGAACTCACACGCATCGGACCGAGCTGGAACTGGGATACGGTATTCCGTGGAGAAAGGGCTCGGCCCGGCCTGTCATGGGGGTGACCCAGTCACGGCAGGGTACGATATACCGGTTCGGTGGCGAACTCCGCCCATGGGAACAACTGACCTTCTCAGTCTATGGACTGGCACATGGCCACAAAAATGCAATGGATGACATCGGAGTGAATCTGAGAGGAATTCTTCAATATTAGCAGCCTATGTATAAAGTAGAGAGTCTAGGAATCCTAGGGTTCTATCACGAATATTGTGGATAGAACCAAATGGTTTTTGCATCCAGATGTGGTATCTTATTGGCGGGACTTGTAATTCATTATAGGTCCACGAAATTTGAGACCTTACCAATGAAATATGTCTCATGCGTATTTGCAGGGATGGTGTTTGCAATGTCGGCATGGGGGCAATCTAGATCGGAGGGATGTCCTTCAAGCCTGCAGGTGGTTGCGGGGATGTCCTCGCTGATTGACTGTGCTTTGCAGACGGAATTTCACACATATCAGTGGACAAGTAAGGATCCGTCTTGGCTGGCCTACTTGAGTGACGTAACCGCGGCGGCCCCCCATTTCCATGCGCCTGTGGAGGTTGAAATGCCTTACCACATAGTGTACAGTCGTCTGGTTTTTGATGACGAGGGAGCGGTTGTGGATCAGGGAGTGATTTCAATTTCTGTCCATCGGTCGGGGGAATCTGTGGTGTTGGAAGACGTGCAGCGTTCATGGTCAGGGAGTACAGCGTCTATGGATATCTCGTCTGATGGGATATCAGAGCCAGCGGAAAGCGAGGTGCTTTTTTTGCGCTGTGTGCCGCAAATCACAGCTAATAGTGGGGAGATGGTAGAGATTCCATGTACCGGGCTTCATTCATCGGAGGGACTGCTGGAGTACCGGGTTGAGTTGGACTGGCCTCCGCACAGTGAGACAAAATTTCTTGGCGTGGGGGCGTTCAACTATTCTGTTCGTGCCCCCGTGATTCATGAGACCGCATCCGTTCGTATGCTTGAGATCATTGCCCAGGTTCCGGGAGCGGAGCAGGAGGTCTCCGTGCCTGTGGAGGTTCATGTTGTTAATCGGGCACCGATGCTCACCTGCGAGGATCTCGTTATAGACGAGGCCATGGATGCGGAGATTCCATGTTCGGTCATGTCGGAACAGGCGGTCCGGGTTCAGCTCATCTCCCAGCCTGCTCTGATACAGCCGAGGATCTACGACCACTGGCCAGGATTGGTGATTCCAGAGGTTGAGCGGGATACGTCTTTTGCGGTCACGGTTCGTGCGTTTGCGGAAAATCAGGTGGTGCAAAGGGTGTTTACGGTGATGGTTCGGAATACATCGGGATCTATGGATTTCGGGATTGAATGTGATCCGGTGCGGCGGGAAGTCTACGAGGGAGACACGGCCTTTGACATTGTGTGTGGCACGATTGACAGTCCCACGGATGAGTTAAGTTGGTCTTGGTCGGCTGAAGGAGACACTCCGCTTGAGCTATTAGAGCCGTACCTGATAGGTGATGATCTTGGGACGGCCACGTTTCATGTGCCGAAGGATGTGACGCAGGACACTTTTTACGAGTATACAGTTACGGCAACCCATGATGATGCTGGAACATCCAATCGGGTGATTATCTCAATAACGGTTCTGGAGAAACCGGACATTGCTGTGGTTTGCGAGGATTCACGGGCTCGTACGGGAGATCCGCCACTTCGGCTTATGTGCACAGCCAGCAACTCCAAGGGGATCCCCTTGACCTACCAGTGGAATTGGATGCCAAGCGAACGGCTTTCGGATCCTGCTGTGGCAACGCCGTTGTTTGAGGTTCCGGCGGATCAGCAGGAATTGGTACAGGACTATGTGTATGAGGTCACGGCCTCGGCGGACTTTGCTGATCCGCCAGCCACACCGACTAGGGTGGTGGTGACGGTTCTCAAGAATCTGGGACCGCTGTCGGTGAACTGTAACAGTCCCATTGAGGTTTATGCGGGGTCACCGGAGGTGCCCCTAGACTGCTCAATACCCGCGCCCGTACCGCCGGATCTCGTTTGGACCTGGGAGTTGGCAAACGGTACGGAGGACCTGCTGGTCCAGAGTACTGGCGGAGCGCCGCCAGTATTTCACACGCCGTCCTTGGTGACCAGCACCACCACTTGGACCTATCTGCTTCAAGTGGATGCGCCGCCGCACTACGAAATTTCCGCGCCGCAGCAGGTTGAAATTATCGTGTTTCCCCGTCCAGTGCTTTCCCTGGAGTGTCCACAGAGCGTGGAAGTCACTGTGGGACAATCCCCGCAACCGATTGCGTGTAGGGTGACCAATGATCAGGATCTGGATCTGGCATACCGTTGGCGTTGGACTCCGCCGACGCGGCTCTCAGACGCTGCGGCAGCAAGCCCTGCCCATTACCCAAGTAATGGTGTAGTCTAACTATTGTGGGAGATCCGTGAGCGTTTTTTCTACCGCCGTGATTGTCTGGTCGGAGCGCCTCTTTACAGCGCACGCCTTGATGGTCCGCAGCATAGGGTGACGGAGCGTTTTCACGCTTGGGTTCACGGTACCGGTACGTCCGGGCCATAGCATTGGGGTAAGAGTCTCCCGTTTCGTGAGGGTATCACGAATCTGCACAGCAGCAGCAGCGGGCCTGGGTCTCCTCAATGTGCATCTGATAGCCCACCAAGGCCATAGCGAGTCGTTCGATTCCCCTCCACATGACCTGATGGCCCGGCGGTGGGGCACGATTCCGGTTTTGATAGCCGCCCAACACCCCCACCAGCAACATGGCGTCCCGCAGCATCTTGGGTTCCGGCAGTCGTACCCGCTTGGCGTAGCCGGTCAAGAATCCAAGTTCCAGTTCTGTGAAGAATACCGACGGATCCAGCTCCGGCATGGTTCGCCCCAACAGCGTCAGCACCATGAGACGCCAGGCAATCACACAGTAGATCGCCAATGCCCGTTCCAGTCTTAAGGCGCTCCGCAGCTGCATATGTTCCACTTTGCAGCCACTCTTGAGCACCCGGAAAAAGTCCTCAATCCGCCAACGTTTCAGATAATACCCCAGCACCCGCTCCGCAGCCCGGGCCGAGGGCACCGCAAGACTGGTCAGCAGATACCATTCAATCGCCTTTTCACCCGCAGGCGGCGAGACTTCTTTGATATGCACCCCGGTGAGCGTCACCGGATCCGCATCCGCAACCAGTGGAGTCGCGGGCAGCGTAACCGGGCCATAGCGTACTTCGGCATCGGCGACGCGATAGGCGCGTCCGGCCGTCTTCGACCGCACGGACCGGCGATGAATCTCAATCCTGATCGTCTTGGCAGCTTTGCCACCGGACATCGTCTCAAACAGCTTTTTGCCTTTTGCCAGACGCCGATTCTTAGATGCCCGCACCAGCAGATCAACCCGCTTGTGCTGCCGCTGCGCATCAAAGAGCGCAAAACTGTCGCCCTCCCGATCCATCACGCAGAGGACCTTGATCTTGCGCGATAGCTCCTGCGCGGCTTCACAAATATCCGCATAACCATCCAGCCACCGCTGCGCCTTTGGCTTCAACGGTCCATCGGTCGGATCTTTGTAACTGCACCGCAACACGCCCAGTGGCAGACCATCGGTGGTGGTCGCCAGCGTGGTATGAATATGCAGTCCCCGCGATTTGGTCGTGGTCTGATTCTGACCAATGACTTCCAAGTCCTCGCAGGCCAGACGCGACCCGTAATTGAGCCGACTGCCATCCTGGATGCATAAGACCACCTTTTGGCTGCGCATACGCTCTATGGTACGCGCCCGATGCGGGGCCAACACGTTCTCCGGCGTCACCTCAGACGCCGGATCGCTCGCCAGCAGGCGATAATGCCCCTTGACCGCCGCCCGATCATAGCCCGTGTTCCCGGTAATCGCCGCGCCGATGGTATCGGCGAGCAGAGACGCACTCTTGACCAGCCGCGCCGAGCGCAGCGCGTTGCCCAGCGGCGCATCCCCAAACTCGGCATCGGCCCACTGTTCGCTATCCAACATCTCACCAGGTTGTCTGACCGGACGTAATTCCACCGCAGGCACCCCCAGTTGCTGACGCCACCTGCGATTAAGTTCGTATACATACAACGCCTTCGGCGGCTCCGGAGTGTCATGGCGGAGGCCGCCAGCGGTTTGTCCAATGTACTGAAAATTGGTGGCCTTGAAGCAGGAACCCGACCATTCGGGATCCACATAGGTTTCAACGATCCACACCCGGTAGCCGTAATGCTGCTGATAGTCCTCAGCCAGTCGCCTGAGCAGGCGACTGAGCACGTAGCTGGCCAGATGCTGGCATCGCTCCCGCATCAGGAATCGGCTCAGACACACCACACGGTGCAGATGGGCCTGTCGCTGTGCGTCCGACCAGGCCATCCACTGCTCCCGGGCCGCCAGTCGCAGGGCGGCCGCCGAAAAACCGACCGCACCCACATAACCGTGTGCACTGTCAATCAGATACCGTACCTGGGCACCGCAAAATGTCGTCACACCACGCGGATGCTCATGATGCAACAGCGTGTTCCAAATCTCACGCTGATCGGTGTCGGTCACCTTAACCAGCGTAAGACCCTCCACCTCGTTAACAACCTCAGGCAAACGTTCCGGGGCAGGCACCGGTTCGGCCAGCAGGCGGGGACCCGCCCCCGCCGCGTAATTGTTCGTCGGCGCAGGCAATGCTATCCGCCCACGGTCGGCCAGCTTTGACAACGCACGGGCGCAAGTGGACACCTGCAACCGACCGCAGGCATCAACGAATGTGAAAAGTTCACACACGCGCCTTGCTATCGCCGCGCGCGTGGACAACGCGGCATCGCCCAACACCGCGGTGAGACGCGACTGCGATTCCGGAGCACTCAAGGTGCGCAAAACCTGACTCTGCGTGAACATGCCACCAATATATGGGGCACTGTTCAGAATGTCAAGTCAAAAAGTTGGGTAATGGGCAGAGCAAGCCCTTTGTTTGAGGTACCTCTCCGCCAGCGTGCGGTTTCGCTCACCTATCCGTATACGGTAACCGTCTGGGCTGATCTTGCAGATCCGGTGGAGGCATCCTTAGAGGTTACGGTACTGAACCCCGCTACGTTGCCTTCAGAAGTAATGGAGGTTACGACATCCAGTCTGGACCTTGGCGTGGCAGGGCCGCAGGGGCAGGTAGTCTTGGATCCGGCGACAGAGCAGATGTCCGGGCAGATCTACGAAGGAGCCCCAAATGCTGGGCGGATGATGCTTCGGGCACAGGACAGTGTGACGGTGTCCTTGGAACAGCTACGCTCCGTCGTATTACACCACTCGGAGCAGGATCGGACGCTGACGCTGGTTCCCGAGTGGGCCTATTCCGAGTCCTGCGTCCAATTTCTGGCGAACACCCAGGCTAGTCAGACCATACGGGTTCGTCTAGATCCCGGCGATTGCCATGTTATCCGTATCGGAGGGACCGCCTCCCTGGAAGGGGCCGCCCCAGGAACATATTCTGGGTATGCGGCCGTAGTCTTGACACTCAATGAGGTTGAGGAAATCTTCACGATCCCCGTCATGCTGACTGTTGGGGCCGCCCGGCAGGTGGTAGTGCTGGGCCCCTCCGGTGTCAGCTTCGAATCGGCTCAAGGCGCTACGTTATCCGGAGAGGAGCGGATTCAAATCTGGCCACAGGTCGCTGTGTTTGAATCTGGGCTCCGCCGTGTGACCTTTGAACTCCATAATCCATCCCTTTACCCGATGGAGGTGGAGGTTTCTACCACATTCGGGTACCGGGAGCATGGGGACAGCGGATCTATCCTGGTTGTTGATCCCGGCATGGGGCCGGACAACCTTGTAACGGCCTTGTCCGTGTATCCAGGAATCGTGGTACTATTGCCTGGCGAGACTAAACAGGTTCAGTCTGCGATCACCGGACCGATGGAGGAGCGGGGCTACGCCGGGATGTTCAATTTTACCGTGACGCCGCGCAGCTATATTGATCAGCTTCGCACGCCGGGCCCGGTGGGCCCGGCCCGGATCGTCTTTCAGATCCCGGCACTCTATATTCCAGACTCGGAACCCGCACTGCTTCGTGCGGATATGGAGTCGCAAACCGAGGAGGCCCTCATTGTTGTTTTTGAGACGGATACGGTCCCCTTTTACGGTCAGGTACTCGTCTTCGAAGACGGAGGCCGAGAGGTGGGACGCTCCGACCTTCTGGTCGTGACGCGCAGCCGAGTGCGTATTGCTCTGGAGGCCAGATCCCAAGGACCCTTTAGATTAAAATTCGAACCATACCCACCGAATCTTCGCCCCCCTGCCGATGTGCACCTTTTCAACGACTTGTGAGTTCGTGCAACCTGACATGATTACTGGTCACCGGTTTATGCAAGCGTTCCATTTGCTTCTCCACCGATGTATCGTGGAGATTAAGAGGGCGATGCCCATTGCAATATTGCCGTATCTGTTTTGGGGCTCCATCGGTCTTGTGGGCATGGTCGGTCCGGTGCTCGGACAGACCGCAGAGGTGACCCAGCGGGTGATACCCGCTGCCGAAATGAGCAACTTGACGTTTCTTCGCACATTCCTTGAGGAGCAGTTCATTTTTCCCGAGGATACCGCGTACACGCATGCGTTATTCTTTGATCTCACGCGGGACGGATTTGGATCGAATGATATTCTGGTTCTCTACCCGGCAGAAGAGCAGTTTCTACTCGGCACCTACTTGCCGGAGCAGATGGCGGCAGTCCTAAGTACACAGGGTTTGTCCACAGATTATGTTCTGGTGACCTCGCGAGAACGTATTGGCATGGTTGCGGAGGAGGCCAAACAGGAAATAAATCCCAAAAAAGCGCTTGCAGGTTCGTTCTTGGGATCTGCGCTGAACTATTATCCAAGCGGAGATTTTGAGGGCTATATCTCCCTGCAGGGCGACGATGTACGGGCCAGCTTCTGGGGCTATACCGAAGACTTGTGGCAGTATGCTGCTCCAGTGGCAAACCAGTGTGTGCAGCCCGGTACTGAGCCTATGATCCTGATGGCTCACAAACAACCAGAGATTCGTGCCTTTCTGGATGTAGATGGTTGTGTAGTGGTTGAATCCAGTACCACTGCGGCACAAGTAACTTCACGTGAATGTAAAAAGTAGTCATGCAAGGAGATCGGTCGGATTTGATGGTGTTTATCGACCTTGGGTTTGTGCTTCTGGTCGGTTTTTTGATTTTGACGGAGACCACGCCCCGAATTAATGTAGCTCTGCCTGGAGAAGTCGAGGAGGTATCCACCCCAGAGCAAGAATCGGATGTGCTCAATCTGCGCTTTAGCGGTACATCACGGTTTCTCGTAGATGACGGACAGGAGATTCTCTGCAACTCGGAGGGCCTTCAAGACCTAGTCTTATGTATGGAGCAACAGTCGCGTACAGCAATCTTTGTGCTGATTCCTGAAGGGACTGCTCCTGTGCAGCACTTGGTTTCTCTTCTAGACTTGTGCCGGAAATACGACAGAACCTGTACCGTTCCGAACTGATTATGCCGAACATGTTGGGTCCTTTCTTGAATGTTAAGCATCGAATTCAGGATCATAGTCATGATTAATGTTGTTTGCCACATCCACACTATGGAAGTACGATCCAGTACCTCTGTCGTCTTTTTACATTGCGTCTTTGCGGGAGTAACACAAGCCGATCTATAAGACCTGTGTCTATGTGGTTTACCGGGATGGTACTGCGGCAAAATTTGTCCGGGCGGGAGTCGTCCTCAAACGATGGTGTTAAGTACGTTGGGGATGACTTCTGGACGGCAGGATTCCGTAAAAAATGTTGCTTTCCAAAAGGCCATTTATCTTACCTTACTGCTGTTTTCCGAATTCCTTAACAATACGATTTTTCCCCAAATGGAGCGGCCCTCTTTTTTTGAGGATTTTTCTCAATCCGATCGCAGTCTGACTGTGAGTTTGTTTACGGCGGTGATCGTCTGTATTGCTGTGGTGATCCATATTGTTCCCATGCCCACGCGCGCGGGTGTGGATCGGTCCCTTGAGAGTTTCGTTTTGGAATCCATGGCGATTGCGATGAATACTCCAGAGGAGATTGAACTGGAGGAGGTGACCGAAGATGTTGTTTTGGAGGAGGAGCCGGAGGTGACACTGGAGGATTTTGATGAATTGCTGTCTTCCTTTATGGATCTGTCTCTGTCTGATGTTCCTTCGTTAAATGAAGAGGGGCTGGAAACAAAGACTTCCCAATCGCTCCTCCAGACAGAACCGGAGCTGGATTTCGGGACCGAAGATGCCTTGGGGGGACTCGGGACGGGTCGTACAGACCGGAACCCAGACCTGTTTCCGCAAGTCGAACGGAGCCCTGGGACGCTGTTGCGACCGAACATTGTATCGGGACTTTCAAGTTCCCCGGACATCCAGCTCACAGATGGCACCGGGGATGTGTCTGAGGGCGAACTCACGCTTCGGGAAGAGGATTCGGCCCGTCTTGGAACTCTTGAATCGGTGTACGAAGGCTTGGACCGGAGCACACTGACCCCCGACGAGGTCGCCCGTGAGGATGCTGTGGTGCTGTGGATGAAGGCCTCCCAAGGCATGTCGCTGGACCCCGCCATCCGGGCCTTGTTTAGATCAGCGGCCGCGGACTTGGTGTTCAAGGGCCCGGTCCTGTTGGACGGCCAGAACTGGACCTTGCAACTAGCCTATGCCCCCTCCAGCCGAACACTAAAGATCGCCTTGATCCAGGGCAGCATACTGTTTTACTTTATTGATCCGGGATTGCAAAACAGAGCCAATTACCACGAAAAGGGGCGTGTTGAGTTTGATGAAGACTCCCGGGTGGTATCCTTGGAATTGGAGGAGACATCTGTGCAAAGCCCGGACGCAATCCGTGTGTTCAACCTGTTTTTGTCATGGTGGTCCAACGAGTCCCAGTCTAATGGATGAATCTTTTGTTGACATTGTGCTGATTATTCTGGCTGCGCTGGTGGCGGTGGCCGTGATGCCGGAATTCAGTGTAGAGTTACCCGTAAGCACGGAGGTTCAGGAAGGTGCCACCGTGCTTACACCTTTGCAGATTTCCATGATGAACACCGGAAATTTGACGTATCTGAATTCCCTTAATGAAGAGGAGTCCCTTCCGTATGCGCGGTTGTACGATCTAGTTGTGGGGACACCGTCCACACGAATCGTCGAAATCCATGCCGATGAAGCGGCACCGGCCATATACCTGTTGGAGGTGAATCGGGTTATTCAGAGGGCCGGCAGGAACGCAGTCTTTTTGATTCAGGCAGAAAATGATTAAATATATCAGGGCATTACCGTTGCTGGCCGCAATAGTCTGGTTTGGATGTGCGCAGGTTGCACCTATTGTAGAGGAACCTATTCCAGCTCCCGAACCCGTGTCCACGTTTGTTACGGGCCCATTGCCGGGCGTGGATTCACTTGTGATTCGCGATGTGGTGAACACGTTTGACAGCACCTTTGTGGAGGCTACTTCGGAGGTACAGGCGCAGGCGTGGTTTCTGGAAGGGCAGCAACTGGTGATGCATGCAGAGAGTGTTTTGACGGCTGTCACGGGTCCCTCGGTGCTTAGTGATACCAGTGCGAACAGTGAATTGGATGCAGACGCCTTTGCGGAGGCCGTGCAGCTTGCCCGCGAAGCGGTAACCGATGCCGCCCGAGCTCAGGCCGCCCAGGACAGCACACTGGCACAATCGTTACTGGAGACGGCTCAGACACGGCTGGAAGACGCCGTGGCGCTCAATCCGCGACACGAGGAATCCCGCTACCAACTGGCTCAGGTGTATGCTATTCGGGCCAACTACTTCCGGGAGCAGTCTGCTTGGGAAGAGACCCTTAGACTCCTTCGGGGGCTTGCCGCCCTGCGTGCGAATGAACACGGACTCTGGGCCGAGATAGCCATTGCACTGGGCCATCTTGGTCGCTCCTCCGAAGCCGCCATCCTGTGGCTCCGGGCCACAGAAACCATCTTGGAAAATACGCGACTGGCCTTTGAAGAGGTCCCGCTTGACAGCGTACAGATGTTTAACTACAGTGTGCGTGCCTATCGGGAATTTGTCCATAGCAGAAACGGCCACGGAGTGCACCGCGCCCTGCTTCAGGCCTACACCTATGCCACCTCTCCTGATGCTGCCAATTTTGCAGAGCAGGAACTGGTCTGGGCCCAGTGGGATCACATGAATCTGGATCATCGACTCGTCTTTGACAGTCTGCAGCAGGCCGCCCCCGAGACACCCTTGCAGGTACTAACCGAATTGGAAACACTCATTCCGGCACTGACGCGCTCAGCCGCACGCTCCGAAGCCAGATATACGTACGCCATCCTCTCGTACGACAACGGGTTTGAGGACCGTGCCCTGGAGACTTTGCAGGCACTCTGGCAGAGCGTATTAATGGATTCAACCCGTGCTCGCATATCCGCTGCGGGTGATCGCTTGGTTCAGAGCCCCGTGCCGTATCCGACGTTCGCCGAGGAGCTGCGCCAGGCCTATGCCGCGCTCCTGTTTGATCGTGCCCGGACTCACCGCCAGAACGGATCATCCGGATTGGCCTTCACCTATCTCATGCAGGTTACAGACCTCGAAAGCACCTACACGGGAAAAGCCTACATTGAAGCTTTAAGACTGGCCCGCTACAATCCGCAACAGGCCCTGAAGCTTGAGCCGAGAATGGAAGCGGTGTTCGACGAACTTGACCAAGAGGATCAGTTGGCCTACCTGAGAGAGATGGGCGGGCTCTATCGCAGAATTGGAGAGCTCGACAAGACCCAAGCCCTCCTTGAACGTTTTAGAGCTATTCGCAGCCAGGTTTCCAACTGATCCAGATGCACAGACCAAGTCCATGGCTCTTTCTGCTAGTCCTTCTGCGGGTTGTCCCTGACCTGTCTGCCCAGGGGTTGCAGCCCGTTCGGGTATTGCAGGAAGCACCTTGGGTCCTCAGTCCGCTGTCAGCGCCGTCCATGCGTCCTCTTCTCGCCTATTGGGATCCCCAGCAAAACACCTACTTTATTGATTTTCCGGCACTTCTGGAAGAGATCCAGATCCCCGTAGTGATTGAGGGCACCAACGTGCGCGCCCGGTACGACGAAGCCGTTTATGATGTGGATTTTGCCCAAGGCACCGCGAGGGTTGATCTTGAATCCGGCAGAATAGATTCGTTGGATGCGGAAGGGTATCTTCAAAGCGGAGATCGCTTCCTGCTCACCCCACCCAATCTCCAGAAGGTCTTCCCCGAGGGAACACTCTTCTATGATACCGACAGACTGCTTCTCAAAGTATCACAAGAACTGTTTGCCGTGCCTGGATTCCGATCACGGGCCGCCACCCTCAAGACGGGCCCCTTGCTCTATGGGCGTACACGGCGATTGATCGGGAGCGCTTGGCTCGGGTACCGAATGAGCCGCATGCAGCGCTCTGAACATGCGGCAGACTACAATGGTTCGTTCAACGTACGGGCCAGTGCGCTCTGGGGACAGATCCATGTCGATGCCACAGCCTCCCACACCGACCGTACAGAAACTGCACTGAGACGGGTGAACTATTTGCTGGATTTCCCGGAGTCTCCCTGGATCACCCAGATTGGACTGGGCCGCACCTATGAGCATCACTGGGCTGGGCGCCAGATGTATGAAGGACTGCGAATGAGTAACCGACCGCTCTCCACCCGACATCAGCAGCGCGAAGCCCGACTGAGCGGGATTACAGAACCGAATGCAATCGTTACGGCCTCGGTTGCCGGCGTGGTGGCCGATCGTGTACAGGCGGACGGCCAAGGACGCTATCTCCTGCACATTCCCGCCTATTATGGTACCCTCCAGGCAGACATCGAAATTGCTCCCGTCGGCGGCGGCCCTCCCACACGGGAGACACGATCCCTCTTCATTACCGAAGACCTGGTTCCCGCCGGCAGACTGTACTATGACCTGCAAGGTGGTCGGACACAAACCGACAATACCCCCTATGGGCATGCCCGCCTCAGTTATGGACTCACCCGCAGTTTAACCGCACTCAGCAGCTTTACGTATACAGAGACGGCACAGATCGCCACACTGGGCGCTGCTAAACAGATCGCCGACGCCATCATGGTCAGTGCAGAGCTTGCCTACCCTGCACGCACAGCCCGGGCGACGCTACAGCTGTTCTCGAATCGCATGCAACTCCAGACCGATGCCATACTGTCAGATGACCCCGAATTCGGCTTCTACAGACAACGTTGGACAAGCCGGTTCGGATGGAGTACATCACGGCTGAGCCTGTTTTTTCATGCGGATCATTCAGAATCCTTCGGTGGACACATTTCCACCTACATGCAAGCCTCTGGCACGGCAAGATTGGCCCGCCGCATTAGTCTGGCGCTTGCAGCCGGTCCCCGAATCACACGCGTTGCGTCTGATGCCCCCAGAGATACACGTGTCCAATGGCGCAGCACGCTCACCCGCTATATGACACCGGGCGCCCTCCGAGGACGAATTGGCTTCCAGGCCGACGGGGGGCAGTTTGAATCATTGGATTTTGCAGGGGGAACACTCCATGCTGCGTACCGAACGGTCTCCTTTGGAGCACGGGTCGGCTATGACGTGGCGGCCGGAAGGATGAGTGCTTCGTTCTCCCTGCGCATAAATGCCCCTTGGGCCAACTTTGCCAGCCATTCGTCTCTGGATCCGGAAAACCCGTACCACCAGCAAAGCCTCTATGGCTCCATAGCCCTGGATCGTGCTCCGGCACTGTCCCGACATTCGCACCCCTGGAGCAGCGCACTGCTCCAACCGTTCCTGGATATAGATCGCAACGGTCAGAAAGATCCCGGAGAAGTTCCCCTGGATGGACTGGATATCCAAGTCATACGAGCAAGCACCGAAACAGACGCATCAGGGGGCGTACGGGCGGACTTTCTCGCCCCCAGTACCCCCTACCAGGTCGTGATTGATCCGCGATCTATCCCCGGCCCACAGTTAAGCCTGCCTGGTGGAACCGCGTTCGGCTTCATGTCCGACCCGGCTGAACTTAAGCGAATTCACATCCCCGTGCACCAAAATACCATTGTGAATGGTTCCGTCGAAAACCTGCCGCTGAGTTCCCCGACCTTGGCCGTCGTAGTTTTCTATCGGGAAAACCGCGAAGTGGCTCGAACTACCGTGTCTCAACAAGGCCGGTTCACTTTGCTGCTCCCGCCCGGAAACTATCGCATCGAACTGATTGACCGACTAGGTCAAGAAGACCTAAGCAATTTCACCCAAACCCTAAACTTGGAACCCGTTCCTACATACGATCTCCAAATTCGTTGATTCTATCTGTCCAATGCCAATGCTACTCATCGTTAATATCTACCTGCTGATCCCCATAGGAATCAGACAGGAGCAAACCATCCCCACTTCACTGTGGGATATGATTAGCTATGCCCAAGGATTCGAGTGGCCGCTCGGTGCTCTGTTCCTGATTGGCCTCTTTCTGCTGACTTCCGCCTATGTGCGGCAATTCCGGCAGTGGCGCGGAACCCATGCCATGCTCCAGATTGATCCAGCCGAAACCTCCCCCGAAAACTTTGCTCGCGCCATCGAGCAAACCACCACCAAAAACCCCTTCACTGTTGCAGGCTACCGACTCCTGGAAGAACAGCAACGTGGAGGTTCCGCCCAATCCATGATCAACTATGCATTCCATTATATTGATTTTGATCATGAAAAATACAAGGAGACCGATCGCTACATCACCGCCGCTGTCTACATTGCACTCAGCCTTGGCCTCTTGGGGACACTGCTCGGGATCTTCGTTCTCTTCATGTCCGGAAGCCGACATGAAAGCTCCGACTTGGTCGGACTAGGCATAGCTGTCGTTTCTACGATGCTCGCCCTTGTCGTCCGCCTCATCCTTTGGCCCCTGAATGTTTTCCTGCAGGCCGCCCTGCGGAAGCGTTACACCAATCTCAAAAAATGGACCGTAGCATTCGCGTATGCGCTCTCCGAGGATTCAAAGAAAACCCGCATCTGATGCCCCAGACAATATGGGATGAAATCCCGAAAACAGACTCTCCACGCCTAAAAGTGACGGGGCTTCAACTAATTTAGTGAAACCCTTGTTTTTGAGACAGCATCTGGATATAGATCCAGTCCACCGAGATAGAAGTAAATTGCATTTGCTAACCGCTTGGTATTTCGAAATCCGCGGCAACGGACTTTGATCGTTTTGATTCGACTGTTGATGCTTTCTGCTGGCCCATTGCTGGCTTTGAGAATGATCGCATTGAGAATTCCCCAAAGGTGTTTTCTGACCGTCTTGGCAACTTTAACCATGTCTTCAAGCCGGCAACGTGAGGCCCAGGACAACCATTTTTCCCAAGCTTTGCGTGCCCAGGTTCGGCTCTTATAGTGCCACAATTTCTGGGACAATTCTTTGATGGCCCAGGCACGGGCCGTTTTCAACGAACTATCCTTTAACGCCTTGAATCGCTTCTTTTGGCGGACCGACATATTCTGTTTGTTGGTCAGCCAGTCATACTTGGTCCCGGTGAGATCATCAATGCCCGCTTTCCGCAATTCTCGGTTCTCCTGCCGACGGACTTTATCTACCGCCCCTCCAATCTTTTTCGCCACATGAAAACGATCAAATGCAATCTTGGATGCCGCATCTGGAACATGTTTTTTCGTGGACTTGATATAGGCAGGCCACATATCCATGCTCACACTTTCAATCGCTTCCAGTTGCTCAGTAGAACAGCCTTCATAATAAGCATCCAGACTCGCATGGGTGCGCTTTTCCTTGACAAACAGCACCGTACCCGTTTGAGAATCTGAGACCACGGTGATATACTTATGGCCTTTTTTATACGAGGTCTCATCCACACACACATGGGCAACCGGTTGCGCCTTTCTGCGATCAAGCCCCCGTTCCACTGCGCGGTCCATAATCCCTGCAACCGCAGGCCAACTCATCTGCAGGAGCCGACACACTGACGAGATCGTTGACTCCCGAAGCAGATCAATGACCAGCGCCTCAAATTCATAGGTCATGCGTACACTCCGATCCGCCCAAGGGGGCGAAATCGTCACCACTCCGTGTTCTGCACACTTTACACGAGGTAACTGCGTCGTTACGATTGTACGATATTTTCCGGTATCCAGATGACGCCAACTCCGAGTCCGACGATCATACACCGGACTCGCTTGATCACATTTTGGACACCGAAGCTTGGATTCATCCGTACAGATCACATGGATATGGGCCTCCTCGGCATCATGATCCGCTGTTACCTCCGAAATTGACCAAGGTGACGAAATGCCATAAACCTTGTTTATTCCTTTAATCTTCACCCCCATTACGATTCGTAATTGTCGAAAAAATGAAAGATAAAACCTTTGAGTAGAATGACGCATGACGCGATAAATCGTCTGAAACCTTAGCCCAGAATTGGATAAGATCAGGACTAATTCACTATATTTATTGAAGTCCCAAAGTGACAAGCCTGATTTTTAACTGTCGCCAAACACGAATCCCCATCTCTTCAAAGCCATGGGTGAACCGGGGGGAACTCGGCGATGCCTCGTGAACCTGCACCGTCCAAACCCCATGCACTGGACACTTTACACGCGGAATCCGGGCAACCATCTCCGTACGATACGTACACGTATCTAAATGGCACCAAGAACGAACTGTACGCAAATCATAAAATGGACAAACCTCACTACATTGCAGACAATTCAGCGAAGATATATCCGGGCAGGTTAACATCACGCGCCGTACCCGATCCTTATCATCATACCCATCCCCCATAATCTCCCACGGCGATTCAAGCCCTAAACTCCTATCTAGTGCTTGTCAGAGAATAGGTCATTTTTGCGATTCTTGCTATACTCATAACAATCTGGGCCCATAATTGTGGCGTCGTTGGTGGAGTTTCGGGGGAATCAGGTGCCTTTCGGCTTGCTGAATGGTCACTGGAAGACATTTTTTGCTCTCCGATGCAGCTGGGACGCGACCATGCGTGCCAACCCGACGTATGTCTGCCTTTCCGCTTATGGCGGAGCCTGTCCAAATTCCTTCGGTAGGATTACAGCGGCGCTACGCCGCTCGTTTTCGGGCCTGATGCCAGCGCTTGAGCCGCTCTTCTTTCCGCTTCAACTGCAAGCCAAGACGATGCACGTTGGCCGCGACCACAGAGAGCGCCACCGTGCGACCAAACCCCTCCTTACCATGCGTACGCACCAAGTCCAGTCCGCGCTGGTTCAAATTGTTGATCGCGGATTCTACCGCCGGATGCTGACGACGACCCTCCACAAAGTCCGGAGCGGATGCGCGCTCCTTGTCCGCATGACTTAAACGACCCCGCTTCGGCATAATCACCAGTTCCAGAATTTGCTCCAATGCGCGCCGGTTGTGTTCCGATGAATACCCCGTATCCATGCTGCACGAAGTCAGGGACGGGTACAGTGTCTTGGCCTCCCGTAAAAAATCCACGATCATTGACGAATCGCCCCCCTCGTAGAGCACCTGGTAGTAAAGAATGTACCGATGCTGGTCCTCCAAGACGCAGACCGGGAGTCCCAACTCCGCCTGTACCCCCGCCTTACCTTTGCTGATCCAACGCGTATGCGGCGCGTGAACCGAGAAAATCTTCTCCGAATGCGGAATCTTTTCGCCCCTGAGCAACCGCCGATCCACCTGATCGATCAGTTTCAAGCTGCATTCCAGGTAATGTAGCCCCTTATCACTGCAATCTGCCCCCAACCTCCGCTGCGAAGCCAACGCCTTCTTCACCAGCTTTCTGCAGTGGCACAGGTATTTGCGCACTCGATCACGACGATGCCAACCCCGTGACCTGCGTACCCCTTGAAACAAACGATCAAGCCGCTTTTCCCAATCCGACGCCTTGCGCCAGCCCGGCAGGCCGTGCGAACGGCTCATACGTGCCGACTCCCGAAGCAAACAACCCACCGCATCCCTTAGCAGATTCACATCCGTAGGCCAATGAACATGCGTCTTCGTCACCGCTGAATCTACCCTGCAACGTAACCCTTCCTCCTGGGCCTTCTTCGTAAGTTCTGCGTGCCCATGTTCCACCACAACCTTGTTGATCTTGCCCAGTAACTCCTCCGATAACAAACTCACATTGTCCAGAATCGTCTGTACATGGTATTCCGGTTCCGATCCCTCGCGCCAACCACCATGCCCAAGCATCTGGCGCAGGAGCTTGTCGTTGTTCGCCATATGCGTCAGTCGATCATAATCGCAATTCAGGGCCTGCTTCAGCATCCCCAGAACGAAAATCCTCCACAGATCCATCCCCCGGCGCCCCAATTTGTGACTGACTCCCGAAGCCACACCCCCTTCCAAAAGCTCGAAAATCTTCGCTCGCGTCTTTGCATTCTTGTATATCGAACGCAAACCACGCAATACCGCCGGAATGTCATCCCGGCTTCGGGGGGCAAGCTCAATCTCTTCAATCGGAACCTGCCCAAACGCGCGTTGGGCTTCCATTACTACACGCATGGCAACAAAGGGGCGAATGTACACGCTTAAACGCCCAAATCAGACCTCTTACCCCAAAATTGCCGCCAGATTCGTAAATTCATTCATCCTCCTGCGATGACCACGCCTATGCGATGAGAACCCCAAATACAGGCTAAATCCTGACCAAATCCACCAAAAATGACCAAATCTGCTCCCAAATACCCGAATTCATCGTATAATCCCACGACCAAAATCATTTTCTGGCAAGCACTAAATTAGTTGAAGCCCCATTTTTTATTGGGCAAGGGATTCACCTTCACTTGGATTATAAAAGGAGCAGTTATAACACTACTCAACTTGTGTCCAGATGATGCGCCTCGTATTTCGGCAAGGTGATGCCTGCGGGATGCAATGAGAATACGGTGTATATGAAGTCGCTGCGCCACGGTGAGGAGGGCTCAGGGGAGGCAGTACATATCCCTGCTGGGATGAGGCTGATGATTAAGCCCGGAAACCTATTGATTAATGTGGACGAGATAGATGCCAGAAACCCCACGGTACGCTATGGGTGCACCCCGGTAGTCAAAATCATTGGACTGGTACAGGATAAAAAGCACTGCAACCAAAGCCTCCTGATGTTGCTATTGCTCCTGTCTGCCACAAAGAGGCTGGACGCATGTGTTTTGGTCCGCCACTGAGGATGCACTAGATGAGTCCCGTTCTTAGATAGGCATAAACTGAGGTGACTGTGTTCAGGGTCCTTGTTGTGGCTAGGGTGACGGTGATTTCTTGCCCAGAGACGTGAAAATGCTCTATCGCTTGGAGGGGCAATTCAATCAGTCCTCAGATACCTGATCAGACAACTTTTTCAGAGAAACGTTGCACCAGATAAGACACTCGTTGAAACGTATTGATGATCGGGCGACGGGGATGGCTAGAGACGGCTCTGCCGCTAATGCCATTCCCTTCCTCATCCACCCTACTTCATGGGTAAAGATGTTCGACGATAATTAGATTTTTTGCTGGATACATAGTGGGACCTTACCGAAAACACATGATTTTCTGGCAAGTGCTGTATAGCGTCCCGCCCTCTTGTCGTTTTGGTGGGAACAAATACTGCTACTCAGTTTATCCCCCCACTGCCCTTACTCCACGCCGAAGCACTCAATGGTTTAATCGTATGGTCGGTCAATTTGCAAAACGGATTTTGCTGGTGACTGTGCCTAGCGTAGTGCAAATCCCTAAGAGTGTAAATCTGAAACCCGTGATCAACCCCTTTCGTGTAGCAGTCCGTACGAATATCTTCTTGTCAACTGCACTTCTGTGTCTGTGTGGAATAACCACTGCACAGGGCCAGACGCTGTCAAGCTTCGATTTTCTCCGACTTGAACCTTCTGCCCAAGCAGCTGCCCTGGGGGGTACATCACTGAGCGCCACCTCGAACCAGGGGAATGTTCTGTTCTACAATCCGGCGCTTTTGGGCGAGGATCTTGATCGAAATCTTTCTGTATCCTGGTTGAACCATCTCAGTGACCTCCAGGCCGGCGCACTTACATATGCTCACAACCTTGGCCCAATCGGCACGGGCGCAGTGGGGGTGCGATTTTTTCACTGGGGCAGCATCACAGAAGCAGATATATATGGAGAGCGCAATGGCACCTTCTCGTCGAGTAACGTCGCGCTCTCCGCTGGCCTGTCACGATCCTGGCAATCCAGGCTACACTACGGCGCGAGTATCCATCTGATCTACGCTTCCGTAGCACAGTTCAATGCTGTAGCTGCCGCTGTAGACATAGGCGCAGCCTACCAGATTCCTGACCAGGGATTTGTAGCCTCAATGGCAGTAACTAACACGGGAATAACCCTTTCAAGCCTTGGCCCTACACGTGACGAAGTTCCAATGGATATTCGTATCGCCGTGTCCAAGCGCCTCAGGTATATTCCAGTCCTGTTCGGCCTTACTCTCCACGATCTGCAGGACGCTCACCAGATCACATCTGTGAATGACGGGTTTCGTCATGCGATCTTCAGCCTCCAATTCCAGGCTATACCCGCGTTTCATCTCCGTCTAGGCTACAGCCACCGCAAACGCAACCTTAAATCTGATCGCCGACTAGATCTGGCCGGAGCAGCTGTCGGATTTGGACTCCGTATGCGGGGCTTTCAAGTTGACTATGCCTTCAGCTCCTGGTCATTTGCCGGACTGCACCAGTTCACTGTAGCCAGGAAACTCAATAAGAGGCGTCAATAAGCCCCTGAGCTTTCAGGTCGTTGATTCGATGAAAGAGTCGCCAGGGACGTGTACGTTGCCGTAATTCTGCCCTTGAAACGCCGTTCTGAACCAACAGGTAAATAGAGGTATGTGTCAGACTTTGTGGGGAAACATCCAGACGAATGATCCCGGCTTGATCGAGCAACACACGCATACGAGCTCTTACTGTACGAACTTTCAGGCGCTCATTTTGCCCGCGTGGACCGTGCGATACAAAGAGTGGTCCGTCAAATCTAATGGATTCAATCCGACTGGATAGGTAGGCCACGATACTCTTGTACGTTCGTGAATCCAGCGGCACACGTAAGCGACCACCTTTGCCGCGAACAACCAGTTCATCGCCCATTAATGTGTGCTCCAAATCTTTATAGTTACACCGTACAATCTCCCCTTCTGATAGCCCCTCAATAAGCATGCAGCACAGGATAGCCCGATCACGCAGGTTAATGGGATCACTAAATTCCGATACTTGAAGCAAGCGCTCAACCTCGGACATAGTCAATATTCCTCGACTCCCTGCAGACGCACTCACCTTTATGGTAAGATCTTTTGCCGGATCTTTTTGCAGTAAGCCCTTTTCGGTAAGAAAAGCGAACAATTGCCGTACCGCAGTCAGATAAGTTTGGATCGTACGATCTTTGACGTTCCGCTCCCGACGCAAATACAGCAGATAAGCCTGCAGGCTTTCCCGAGAGAGCTGGACTTCGCCACCCTGTTCGTCTACCCACAACATAAAGACCCCAAGTGCCCGGCCGTATGTTTGCCGTGTGGCCGGCGATTTTTCAGGGGCCAAGCTGCTTAGAAAATGCTCTACCCGCGCGGCAATCGCATCCGTAGTCAAAGTTATGGCTCGGTCACGATTTTCAGACGGCATGTCGCAGAGATGCCTGTGATTATTCCGCAAGAAAACCTATAATTCCATCTCTGGATCAAGGTTTTCAAGTACCTCCGTGTACCGACGCAGGAACGCTATCCCCATAGCGCCATCGATCACACGATGATCATAGGACAACGACAATACCATCATGTGCCGAATGGCAATAGTGTCGCCATGTTCGGGATGCTCAACTACAATTGGACATTTCTTGATAGAGCCGGTGGCAAGAATGGCTACCTGGGGCTGCAGGATGATTGGCGTACCCATCAAGGATCCGAGCGAACCAACATTGGTCAACGTGAAGGTTCCGCCCTGTAAATCATCAGGGAGTAACTCAGATGAGCGTGCACGACGTGCTAAATCATTTGCCGCATGGGCAAGCCCCGCTATACTCAAGCGCCCGGCATGCCGTATTACCGGCACAATCAACCCAGATTCCTTAATTGCTACGGCAATGCCAACGTGGTAGTCTTTTTTTACAAGAATCTGGTTTCTCTCTATGGAACTGTTCAGAATGGGAAACTCACGCAATGCTTCCACCGCCGCATGAACAAAAAAGGGCGTATAGGTCAGCTTAACCCCATCACGTGCAAGAAAAGCCTGCTTATTGGCTTCTCGGATTCGGACAAGTCGCGTCACATCAACCTCTGCAAATGAGGTTACGTGCGCTGACGTACGCTTAGAATGCGTCATATGCTCAGCAATGAGCTGGCGCATCCGACCCATTTGGATAACCTCTACACGTGGCGAGCCATCGTCAGTAGATATAGGTCGGGAAACCTGTTTTTTTACAGGTGGAGGGCTGAGCGGAGTTGTCGCCCGCCCAGTTGATCTCTTGCGGGTTTCTAGATAATCTACTACGTCCCTCTTAGTAAGCCGTCCCTCACGGCCGGATCCTTTTATCCTGGCCAGTTCATCCCTTGATATGTTCTCGGCCTGTGCGATACTGCGCACCAATGGGCTCAGAAAGCGCCCGTCCGTAAGATGCCGTTCGGTATCGACCTGTTCCGGTGTATCCTTTGACGTAATCTCAGGCGGTGGAACAGTCTCCTGTGCAGTTTCAGGCGTTGATCTTGTCTCCTGCACAGGGGCAGACCCTTCTGCACCTATCAGTGCTATCGTGGTGCCTACTTCAACGGTCTCCCCCTCGGGCACTAGAATTTCTCGAAGGATTCCCGTTGCAGGAGCTGGCACATCCGTATCTACTTTATCTGTTCCTATTTCCAGGAGGATCTCATCCAGTTCAATCGGATCCCCTACTTGCTTATGCCAGACAATCACCGTCCCTTCGGTAATGCTCTCACCCATCTTCGGCATAACCACGGGTATGTCCGCCTCTTGCACTACTGAAGGTGCCGGACCAGGTGCCTTCGAAGCTTCCGCCGGTTCAGACGCCGAAGCACCGTCCGTCGCCCCAGTTGCATCTTCTCCCTCAGTGGCGATCATAGCGATCAGGTGGCCAACCGGCACAGTCTCGCCCTCTGGAGTTAATATTTCCGCAACTACACCCGCCGCAGGAGCAGGGACGTCCGTATCTATCTTGTCGGTTCCTATTTCCAGCAAGGTCTCATCCAGTTCAACTGGATCGCCTACTTGCTTATGCCAAACAATCACCGATCCCTCGGTAATGCTTTCACCCATCTTGGGCATTCGCACTTCAACCTTCGCCATCGAATGGAATTTTTTGGAAATTATATACAGTAACCCTTCTATCCATTTCACGGGTCATAAGAATGGCTGACGCCAACATCCTCACCGTACAGATGCCCCTATTCCGGAGGCCATTGGATGGATTACATGGAAATCATACGCTGCCTTATCATCATGTTCCTTATAGTGCACGCCCTCAGTGCTGAATATAACGACAAATAATATGGTTCCTCAGGTATATAAACCCCAATGTTTGTCGCCAGCTTCAGTGGATTGTTTCATGGATTGGAAAATCAACAATGCTCATGAGTGTTGCCCGAATGACAGCTACACTACGCACCGGTTACAAATGAAGCGACCACCATCAATATGTACCACACCTATCTGCCCGCAACCAAGTGAGCGAATACGCTAACGATGCTGCAATTCTGTAACCACCATCCGGTGTTATACAGCCACGAGTTTACCATTCTCTGACGTGGACTTCTCCACTCTCGTACAAATGCGCCTGCCCTGTTTCAGCAACTGCCCTGTTTCAGCAATAAGAGTAACTGCAGCTTGTCTGAAAATACGTGCTTTTCTGTCAGACATTTTTTGTTCAAGACACTCCACCACACATTATTTGCGTTGGGGATTCCAATGTGGGATATAACGATAGGAATGCATAGTTATATTCCTCATCGGAAGATAATGCGTGTACCAAGGTTGAACGTTCTGGGTAGACCAAGAAACACCTCTGCATCGTCCGCTCTTCCCATATTTATACCGTTCGGAGTGTAAGCGTGAAAGCGTGAATTATTTACGGCATCCTGCACATAAAACGTATTCGCTACGTTGAAGACATACAAAAATAAACGGATACCAAAACGTCCTCTATCAAAATTATAGCCCGCATTTAGATCGAAAACAGTGTACCCAGGTGCCTCCCAGACAGTACTGTTTCGATCGCTATACCCGGCAGGATCAAAATCCGCAAAGTGCCGAGAATAGGAGCGTGCCGACAATACAACATGCATCCCAGACTTAGGAAATGCCGTTACGGCATACGCGAATTGTGTCTGCGGCGCGTCGCCCACCTTAACCCCGCTAAGGGGAAGCGACACCTGTTCCTGGCTATCCGGATTGGATCGGTCGAGAGTATATGTGCCAGAAACATCATCCGTGTAGTACCAGTCTCCAACAGAAAATGCACCATCCAAACGTACGAAATCTATTGGCTGCCAAGCAAGCTCTCCTTCAATCCCTTTGTGCAGTGCATTTAGTCCCCTTATACTTACTAATGCATCATTGCCGCTTTGCTCCACCAGATTACGCGTCACGGTACGATCATTCCACGTTGTATGATAGAGATTCAGCTTTGCTGTAACCTTCCTGTCCAAGGATCGAAAGTTCATGCCGCTTTCGATCCCGATGAAAGATTCATTCTGAGGATCTGGATTAACACTGCCGGAGATGGCGTCAATGACACCATCAAAAACAGGAGCCTTTGAAATACGGCCGATACTTGCGTAAACGGAAAATGTATTGTTCAGACGATAGTTTGCACCACCCTTGACCTGATAACCACCGATCGGGGACGGCGAAGCCGCAAAAGGTCTTCCGTGGCCATCATCTGTAAAGAAATCTTCGAATGAATACTTAATTCTAGAATAACTTACTACAGCAAAGCTGCTCAATGGCCCTGTTTCATATCGTCCTTGCAGGAATCCGCCGATCCAGTTTACAGTCGTGAGATCATTATAGTGAAAGCGTTCCCCCAATTGTACTACACGCCCTCCCGGACCCCAAAAATCATTGTCGAAGCGTAAATATCCCCGGCCTCCCAATAGATCTCTCACCGTGCTGAAATGCTGAATTTCAGCACTACGCCAGTCGAGTCCCGCTTCCAGTTCAACATGGTCATTGACTTGGTGGATCAGTTTGGAAATAGCTCCCAGCGTCCACTGTACATTATGCCGATTTCGAATTATGCCAAGAGACAGCCCATTTTTGCTATTGGCCTCGATACTGGCATCATAGTCGGGAACCGGGGAGGGACCGCTATGATCTAGGATCAGGTCGCCATGGCGGTTTGAGCCGCCTCCCTTCCCTCCAGAATAATACACGATAGTAGAGAGGAGGGACTTGTCTGTCAGTTGTCCAAAATGGCTTAAGCTCAGAATAGGCTTGTGAAAGAAATTCTCGAATCCGTCAATATATCCAGGGTTCTTGCGTTGTACCGGCCCAAAGCCATTGTGCTGGTCCCTTGTGTAAGTCTCTGAAACGACCCCAATATTTTGATTCCAGCGCCGTCCTCTTTCTGGATAAGTCTGCAGAATATCACGTATGGTGGCATCATCCAATCCATCCCGCTCAAATACTTTACGTGCATAGTTGTGGTCGTAAGCGGCGATATTCTGACGGAATAAATTTTGGCCATGGCGCTGGGGAGAACCGATTGCGAAAAAGTCGAAGCGATGTCGACTGCCCGCGTTCCAACCGACAGCAGCATAATAGGACCACATGTCGGTCCAAGTTCCATCTACATATCCTTGCCCTGTCTTACGTATTCCAGACACGGTTACGGCAACTTTGCCATTTACAAGTCCCGAAGACAGCATGAGCGTAGATTTACGCAGTCCATCGTTGCCGAATTCTTGTTTAAGCAGTACTTGTCGCGCATTGCGTGCCGGATCGGTAAGAATATTCATTGTGCCACCAATAGACGGCGTTGCTAAGGTGACAACAGACAATCCACGTTGGAGCTGAATAGAGTTTGTCACTTCTTCCAAACCATCCCAGTTCGACCAGTAAAGCCAACCGTTTTCCATATCATTGACCGGAACCCCGTTGATCATAATTGCAACATTCCGCTGGTTGAACCCGCGTACATTTACGCGTGCATCCCCTGCGCCTCCGCCTTGCACTGTACTGTAAACGGATGGCGTGCTATTGAGAATGAGGGGCACATCACGCGAGCCGAGATCGCGCTGCAACTGCATCTTTCCCAGAGTCGTGAAGGCAACAGGAGTTCGCTGTTCCAAGGCTCTGGAAGCAAACACCTCCATACCTTCCAGAGCTACACTGATGGCCTCCATTTCAAAGTCAAGTATGACATCTGTGCTTCGCACGGTCACGACCTGTGATGCATCTTCATAGCCAAGGAAGGAGACGGTAACGGCGTACGTTCCTGGCGGGAGGTCGGAGAGTATAAAATGCCCTTCTAGGTCCGTTGTAGTACCACGAGAAGAACCTTCTAAGATTACAGAAGCCCCAGGCAACAATTCGTCGGTGTCAAGTGTCGTTACAGTCCCAGAAAGATTGTATTGCGCCCAGGATACGTTCGCTACAAGGAAGCTCGCAAAAATGAATAGGGGTAATTTCATGGAGTAAAATTGGGGGATTCCGTTGAAGATTTCAACCAAAGGCCAATTAGCTTCTGAAAGCTCTATGATTGCTTAAGTGGAATTGAACTTATCGAAAGGTATCAACGGTAACAGACATGGAGTGCGTGTCTAAAATCAGGTTCTTCCAGTGCCGCTTCGATTTTACTCTTCACAACCGCCCCGTGGCCCTCGCGTGCCCACCCCTGAGGACGAACTCATCAAACGCCGATATGAATGTATTGAGAGTCTGCGTCCGGGTCAGGTCGCCGTCGGCCCACGTAGACAAGCTCGCGTTGAGATTCATCCTTGAAGATTTCCAGATTCGATTCGACCGAACATCTCATTTGACCGCTTCTGCGCCTCGGCTACTTGAGTAGATGTCATACGTGATTTGAGTAAATCTTTTAGCTCTGCCGCGCCAGCGTTTCCTTGCGCGGCGGAGAGACTACTCCATGTATAGGCCTCTACATAATTCTCCGGCATGCCTTCGCTATTGGAGTACATGACCCCCAGATTGTATTGTGCCCATTCGTCTCCCTGTTTCGCAGCACGGCAATACCATTTGGCGGCTTCTTGATCGTTCTCTGGCACGCCTTCGCCAGTGTAGTGCATGTGCCCCAGCTTGTATTGTGCTTCGGCATGTCCCTGTTTCGCAGCACGGCGAAGCCATTTGGCGGCTTCTTGATCGTTCTCTGGCACGCCTTTGCCAGTGGAGTACATGTACCCCAGATTGTATTGTGCCTCGGCGTGTCCCTGTTTCGCAGCACGGCAATACCATTTGACGGCTTCCTGATCGTTCCCTGGCACGCCTACGCCAGTGTAGTACATATGCCCCAGGTTGTACTGTGCTTCGGCGTGTTCCCGTTCCGCAGCCATGCGATACCATTTCACGGCTTTTCGATAGCTCTCTAGTACGTCTTCGCCAATGTAGTACGTGATCCCCAACTCGTATTGTGCTTCGGCGTGTCCCTGTTTCGCAGCACGGCGGAGCCATTTCACGGCTTTTCGATCACTCACTGGCACGCCTTCGCCATTGTAGTACATGCACCCCAGCTTGTATTGTGCCTCGGCGCTTCCCTGTTTCGCACCACGGCGGACTTCATCAACAGTTTGAGTCATAGTGGGGGGATGCCGTATTTCGACCTATTCGTCTAGTTTTGGTGCCTGGCAACCCTATCAATACCGTGGCATTGTTCAGGCGATTGCTGAGTTGCTTCTGAACGATTCGATGATAATATAGGCATAATCCCAAAAGGAGCCTCCAATTCTTTACAAAGCGCGCCTAGGCGTATCCAAGTACGCTCTAGGACGCGAGAAACGACCGGCGACCCCACGCAGGTGGGGATATACTGTTTTGCCTTAAAGGAACGGGGCAATAACAAGCGCAACCACCGCAATGAGCTTAATCAAAATATTTAAGCTCGGCCCGGAAGTGTCCTTGAACGGATCACCCACCGTATCGCCAACTACAGAGGCCTTATGTGCCTCTGTCCCCTTCCCTATAGTTACTCCATTAATATTGATCCCTGCTTCAATACGTTTCTTAGCATTATCCCACGCTCCACCAGCATTCGATTGGAATATTGCAAACAAAACACCCGAAACGGTTACACCAACAAGTAGGCCACCAAGCATATCCGGGCTGATGAATCCAACGATTACCGGTACCATAATAGCCAATAGACCGGGGGCAATCATTTCCCGGATTGCCGCTGCGGTTGAGATGTCGACGCATTTAGCGTACTCCGCTGTAGCCGTCCCTTCGCGCAACCCCGGAATCTCCCTAAACTGTCTGCCAACCTCCGTAATCATATCAGCCGACGCACGCCCTACTGCACCCATAGCCATAGCGCTGAACACGTAAGGCAGTGTGGCCCCAATTAAAAGGCCGGCAAGTATGTTCGGTTTAGCAACATTGATCGTCTCAAGCCCAGCCTGCTGCATAAATGCGGCGAACAGCGCCAGTGCAGTCAGCGCCGCCGAACCAATAGCAAAACCTTTGCCTATGGCCGCTGTCGTATTACCAACCGCGTCCAGTTTATCAGTTCGTTCCCGGACCTCTGCCGGCAGATGCGCCATTTCCGCGATGCCACCCGCATTATCACTAATTGGACCATATGCATCCACCGCCAATTGAATACCGGTAACCGACAGCATACCCACCGCAGCAATGGCAATCCCGTATAGACCGGCAGTACTGAAAGCTCCGATAATAGCCAAAGCAATTACTAATGCAGGGACTCCTGTTGAATACATACCTGCCCCCAAACCCGAAATAATATTAGTTGCCGCCCCGGTTACACTCTGCTTTGCTATAAGGAGCGTCGGTAATGTGCTCGTCGATGTAAAATATTCAGTTGCGAGACCAATCAGCACGCCGGATACCAACCCGATGAGCATTGCCCAATACACTCCCACTGCTGTATAGACTTTTTCACCCACAATGCTCGTAGTGGCAACCCACTCACTCGGCAACATCCAGGTGATCACAAAAAAAGCGAGTACAGCCATAACTGCACTCGCACCAAATTCACCAAGGTTCAGTCCTGTCTGGGGATTGCCGCCCTCCTTCACACGAACGAAAAAGGATCCTAGCACAGAGACTAAAATACCCACGGCTCCTAGCACCAGAGGAAGGACCACTGCACTCAAATCACCTAACGCCGCACCCGAGCCCTCAAATACCGTCAAGAAACCCGTACCAAGCACCATTGCACCGATGATTGAGCCAACATAACTTTCAAAGAGGTCTGCTCCCATACCGGCAACATCTCCGACATTATCTCCGACGTTATCGGCAATCGTCGCAGGGTTGCGTACATCGTCTTCCGGGATTCCTTCGTAAACCTTGCCGGCCAGATCGGCACCCACATCCGCAGCTTTAGTGTATATCCCACCACCTACGCGCGCAAAAAGAGCTATGGAAGAAGCTCCCAGAGAAAATCCGGAAATAACGTCTATAACCTTGATCGTCGACCAGTCAGTCAATCCGCTGTACACCAAAAACAATCCAGCAAGCCCCAGAATGCCCAACCCAACCACACATAATCCCATCACAAGACCGCCAGAAAATGCAATATTGAGTGCATCGGATAACCCCGTTCGTGCTGCATTGGTCGTCCGAACATTCGCCTTTGTAGCCACACGCATACCAATGAATCCAGCAGCTCCACTGCAGACCGCCCCAACCAGAAATGATACAGCAATGAGTGGAGAGCGACCTGAATCTGCTCCTCCCATCAAGCCTGTCACAGCCAGAATGGCAGCTACTGAACAGACAAAGATTGAAAGAACACGGTATTCCCGTTTCAGAAAAGCCTGTGCTCCTCGTGCTATATAACCGGCAATCGTAATCATTTGCTCGGTGCCGGGAGGTTGTCTGGCAATCCATCTTGCCCGAGTCCAGGCAAAGAAAAGCGCTACCAATCCACAAGCGCACACCAGAGAAATCAAAGGAACTACTTGCATTATAAAACTGAATAGAGATCAAAAATTAAGTGGTTGAATCTGAAGGCCCAGGGCAGGTGTGCTGCCGATAAATGTGTCATCAGCGGTTCAGCTTATCTGTATCTCCACGGCTAACTGCCTTGGAACGTACATCAGTTCGCCGATTAAACTGATTCATCGCTGGCACAATCCCATCCACAACGTACATCAGTGCTGCATCCCGTGCGTTGTTGAGCGTTGTATCCATAATGATTTTTTCTTCTTCATTGAACCCGGACAAGACATGATCTGCCTGCCTACCCCGCTCGAAATCTTCTCCGATTCCTATGCGCAATCTCGAGATATTCTCATCTCCAAGGCTCTCAATGACACTTTGCATTCCGTTGTGCCCTCCCGCACCTCCTCCCTGACGTAACCGCAAAGTTCCAACAGGCAAATAGATATCATCCAGCACTACCAGGAATTCCTTTACATCCAGATTCATTCGGCGTTGAAGGCTGCGCGCTGATTCCCCTGCACGATTCATCCACGTTTGAGGCTTTGCCACGACAAAGGTGAATCCACGCCAGCGCCCTTTGCCCGTGATTGAGTTGGTTTGAAGATTTGGATTCAACGATATTTTGCACCGCTCTGCAATCCGGTCGACCACCTCAAATCCCACATTATGACGGGTACCTGCATACGTCGCACCTGGATTACCTAGTCCAAGAATCACACGTTTTCGTCGCGCCATAGGAACCACCTGTTAGCGGTCTCTTTCTGGCCTTATTCGTCAATTTCTTCTTCCTCTATCTCCTCTTCCCCTTCTTCTATTTCTTCCTCGGCAGCACGCGGAGCCTCTACTATCATCAGAATTTGGTCATCCGGCGCCAGGAAGTCCAACGTGTCCTCTTTTAAGTCACGTAAGTGAAGAGATTGGCCAATCTCCACTTGACTGATATCTACATCAATCTGGATTGGAATGTCTCGTGGAAAACAGCTTACCACCAGCTCATTAAGCACATAACTCGGCAACCCGCCTTCGGCTTGTCCGACCGATACACCAACAAAATTGAGGGGTACAGGAAGTGTTACCTTCTCACCTGCCTGCAGAACCTGGAAGTCTACATGCATGGGGCGGTCAGTGACCGGATGATAGGCCACATCCTTGACAATGCAATCCCAGCTGTCCTTTCCAAGATTCACACTAACAATGTGTGTGCGATTGGTGAAAATGAGCGGTTTGAGGCTCTTCTCGCTGGTTGTAAAGGATTGTGCCCCTACATGATGTCCATAGAGGACGCACGGCACATTTCCTTGCCTACGCGCTGCCCTGGCCGCGGCCTTTCCGGGTGTACGCGCTTCTGCTGTGATCGTAATAGCGTTCATTCAATAATGATGACTTACGGATTGAACAGGGTAGAAACTGAGTCGTCAGTTGCAATGCGCTGAATCGCATCAGCAAACATCTCGGCAACACTGACCACCTCAACAAATTCAGACTCACGTCTGAGTGGGACACTGTCGGTAACTACGAGTTTGCTCAAAACAGAGGACTCAATCCTTTCATAGGCTTTACCTGACAAGAGCGGATGTGTACATGCTGCCATGATTTCGCGTGCTCCGGCTTCCCTGAGAGCGTTGGCGGCGTTCGTCAAGGTCCCCGCCGTATCAATTATGTCGTCAATTAGGAGCACATTGAGCCCCTTGACCTCACCAATAATATTCACGATCTCCGCCTTGTTCGGATGTGGTCTCCGCTTATCTATGACCGCAAGATCTGTATTGAGTCTATTGGCATAAGCACGGGCCATCTTGATCGCTCCTACATCCGGAGCAACCACCACCAGATTCCTCAGGCGGAGTTTTCGAAAATAGTCCGTGAATACTGCTGAGGCATATAAATGATCCACCGGAACGTTGAAAAAACCCTGAATTTGTGAAGCATGCAAATCCATGGTCAAAACCCGATTTATGCCTGCTGTTTGCAGCAGGTCTGCCATCAGCTTGGCAGCAATGGGCACCCTCGGCTGATCTTTGCGTTCCTGACGTGCATAACCAAAGTAGGGGATCACAGCATTGATCCGGGCCGCAGAGGCTCGTTTGGCAGCATCTATGAGCAGCAGAAGCTCCATCCAGTTATCTGCGTTCGGATACGTACTCTGTACAATGAAGAGATCTCTACCCCGAATAGACTCCTGATACTTTGCATACAGTTCACCATCTGAAAACACAACTCGGCTGAGCTTACCAAGTGACTGGCCGTAGGCGCTGGCAATCCGCTCTGCAAGTACCGGGTTGCTACTGCCAGTGAATATTCCTATGGGTAGCTCTCGATATGATGACATCTCCTCAAGTCTGTGTTGTACAAAAATAATCAAGTTGCCCGGGGAGGACTCGAACCTCCACCGACGGCTCCAAAGGCCGCTGTCCTGCCATTAGACGACCGGGCAATAACTAAATCTGAGGGCCAAGCCCGTTACCTTGCATACGCAAAGATAAAAATATAACTTGGTCAATCACCTAACACTACGAGAACCATCAATGGAACCCCCAACTATTGGCATTATTGGCGGAATGGGACCACAAGCCGGTCTGGCCCTTGCCGAGAAAGTCATCGCGGAAACCAATGCCGTAAGAGATCAGGAGCATCTTCCAATGGCACTTCTTTCCTACAGCCACAAGATTGGAGATCGCAGTGCATATGTATTCGGACAAATTACGAAGAATCCCGGATTTGCCATCGCTTCTGTAGCCCGCACACTTGCTGATTTGGGAGTTCGCGTCGCAGGTATACCTTGCAATTCTGCACACGCTCCAGAAATTTTCAACGCGCTGACAAGCTCACTGAAGGACGTGAATATCCGCATACTACATCTTATCCAGGAAACGATTCGACATATACAGGAAACACTGCCAAATATAACTAAAGTCGGATGTCTATCAACACTGAGTGTTCATCGTCTGGGCTTGTACCAATCCGCAGTAGAAAGCGCCGGCCTTACCCCAATTATGCCCAGCGACGAAATAGCCGAGCATGTGGTACACCGTGCTATATTTGATCCAAGGTTTGGAATTAAGGCCAAATCGGCTCCTGTTACCCCACAAGCACGCGAAATGGTTCTTTCAGCTGTACGCACATGCTGTGATCTGGGTGCAGAGGCTGTAATCCTGGGATGTACAGAACTACCACTTGCTGTACCGCATATGCCAGATGTGACACTCATCGATCCTGCTCGTGCACTGGCACGCGCACTGATCCGGGAAACATCTCCGCAAAAGCTTGCTCCTCTCTTGACAAAATAGTCAATTGGTGAGCATTCAGGTTGTACCTTTGTTTAGACATGAACATACGCTTAATAACTTAGGACGGTCTATACATCGCTGATGCCGCGGACCTTGATCACTGGTGGCGCTGGTTTCCTAGGATCTCATCTGTGTGACCGGCTACTGAACGATGGGCATGAGGTTGTCTGCATGGACAACTTCCTGACCGGATCGCCCGATAATATTGCGCACCTGACGCAACGTTCGAGGTTTACTTTTCTCGAACACGACGTAACTGAATACATTGAGATTGAAGGCCCGTTGGATTATGTCCTTCACTTTGCAAGCCCAGCCTCTCCTATCGATTACTTGCGGTTTCCTATTCAAACGCTCAAGGTTGGTGCTCTTGGCACCCATAACGCACTCGGGCTGACCAAAGCTAAGAGTGCTTGTTTCCTGCTGGCATCAACGAGCGAAGTGTACGGTGACCCCCAGGAGCATCCACAAAAAGAGACTTATTGGGGTAACGTAAATCCAGTTGGATTGCGCGGAGTATACGATGAGGCCAAGCGGTTTGCTGAGGCACTTACAATGGCCTACTATCGCTACCACGGTGTACAGACACGCATTGTGCGCATCTTCAACACATATGGCCCTCGCATGCGTTTAAATGACGGACGAGCACTGCCCGCCTTCATGCGTCAGGCGCTTTGCGACAAGTCCGTTACGGTCCACGGAACAGGTGATCAAACACGATCCTTCGCTTACGTGGACGACACTATTGAGGGGATCGTACGACTCCTCTACAGCAACGTCACGCAACCTGTTAACATCGGTAGCCGTGATGAAATTTCTATTATGGATTTCGCGAAAGAAATTATTTCGCTGACAGATAGCAAGAGTACTATCACACAGCACAGGCTCCCTGAAGACGACCCAAAAAGTCGACAACCAGACACCTCCCTGGCCCAGGAACTTCTTGGCTGGAGCCCGCGCGTAGACCGGATCGAAGGACTGCAGCGAACACTCGCTTACGTTCGTCAAAAAATTAGACAGACGGCCTGACTGTATGCATCTTGCCCATCCAGACGCCTCAATCTACGTGGCTGGACATAAAGGACTATTGGGACGATCGATAGTCAAGAAACTTCATGCGAAAGGGTATATGAACCTGCTGCTTCGAACAAGCAGTGAGCTGGACCTTCGCTCTCAAAACTCGGTCAATGATTTTTTTGCACAGGAACAGCCAGAATACGTTATCCTTGCCGCAGCTCGTGTAGGAGGTATACTTGCTAATGATCAGTACCCCGCAGATTTTTTGGGCGATAATCTCTTGATACAGAACAATGTATTGCAAGCTGCAAAAAACGGCGGCGTGAAACGTCTGATCTTTCTGGGCAGCACATGCATTTATCCCCGGGAAGCTCCGCAGCCTCTAAAAGAATCCGCATTGCTCACCGGACCACTCGAAATCACCAATCGGTGGTATGCTGTTGCCAAGATTGCCGGAGTTGTTCAATGCCAGGCACTTCGCCGGCAGCATGGATGTGATTTTGTTACACTCATGGCGACCAATCTCTATGGTCCGGGGGATAACTTCGACCTGGCTTCGAGCCACGTACTGCCTGCACTCATGCGCAAGTTTCATGAAGCACGCACACGGGGTGACGACCGTGTATCTGTGTGGGGCTCCGGCAAACCCCGGAGAGAATTTCTATACAGCGAAGACATGGCCGATGCCTGTGTGTTCGTGCTGGAAACCCCGGAAAACCAGCTCAACCGTGTAGCCCCTGACTCGATGCTGAACGTAGGCTACGGGAAGGATCTTAGTATCAAGGACTTATGTGTGCTGCTCCAAGAAGTCATCGGCACAAACTGCACGCTCGACTTTGACCGGTCCAAGCCTGATGGCACGCCCCGCAAGCTTGTAGATGTTTCTCGCCTTACACAGCTGGGTTGGCAAGCTCCAACATCATTGCGAATGGGTATACAAAAGACCTACACCTGGTACCAGGCACACTGCACATGAAAGGAAAAACAGCCCTGATCACGGGAGTAACCGGTCAGGACGGCGCATATCTCTCTGAGCTTCTGCTGAGCAAGGGATATGTCGTTCACGGCGTCAAACGCCGTGCCAGCCTCTTCAACACCCAGCGGGTTGATCACCTGTACACGGATCCTCATGTAGGTGAAGCCCGGTTCCGGCTTCACTACGGCGATCTTACAGATTCCACAAACCTTATTCGTATTGTACAGGAGGTCCAGCCGGACGAGATCTACAATCTGGGAGCACAAAGCCATGTGCAGGTAAGCTTTGAAACTCCCGAGTACACAGCTAATGCAGACGCGGTCGGTGTTCTGAGGCTACTGGAGGCGATGCGTATTCTCGGTATAGGGGATCGTGTCCGTTTCTATCAGGCATCTACCAGTGAACTTTTTGGCAACGCGTCAGAGTCACCTCAGTCCGAAAAAACTCCATTCTGCCCGCGCAGCCCCTACGGCACCGCTAAACTATACGCGTACTGGATTACCGTCAACTACAGAGAGGCTTATGGCATGTACGCATGTAACGGTATCCTTTTTAACCACGAAAGTCCGCTGCGTGGAGAAACCTTTGTGACCCGCAAGATCACCAGAGCGGCTGCACGAATAAAACTCGGAATCGATCAGAAGCTGTACCTGGGTAACCTGGATGCCAAAAGAGATTGGGGGCATGCACGTGACTATGTGGAGGGCATGTGGTTTATGCTGCAGCAGGAAGAGCCTCGTGACTACGTATTAGCGACCGGACGGGCCACCTCAGTTCGGACTCTCTGTTCACTGGCATTCAGGAAAGTCGGACTACCTTTGGAATGGACCGGAACAGGCAGAGAGGAAAAAGGCCGCTGTGCCAAAACGGGGCAGATACTGGTTGAAGTCGATCCACGTTACTACCGACCGGCCGAGGTCGACCACCTGCTGGGAGATGCCTCCCTGGCGCGAAAGGAGCTCGGCTGGGCACCAACCACTTCCTTCGAAGAACTGGTCGAAGAGATGGTCGAACGAGATCTGCAACGAGAACAGGCATCCTCCGTTTAGGTGGATCAAAGCGCCGAAAGTTGCATTGATCCAGCCCCAAACTACAACTTCACAAATGCATGAATCCTTGAACGGGATCGTCCTTGCTGGCGGCACAGGGAGTAGGCTTTACCATCTCACCAAAGTCACCAACAAACACCTACTGCCGGTTGGCCAATACCCCATGATTTATCATCCGCTCATGCGGCTCAGAGAGGCGGGTATTGAACGTGTTGCCGTGGTAACCAGTCCAGAGCACATGGGTGATGTAGTCAACCTGCTCGGCAGCGGAAGAGCGCTTGGGCTGGACCTGACTTACCGCGTGCAGGATAAGCCGGGCGGTATCGCACAGGCACTTGGACTCTGTGAAAATTTTGCCGCTGGTAAACCCTTCCTAGTTGCCCTCGGAGATAATGTTCTGGAAGATAATCTTATCAAAGAGGCTAAGGTCTTTCAGAACCAAAAGCAGGGCGCGAGAATTCTCCTGAAAGAGGTCCGTGACCCCGAACGTTATGGAGTCCCCCGGTTTGAAGGAAATCGGATCGTAGAAATAACAGAAAAACCAAAAAAACCCGCAAGCAAGTATGCGGTGACCGGGCTTTATTTTTACGATGCACAGGTATTTGACTTTATCCGCACACTCTCGCCAAGTCGGCGTGGAGAATATGAAGTCAGCGATCTCAATTCCGCTTATGTCAATCAAAGCGAACTTACCTATGGCGTGCTCAAAGGCTGGTGGGGGGACGCGGGGACACTTGAGGGTTGGCATGAGGCCAATCAACTTGCGCGACACCTTGTCTACCCTGCTCTGAGCCCCCAAGAAGAAGCAAACGAATGACTTGGGAAACGGGCACCGTGTATGATTGTGTAGTTCGGCAGCTAATACATTATGCAGATGCTCGCGGCTGGCTGTCAGAAATTTTCCGACATGATGAACTTGCTCCGGAAGTGCACCCTACTATGGCATATGTCTCCATGACACGTGCCGGTATTACACGCGGCCCCCACGAGCATCTGCACCAAACGGATATTTTCGCCTTTCTGAGCGGCACGTTCAGACTCTATCTGTGGGATAATCGTAGTGAATCGTCAACCTATAGAGTCCGTCAGGTACTTGACACCGGAAGTAATAATCCTTGCACTGTACAAGTACCTCCAGGGGTGATTCATGCATACCGCAATATCGGAGCGTCTGATGCGCTCGTCATTAACTGCCCGAATCGACTATATGCAGGATACGGAAAAGCGGAAGCGGTGGACGAGATCCGCTGGGAAGAACGAACAGACCATAATCTAATTCTAGACTAGCCCGTGAAACTCATTATCCCTATGGCTGGCCGTGGCAAGCGGCTGCGCCCCCAGTCATCAATCACCCCCAAACCGCTCCTGACCGTACGCGGTCAATGTATGGTGGAGCGTATCGTAGAAAAGTTCACCCATACGCTCCCACGGCCGGTAACCGATGGGGTTTTCATTTTGGGGCCTGGTTTTGATCGCAAAGCATACGAGATACTGGATGCCGTTTGCGCACGACATAACATAGATGCGCATTACGTGATCCAGGAAGAAGCAAAGGGGACCGCCCATGCGGTAATCTGTGCACAGGAATTTCTCGATGGTGAGGGCGTCGTCGTTTACGCGGATACGGTATTTGATATGGATCCTGTACATGACTTGGGCAACAGCGATGTAGTTACGTGGGTCAAAGAGGTGGACGATCCTAGCAGGTTCGGCGTTGCCGTTCGCGAGGGCGACCGCGTAACTGCTTTTGTAGAAAAACCACAGAAGTTTATTTCCAACGAGGCGTTGATTGGCATCTACTATGTGAAAGAACTCAGCAAACTCAAGTCTGCAATCCAGGTGCTTTTCGACAAAAACATCTGTGGTAAGGGTGGGGAGTACTATTTAACTGATGCTTTTGATTTGATGCTGAAACAGGGCCTGACCTTTCGGACAGCTGCGGTAAAAGCATGGCTGGACTGTGGTACACTGGAAGCCTTTATGGAAACAACCCGCTATCTGTTACACCACGAGCCTCAGGATACTGTGCGACCCGGCTGCACGCAATCAGTCATTGTGGAACCTGTGTACATTGCTGAAGACGCTGTTGTTGAAAATTCGGTCCTTGGACCCTACGTAGCCGTTGAGTCTGGTGCCTACATCGGAAACTCGGTCATTCGCAACAGCATTATATTTGAATCTGCGAAAATCACTGACACTGTACTAAACAAATCGATGGTCGGTGTAAATAGTTCTGTTTCAGGTAAAGCCACCCAGTTAAACATTGGCGATCACTCGCATTTGTCCTGATGTCGGTGCGGGTGTTGCGAATTCATACCGGCGACAACGTCGCTGTCGCATTGGTTTCGCTCCCTGCAGGCATTGAGTTCCTGCCCGGTTGCTTAACCCGATCGCCTGTCCCTGCCAAGCATAAGGTCGTTACGGATTTCATCCGCCAAGCAGAGCCCGTGGTTATGTACGGAGTAATGGTTGGTCGGGCACTGCGTGACCTTCATGTTGGAGATCGTCTCAACCGCAGTGATCTGGTGCATGATACTTCGGGGTACGGTGTACAGTCCGCACACAGTCCTCCGTCCTGGCAGGCCCCTGATGCCTCCCATTGGGAAGAGACAACCTTCCTGGGGTACCACCGAAGCGATGGCCAGATAGGTACAGCCAATCACTGGATTGTGCTTCCGCTGGTGTTTTGTGAAAACCGGAATATTGATGTACTCCGCCGCGCCTTTGAAGATGAACTGGGGTACAGCCGAATTTCTCCTTACCGTCAGCAAGTCGCTGCACTGGCGCATGCATACCGTACAGGCAACCCAACGGCAGACGCGATGGAGACATCGGTTGTATCGGAGCGGCTTTTTGAAAATGTAGACGGCGTGCATTTCCTCACACACCAACTGGGATGTGGTGGAACACGTCAGGACGCCAGGAGCCTGTGCGGCCTTCTGGCGGGTTACGTAAACCACCCAAATGTATGTGGTGGAACTGTACTAAGTCTGGGTTGTGAGAACGCCGAATCAAAAATACTAATGGAGGAGCTGCACAAGCGCAATCCTGCTTTTGACAAGCCTCTCCGGGTGTTCCGACAGCAATCATTCGCGAGTGCAGATGCCCTTATCACTGATGCCATTGCGTACACTTTCTCTGGCCTGCAAGAGGCAAACAACCTTCGACGCGCTCATGCACCACTGAGCAAACTTACCCTGGGACTTGAATGTGGGGGTTCGGACGGATTTAGTGGTATCTCCGCAAATCCAGCCATGGGATATGCTACCGATCTCCTTGTGACGCTCGGCGGTAGTGCTATTCTTGGAGAGTTTCCTGAGCTTTGTGGTCTGGAGCAGTCACTGATCGACCGGTGCACACATGCGTCTGCCGCCGCTCGTTTTGTTGACTTAATGGAATCATATGCCACACTGGCAGAAGCCGTAGGATCCGGTTTTGAAATGAACCCCTCACCAGGAAACATTCGGGACGGATTACTCACAGACGCAATGAAGAGTGCTGGTGCCGCGCGCAAAGGTGGCACCTCTCCGATTACAGCAGTACTTGATTATCCCGAATATTCCACTGAGCCGGGGCTGAACCTTTTATGCACACCAGGAGGTGATGTAGAGTCTACGACAGCCATTGCAGGAGCGGGGGCTCAGATCATACTCTTCTCCACGGGTATGGGAACGCCAACCGGTAATCCGGTCGCCCAGGTCATCAAGATTAGCAGCAATTCTGTACTTGCCCACCGACTCCCGGACCTGATAGATCTGGATACAGGAAGCATTATTGAGGGTGATGAAACTGTTGAATCGGCCGGGACCCGACTCCTTGACCTGATTGCGCGTGTCGCAAGCGGTGATTACGTCACTGCTGCGACACACTTGGGACAGCATGATTTTATCCCGTGGAAACGTGGAGTCTCCCTGTAGGTACCCACGACTCGTTGATGAGGTGTTTCGGCAGCATTAGTTTGCGTTTTTCTTAGAAACCGAACTGGGATTTATGTAGGAAGGTTGACAAAGCAATAATCCTCCTTAACGGATTAATCGTATGCGTCACCCAATCCAGATGGGGTTCACCGCACGCTTACTTAGAGTTGGCATGCACAGAGTTTATTCATAATCGCCCTTATAGCTTCCCGTCGTTATTTTCCTTCCCGGCATCCTCATTCACACGCAGATACTCGTCTATGAACCGATCTGTCAAATTGCTAAAACTCTGCATAATGTAGCCGTGATCTCGACCGTGTTGCCCTGGGACTGATATTGCCCAAGTTGTAGTCGGAGCCGCTATTTTGCTCACTAAGTCGAACATTATTTTGTTTAGTTCTACGTCAATGGAGAACGCCAACCCCTATACATTAACACGAATAACGACTCCCTGAGTAGAATCCTCTCTGTAGATTCGGGCACCACGAAGACGACTCCGAACAGCTATTATTATATTCGATTTGGTGAGACCTATTTCCGCAGCATCTTCCGAAAGGTTTTCAACGATAAGCTACACGTCCTTGCATCCTGTGTATAGTTGGAACTGGTCAAGGCGAGTCAGAACTTCTTCACTTGTCTGTGCTTTGACCGGGGCGGCGAGCAAGAGGATTCCAAAAAGTAGTAGTGCGGCATATATCATTACGTCATCGTTTAACCTGCCTTTTGCAGCCCCGATGCAAGCTCATTGTCATCTTCCCCTGTAGCTACAAAATCTTTTATTGCTTCTTCATTGGCCTTATTGTCAAGCCTTTCCATCTCCTCCTTTAGGGGCTTCAACTAATTTAGTGAAACCCTTGTTTTTGAGACAGCATCTGGATATAGATCCAGTCCACCGAGATAGAAGTAAATTGCATTTGCTAACCGCTTGGTATTTCGAAATCCGCGGCAACGGACTTTGATCGTTTTGATTCGACTGTTGATGCTTTCTGCTGGCCCATTGCTGGCTTTGAGAATGATCGCATTGAGAATTCCCCAAAGGTGTTTTCTGACCGTCTTGGCAACTTTAACCATGTCTTCAAGCCGGCAACGTGAGGCCCAGGACAACCATTTTTCCCAAGCTTTGCGTGCCCAGGTTCGGCTCTTATAGTGCCACAATTTCTGGGACAATTCTTTGATGGCCCAGGCACGGGCCGTTTTCAACGAACTATCCTTTAACGCCTTGAATCGCTTCTTTTGGCGGACCGACATATTCTGTTTGTTGGTCAGCCAGTCATACTTGGTCCCGGTGAGATCATCAATGCCCGCTTTCCGCAATTCTCGGTTCTCCTGCCGACGGACTTTATCCACCGCCCCTCCAATCTTTTTCGCCACATGAAAACGATCAAATGCAATCTTGGATGCCGCATCTGGAACATGTTTTTTCGTGGACTTGATATAGGCAGGCCACATATCCATGCTCACACTTTCAATCGCTTCCAGTTGCTCAGTAGAACAGCCTTCATAATAAGCATCCAGACTCGCATGGGTGCGCTTTTCCTTGACAAACAGCACCGTACCCGTTTGAGAATCTGAGACCACGGTGATATACTTATGGCCTTTTTTATACGAGGTCTCATCCACACACACATGGGCAACCGGTTGCGCCTTTCTGCGATCAAGCCCCCGTTCCACTGCGCGGTCCATAATCCCTGCAACCGCAGGCCAACTCATCTGCAGGAGCCGACACACTGACGAAATCGTTGACTCCCGAAGCAGATCAATGACCAGCGCCTCAAATTCATAGGTCATGCGTACACTCCGATCCGCCCAAGGGGGCGAAATCGTCACCACTCCGTGTTCTGCACACTTTACACGAGGTAACTGCGTCGTTACGATTGTACGATATTTTCCGGTATCCAGATGACGCCAACTCCGAGTCCGACGATCATACACCGGACTCGCTTGATCACATTTTGGACACCGAAGCTTGGATTCATCCGTACAGATCACATGGATATGGGCCTCCTCGGCATCATGATCCGCTGTTACCTCCGAAATTGACCAAGGTGACGAAATGCCATAAACCTTGTTTATTCCTCTAATCTTCACCCCCATTACGATTCGTGATTGTCGAAAAAATGAAAGATAAAACCTTTGAGTAGAATGACGCATGACGCGATAAATCGTCTGAAACCTTAGCCCAGAATTGGATAAGATCAGGACTAATTCACTATATTTATTGAAGTCCCCTCCTTTATTCCTTCCAGAAGCAATTTAGCACACTTTACCACTCCAACTTAGTCCACATTTGCTTGCGGAATACGTATAGCCTCCGCTAAACCTTTGATGCATCGACACCGTAATGCCTGCAAGTCTTTTTTGTCATGGTTTCTCTAGGTTAGGTATTAGAAGATGGACTGCCTCCCGATATAACACTTCTAACCTACACGCCTTCCACATTTCCACCTTGTGGAACAACCCCTCTAACCCTCCCACAATCACATCTGCCTTTTAACCTTCCCTGCCAGTCTTAGCGCCCGACGCTTGGCATCCATAGCCAACTCTACATCTAAACAGAAGAGGCAGGCAGATACTGGCACTTATATTTCTCCCTAGCTATGCATGGACATAATTGTAGGCGGAATGTCCAGACTGTGAAGTTGCTTGCTTCGTGATCTTCTTCATCATGCTAGGGCTAAAGGCTACATTAATTCCCGGCTCGGAGTCATCAATTGTAGACAGTGAAGTTGCTTGCTTTATGATCTTCTTCATCATGCTAGGGCCAAAGGCCACATTAATTCCCGGCTCGGAGTCATCAATTTTAAATTCCCAATAATCAACACCCTCATAAATCTCTATAAGTATCGTAAATGTATTCTTAGATTGCAAGGCTCGCCCTAGTTGTTGAGCATATTCATTTTCTTGAGCAATCAGATTTTCGATGGCTTGTTTCGCTATAACGAGGGCCTTCTTACTGTCCACTTTTGGGAAGGACTCCCAATTGTTGAACAAACCAACCCGCCCCGGTGTCAATCGGATTAAATCTTGCCGATATTCAGCCTCTGCGTTGTGCCAAAATTCCTCGGACATATCAAATGCCTTTGCCAGTTTCTGAATCACTGTCGTCCCGAAACTCATCCCCTCATCGGCTTTCCGCATCTCTTCAACAAATTGCTCGACCACACCCATTCGTCTAGCCAACTCTTTGTTGTCAATCCCAAGGTCTTCCATAAACATCTCTACCAGTTCACCGGGGTGCACAGTCCAGTTGGGGCTAAATGGCATGTCAGTCATGATCAATGGTAGTCTTTGGCAATAGCCAAGATGGTAATGCAAGTGACCTCTTTGCGGTTAATGCCTCCATCATCCAAAAGCGGTAAAGGGTCATGATTTGGAGTGAAAATGAACCGGCGTTTTCCTCCAACGTGATAAGCTAGCTGATCCTTTCTATCACGACGGAGAAAATGCAGACCTCCTCCACGCTGCTTCCAAAGCTCGTCTAAATTAGGTGCTAGCTTCAAGGCTCGCATGCGCCGCTTCACTTGTTTTAAGACTTGCTCACCGTATTTCTTGGTGATTTTTGACTCATCCTCCAATAGGTTCTTGAGTCGCTCGTCCAGGTAATCTATTTTCACAGATGCATGGCGGAGATAGTCGCGTTGGCAGAATAGTAACTCTGCCCAAAGTGGTTGGGCAATAGGTGTTTTTTCATGAAAAACATGACGCAGACATAGTAACAATCGTGTATAAACAATATTCCTACGTAAGTTCCTTATCATTCATTCAGTTCGTGGATTATTAGTTTGTCAACTTTCCTACGAAGTCCCACTGAATTTATTGAAGAGGAGTTCTTGCTTTTGTTTTCCGGTTTACCAGCAAAGGGGATGTTGCCATGCCCGACGATGAAGGGCAATGGCATGTACAGCAATATTTCATTTACAGCTTTTGCAACCGAACCCCGCAGTACTTTTGAGCGAGTTCAGTGGAACGGTGTACGACAGAGATATATTGATTTCCTGACGGGCACGAAGTAGATGCCGAAGCATATCTTGATAACACCGAATTGAACCACCCTACATAAGCCTCATAAAAAGAACCATTATGAGATACGCACTCGTCACTACCCTCCTCGCCCTTCTTACGTTCAACCTCCCCGTTCAAGCACAGACGACTAGGGAGCTGGTGCTCCAAGGAAAGGACCTGCTGACCGACGGAACCAATCACAGGGATATTGACAAATTGCTAGAGGCCCGTGCAATTTTTGAGCAAATCCCCGAAGATGACAGCTTATCAATCCTTGCCCATTACTACGCTGCATCTATCGCCAGTGATATAGCCAACATACTGACAGACCGAGGGGAGTCCGGAAAAAGACGTGAAATTCGCGCATACATCAACTACTCCATTGATAACCTTGAGACGACAGTGGAAATGGACGACACGTTTGCCGAGGGATGGGGGTTGCTTTCAACATCCTATGCTCATAAGATCTCAGTGAGCCCACTGAACGCTATCGGTTTGGGACGCAAGTACAACCGGACTATGTCAAAGGCCATAGAGCTTGAGCCCGACAATCCACGAATCATACTCTTAAAGGCGATCATGGACTACAACCTCCCGGGAATCGTGGGAGGTGACAAAGAACGTGCGATGGAAGCGTTCAACAGGGCAGCCAGTATTTTTTTCGAAGAAATATTGGAAGATCCTCTCATGCCATCCTGGGGACATGAACACGCCCATGCGCGAATCGGAATTACTTATATGGATCGGGGGGAACTGGAAAAGGCCCGATCATCGTTCGAACGTGCACTCGAAATAAACCCGGATTTCGGATGGGTCCTCAACGAGCTAATTCCGTCACTGGAGGAACTGGAGTCCAAGCTTTGAGAATACTGGATCAGCTTGTTGCTGCGTACAACAAGCCTGTCGGATCACCTGGAGCTGATCTGACACAGATTTGTCATTCGTAGTGGACTTTTCGAGATACACTATTGCATGACATAAGAGGGTTGGAAGGTCGTGGGCGGAGCATCGCTGTGATCCGGCATCAGACTGATGCCGGATATACCACAAGCACGCTTGGTTATTCTTGTAACAGATCCGTCCGTGACAACCATCCCTCTAATTCTACGGGCTGCACATTCAAAGACGAACCAGCATTTCTGCCTTACTTCACCCGAAAGCGGAAATATTCTTGAGCATTGTTGTAGGAGATGTTCTGCACAACCTGACCAAGCCAGTCTAGATCATCGGGGAGTTCACCTCTGTCAACCTGTGTTCCAATCATATTGCACAGGATACGCCGGAAGTACTCATGCCGCGGAAAAGACAGAAAGCTCCTGGAGTCGGTCAGCATACCCACGAAGTGACTCAAGAGCCCCATATTTGCAAATGCAGTCAACTGGCGCTCCATGCCGTCGATCTGGTCCATGAACCACCACGCGGTTCCAAATTGAACTTTCGCCGGAACGGGATGCTCACAGAAATTGCCGCACATGGACGCAAGTACCTCATTATGTGCTGGATTGACTGAATAGAGTATTGTTCGAGCCAGTTGGCCGCTAGCATTGAGGCGATTCAGAAAACTGGCAACCCCCGTCGCAATTGCAAAATCACCGATCGAGTCATAGCCACTATCTGCTTTTGGTGCGCGAGAATTGTTATTGCGTAAGGCAGACAAATGGAATTGTTGCGTCCATTCTGCAGCATGATCCATCTTTGCCAACTCATACAGCTGCCAGCTCTTGAATAACCTGACGTCGCTGCGGGATGGTACGATGCCACGCAACGTACCACCGAAAATGCGCAGAATATCAGTGTGTTTATAATCCTCAGCGTACAATAGCTCTTCGCCGTGATCACTGACAATGCATCCACGGTCAGCAAAAAAATCATGACGGATCTGCAACGCTTCAAGTAGATTATCTGGAGAAGCAATGTCCAAGTTTGCCGCTTCCCCCAGAGCAGAAATATAGGTGCGCCAGGCTACGGGATCCATAATCTGAGAGGCCTTATCTGCTCGAAACCCAGGAACAACTATCAACGCCCCACCCTCTTCCGCTATCGCAGCATGTGCGGAAAGATCCTCAATTGGATCATTAGTTGTACACACAACCCGCACCTTCATGCGGCCAAGCAGTGCACGGCAGCTATATTCCGGCGTTCTCAACAATTCTGTGCACTGGTCAAATATTCTCTTGGAGGAACCGCTGTCCAAGAGGTCCTCAATCCCAAAGTAACGTCGTAATTCCAGGTGCGTCCAGTGGTAGAGTGGGTTCATAATTGTTTGCGGAACCGTACGCGCCCAGGCATCGAATTTATCTCGGTCTGTGGCGGAGCCCGTACAGTAGTGCTCCTCAATGCCATTCATGCGCATTGCCCGCCATTTATAATGATCCCCCTCCAGCCACGCCTGCGTTAAATTGTGAAATCTTCGGTCAACTGCGATATCCTCCGCTGACAAATGACAGTGGTAGTCAATTATAGGCATTGTAGCTGCGTACTCGTGATACAGTACTTCTGCAGCTGGACTCTTAAGCAGAAAATTCCGGTCAAGAAATCGTCGCATAGATCATTTTGTTTGTTGCTCGGTCAAATCTCGTAATTTCTTTCTGAAATAACTATACTCTCTCTCCATGATCCCCACCCGACACATTGGACCTATAATCACGGCCCCTCCTCTCTCAGCAACTCAACGGAGGCTGAATGGACGTGCGGTCGTACCGGGAAGCGATGCGCTCCGCACGGTTGAACTTTTTGATACACGTGGGACAATGAATAGATACCAAGAAGTAATCACAGCCGGTAACTCTAGTTTTAAGTTCCTACGCATGGCACGTGTGATACTTGATCCCGGCGAACCAAGCTACGAGCCTGTCAAGGTTAAACTACCACAGGATGCCGAGGCTATATTCTATGTTAACCGGGGTAAAGTACAAATTGAATCCTCCGATGCATCATATGCTCTTGGTATGGGAGATCTTGTCTATGCCGGCATTGGTGATCGCATCTCGATTAGGGCCAAGGATGGAATCTGTGACGTTAGTGAGTACCGCGCAATCCACTGCCACACTCGTTACCCCACCGTTCTCGTACGACACTCCGAGATCGAAGGAACTCCCTTAGCAGCTAATGTAGGCACAAAACGTCAAATGTCCAAGCGCACGGTCTATAAACTCGTCGATCAGAATATTCAAGCCTGTCGGTTGCTTTTCGGGGATACCTTCATAGGACAGAGAGGAGGCGTGGGAAGCTACCCGCCTCATTTTCATGGTCCAGATGGACCTAGTGGACTAGGAGCGGAAGCCAAGGAAGAAATTTATCATTTCCGCTGCGCCTCAGATATTGAAGGAGATACACCTTATGTACTCCAGAACTGTGCACGCCCACCAGAAAAGGTGAACACCTATGTGCATGTTTTTGATGAGCAAGCAATCAACGTGACCCCCAATTACCACGATACAACAGCGCCACCGTCAGTAGATTTTATGTTCGTCTGGTGCCTTGGGGCATTCACTGAGAATGTTCGGGACTGGTCAGCCATTGTAACACGCCCCGGATACGAGAACGAATGGTAGGTCGACTCACTATACTCGTACTTCTTCTAACCGCGAGTTGCACGCGCACCGGCGTTGTGGAAACCATCAAACTCGGTCATGGTCTGGACACCAATCATCCAGTCCACCAAGCCATGGTATTCATGCAGGAAAGAGTGGATAGCCTGTCCGATGGCACACTCCAGATCCAGATTTATCCAAGTCAACAACTAGGCACCGAACGGCAACTGCTCGAACTATTGCAGCTTGGCAGCCTGGGAATGACAAAAGTAGCCTCGGCGGTACTTGAGGGGTTTGCACCAGAATACAAAGTGCTCAGCTTACCCTATATATTTCGAAGTGAAGCGCACCGTTACGATGTTCTGGGCGGACCTGTTGGACGCCGAATTCTGTTGTCCAGCGAACAGTATTGGTTACGCGGCCTTACCTATTATGATGCCGGAAGTCGAAGCTTCTACACAAAAGAGCGACCGGTTCACTCGCCCGAAGATTTGGAAGGACTCAAGATCCGCACTCTTGAAAGTGCAACCCAGGTTAAAATGGTGAACAGCCTGGGAGGATCAGCAACTCCTATTGCGTGGGGAGAGCTTTATACCGCACTTCAGCAGGGAGTCGTCGACGGTGCGGAAAATAACCCTCCCTCTTTCTATACCTCCCGTCACTACGAAGTATGCAGGTTCTATTCGCTTGATGAGCATACTGGTCTCCCTGATGTGCTGCTCATCAGTACCATTGTATGGAATCGGCTTACGCTAGAGCAACAGGCATGGGTACAGCAGGCTGCTGACGAGTCCGCTGAATACCAGAAGAAACTATGGAAGGCAGCTACCGAAGAAGCCCTGCAAAAAGTGCAGGAAGCCGGCGTAGAGATCATATATCCTGACAAGGAACCCTTCGCTGCGCGTGTGACACCCCTCTATGACGAATACCGGGAAACCCCCGAGATCTATACGCTCATTGAGCAAATCCAAGCGACCTCTTCGTGTGATAATCCCGAAGCCTGTTGACCGCAAATCGATTACCTGGCGAATGAATTATCTCAGTCTTGAATGACCCGTACTCGTAAATGGCTTGACCGCTCCCTGGCTGTACTTGTAGCTACACTCATGGCTACATTGGTACTGGATGTGCTGTGGCAGGTCTTTACACGGTTTATCCTTCTAGATCCCAGCTCATGGACAGAAGAGTTGGCACGGTACCTGATGATCTGGGTTGGGCTTATTGGAGCTGCATACGCTGCTGGTCGGAGAATGCATCTGAGTGTGGATCTCCTGCCAAGCGCTCTTACGGGCAATCGAGCACGTGTTTTGCGCATTTTCATTGAGTCACTGGTCCTCGTATTTGCCTTGGCGGCTCTTTTTGCCGGAGGAGTACGCTTGGTCTGGGTAATGCTGAAACTTGGTCAGACTTCGGCCAGTCTGCAACTCCCATTGCGATATGTCTATCTGGCTGTTCCACTCAGTGGACTGCTGATTGCCTGGTACGCAATACTTGATCTAACTGGCGAAATTAGGGACCTGCGCAATGGAAACGGTTGAAATAGTTGTACTTGTAGTGAGCTTTGCCGGGATGCTCCTCTTGGGCGTTCCGATCGCATACAGCATTGGTCTGGCCACGCTAGCAACAATGTTGGTAACCATGGGGACTTGGCCCGCCCTAACTACACAAGCGCAGCGAATTGCCACAGGCCTTGACAGCTTTGCGTTACTTGCCATACCGTTTTTCATATTAGCCGGTCAGATCATGAACCGGGGAGGTATGGCCAGGCGATTAATCGACTTTGCTCGTGCACTGCTCGGTCTTCTTCCAGGCGCCTTGGCACACGTGAATATTTTGGCTTCCATGCTCTTTGGAGCTATATCCGGGTCAGCTGTGGCTGCTGCATCTGCAGTCGGTGGAATCATGACTCCCCAAATGGAGAAAGATGGGTACGAACGTAATTACTCCGCAGCTGTCAACATTACCTCGGCAACCACGGGTCTTCTAATCCCTCCAAGCAATATTCTGATTGTCTATTCGCTCGCCAGCGGAGGCGTATCCATTGCCGCACTGTTCCTGGCTGGTTATCTGCCTGGAATCCTGGTAGGTCTTTCGCTGATGGCCGTAGCTGGTGTTATTGCACTGCGCCGCAAATACGGCGCTGCACAGACAATAAATGTCAGACAGATTCTCTGGAAATTTCTGGATGCTATTCCCAGCCTGACCTTACTTATCGTTGTGATGGGAGGGATCGTTGCTGGCTTCTTTACCGCAACCGAGGCTGCTGCTGTAGCCGTGCTATATGCACTGATCCTCGCACTGATCTATCGGGAGATTTCTTTTCGAGACCTTTCCCGGATCCTGATCGATGCCAGCGGTACTACAGCAGTTGTTCTGCTCCTGGTTGCTACTTCGGTCGGGATGTCATGGATCATGGCTTACGTTAATATCCCACAACAACTGACAGCATCACTCTTGGCACTGACGGATAATGGTATCGTCATCCTTTTGCTCATCAATGTGATCCTACTCTGCGTGGGTGTCTTCATGGATATCACGCCCGCCGTCCTCATATTTACACCAATATTTCTACCCATTGCAGTTACGCTCGGAATTGATCCGATTCACTTTGGAATCATTATGGTATTGAACCTCTGCATAGGACTCTGTACTCCCCCTGTGGGTAGTGTGCTGTTCGTAGGGGTCGGCGTGGCCGGGACAGGGATTTCTCGTGTGACACGCCCTCTAATGCCCTTTTTTATTGCAATGATCATAGCACTCATGGTGGTCACGTACGTCCCGGATCTTAGCCTATGGCTCCCTAACCTCTTCCTAAAATAACAGAACGCAGACGTGACAACTTCGTGCAAAACCTCTGAATTGACGATTTTATGGGAGGGGCCTAAGGGTCTCCACTTCTGATTGCTACAACTGGGCCTAGGATGGATTGCAGACCATGCCTCGTACAGCCCCTCCAAGGCATAGGAACGTTTCTCGACGAACATAAAAGGCAAGGGCTGGGGGCACCGAATTAGTTATCTTCGTGCAACAAACGCAAAGAAAACGAGGCTTCTATGTCGTTTAGGACAAACACACGCGGCTCCCGGGTCAATGGCCAACAGGAGATTTTTCCTCGGACCGAAAGAATATTGCAGTTCGGAACTGGTCGCTTTCTGCGAGCATTCGCGGATTGCTTCATTGACGAAGCTATAAACGCTGGACACTATGACGGTCTTATCGTTATGGTTGCCTCAACACCCAGCGGTCGCGTAGAGCTCTTTAAAAAACAGAACGAACGCTACACCCTGTGGACTCGGGGATACGCAGAGAACAAATCTATTGATGAATTTCGTACGGTCACAGCGATCAGCCGCGTTCTGGCAGCCAGCGATGGCTGGGATAAAGTGCTTACCATCGCACGTAGCGCTGACCTGGAAGTAATCCTTTCTAACACCACCGAAATCGGTCTCTCTCTGCAGGAAGGCGATACATTGGCATTTCCGAAGTCTTACCCCGGACGACTATGTGCACTGCTGTTTGCGCGTGCAGAATTTTTTGGTTATGCCCCCAAAAAGGGCCTTGTTATTCTACCCTGCGAACTGATTGATAACAATGGTGATCTGTTGCGTAGCCTGATCATTGAGCAGGCACACCGTTGGGAGCTGGGAACGCGCTTCCTGGATTGGGTACAGCATTCAAACCTGATCTGTAATTCTCTGGTAGACCGAATCGTACCAGGCTTGCCGGGCAAAGCCGAACTGGATGCAGCCTACGAACATCTGGGATATACCGACGAGCTGCTTACTGTTTGTGAGCCTTACCGGATTTGGGCAATTCAGGGCGACAAGACCTTGCGCTCCCGGCTGGGCTTTGCTGAGGGTGCTGACGGAATTGTAATCGCCCCGGATATTGCCCCCTACCGCACTCGAAAGATCAGGCTCCTCAATGGGGCACACACGCTTTCCGTTCCTGTAGGGCTCCTTGCAGGATGTCAGACCGTCCTAGACAATATGAATCATCCTGCGGTGAGCAGCTTTATTGAATCACTCTTGCGACACGAAATCGGACCGGTACTCCCTGTGGATCCCGATACCGTAAATCCGTATATCGACGAAGTACTCCAGCGCTGGAGAAACCCGTATATGTATCATCGACTGATTGATATTACACTGCAGTCAACAACAAAACTGCGACACCGGGCTGTACCGACATTGCTTGATCACTATGCACGCTATCCCGATGGACCAACACCAGAACGTATAGCACTCGGGTTTGCCGCATGGCTCCGCTTCATGCGGGGCGCCTCGCAATCAAAAGGCATAGTATATGGCGAGCTGAAGGATCAATTGTACCCTATCCATGATGATCATGCAGAGCGATTTTTCGATTGGTGGCCGACAGACGATAAAATGATTCCTGACTTTGTTGAGGATGTTCTATCCAGTGACGATCTGTGGGGCATGCGCCTGAGTGATCTGCCAGGCTTTGCGAACGCTGTAACAATTTACCTCCGAATGATCCTCAGTCATGGTATTGAGTCCGCTCTCAGTGGCACCGAGGCCCAATAATTACGTTACACATGACGCTTCGTAGCGTCATCATGGATAAGGAGTTTCGACTTTTCAATACACTGACCGGCCGGGTTGAACCCTTGGTTCCAATTGAACCCGGTCATTTGCGATTCTACAGCTGTGGGCCGACTGTCTACTCCTATGCGCATATCGGAAACTTCCGCTCTTTTCTGACCGCAGATCTCATACTAAGAACTGCACGAGCAATTGGCTGGAAGACCACTTATGTGACCAATATCACGGACGTTGGGCATCTAACTGATGACGATACCATGGATCCGTCCGGCGAGGACCGCATGGCACGCGGACTGCAATCCAAAGAAGGCCAACGGTTCGCCAATGTCTGGGATCTCAGTCGTCACTATTCTTCAACCCTGCAATCTGACTGGCATATCTTGAATCTCTTGGAGCCAGATGTCCGACCACGAGCAACCGAGCATATTCGAGAGCAGATTCAGACAATCGAGCAACTGCTGGCCTGCGGCGCTGCGTATCAGACTTCGTCCGGCGTTTATTTTTCTGTCGAAAGCTTCCCGAATTACGGTAGCCTGTCAGGCAACAAAGCAGCCGAGGCCCTCGAGCTCGCAGTCCGAGATGTTGTGGTGGACCCCGAAAAAAAGGATCCACGTGATTTTGCACTGTGGAAAAAAGATGCCGAGCATCTCATGCAGTGGCACAGTCCCTGGGGCTGGGGATTCCCCGGATGGCATATTGAATGCTCAGTCATGGCCCAGGCTTACCTTGGACAGCAGATTGACCTGCACGCTGGTGGAGAAGACCTGATCTTCCCTCACCATGAATGCGAGATTGCCCAAGCAGAAGCCCTGACCGAACGTCCGTTTTCCAGACATTGGGTGCATACGCGCTTCCTTCAAGTGGAGGGACGTAAAATGTCCAAGCGCTTAGGAAATTTTCATACTGTGAGAGAATTGATCAATGATCGTGGCGTCGCACCTCTGGCCGTACGCCTTGCGCTAATTAGTGGCCAGTACCGCAAACCCTTTAATTTCACTTTTTCGACTCTTCGGGATAGCGAGCGACATGTACTGCGATTTGGAGAAGCTTTCGAATTAGCCGAAAGCGTCAATAATCGTGGACATAACAAAGCATCGACGATTGGAAAAACACTGGAAGATAGATATCAATCTATCTTGAATGCCTTACTGGACGATCTTAATTCTCCAGCCGCAATTGCCCAGGCACTCGATGGAGTACGTACCATCCTCGGCCATAAAGATCAACTAGACAACCGGGCATACACCTTCATGAGTGGGGTTTCGGACTTACTGGGAATCGTCCCCACCACGAAAGCGCATAAGGCGGTGGCTCACTCTACTAAGCACATATTGTCCGTAGATCACCCAGTGGCTCAAACTGTATCAGAAGCATCTAGTGTAGATCCTCTCACAGCCAAGATTGAAGAACTTATCCAAGCACGTTCAGAAGCTCGCAAAACACGCAACTTTACGCTTGCAGACAAGATTCGCGATGAACTACTAGCTATGAACATCGAAATCAAGGACAGCCCGAACGGCACTTCCTGGCGTAAAAAAAGCAACATCTAAATACCATGCACTTCCAACACATTGATTACAGCAAAGTAGGCGGCGGTCTCGGACGAATGATGGATCGGTTTATGACCGAGGGAACTCTGACCGGAGATGCGGACGAAGACGCCTTTATTGCCGCGAGCCCAACGGCCGCCCTACTCGGTCTTTTGTATGATCAGCGTGTACGCGCCGAGATTGCCTTCACGGGAGCCAAACGATTATATGACCGTCTGGGGCACCTGGACCTGGAGACTATAGCTAATATGAATGAGGAGGCGCTGCGCGATGTTTTTGCTCAATCACCTGCTGTGCACCGGTTCTCCAACAAGATGTCTGACACGACACAAAAGGTTGCCCGTATTATCGTGGACAAATATGGCGGCGAGCCTGAGCGCCTATGGAACGATGGCGCCCCCATCAAAACGGTTGAGAAGCGCTTGAAGGCCTTGCCAGGCTTCGGTCCAGGCAAAGCTGCCAAGATTAAGTACGTCCTGCACTACTTCGGCTTCCGCGACTTTTCTGGGGAATAGCAACTAGACTGGCCATTAGTCCGCTTAACTCAAATGCGAAAGCCACCCCAATATCCATGGGAAGGTCGCGCTGGGGGCATGGCGGCGAATGTGCACCGGTTGGGATAGATCGTTAAGAAGCAACTCAACCGGTGGCATCAGGCCCACCGAAAGGCGGCGTGAAGCCACCCCGACCGCAGGGATGGGTTCGAACAAAGCGTTCAGAATAAAATCTGGCCCGGGATATGTCCTCTGGGCGGATCAGCCCCGAAAAATTTCACGGAAATTGGATCGAGATGTCTCTGCTGTGGCACGCCCAGATATCGGTTTTCGCTTAGCCCCTCCCTTGCAGCAGCTATGTCTACCCATCCCCTATGTTCAGTGGCAGATCAATCCGCATTATAGTACCCCGTCCCGATTCCGTGCTAAAACTTATAGACCCACCGGACAGCTCAACGGCCTGCCGAGCAATTGCCAATCCAAGCCCTGCCCCACTGGTTTTTGTGGAGAAGCTGGGCTCATAAATCCGGGCTTGAACCTCCAAAGGAATTCCTGGGCCATTGTCCATCACTTCGGTAATTATCTGGTCCGCATCCTGCCGGGCAGTAACTGTGATCATCCCCTCATCAATGTCCCGCACGGCTTCCAATGCATTCTTGATCAGGTTGATATAAGTGCGAAGAAGCTCGCTGGGATCTCCCCGAACAGACAAAGGTTCTTCGGGAAGCGCCAGGTCTAATGTAACGTTGTGGGATGCCTCTGCCCGCATAAGGCCATATGCTTCACTGATCACCGCACGCAAATCAAGGCCTACAACTTTGCGAGCGGGAAGCTGGGCAAATGTTGAGAACTCATTGGCAATATGCGCCAGCGAATCAATCTGTGCGACGAGCGTCGCTGTTGTTCGAGCAAACTGTCGTCTAAACCGGGAAGCATCTGTCTTCGCGTTCTCGTATGAGCGCTGGAGATGCTGAATTGACAGTTTCATTGGCGTGAGCGGGTTTTTAATCTCGTGTGCAATCTGGCGGGCCATTTCACGCCAGGCTAACTGCCGCTCCTGCCTAGCTAGCTTCTGCCTATTTTCCGAGAGTTGCCGCTGCATCGTATTGAAGGTCTTGACCAGCGCTCCCACTTCATCGCGCGATTCAACCGGTAATACACGTTCAAATTTACCTTGCGCTGCTTCCTGTAAGCCCTCCTGTAATCTGGCAATTGGTCGTGCCAACGCTCGGGAGAGCACCGAACCCGTAAACATTACCAGAATACCCAGCCCCAACATTGCACCAAACAGGTAGGCTAATGTCCGTGCCCGTTCCTCTTCAATTCGCTCAGCTTCCGGAAGCGTGGGCACCGAAAGGACATAGGCCGGATTTCCGCTGTTATCCAATATTGCACGATAGCCCGCCGTGTATTCAAAATCCCCAAGCTTGTGATCCACAAATGTGAAATGCTGGGCATCGCCGTAAATAGCACTGAAAACCTCCGCTGGAAGCCGAGTGTCCACTATTCGATCGTCCACCAGCTGGCGTCGGCTCGCCGCTATAAGCTCTGTATCGCGATACAGATTCAGGTCCAGTCCAACACGAGCAGATAAGGAATCAATATTGATGCGCTCCAGCGCATCAACATTGTTCTCTCCCAACCTTCTTTCCGGTACGAGAGTAGACTCAACCCGCTCCAAATGCTGCCGAAGCCAGCTCTGAACTGCTTTTTCATTCTCTTCGGCCACAACATTGTATCCGGCAATACCGACGGGGATTACTGCGATAACGCCAACCAGGAAAAATGCATTCATCACTTTATCCTGGTACCGCACACGCTTTCGCGGAAAGAGACCGGCCCTCCACTGCATGATATATCCGACTGTACAAAACGGAATACATAAGAGTAATCCACCAGCCACCAGGCGGAGCAAGTAATAGAGATGGTCAAACGCGCCATCCGTTGTCATTCGGGCAGCTACGACTTGACTGTTCCTGCGGAGGTAATAAGTCAGATATGAACTACCACCTCCCACCGACTCCTGCCTCCATTGCGATGTTTGCGGGGTCAGTTCTGCTGCAATCTCAGGATCCAGTCTGTACTTGGCAAATCGGCGGCCGAACGTGCGGGTTAATTGTCCATCGCTATAGGAAGCCAGCGATAAGTCTTCGTAAAGGTCCAGATAACCGGAAGACAAAAGAACCCTCAGGAGTGGGGTATTGGCTTCCTCAGACACAATATGAGGCTGCGCTCGCACAAGAACCCATCCGTCTCCCAATGGGGCCAACCCTGCGTACTGATACCGGGCAGCACCAGACGATTGCGGTTCAACAAATCCATAATTGCTTGAGCTCAGTTCTATTCCCACTCTCAACTCTGCCCAAAGCATCTTCGTGGCTTCGGGAGATGTTGTAGCGGAAACGCTGCCGATACTGTAAAGCTCGTCACCGCTCGCTGACAGAAAGGTCAGACTGGCGTCATATGCACCCAGTGAAGAAAGAAGTGTGCCTTCTAGCAATTGCTCTGCTTCACTGGCGATATCTCCACCAGATGCTAGTGCACTGTGCAACTCTGGTCTTTGGAATACTTCTTCGACAACTTCGTGTACAGCCAGGGATACCCCACGATCGCTGCCCCGATCAAAAGTCTCTACAGCGTACGCAACCCGATCCCGCTTGCGCTTATCTAAACCGTCGTAGTAGGTGGGATAAAGCAGTAGACAAATACCCAGAACTACCGGCACTGCCCGCCGCAGAGAGAGCCATTCGTAAATACGCCCACCTCTTGTTGTCCTTGCTGCAACGTACAGGCAGACAGACAATAAACCCAGACTAAGTATCCAGGAGCCCCACTGCAGCCACCCCAATACTGCGATGATCCCGACAGCAACCGTGCACAGAGAAACTAAACAAGCGCGACTGGGGCGCATCTCCATTCCCGTATGAAGCATACCGATCGCTATAAGTACCGACCCCAGTGTTATGAGCACGAGAGATATATATACGACCAACTCCAGAGAGCTTGGCAGAAGGGTGCTGCGCCCTGTATAACTGAGCGTAGAATCCAAAACACTTGCCTGTACAACAGCGGCCAGCATTAACGCCAACGCAAGAGTTAATAGAATACCACTCCCAAGACGAACCCAGACAGCACTCCTGTGCTGTGTAGATGAGCTTGAGTATGCGTTGGCGTAGCGAAGCACTGCAAATCCCAGAATCAAAACACATAGTGCTCCAATAAGCAAATCGCCTGTCGTGCGCATTAGCCCGCCACCCACCGTAGAGGCAAGGTGTACAGGATCAAATAATGGGCTGAACGGAGCTTTACCTGTCTGATACCTTGCCGGTACTTCCAGGTAGAGCCAGGCAATACGCCCCAAACCCAGAACAACCGCAAAGGTCATAAAGCTATACAGCTTCGGGGCACTCCTGTACCATCGCCAAGTACCCCAGACAAGCCAAAGAACTAGCAGCGCCATCCCCGCCGCCATCAGGTTGTCGTAAAATGCTGCAGTCGCAGCAATCAATTTAGCCTCGGTCGGTGGGGTCACGGTGTATGTTCCCAATACTCCCCCGTCTATAGATCGAAGTGTGTTTTCACCAAGATCACCTCCATAATCCACCTGAACGTCCAACCCTGTCCGGCGTGTCCAAGTGTTTGTAATGTCATAATTGTCCAGTACCGAATTCCGTACAGGTGCTCTTGCAAAGAGGTTTTGCGTAACACGGATGCTGCCAACTTCAGCATCCCCCGCATGGAGGGGCTCCCAGAGAACCAGTGCGATGCGCCAATCATCATCCCGTATGATGCTCCACCGGGGGCGATCAAGTGTCTCTCCCTCAGCGAATGGAATACTCTCTCCTCGCCACGCGACCAATCGCATGTACATATCATAGATTGACAGAGACCCCTGTTCCGGTACGGTAATATGGGTCAACTCCTTGGTCAACAAAGGATCAGGCACGCTCCTGAATGGAACAGAGCGGCTGTCAACTACCCTTGCCGCTTCGGCCGCAAGGACCTGCATCGCCTCTTGAGTAGCAGCAAATTCAGATAATAGCAACTCCTCTGCAGCTGCTACAGCCTCCTGCTGGCGCGAGTCTACTCCCTGACCAACAGATCGCACATGTACCCGTTGCCCAATCCACGATGAACCAACGATTAGCAGAAGCAATCCGGCTATTACGACAAACATCCTTTGCTGAAACATATCCCACATCAGGAACGGATTACTTGTATTGCCATGAGCCTAAACGCCGGATAGGAGCCTCCAAACCGTAAGTAAAAACGAAGGACATGATCCCCATCACGAACAGTATAGCGTCCTGTAAGCCACCACTCCTCCCCCTGTGTCATGCTGCGATCAAGCTCAAAACCCGCAGGTGCATACTCTCGAAAGAACTCACGTAGAACATATAGTGCTTGTGATCGCGTGTATCGGCGAGGTTGCTCCAATAAAGCAAGCTCCAGGTAATCCTCCGCATGGGCAACCAAAACGTCCGCATCGCCTTCTGAAAGGCCATTCAGCACAACTACCAAATTAACCGTATCCGCCTGCCCCCAAACTACATCCGGTTTTGAGCCAAGCAACAAGGCAATCAGAACTGTAAAACAAATCCTTGCCAGGGAACATGCCTCAAATCTTGCGATTTGGAACCTTAACATCTTCGTTGAGGAAACTTAAAATTGACTCGACCACCATGTTAGACATAGCAATGCGTGTTTCCGTAGTTGCTGTTCCAGAGTGTGGCGTCAGTACAACTCTCGGGTGATTACGGAGAGTATCTAATACATTTGGACTAAATACATCCAATCCTGCACCTCCTAATTGCCCTGATGTAATTGCCCGTGCCAGAGCGACTTCGTCTACGACCCCAGCACGCGCTGTATTGATGAGAATCGCTGTGCTTTTCATAAGAGCCAAGGCCTTCGCGTCCACCAACTGATGACTGTCCGGGTTAAGATCACAATGTAGCGTTACAACATCACTTATTGTGAGCAACTCCTCCAAGCTGCAAAACGTCGCAGTGGTTTCGCGCTCAATCGTCGGATTGGCCGGTTTTCGATTATGATAAAAGATCTTCATCCCAAACGCATGTGCCCGACGCGCTACCGCATATCCTATATGTCCCAAGCCTATAATGCCAAGTTTCTTGCCAGCAAGCCCCACTCCTAATGGCATTGCCTCTGGTCCCCGGCCAAGTGCATGTCCTGCCTCGGGCAGACGGCGTGTCAGCGAAAGTATCAGGGCCATGGTCAACTCAGCAGTTGATGTTGCAGTTACCTTGGGAGTATGGGTGACCATGACACCATGCGCCCTGGCAGCTTTGAGGTTAATGTTGTCAGTTCCTGCTCCAAACTGCGCTACAAGTTCGAGATTCTGGGCTCTGTGAAGAAATTCGGAGTTAACTCGATCATACGGTGTAGTGACTATGGCTAATGCATTTCCGATATGTTCGTCAGCAACCGGAACCATCATCGGTCTTACATAGACCATGCATTTCTCCCGGAGCCTCGCCAGGTCATCCCTCGTCAACATGCATGCAATCACTGTTGGGAGTGGCATTTATAAATATCGGTTCTAGCTATAGTGAACCGTCCGACAATTGCCGAACAGCATAATCACATGCGCGTGCAGTTAACGCCATGTAAGTGAGGGATGGGTTCTGGCATGCAGACGAAGTCATACATGCACCGTCGGTTACAAACAAATTATGTACATCATGACACTGATTATGCGCATTCAGTACACTGGTAGCGCGATCACGCCCCATTCGGACAGCGCCCATTTCATGATTGCCTAAACCAGGAGCATCCTGCCTTGCGTCATAAGTAGAGACATTTTTTGCGCCACCTGCTTCCAACATTTCTGCAGCAGTCTCCATCATATCCTCGCGCATGGCCCGATCATTTTCATCCCGGGTCACATGGAATTTAAGCACGGGTAAACCCCACTGATCGAGTACCGAAGTATCCAGCATGCAGTAATTATCGTACCGTGGTAACGTTTCACCAAAGCCCCCCAATCCCAAAGTCCAGCGGCCTGGCTCGCGCAGGCTGTGCTTAAACTCACTCCCAAATCCGGTCATACTATTGCCACGAGACCAGCCCTGTCGACTGGCTCCTCCCTGAAAGCCGTACCCCCGTACAAATGAGGGATGACGTGTTTCCGGTCCCAAATTGCGAAATCTCGGAATGTATATTCCGTTCGGGCGATTCCCCTGGTAATATCGATCAGTGTATCCGTCAAACGATCCCCCAGCCCCTACATGATAGTGATGATCCATGAGGTAATGACCAAGTGCTCCACTGGTATTTGCAATACCATCCGGGAAGCTTCGACTAGCCGAAAGGAGCATTATACGAGCGGTGTTCATTGAGGAAGCGCACAAAAAAATCAGCCGCCCCGTAAATGTTATTCGCTCCCCTGACTCCGTATCGATCACATCTACTCCCGTCGCCCTGTTCGCAGCTTCATCATAATTGACTCCGCACACAAGACTATTCGGTCGAAGTGTAAGATTCCCTGTCTCCCTTGCTCTTGGAAGCGCAACGCTAAGTGTGCTGTAGTATGAACCGGTAGAGCAACCTCGCTCACACGGCCCGCAATAATGACATGCGGCTCGATCCCCCAGCGGTTCCGTGAGTGTAGCAGTCCGCCCTATTGTGACTGTTCTCTCAGGAAAATGCGCCTCCACCCGCTCTTTGAGCACTCGTTCTACAATGTTCATGGCCATAGGCTTCTGGAAGATCCCATCCGGCAGGTGCGGTAAGCCTTCCGCTTGTCCGCTCACACCAATGGTTCTTTCCACATGATCGTACCAGGGAGCCAAATCAGCATACCGAATCGGCCAATCCACGCCATTACCATCCTCCAGGTTAGCCTCAAAATCCATGGGACTTAGTCGATAGCTCTGACGTGCCCACATTAATGACCTTCCACCAACTACATTGGCCTGTATCCACGTATAGGGCTCATCCTGGACATACGGATACTCCGAGTCACGCATAAAGAAATGACGGGTGGCCTCGGAGAACGCATACGTTTTGCTTTGTACCGGATATTCTTCGCGCACGGTGGCGGGAGGAACACGTCCCCGATGCGGAAGCTCCCAAGGTGCCTTGTGTTCAGTAATGTAGTCCAGACCATGACGCACCATTCGTCCGCGCTCGAGAACCAAGGTCTTGAGACCAAGTCGACAGAGTTCCATCATAGCCCATCCTCCAGACATTCCCGAGCCAACCACAATGGCATCATACTGCTGCTGCCGATGGTAATTCATAAGCTGTTCAACGAATGATATGGACAGTTAGTGGATTGGCGTAGTCCTCCCATAATGCATCAAGAAGATCCTGATCATACGCCCCGTCATAAGTTACAAACCGATATTTCCAAGTCATATGCTCATCTGATGTGATTTTAAATAGACCTGCCTGGGTAGGTGCAAAGTTGAAGAATGGTTCAGTTGGATGAATCCGCATCGGTTGGGGGGACTCATGATTATCTGGATGGCTAAGAACGGCAATGCCCACCCGCTCTCCATCTACTATCCCACCTATATGACACCAGCGCGCGCGAGTAGCATGTCCATTTTCACGCGTTAGCCCCTCAGAAGTAAAGAACTCTGTACCTTCTTCTCCGACCCAATCCCTATGCCCGCGAACACCAACACCACCGTACCTGTACTCGGGGAGTGCAAGTACACTGTCGGTTGCCGCTACCTGAGTCAGTGAGAGATCTAGAATATTTATATCGTCCGGCGTCCTGTACACTTGCACGTGCCAGACTTCATTCAGCGCTGTGACCTCTTCATTAATCATGTCCACATATCTATGACGAGCATTCAACCCTGCGTGGACCACTCCGCTCCATATACTGTCCAGTGCCACAACCTCAACACGCCCGGTAGCACGCCCCATATTCCAGAAGTCCGGTGTTCGTCCTTGGAAGATCGTGTTGGTCCAAGCTGCCCAAATGCCATGGTGATGGATATGATCCGGCGGATAGTCATCCGTAACGATACGGCCACTAGGGGTCCATACCGGATGCAGGTAGCCATCCCTATTATAGACTTCCGGTATATCTTCACGGGGCATAGCCCCCTTCGCTGCACGGTATGCTACAACATCCCGTCCATCAGCCCTGATCAGAATGGCATTTCCCCTACTGACTGCCTCAACATTCGAGGTTCCGTTCTGATCCAGTCTGACTGTCCACCTTGTAGTGGCACCAGGCAGTGCCCGTGAGACCAGGAACGTAGCCCTACCTTCCCCGTCCACCTGTAAGGCTGCGCGCTTACCCGTATGATCGCGTGCCATATAGGTCCCCCTCTCCAAGTCTACTGCAAAAGTAACGATAGCCAGTGGGCGTAGCTTATCCCCACCTGTGGTTTCAAAAGTAAGCAGCACATCCTCACTGCACGCGGAAATAACAATAGCGAACAGAAGAATTAACATCTGGGAACAGTGAAACCATCTTGTCTTCATGACCTTAGAGGGGGTAGATTCAATTCATACCATGCAATGATACGGGTTCGCTCCCTATTGATTTTTCTCAGCATTACCGCATGTGTTCTGAGTGTACATGGGCAACCCCTCCAAATGGATCCACGGGTACACATTGATACGCTCGCCAACGGACTAACCTACTACATTCTGGAAAACAACGAACCTGAGGACAGGGCGCAATTACGCATGGTCGTCAATGCGGGCAGCATTCTTGAAGAAGATGATCAACGCGGATTCGCACACTTTGTTGAGCACATGCTCTTTAATGGTACAGCACGGTTCCCCCGTCAGGAGCTCGTTTCGTTCTTCGAACGAGTGGGAATGCGGTTTGGAGCCGATCTCAATGCTTACACCTCCTTCGACGAAACCGTCTATATGTTGGAAGTGCCGACTGACAGCATGCAGATCGTTGAAACAGGATTCGCGGTGCTTCGGGAGTGGGCTGAGCATGCTACCATGTCCGACGAAGAAATCAATGCCGAACGCGGTGTAATCCTGGAAGAATGGCGTCGTGGGCGTGGAGCTGCCGGTCGTACACGTGATCAGATTATCCCCGTAATACTCCAAGGCTCACAATACGAAGCGCGCCTCCCAATTGGAGATACACTATCTATACAGGAAGGACAGCCAGATGCTGTTCGACGATATTATGACCTATGGTACCGACCGGACCTTATGGCAATCGTCGTTGTGGGTGATTTGCCAGTCGATACCGCAAAAGAATTAGTCCAAGAACATTTCGCTGACTGGGAGCAACCCACCTCCACGCTTGATCGCCCCACCTTTGCCATTCCACTGTCGGAGGAACCCGTGTACAAGGTCATAACCGATCCTGAGATCCCATCTGTACAGTTCGAAATCATGCACCGGCACCCTGCTGCGCCACGCTACACACAGGCAGATTACCGGAGATACCTGGTTGAACGACTGACCGGTGGAATATTTAACCGCCGTCTTGCAGAGGTTGCCAGGGATGGCACGAGTTCATCATTTCTATGGGGGCGACTAACCACCAATTCCATTGTTCGACCTCTACGTACACACAGCCTGGCTGCACAGGTGGTACCGGACAGTATAACTTCCGGCTTCAGAGGCTTCATAACAGAGGCTGCAAGAATGTTGCAACATGGTTTTACCGCAGGTGAGTTCGATAGACAGAAGAGGGTCCTGCTGCAAGCCTACGAGCGCGCCGCCAATGATCAGGAAAACACGCCAAGTAGCACATATGCCGCCCGACTGGTCAACCATTTTTTGAACGACAGTCCGGTAATGCATGCAGAGACTCAACTGAATCTCGTGCGTGACCTGATGGACAGTATTACTCTGGAGGAACTGCATGCATCAATTCATGAGCAGCTTAGGCCTGAATCCCGTGCAATAATCGTCACACTGCCCGATGTAGCAGACCTTGTTCCCCCCACGGAGGATGATCTGGTTGCCCTCCTAGACGATGCCTGGTCCCAGGAAACGGCACCACTTGCAGACGAGGATACGGATCACCCACTTATTGACGAATTACCTATCGGAGGTCGTATTATCCATGAATCAACAATTGACACACTGGGGATCCATATCCTCACGCTTAGTAACGGCATACGGGTAATACTGAAACCAACCACTTTCAGAAACAACGAAATCCTGCTGTCCGCATTTAGCCATGGAGGGAGTTCTCTCATAGAAGACAACAAATATTTTACTGCGAGCATCGCTCCAGCCCTGGTCGGCCGTAGCGGAGTGGGTACATTCGATCAGTCTGCACTAGTTCGGAAACTTGCGGGCCGATTCGTCCGGGTATCGCCATTCATTGGCGATTACTCCGAGGGCTTCAGAGGCCGTTCTACTCCCGAAGATCTGGAGACATTTTTTCAACTGATCTACCTGTATGCCACCTCTCCCCGCATCGACAACTCTTCACTCCAATCTTTCAAGAATAGTCAACTCGCGCAACTGGAAGGGCGTGTTAACACGCCCGGGGCAGCATTTCAGGATACACTGTTTACTGCCTTCTACCCTGACAACTCTCGTTACAAGCTGCTAAGCGCCGATCAAATCAACGGCCTTAATGCTGATGATGCGTTGGATATCTACCTGGACCGCTTTGCCGATATGGATGACTTCACCTTCATCCTGATAGGCAATCTGGATTCGACGGCGGTGCGTGATTTGGTAGCTCAGTATTTGGGGGCATTACCCCAAACTCCTCGGGACGAGTCCTGGCGCAATGTAGCCCCGGATCTTCCAAAAGGCCCTGTTGTACGTCAGGTGTACAAGGGGCAGGATCCCCAATCACGGGTAGCCATCATCTTCCACGGCGACTTTGACTACACACGAAATAACAGATACATACTACGCGCGCTTTCTGATGTACTGGACATACGGCTGAGAGAGGAGTTACGCGAAAACCGGGCTGGGATCTATAGCGCATCTGTACAGGCAGGTTCAACCCGCCTTCCTGACGGCCAATTCACGCTGAGCATCTTCTTCGGATGTGATCCCGCCCGAGCAGAAGAACTTACCGAGGCCGTATTCGACGATATTGCACGGATTCAGAACGATCTTGATCTGACATCTTACCTGGATCGCATCAAGGCTCAACATCTCCGCATCCGTGAAACCAGTCTAGAAACTAACGGGTTTTGGCTCGACCAGATTCAGTTTTATTTCGATAACACGGACGAGGATTATCTTGATATCTACCGCTATGAGGTACTAGTTGACGAACTGACAGCTGATGACATACGTAAGGCAGCACGATCGCTGCTTGGCGAACAATATGTCCTAGTAACACTCTTACCGGAGTGATAGCCCCAGAGAAATGAAAATGATGCTCCTTAGAAGGCCTGACCGATGTAGTGTGTGGCATTCGTGAAATATCCCAACACCAGTTGTCAGCTTCCTACTGGTGATCTTGCAAGAATATTGTATTAAATTCGTTCACTTTGATGAAACGGGGATGGCGATATTCGGGGGCCGACAATATGTTATGGGACAGTCCAACATTCCATCTGATGTCTGTCTCAAAAACAGGAAAAATCACCCGCGAAATAGATCTCAACAAAGAACGTCATGGAGAGGCATATTCAAATACCTCGCGGTTCTTGTCCCATGTTAACCCCTTGGAATGGATTGCGCTGTACACATCCAACATCTCCTGTCTCCGCCATCTTTTCCACCCCGGTGAGTGTTCTTTGGGTGACTGTAACCGTTCAATGGCGTTTTTCGCAGACTGGTACAGAATCTTCTGCACCACCGTTTGGGTGTCCCTAATTTCCCCGGAATGATTGTATTTGTATAGCCGAAATCCAGCAGTCATATCCCCGCCTTGTTGTTTTACCCAAGTGCGGATGGCATCGGATGCTACTCCCCTGTATTCTTCGGGATACTCTCCAAGCTCACGCCATAGGTCGCGTTCGGTTTTCTCAAAAAACTCCTGAAAATAAATTATTACACGCTGGTCCAACCGGGGTGGGTTATACTCCGAAACGAGACGCACGAGTGCCCGCCAAACTTCAAGCATGAAGCCCACATTCACGGCAGGGATTTCTTGATCTTTTTCGATCAAAATGTAGCGCCATGACGCATATCCTTTGTTAATGTGACTTATAAATTTATCTGCGGCATCCAGGGGAATACTACATAATTCGTGACTGTACAGACTTTGATATACCCGGTAATATTCGTTGATCACGCTCCATTGCGAGCATTGGAGTTGTTGGTAAAGACTCTCTAAATCATGTGTCTTCTTAGGGGTTTGACCATTTTTCTGGAGCAACAATTTCATGGTTTGCTCAATCCCCGTGTAGCAGTCACAAATAATCGGCCAATACTCAATAGCGTCAAGTCTCGACGACGACGCGTTTCCGGTCATCAGAAGGTGGTCGTAAAGATTCTGTATGTACTCGTGGGCATATTTAACATGCCAATCCGCATCCATGGAGCAATATATTCTCATCATGCGCCTCTATAAATTTCTGTTTGCAAACTTCCATATACCACTCCTCGCCCCGTTACTCTCGGAAAGGCACTTTTCCCAGTGGGTGCGCCCCTCCCCCCAGTAATTATTGCTCCAGTTGATAGCGTAGAGTCAAGGGGCCGGCGCGGTGCTCTTAGGGTCCTGTGGCAATTCCATCGCTTTCGCTTTGGCCCTCAGTCAGGCTCCCGTAAGTCGTCTCCGGCCCCCTGCTCTCCGAACCGGGCGTGCGGGTTTCCCGCACCCGGCTATCCAGGTGGATCATGCGGCTCGTACTCGGATTACCATGCCTCAGTACAGTCCTGCCTGTTATGCAGACAATGGCACATTGCCTGCGGACAGACCAACTTCGCATGACATGCGGACGGGCCTCGCTACGCCCCGCCAGCACCGTCGCCTTGACGATCCCTTCACTTATGCATGTGCAGATGCCGGACGCACTGACATTTTCCCAGATATTAGGCGTTGCCATTTTCCGATGCCCTTTGTCCTTATTATCTGCCCTCCAACCCTGCGGTCCCTTTCCTCAACAGGCGTTACCCCGCGTCTACGGTACTACGGACCACTCCGCCACCCTGACGGCCCGGCCTGCTCCTTACGGAGTTCCGGTTGCCGTGTGCCTCAGCACCGACAGGGCTTCCCGTGTTGCTACTTCCCTGATCTTCCATGCGTGCCAGCGCCAGTACCCCGGTGAGCCGTTCTGGTGCGCTTGTCGCTCGCTTCCCAAAACGTGCCAGTCTTCCCCATATGACCGGAAGGTCGACACTCACATTGATCGTTTCGAGGCCTGCTCGACGTTTACTGCACGTTCCGGCCCGCATGGTCGCTAAGCTACTCGCGTAGCCCGTTAAACCTCAGTGCTTCATATCATTTCGTTACCTCCATAATACGCTAAGGCCGCTACCAACCGGAGCGACAGGTGTTGGGCGGGATTCGCACCCGCCACAGGAAAGCGCCTTTCCACGGCGCACGGCCAAAGCGATTTATGCCCAAGTTTGTCACGCGTAGCGACACAGAAGATACAGAATTCTCCTAATCCCATCTTGGGCATTTTTTCGGGGCTATGGATGCCGGAGGGCGTGATAACAAAATTAGTTGACATTTGGCATTCGTGAGACACATATCCCATGCCGTTTTTTTTGTCTCCTACCCCAATTCTTTACACCAGTTTGTCATACCGTAACCTGCATTTCCAAGGCGGGTCTTTCCTGTGAGAGTTTAGCCGGGAATCTGGTCTTTATAGTCCCCAAAGTGCCCTTTTCGTACCTGATTTAGTACCAGATAATCATCACTATATAGTTGTATAGTGATACTATACCAATATATTATATGATTTATGCTACCATCATGTAACTGCAATTATAAGGCTATTTAGCCCCGTTTGCGGTTTATTCCTGGCTATTGAGAATATTTCAGACCATACTTGCATCTTATAGTATATTTTTCATATATTGGTGTATTATCACTGTTCACCTTGTTTGTAATGACAGACCTCAAAGAGCTATTCCTGAAGCCTACCTCCACCGCCCACATACGGTATGAAGTGCTGCGGGCCTATTTCGTGGAGGGCCTCTCGTATGAGGCCATCGCCGATCGCTTCGGGTACACCAGGGGCCATGTCGCCAACCTGGTCTCAAAGCTGCGCACAAGTCCCGTCATTGATCACTTTCGAGATACTGTGCCAACGCCCAAACCCAAACCCAAACGGCCCAGAAAGGCGGACCGGGACGCACGAATCCTGGCGCTGCGCAACGAAGAACAGCTGACCAACCAGGAGATACACCGCCGCCTCAAAGAAGAATCTATCCCTGCCGGTATCAATACCATTGGCCGGGTGATTCGTGACGCAGGACTGTCCAGACTCCGGCGCCGCTTCTATAGCCGTGATCCGAGACCCATACCCGCGGCACCGGCCGATGTACGCCAGTTCAAGGTCGGCACCGGTACCTTCCAGACCCGGTTTGGCGGGCTGTTTTTGTTTGCCCGCGATATGGTGGATACGGACCTGACCGCAGCGGTGGCCCATATGCCCGGATCGGAGCGACTGCCGGCCGCTTGTATGATCCGGGCCCTACTGGCGCTCAAGCTATGGGGCATTGAACGTCCCAGTCATGTGATGCCCTATATCCTGGATGCGGGCCTGTCCTTCTTTGCCGGACTGAATGAAATGCCCAAAAAGTCTACCCTGACCGAATACAGCACCCGGGTAGATGCAACGCATCTGGATAGGTTGATGGATACCTGGTATGCCCGGTCGCAGCCGCGCATGATGGCATCGGACGGTTCTATGGACCTGGACTTTCACACGATCCCCTACCATGGCCATCTGGAGCCCTTACAATCCCATTATGTGTCCAAGCGGAGTCGGCGGCAGCGGGGCATTCTGGCGCTGGTGGCTCGGGATGCCCATCAACGCGCCCTGGTCTTCGCGGATGCGACCATCACCCGGGAAACGTCTAAGGACGCCGTGTTGACGTTCGTTGAAAACTGGCACAAGCGTACCGGGCAGAATCCGGCGGAACTCGTCTTTGACAGCCGGTTCACCACCTATGCCAATCTGGGCAAGCTCAACGATCGGGGCATTCGCTTTCTGACCGTCAGACGCCGGTTCCCAGGCCTCGTACGACAAGCCCAGGCGCAGTCCGCTGAGGCTTGGCAAACCGTCAGACTTCATAACATTGGCCGCGCCTACCGCAGGCCACGTGTGATGGAAGAGACCGTACAATTACGTCATTGCTCGTGTCCGGTCCGACAGCTGTCCATCCTGGGGTTGGGACGGGATAAACCCACCTTCCTGATCACCAATGATACCATCACGCGCAAAGGTGAACTCATTGACCGTTACGCCCGGCGCATGCTGATCGAAAATGCCATTGAAGAATCGGTCAACTTCTTCCACATGGATGCGCTGTCGGCCGCGGTGCCTTTACGCATTGATGTGGATTTACAGTTAACGCTGATCGGCAGCGCACTCTACCGCATGCTGGCCAAAAGGTTGGGGCCCGCTTACACTAAATGCAAGGCTAAAAAGATCTTCCGGCTATTTGTCAATGCGCCCGCCGAGGTGAAAACCACCCCCGAAAACATCACGGTACGTTTTACGCGTCGGGCCCACAACAACACACTCCGACAGGCCGGCTATATCGGCTCACAAGGCAGTATCCCCTGGTTACACAACCGGGAATTGATCCTGGACTATGTCTGACGTCATCACTGTATCTGCTCTTGGAAATGCAGGGTAATAACCGTGCAGGAATTCAGGCTAGGCGCGAACTGGGAATAACTGAGACACACGCATGCTGCATGCCTAATCAGATTTGCCACCCTGGAAATGTGTCCGGGTTGAGGTGGAGGACAGAGCTGTCTCAGATGGAAACAGTCAGTCGCTATCGCCAGTTTCGCCTTCCTCCAAAGGGATGATTGTGAACCCGGTGAACCCGTAAATGGCACTGATAACCGGATTGGTATAATTGAAGAAAGCGAACGGCAAGTAGTACAATGTGGGTACACCGAGCGTAGCCGCCATAAATGCCCCACACGTATTCCAGGGAATTAACGCAGAGGTGAGCGTACCTGAATCCTCCAAAGCACGGGAAAGATTTTTTGGGTGCAGGCCCCGCTTCTCAAATTCCGCCCGATACATACGACCAGGTACTACAATAGAGATGTACTGGTCACCAGCAATAATATTGAGTCCCAGTGCGGTGCACAGCGTAGCCAAAATCAAGCTGCCCGTGCTGCGGGCAGCCCCGAGAATCACTTTTGTGATCACCGCCAGCATACCAGTCATTTCCATCGCGGCACCAAACATCATCGCCGAAACGACAAGCCAGATTACATCCAACATGCTTACCATCCCACCCCGGGTCAACAAATCATTGAGCGCCTCATTACCCGTATCTGCGGTAAACTCGCCAAACATGACCATCCAGAATCCCTTAAACAGCACCAGTATTCGTGGCATATCAGGTTCGTTTACAAAATTCGTTACGACCTCCTGCTGAAAAATCATTGCAGTGATCCCACCCATCAGTGCACCGATAAGAAGTGCGGGGAAAGCTGGCATCTTTTTGTAAATCAGAAACAGTACGATAACTACCGGAATAAGCAGATGCACCCCCAGATGATAGCTGCTATCCAGGGCTAACAGTATCTCGGACAGACTGGAAGCCTCCGTCGCCGATGGCTGCTGCACAAACCCGATCACCGTAAAGATGATTAAGGCAATCGTGATACTTGGCACAGTCGTCCAGAGCATATGTCGGATGTGTACGAAGAGCTCCGTTCCCACCATGGCAGGCGCCATGTTGGTGGTATCAGACAAGGGAGACAGCTTATCTCCAAAATATGCCCCCGAAATGATCGCCCCTGCTGCAATCCCCAAATGCAGATCAAATGCCGCAGCAATCCCTACCAACGCGATCCCAATTGTGCTGACCGTAGTCCAAGAACTTCCTGATACTACTGCTACAATCGCGCAAATGATACAGCAGGCAGTGTAAAAGATAGTGGGATTCAGTATCTGCAATCCATAGTACATCATGGTCGGAACGATACCTCCCATGATCCATGTACCAATCAAGGAACCTACTACCAACAGGATGAAGATCGCTCCCATGGCCAGGGATACTCCTTTGACCATGGCTTCCTGCATCTGCTTCCACGTAAACCCGAGGCGTAGCCCAACCAGCGCAGCCACCACAGCAGCAAGTATGAGCGCAATCTGGTTCGGACCATACGATGCGTCCGAACCGAAGAAGTTCACCGAAGCGATCAGCAAAAAGATCAGAACCCCCACAGGGAGCAATGCTTGCCAGATGCTGGGCTTCCGTTCCATCTTCTTCTCCGGGTTTATCTACACGTCGGATCCGGATTCATGCTTTTTGACACGCGACCGGGCAACAGAAAGATACTCGTCTCTGGTCATTCCAGGTTTGAAGGCATTGAAATAATCATCCGTCAACTTCTTCGCAATTCCGGACAATAACAGTAATGCCACCACGTTCGGGATCGTCAGCAAGGCAATAGCCGTGTCTCCGATACCCCAAATAGTGTTCAAACCTGCTACTGCACCAACAAAGTGCATGACCACAAACACCAATTTGTACGGAAGGATAGATGATTTACCGAAGAGATACATGGAACAACGATCACCATAATAACTCCAAGAGATGGCCGTTGATATTGCGAACAAGAAGACACAAAGAATAACCAGATACTTTCCAATATCACCGAGTCCCTCCTGGAACGCCAAAGCAGTCATAGGCGCACCATTTTCTACAGCTGGGCCATAGAGCGTTGAATACTCTGTTCCATCTCCTTCAGCGATTGCGATGCCCGCCTCCGTATCAATCCTGCCTGTAAAGGGCATAGTTTGCTCTTCGTCAGTGAAGAACATCTCCACCGGAACCTCATGCCAGGCAAACATGACTCCATCACTCGCGCCAGGTATGGGGGCACCCTGATCAATCATAAGTTCAGCAGGAATATCCCCACTTCCAGCGGGCTGATATCTACCCCCGACCTCTTCGACATATGAAAGGTCCCCTTCTCCCAAGGTAAGCGCTGTTTCAGTTGGACTCTTCCATACACCAGTAGTAAGCACAACCAACGCCGTGATTGTACAGATGACAATGGTATCAATGAAGGGCTCCAGGAGTGCCACCGCACCTTCAGAAACCGGCTCTTGTGTCTTCGCGGCAGAGTGAGCTATCGGTGCAGACCCCTGCCCCGCTTCGTTCGAGAACAGTCCACGTCTGATTCCCCAGAGGATCGTCTGTATGAGTAAACCAATTCCAGTACCCGCAACACCCGCGGTAGGATTGAACGCTTCGGTGAATATGCTTGCCAGCGCCGGAAATACCCCATCATAATTGATCGCCAGAATGATCACGCCTCCAGCAACGTACAGGAGTCCCATGACGGGGGCGAGAACCCCGGTCACGCGTCCAATCCGTGATATACCACCAAGGATCACCAGCGCAACTACGGTGGCCGTCAAACTACCCGTTATCCACGTTGAGATGCCAAACTCACTGTTCATCAGATCCGAAACAGTGTTGGCCTGGATAGCATTGCCGGTCATGAATGCAACCAGGATCATTGCCCCTGCAACCAGCATCGCGAGTGGCTTGAAAGCCTTGCCCAGACCATGCTCAATGTAATACATGGGACCACCTGATACCGTACCAACCAATTTGCTCCCCGACTTATCTACAACACGGTAGCGTTGAGCCAGTGTTACCTCGGTATACTTGGTACACATGCCCAGAAGGGCTGTTATCCACATCCAGAATATGGCACCTGGACCGCCCCAGTGGATGGCTAGGGCAACACCGGCAATATTGCCAATACCTACCGTTGCCGAAAGAGCTGTCGTGAGGGCCTGGAAATGCGATACATCACCTGCATCGTCGGGATCATCGTATTTACCCGTGGCGACCTTAACTCCATGTCCAAACTGACGAAATTGTATAAAACCAAGCCTGATGGTTAGAAATACTCCTGTTCCCACCAGCATAATCAGCAGCGGATAGGCAAGAATGTTGTCGATGAACTGCTGAACACTCACAAAAACTTCCATGTCGTTAAGACTCTTAGATAATTACGCTCTGAATATACATATTACTTTAACTCTGTTGCTGACGCTGCTCTACAACCGAAGCGGCCAAGAGAACAGCCTGGATCATACTGCCTGCATCGGCCCGGGCCTGACCGGCTATACCAAACGCAGTTCCATGGTCGGGCGAAGTTCGCACAATAGGTAACCCCGCTGTAAAATTCACCCCACTCCCGAACGAAAGCGTCTTAAACGGGATTAGTCCCTGATCGTGGTACATAGCCATAACACCATCATAGCCACAATATTGCCCGTTACCAAAGAATCCATCCGCGGGGAATGGTCCCAGCGCTAGAATACTGCGCTTGCCTGCGCCCTTGATAGCCTCAATAATGACTTCTGTTTCCTCATTCCCAAGCACACCATCTTCACCAGCATGCGGATTGAGGCCGAGAATAGCAATCTTGGGATGTACGATACCAAAATCCTGTACCAATGATGCCTTAACACGTTTAAGCTTTGCTACGAGACCGTTTACCGTTACTCGTTCCGGTACCTGCTTGAGTGGGATATGTCCAGTGGCCAAACTGATGCGAAGCCCCTTTGCCACCATCATCATGACATGCTCCTTCACCTTCATCTTTTTGGCCAAATATTCCGTATGACCCGGAAAATTGTATCCCGCGCGAACGATAGCTAACTTGGAAATTGGCCCAGTTACCAATGCGCTTGCTGTACCCTCCTGCACAAGCCGAATGCCTTCATCCACAGCAAACATCGCCATATTACCGCCTCTGGGCGTCAGTTTACCCATTTCCACGACGGTCCGGGTTTCTTGGCTTGTATTAGCTATCCGAATGGCATGCTTAGGCGTTTTTGCTTCCAGATCCTCAACCAAGGGGGGTAAGCGTCTCCCTAACTTCTTTGCATGAATACGAAGGACCTCCGGTGATCCAACAACTATCGGCGCTGTCCTGCTCTGGACTAAGGGATCGTCCAAGCACTTGAGTACCACCTCCGGGCCAATTCCATTGGGATCCCCGAGAGTGATAGCCACGCGTATGCGTTTTTTTGATTCCGTTTCCACGGGGCTAACGCTTCTTAGGGTAGGCGTAATCGCGAATGAATTCCGTCAAAAGCCGTACACCAAAGCCGGTCCCTCCAATCGGTTTATAGGGAAGTGCTTTCTTGAGAAAAGCTGGTCCTGCTATATCAACATGAACCCAGGGATAGTCCACAAAATGCTCAAGAAATTTTGCTGCCGTAATGGATCCCGCTTCGCGGTTGCCAATATTTTTTATATCGGCAACCTCGCTTTTTAGTGCATCAGCGTAATGGGCATGCATGGGCATTGGATGGAGCAGATCCCCACTACGGTTACCTGCTGTCATCATAGCGTCCAAACGCTCATTCGCGTCTTCATCCTGCCGTGTCATGACTGCTGCGACCTGACTTCCAAGCGCCACAACCTGTGCGCCGGTAAGCGTAGCCAGATCAATCACGATTTCCGGCCGGTACAATTTTGCGTATGACAAAACATCTGCGAGAATCAGACGCCCCTCCGCGTCTGTATTTAATACCTCAACGGTCATTCCCGAGTGCATTCGCAGCACATCCCCGGGTACGTAAGCATCCTGGCCCGGGCGGTTATCTGTTGCCGGGACTAAACCGATCACATACAGGGGAACATCCAATCGGGCTATTGCCTCCATCGCACCGATCACAGCAGCTCCACCTGCCATATCCGCCTTCATGTGATCCATGGAGTTTTTTGTCGGCTTGAGTGACAAGCCTCCTGTATCGAAAACGATCCCCTTACCCACCAGAACAACAGGCCGGGAGTTACTTGCTTTACTGGGATTCCAAGTCATTTCAATCAGGGCAGGTGGCTCAACACTGCCACGATTGACTCCCAGAAGTCCACCCATCTTCTCTTTTTCAATATCTGACTTATCCCAGACTGACACTTCATAGCCATACTTACGACCGGATCGTTCGACGATCTTACCAAGAAGTGTGGGGGTCTTTTCGTGTGGCGACAGGTTGACTAAATCTCGGGCGGTCATGGTCGACTCTGCCTCAACCCGTCCCCGCTCTGCACCGCGTCGGGCAGCTTTTTCATCACTTGACGCATGCAGTACCAATCGTTCGGTGCCGACTTTTGGTTCTCCAGAATCAGTCTTATAGCGGTCATATTCATAAGCGGCCAGCATGTAGCCTTCCACTAATGACTGCCCCGCAGCTTCTGCATCAATACTTGAATCAGGCAGACACAATGCAACTGTGGAGGCCTTAGTCTTCATTGCCAAACGAGTTCCATCGGCGGCAGCTTTACGCAATTCTTCACGATCAATCTCGTAGGGATCTCCCAGACCAATCATCGCAACCCTACGAGCGCGTCCTTCGGTAGGATAACACAAAAGTGTCTCTCCCGGTTTGCCTTCAAAGTCTATGAGTGCGCTCGAAAGCGCAGTTCCTATCGGCCCACCGATCTGGAGAGCACGTGCCTTCGCCATCATGTGCCCAATCGGAAGAATGAGCAGATCAACATCCAAATCCTGGAGACTGAGTGTGGTAACGGAAACTTTCATTGATTCAGGCTGGACAATACTTTTAAATAGGCTTGGTCTTCTTCGGCTAAAACCATGTCTTCGACTTTTTTTATCCCCAGAAAATGTGGTGCCGATTCCAAGACATTCATCACAGCTGTTCTGATTAGTTGGTCCTTGAGGAATGCTCCGGATGCATTCTGATGCCCCCCGCCTCCGTATGACTGCGCCCAGACATCTACACGCAGATCACCTTTGGATCGAAAGCTCACCTTAGTCCCCTTCTTCGTTTCTGTGAAGATCAGGACAACTTTTACTCCCGCGACAGACATCGCAAACTCGGACAGCCCGTCCACCTCACTGTAGTCTATGCCCGCCGTTTTGAGCATATGTGGGGTGACGGTGATATAGGCCAATACGCCATCATGCAACAAGGTCAAACCCCGAAGCACCATTGCCAGAAATGGAGGCCAAGAAGGAGTGTGGTTCTCGTAAACGCCAGCGTATACCTCCGAAGGAGAATAGCTTCCGCGATCAAGTAGATCGGCTGCCATCCGGTGAATTGCGGGCGTCACCGCAGCGAACCGAAAGGATCCCGTATCTGTCATGATTGCCGTGTAAAGGGCAGTCGCAATCTGCACATCAATCATATCTGCATCGTACGTGCAAATCAGATCATAAATGAGTGCACCAGTTGCTGCCGCATGTTCGTCACACAACATCCATGTAAACCAGGATTCCGGGCCTGTATGGTGATCAATCAACAATACAGGCCCCCTGTAGCGGTAAAGGGCTCTCCGAACAGCCCGCCCCAGTCGGTCACGACTGTTCGTGTCTACAATCACAACTATATCCGCGTCAGCAACCGCATTTCGGTTGGTCTGGGTTTCGCCCGTTTGTATTGCCCCTGAACCAGGCATCCAGTCCAAACTGGACGGAACTGGATCGGAATTGAACATAACGACCTCCTTGCCTAGCTTCTTCAGGAAACATCCAAGTGCTATCTGTGAACCGATTGCATCCCCGTCAGGGCGCTGGTGTGTAGTGATCACAAAACGCTGATGATCAAGCAGTACACCTAGAATATCCTTTAACATGCCAAAGCTGAGGGCATCAAGATCAAGACGATCAGAAAGATCAGGAAAACTCCGTTTCCGCTATCATCCTAGGCGGCATTCGGTTTGCATAGTGCAGTAACCACCGAACCCCTGCATCCATCAGAACACTAGAAACGGCTAGTTTCGGCGCCGAATGAACCCCAAATACGGATGCATCCCACGGCGGCTAGCTTGAACGGAGTTCAGCCTTGCTTGTTCGATCAGATAGACAGCCACGCTTCTGTTTGACGAGGCAGTACGGATTTGGGAGAGATATGCTCTGCGAGCAATACACGGCTCACACGCTCCATACGCGCTCCCTGCGAACCCTTCACCAAGATAACGTCTCCTCGTTTTGGGCGATATACCCTTCCATGAGCAAGCTTTGATGCTAGCTCCTTAGAGCTCGGAAAACCCTGCACATATCGGGCCAGTTCTGGAGGCAACTCGTTCACAGCCGCCTGCATTCTAGGCCCACATCCATATATAAGATCAGCTATATTGACAGCCTCCTGCAACGCAGATACATGCGCCGCATGTTCGACAGGACCTAACTCCAGCATATCTCCAAGGAACACGACCCGCCGTTCGGCCGGATGCTTATCCAATACATCCAATGCAGACTTCACTGCATCCGGGCTAGCATTGTATGTATCGTCAATGAGAATGGATTGTCTTCTTCCAGGGAGTCGATTGAGCCGCCCTTTTTCGGGTTTTAGCCTGCATAAAGCCTCATTGATCGCTTCAGGCTCCATGCCCACTGCTCTCCCGGCTGCGAAGGCCGCCAACGCCACATAGATTACATGTCCACCTAACAACGGAATATTCGCGGTTATATCTAGAGGCGTAATCTGGGCATCCGGGGCAATTCCAAAGAGTAAATGCTCCCCTCTGCAATAAGTAACCATGGCGCGGGTGCGAGGATCATCTGCGTTCAAACAAGCAATACCGGCAGGCCCAAGCGCCCGTACAAGTTCACACTTTGCCTCCTGAACTCCATCAAGCGAGCCAAAGGTCTCCAAATGGACTCCCCGTACATTCGTTACAATGGAAATATCCGGCTTAAAGTAGGTCGTGATCTCAGATAGATCACCTTTCTTGGTGGCGCCCATTTCGAGCACCAGGCACGTATTTGGCTTGAGATCACTATTCACCAATGTTAGCGATAAACCCAGAAGGGTGTTCAGATTCCCAACTGAAGCAACCACCGGCCCTGCACTCTTCAGGACCTGTGCAATCGCACTGCGCGTAGTGGTTTTACCTACCGAACCAGTTATGGCTACCACTCGCGTACTTGCTTGCTCAATCCTTTCACGTGCCAATTCTGCAAGGTAAATGACCGTATCAGGAACGACCATCACCCTATCTGCACTAACCCCTGTTATTTTCCGTTCGGTCACTACACCCGATGCCCCTTTCTCGAAAGCCTCCTGTACAAAATCATGCCCATCATGGCGTTCACCCCGAATCGCCACATATGTATCCCCAGGACACAATGTCCGTGTATCCGTTGAAAAAGGCATTAGCGCCTCCGTATCAATTCCCGACGCTTTAAATGAGCATGAACTGTGTCACGAATCAGGATATCTACAACCTCCGAACGTGACCTCCCCAAATGCTCCCAGAGCAACGGATACATGCTTACCGCGGTGAAGCCAGGAATAGTATTGACCTCGTTGACCAACAGTCGTCCTGATTCTTCAAGAAAAAAATCTACACGAGCCATACCACTGCACTCGAGAACCCTGCACACCCTGCCAGCCATGTCCTGAATAGACTCTAAGACGTCATCCGGCATTGGAGCTGGAATGATTAAGCTTGTTGCCCCTTCATCCTCATACTTGGCCTCATACGAATAGAATGAGTGGGTTGTGGTTATTTCCCCGCAAGTAGAGACATTAATGGGAGTGTGCCCTAAGACAGCACATTCGATCTCACGTCCAATAATGGCCTCTTCCACTAGCACTTTGTCGTCAAACTTGAAAGCCTCTTTTATAGCTGCTTCGCACGAAGGAGCTGACGTCACACGGGAAATACCCACCGATGATCCGGTATTGGCCGGTTTCACGAAGAATATCTCCCCCAGTACCTCTGCTATGGAGGAATAGCTGGGAAAATCCACGTCATCACGGTATAACACCCTATAATCAGGCACCGCAATACCGTCCTCCCGCAAAAGGCGTTTTGAGACGTCCTTATCCATACATATTGCTGATCCCAAAACGCCTGCACCAACACAAGGAATATCATACATCTGGAGTAATCCCTGGATTGCACCATCTTCCCCATTGGTACCATGCAACACGGGAAACACCACATCCACGGTAACTGCCTTGTCCGGCGTTTTAATCGGGATGAGCTTCTTGCCAGGCCCCAGTACAACCGGCTCGCCGCGCGCTTGCAAGTCTACGTACTGCAGGTGTATGTCATTGACCGTTGCTATTCGACACCATGTGCCGCCGTGATCAATGCGCACCAAAGTGACCTTATAACGAGTCAGATCAAGCGCGTTGAGAACATTTCTCGCCGATACAAGAGAAACTTCATGTTCGGCTGACTGTCCGCCATAGATTAGAACTACATGCAGGTCTGCAGGGACTGAAGATTTTTTCACGGTTCGTGCTCCACGAGTTGGCCTTTATTATAGATTGCCCATGCACGCCCAATCATGGCCGTGCCTACAAACGGCGTATTTCTGCTCTTGGAGTGGACGTGCCTAGCCTCGAAAGTCCAGTTTGTCGTCGCATCAAAGATAGTCAGGTTCGCGGTAGCTCCGGGCTCAAGCACAGGCACATCAATCCCCAGGATCACGCGAGGAGCGACGCAGAGACTATACACGGCACGTGCAACGCTCAGGTGCTGCGGGGCTATCAGGTATCGACCTGTTAGCCCCCAGGCGGTTTCTAGGCCGATAATGCCAAACGGAGCTGCCACAAAGTCAACCTCCTTTTCAAAAGGCGCATGCGGAGCGTGATCTGTGCATATGGCATCCAGTGTTCCATCACACAAACCCGTACGAATAGCCTCTACATCTGCAGCTGCGCGCAAAGGCGGGTGCATCTTCGTGTGCGCATCAAAACCGGACTGCTCGATAATATCGTCAGTCAACGAAAAATGGTGCGTACATGCTTCCGCTGTAACCCTTATACCGCGAGACTTGGCCTCCCGGATCATGTCAGTTGAGCGTGCCGTTGATACATGAGCAACATGTAAGTGCCCTCCTGTCAGTTCAGCCAACATGAGATCACGTGCAAGCATTGACTCCTCCGAAAATGTCGGTATAGGAGTCAAGCCAAGCCTAGTGGAAACCAGTCCCTCATTAATGTGACCTTTAGGGCCAAGCTCCATAGCCTCCATGTGATTAATGATGGGTTTGCCCAGAGTCCGGGCATACTCAAGTGCTCGGCGCATTAAGCTTCCATTCTGCACCGGTGATCCATCATCACTGAAAGCGACCGCTCCCGCAGCTGCGAGCTCAGCCATTTCTGAGAGTTCTTTGCCCGCACGTCCGCGTGACACACAGGCAACAGGATGCACGTCCACAGGTAATGCTTCCGCTCGCTTTATAAGCGAATGAACCGATTCTCTCGTATCTATGGGGGGCGTGGTATTGGGCATACAGGCAACCGCAGTAAAGCCGCCAAAGGCAGCTGCATGGCAACCTGATTCGATGGTCTCTTTGTGTTCTTCGCCTGGTTCACGCAAGTGGACATGCATGTCCATCCATCCCGGTGACACCATGCGCCCTTCTGCATCTAGCACCGGCTCCCCGGAATTAGCCAGATCACGTCCGATTTCTGTGATCACACCGTTGCGAATACGCATATCCGCCCGATGGGCATCCCCGGTCAGGGGATGCAACAGCGTTCCGCCTTGGATCAATAGATTCGGTGTCATCTGTGTAGAGTCCAACATTGAATATAGCAATACAGCGGCGACTGATCCCCGCCCAAGACGGAAATACTAATACTTGTGTTGTCCGGTCATAGCTACATTCGATTGATTCTTCCTTGAACATAGCAGGTTGGACAGTCGACTCAGGATTAACGTGACTGAGATGGAATGGATTCGCAATTGTTTTTACTTTGTCTTGAGGTCATGATTACCAGGTGACTACTGCACGACTACGGTGATGGATCTTCCCCAGGTGGAATGTTCAGCGCATAAGATCCGGACAGTACAGGATACGTGGGCAGCTCCGCATGTCCGCTGCATGACGTCATTTGAGGCGTAGCGATTGGTTTGCCGAAGGAGATGAGCATATCGGCGCGGATGATCAGATGGGGAACGCTGGCTTGCGATGGACGGAGTTATGCAACGCCTGGTGAAGCGGGGGCGTGCACGGAAAGCAGAACAGCACATCACCCCATATCGGTGTAGATGAGTCCTCGTTTTGCAAATGGCGTGATTGTGTCACGATTGTTCCTGACTCGGAGACGGCATCATACTGTGTGTGGGCAAAGATCGGACAAGAGAGTGTCGAAAAAGCTGGTACGATGCACTTACACCAGCGTAGTTGGATGGATTGAATGGGAATTATAACTCAAATTGCAATTGATTGGGAAACCTCTGAATTTGGGTCAACGTTTTGTTCCGTTTGGGATGGCGGTCCGGGCGATAACCAAGCCAGTGAATGGACTGTGGAGTCCTACTATACCAGGATGAGGGGGGCCGTTCAGTCTAATCGAAATACTTGGCTTAATTCGTCCCCGCAACGGAGTCGCAGAATTGGATAACGATTGTTTCCAAAACGAACCCGATTAGATCGTTTTCTCAATGAGGTCCTTCTGGCTCTTGGCATACTACCCGAAGCCAGAACAGGCTGAAAATTCTTAACACGCTGACCTACAGTCCACTCTTCGGCGATTCTGGCAGCGGCCTGCAATTGTTGCGCGGAGTGGCTTATATCTGGTGCCCCCTTCTTCATCTCTATTGGTACGACCCAACCGCCAGAATCATCCGAAGCAAACAAGAAGTCTGCACACATAGAATCATCCGTTATTTCCAGCTTATCCAAGTCAATGACCACATTTGGTGCCGGAATGTTGTTCTTGCGAAGAAGGCATCCTTTCTTTTTTAGTTGGGAAGAGTGGATAGCGTTTTGTGGAGCATACTTCTTGAAACTACCAACAACTGTACCCATACTTAATTCTCAAGCCGAGTGGAAATCCGCGCCCAATTATTATGCAAAGTAGTCGCTACATCATCAAAACCTGAAGGGTATAGTCCTGAGTCGTCAATGTCAATCCTTGACACTGTCGAGCCATCGGAATTCTGTCCTTGCCGAAATAACCATGCGCCTACTTTATCGGGGGTAAGTGCAACATTTCCCCCATCAATTTTGACGCGGTCAGATTTTTTTAGCCGCGACAGCCTAACTAGGTTGGCAAGTTCCTCCAAGATCCATTCGCTATGGGTGGTAACAATGACACGAATACCTGCATTCACGATTGCTGCGAGTTGGCGCGTGAACTGAACTTGCATGGAAGGATGCAGATGGGATTCGGGCTCCTCAATGATTAAAACATCCCCTGGATCTACTTGATGACGTAAGTACAATAGAACAGGGGCAAGCTCTGATACCATTGACGATGCATTCTTTAACGGCAAGGAATCAGACCATCCGTTTGGCTGATAATTAAATTGCGGATATTTTAGCATCTCTGAGTCTTCAATTGTTATGGAGCCCCCGAGCATTTCTCTCTCAATCTTCTCGCAAATTTCGAGAATTTCTTTGGGCCGCATCATACTTTCTGGAAAGGAGCGATAGGCGTTGTCCGACGCAATCAGTCCCTTTAAAAAATCTGCCAAGATTCCTGAAAGCAGCGGCATATTTAGTACCTGACGTATCCCGGGCATCGTAGCATTCTCCAAGACGGCACTTATCACCGCTTTGTGCGCATGCATGATTCCCGTTCGATCTGCCGGAAGGTAGTAGGCAGATCGACCAAATGGTCCGAAGACACTTACAGCGAGAGAATCTGCTATGAATTGTAAGAGTTGTATTCTGCCTATCCTAACTTCACTACCGTCACTTTCCAAATAGTCTTCAAATTCTAATTGCGGCGAGTATAACCAACTCAAGCTAGATGGCATTGTGTGGGCGGATCCCCTCCGAAGCTTTAATGGCATTCCCTCGGGTATGGTCGTACGTGACGTTACTTTTCTGGATTTCAAGATCAAATGATGTTCCAGAGGTTCGGCACTCTCAACCGGCATGGTACGCAAAATAACTCGCGAACTACCATTGGCGTCCCGGCGGCGAAGCAATGTTGCGTCAAGGCCAAAGCATCGGGCAATTTCGTCTTTTAGGCCAGCACCAGCTGCTTCGCGAAACATCGCTCGTAAGACAGCTGCCACTGGTTCAGGAATTACGACTTCATTTTTGGCTCTAGAATCATCTGCTTCAAGCTCAGCTAGTTGCTTGCCTATTGCAGTCAGCGAATCCCGCAAATTACCAGTACCATCCGGTAAAATAGAATTAAGCAGAGAGCGAAACTCTTGGTCAGATCTCAAAAAGAATCTTGACTTATAACTGCCAAAGTAGCGATGCAATGCATAGATCAAGATTGCTAAATACGACTTTCCTGTATTACTTGGGCCAATAAAAACAGACAAAGGGTGGAGGTTGATGTCCGCCTGCTGTATTGGTCCAAAGTCCGTTACAGTTAGTTGAGGAGAATCTTGAATCGCAGACATCTGAGATACTCTAAGCTACCCTTGTGGGCTCGTTTAGTGGCCGGCCGTTCCCAAGCACAATAATTCTGACTATTTTCACCGATTCCACGCCTCAAAGACAAAATGAGAATTCGCAGTAGGACCTTGAATGTAATGAAATCGATCTGGATTAGAGATTGATTTCAGGGGAATCAGGTGAGTTCGTCTGCCTACCGTCCAACTCAATATAATCTTCACAAGATGATACGGGTTCCATGTGTCGAATCAGTTTTATACAAGTAGAGATTAAAGGGATCCATGTAGTATGGGAATCTGGCCTCCTTTGACCCTCTTGCAAAACCCATTTTGTTACGGCTAGTGATCTGGCCAATTCGGGGCATAAATTGGTTCAATTTTCGTGGATCGTCGAAGGTTGTGAATCCACGTCAACCAACTACGAAGCCTAATCTATGCCCAGCCACTCAAAGTATGTCCCTCCGTCGAAATTACTCGAAGATTTCGCGCGAAACATACACACCTATGCCATGAGCAACGCACTGTAAAGCCCCTCGCCATTCTTCATAACGTAGTGTGGTTGGTTCAGCTCATTGCACGCGGCGACAAAAGATGCAGGTGAGTCTGTGTTGAACGAGAACATGTCATAGTGACATGGTACCACAAGCTTGGCTCCGATATCTTTCGCCAACTGTGCCGCCTGTCTACCATTTAAGTTACCGGCAACGCGGCGTACAGGATCACGACCGTTGATGGGCAGTAATGCAACGTCTACATTCCACGGTTTAAGCCGACCAACCATTCCTTCATAAAGTAGCGTGTCCCCACTGTGATAAAACGTCCAGTCTCCAAATGTGGTGATGTATCCCATAAACTGATGCCGCCCAAACTCATCCACTGCAAGGGTTTCATGGGCGGCCGGAATACCCACAAACCGAAAACCTTGCACTTCATACTGAGCCCCATCACTAAGGCCAATGGGCCATGCAGGATCACATTGTAATCGTTCAGCAACAAATGACCTGTTCGCCTCTGGAATAACCATAGCCAAGTCTGGATTGACGTGCCGCAGCGGCTTGAGTGTTTCGGCATCCAGATGATCCGTGTGATTGTGGCTTGAACTGACAACATCTATACAGTCTAGCATTTCCGGGGCCAACACGAGCTCTGTCATACGTATATGTGGCTTATCTGTACTGGCATATTTTTTTGTCAGCGAATCTGACAGGTACGGATCCAACAGACAGTACCGCCCCTCCCACTTAATCAAAAATCCACTTTGGCCAAGCCACCACATACGCCATTGCCCAGAGGGTAGTGTACTGTCCTGGATATCCGCAAGCAACTCTGCTCCTTTCCGAAGGGGCTTAATCATCTTCGACCACTCGTTGAGTAACTTCTCCCGTACCGGGGTCTTTTAGGATGAGCTTGACTTCGCCATTCGGTAGGCGTTCACGCTTGACCAGCTCAAGACCATCGACCATCTCCTTTAGGCCCCGTATTCGTGCTACACCTGTGCGCCCACGCCAGTCTTCCAACGCTACCGGTTCCCATTTTCGGGATTTGGCGGAGCGGTAGCACGCATCAATCACTGCATTGACCACATACCCATCATAGATCGTTTCCATAGGTTCACGACCTTCATCCATCGCATTGAACATGTCCGTGAACATGTCCGTGTACCCTAACTCATGTACTTCATCGCCTACTGGAAACAGCCATCCTGACTCCTGTTCAGCTTTTTCCGCAACGTAGCCTCCTGCACCACTCGAAAACATCTCAAAACCTGTCCTCAGAAAATGGTTTAACCAAATAGTGCCCTCGGTACCTGCCACCTCGTCACGCAAGTCCATGCCTCCCCGGAACGTCCAGCTAACTTCGAACTGGCCCACAGCACCATTCTCAAAGCGAATCAACGCAATACCGTTGTCTTCCGCCTTTATGGGATGTACTAGCGTGTCAGCCCAGCAGCTCACTTCTACTGGCCGAATGTCCTTGCCCACAAAATTGCGAATGATCTCAATACAGTGGCAACCCAAATCCACAATTGCGCCCCCACCTGCCTGCTCCACGTCCCAAAACCAGCTGCTGTGCGGACCGCTGTGTGTCTCGCGCGAACGCGTCCAAAGTATTTCTCCCAAAGCACCTCGACGCACAGATTCCAATGCTTTAAGCGTCTTGGGAGTATACACAAGGTCTTCCAGGTACCCCGCAAATATGCCGCTTGATTCGAGAATATCCAGAATGCGCTTTGCCTCCGCAGCAGTACGTGCCAATGGTTTAGTACAAAGCACAGCTTTGTTCGCCTCTACACAAAGTTGCACCGCCTCCTCATGCAAATGATTGGGCAACCCAATGATAACAACATCACTAGATGTGTGTTTAACGGCCTCCTCCATGTCTGTTACTGCATGTTTAATCCCCCACTTTCTCGCAAATGTCTGAGCACGATCAACATCTCGCGAATATACACAACTGACACGATCACGGCCTCTTTGTCCATGTAATGTCATAGTATAGAACAGCCCGATTAGACCGGTCCCAAGCATCGTTATGTTGTGTTTCTGCGGCATCCGATAAAGTGTTGTTAGCTAGTTTGAAAAATAAAGCTTTTTGGCTCTAGCCTAGATAAAAATTACGCCTCTATGAATCCTGCTCAAACTTATCTCAATAAAGCCTCTCGTGTGCTCGAACAAATTCGCACGAGTCAAATAGATGCACTGCAAGAAGCAGCTGATATCTGTGCTCAAAGCATTACAGAGGGGGGACTTGTACATCTCTTTGGATCCGGCCATTCCCGAATGGGTGTCGAAGAAGTCTTCCCCCGCTATGGAAGCTTCCCAGGATTTCATCCGATTGTAGAATTGTCACTTACCTACCATAACCAGGTTGTAGGAGCAAATGGCCAGCGGCAGGCAATCTTCCTTGAACGTGTTGAAGGACTTGGCAAAACCATTCTTCGCAATTTTGTACTTGAGCCCCCCGACAGTTTCATGGTCTTCTCCAACAGCGGAGTGAATGAAGTTGTTGTAGAAGTTGCACTAGAAGCCAAGGCAATAAAATTACCCGTAATTGCCGTTGTCTCTAAAGCACATTGTAATGCTTCCACTGCACGACATAGCAGCGGTAAACGACTGATAGACCTGGCTGATGTTGTTCTCGATAATTGCGTGCCGGCAGGCGATGCGATGGTTCGCGTGGAAGGACATCCTGATTTGATTGGTCCTGGATCAACGGTCGGCGTGGCCCTTCTCGTAAATAGCTTGAAATGCCTGATTGCTGAAAAACTCACCAAAAGAGGTAGTCCACCAATTGTACTAACAAGCAGTTACCACATCGGAAGCGAAGCGTCAGCTGCGCGATTCGATGAGTGCTTCGATGACTATCGTGCGCGAGTACGCCGAGTATACGGCGCTACCGAATGACGATCAGAGGCTGCGTCGCCTCAAAAACAGTACCCCTAAATCCATCTACTAGGATCCTGTAGAAGTAAACCCCACTCGGCAAGGCTGATGTGTTAAAGTGCGTTACATACCATTCACCCGCTTCTCTGTACTGTTTCTCGCCTGTGAGCATCAGTTTGCCGGTAACGTCAAATACCTCAATTGAGGTGATACCGGACTCACTCGCAAGGAAGTACCTGACCGTTGCCTGACCTGATGTTGGATTGGGAAATGATTGCGTCAGTAAATCCCCGACAGCTGCTTCCACATCAATGTCTGTGAACGCCAACCTCTGTTCGAGCCCGCTCTCACTTCGAGCCCAGAGCTCATAGGCATGACGACCTACACCGGGCGTGTCGATAACCCTACCGTCGACCGCACCTGCCCCACTGGTAATCCTTACTGTACTGTCGTCTCCAACACGTCGTCGCACAATAAACTCAGCAATACCAAAATCCGCAGTAAAAGCCCATTTGACTGTTACTATACCCTCATTATCCACTCGAGCATTCATTGCCGCCCGACCTAGAAGGTTGTTGCCGGTTATGAGCAAATCCTCTACTCGCAGTATAAGGCCCGGCAGCATCCGGTAGTTATTATCACCAGGACAAGCAGTATTACCAAAATCGCGGTGCCCGCGCATATTTCTCGGAGACACCCCATAACGCTCAGTCAAGAATCCGAAGGTTGCGATCAGTGAATCCGCTGCTGACTCTGTCATTTGGTCCAGACAGTTTGACCCCTCCGGTGGATGGTAACACCCCATCAATGATACCCCGATGTTGCCCGTATTTGCACCTCCCGCGTGAGCGCCATTCGCCAGCGGAGGGCCTTGGTCAAAAGGGGCCGCCTCGTTCAGGAACGGACGGCCTTGGTACAAGCGCCCCTCCTGATCCATAAGGAACTGATATCCAATATCGCTCCATCCACGACCATTTTGATGGAAATCCTGAATCCGACGAACCTGATCCAAGCCTTCGACCAGTGTCTTAGCCGAAAAACCCGCCGTGTGATGCAACGTCATATAGTTGTAACTGGGCCTGTTCAGGGCAATCGGTGTACCCCGAAAAGGTTGGGCTCCCCATTCGGCCCTGCGCCGCAAATGCGGGGCCGTAATCAAGAAATCATTTGATTGGCCCGTTTTCTGTGATTGCTGACTTGGAGTATCCTGTCCATCAAGCCGCTGATCAAATGTGCCTGCTATCAAAATCTGTAACTCATGGGCCGAATCTATCTGGAACTGAAGCTCGATGCTCGATGCCGTACGAACCACATCTCCCCGATACGCCGCAAGAAATGCTTCATCCGTACCACTTCGAACAATATAGAGCGGATGCCACGGTCCCCAAGTATTGTTCTCAAAGAAACGAACAGCACCGGATAAAGAGTCACTGGCTGTAAAACCCTGCAAGGCAATCCCAGTGAACTGAGCGGAGAGCTCCTGACCTATAATCCTTGTCGTGGCAACCTTCCCCGCTACGGCAACCTCAGGTGGATTCAGCTCAATTTCTGCATGAATCATATCATGCAAAAGCTGAGCCTGTGCAGACGCCACCAATGTAAACAGCACGGCAATGCTGACCAGGAATGGCCTCATTAGGCACTAGAAAGAAAGGTTGAAGGTAAACCAGTGCGTCTGTGTTAGTCGACCAAAATCAGCATACGCGTAGTCGAATTGTGCGGCCAAATCCTTGTTGATGCGAAGGATTAAACTGCCACCTGCTGTCAGCCCCTGCTCTGTATCCGGTTCAAACAGGTTACGGTATCCCGCCCTGAATGCAATAAGGTCTCTGAAAGTATACTCCACACCTGCATTCACGTACTCTGCATTATCGTTAGGGTGGGCAGCATCAGTTACGACCAGTACTCGATGTGTTCCGGTGTCCAACGCATCCCAAGCCAAACCAACCCTGAAGATCAGCGGCATCGAAAATCCATCCATGCGATACTGCGCATTAATAATCTCGGCTGTACCCTCCGTGTTGGGACTAGGATCTTCACTGAAAAGTATATCACGTCCATCCATACGCAATTTAGGGCCCAGATTGGACATACTTGCACCAAGACGCAGGCCCCTGAACGGGGTTGTGAAAAGTGTACCTACATCAAACGCGACTGAGGAGGCCTTGCTGTGCCATACACGCTCCTGAATGAATTTTAGTGAACCCCCGATTGAAAATTGATCACTCAGGTTACGCGCATAAGTGACCTGCAGCGCAAAGCTGAGCGCATTGAACTGTTCACCTGTGCCCTCCGGCTGCATTTCTGTTCGAACGGGCATATCTCCACTATCCACCATAAGCAACGCAAGCCCCATAGAGCCGACCCGATCAACCGAGGTACCAAATGCCGCAAAATTGTAGTTGATATCTGCCAGGTAGCGTGTATTGCTAAGCTGCACGTGACTGCCGCGAAGCCGGGCAAATCCTGCAGGATTCCAGTAAACTGCACTCATGTCGCTGGCCTCAGCTACGTAAGCTCCACCAAGCGAAACTGCACGAGCTCCAACTCCCAGCTTCAGAAACTGGGCTGCCGTCGTTCCAACACGTGTGATCGTTCCACCGTCAGGAGTGGCAGGGTTCTCCTGTGCCACCGCTGAGACACCAATAGAAGCCCCAAAAAGCACAACCACTATGGAAAAACACTTGTACATGGACTACTTGATAACTGCGAACTTGCCAATGTAGGACCCCTCTGGACTGTCTACATGGAAGATGTAAAGCCCGTACGCCAGGTTCATGTTATCCTTGGTCCGCATATCCCAAAATGCCTTACCGTCATCAAGCGTACTGTCATGATAGAGCGTTTCGACCAGTTCGCCCGCCAGCGTATAGATCCGAATAGTGCATTGCTGCGGCACATTCGCAAAATAGAGTCTGCGTTCTCCACGCTCGGTGCGGGATATAGGATTACGGGGTTCAAAAACCGAAGTAGCCACATAAGGATTAGGTACTACGTAAATATCGCGTAATTCCTGAGCTGCCAACGTCGCCTCAGTTGCTGCTGCAACGGTGCGAAAAGAATAGGAGTCTCCGACGGCAAAAGGTTTACGTGTAGCCAGATAAAGAATATCTCCCCCACCCGGCACAGATCCCACATCATCCATCCGCACCTCCCAGGTTGCAGTCAGGAGTCCATCAATCTGTTCCAGAAATACGATTCGCTCAGTCACATCCCAGACTCCGTTCCGGTTAACGTCCGGCACAAACACGTCAATCGGCAGATTGGCTTGTGTAACATTTACAACCTCAAACGGAATCGGTAGATTGTTATTGAACCCGTTCCCGACCGGTGAGTCTGAGAATCTGATTTCGTAGTCCGACGGCTGCAGTATACGCCTCGGACCAGTGCTGGGAGGAAGGAGCTGATAGGGGATCTCCGTGCTGCTGTCTGTCCAACCGGAAGTCTCTACATCCGGCTCCAGCGGATCATCCTGCACAAAAACGTGCAATCCATCAAATACAATGTTAGCCTCTTCACTATGGAGCAATCTACTTTGGAAGAGCGGTGCGTACTGGAATGAAGCGAATAACTCTTCTCCCGAACCAATACCTGCACTCTGGAACACATTAATGGTCCCAGAAGGACCATTAACACTGTAATCCGTACCCTGCACCAGCAAGCGACCATCTGTTGTTCGCAATTCGAGAGAACTTTCGATGATATTCTGATATGTCGTGCGCTGACTCTTACCCGGGGAGGCAAGTACTTTCACCGTGACGGGGCCTTCGTTGATAACCGAATAAGCAACGCCTACATCAGCCTCGTTGAATTCAATGCGATAAGTTTGGTTATCACGTACCGCTAGCTCATCGACCACATTAATAACTATTGCCCCCGTTGCATGCCCACTCGCATGCACGAGACCTGATGGATCCAGTGCAGACGGAGGAACATACCCAGCCACTCTTGGACCAGGTACAACGGCAATCGTGTTCAAATCAAATATATACCGGTCCGTCGTCGGATCATATGTGATGGTCTTACTCGTCTCACTGGGGGGGATACCATTCTCAAAAGTATCATCGGCTTCCCCCGCATATCCACGGTCATAGGCAGCGACTGTGTAGTAGTACGTCTGCCCATTAACGACGTTATTGGAGTCAACAAACGTATGGAATAGGCCCGTATCATCGCCCAGATCATACGATACGCCACGACCCGGGAACGGTATCGGACTTGGTCCCTTCAGCCCATTGTTCAAATCAAAACGGGCATCTACCCCCAGTGCTGTCTTGAGGGGCGTAAACAAAAACTTGCTCCCGTTAATATCGGTTATGGTCTGCTGATCAGAGAATTCGTGATCCGTCGAACGATAGATCACATAGCCTTCAAAGTCTTGCTCGCGTGTTAGCGGATCAACAGACTGCTCAGCAACATCGTCCCAGTACAGTGTGACGCGTTTATCACTGGGCACTGCTCGTAATGTAGGCTTTTGTGGAGGCTTGGCAAAAACATATCCGACATCGTAGATCTGCTGGGCTATGTTCGCATTAAGCCTCAAATCCTGGCGGTTCTGCCCGACAATCAATGCTATAGAGAATCGTTTAGTAGCTCCGGCTTTCAGCCTGAAATCCCCGGATCCGTACAGAAACACATAATCGCCAGGCGTAGACGGTACAACATCAAACCGCCCCGGCTGGATAAAACTCCATACGCGTTCATCATTATCGACGCGGTTCCCTGCAAAGGGAGGAGATGCAAAGGAGGTTAATCCAAACTGATCGCTCTCATCAATATCTGTAAACTCAAAATTGGGCTCCCCGGGCTTGGTAATATCAAACTGATCCCCAGTAGTGGGAATACCATCGCCCTCACCAAAATCCCCAGTGCCCGGAATCCCATCTACACCAACATCATCCAGATCCGGATCCCAGTCCCCATCATTATCGATGCCATCTGTCCAGGACTCGTCAACCAAGCCGTCCCCGTCATTGTCAATGCCATCATCATCTACCCCCGGGCTCTCCAGAAATTTGTAGCCAAAATACCCAGGAACACGGCCTGCTATATCGCTGCGGCCATCATCATCCCATGCAAAAACCATGTTGAGGTTTTCATCATAGAACGCCCAGTCATCCGGCCAGTCACCTGGTCCTCCCACATGTGGGTCCCCCCACATTCCAAAAATCACATTATCGAGATCCTTTTCGCTCTTATTGGTAATCTTATAGATCAAAAAGATTACGTCCTCCGCAAGCGGATTGGCCCACTGGTATAGCCGAGTCTCTACTTCCAAACCCAGTCCCCGCTTCGTGCTGTCGCTGGGAAATGGCCAATAACTGAATTCACTGTTATTGTAGTCATTCATGAAATAGAGTGTCTCCTTGTCTGCATTGGAGGCACCCTGCCGCAGCGCACCAGGCCACAGATACTGTTCCAGGGCTTCGTTGTACCAGTCGTCAGGCCAGGAATCAGGCTTCCCATCTAGATTCTCATCGGTATCATCGTTCGTGGGAATCTTGTTCGACGCCGGATTAACTACCTGAATTCCTGCAAAGCCTCCGACCGGCTCCGCACACGCTATTGGCTGCCAACCCCAGTAGGTGGAACCATCCGGTGAAATTTCGCCACCATTGGAAACCAGGCCATCGGAGACAATCCGCATGACGTAGACCTGGTTACCGTTTGCGTCACGGACTGGAATACCATTTTCGTCCCGTAACGGAACGCTCTGAGGGTCACGGGCACGCCCATCTTGGCGATACGTATCGACAACCTCCGCTGCTACGAAGGGACCAAATTCATATCCGTAACCGAGACCGTTCCAGACAATATCTGTGATCGTATTTCCAGGCGCAGAAATTGACCCGAAGTTAAAAATCTGGGTCGTGATCCGATTACCATTCAATATGGCATCTCTACGATTGGTGAGACCTTCCTCACAATCCTGGTTTGCTCCTTGCCGAAGCGGCATCTTTGCTAGGTTCGTCAACCAGTCGCTCACTTCGAACTGATCCCACCCACGCAACCGCTCAGTGCCGCTTTGCTGAGCATTCGCCTGTCCAATGAACAGCAATAAACCCAGAATCAGAAAAATACTGAGACGAAAATTCATCAGAAGGACACCGTTAAACCGACCCTCACCTGACGTGGAGAACTGTACCACTGCGGCCGTGTGTCATATTCTTCAAGCGTATGGATGCCTGGAAGATCATAACGTGGTTCCCAGGTAGCATGGAGATTTCGCTGACCCGACAGTGAGTACGTGGCACGACCCGTATCGTTAAATACAAAGTTCTCGTTCAAGCGATCTAATAGGTTGAAGACCTTAACAAAAGCACGAATCGGTACGTTATCCATCACGCGAAATTCCTTGAACAAGTGTACATCCAGACTCAATTTGGATGGCTTTCGTCCGCTGCGTGTAGGCAGGTCCACATTCTGATCTAGAATAAAGGGCGAGTATGGATACCCCGTTGAGAACTGTCCATTGAAAGACAGACCCAGACTTCTGGAACGCGACAATGTGACCGTCGAAGAAATCACATGGCGCTGATCAAACGTGAGCGGAACAACCTCGAGTTCATTCTCTCGGCCGGAGAGTCTATTAAAGAAAAACCTATTCGCATCATCATCGCTACCCTCAGCAATCTGGAATGTGTAATCCAGCGTGGCAGATAGAAAACCGTTGCGCGCCCGACGCTTGGTGAATGAGACTGTAAGTCCCGTAACGTTGGCGTACGCCTTGTTCAGATAAATATTGTACAGATCTTCACCGGCAATCGTAGAATGACGCACCAGTTGCAGCGCCATATAATCACGTATGTTCTTGAAATATCCTGTCAGATGCACAGCCAATAGGTCACCTATCTGCTGCTGTACACCGAACTCATACTGAACCGTGCGCTCTGGGCGCAGGTTTGTATTGCCAAACGTAGGCGCGCTGCCTTTGGGAAACTCGAACTCCGGGTTAACATACAGATTGCGCAAAGAAGGCATCTGAGCAAAATGCCCGTACGAAAAATGGATTATACCACGCTCTGTAATCGGGAATGAAACCCCCAGTCGGGGCAAGAGCAAATTCTTGGTTGATGCCTCTGCAAGCTCTCCCTGTGGATCGAATAAATCCGGGATGTATGTGCCGTTCGGCTCAAAGCGTTCGAACCGGAGCCCGGCATTGATGATGAAGTTGTCAAATTCCAGTTTGTCCTGGGCATAAGCACTTAGCTCCAGCACTGTTTGGTCGTCGTAACGATCGTGGGACGGATTATCGACTGGCTCGACCGTTGGCTCCAAATATTGATTACCGTCATAAAGCACGACAAAATTCTGACGACTCAGACTATGCTGCTGCACTTCCAGTCCTGCCTTCACTTCGTGTGTAATACCAAACTGGCGTGTAAAATCCGCCTTGCCCCGCAGCGACTGGGAATCTTCGTAAATATGGGATTTCTGGTTCCCGCCGAAGAGGTAATTATTACCGGGAAACCCGATCACGTTCCCTGCACCAATCGACCCAATATCTTTGACATAGCGCGGATCAAACGGGTCTTCGTACAGAAAATATTTGTACGAAGCCTTAGCCCAGGAAAGCTTTACCGTATAGAAGGCGCGTGTGCTTAGCGTATGCGTAAAATGCAGACTGTGATTCTGATTACGCCGTTGATTAGAAGCTACACCATCCGGGTTATACCGATAACCAAAACTGAATCCCTTAGCCTCACTGTTGTCGATGAGGTACGAGTATTCCAACTGTGTATTGCGTGTCAGCCGTGTCGTCAGCTTTGAGAGCACGTTAAAGCGCTCACTCGGGTTCATCGCTACGCGATCATTGGGAAGTGCCAGCCCACCGCCCTCAATGACAGTCCCGTCCGGGAGCGTTACGGTGCTGTCCGCATAATCCCACCATGGCTTGCCGTGGATTTCGTAATACCAGGGATTACTGTTGAAATTAGCAGAGTCACTCGGCAGATGCTGGCGGATACCGTACAAGTGCCCATCGTTATTATCATACCTGCCCGACACCAGAAACCTCATTCGAGGCCCCACTGGAATAGGTCCACTCAGGGATCCCTCAAATGTTAACGTATTAAGATTTACCCCTTCTGGCAAGAGAAACAGCTGATCATTGCGTGTGAGATAATCTCCTCCGTAAGCAGTCACAGATCCCTCGTACCGCTCCCCCCCTTCCTTGGTAACCAGATTAACGACCGCCGACATTGCTTTGCCATACTCCGCATTGAAAGCCCCGGAAATAACCGTCAGCTCCTCAATCGCGTCAATCGCTACACGTGTGTTTATTCCATTGGTATTGAACGGATTGCTAACGGCGAGTCCATCAACCAGATAGGAGATTTCGTTACTACGTCCACCGCGAACATGCAACTCTCCACTGGCCCCGGTCGTGACGCCGGCGGTCGTAGCTAAGACACCAAAGAAGCTTTCTACGGGCAATGCCTCGATCTCTGCGGCAAGAACTGTTTTCTTTGACGCTGTCAGGTCCCTTTGCACTAATGGCCGCTCCGCCTGAACGATCAGTTCTTCTCCTTCAATCACGCTCTGACTGAGCTTAACGTCAATACGTGTGGTTTGTCCACTGGTAACCTGAATATCAGTAATTCGTTGGGTCTGGTATCCGATATACGAAAACTCAAGTGTGTACAACCCGGGACGTAGATTGAGAAGTACATAATTGCCCTCTACATCGGTCGTCGCACCACGGGCGCTGCCATCATCAATAAGAACGGCAACACCTATGAGCCCTTCGCCGTCTTCTGCATCTTCAATATGACCGGCAATCTTGCCCTGTCCCAGCGCGGGTACAGACCATAGAACAGCGAAAAATACTAGCCCAAGGAGTCTGTGCATTGTGGCTGAAAATCCTCTAGTACATGAACACACTGACAGTACGCCTATCAGTGAAGGCACTTAGATTCTATCCCTGATGGGATCGGAAGAGGCGAAACACCTCCTCCGATCCCGAGGGAATTCTTTAACTATTTCACAAGCACCATGCGGCGCGCATGTCGGAATTGTCCCCACTCCAAGGTGTAGATGTACTGTCCACTTGCTACGGCCCTGCCGTTGTCACTGAGCCCGTTCCAGACTACCGAATGCTTACCTTCGGCATAGTGCTCATCATTGACCAAGGTTCTAACTAGCCGCCCGGTCATGTCATAGACTCTCACGCTGACACGCTTATCCAACGGAAGAGTAAATGAGAACGTTGTTGATGGATTGAACGGGTTCGGATAGTTGCCATGCAATTCGAAATCCGAAGGGATGATAATCCTGTCATGCGATATACGTGTTGATATCCCGTCTCCCGAGAGTACGCGCATGAACGCGCGCTCAGGGTTCGGTTTAACTTCAGCGACCGTCCTAGTGTAAGTGGAGTCGGCCGGATTGAATACCTCATTGTACACATAGACACTGTCATCCACGCCTTGGAAAGACATTGCGACTTCGTTATGGCCGTCACCATCTACATCCCCCAGATAAACCATTTTTCCCGCAAATTCGGGGCCCTGGGCACCATTCTCCATGTAAGTGGTCATCGTCCCTGCACTGTCCCGATTGACCGTGTCAAAGACCATTTCCGCAGGCATTGGAAAATCAACTGAACGCACTGCATAGTTATCCGGATCTTCCACATCCCCCCCAGTATAATCCACGATCCTCACCCAACGAGGAGGATTGCCAGCTTCATACTGCTGAAAAGTGTAGGATGCTCCCGTCGCAATCAGCTCTGGAACTCCATCCATATCAATGTCGCCATTCGTCATTCCAAGTGCACTTACCCCTTCAAGTAACGGATACACCAGATTGTTCATGCTGTACTCACTGGCGTTCACATCTGAGGTATAGTAAATTTGCGCGGGATCCTCCCCGGCCTCATAATTCATGAGCATAAGGCTACCGGAACCCCAGACTGGGCAATAAACCTCATCGTCGCCGTTCATATCCATGTCCAAAACAGTACATCCAAATAAAGACACCTCATCGCTGGAACTCCCTCTGGCATATGGACGATCACCCGTTGGATCTACATAGGTATCTGGACCCGTCACATCCACATTTGAGAAGTTCAGGTTGTTCCATGAGCCTAGGACGATTTCCATAGTGCCGTCCCCATCCAAGTCCGCAGGAACTATACCATAGGCACTTCCACCACCACGGTTAACCGGATCAAAATCCTCCGAACCCCTGCTGCTCCAACGTGCTTCCTGCGTCCATGTGGCAAACCCTGAACCTAAATCAGCTGCTGAAACCACGTACCAGTTGTCAAATTGGTTGTCAGCGCCATTATTGCCAAACAGCAGCTCGTTAGCTCCATCCCCATCTACATCAGCAATGGTCATTTGCTCTGTACGAAACCGATCTGGGGTAACACCATCAAAGTCCCAGAACTCAGGGAGCGTTGCGAACATGTTGTCACCTGTAGCCTCAATTGCAAAAAGTGAAGGGGCGAAGCCTGGAAAGAGGAGACTGACTATCCCCAGAGTAGCCTCACTCAGACCATGCCCCGAAAAAACATACACCTCTCCGAAACCGTCGCCGTCCAAGTCTCCCACTCCAATGCCGCGAGCATTATTGGATGTTCCCGCGGTTGGCTCCAAGGACAGTGCAGAATAGATCAATTCCCACGTATCTACTCCAACATTTTCGATAACATGTACGCGTCCTCCGCCTGAGTAATCGGACAACACCACCTCCATTTGCCCATCACCATCTAAATCCACAGGTCCAGCTATGGATCGGGCGCCAGAATGAACTCCTGGCGCATAGGCAGGAATGGCGGGTATATTACCGTGAATAATGTTCAAAAGACCGGGAAATCCTTCCGATTGGCTGGGCTCCCACTGGAAGTCTACCTGTTGAGCAAATGCCGGAACCGCAGCAACAAGTGCAACCAGGAGACAGAATGAAGTAGATTTACGCATGTGAAACTTAAATTTGGTTGAAAATTTTACGGACAGTACCGACTAAGGGCAATACTGATAACCCTCCAATTTAATCAATTCGAGACAAACGTACGACAACATCGATAATATCGCCGAAGCTCCTAACTTGGTCTGTGAACGTCTAACTATTACAAGGTTCCCCTTCTACAGGTAAATGCTTAAGACAAGTGTGATCGGCAGTTATGCCTTGCCCCCCTGGTTCATCACCGCAGTTAACGCTATAAAGCGTGGAGAATACGGCCCCAAAGACATTGAAGAAACACTAAACGATGCGGTGGACATAGCGATTAGAGATCAAGAGGAGGCCGGGCTTGATGTTCTGAGCGATGGCGAAATGCGCCGGTTTGGATTCTTTACCGCCGGGTTTTACGGGTGTTTAAGCGGGCTTTCTGCCCTTGAACCACTTCGACGGCTAGGCTCAGGTGGTCACGATCAACGTGAACGTTACGAAGCCTTGGAACCATTTGCTGCACCTGATGGGCTCGGGCTGGTACCTGAATTTCTTTATGCCCGCGCACGCACTGCACGACCGCTCAAGGTAACCTGCCCCGGCCCTTATACACTTGCAGGCCGTATCCAAACTGGCGATATCTACCCGGATCGTATGGCCGTGTCTGAACGCTTCGCCGAAATCATAAATGCTGAGCTGAAAGCCGTAGTTCGAGCCGGGGCAACCTTCATCCAACTGGATGAGCCTTCTTATGCCGTCCACAAACATTCTCCCTGCGCATTCGTCGAGCTTTTTAACAGCTGCGTTGACGGTGTGGATGCGGAAATAGGCCTCCATTTATGCTTTGGTAACTATATCGGGCGACCCGTGGCACATCGAATATATGCACCTCTCTTTCCACATATCCTTGACGTTTCCGCACAAGAACTTCACTTGGAATTCGCCAACCGGGAAATGGCTGAACTGGAACTCACGAAGCAGATAGCCGAGACCGGACGAACCGTTGCAGCAGGTGTAATTGATGTGAAGAATTACTTCATAGAAACCCCGGAGATCGTGGCCAATCGTATTCGCCAGGTGCTGGAACACGTACCTCCAGATCAATTGGTGCTCGCGCCTGACTGCGGTTTAAGCGAAACCGCGCGCTGGGCTGCACGCACGAAGCTGCATGCCCTGGTTGAAGGTACACGCTTGGTTAAGGCAGAGTTGGGGATTTAGCCGATAGGCTCGCTGTCACTACGAGCGGGCAGGAGGTGGGAAATTATACCCGGCGATAACCACTCCATCAATTATTCCGCCGACTATCGTATATTGGTGCGCCTCCGGTCTGGATCATATCCAGTTAAAAGGGAATCCGGTTCATTCTCAGAATGCGAAGAGTCCGGAACTGTACCCGCAACTGTAGGCCGTATCAGAGTCCTATGATTCTGCATAAGAGCATCAACTGGTGAACACGGTCACTGTCCTAATGGATGGGAAGGCCGTGTCTGCCGCTCTTCGGGAACGTCGTCTGACGTTCGTACGGCAAGTCAGGAGAACTGCCGAGGCAATTACAAATAACCTCCGGGAATAGAGGTCTGTAGTTTCTGCCTTCTAGCTTGATAGTGCTGTGCGGCGACTTGGATCTCACAAAACGAAATCCAGTCATGATCAAGCACTACGCACTTCTCTTTGTTGCAGTACTCCCACTTGCCGCAGCTACGGCTCAGGTAACTGATTCTACGGTTGCTCTCCCCCCCATCACGGTAACGGCAGCGCGAATGCCTGTAGAAATTACCAATGCACCCGTACGCACACAACTTCTGAATCAACATGAACTTGAAGTATCCGCGGCCCCCACAGTTGCTGCACTCCTGGGTTTGCGTACCACCTTATATGTCCGCAGTTACGGTGATGGTTTATCCACACTCTCCCAACGGGGCAGTACAGCCTCCCAGGTTCTCGTGCTTCTAGATGGTACCCCCATCGCGAGCCCGCAGGCTGGACAGTTGGACTTGTCACTGCTACCGTTGTCATTGATTAATTCTATTGAGGTAACCTCAGGTGCAGGTAGCGCACTCTACGGTGCTAATGCAGCCGGCGGTGTAATCAATTTGTTGACTTCATCGGATGCACCTGACCTCACGCTTCGCGCAGGTACAGGCTCCTGGGGGCGCCGCAAGGCTTCTGTACAGGCCGCCGGGAAACGGGGCTCATTTTCCGGTATGTTCGCTGCAGATATCCTTCGATCCACTGGAGACTTCTCTTATTGGAATAATGCATTGTCTCCCCAACGCTACGCCTCCAGGGAGGGCGCAGATCAAAACCGGCAATCGATTCTGGGATCGCTGCTGTGGGAACGCCCATCGACAGAGATCCAGGTGAGCGGTCTGTACAATAACGCTGAACGAGGTATTCCAACGATCCACGCAACAGCGATTGACAGTGCTCGTCAATGGGATAAGCATGGACGCCTCTGGACACAGGCCACACAGAAGCGGGAGTGGGGATCACTCCAAGTCAACGCACAGGTTGAAAGCGGAGAGCTCCGATATACCAATCCGCGCTGGGGTATCGATGATACTGGGCGTCATTTTGACACTGGATCTGAACTGGCGCTGAATCTCAATAATGTGTCGGGTTGGCGTCTGAATACTGGCTTGACAGGTGGCTATACACACGTGCGTCATCCCAGTCTGGAATCCAATTCACACGAATACAGATTTGCACTCTATCTCAGCGGAGCACGCACCTGGAAATCACTCACTGTGTATCCCTCCATACGGCTGGACAGCTATCCAAGAGAACAAATTATTTGGGCGCTTGCCCCAAGACTGGGAATGAACATGGCGCTTAATTCATCATCAACACTGCGCCTGAAAAGCTCCGCTGGGCGAGCATTCCGGATGCCCACATTCAATGATCGGTTCTGGCAGCCAGGAGGTAATCTGGATCTCCGCCCTGAAAAAGGCTGGTCTTATGATGCCGGAATTGCCTGGACTTTACGAACCGTACAGGCAGAATTCACAGCTTTCGTTCTGCACATGAAAGACCAGATTGTGTGGAGACCTGGCGCCACTGGTGTTTGGTCCCCCGCCAATGTACTCGAGGTTACGAACCGTGGCATGGAAATGTCACTGCGACTACAGCAAAAATTCCATGATAACTTCCAAGTGGATGGGGGTGCTCTGTGGACTTTTACGGACTCCCGTGACACAGAATCTCTTCGGCTCGTACCCCGCCATCAGATCAAAACTTACTCGGACATGCAGTGGAGATTCCTAGCCCTGCAGATTGGAGCACGATATCACGGTACCCAGTTTGTAGCCGAAGACGCTAAGATGGACCGGATCTTCCTGATGGATGCCCACGTGCGCCTACACTTTGATCCGATCACAGTGCGATTTATCCTGGAAAATGCACTGGACGCTCGCTACGAATACGTAACCAACAATCCCATGGCACCCAGATCCATACGACTTGACCTGAGTTTTTCGATTCACTGAATCCCCTTTACCCAATCAGTGTGCCCCGATCCAATTCGGCTGACTATCTTTACGCCCGTTGGATGCTCGACCAAGCTCCCAACGGGATTAATGAATTAGGTTTTGTAGAGGAACTGCTCCACGTATCAAGAGGAGAAAATCTCGCTTGGGCAAACCCAACCATTCGGGGAAATCTCTGACTGCCCCGGGGGAATTATGCCTCAGCACGGAGTTGAATTATATCGGGCTCGTCTGGAAGATTGAGGTAAACCCAAGGGAGCGGCGTGAGCTCATTGCTGTTTTGAACAATCGTTGGATAAATCATGACTCAGAAAAGAGTCCTCCCACTCATAGTCCGGGAACCCATCGTTCTGACAATCATCGCATTGAACGGGCTTGTTCTTTTTCTGGATGCCTTTCCAAGTGTACATGGGCACGCCAGTGGCTGGATTCACTGGGTGGACATGTTATTCCTCGGATACTTCGTGACCGAAGTATTTATCAAAGTTCGTTACTACGGCTCCTTCAAGAAATACTTCGCAGATCCTTGGAATGTTTTTGATTTCATAATCATCGTATTGAGTACACCGGCGTTGATTAGTCCCTTTATCTCGCTCGGTGCTGAAGATGCGGGAGCTCTGACAGTTCTGAGAGTAGCACGTATACTGCGCCTCATTCGACCGTTGCGGCTTGTGCCCGATGCAGATCAGATTTGGCCTGGAATATATCGAGCACTCCGCGCCTCCGTCGGGATATTGTTGATCCTGGTATTCCTGAACCTGATCCTATCGCTGATAGCTACATTGCTGTTTGGTGGAATTCCCGAAGCAAAAGAGTTTTTCGGGAATCCTTTCTACTCCATGTACTCGCTCATGAAGGTGTTCACGGTCGAAGGCTGGTATGAAATTCCCGAGATGCTTGCGGAGCGTGGTGCATCAGACCGCTACATCCTCGGCCTGCGCATCTATATTGCTGCAACTGTACTGATCTGCGGCATCTTTGGGCTTTCTATTGCAAATGCCGTGTTTGTAGATACGCTCGTAGCAGACAACTCAGATGAGTTGGAAAAGAAAGTGGAGAAGCTTTATGAGGAGCTCAGGGAATTTCGTGCGGAGGCAGCCCACTGGAATAACAAAGAATGACCGTTTTGTATCCGGTCCCTGCAGCAATAAAGAAGGGCGCCGACAGGCGCCCTTCAAAAGCGGTCCGGACGGGACTCGAACCCGCGACCTCTGGCGTGACAGGCCAGCATTCTAACCAAACTGAACTACCGGACCGGATTTCGTTAAAACTACGGCATTCATAGGAATTTTCCAACTGTACGCCGCAAGCTTTGGTGGTGGTCAGGGAGGGATTTGAACCCCCGACACACGGATTTTCAGTCCGTTGCTCTACCACCTGAGCTACCTGACCACAGGAGCGCGTAAACCCTTAATCAGGGATACTGGTTTCAACTATATGGCACAGATAATGTCGCAAAGACATCGTATGCATACATATTTCACGGATGATCCGGTTGAAGCTGCCAAATTCATATCCAGCGACAAGCTTGTGGTCTTCCCTACCGAAACGGTCTATGGCCTGGGAGGGAATGCCCTCGATGCTGCGGTTGTAGAATCTATCTATGAGGCAAAGGGGCGTCCTTCCTCAAACCCGCTGATTGTTCACGTCGGAGCTATTGCTGATCTCTCATGCGTCGTGGAGGAAATCACCCCGTCAGCACATGCATTCATGGATGCTTTTTTTCCGGGTCCAATCACCCTCGTCCTCCCCCGCCATCCATCTTTACCCAAAGTTGTCTCAGGAGGACTGGATACCGTTGCAATTCGGATGCCCTCTCTACCAATCGCCCTGCAATTACTGAGATCTGCCAGTCTTCCGATCGCTGCACCTTCTGCAAACATTAGCGGACGCCCCAGTGCCACTACCTGGCAATCTGCTGCTGAAGATCTAGATGGCCGGGTGAGCTGTATCTTGCGCGGACCGAAAGCAACCGTGGGCCTTGAGTCCACGGTTGTGGACTGTACAGGAAGATCACCAACACTCCTTCGCCCTGGTGCAATCAGTATGGGCTCACTTAGTGCGGTTGTTCCGGATATCTCAACCGATGCCCCGGATATATTCCGAAGCCCTGGTCTGCGCCATCATCACTATGCCCCTTTCGCACGTGTTTGTATCATCTCTGCCCCTGACGACGCTATTCCCGGGGATCAGACAGGATATATTGGCCTTGCGCCACCGCATGCCGATGCACAGTTCAAGCAATGTGTAGTAGCTAGTAATGTGAAGGAGTACAGCCACAGACTCTTCGAATTTTTTAGAGACTGTGACCGATCGGGGGTAACCACGATTTACTGCCAAAGCTTAGATGAAACGGGTTTGGCCCATGCACTCATGGACAGAATCAGGCGTGCAGCTAAAGCCTCCAGGTGAGCGATATCCCGTTTGTGCTCAATCCCAGACTTGGTACTCGTGACAGTCGTTGATGTCTGCGTGAAAGCAGATAACCAATCCCAAACCCGATGAATGCGCCTCCGAGAACATCGCTGAACCAGTGGTATTGATCCGCCATCCGCACTACCGCAGTACCCAAACCCAAGACAAACAGTGCCCCCGAAGCAATACCTGGGTAGTAAAAAAACCAGGGAGTTGTAAAGGCAAATACTGTCGTGGCGTGTCCTGACGGGAAAGAGCGCCTCCCACTGAATGGCTTTATAGAATTGGGACCAAGGTTTTCATGCGGCCTCGCACGTCCGATCACAAGTTTCAAACCATTGGTTAGCAAATTGGCAAAAATGATCGACTCCAGGGAAGTAAAAGCAGCGTCCTGAAAATGAATATTACTGCTGGTCAGTGCACCTATATATACGACCACTGCCATCGGCCGTATAATGTTAACATTGCCGACTTCGTGGAGTACCTTGCGCATACGGGTAGGCGTTGCATCTTCGAAACCTTCAGCTTCGTGGGAGAATCTGCGATCAAAATGTGATACGGCCAGAATACCACCAGCAGCCACCCCAAGCGTCAATCCTGCCCGCAGCGTAAGCATAGATCTTGGTGCTGATAGTACGTCTCCTACCGGCCAGCGAACAAATCGTAACGGATCCGCTGATTGCGCACCTGCTGGAACAGCAGCAGTTAACCCCACAAACCATAGAGCAGCGCACCATCTAAGTGATCGATTGACTGAAATGCTCATCACTCGTTCATCTGTATGTCCCCGTACGATACAAGCCCCCCTTGAGTATCGACAATAAAAACCCTCACAAGTCCGGTAACCCCCAAGGTGCGTGGCAGAAACCGAAACACATAAGATCCAGGATCACGGGCATCGGGAATACTGTCCAACCTACGCGGAATCCCATTCGCATCATAACTAGTGATTTCCAGGCCTCCCTGAACTGAGTTTGATAGGCGAACACGGACAGGAATCGCAACTGTTTCTCCCGAAGGAGCCGGATTAGGGAAAGCTGGATCAATCACCACACGTCCAAAATAGGCCGGCGAAACCCGCCAGTCATCGTCATCTTTTGACTGTATCTCTCCGCTTACGCTCGTCCGCGTGAACCCACTCGGCTCTGAGAACGCCTGGTTTTCAAACTCGTCCTGATCCTCACTGGTGTCGCAGGCAGATAGCAATAAAAACAGTACACAGCAAAATCTTAGCATTACTGTTCGATCGGGGGGAATACCAGAATACACTTGGTAGCCCGCAAACAAGTAGATCATGACCCACTTCGAAGCGCTGCAAATGATCATGTTCCGGGGTGAGTGCCGTGCATCAGGCCCGGAACTGCTTCTTCTCCAAATGACATCCTTCCTACACAGCTGCATGAAATGATCAACATTCCAAAAGAATAACCAATTCTCTGCACTTGGACAATTTCCATCACCAGATAGAAAATCTCTATGTGTGCTTTGGAGAATTTGTTAATTTAGGTGCAGCCTGAATAACGTTCAGTGGAAGATCGAGGTAAGTTTGCATAGGGCCGTTCCAGTTTGTTGGTGGATAAACAAGCTAATGAAGCTTGAAAAGCCCTTATTGTAATATCTAAAAAATCCGCCCCGTTCCAAGCTCTCGGACTGCAAGTACCTGAGCAACGGATTTGATCTTGACATTTTGGCCGCATCTCCACCAGCTACCGTTCACCCAAATTAATCTCGGACACCTCATATACCAAACATCCAATACCCGAACCGGCTTCTTCTTTTTCTCTAGATTCATGGGTGTTCCATGGATGGGACAACGGTAGGCGTCAAAGGGTTGACCGTGGAGGGCTCTAAGGTCATTATGAATCTTCCATTTGCGATCCTGATCAAGTGCCCTTCGGATTATCTCTTTGCGTGGCATCGCAAATGCTTCATTGTCCTTCCGGATAAGTGCCCCCATATCCGCATTGGTCACTGAACTGGTAAAACGGCATTGCATCGAGGCCGGATTGAAGAATCCGGTGCATCCCCAAAAGAATCTAGGATAATCGGCGGTACTTGCTTCTTGAGACCACTGCAAGCGCAAAGGCATTCCGCATTTAGGACAACTCTTAGAGGCATACTGGCCGGCATGCCATTCCAAGATGTGCACTTTTGCTGGATCTACTATAACGCCCTCGTAGTCGTCTGGATGAATTGATGCTGGTTCCCTAGCACCAAAATCCAAGGCAATTTCCCTAGACTCCCGCTGTAAGGCCTCGAATCGACCCCGAAGTGATTCTGTCCAACCCTCTCTCTCGGTCCGCTCGTGAATGCTAACCATTTCCTCGTCAATTTCGGACTGGCGCCTTTCAGCCTGAGCACGAGCTTTCTCCCGCTTCCGACGAGCCACGGGATCTAGGACAAATTCTTGTGCAAGCTTGCCGAGTTCCCTCTTGGCCGTCTGAACCGAGGCACTAGCAATGTTCAGGAAAGCCCTACCCACTTGAAACCCGAGCTTAAAGAAGCCTGCCCACACGCTCATGGAATTCGATTCTGTCTAACGCCGTATGCGAAACTGAGCCTCATAGGCCTCAATAGCTTTCCTCACTTTCTCAGGTTCTACACCGCGAGCACCACCCCTTTCTCGAGCGGCATTCTGTGACTCCTGCCAGAGCCGCTTGGTCCAGCCTAAGAGTCTGTGTCCGCGCCAAACAGCAATGCCCAACCCACCAATTGCTGTTCCAGACAACAAGAGGTCAAATATCCAATCTGTACTCGCTTCAGCTGTGATATCCAAGGCTTCTGGCGACAGTTCTGCCAGATCCGTGGATCCTGCCATTGATTCCAGTGATCCTATACCTTCTGCCTCGGCCATACTTGCAATTTCCGCAGGATCTATGTGACCATCGTTAGCAAGATCATTATATGATCCACGCGCAGCTTCGGTTATGTCTGCTTCAGAATCAGAGCTGTGAAACAATTCGGTTGCCCCACTTCCCAGTGGATCCATACCCGCATCAAGTCGCTCTTTCATAGCAGCCTCGAAAGCCTCCATCTGTTCCGCGTTCTCAAACTCAAATTGATGATGCACTTCCCAGTCTGCCCCGTTGGCTGTGGTATAGTTAGAACCGGGATCATTTAATGACGCAACTCGGTCACTGACATTCTCTTCAGTTGTCATGCCAACTTTGTAAGTATCCTGAGGATAGCCTCCTCCTAGAGGCGGTTTTGCAATGTATACCGTATAGGGCATTGAACAACGGGTTTACAGTCAGTGGACAAATAAATTTTCAGCGATTCGCGCACCCGGTACCCTATTTGAATGTGAGTTGTTCCTCCTCCAATGTTTCGAGGATCAACATATTGAGGAATACCGTTAGGGCCGCTGAGGTCGTAAAGTTAAGGGCACTCTTAGGACCCTGTGGGTATTCCATCGCTTTCGCTTTGGCACTCAGTCAAGCCTCATAAGTCGTTTCCGGCCCCTCCCATCAAAACCGTACGTGCGATTTACCAGCATCTTGCTTTCAGTTGGCTCATGCCTTCGCCCATGGAAAACTCCTCCTCATTGGCGCAAGATAGAGCAGACCGCAGTGTTCATGTAGCCTGATGTCCAAGAGGGCACATACTTCCTGGATTTCATCTTATGCTTCTGCCAAATCCATGTTGCATCTTCCACTATAAGAAGATGCAACCCAATACGTACCATCGCCCGTAAACGGAATCTGCCATCCTTTGGGACGGATATAGAGTCTGAGAGGGAGAGAATCTACAGGTCGAACCGCGAGCGGAGATCTCTTGGGTTATGGAATGAGTATCTGTGCGGCAATAACGATGCTTATAGCGGTAAAAATAATTCCGACCATCCAGCGAAGAAGGCGAGCTTCAACCGTACTTATCTTCGCTTCAACCGTACTTATTTCACTACTCAACTCACCGCGTAAAGCGCTTATCTCACTACTCAACACACCGCGCAGAGCATTTAGTTCGCTACGCACGAACTCTTTTGTTGTAACGTCGCCGGCTGTTGTTCTACTGCATGTGCAATAACCGCGGCGTGTGCCTGGGCCTGCTTCCAATCAACCCCTGCTCGGTGAGATTGCGCCTATGGATAAGGTATCCATCATGGTCTGCGTGAGACTGTCAAAGCTTCTATATTCTTTCCAGGAATTCGGTTCCAAACTGTTGTCGGATTGCACAACAGCTGTACGCATGGCGGATTCGTTGCGTGTGTAGAAACAGTCATCACTCCGGCGAACCCGGCAAACAAAATGCGCATATTCTCAACAGGCAGAGGTTTCTGGGAACCCGCGCAATGACGAAACTCTCCCTACTACAAGTTGATCTCGGTACGATTATTGTGATGCAGCCAAAATATTCATCCATGCGCTGATCCGCTCACCAAGTAGATCCCTTACTCCACGCGTTCAACTCTGTCCTGAACCAGCGACAAACGTGCAACAATTCATGATCACGAATTCATTACCCTGCATTTCCAAGAGCAGATACAGTGATGACGTCAGACATAGTCCAGGATCAATTCCCGGTTGTGTAACCAGGGGATACTGCCTTGTGAGCCGATATAGCCGGCCTGTCGGAGTGTGTTGTTGTGGGCCCGACGCGTAAAACGTACCGTGATGTTTTCGGGGGTGGTTTTCACCTCGGCGGGCGCATTGACAAATAGCCGGAAGATCTTTTTAGCCTTGCATTTAGTGTAAGCGGGCCCCAACCTTTTGGCCAGCATGCGGTAGAGTGCGCTGCCGATCAGCGTTAACTGTAAATCCACATCAATGCGTAAAGGCACCGCGGCCGACAGCGCATCCATGTGGAAGAAGTTGACCGATTCTTCAATGGCATTCTCGATCAGCATGCGCCGGGCGTAACGGTCAATGAGTTCACCTTTGCGCGTGAGGGTATCATTGGTGATCAGGAAGGTGGGTTTATCGCGTCCCAACCCCAGGATGGACAGCTGTCGGACCGGACACGAGCAATGACGTAATTGTACGGTCTCTTCCATCACACGAGGCCTGCGGTAGGCGCGGCCAATGTTATGAAGTCTGACGGTTTGCCAAGCCTCAGCGGACTGCGCCTGGGCTTGTCGTACGAGGCCTGGGAACCGGCGTCTGACGGTCAGAAAGCGAATGCCCCGATCGTTGAGCTTGCCCAGATTGGCATAGGTGGTGAACCGGCTGTCAAAGACGAGTTCCGCCGGATTCTGCCCGGTACGCTTGTGCCAGTTTTCAACGAACGTCAACACGGCGTCCTTAGACGTTTCCCGGGTGATGGTCGCATCCGCGAAGACCAGGGCGCGTTGATGGGCATCCCGAGCCACCAGCGCCAGAATGCCCCGCTGCCGCCGACTCCGCTTGGACACATAATGGGATTGTAAGGGCTCCAGATGGCCATGGTAGGGGATCGTGTGAAAGTCCAGGTCCATAGAACCGTCCGATGCCATCATGCGCGGCTGCGACCGGGCATACCAGGTATCCATCAACCTATCCAGATGCGTTGCATCTACCCGGGTGCTGTATTCGGTCAGGGTAGACTTTTTGGGCATTTCATTCAGTCCGGCAAAGAAGGACAGGCCCGCATCCAGGATATAGGGCATCACATGACTGGGACGTTCAATGCCCCATAGCTTGAGCGCCAGTAGGGCCCGGATCATACAAGCGGCCGGCAGTCGCTCCGATCCGGGCATATGGGCCACCGCTGCGGTCAGGTCCGTATCCACCATATCGCGGGCAAACAAAAACAGCCCGCCAAACCGGGTCTGGAAGGTACCGGTGCCGACCTTGAACTGGCGTACATCGGCCGGTGCCGCGGGTATGGGTCTCGGATCACGGCTATAGAAGCGGCGCCGGAGTCTGGACAGTCCTGCGTCACGAATCACCCGGCCAATGGTATTGATACCGGCAGGGATAGATTCTTCTTTGAGGCGGCGGTGTATCTCCTGGTTGGTCAGCTGTTCTTCGTTGCGCAGCGCCAGGATTCGTGCGTCCCGGTCCGCCTTTCTGGGCCGTTTGGGTTTGGGTTTGGGCGTTGGCACAGTATCTCGAAAGTGATCAATGACGGGACTTGTGCGCAGCTTTGAGACCAGGTTGGCGACATGGCCCCTGGTGTACCCGAAGCGATCGGCGATGGCCTCATACGAGAGGCCCTCCACGAAATAGGCCCGCAGCACTTCATACCGTATGTGGGCGGTGGAGGTAGGCTTCAGGAATAGCTCTTTGAGGTCTGTCATTACAAACAAGGTGAACAGTGATAATACACCAATATATGAAAAATATACTATAAGATGCAAGTATGGTCTGAAATATTCTCAATAGCCAGGAATAAACCGCAAACGGGGCTAAATAGCCTTATAATTGCAGTTACATGATGGTAGCATAAATCATATAATATATTGGTATAGTATCACTATACAACTATATAGTGATGATTATCTGGTACTAAATCAGGTACGAAAAGGGCACTTTGGGGACTATAAAGACCAGATTCCCGGCTAAACTCTCACAGGAAAGACCCGCCTTGGAAATGCAGGTTACCTTACACGGGACTTTCGTAACAATACTCCATGTGTTCCATATCAATAACATGAATTCATACTCAATGATTAGTCGGATTTTGAATCTAGGATGCATCTGTGTACTGATCTTGGCCAGTGCCTCAGTTGTCAATGCACAGCCAGGAGTCGTTAAATTCACGGAAGTGTATCGGATTGGAGACGAGGGGGCAGGTGACTCCATTTTCTTCGGAAGGGTTGTTTCCATGGCTGTGGACTCTGAGGGACAGCTATATCTCACGGATGCGGGAAACAAGAGCATTCAAATGTTTTCACCGGATGGTGTGCCAATTCGCGAGATTGGTCGGGAGGGTGGCGGCCCCGGAGAATTTGAGTGGACACCCAGCGTGCACATTGGGCCGGGCGATACCCTGTATGCATGGGAAATAAATAAACGTCGTCTCACTACATTCTCTCCAAGGGATCAGTCGCTTGTTTCAAGTAACACAATTGGGAATCCTGCCTTCGATGCTCTCCGCCCCGTGAGGTTTCTGGGAGCCACGAATCAAGGGTATCTGATGGAGTTTGCAGGCTCCATCAGACTTGGTTCACAAGGACGGATTGACTTGGGCCACTCCGCCAAATTCGTAACTTGGGACGGCAATGAGCCAGATGATCATCTGGCTCAACTTTCAAGTGCTGACGTTGTGATTTTTGAGACGGATTCGTTTTCTGGAGCCCGCGTTTTGCCTTATTCTGCCAGACCTCATTTTGTATTAAGTGCAGATCAAATCCTATACCATGGTATGAGCGATGCCATTCAGTTAACCGGAATTACACTGGAAGGCGAAGATGTGCACAAAATCTCCCTCCCCCACACTCTTGTTTCCGTCTCCGCGTCCGAACGGGAATCTCGGGTTGCCGGCATCCAGTTTGAACAACTTCGCAAGGATCTACTGGCGAATATCCCGGAGCATAAACCGGCCTACGTACAGCTGCTGTCGGATGACGCAGGACATATATGGATCTGGCTGAGCAAACCTGAAAATGAGCAGACGAGAACATGGCTCGTACTGAATGACGCGGGCGAAACGGTGGCCACCGCACAAATTCCCGATGGGATGCGCTTGATGGCGGTACGCGGAGGCCGCGCATATGGGAGCCAGGTTGACGAAAATTCCGGGGCACCAATTGTCATTGCATGGGAGATCACCTGGTAGGAAGTGCATATGGAAGCGTGGAAGCCTCCATTGATTGCGAGGGCCCTAAGTCTATGCCGACCAACTCATCTCCGCAGCACTTGCTCTGTTTTGGAGTATGCTGAATGAGTAGCAGCAACGTTTGTTCGCTGGCCTGACTTCCCTTTTGTGGGTGCATGGCGGGGATCAACGCCCTGCAAGATCCTGGGACTGGGTTGCAAACCGTTTGGAAGGGGCGTCTTGAACTGTCTACTGCAGATGGAAGGACATCGCATTCGGAGACCGGATGGCGCAAGCACACCCAGTGAAAAAAACCTTTGTGATTGCGCGACTGCTTAAACTGATCCAGCCGGAGACCGCGGCGATCCCATGGGGGGCCAGTTGAGGACCCGCCGTTCACTGTCAAAGCTGACGGTGGCCATATCCGAGGACGGCATCAAGGCTTGTCCGACGACGATCAGAAAGTGGCTTCGCGCTCTTGGATACTCAATGCGCGTAAATCGAAAGTGCCTCAGTCTTACCTCGCCGCCCGGACGGGATGAACAATTCAAGCAGATCTCTGACTTTTGCGAGGATTGCTGCACTCAAGGTATCCCTGTGATCAGTGTGGATACAAATAAAAAAGAACTGTTGGACTGTTAGCCAACGCGGGGATCACATGGTGCCGTATCCCAAAACTGGTCAATGATCATGACTTCCGGTCTCAGGCGAAGGGACGGGCAATGCCCTACGAGATCTACAGTATGTAGGCTAATCTTGGCACCGTCTTTGTCGGTGACTCCAGCTATACACAGCATTCGCTGTGGATTGCATTACACACTGGTATGATACCGTAGGGTGTAACCGCTACCCCAATTCCAATCGACTTGTGATTCTGCCGACTGGGAGGATCCAACAGCAACCGCGCATTGGCTTGGAAATACTACCTGCAAACTGAGGGTTATCGTGGCCCATTATCCCAGTGGTGCCAGTATTAGGAATCCCATTAAACACCGCCTCTTCAGTGCCATCAGCCCCTACTGGGCGGGTTGACCATTGGGCAAGTGGGAGACCATGTTGAACTATATTCGGACCACGACAAACAAAATCTAGATTGCAAGCGGACACCACGCCAATTCCTACTTTTTGACCTTCTTGATTTTTTGCTCTTTCTGCATTGATAACTTTCCCTAAATTAATGAGCAGGCAATGGAAAAAACAGGCCCAATAATTCTCGGCGAACCGTTGTTTTCGCTAGACCTTAGTAAACTTCAGACGGTTCGTGAGCCTTGGCTGATCTTCCAGAGGTGCAAGGCACAGAGTCCCCGGATAATCGTTAATGGCCGTACTATGTGACGCGTTGTCATCAATTGAATCTGATCCGTGGCCAGTACACAAACAAACGGCAATATTCCACCAGATTGGAACGCCCCTCTAGTGACAGTGATTGACCTGAGCGTTCAGATCCAGAGAAATACAATCATCCGAGACGTTCATTTTGAGCTGTATCCGGGTACTATCACCGGACTCATTGGACCCAATGGCTGCGGAAAAACCACATTGCTGCGAACAATTTGCGGATATTTGCCCTATCAGGGATCAATCCTGCTGAAAAACCAGCGCCTTGCTGACTGGTCGCGTCGACGATTGGCATGTGAGATAGCCTCTGTTCGACAGGCGCCCTCACTATCTTTTGATTTCACTGTTAAGGAAGTCGTCCTTCTTGGATTGTTGCCTCGGAAAGCGTGGCTGGAAGGCGTATCCGATCAAGACCGTATTTTTTTGAAAACTGTGCTTGAACAAGTGGGGCTCTCTGATTTTTCCGATCGGTCACTCCAGTCACTCAGCGGTGGAGAACGTCAGCGTGCCTATCTGGCCCAGGCAATACTGCAGGACTCCGAGCTCTTACTCCTTGATGAGCCCACAACCCACCTAGATGTTTGTCATCAGCATCAATTCCTCAATCTGATTAAGGAATTGACACGCAAAGGCAAAGCTGTCCTCGCAGTCTTTCACGACCTTGGACTGGCAACACGATTTTCCGACCAGCTACTTGTTTTACACGAGGGGCGCCTAGTTGCGGAAGGTAACCCTGAAAGTGTTCTGACAGAAGAATTACTGTCTGATGTTTTCGGCATGCATGCTAAGATTGCCCAATATGAGCACAGACAGTGGGAAATCATCTACGAACGTCCCGTATCGGGGTAACTTACTTTACAAAAAAACAAATAGTCCCCCTCCTTATAACTGACTCAGCCATCGGTGGACAATGACCCCGTACTCGACTAAGAACGAGACACCCGTTGTCCGCGGAGACCAATGTTTGCAGAAACTCCGTCCATGCATGGATTCTGAGCCATCTCAAACTCTTAAATGAAAATCTACACACGTACAGGAGACGATGGTACTACCGGTTTATTCGGTGGGAACCGTGTACCCAAGGATCATCCACGTATACGGGCTATGGGTGCGGTGGACGAAACCAATGCTGCTCTTGGAGCCGCACGCGCTGCGTTGCCCGCCCAGGCAGAATCTATGCGTACACTTCTTTTGCGTCTCCAACACGAACTCTTCGTCCTCGGTGCTGACCTTGCAACTCCTACCCAATCACGAGCAAGCGTCCCGCGTATCCAAGAAAAACACATCAAATCTCTGGAAGAAGACATTGATAATTGGGAGGCAGAACTAGAGACGCTCAAGTATTTTATCCTACCGGGGGGCACCCAGGCAGCCGCTATGTTACATTTAGCTCGCGGAATATGCCGCCGCGCAGAGCGTTCGCTCGCAGAAGCACTTGATACTATTTCGCAGAATACTTACGTTTTTAGTTACTTGAATCGATTATCCGATCTGCTCTTCGTACTTGCCCGACGAGCAAATCATGATGCAGGTCTGTCAGACGTGAGGTGGATCCAGTAAATCTATCACCGCCATATAAGCCAACACTTCCAGCAAGCAACAAGAATGCGAAAGTTCACTATACGGCTCGCTCTCTGTATCCTCGTGTTGATGACAATCCAGCTGCCCCACACCGCTCGCATTAAGCAAGAGTCATCTGCACTGCCTCTCATTGAGCGTGATTCATTTGGTGTTCCCATGGCTGGCCTCGAGAAGCATCCTTCCTCTGTTCAGAGAAACGAGTCCCTCGAATCGATCATGGATGACTGGAAGGTGCCCAGAGAAAAACAGCAGATAGCGTTTCAGCAGGCAGCATCATTTATCGACTTCAGGAAGATAGACAGGGGTGATTCATTGTATACCTATACCGACTCAAGCGGTATTGCTGAGTTTGTGGTCTATAAACCCAGCATTAAAGAATTCCTCGTCTTTAGTTTCGGGGATTCCGTGCGGGTGCATGAAGATTCCTTGACCTCAATTAAGGTCGTACGCAGTGCATCTGGCACCATTGAAAAGGGCAGTTCTCTTTTTCAAACAATCCAAGATGCTGGTCTGAGTCAAAGTTTGGCCTACGAGCTAAGTGAGGTCTTCGCTTGGCAAGTCAGCTTTTTTCATCTACTCCCTGGTGACCAGTTTTCAATTGTGTTTGAGGATGAAACAATGTATGGGAAATCTATTGAAACGGAGATCAAAGCTGCCCGCTTCCACCATGCTGACCAAGATTATTTTGCATTCTATTTTCCTGAGGACGATATAAGCGGATTCTATGACGAAGAAGGACGGCCATCAGAACGGCCGTTCCTACGTGCACCCGTGGAGTTCAGTCGAATATCATCTCGGTACAGTCCTAGACGGTTCCACCCCATCCAGAGACGCTACAAACCGCATCTCGGTACCGATTTCGCTGCACCAACAGGAACCCCCATAGTTGCTACCGCGAATGGCACAGTGATCAATGCAGCGTACACACGTGGCAACGGCAACTACGTGAAGATTCGTCACAACGATGTTTACACAACGGGGTATCTCCACATGTCCCGAATAAAAAGCGGGATTCGCCGCGGAGTACGTGTTCAACAGGGTGATGTGATTGGATACGTTGGCAGCACAGGCCTAGCTACGGGACCCCACGTCTGCTACCGCTTCTGGAAGAATGACCGGCAGGTTGATGCAATGAGAATAGAGATGCCAAAATCAGAACCCCTACCCGACGCCATCCTGCCAAAATTCTTCGCGATTAGAGATGAACTATGGAGACAACTGCCAAACGCCCCCGGAGATCAACTAACCTCGGGGTCGAGTACGGGGCCTGGTGACTGAGAGCATCACGGACTCCTCAGCACCTCCAAGTTGAAAAGTCAACGTATACTCCCCTGGAGTCAGGTAGTAGACTCCATTGTCCCCGGGTTCAAGTGGCTCATCGTCCTCACCCATCAACGCACCAGCAGAAGCTTCATCTACCGAGAGATCATAGGAGAGGAAGTTCAGGCCCTGCTCGACCTCATCTGTGATCGTGCGAAGTACTGCATTCTCGTCCCCTTCAAGCTGCACAGTAACCTGCCCCGCAGATCCGGCCCAGTAAGTAATGATGACCTCTGGCTCATAGTAGTCTGCCCACCAAACGAAACGACTGCCCCAATTAGAGCTGTGCGTCTGTTCTGTTGGCTCATACACCATCAAAGCGCTCTCAATAATTTCAGGAGTTAAACCCTGTAACGGTGCAATATCTGCACGGTAAATTGATCGACCATGCGTACCTGCCAGCAAATGCTGTCTGCGCGCCTGAATCTTTAGATCGTGGACCGGTGCATGCGGTAGCCCATTCTGCATGGACATAAAGGACGCCCCACCATCTATGGACACATACAGACCATTATCGGTGCCCAAATAGAGCAGGGCAGGATTTTCTGGATCTTCGAGAATCACATTCACCGGCTCCATAGGTAACCCTGCGTGCAACGCCTCCCATGTCTGTCCGAAATCATCTGAGCGATAGACGTACGGCGCAAAGTGATCCCACCGGTATCCGTTAAGCGTCACATACACCCGACCCAGCTCATGATTGGATGCTTCGACACGGCTTACCCAAAGCTCCCCCCAATCTTCCCCCGTGATGTTTTCCCACGCATAACCACCATCTCTCGATACATGCACTAGACCGTCATCTGAACCAACATACAGTAATCCAAACTGCAGCAGCGACTCATCAATGGTGGTCAATGTACCATACGGCACATCCCCTCGCCGCCCTCCACGTGTCAAATCACCCGACAGGGTTTCCCAGTCATCCCCCCTGTTAAAAGAGCGATGAAGCTTGTTGGAACCATAGTAAAGAATGTCCTGGTTATGTCTGGACAAATGAATGGGGGTCTGCCAATTAAAACGCAGAGGACGCTCACCCAGTGTATGTCGCGGCCGAATTGATCTGCGGGTACCTGTGGAAGTTTCTATGCGCTGATAAGCGCCAAACTGCGAACCGGTGTAGATGATATCATTCGTGCGCGTATCTACCTCTACCTGCATACCGTCACCGCCCATATACCGATCATATGGATACTCACCACTCGCATGCCAATTGGTCGATTCGGTGTAGGTATGTGGTCCGCCCCATACACCGTTATCCTGAAGTCCTCCATAAACATGGTAGGGCGTTTGGTCATCCACACCAATGGCATAGAACTGCCCGACGGACGGAGTATTACCCTTGAACCAGGACTCTCCATCATCATAGGTAATGTTCAGTCCCCCATCGTTACCATCGATCAGATGACCTGGGCGAGATGGATTTACCCAGAGAGCCTGGTGATCTGCATGCACGCTTGGTCCGCCAATCGACTCCCAGGAAGCTCCGCCGTCGCTGGATACCAGAAAAGGAACGCCCAATATGTAAATCCGCTCAACATCATGTGGCGCAACACGAATTTCCCCGAAGTAGTATCCATACGAATTGTATACCCGATCCAGGTAATTCTCATGCGTTCGCGTCCATGATGCTCCCCCATCATCTGACCGGTAGACCTCTGCTCCAATTACGGGCGTATCGAACAACTCCCTGTTTGCATCCTCAACATACCAGACCAGATACACCGGCTCGAGTGTACCCTCTTCCACCATACCCCGGATTACTTCCGCACTGTATTGTTGTCCAAAGTTGTTATCCTCTAGGTACTCCGCTATGGTTTCATTATCCAGCGCCAAGAACTCATCCACGCTCATGGAGCGAAGCGCCTCGCGTGTGAGCACCGGATCTTCTTCTTCATCTTCAGACGGCCGCCGGGCCTGGTTATCCACAAGGGCATACAGTATCTCCGGGTCACCCGGAAAAATATCCAGACCAATACGCCCCACCGTATCCCCGCTAGGCAATCCATCAGCCGATAGCCGTTCCCAGGAATCACCTCCGTCGGTTGATTTCCAGATTCCCGATTCGCTTCCGCCCTCAACAAAATTCCATGCCCGCCGCTCCCGATACCAGCCAGCCGCATACAGGATATCTGGATTCGTTGGATCAATAACCAAGTCAATCACACCAGCTTTGTCAGAGATGTAGAGTGTTTGGGTCCAGGTTTTTCCACCATCGCTGCTCTTGTAAACACCTCTGTGCGGGCTTGGTGAATAAAGCGCACCCACGGCAGCAACCCAAATCGTTTGGGGATCCGTCGGATGTAAGACAATCCGCCCAATCCTGTGTGTATCGCTCAGGCCCATATGCTCCCAGGATTCACCACGATCCTGGGATCTGTAAACCCCGGTGCCGGCATAGGAAGAACGGCTTGAATTATTTTCTCCGGTGCCTACCCAAATGATTTCATCACGCGCCCAATCAACTGCAATGTCCCCCAACGTCATCGACGCTTCCCCATCGAAAAGAGGCTCAAAAGAAATTCCATTTGTCTCACTGCGCCATAATCCCCCGGACGCATAAGCAACGTACATTTGCACAGGATCAAGAGGGTTGGCATCAATATCCACGATGCGTCCGCTCATTACTGTCGGCCCAATGTTATCGAACACCACATTGGAGACCAGTGACTGTTGTGCTTCCTGGAGTCGAAGATCGAAACTACTTAGTCGTTCGGCAGCAGGGGTTGGAACCATTGCCGATGACATCTCCGGCACCTGAGCGAGTGATACCGATGTCAGGAAGGTCAGAAAAAAAAGCGCAGACAGAAATAATCGCATGGGCAGCCAAATGAGCGGATGCCCTTAAGTTACAATCAACGACTCGAACGATCCCCCTCTCCCCGGTTAGTCGTCTGCTTCTGCCAAACGTTCAAGACGTCGGAATGAAATCTCGTCACGGGCTTCTTCGCAAACCGACATAGAGACACTGTCGCCCGAGATTGCAACAAGGAATCGATCTGCCACCCATGAATGGAGCTCACAGGATTCATGCCCCCGCTCCTGATGATATTTTTCATAGCTTGGATACTCCCCTTTACGGCTACGGAAAATATTCGTACGCTCAAAGCCTCTGTCACTTTCTTTATCAATCTCCTCACCAATCCAGTCAGACATGGCATAGGCTGCGATCTCGCTCAGGGATGCCAAATCAGCAATCACAATCGTTACCTCTTGCTCTTCATCCTCATATTGTCCACTTACACTTGAGAATCCGGCTCCGATGTCAACCGTCTGCCCCTCCGTTATGTTCAGGGAAAGTCCATTGAGTCTATTGGGCAGTAATTCCTCCAGCTCCCTCCAGTTGATCGGGGAATGCCTTAACCCTTCTCCCGATTCTCCGCCCAACAGATCTTCCAATCCCTCTGCGATTGACTCAATTTCTTCTTCAAACGCTAAATCTTCATCACCATTTTCATCTTTAGAATGCATAGATTCGTCGTCCGCACTTACTGCGTCCATCACATCTTCGGATATGGCGTCTTCCTCCTCGAGTGTGATCTGACAACCTGCAGGCAGAAAAAAGAAAACAAATGCAGCGATCACACCGGTCCGCATCGGATTGATTGAATACTTCTTCATGGTGCCTTCGGTTGATGGAGCTTACCCTATTACTTCTTTACGACGCCTTCTCCCATAGGATTCACTGACGCCTATTGTAGCTTCGATTGAACCGCACTCCAGACCTCCTGAGCTATGTCTTCTTTACCCCGCAGCACACCGTTTTCATTCTGGCAGTTAATCTTCATACAGTGGCCCATATCGCCACGCTCGATTAGCTGGTAGTACATTTCATGAACCGCATGAAGATATTCTGTGTTTTCCTCATGGATGTCATATCCCTTGGTAGGTACTCCAACTTGTTTTGCCATCCCTATCATAATTTCATCGTCTGCTGTATATCCACGAGCCCCCCTTTCTGAAATCAGGTGTTCGGAGAATGCAACAGGCATGTCCAGGAATAACGTCAGGTTGGGCCTTGGTAGCCCGTAAATATCATATTCGAGACTCAATAACTTTTTAACGAACTCTTTACGTCCAACCTTTGCGCGAACCCGTGCACTCTGATAGGCCAAATTGGACGCGACATACCGGTCTGTGATAACTAGATCACATCTGCTTAGTAAATCCTTGATATCTTCACAACTTTCAAAACGATCCAGCGCAAAAAGCGTCCCCGCAAAAAGCGGATGAACTTCTTGAAGCGTCCCATAATCCCCCCTCAGGTATTCTGCAATCCACTTTGAGCTTTGCGTGACCTGGTACAGCGGAAAGGACAACATCTCAGCGATTTTTTTCTCCTTGCGAGCACGATCAAGGAGCTTTTGCGCCTGCGTTCCTTTCCCTGCTCCATCAATCCCTTCAATTGCCACTAACATCCTCATTGTCGAAATTTAAGGTGAAACAAGATTGACACTCGTACCATGGTAATCTAAAACAGCACGCTTAGGGCACCTAATAATCAAACTCAGATGCGCTAAGCCTGTGCGCACTAGAGAATTCTCGTGCAATATACTTACTCGCCGCATGCCTCACTGATATAACGAATGGTTAGCCCCCAATCTGGATCGCGCAGTTGACTGAATCCCATGCTTATTATAGTCACCCATCTAGGTACGGGGAATGCTCCTCAATGATTACATGTTCATACGGTGACAAAAAATCATAGATTGCAGGTTACCGGAATTCTGGAAACGTTCGTGCATCACAATGATTACCCGTTAAATCATGAGTAATCGTTCGATTTTTCTTCTTTGCGGCCTTGCACTGCTGGCCCACACACTTATGGCACAGGATTCGTCGGTAGTTTCTCTGCCAACCATGACGATCCAAGCCACACGGCAACTGGAAACCGAAACTACCGCTGCCCGCAGCCTTTACGTTCGGCAACACGAGATAGTCGCTTCTGAACCCGGTCTTTCGCTGCAGCGTGTGCTTCGGGGGTTTCCCGGAATTCAGATCAGTGAGAGAGGCCACTTCGGCCTTGGTGAGCGTATCCTTGTCCGAGGAATGGGCTATCGCGCAGCATTTGGGGTCCGTGGCTTGCAAGCTTTCCTGGACGGTATCCCACTGACTATGCCAGATGGCCAGAGTATGCTTGATGTCGTTGATCCGGCATTCATTGGACGCTCGGAGTTACTCCGGGGGCCCAGTTCGCTTTTCTGGGGAAACGCCAGTGGAGGAGTTCTGCATCTTGCCAGCCTCGAGGATTCTACACTCCTGCGAATCAGGTACATGGGAGGCGGTTATGGCCTAAGTCATGCACTAGCAAGCACTGGTTTTCGGCGTGGAGACCATAAAGTACAGGCTTACGCTTCACGCGTGAGTAAACGAGGGCATCGGGCACACAGTAAGGGAAGTTTTCTGCGTGCAGGTGTAAGTGCACGAACCGTACCAAGCTCCAATACCGCACTCCTGTTCGCTCTGAATACAGCTATCCAGGATGTCCTGTCCCCCGGTTCACTCACACTCGAACAATTATCCCTTGACCCCAACCAGGCAGATTCCAGGTATGTCAACCTGTCGGCTGGAAAAGCCAGCTTTCACTTGCAAGGTGGACTGACCCTTCACGCGAACACCCGTTTAGGTCATCTAACCGCCACGGCTTACGGGATTCGTAGATCCCTTGATAACCCCTTGACTTTCGCATGGATTGAGTTGGATCGTTTAGCCGGCGGCGTATATGCTCAACTTCAAATAGACCTGGGAGCAATCGACTTAGCCGTGGGAAGTGATCTGCGCCAGTTGAGGGATGATCGTTTCCGATTCAACAACGATGCGGGTAGCAAAGGAACGAGCGTACTCTTGGATCAACAAGAACGTGTGGGCAGCATCGCTGTATTCACAGGCATGAACGTTCAGATCTCATCACGTTTTGGGCTATCTGCCGGAATACGACTCGATCGATTAAAATTCGAGATGACCGACAACCTTTTCACTAATGGTGATCAGAGTGGCGTGCGAAACTTTGTTGCGCTGAGTCCATCACTAGGAGCTTTCTACCGTACCAACACGCTGACCTGGTACACAAATATCGGCACTGCTTTCGAGACTCCAACCACAACCGAACTGATCAACAGTCCATCCGGTGACGGAGGGTTTAACTCGGATCTTGGCCCACAGCATACTCGCGGTATCGAAGCCGGAGTACGTGGTCAACTCGACCACACACGCCTCGGGTTGGACGTTGCCGTTTTCTCCCTACATATCCGGGACAGACTTCTTCCGCAGCAGGGAGAGGATGGACGCACATGGTATAGTAACGGCGGGGAAAATCGTCATAATGGTGTAGAGATTGCAGTGGATTGGCCCACAGGTTCGTTAGTCGGTACAAGAGTTGTCTATAATTATGGATCCTTTCTCTTTCTGAATGAGCCTGGTGATGGTCTCCATATCCCGGGAGCGCCTACACACCAACTACACTTAACTCTTCACGGCTCAACACTCACTGGATGGGGAGCCCAGATAGTTCTTGAATCCGCATCCGGGATGTGGGCTAACAATACAAACTCTGTACAGTCAGAGGGATTTGCTGTTCTGGATATTTACCTGACACGGTCGAACTGGCATTTTCGCAGCATCACCTTGCAACCTTTTGCACGTTTTCAGAATATTCTTGACAGCCAATATGTGCGTTCATTAGTAGTCAACGCCTTTGGAGGTCGATACTTCGAACCAGCTGAAGGACGTTCAATACAGGCCGGTATTGGAATCAGCCTGCACTAGTGAATTGCACCACTCAAATGAGTAACCGTAACTCTACTATAACTCTGACGACAGATTTTGGAAACAGTGAGGGGTACGTCGGTGCCATGAAGGGCACAATGCTCAGCATTAATCCTGATTTACTACTTATTGACATCACCCACGAAGTAAACGCATTTGACGTCGCAGCCGCTGCATTCGTACTACGTCAGGTCACCAAATACTTCAGTGCAGGAACCGTACATCTGGTCGTAGTTGATCCAGGTGTTGGGTCTGCTCGTCGGGCAGTTGCCCTAAGACATGATGATCAATATTTTGTGGGACCGGATAATGGCTTGTTCTCCCTCCTGCTTGAAACTGAGACACCCGACCAGATGGTCGAACTGAAAGCACCCCATGATAGTACGCTGTCGGCCACATTCCACGGGAGGGATCTGTTTTCCCCTGCAGCTGCTCGGCTGGCAAGCGGAACACCTCTTGATGAGTTGGGCACTCCTTTTGCAAAATTAAAGCATTTGCAGTGGGCGCTTCCGATTGATGATGAGGAAGGTATTCGTGGCTGGGTGGTGTACATCGATCATTTTGGGAACTGTATTACGAATATTTCCCGTTCACTCTTCGAAAAGCGTCGAACCGGACGCAAAATCAAAGGATATGCGGGCAGCGGAATCATTCGTGGGATTCACAACACGTACAGCGATGTACCTGTAAATGAGCCTTTAATGCTGTTTGGAAGCAGCGACCTTCTCGAGATCGCCGTTAACCAAGGCAGCGCAGCGGAGCTCCTGTATGTTCAAAGAGGAGCTCCGGTCAACATAGTATTTGGGAATTCCCTTGATAGCTCGTCTACAGACAGGTTAAGATAGTCAGGCTGCGCTGAGAAGGCTGCGTCTAGCCCACCTCCCGGAAGTGCCGCCAATTGATCACCGAATGGATATGATGCCACCGTTATGATCCGGGAAGTAAAATCCTGAATGTTGACCCTTGGCCAACTACGGATCGCAATAATGTTAGTGACCCACCATGATAGTCTACTACAATACGCTTGGCTAAGCTGAGACCCAATCCCCAGCCTCGGGTCTTTGTACTATACCCCGGCTTGAAAATATTGGACCATTCGCGACGGTCTATGCCCTTGCCATTGTCGCTGATGTCGATGTAGACTCTACTCTGTTCCGCGCCAGCAGTTATCTCAATATTGGCCTGCTTATCTTCTATGGCATCTAGGGCGTTCTTGAGTAAATTTTCTATAACCCAGGCAAATAACTCTGCATTAATGGGGGCCTCGAGCTCCTCCAACACATTAACCGTTAGGGTTGCACCACGGCGTGGTAGGCGCCTACGGATATAATCTGCTGTTGCCTCGATGACGGGAAGCACCTCCTGATTTTCTAGTTTAGGCATAGAACCGATATCATTGAACCGGTTCGCAATCAGACTTAAACACTGAATATCTTCGTCGACTTCTTTCAGCACATCATGATCTGACTTCGGACTTGTGCGCATCACTTCAAGCCAGCCCATCAGACTGGATATTGGAGTCCCAAGTTGATGCGCAGCTTCACGCGCCATGCCTACCCAAAGATTACTCTGCTCGCTCCGGCGAGCATAAGAAAAGCCGAGATAACCGATTCCTATGAATAAGGCTACAAATGTTAGCTGCAGGTACGGATACACCCGTAGATAACGAATAATGGCACTCTCATCGTAGTGTACTCTCTGGACCGTGGGCACCGTAAGGGAATCTGATGGAAGTTCAATGATGATTGGATCAAACTTCCGGTCCATTCGGGCAATGCTCTGCGCAATTTGCAGGGAATCCTGAGGGGTTAGGTCAGTGTACTCCGGCACCCCCAGATGCCGCCATATGATCGGTATTCCGTCATCATCGACAATCGCAGCAGGAACGTCCGGGGAGTGCTCGGAAATAATATCGAAGATGAAATCAATATGATCCCCTAGCGGTAACCTGCCGGCCCAAGCCAACGCCGCTCGATACCGCTGTGCATTTGGATCCGCAGGATCCAGGCTTTCTGCCATGGCACGAAAGTCCTGCTCATAGGGGTTTTCCCCGACGGCGCGTGCCACCTGCTCAATCGCACCTGCCCAAATGGTTACGCTCGTGCGTTCCCGCTCCTGCAAGTGACGAACAAGGTATCTGGTATACAAAAGAGACGCCAAAGCAATACCCATGGCGAATATAATGAGTACCAGTTTTAGCTTAGGTGTTGTTATAAAGGCTCGCATAGAACTGAGTCGTCTGCAATGGGAGGGCCATTGGTTACCTACTCAGCTCAACGGTTTGAGAACGATTTGGTCCCGTAGAAATGGTCGTAACCGGTACACCCGTGAATGAATTAATGCGCTCAATCAAGGCCAAAGCGGCGGGCGGTAGCTCAGCCGCTTGAGTGCATTTGCTTATATCCTGCGTCCAACCCTCCAGCACTTCGTAACGAGGAGTCGTCATGTCCAGTGCTCGAGTATCGTTGACAAAGTGAGATTTTGTTATGCCGCCCTGATCATATTCGATGCACACTTTTACGGTATCCAGACCAGATAGAACATCCAATTTTGTTACAACGAGCTCAGTGAATCCATTAAGCCTGCAACTGTATCGAAGTGCAACCAGGTCCAGCCACCCACATCTGCGGGGTCGGCCTGTCGTTGCCCCGAACTCGACACCAACCTTACGAAGATGCGCACCGGCTGCATCCGTTAACTCCGTAGGGAATGGCCCATGCCCCACTCTCGTGCAATACGCTTTTGTGATTCCGATCACCCGGTTAATTGCAGTGGGAGGTATGCCCAGACCTGTACAAACGCCACCCGCCGTTGGGTTACTGGACGTTACATATGGATACGTCCCAAAATCAATGTCCAGTAACGCCCCCTGTGCACCTTCAGCCAGAATTTTTTTACCTGCTCCCAATGCCTGATGTACCAGATCGGTTGTGTCTGTGACGTATTCGGCTAGTTCAAGTCCAAGGTCTACGTACTCGGCCAGTATTTCTTCTGCATCCAAGCCTGGATGCCCGTATGCACCACACAGAACTGTATTTTTGCGGGCTACTTCGCTTCGCAAGCGTTCGGCAAACAAATCAGGATCAACCAATTCACCAGCCCGAATCCCGATACGTGCCACCTTGTCGGTATACGCTGGTCCGATACCACGCCTTGTTGTTCCAATTCTGTCTGCAGACAGAACCTCTTCTATCACCTTGTGATATGGAAGAATACAGTGAGCATTGCGGGAAATCCACAACCGACCAGTCAGATCGTACCCTAGCTCCTGGACCTTTTGGATTTCAGTGACCAGTGCCTTTGGCTCAATAACCACACCGTTACCAATAATACAATGAACACCCGGGGAAAATACTCCGCTGGGTAACAGATGAAGGACTTGGGTCTGGCCGTCCCACTGGATGGTGTGCCCTGCATTGGCACCCCCCTGATATCGTGCGACAATGTCGAACTGAGGCGCGAGCAGGTCTACTACCTTCCCTTTACCCTCATCTCCCCATTGACTACCGACTACTACCGTTACCGCCATTGAGGTGCTGTTACGCGACATACTCCGCGCGAAGCACACGCCATGTATGGAGCCTGCTGTAAGGAATATGCAACCAAAGTCTCCTAGTCTTCCTTGAAGCTGTCAACCGCTTCCTGAACGGAATCGTAATGTTCAAAAACAGTGACCAATCTGGTCACTACAAGTAACGATCTGATTTTTGAAGCCGGGTTCGCAAGACGTAAGTCCCCACCGGCGTTCCGCATCGTGGTCAGTGCGCTGATCAGCATACCAAGTCCACTGGAATTCATGAACTTGACCTTAGCCAAATCTACAATCACATTTAGCTTACCCTGATCCTTGAGCTCACTCAGCGACTCGTGGAGTTTTGCGGTGGCTGGGCCGCCCATCACATTGCCCTTAAATGTGATCACCACTGCGTTGTAGCTATCTTTGACTGTGAAATTCATACTACTAAATGTTAACGGCGGACGGCTCTAGTGGCCGATCCAGACCGATTATGTAACTCGACCACCACAGGAGTGGCCACGAAAACAGACGAATAGGTCCCAATAATAACTCCAATGATGAGTGCAAAGGAGAAGCCGCGCAGGACCTCCCCTCCGAATATAAACAGCGTAGTTACAACTAACAAGGTCGTTCCAGAAGTTATAACCGTGCGGCTGAGTGTTGTGTTCACTGAACGGTTGACGACGATATTATATGGCTCCGTTTTGAACAGGTTCGTGTACTCACGGATTCGGTCAAAAATTACGACCGTATCATTGAGTGAATAACCGACAATAGTCAGAAAAGCTGCAATGATCGCCTGGTCAATCTGCAGCGAAAACGGTATCAGACCCTGCAGCAGTGAGAATATCCCCAGCGTAATCAGAACGTCGTGAAAGAGTGCTGCCACAGCACCAAGCCCGAACCTCCACTCAAAGCGCAGCATCACATACAGAAAGATCACCAGCAATGAGCCGAGGACAGCATATAGTGATCCTCGCTTCAAGTCTTCCGCGAACCTCGGCCCAACGACATCTGTCTTGATCACTTGCGGATCGCTGCCAGGAAAAGCATCCGAAATACCTTGAACCACCATCGTCTGAATTTCGGTAGTCTCTCCTTCAGATGGGGTTCGAATCAGCAATGCATCCCGTCCACCTGCCCCCACATCACTGTAGGTCTTGACCTCGGGTGTCGCCTCAAGTACCGACGTCAAGGCGGCACGTACGGCCGTTGCTTCCAGAACCTGGCTACTTTCAACAACAAACTCCATACCTCCCCTGAAATCGATCCCCAGCTCCAACCCACGGGTGACTATTGCAACGAGGCTAAGCAGAATGAGGATTCCGCTCAAAATATAGCCGCTCTTTCGGCTCCCTACCAAATTAAAATCAGCGTTCTCAAAAATGCGCATGGCGAAATGCCTGAGTTCAGATTATTATGTCGCTCCTGATCAACCGAAGCCGACAGACATACGACGACCAATCACTGCGTAATCAAAAATGATGCGGGTAAACACAATTGCACTGAACAACGAAGCCAGTATACCTGCCATCAGTGTCACTGCAAAGCCCTGAATTGGGCCAACCCCGAACGAATAAAGAATAAGACCTACAAAGAAAGTCGTAATATTGGCATCAATAATGGCGCTGAGCGCCTTACTGTACCCACCATCTATAGAGGCCTTCAATGTCTTTCCGGTGGCCTGCTCCTCCCGAACGCGTTCAAAGATCAGCACATTTGCGTCCACCGCCATGCCGATCGTCAATACTATTCCCGCAATACCGGGTAGGGTCAGCGTAGCATTGAATCCGGCCAGAATCCCCAGAATAAAGATGATGTTGATAATCAGCGCCATATCGGCAACCATCCCTCCTCCACGGTAATAAACGATCATGAAGAGAACAACGATAACCAGTCCAACCATAAGTGATGTAAAACCAGCTTTGCGGGCAACAACACCGAGGCTGGGGCCAACTGTCCGTTCTTCAACAATCTCCACTGGCGCCGGTAAGGCACCGCTCTTGAGCACCGTTACAATATCCTCGGCCTCTGCCTGGGAAGCCAGACTTGTAATCTGGGACCTGCCTCCACTGATTTGACCAAGAACCGTTGGATACGAATACACCACCCCGTCGAGTACAATCGCAATATTTTTATCAACATTTGCGCCGGTGAGACGCGACCATATGCGTGCACCTTCCGAATTCATCTCCATGTCAACAAGGGGCTGATTCGTGGTCTGATCAAAATCCACTCTCGCATCAGTAATCGCTTCCCCACTCAACTCCATGTTCTTGTTGACTGCCAGTACCGGAAAATACTCCGGTCCACCACTTCCACTACTGGGATTAGCATCATACCGCAACTCAATATCGCGTGGGAGCATCGCCTGAACCTCAGGATCTGCCATGAGTGCATTGAAGGCCGCAGTATCCTGTACTGAAACTTCCCCGAAAACAACCGTGCCTTGTCCCGTTGGAATCAGAACATCCAAAAGAGCATTACCTACGTCATCGAGATCTTCCGTATCAGCAAGTAGCTGGCTTACATCAAAGGAAGTATCTGATTCTGCCTCCTCACTGATTTCTTCTTCATCAGCCTCTATAGAGTCTGTGGAGGCCGCTACATCCACTTCATAGTAGCTTATAATTCGCTGCAGAGACGAATTCAGTTCACCGGGGTCTGCCATAAGGTGAAAGCCCAGCCTTGCCGTGCCCTTGAGCAACGAACGGACGCGTTCGGGATCATCAACGCCAGGTAACTCGACAACAATTCGCCGACTGCCCTGAGTCTGAATTGAGGGCTCGGTGACACCAAATCTGTCTACACGGTTGCGGATCACCTGCATAGCACGCTCAATCGCCTCTGCACCCTGTGCCCGCAAATATTCAGTCACTTCAGCATTGCTGGAACGCCGTGTGATTTCTTCACTACGAAAATAGCGTGACAAGCTGGCGTCAGGATCCCGGTTTTCGAATTCGTCTACAAACGCATCAATCAGAGAAACACTTTCAACCTGGCTACGGGCATCTGCTGCCGCCAAGACCTCATCAAATGCCTCATCCCTGCGTTCACCTGCCAACTCGGAAATTAATTGCCTAAGACCAACCTCCATGGTTATGTGCATCCCACCTTGGAGATCCAGTCCCAGGTTAAGTGATTTCTCCTTGATCGATTCGATCATGGAGAAATTATCGCGTTCATAATCAACCCTTTCCTCCTGACTCATACCTTCCAGCCGGTTGTTCAGGGATAACCCCCGCAACGACGGGAACAGGTACCAGGCAGAGAGCGCCAGAAAGAAAATAACCGCTCCGACCTTGAATCCGTTACCTTGCATGTAAGCTTTTGACTAATATGGTTGTGCGCTTATGATTGGTGTCGCCAGTACTTTTATCACAGCCGCATGGAACGCCGTGAAACTACAAAAGGTGCCAGATGTGCTCCATCTCAGCCAATTCAAATTCACCAAACTTGGTTTCCTCTGCTGAAATAGTACCACCTCGCTGCCGAAAAGGGTTATACCGAGGCACAATTTGCTTGGGTTTGATGTATTTCAACAGCAACGGGACCGAATAATATCAGCGCGACCGGAATACCCCTCAGTTAGGGATCTCTGTTTGCAACCCCTTGGTACCGCCGAAAATAAACCTCCGCATTCAACGTATCTCCGGTTTGCACAAGGTACCGTGCCATATTAAAAAGCATCACGGCTGATTCAGGATAACTAGCCTCAATTGATCTCAAGAGTGATCCAGCAGGCTCGAGAGCGCCCTGGCGTAAGCGTAAAGCTGCCAGAGTGTTTAGGTTGGTTTCGGACGGCTCTCGCGCTACGATCAGCTGCATTACTTCTCCTGCCAGATTACTTGATTGGTGTGATGCAAGCTCGGCAGCTTCCCGAAGCAATCTCGCATTGAACGGCTGCCAGTGCAGTAGCGACCGCGTATGTGCCAGAGCATGAGCTGTATCCTGCACCGCCAAATCATGTTCTTGTGCTTTCAGCAGCGCTTCGTATATAGGAAGCTGGGCTGCAATTGCCAATGCAGCCAGCGAATCTGCTGACCGTCCTGATTCGCGATGTGCCTGCAGAATTTGCCCGAATCGACGTAACTCCTCTGCCTCTGACAATCCTAGCGTAAATGGAAAGCCTAAGCGGAGTCGTGCAATCAATAACCTAGCATATCCGGCATCTAGTGGAGCTGGCTCCGGGGCGCCTAAATCTGGCGTAAGATCCGTCAGGTTCTCTGCAATAACGCTGATAAAAGCACGCGCCATCCGATCATATCCCAACGCAGTGGGATGAAGATGATCCGTAAATAATGAATCTCTCACATCTGGCCCAAAGTGTTGCGCCAGATCGACAAGGACGGCATCGTGACGCTCTGACAGACGAAGGAGTATCTGATTCATTGCGTCAGGAGCCCTGAACCTGACCGGATCATGTTCCTTTGCCCGCACAAAAGATGCCATAGCCGCTGCTGTATCTCCCGCTGCCCAATGCTCTTTGCCGCTGATCCATGCTGAATTGGCGACAGAATCAACTCCAAGAGGCGGCTGATTTCGCAGATTTGAGACCAATGTTCCCACATAGGTCGGTATACCAGCCTTCTCTAAGCGTCCAAGGATTGCCTCCAGGTTTGTTTCGAAGCTCTCTACACCAGTCTGATATACCGAGCCCCCCAAAGCAATAGATACATCCGTTGTAGATTGTGCCATCATGGTGCGATTTGACTGGGTAGGCGGTGCTATCAGACGCTCCAGCTTCCGAAACAACACACTCCTCTTAAACCAGAAAAGTGTGCGCGTAAGCACCCGACTCCGATTAACACCACCGGCTCCGTATGCTCCGTAGTATTCGTTGTGTCCTGTGTAAATCAGAACAGCATCAGGCTGCATTCGCAATACGTGCGGCATAAAGTCTCGTACTACATGGCTGCTTAGCGCAGTCATACCGAGATTGATGACCTCCACTTGTCGGGTTGGGTAGATGGATCGCAGTCTTGCCGCTACCCTCTCTGGAAACCCGTAGTTGAACGGATATGGGTAACCTGCGGTGGACGAGCCACCAAGTGCTATAATCCGAAATACTGCATCCGGCTTTTGTCGAAGAAACGGGTTATAAGCAGCCTGAGGCACAAATCCACGAAAATAGCGCCCAGCATACGCGGGATTCACCGTCTGGTATTCGGGGCTTCCCGGCACTGGGATAAGAAAGGATTCGTACTCAAAGATGCGAACGATACCCTCTGCTGCTACAAGTAGGACCAAGGGTAATGTTATTGCTGCTATCTTAAAAAGTGCTGTACGCATCTCGTATTAAGCGAGTAATGAATTATATTCGGGCGTAGTCGAAAACAATATTGCAATCCCGAAACCGAAGATCACTGCAATTATTTCGCACAATCTCCGTCATCGTTTATCAAGATTTATCCAGTACTGAGCCTAGGGCTGCCGTATGATTCCAACTGTTCGCGATGTGGCACGTCATGCCAAGGTATCTATTTCCACGGTATCACGTGTAATCAATGATTCTGCTCCTGTTAGTGCTGATAAAAAAGAGCGCGTTGTAGCAGCTATCAAGGCGCTCAAGTTTACGCCAAACCCCGCAGCAAGAAGACTTTTAGGGCAGGCTTCCCGAACGATCGGCGTGATATTACCATCCATCACGGGCGAATTTTTTGCAGACCTGTTGTATGGTCTGGATGCAGCTGCCAAACAACATGACTACTTGCTCATGGTCAGCTCCTCCCGACGCCTCGAGAATGATTTTATTGCAGCCTTCGAAAGCATGAATCGGCGCGTGGACGGGATGGTTATAATGGTACCAGAATTGACTGCCGAACGTGTAATGTCACTGGTAAATTCGGTTTTTCCTCTCGTTTTTTTGGGGCTTCCGTTTTTCAAGTGGGTTCGGAGTCAGAATCAGGGTAAGCAACTATTAGATAGCTATAGATTCAGAGTGGATGTCTTTGTTTATTTTGGATCTGTTTTTGGCACAAATCAAATTTTTCATCAGCAATGAATGTACGTATTCAAGATATCAATCGATTGATAGGGATCCAATCTCCGTGGGAGGTATCGGAGATCAAACAAGATGACGCGGCGCAGTTGGCCGAGATCCATGTAACCTGTTCGGAGGGTTCGGTTCTTCGGTGTCCTGCGTGTAACAAAGTTTGCCCGGGTTACGATCATCGTCGCAGGCAATGGCGCCATACGGATATTTGCGAGTATCGGACGACGGTGGTTGCGGAAGTTCCTCGGGTGGAATGTTCGGAGCATGGGATCAAGACGGTTTCGGTACCCTGGGCGGATGAGCGCGTGCGTTTTACAATGGCTTTTGAAGCGAAGGTTATTGACTGGTTGCAGGATGCAACCAGTATTTCGACGGTGGCCTCCCGTCTGGGCGTCAGTTGGACGATGATCGCCAACATCATGGATCGCTCGGTAAAGCGAGGACTCGCCCGTAAAGAGACGCAACCGGTTCCCCATATATGTGTGGACGAGACCTCGTACAAAAAGGGCCATAAGTATATCACGGTGGTTTCGGATTCCCAGACGGGCACGGTGCTGTTTGTTAAGGAAAAACGCACGCATACGAGTCTGGATGCCTATTATGAGGACTGTTCGGCTGAGCAACTGGAAGCGATCGAGAGTGTGAGCATGGATATGTGGCCCGCCTATATTAAGTCCACGAAAAAACATGTTCCAGATGCGGAATCCAAGATTGCATTTGATCGTTTTCATGTGGCGAAAAAGATTTCAGAGGGGGTGGATAAAGTCCGTCGGCAGGAGAACCGAGAATTGCGGAAAGCGGGCATTGATGATCTCGTCGGAACCAAGTACGACTGGCTCACCAATCAGAAGAATATGTCTGCCCGACAAAAGAAACGATTCCAGCAATTAAAGAAAAGTTCGCTGAAAACGACGCGTGCATGGGCCATCAAGGAATTGTCCCAGAAATTATGGCACTATGTCAGTCGTACCTGGGCACTCAAGGGCTGGAAGCGCTGGTTATCCTGGGCCATGCGTTGTCGACTTGAACCCATGAAAAAAGCCGCCAAGACGGTTAAGAATCATCTATGGGGAATCATAAATGCGATCGTTCTAAAAGTTAGTAATGGCCCAGCTGAAAGCATAAATAGCCGCATCAAAACCATTAAAGTTCGTGCGCGTGGATTCCGAAACACAAAGCGGTTTGCCAATGCAATTTACTTCTATCTCGGAGGACTGGATCTGTACCCCGAAGGCCTCCAAAAACAGGCTCCCCACTCATAAAAGTGAAGAGCCGTTTTTTTGGCCCTTCACCCAATATTATGACGAGATCTGTAAATTCAGGAAAATTCGGTATAAGGTGGTCATGACAGTAGTGTTTATGTGCTCTATTTTTGGTTGTTATTCTGGGGAAAATTTCACTTGAAACAGATGCGAATACAATGAAAAAGGATGAGGCGAGTATCCATAGGAGTATAGGGCTTGAATCGCCTTGGGAGATTTCAGAGGATCGTTATGATGATAAGGATCGGGTACGGCGGGTAACGGTGATCTGCACGGATACATCATTGCTGTCATGTCCGAAGTGTAAGGCGGCTTGTTCCTTTTATGATTTGCGCGAGGCACGTTCCTGGCGGCACTTAGATACCTGTACCTATCGTACGGAGTTGATTGCCCGGGTTCCGCGTGTAAAGTGTCCAGCGTGTGGAGTTCGGACGGTGCAGGTTCCTTGGGCATCGTCGAGTTCCCGGCACACCTTTGACTTTGAAGAGATGGTAATTGGATGGCTTGGGGATGCGAGGGTATCCGCAGTATCGCGGCAGCTCGGCGTGGGATGGAAAGTGATTTCAAGGATCATGGAGCACGCGGTAGAGCGAGGACTTCGGCGCAGACAAACGGAGATTATTCCGCACATTTGCGTGGATGAGACCTCCTTCCGTAAGCGACATAAATACGTTACGGTCGTTTCCGATGCAAAGGCAGGCAGGGTCCTGTATGTGGGGATCGGACGCACGAAAGCGGTGCTAAAGCGCTGGTATTTAAGTCTCACACCAGAACAATTGGCGGGGATTGAGAGCGTTAGCATGGACATGTGGCCCGCCTACATCTCTGCCACCTTGGCGTGTGTAGCTGATGCAGCGAAGAAGATTGCGTTTGACCGGTTTCATGTGGCGAAGTATCTGGGGGAGGCCGTGGACAAAGTGCGTCGGCAAGAGCACAAGGCTTTACGCGCCGAAGGAGATACGACCCTCACCGGAAGTAAGTACGACTGGCTAACGAACCGGGAAAATATGTCCAAGAAGCAGAAAGCGCGGTTTCAATCGTTGAAGAACAGTTCGTTGAAAACCGCCCGGGCGTGGGCCATCAAGGAGATGGCACGAAATTTATGGCATTATGTACATCCCACCTGGGCCCGCAAGGGCTGGAAAAGATGGCTTTCCTGGGCCATGCGCTGCCGCTTGGAGCCGGTCAAGGAAGCCGCCAAAACCATTAAAAACCACCTGTGGGGAATCATCAATGCAATTATTCTCAAGGTCAGCAATGGCCCGGCCGAAAGCATCAACAGCCGAATAAAAACAGTCAAAGTACGCGCCCGCGGATTCCGAAATAATGAACGATTTGCAACCGCCATTTACTTCCATCTCGGAGGCTTGGACCTCTCCCCCAGAATGAAATGAAAATTGCGTTTTCACAAGATTGGCCCAAGACCCGTTTTTTTAAACACCAAGTCAGAGAGTCAGGAAATAAACGTAGTCAATTTCGATAACCACGGGGGTATGGCCAGCATAGCACGACATCTCTCCGACCTAGGACATACACGCGTCGCTTTTATCAATGGCCCTGACGACGCTTTCGATGCACAGCAAAGACGGCAAGGGTTCCTTGAAGCTGCTCCGAGCGAATGGAAGGTGCTCGAATACCCAGGTAATTTTACTTCTGAGTGCGGATACGACAGTGCTCAAAAAATCCTGCGCTTACAGCCACGACCGACTGCTATTGTCGCAACAAACGACCTTAGCGCCCTTGGGGCCCTGCGGGCGCTACTTGAAAATGGGATCAGCATACCGCAAGAGATTGCTGTTACTGGTTTTGATGGAACAAGGAATGCTCACTTTGCAACGCCTTCTTTAACCACTGTAGACGTCCCCATTGATATGCTTGCCTCAAAAGCGGTGGAGATATTGATCAGTCGAATTGCTGGGGTACCTGTCGATGAGCTGCACTGCCCGGTCATGCCGTTGGAACTCATCCCTCGGGAGTCTTCAGTTCGGAAAAACGTGAGTTCCTTACATGCAGGAATGTGACAATGCCGCGCTGTATTTCCCCTGGCACCCCTCCCTGGCTCACCAAAACCAACCTATTAACTTGCCTCCTTGTGCTATTAATAGTTTTGTGCACAGGCTGTACTCCCCCAGAGCACGAATGGATATTTGTCGAAATCACAGAGGAAGCAGGGCTTGGTGATTATAAGCACATAAATGGTGCAGAGGGGAATTGGTATCTGCCTGAAACTTTCGGGGCTGGAGCAGTCTTTTTCGACTATAATAATGACGATCTAATTGATCTTGCTCTTGTGGGAGGACGATCGTGGACCAATAGCTCCACCCCTGGAATCCGAATTTACCAGGGAGACGGCGATGGGCATTTTACTGACGTAACCCAGGAAACCAATCTTGGAGCGGTCTCCGGTTATGGCATGGGACTCATCGCGGGGGATATTGACTTGGATGGTGATGACGACCTCTACTTTACTTCGCTTGAGCGCAATATGCTGCTCGTTAATGACGGCAATGTGTTTAGAGATGCGACAGACGACTACGGTTTAAGTGTGCCATCAGAATGGAATGTAGCTGCATTGTTCCTGGATGCCAACCTCGACGGCTGGTTGGACCTTTATGTAACGGGATACGTCGACTGGACTCTGGATACCGATCTGGTTTGTACTAGCGACGGCACGCAAAAGCGATACTGTACACCGGAACTCTACACGGGCACTCCGGGACGTTTCTATCTGAATCGGGGGGATGGTACATTCACCGATCACACAGAAGGATCGGGACTCGCAGGCTCGGGGAAAACTTTGGGTGCCGTCACAATGGACATCAATAGGGACGGCTGGCCCGATATTGCGCTGGCTAATGATACCGACCCCGATCAGCTGTTCCTGAATCTGCAAAATGGCACATTTGAAGACATCGGGCTTGCCCGAGGTATGGCCTTGGATCTGCGGGGACGGGCACGCGCTGGCATGGGGATTGACGCAGGCATTGTAGACTCCACCGGAGAACCAACAATTTTCATAGGTCATTTTCAGGACCAAATGAATGGCGTATACAGATACACACCATCAGGCTACTTTGAAGAGCGTGGTCCGAAGAGTGGTATTGGCCCATTAAGCATACCTGCTCTGACGTTTGGACTAGTCCTGTTCGACGCTGAACTCGATGGGGATTTAGATCTGTTAGCAGCAAACGGTCATATTAACCCGCAAGCCAACGAGTTCAGCGACATTTCGAGTTACAAGCAGCCTGCACAGCTTTTTATAAACGATGGCCACGGCGTATTTACAGATGAGGCCTCCAGCCTTGGACTAACACTCCCAATGGTGGGACGGGGAGCTGCTACGGCAGATGTTGACCTCGACGGTGACCTTGATCTACTCATAACAGAAAACAACGGTCCTGTCCACTTATTCCGGAACGACCTACCCCCGGGAAATAACTGGCTACGCATACAACTGGATGGACAGGCGATTGATGCTGTCATCGAAGTCTGGACCGGAACTCTGAAGCAATCCCGCCGTGTACGTGCTGGACACAGTTATGCTTCGCAATCCGAGAAAGTAGCTACGTTTGGATTAGGATCATTTCAAGGCGCAGACACGGTTAAAGTCTTTTGGCCCAATGGTCAAGTAACCCAGCGAACCGATGTGGCAGCAAATAAAACACTCCTCTTCCGTGAGACCAGCCGATGAGAACACATGTACTCATAATTCTGCTGGTGCTGTCCGCCTGTAGCTCTCCAGACAGCCATCCGGATGTAGCTCGACTCATACAAGGATCGCAGGAAGCATTACAGGCTCGGGATTATCACGAAGCCCTGATCCTAGCTGACAGTGCACTCACACTTGATGACCAGTCGGCAGATGCGCATTTCATGCGTGGACGTATCTATTTCGAACTTCAGCAGTGGGATAACGCAGAGGCTGCCTATCTGACCGTTGCCAATATTGACCGAGATTACCCTGGCGTCCACCATAATCTTGGCAATATCTACTACGGAAAGCGGCAAAACCGCCAAGCTCTCGATCAATTTGTTCAAGCTGTCGACGACAGCGCTGCTGCGATGTCGTGGCATGCTCTGGGGTCGGTCTATGATGTTCTAAGTAAGCCTGACAGTGCGGTGGCTGCATTCAGACAGGCAATTGTACTGGACTCCCTGTATGCTCCTGCACATACCAGCCTGGCCGATTGGCTGGAGCACCAGGGGAACTACTCCGAATCCCTGATGCACACCAAGATCGCACTGAGCATTCGGCCGAACCACCTCGCAGATCAAGTTCGGCAGGGAAGGCTCCTACTGCGACTTGGTCGCAGTGAAGAAGCCGTGCCCCTTCTACAAGACATTGTTGTCAGGTATCCCCGAAACGCCGAACCTCAATACATCTTGGGACAAGCACTCCAGCAATTGGGTCGGTCAGATCAGTCCTCCCGGATTCTTGCCAAAGCGGACTCTTTACGGATTATTGAACAGGCAACAGGTCAATTGGCAAATACTGCAAACCGTCAACCTGCAAACTTTCAGGCGCAAGTCGATTATGCGACTGCACTTCGTCGCTCCGGTCGCACAGAAGAAGCTTTGGAGGTATACTTGATCGCCCGTGCGCTCCGCCCGAACAATATTGATCTGAAGTTTCACATAGCTACTGCGCAAATGGCGCTCGGCAGCCTTGAAGAGGCAGAACAGGAACTACTGGACCTTTTGGTTGCCGACTCGAGCTACGCTCTGGCATGGCTGAGTCTGGGAGGGATCTACGCAAGAACCAACCGCACAACACTGGCAAGGGAGGCTTGGCAAAAAGCTATCCTCACTGATCCAGATCACCCTGCTGTGCAAAGGCTGATAATGCAGCTACCCACCTCACGGCAATAGCCTCTGGCCCATTTCTATTTCGAAGATTTTTTCGGTGAAGTTGGGGAAAACTCGAAAAAATGCTGTTAATTGGACCATAAATCCGAGAATAGGAAGCACATGTACACTCTAATGACGGAATCCCCATATTATTCTGCTGTATCACCGAAAATCAGAGTCTGTCTCCGCAAATTTTGTTCTCTGAAAAAGCATTTCTAGCGTATATTACAGCGTACTAGAAACGTCTACCCACTAATTTAACAACCGCAATGAGGCACACCGCTATCTATTTACTTTCCGTCACCCTGATGCTTCTTGCAGCCACAGATGCCCGTGGACAGGCTGGTCCACCACTGGGGGATGACTTTATTTTCTTCGTCAATGGAACAAATACACTGGTTCCGTCCTTCGATGGCAATATCGTAGACGATCCGGCTGACCCAACAAATAAGATCGTCGAATATGTATATGGAAACTGGGCATTCCAAGCCTTTCGCTTTCCTGCAGACGTTGGCGTTGATATCTCACAAAACCGTGACGACGGTGATGTGCTGCATGCCAGAATTTGGGTCGATCCGGCAAACGCCGGAATGCCAAATGTCCAACTTATGTTCGAGGATAAGACAGACGGAAGCGGAGCTGATGACGGTTCTGCTGACCTTCCTTTTCGTCTAGTCTGGCGCATCCCCGAAAGCATGCGGGATGGGCAGTGGCATGAAGTTTCAATCCCGTTGCCCCCGGCCACCTACACCGAGCTGGAGGACGCCAAAACGGCCAACACTCTGAATGGCTTGGACAGCCTATGGAAATATGCAGGCGCCTGGTCTAGTGGAGGATTTGGGGTTGGGACTGGTGATGAACTGGGCCCCAACACAATGGATCGCCCCGATCTCTGGCAAGAATTTGAATGGACCAACGTCCAGAACATTGGGGTTTTCTTTGACAACAACACAGGCGGCGGTACAGTCTACGTAGACGACGTCTATATAGGCGCAGAAAACCTGGATCTCTCCGTAGCAAATGATCCTGTAAGCGCAGCTATGGGGGTTTCGGTCGTGGCTACCGCCGACAGTAATATGATCTCGTGGATGTCTGTAGATGGTGCAGACGGATACAACGTCTATTCCAGCGTCAATGAGATAACGGACATTAAAGCAAGTGGAGTTAGCTTAGCTGCGCGAGTTACTGGCGGTACTACCTCCGCCTCGCACAGAATAGAAGTTCCACACGCATCCCTGGCTCCACTTAAACTATATTACGCAGTAACCACGTTAAGTGGATTCGGAGTTGAAAACACCGACGTATCAATGAGTAAAGGGGAGGTCGCAAATGAGAATCTTCCCATCCAGGCTCACATTGCAGAACTGATCGAAGCTGAAGTAGACCATCTCGCTGATCTGCTCTTCGGCAACATGTTTGACAATGTCGTAGAAGATGGTTTTCCTGATGGGTATATGCCTTTTGAGCTTAATCGAGCACATTCAAAGCCTGGCGATGGTGGACAGTTAACCCCAGACGATGACCTAAGTGGAAAGCTCTGGGCGGGTTATGGCGCCGATCCTCCTGAACTGTACTTCTATGTAGAGGTGACCGACGATGAGGTTACATTGCAGGCTGATGGCGGAAATCCGGCTGATGGCTGGCAACATGACAGCATCGAATTTGGATGGGGAAACTACGATGTGCGGGATGTTGACGGCGGTGGCATCTTCACAGGTTCTCCACACCAGGACATCATGCGCGGAGATTTTGCAGATTATCAATTCCGGCTTCTAGGCCAGGGCGACGGCACCAAAGCAGGGAGCGTCGGAGCCGTCTTTGTTGGCTGGAGCATAGACGCTACTCCTCAAGGCGGAGGAGTAATTTATGATCAACTCATGGACGCCAGCGGTCAGGCCACTGGCTATAAGATGCTCGCTGTGATCCCGTTGGATCAGATTCAGAACACGGATGAAATGGACGCCATCGTTGATCTCCCCACAGGTTCGGATGTCGCCTACTACCCATTCAACTTCGTACTCAATGATGGGGATGGAGGAAATCGTGATAATCAGATTCAATGGTCTCTTAAAGGCAATGCTGACGGACAATGGTGGAATACACCGGCGCAATGGCCCGCTGTAGCCTTGGCCGGCCGGGAAGCACAAGGTGGTATGATGAGCGCAGAAATTGAGCTTTTGGAGATAGCGGCTGGTTCAGCGATTACCACTCTATCTGTGGATGAGGCCGGGAGTCAGACCTACTACGTGAAACTCACCTCAGAACCATCGGCGGATGTGATGGTGGCGATTACAGGACAGGCCGGAACGGATCTAACGCTGGACAATGATGGGGATGCGAGTACAGATTTCTCGGGCCTGACGTTTACGATGGCGAACTGGAACGCTGCACAGGCAGTCATGATGATGGCGGCGATCGATGGAGATGGAGATGATGACATGGTGACACTCATGCACACTGCATCTAGTAGTGATATGGACTACGATGGTAAGAGCGCAACCTTGGAGGTGACGGTAACCGACGTGACCCAGACAAATCTTGAAGACGCCAATGAGCTTCCAAAAGAGATCGCCTTGGACCAGAATTATCCCAACCCCTTCAATCCAAGCACATCAATTCGATTCGCACTGCCTGAATCCGAAATCGTCACGCTGCGCGTCTATGATTCGCTCGGACGACCGGTTGCAACACTCTTGGATCAAAAACCACATACAGCCGGGACACACACTGTACGTTTCAATGGTGCTGGATTAGCCTCAGGTTTATACCTGTACCGACTCGAAGTTGGGACGTCCGTATTGATGACACGGCACATGCAATTGATCAAATAATGCATGCTCAGCTGCGTCGCAGTTTTGCTGCGTCGCTCGTGCTTTTACTGATGGTTGGCGTTGGTGGGGCGGGTAATTTATTTGCCCACCCCACCGGCCCAACCGGTAAAATTTCCGGTAGAGTCCTGGAAGCAGGCACCAACCTAGGACTGCCTGGTGTCAATGTGGTCCTTGCTGGAACCCTGATAGGAGGTGTGACCGACGCGGATGGATACTACTACATCCTCAATATCCCGCCTGGCACCTACAGCGTCCAGGCCTCCTTTGTAGGTTTCGCAACAGTCATTACGCAGAATGTCCGCGTAGTTCAGGACCAAACAACAACCGTCAACTTTGAGCTACGTGAAGAGGCAGTTGTCGGTGAAGAGCTTGTCGTCATAGCCGAACGCCCCATCGTGGAGATGGATCGCACTACTACAACAGCAGTGATTGATGCGGAGCAACTCGAGGTGCTCCCTGTGACAAATGTGCAGGACGCAATAAATCTGCAGGCAGGCGTCGTTGACGGACATTTCCGAGGAGGACGCTCTGGTGAAGTGACCTATCTGGTCAACGGTGTACCAATCACCAACGCCTTTAGTAAAGACGCCGCATTCGATATTGAACAGAATATGGTTGAGAGCCTGGAGGTGATCAGCGGAGTGTTCAATGCCGAGTATGGGCAGGCGACCAGTGGCGTAGTAAATATTGTGACCAAAGATGTACCTGATGAGTGGAGTGGTTCATTGCTGACCTACGCGGGTGCCATTGCGAGTAACCGGGAGTTGGAATTTATTGATCGCACAACCAATCCCGGCTCATCGCTCGCCGTCACAGACTTTAAGCCCGATACCGTTTCCTACATGGAGGCTGCAAGCCTGCCGAACCTCCTTGATGTACAAGCCTCCCTGGGAGGGCCCTTGATTCGTAACCGCCTAGGCCTACAGGCAACGGTTCGTTACCTGCAGGACAACTCGCACTTTATCGGACGAAACCTGTTTGCTCCGTCGGATTCCTCCCAAAACTTAAATACCGGCCTGCCCCCTGAAGCATGGATCATTGATTCCTCAGGAGACGGCGCGTTCGTGCCCCGCAACAATACCGAGCGCCTATCCGTGAATGCTACCCTGGGATACGCGATTACACCACGGTTCAATATCGACTACAACGTATTCTTCCAGTCTGGTACGTTCCAACCTTACAATCACAACCTCAAGTACATCCCTGACGGGATCAATACCGTACATTTCCTCAATCAGACTCACATCCTCGGACTGCACTATACCATAGGTAGTAGCGCATTTGCAAATCTCTCGTACAGCTACCTGCACGATAAAACGGATGTGTACCTGTTTGAATCACCGTTCGATGAACGTTACGTGAGCAGCGACTTTTCCTTTTTGCAAGGGGCGAATGCGTTTGCAGTTGGTGGCAATGACCTTTCTACCAGCGATCAGCTTACAGCAACCCATACCGTTGTTGCCGACTACTCCCATCAGCTCAATCGTGTACATCTTGTGAAGATCGGAGCACAAGCCCGTTGGCATACCCTAGACAACAGGAATTTTGGCATTGAACGCTCTTTCCGGACAGGTAACCTGCCCCAGCCTTCCCCTGATCAGTTCGCTGATAACTCTCTCCAGGCAAAGCCCGCAGAGTTATCGGCCTATGTACAGGATAAGATGGAGTTTACCGGACTTATTGTTAACGCGGGTTTGCGCTTCGATTACTTTGACCCTGATTACCTAGCACCTTTGGATTGGGGCCAGGGAGAACTCGAGGAAATACCGGACCCCGACAACCCCGAAAATACAATTTCCAATCGTGAACCGGCCAAAGTGGACATGCAACTCAGTCCACGCTTGGGGATAGCATTTCCCATTTCGGAGACCGGTGTTATGCGGTTTTCGGCCGGACTGTTCTTCCAGATTCCCTCATTCGGACTTCTGTACACTAATCCAGAGTATGAGGTCAACCCCGCCTCCCTGTCGAATTCATTTGGCAACCCGGGAATTGATCCTGAGCGTACGCTTTCCTTTGAGGTTGGACTGCAACAGGGATTTACACGTCGGATTGGCATGGAGATCACGATCTTTTCAAAAGATGTACGTAATCTGACAGGCCAGGAGATCGCACGAACTCCGCAAGGAGACTTCATTATCCGATGGATTAACCGGGACTACGGCACCATAAGGGGCCTCACCTTTTCGCTCTTCCAGCGACCTGGTGGCATCCTGAGTTGGACCGTGGACTATACGCTGCAGTTTGCCGAAGGGACCTCCTCCAGCCCAGGCGAAGCCTTTGGTCGGCAACAGGCCGGTTTGGACGAAATTCTTTCCCTTGTACGCCTGGACTGGGATCGCAGACACGTACTCAATAATACCCTCACCGTAGAACCAGTGACCGGGCTTTCCATCACTTTCATCAACCGACTGCGGAGCGGTACGCCCTACACGACTGTACGTGAGTTTATACGATCTTCTAAAAAAAACAACGCAACTAAACCATCTATCTTTGGCACGGATGTACGCATTTACTATCGTATACCCGGCATTCGAGCGAATCTGCAACTGTTCCTGCAGGCCCAGAATCTCTTCGATACCGTACAGGAAGTGGGGGTTTACGAGGATACCGGAAGGGCGGACGAATCTGTTACGTTGGAGCTGTTCCGGCGAACCGGTACAAAGGTAGGAGGGCTCAACAGTCTGGACGAGTTTTATTATCGCCAGGAAAATTTTGGAGCACCTCGTAAGGTTAGTATCGGACTTAATTACCGTTTCTAATGCAACGTGCACGAATCCGCTGGCTCATTCTTGGTCTAGCTGCCGCTTGCACGCTGACCTCGACCAGCTATGGGCAAAACATACCCTCAGATCTTCGGGGAGATGAGACGCTTATCGCGCGTGGCGTGCTGGATGGTAATCTCATAGAGACCAATTTCCGTAATCACGGTGAGCTCGCACGCTGGAATGACATTCCGTTCGGTGTTTGGCCACGTGGCATCGGTGGACGGCATATTGACGGCGTCGGCATAATGGTAGCCGGTCAGGTTCCAGGGGAAAGGATCAAATGGCCGGAATTTTTTCCGGGCGCCCGAGGCGACACAATCCTAAACCCTGTCATCCTCACATATCGAGATTTTGGTAAAAGGCTAAGCCCGGATGGATCGCTTTGGGGGTGGACCCCACTACCCGGATTCATGAACGAGAACCGCCTGGATCCAATCACTGGACAACGAACACCAACACCAGCATTAAGTGACGATCCCATGTCGTGGCCGCAGTTCTGGCCCGACCGATTGAATAATCCCGATGATCCAGGTTGGCCTGGTAACTGGAATGGTTTTTTTGGCAGGGGTGTGTTCAATGCAGACCTAGAGAGTTTTTATGTGATGGATGACTTCACAGACCTGGAGTATGCCATCGACACTGACACCCAAAGACCAAATAGCGAATTCGGGGTTTTCTACCCAAGCAGCGTAGATTCCACGATCGGCGGAATGGGGTTGCAGACACAGGTCCGCCTCTTCCAGTGGGCGAATGTGCTTGCAGAAGATCTCATGTTCATTCTCTATCGTATCACAAACGTAACCGATAAAGCACATACAGACCTTTATCTCGGCCAAATAATGGATTATGGCCTGGGTAACGAAGAAGGTGATGAGAACGCCGCCTTTGACCCACAGCAGGATGTAGCCTACGGCTGGGATCAGGATGGAATCGGTACACGCTCCACCGGAGGGACGTACCCACTGGGTTATACTGGTTTTGCGTTCCTGGAAAGCCCCGCCCGGGCGACTGACGGCCTGGATAATGACGAAGACGGTATCATAGATGAGTCCAGGTTTAACGGGCCAGGCATGCTCATAGAAGGACAGCAAGCAATTCTAAGTGCTGTTAGCTCAATGTATGACCTAGCCAATTTTGAGGCCTATAATGGCCCTCTTGAGTCGCGCCCCGCGTATCAGGCAGGGCGGTGGTGGACCGGAGACGAAAACCTGGACTGGGTTGGTTTTTCTGACGAGAACGATAATGGCGTACTGGATCCCGGCGAAGCGCATAATAATGATGTCGGACGTGACGGTCAGGGCCCGTTTGATCTGGGATACCCAGGTCCAGACGATGGTGAAGCCGATGGGATACCGACTCTAGGCGAACCCAATTTTGACGAACTGGATGTAGATGAATCGGATCAGGTTGGTTTGACCGGTTTTGACTTACAGACACGCCCTTTCTATGAGAGTGGGGATAACCTGCGGGATGACGCATGGATGTGGGACAGGATCATTACCTATGCACAGTTTCCTTTGGGCACAAAACCGGATGCTTTCAAAGCAGATCTTGAACCATTCATTCTGTTTTCTTCCGGTCCAGTCGGCCTTGAGCCGAGTGGAACCGATTTTTTCTCCACCGCTTGGATTTTTGGCGAAGATGAGCGCGACTTTTTCAAAAACCGGCGGACGGCTCAAAGTATCTTTAACGCTGACTATAATTTCGCCCAGCCTCCCTTCCTTCCCGCTCTTACGGCGGTTCCTGGTGACGGACAGGTTGTCCTGAGCTGGGATACGGTTGCAGTTCGAAGCTTCGACCGCTTCATTCAGGAGTTTGATTTTGAGGGATTTAAGCTCTACAAAGGCACGGATCCTTTACTCTTCGAAGCCCGCACCATTACCGATCTGGACGGTGTTGCCACTTTCTTCAAACCTATTGCACAGTGGGATCTGGTTAATGATATCCAGGGACCTGTAACCGTGCTGGAAGGCGAAGCCGTCTATTACCTTGGGGACAATACAGGACTTCAATTTCACTATATCGACGAAGACGTAACCAACGGAATTACGTACTACTATGCCTTGGTGGCTTATGACCGTGGAGTGCGTGACTCAAACGATGCTGCCAAATCGGGGATTGATCCTCAGGAAAATTCATTTAACGTCAGCGTTAACCAGGCCGGACGCCTAACCGGATTTTCGCGTAACGCGGCCGTAGTGACACCACGATCTGTGCCTGTAGGATACGTCCAGGGCGCTGCTAATGAAGATTTGAGCCGTGTGACGGAGGGCGTTGGATCGGGCTCAGTTACTGTGAGCATCATCCAGGAGAGCGAAGCTGACTTTGATGGTATTTACCGTATCTCATTCTTCAGCGAACTCGTGTCAGATGTCGCTGATCTCTACGAAACGACTGCCTTCGAGGTAACCAACATCGTTTCTGGTGAGACACTCCTTGGCCCCTCTCCGATGATCGACGCAACACCGCCTACCGAAGGCTTCATCATCGAAATAAATAACGTCGAATGCCCGGCACCCCTAGGTTGTGAGCTGGACGACTTACAAACCGGATTCCTGGCCAACGAGGGGACACAAAATGAAGTGTATGACTTGGATCCACGCACGCTGGACGGATACGAGACCAACTGGATTGCCTCTGTGGACAGAGATACTACGGCAGCCTTCCGTGCTTCACCAGATGACTACAAACTGATCTGGGTTTCCCCAAGCGACTCTCTTTATCGTTCACCGCGTTTTTTTGGGTATCTGCGCGAAGAAGTCCCCATCTTCACCATAAACGAAACAAAGGGTACCCCGGCCGAACTGTTCATGCAGGACACCAATGGCAGTGGAGTCCTTGATGCTGGCGATCAGATGATCATTGCTGAAAGGCCTACCGGACGTGGTCCTTGGCGTTTTCGTTATCGTATTAGTTTTAGCGCTGCAGATAAAGATAATTCTATTGCCCCTTCTGCAGGAAACTCTTTTCATGTGAGTTCAAAAAAGCCTTTTGCTACTGGTGACTTTTTTCAGTTCACGCTTCGATCCTCATCAATTGATGCAGACCTTGCACGTAATGAGCTCGATCGTATTGCGGTGGTTCCCAATCCTTACGTTGGCTCCTCCGCCTTTGAGCCACGGAGCCAGATTGAAGGCCGCGGAGAGCGACGGGTACAATTCATTCACCTGCCTCCACAGTGTACTATCCGCATCTTTAACATCCGTGGAGAACTGATCCGTACTCTGCACCACAACGGCATAATCAGTGATGGGGCTGAGTGGTGGGACCTTCGTACAGAAGAGCAGCAGGATGTCGCGTTCGGGATATACATGTTCCACGTAGAAGCCCCAGGTATTGGGGAGCATGTGGGCAAATTTGCTCTTGTCAAATGAACCACATGATGCGCATTCTGACACGTCAGTTTATTCTGCTGATCACATTGATCACATGCATGGCTGGTACTGTAGTTGCTCAAAGCCGCTCGGGAACGACAGCAGCAGCCTTTCTGACGATTGGAACTGGGGCACGCGGTCTGTCACTGGGTCATGCGTACACCGCGCTCGCAATCGGTGCTGACGCCCTCTTTTGGAATCCTGCCGGAGCTGCACGCACTTATGGCAATAACTCCTCAGGTAGTGTGTTCCTCTCCCACTCGCGCTGGTTCGCAGACATCTACTATAACGCTGCAGCAGCCGTGATCCCTATTTCAGGCGATCGTGTCCTGGGACTCAGTGTAGCAGCTGTGGACTACGGTACTATGATCGTACGCACAGTAGCTTTTCCTGAGGGAACCGGCGAAACTTTTCGGGCAGGTGATTATAGTTTGGGCCTGAGCTATGCACAACCGCTGACTGAATCATTTTACTTCGGTGGCACTGCCAAGTATGTGCGCCAACAAATCAGGGACATGAACGCCAGCACCATTGGCTTTGACGTTGGATTCGTCCTTCAGTCCGGTTACCTAGGTGGTTTGGTTCTGGCTGCATCAATTCAGAATTTCGGCGGAAAGATGCAGATGAGCGGTATCAACAGTGTCGTGTTTGTTGATATTGACGAAACGACCAGTGGCAATAATCCGGATATCCCCGCCCGCATTGAAATGGATGCATGGGACCTGCCACTCTCCTTCAAGTTTGGCATGGCCATGCCTGTTGTGCAAGTCGGTATGGTGGAGTTGACTGCCCTTGCAGATATCCAGCAAAGCAACGATAACAGTCTGAACAGCGATGTCGGAGCACAGCTCCGCGTTCATAACCGTACGTTCAACTTTGATCTTCGGGGCGGCTACAAAGACCTGTTCCTGGATAATGTCGACAGCCACGCGACCTTTGGAGCCGGGATAGATGTTCGAGCATTCGGTTTGCGAATTGGATTTGATTATGCATACACCCCATTCAATCTTCTCGGGCAGACACAGGTGGTCGATTTTCGGATATACTTCTAGGGTCTGGGCTCTAGCATTGCTCTTAGCCGTTGGCTGTTCCTCGTCTTCGGGTGAGAAGCATCAAGCTCTAGCCGACGTAAATGGCTACAGCATCACGGTCGGCGAGTTCGAACGTTCCTACGTGGATCTACTTATCCGCAGCGGCCAGAACGACACACCGCAAGCACGCTACAATCACCTGAGCACACTGATCGAAGATCAGCTTTGGTATGAAGAAGCACTCCGCCGCGAACTGGATGCAGACACGTCACTTGCAGTATTCATCGACCTCGCCCAAAAACGTGCCTTGGGTGGCCGGTACTATGAGGTAGAGTTTCTTGAGCAGCTGCCACAACCAACAGAGACCGAGATTCGTCAGGCATTTGCCCGGTATAAGCAACCAATTATAGCCCGTCATCTCTTTTATCGTGATGAATTGGAAGCTAACACTGCATACACAAGACTCAAGGCAGGACAGTCTTTTCTTGATGAAGCACAAATCTGCTTCCAAACCGTGAATTTTGACTCCACGGCTGGATGGCTCGGAGAGATCCGTTACTTTCAAGTGGATGATGCCTTTGCCGAGGCGGCCTTCTCGTTGGCGGTAGGGAGTTTTTCTGCACCGGTGCGCAGCCGACAGGGATGGCATATCATCAAAACCGAGGATCGCATTGCAACCCCAATCATAACAGAATCGGAATTCCAAAATCGAAAGGACGGTATTGCAAGTCTGTTGCGTGTCCGTAAACGTCGACTGGAAGGAGATCGCTTTGTACGCACCTTTATGGAGAACCGCAATGTACTCATCGACCCACAGGGTTTACGGACCCTGGACGCTGCCCTTGCCCGAATTGAACGTCGGGTTTCGAGCGGCCCGATTACGCTGGACGATGATTACGATATCTCTGCCCCACCACTAACATCAGCGACCCCTCTGGCAACGTTCACCGTGAACGAAACCGAGCAGACCTTTACTGCTGGGGACTATTTTTTCTGGTTCCCAGAACTTCCGTTCGGGGAGGCAAGATCCAGACCGGCTGCTTCTATAGGGCGTGCAGTGCGCAACGAAGCCTTTGCATTAGCCGGAATAGATGCTAACCTGGAAAAGGATGCTATTGTACAAAGAGATGTAGAATACTATACTAGGACCTATCTGGCCAATTCCATGCGTCAACTGGATCCAGACAGCACGCTCATGGATGCGCTCCGCACATCCGCATCCATCAGTATTGACTCTCTCCTCTTCGATCAGATAATGGTTCAATAGCCGGCAATCACGGTTTTTTACTTGGCGTGGTGCCAGAGATTAAGGCTCTTCACTTTTATGAGTGCGGAGTCTGTTTTTGGGTTCTACCTGAACTTCCCTGTATCTTATACACGATGCTTAACTGAGTTCAATTTTGGAGGGAGGATAAAGTTGACGGTTAGCGGCACAGCCGAAGATTTTGGGGCTTCTACTAATTTAGTGAAACCCTCGTTTTGAGACAGCATCTGGATACAGATCCAGTCCACCGAGATAGAAGTAAATTGCATTTGCTAGCCGTTTGGTATTTCGAAATCCGCGGCAACGGACTTTGATCGTTTTGATTCGACTGTTAATGCTTTCTGCTGGCCCATTACTGGCTTTGAGAACGATTGCATTGAGAATTCCCCAAAGGTGTTTTCTGACCGTCCTGGCAACTTTAACCATGGCTTCAAGCCGACAACGTGAGGCCCAGGACAACCATTTATTCCAAGCTTTGCGTGCCCAGGTTCGGCGCTTATAGTGCCACAATTTCTGGGACAGTTCTTTGATGGCCCAGGCACGGGCCGTTTTCAACGAACTATTCTTTAGCGCCTTGAATCGCTTCTTTTGGCGGACCGACATATTCTGTTTGTTGGTCAGCCAGTCATACTTGGTCCCGGTGAGATCATCGTTCCCCGCTTTTCGTAATTCCCGGTGCTCCCGCTTACGAACATCGTCTACCGCTCCTCCAATCTTTTTCGCCACATGAAAACGGTCAAATGCAATCTTGGATGCCGCACCTGGAACATGTTTTTTCGTGGACTTGATATAGGCGGGCCACATATCCATGCGCACACTTTCAATCGCTTCCAGTTGCGCAGCAGAACAGCCTTCATAATAGGCATCCAGACTCGTATGCGTGCGTTTTTCCTTGACAAACAGCACCGTGCCCGTTTGAGAATCTGAAACCACGGTGATATACTTATGGCCTTTTTTGTACGAGGTCTCATCCACACAGATATGGGCAACCGGTTGCGCCTTTCTGCGATCAAGCCCCCGTTCCACTGCGCGGTCCATAATCCCTGCAACCGCAGGCCAACTCATCTGCAGGAGACGACATACTGACGAAATCGTTGACTCCCGAAGCAGATCAATGACCAGCGCCTCAAATTCATAGGTCATGCGTGCACTCTGATCCGCCCAAGGAGGCGTAATCGTCACCACGCCGTGTTCTGCACACGTTACACGAGGTAACTGCGTCGTTACGATCGTACGATATTTTCCAGTATCCAGATGACGCCAACTCCGAGTCCGACGATCATACACCGGACTCGCTTGATCACATTTTGGACACCGAAGCTTGGATTCATCCGTACAGATCACATGGATATGGGCTTCCTCGGCATCATGATCCGCTGTTACCTCCGAAATTGACCAAGGTGACGAAATGCCATAAACCTTGTTTATTCCTTTAATCTTTACCCCCATTACGATTCGAATTGTCGAAAAATAAAGATGAAACCTCTGAGCAGAATGACGCAATAAATCGTCTAAAACCTTAGCCCAGAATTGGATAAGATCAGGACTAGTTCACTATATTTATTGAAGCCCCAAGATTTTTGACTAGCCTGAATTTCCAACCACGTTTTTTGCGGTCGGATTCGGTATCCAGGCCTATGAGGATTTAGACATATTCAATGATGAGGTTTCGATCCTGCATCCAGGAGATTGGGCCTTGGGCTCCGACATACCCAGCTGCACGAAGTTCTGTGTTATGTGCTCGTCGAGTGAGTCGTACGACGATTTGGTTATTTTGGGTGATGATGGTGGCGGGCGCATTGACGAATTTGTTAAAGATGGTTCGGCTTTTGGCCGTCTGATAGCGGGGGCCCAGTCGCTGTGCCAAGACCTGATAGAGCGTACTGGCGATGAGCGTCAGTTGTAAATCCAGGTCAATGCGCAGTGACACGGTACCCTGCATTTCCAAGGCGGATCTTCCTGTGAGAGTTTAGCTGGGAATCTGGTCTTTATAGTCCCTAAAGTGCCCTTTTCGTACCTGATTTACTACTAGATATTCATCACTATATAGTCGTATAGTGATACTATACAAATATATTACATGATTTATGCTACCATCATGTAACTGCAATTATAAGGCTATTTAGCCCCGTTTGCGGTTTATTCCTGGCTATTGAGAATGTTTCATGCCATGCTTGCATCTTATTGTATATTTATCATATATTGGTGTATTATCACTGTTCACCTTGTTTGTAATGACAGACCTCAAAGAGCTATTCCTGAAGCCTACCTCCACCGCCCACATACGGTATGAAGTGCTGCGGGCCTACTTCGTGGAGGGCCTCTCGTATGAGGCCATCGCCGATCGCTTCGGGTACACCAGGGGCCATGTCGCCAACCTGGTCTCAAAGCTGCGCACAAGGCCCGTCATTGATCACTTTCGAGATGCTGTGCCAACGCCCAAACCCAAACCCAAACGGCCCAGAAAGGCGGATCGGGACGCACGAATCCTGGCGCTGCGCAACGAAGAACAGCTGACCAACCAGGAGATACACCGCCGCCTCAAAGAAGAATCTATCCCTGCCGGTATCAATACCATTGGCCGGGTGATTCGTGACGCAGGACTGTCCAGACTCCGGCGCCGCTTCTATAGCCGTGATCCGAGACCCATACCCGCGGCACCGGCCGATGTACGCCAGTTCAAGGTCGGCACCGGTACCTTCCAGACCCGGTTTGGCGGGCTGTTTTTGTTTGCCCGCGATATGGTGGATACGGACCTGACCGCAGCGGTGGCCCATATGCCCGGATCGGAGCGACTGCCGGCCGCTTGTATGATCCGGGCCCTACTGGCGCTCAAGCTATGGGGCATTGAACGTCCCAGTCATGTGATGCCCTATATCCTGGATGCGGGCCTGTCCTTCTTTGCCGGACTGAATGAAATGCCCAAAAAGTCTACCCTGACCGAATACAGCACCCGGGTAGATGCAACGCATCTGGATAGGTTGATGGATACCTGGTATGCCCGGTCGCAGCCGCGCATGATGGCATCGGACGGTTCTATGGACCTGGACTTTCACACGATCCCCTACCATGGCCATTTGGAGCCCTTACAATCCCATTATGTGTCCAAGCGGAGTCGGCGGCAGCGGGGCATTCTGGCGCTGGTGGCCCGGGATGCCCATCAACGCGCCTTGGTCTTCGCGGATGCGACCATCACCCGGGAAACGTCTAAGGACGCCGTGTTGACGTTCGTTGAAAACTGGCACAAGCGTACCGGTCAGAATCCGGCGGAACTCGTCTTTGACAGTCGGTTCACCACCTATGCCAATCTGGGCAAGCTCAACGATCGGGGCATTCGCTTTCTGAGCGTCAGACGCCGCTTCCCAGGCCTCGTACGACAAGCCCAGGCCCAGCCCGCTGAGGCCTGGCAAACCGTCAGACTTCATAACATTGGCCGCGCCTACCGCAGGCCTCGTGTGATGGAAGAGACCGTACAATTACGTCATTGCTCGTGTCCGGTCCGACAGCTGTCCATCCTGGGGTTGGGACGCGATAAACCCACCTTCCTGATCACCAATGATACCCTCACGCGCAAAGGTGAACTCATTGACCGTTACGCCCGGCGCATGCTGATCGAGAATGCCATTGAAGAATCGGTCAACTTCTTCCACATGGATGCGCTGTCGGCCGCGGTGCCTTTACGCATTGATGTGGATTTACAGTTAACCCTGATCGGCAGCGCACTCTACCGCATGCTGGCCGAAAGATTGGGGCCCGCTTACACTAAATGCAAGGCCAAAAAGCTCTTCCGGCTATTTGTCAATGCCCCCGCCGAGGTGAAAACCACCCCCGAAAACATCACGGTACGTTTTACGCGTCGGGCCCACAACAATACACTCCGACAGGCCGGCTATATCGGCACACAAGGCATTATCCCCTGGTTACACAACCGGGAGTTGATCCTGGACTATGTCTGACGTCATCACTGTATCTGCTCTTGGAAATGCAGGGTACGCCAGCTCTTCCTGCGCCAGAGCCGTCGGCACAAGTAAGGTCAGGACAAGTGCAATCAGTGTGGTTGCTTTGGTCATCGTGCCGGGGGAGTGGTTTCCCTGTTCCTACGTTGCCTCTCCGGGCGTTGATCCTTACTGGCGCGGTCGCCCGCCTCCGCTATGGAAAATCTGGGGGATCAGAATAGTAATGGCTCCGCCCCGCGTCCCTCGGCAGCCCGGACTTATGGGTTTCTGTTATGTGTCACTTCATACGTACGAATTTGCCTGCGCGAACGGAGCTTCCCTCCGGTGAAGTAGCCGTCAGGCGGTACAAATACAAGCCAGAGGACATCGAGCGGCCGCTTAGCCGTATCGTGTGCTTCCATCCAGCAGCTTTCTCGGCTGCGGGCACCGTAAACACGCGTCGGCCCGTTACGTCCATGATCTCGACCGTCACGCTGGCAGGCCAAGGAAGGTCAAACACAAGGTGCGTGGACTCCCGGAACGGATTGGGGTAGTTGCCGTGCACGGCAAAGGGCTCGGGCAACGATTCGTGCTCGGTGGCTACCGGAGAGAATACCTCCATAGTGAACAGTAAGCTGTCGCGGGAGCCGTCTGCCCCGGTGGCGCTGTACGTGTACGGCTTTGGAGCGTCTGTGACCATGATCGGCGTTCCGGTCAAGATGCGTGTGATTGTGTCAAAAGCTAGTCCTGCCGGAAGCGCGGGGGTCAGGGCATACGCCACCGGAATAGCGCCCCCTGCGGCTTCGGGAAGAACGAGTGAATCAATGGGCTGTGCGCGAGCAAAGGACAGATCGGCGATCAGACGGTTCCCGAACGAAACGGCTTCACAGGTCGGACCCATCACGCTCGAGATACTGTTGAGCCAACCCTGAAACGCATCGTCAGCCGGAGCACAGAGCGCCTGACCGCGAAAGTCGAACAAAACGAGACTATTCAACTGCATCAAGCTGCGCGGTAGTATGCCCGTGAAATGGTTGTCGTTCAGCATCAGCCCCTGCAGCTCTGTGAGTTTTCCTATCTCTGGCGGAATCTCCCCGGTAAGAGAATTGCTGTCCAGAGTCAGACGCTGCAGCTGCGATAGGTTTCCTATCTCTGGCGGAATCTCCCCGGTAAGGGGATTGCTGGACAGAGTCAGCTCCACCAGCTGCGAGAGGTTACCGAGCCAGGGCGGAATCTCCCCGGTAAGGGAATTGCTGGACAGATTTAGCCACTCCAGCTCTGTGAGGTTACCGAGCTCTGGCGGAATCTCCCCGGTAAGGAAATTGCTGGACAGCCACAGCCGCTGCAGCTGCGATAGGTTTCCTATCTCTGGCGGAATCTCCCCGGTAAGGGAATTGCTGGACAGCCACAGCGTCGTCAGCTGCGATAGGTTACCTAATTCTGGCGGAATCTCCCCGGTAAGGAAATTGCTGGACAGATTTAGCCACTCCAGCTCTGTGAGGTTACCGAGCTCTGGCGGAATCTCCTCGGTAAGGGAATTGTTGGACAGAGTCAGCTCCACCAGCTGCGATAGGTTTCCGAGCTCTGGCGGAATCTCCTCGGTAAGGGAATTGCTGGACAGATTTAGCCACTCCAGCTCTGTGAGGTTACCGAGCTCTGGCGGAATCTCCCCGGTAAGGAAATTGTTGGACAGCCACAGCCGCTGCAGCTGCGATAGGTTACTTAGCTCTGGCGGAATCTCCCCGGTAAGGGAATTGCTGGACAGCCACAGCGTCGTCAGCTGCGATAGGTTACCTAATTCTGGCGGAATCTCCCCGGTAAGGGAATTGCTGGACAGCCACAGCGTCGTCAGCTGCGATAGGTTACCTAATTCTGGCGGAATCTCCCCGGTAAGGGAATTGCTGGACAGATTTAGCCACTCCAGCTCTGTGAGGTGACCGAGCTCTGGCGGAATCTCCTCGGTAAGGGAATTGTTGGACAGAGTCAGCTCCACCAGCTGCGATAGGTTTCCTAGCTCTGGCGGAAGCTGTCCCCTGAGCCCGTTCCCTGTCAAGTCTAAGACCAGCCGTCCTTGGTGAAGAGTAACGCCAAACCAGCTGTTCAGCTCCCCTTCGGTCGGAATCTGCGTGATGTCCCAGTTGTCATTGTTCGTCCAGTTGTCTCCGTCCGTCGCCGTGTAAAACGCACTCAGTACCCGGTGCACCGTCTCCATTGATTGCGCCTTAGCGGCCCCTGTTGCGATCAGAAGGGCTAGTGCGATCAGTGTGGTTGCTTTGGTCATGGTGCCGGGGGAGTGGTTTCCCTGATCCTACGTTGCCTCTCCGGGCTTGATCCTTAACTGGCGCGGTTGCCCGCCTCCGCTACGGCAAAATCGGGGGGGGGACTCCCTACCATTTATGCAAGTCAAAAACGGGAAAATTTGATTGATTTCAAATTTTTATTTGACTTGAGATTTACGTGAGCCCTCTGGAATTACATGATGCGGATTGATTTTTCGTTTTTCATTCAATTCGGAGATCGTTCTTCAATCTGTTTATCCTTCTCGTCTGTTATCCTCCTGGGTTAGCCCTGCCCTGTTCATAGACTAGGGACCTGACAACGTCTTATATATTGTTTACCTTGTGCTTGCCAGAAAATGATTTTAGTCGTGGGATTATACGATGAATTCGGGTATTTGGGAGCAGATTTGGTCATTTTTGGTGGATTTGGTCAGGATTTAGCGTGTATTTGGGGCTCTGATCGCATAGGCGTCGTCTGAGCGGGAGGATGAATGAATTTGCGAATCTGGCGGCAATTTTGGGGTAGGAGGTCTGATTTGGGCGTTTAAGCGTGTACATTCGCCCCTTTGTTGCTATGCGTGTAGTACTGGAAGCCCAACGCGCGTTCGGGCAGGTTCCGATTGAAGAGATTGAGCTTGCCCCCCGAAGCCGGGATAACATTCCGGCGGTATTGCGTGGTTTGCGTTCGATTTACAAGAATGCAAAGACGCGAGCGAAGGTTTTCGAGCTTTTGGAAGGGGGCGTGGCTTCGGGGGGCAGTCACAAATTGGGGCGCCGGGGGATGGATCTGTGGAGGATTTTTGTTCTGGGGATGCTGAAGCAGGCCCTTAATTGCGATTATGATCGACTGACGCATATGGCGAACAACGACAAGCTCCTGCGCCAGATGCTTGGGCATGGTGGTTGGCGCGAGGGATCGGAATACCATGTACAGACGATTCTGGACAATGTGAGTTTGTTATCGGAGGAGTTACTGGGAAAAATCAACGCGGTCGTGGTGGAGCATGGTCACGGGGAGCTTACGAAGAAGGCCCGGTAGGAGGGGTTACGGTGCAGAGTAGATTCAGTAGTGACGAAAACGCATGTTCATTGGCCTACGGATGTGAGTCTTCTCAGGGATGCGGTGGGTTGTTTGCTTCGGGAGTCCGCATGTATGAGCCGTGCGCACGACGTGCCGGGCTGGCGCAAGGCGGCTGATTGGGAAAAGCGGCCCGATCGTTTGTTTCAAGGGGTACGCAGGTCACGGGGCTGGCATCGTCGTGATCGGGTGCGCAAATACCTGTGCCACTGCAGAAAGCTGGTGAAGAAGGCGTTGGCTTCGCAGCGGAGGTTGGGGGCAGATTGCAGTGATCGGTGGCTGCACTACCTGGGATGCAGCTTGACACTGATCGATCAGGTGGATCGGCGGTTGCTCAGGGGCGAAAAGATTCCGCATTCGGAGAAGATTTTCTCGGTTCACGCGCCGCATACGCGTTGGATCGTCAAAGGTAAGGCGGGGGTACAGGCGGAGTTGGGCCTCCCGGTCTGCGTCTTGGAGGACCAGCATCGGTACATTCTTTACTACCAGGTGCTCTACGAGGGGGTCGATTCGTCAATGATCGTGGATTTTTTACGGGAGGCCAAGACACTGTACCCGTCCCTGACTTCGTGCAGCATGGATACGGGGTATTCATCGGAACACAACCGGCGCGCATTGGAGCAAATTCTGAAACTGGTGATTATGCCGAAGCGGGGGCGTTTAAGTCATGCGGACAAGGAGCGCGCATCCGCTCCGGACTTTGTGGAGGGTCGTCGTCAGCATCCGGCGGTAGAATCCGCGATCAACAATTTGAATCAGCGCGGACTGGACTTGGTGCGTACGCATGGTAAGGAGGGGTTTGGTCGCACGGTGGCGCTCGCTGTGGTCGCGGCCAACGTGCATCGTCTTGGCTTGCAGTTGAAGCGGAAAGAAGAGCGGCTCAAGCGCTGGCATCAGGCCCGAAAACGAGCGGCGTAGCGCCGCTGTGATCCTACCGAAGGAATTTGGACAGGCTCCGCCATAAGCGGAAAGGCAGACATACGTCGGGTTGGCACGCATGGTCGCGTCCCAGCTGCATCGGAGAGCAAAAAATGTCTTCCAGTGACCATTCAACAAGCCGAAAGGCACCTGATTCCCCCGAAACTCCACCAACGACGCCACAATTACGGACCCAGATTGTTATGAATATAGCAAGAATCACAAAAATAGCCTATTCTCTGACAAGCACTAAATAGCCGCATCAAAACCGTCAAAGTTCATGCGCGTGGATTCAGAAACAAACAGCGGTTTGCCCATGCAATTTACTTCTATCTCGGTGGACTGGATCTGTACCCCGAAGGCCTCCAATAAAAGACTCCCCACTCATAAAAGTGAAGAGCCTTTTTATTAAGCATCAACCCAGTAAAAATGATCCATCTCACAGCGGCATATGCGGACGTCCCGGCTCGGATCCACGTATTTTATTGGATATCGCGAAGTTGGTTCAAAGAAATGATGTTTATCCTGCAAGGTCATAGTGCTTCTAACAAAATCTTGATTGCTCCATGCCGAATATGGCGATGGTAAGCCGATAATAGACGAGAGGTGTCCTACGCAATCATTCTTGCCATAACAATCAATCCGAGCCCCCGAATCCAATTTCTGGAAGTGGTTTTGTAAGAGGCTGCACGGAGCGTCATTTTCTCGCTTCCAGATTGTAGCGCTTACCAGTAACTGTGTCAAGGAATGCAGGTAATTCATGCCATTTGACGGTAACCACCGTAGTGTGCTCAAATTCATTGGGCCTAAGACTTTTACTCAACCTCAATTAAGACTGAGGCATCCCCATGGGAGGAGTTGTGGCTGATAAAACACACATGTTTTACGCTGAGCCTCAAAACCACATGTCTTGAAGGTTACCAGAGATGGCACCATAGAGTTACGAATTGCACATTGAACATCATTTTTCAACTAACTTCGCACCGCTCCTTTTATTTTCTATGCTACCGAACTTCGCAATCTGGCCGGAGCCCCTGGGTAGACTTCATTCAGCATCCAACCCCTCTACCAACGCGGCAGCTTGCTCACTCTCCCCCTCCTGAAGCAGCGCCATAGCCAGATTGTAGCGAATCTCAGGGTGTCCTGGTACTTGCTCCAGTGCTTTTTTGAGCACAGATACAGCATAATCGTTGTTGCCAGTAAGCCTGGCCAGTCGCCCAGCAGCCAGCAGATTAGCAGGATTATCAGGAGACAGGCTTAACGCCTGTTCAACATAATTGCGCGCATCCTCCAGCTCCCCCGTATGCTCTGCAATCATTGCAAGGCTGATGTAGGCTGGAGCATAACCTGTATCAAGGACCAAGGCTTGATGACAGGCATCCCGGGCATCCTCTGTAAGTCCCATTTCCCAATATGCACCGGCAGCACCATGCCACGAAACAGCGTCTGGATGCATACGGCCCGCACGTAGATAATAGTCCAGAGATGCTTCGTAGTCTGCCTGCTGAAAAGCTGCATCCCCGAGTGTTTGCAACCAGACCCAGTTGTCCGGCTCCAACTTGCTTGCTATCTCCCAGGATCTGCGCGCCTCCGTGTAATTGCCACGCACGTAATGCGCCTGCCCCAATATAAAATGAGGATGCGGATGTCCAGGTACCATTTGTACGGCTTGTTCAGCCATATCGATAGCTCGTCCTGCGGAATTTTCGTTTAATGCGATTGTCGCTTCCTGGAGTAAAATCGCTGCCGATTCCGGCAGCGGGGCCGGAACAGACTCACAGCCAAAGACCCATATCAATTGAACTAATAGCAACCAACGGATCAGCATCTATTCCGTAGTACCTTCACAAACAACAATGAACGTATTCTCGAGCGGCCCAAACAAACGTGAGATCTGTCCACTGGGCCATGTGACATGCAGCGAATCGACCATGTCTGACTCGTCCAGGCCAAAGGTCAGTACGCGCTCTGATTCTGACAAATAACTGCCACCTGACCGTACATGGCGTTGCTTCACGCCGACAGAGGTATAGAGCTTCACTAGTGCCCCAATACCATCACGGTTACTGCTCATGCCCCCCAGCCTCACACGCAGATATCGACCTTGCACGTTGTTACGCCACAAACGAACACCTCCCCCATTCTGGCTCATCAGAATGTCCAGATCTCCATCCTGATCTATATCCGCATATGCTGCTCCCCTACCCAGTAGTGGTTCAAAATTTTCTTCGTCCGCAAATACCCCATCTCCCGTGTTCAGAAACAGATGTGGCCGTTGATAAAATTTAATTCCGCTGGATCCACGTTCGACGTGTTCATGAATATGACCATTAGCCACAAACACGTCTTCATCTCCATCCAGATCGGCATCAAACAGAAAAAGACCGAATGCCAAAGTTTGGCGGCTCGCACCACCTATGCGCGATGCCGATGCATGATCACGAAATACCTCCCCTCCAGCATATCGCCAAACGCTGATCATCTGATTCGAAAAGTTACCGACCAGTATGGACCATTCTCCGCTTACAATTCCTGCATCTATCCCCATTCCGGCTGTTGCAATTCCTCTTGCATCATAGGCGATTCCAGCCATTAGCCCACGCTCAATGAACGTGCCATCACCCTCGTTGATGTATAGCTGATCCCTTTCAAGATCGTTCGCCACCGCGAGATCAGGCCATAGATCGCCATTAACGTCCAGGAGAACCGCCCCCAATGTCTTGCCTGGGGTGGATAGAAAACCAACATCTTCTGTCCAGTCGGAAAAGGTACCATCCGCATTATTATGATAAAAACGGTGAGACTGCCCGTCGTAGGCTGCCGGTGTGCAGTAGATCTTTTCTCCGCCCGGCCCTTGACACCGTACGTCAGTTGGAGAGCTCCAGCGCACATATCCACCTACATATAGATCCAACCAACCATCTCGATCAGCATCAAAAAATACAGCTGCAGTACTCCATGCTAATGGACCTTCGGCCCCTGACTGCATCACAGTATACACGCCATCGTCGTTACGAAGTAGTATATCGTGTCCCAACGAGGTTAAGAATAGATCTGCATCACCATCATTGTCGTAATCAGCCGATGCAATCCCCATCCCGTAAGTAACTACCTCACCCAAACCCGCATCATACGTAACCTCGCTGAAGGAACCTGAACCGTTATTTGCATAGAGACGAACGGCCGGTGGCTGTACTTCAAGCGAGTCCCATGTTCCACCCTGTACGAGTGCTATATCTGGATGACCATCACCATTGTAATCGACAAACGCGAGACCTGGCGGCAGGATTTCTGGCATCCACATTAAGCCGGATGCACCGTTCTCGTGTGTAAAATCAGCCAGTCCCGCTTCATGGGTCACATCTGTAAAGCGCTGGGCTTCGTTCGAGCAACCTGAAACAAGCACGTATACCCCTGCCAGTACACAGCATATTGAGTAATTTGGAATCTTGGAGATCTGCAACGGGTATCGTAACCGGTGGAAGTGCGCGAACATATTGCCGGGTTTTCTGTTCGCTTTCCCAGCCGTTCAAGTCTTATTCTCAACGTCGTTTACGTCCCCTCTTATCCGTCCCTTGGTTCCTGATGCGTACGAGTTACTACGCCACCTCTTGTTTTATGTGCTTGCTCATAGGAACGCTGCTGGCCCCGGGCCTGTTGGCGCAATCCTCATGGGAATTGATCTGGAATGATGAATTTGACTATACGGGATTACCCGACGATACTCGCTGGTCCTACGACGTTGGTGGGCACGGCTGGGGCAATAGCGAAAGCCAGTTCTATACGGAAGATCGGGAAGAGAATGCCCGGGTTGATGGCGATCATCTCATCATAGAGGCCAGAAAAGAAGACTGGAGCGGTCGTTCTTACACTTCCACAAGACTAGTCTCCAAACACAAGGGGGATTGGACGTACGGGCGCATTGAAGTTCGCGCACAGCTCCCTTCTGGCAGAGGCACTTGGCCAGCAATCTGGATGCTTCCCACAGACAGCCCTTACGGCAACGGGGGATGGCCTGATACGGGTGAAATTGATATCATGGAACACGTTGGACACAACCAGGACCAGATCCATGCAACCATCCATACGGACGCTTACAACCACATGCTAGGCACACAAAGGGGTGGAGAAAAACATGTGCCAGGTGCCTCAAACGCACTTCATGTATACGCCGTTGAGTGGTCACCATTGAAGATGGTGTTCTCCATTGACGGAGTTGACTTCTGGACGTATTCCAAGGGCCTTAGTAATTGGCGTGGCTGGCCGTTTGACCAAGACTTCCATCTAATCATGAATATTGCTATTGGAGGTGCATGGGGAGGAGCGCAGGGTATTGACGACAGCATCTTTCCACAGCAGATGCTCATCGACTATGTGCGTGTTTACCGCTATATCGATGTTCCCCAAGTAACGCTTGCAGTACCCTCTACTTTGGAATCAGGCGAGACTGCCACAATTACGGGGACGTCCATAGATCCTGACGGCCGCATACTTCGGGTAAATCTCTATCAAGACGATGGCCTCCTTGAAACAATCACGGGCGGAGCATCGGAATGGACTTGGTCTGTCGGTAACGTGTCCGCTGGATGTTACAAGTTACGTGCGGAAGCCACAGACGATGGCGGATGGATCACCAGTACGGATGTTCAGTCCTTAACTGTAGGTAACTCATGCACTGACAATGCACCCTACTTGATGATCCCCCACCCTATCCAGGAGCGAATAGAGGCAGAGTACTTTGATTTGGGAGGACCAGGCGTAGCCTACCGTGATATTTCGCCTACTAACGACGGGGGCGGTATCCGTCTTGACGAAGGCGTAGATGTATTCCCAACAACTGACGGGGTTGGCTATCATATTGGAAATACCGCCCGACGTGAGTGGGTGACCTATACTGTACATGTAGATCAAGGGGGTATCTACGATCTGCAGGTACGACTGGCCAGTCAGGCAAACTTGGTTTCCTTTTCACTTGAATTTGACGGTGTAGATAAGACCGGTATTTTCGAACATCAAAACCATGTAGATGGATTCCAGACAGTTCGCGTAATCACTGAAAACGGTATTACCCTGGATGAGGGCACCCAGATTTTGAAGCTGCAGTTTTACGGCGGTGTGCCAAGCATTAACTGGATGCAATTTCGACTGAGGTCCCCGACTGGTAGCGAAGAAACACCAGAAAACGAAAAAACGGACCTTCTCGGTAATTACCCCAACCCTTTTACGGACTCTACGGTCATAAGCTATCAGGTGGAACGTCCCGGTCATATAGTCCTGGAGGTATTCAACACCCTTGGGCAGCGTGTACGTACGCTGGCCGATCATTACCATCCGGCAGGTAAGCATACGACTATCCTGCATGCAGACGGCCTCAGTACAGGCACATATTTCTACAGGCTGACTGGCGATGCAACGGCTAAGCGTGCACTTCAGTACTTAGGGAAATAATCGAGAATTATACACTCTGAGTATATTGACCCTGAGATTTTTTCGATTCGGGAGGTATCTGGGGACACCGAACCAGATTGCAGTCTGATCCAGATCTTGCCAAACATAGGGGAATTGCAACATCACTCAGACTGATACCCTGTCCGTTTCGGGATTGAATAAATCTGAGCATTTTTGTTCTGACAGGAAACAGGAAGCGGAAGACCGCAATCCCCTCACCAATTTGGCCCTGCCTTCGTCACACACTCCTCCATCGAACATTTGTATCTGCTAACCTGACACAATTCCAACACAAACGCACATAAGTCAAAATGGGGGGCTCGGGCGGATACATGTAAATAGGTGATCATTTGTCAAAAAATCCTCAAAATGCCTGAGTACGGTAGATACAGCATCGTTACGCGTCACTTGGTTATTTCGTCTGGGAATTCAGACTAGTGAGTGCCTTTAACGCAGCTTTCAATCGTTCCGGCAATCGCGGCTCCAACTCGTGTGCGTTGATTTTCCGAATCGGTGCAGCCAGTCGCACACTATTCATCATGAAAGCAGATTTCACGGACTGCAAATCGTCCGCAGTAATTGATTCCTCAGTGATTTTAATGTCTAAGTCCGATCCAGAACCCAGTAGCCATTGCCGCATGACCCCTGGAAGAACGCCATCTGAGATGGGGGGAGTTACCCAAATATCATCAATTTTCAGAAACAGGTTTCCTATCGTCGTGCAACAAATGTTGCCACGGGTATTCAAAAAGAGGGCATCATCATAGCCTTCGGCTTGCGCAGCTCTGAAGGCAGCTACATTATCGGTGTAGGCTAGCGTTTTGTGGCGGCTTGTGAGTGATGTGCTACTTCGACGAATAGGACTTGTCTGAAGTGAGATGGGCTCAAATTGATCCCCCCTATTCAGCGGTGCTAAGTTCATTAAAACTGTGGGAAATGTCCTTTTAGCATTTACAAAGCGTCTTTCTGCAGGCCCTGATGTAACGGTAATGCGTAAGACACCACTATGATCTTCGGTCAAAAAATTGGCAAGGAGAGCATTGATCCTTCCGTGATCAATTGCGATGCCAAGTGCAATGGCATCATTGATGAGCCTGTTCAAATGAGCCATGCGTAAAATCATAGTGCCATGGACAATCAAGGAGGTGTCAAATACACCATCTGCAAGCAGTAACCCCTGATCTCGTAGATCAAAAGGACGACTCGCACTCTGTTCACTTGATTGCTCTATGAAGAACATTGAAATTCTCTGCGATCAATAGGAAATTTTGTAGAAGCTCATGCCCTGCTTCGCTCAATATTGATTCTGGATGAAATTGGACGCCAAATGTAGGATGCTCCTTGTGACGCAATGCCATGATCTCGCCACCTACAGATCTAGCCTGAACCACCAAATCGGTTTCAGAAATCTTTGTCACGATGAGGGAGTGATAAAGACCTGCATTCAGCGGATTGGGTAACCCTTCAAACAAGTCACACCCATCATGCATTATGGGACTTGCTCGACCGTATTCTGGATACAGGGAATTCGTTACGACACCGCCATAGGATTGTGCAATTGCCAGATGGCCGAGGCATACGCCTAGAATTGACAATCGACCTGAAAAATGTGAGACCACATTCATGCTGATGCCAGCTTCATTCGGCGTACACGGACCTGGCGAAATCACCAGTGCTTTGGGGCCCATCGCTTCAACATCATCCAGGGTAATCTTGTCAGAATCAACAACTTCGGTTGTCTCGCCAAGCTCCTGGAAATATCGGCTTAGGTTGAAGACAAAACTGTCTCGATTGTTCAACAACAGGATCATTAGACGATCGCTTCTTCCGTGCTGCAGAGTATCTTCTGTGCCTTCAGCAAGGTTTCAGAATACTCCTCATTTGGATTGGATAAAGAGGTTATACCGCTGCCTACATCCAGGCGGGCACGATCACCATCAAACTGAATGGTCCGGATCATGATGTTAAAGTCTACGGCGCCATCAAACCCGAAATAGCCGAATGAGCCACAAAAGGCGCGACGTGAATTTTGTTCTAAATGATCAATAATCTCCATAGAACGACATTTTGGCGCCCCCGTAACTGACCCCCCAGGGAATACTGCAGACAATAGGTTGAACGCATCATGCTCGTCCCCGAGCTGCCCCTGGACAGAAGATGTGAGTTGATGCAATCCGGCATAGGATTCCAGGATGCAAAGCTCCGACACTTCCACCGAATGAGGCTTGCAAACTTTTGACAGATCGTTGCGAAGCAAATCAACAATCATGATGTTCTCGGCACGATTTTTCTTTGATTTGAGAAGCTTGTCCTTCAACTGTTGATCTTCCTCAGGATCATCTGACCGCGCAATCGTCCCCTTGATCGGTCTTGCTTCGACCATCCCCCCATCATTCACAGTAATCAGCCGTTCCGGAGAGGTGCAAGCAATGCTGCGCTCCCCGAAAGAACCATAAGCAGAGAACGGAGCCGGATTGCTTTTTCGAATGGAAAGATATATCTGAAAAGGATCTGTGGAATGGGGCAAATTTGCCACGAATGTTTGTGCAAAATTCGCTTGGTAAATATCGCCCGCTCGAATAAAATCAAGAATGTCGTTTATAGCTTTCAGATAGGTCGCTTTTGGAATCTGGTTGCGCCAGATAAGGGATACAGTAGGGGTAGCGGGGGATGGTAAATTTCTGATATCTCGTCTGACTGCATTGATGTTCGCTTGGGCTGTATGCCTGCATGGTTCGTATGCCCCGCCTTTGAAGCCCGATGAAATGATCCATGTAAAATCAGCATGATGATCAACGGCAATGATTGTGTCGTACAGCCTGAAGTGACAATTTGCACTGCTCCGATTGCAAGATTTGGACGCGCTTTCTGAGTTAAGTCCTGAAAACTCGTAATCGAAAAATCCGACTAATCCTCCCTGAAACGGAGGTCCCTGATTAATATGCCCAGCTGAGTAACGCTCAAGCGCAAAACGCAGATCATCCATGTTTGCCGCTGCCGGGATTAATTCGACAGGATCAATACAGAGATAAGAATAGCGACCAAGTCGCTGGATATTAGATGAGCTATCCAGCCAAATCAAACCGCGGCCTTGTGCATACTTTTGCGCCAAAGGCTGCAGATCTATCGCAGCTAATTTTAATGCCCATACCTTGGCACATTGGGAAGCGATCATGCGAATTGGATATCTCTTGTTCCTGCATTAGGGAATGGTTTTACTGCATATTTCGACCACCTGGATCAAAATGCGTATCCAACCATGTAGGCTACTGATTCCGAGCCATGCGGGCCACCATTCCGAGCGAAGTGGGCCACCTATATGTTGCTAACCTGACCTTCATGATTTGGGGGATTTGATGATCAATTCTTGTTCTCCTTGCACCTTGTGCACACCAGATAAGATATAAATGGCTCGAATAAAGCCTAATCTACGGGGAATCCTAGGAATAATGCCCAAATCGTCACTGAATTACCCAAATTCAGCTCATCATTCGCCGGAACAAGCCCCGAGATTAAGAGGACCCCCAGACGCTAAAACCAGGCCAAATGGACCGAAACACGGCCAAAAACTTACTTAAGAGTCCTACAGAAATACTCTAAACCGACCAGTACCTTTTTCCGGGCAAACACTAACTACCGGTTGTATTCCGAAGGTCACGCGACCCATCAGACTGAACAATGAATTCGAAAGTGTAATAGCGTGAAGGTTTGCTCGGATCTGGCGGATTCGGATTTCCCTGATAGTAACTCAGAAATCGAAGAGACGCATAGTCTCCCGTTGCCGTTTTCATCACGATGGTGCGCCCCGGAATTGGGCTGATGAGCTCCAAATCTGAATCATAATTATACCACCCATTGTCAGAGCCTGTGCAGATGGATAGCGTGCTACCAGGCACCGGTCCGACCGGCGTTTGGACTTGGGGGCAAGTAGTGTTTTCGCCATCAGCAATGTACCCGCCGACTGGTGCCTCAACAACCTCATCGAACAGCTGAATAAGTATTTGTGCGCTTGCTTCACCGGATCCACTCTCGCCTCCATTGAATATGATGGTAATGCCTCTGAAGCCTATATCCCAAACCGTTCCGGTCGAGTCTGCTTGGCGTTGAGCAAGATCAGTAATTGAGGAGGAAAGGACAATTTGATTCGCATCAAGATCATAAAGTGTAAACAGGTTGTTTGAGATCGTCTGCCCAGTTGTCAGGTCTCTGCCTGAGATAGGGTCAGCAGGAATGTCCTCAGCCACCTGAGTCTCAAGAGGGATAAGCTCTGGTTCAGTACTGGCACTGTCACACGCCGCGACCAACATGATTAGCCCCATCGCCATGAACCAGACATTTCGGTATTTAACCGAAGTTTCTGTGATTCGTAACATTTGATTTATATCGCTAGAAATCAAATTGAAGTGATACATAGCCTCGTCGCCCTGGAAGTGAAGGTACTAACGTGGGATATGTGTGATTAAAAGCATTATCCAGACCAACCTGGACAACTGCTTCAACTGTTTGGACGACCGAAAACGTTTTGGTGACTGCCGCACCGAGTACGGCATAATCCGGTACAAATTCATCCGATCGATTGGCCAAATTATTTCCATCTAAATCCCGATATCCATAACGACTCCGCCAGCGCCCATGAATACTCGCCGTCATTCCAATGGTCGTGTTTATATAAGCAGCCCGAACCGAGGCTGAATGGGGTGAGCGCCCGAACATACCCGTGTAATCCCCAAGGCTAAGCCGATAATCCCGTCCATTCAAGAGGCGTCCAAACACGATGCCTTCTTTAAGAGCCGTAACAACCTCACGATCCCGAGCCTGAAGAAATTGATATCCTAATGTGATGTCAATCGAGTTCTGTCTTGTCGGGTGTGATTTGATACTCGTTTCAAATTCTATTCCGCGTGTGTAGATTTCGGCCAGATTGAAATAACCGTATACGAAGGCACCATTTGTTTTCTGGGCCACCGGTTGCGTCTCAATAAGATCTCGAACATTATTGTAAAATGCGTTCGCCTGAATGGTGAGCCATGTAAATGGATCTGCAGATCCACCCAGATTGAATGCTACGGAGCTTTCTGCCCGCAGGGGATCTAGCTGGGATAGATTGAAGAGTCTTTGCTCAATTTGCCCTTCGGCCTCCAGTCGTGTGATTCCATCGTTCATTGGCAGCGAGCCAAAGACTGAATATCCTCCGGCTGGATTGCTGAAAGCAAGGTAAAGCTGGCGAAAGGCAGGTGCCTTGAAGCCGCTGCCAATACTTGCCCGCAGGCGTACTCTGTTTGACGGGCGAACCAGCACGGCAAATTTTGGGGTCAACCTGGCAGCATAATCGGAATGGTTATCAAAACGAAGACTCGTATTGAAATGGACTTTGCGCGAAGCGAACCATTCATGTTGAGCAAAAAAATAGGCCTGTGTTGATTCTGGGTTTGGATCAACTCCGGTTGATCCGTATCTGGTTCCACCAATTCTTTCACCAATCACCCCACCTCCGAGATTGGTTGAATGCTTCGCGCCCCAAAACATATCCAGTTGCAGTTCTGCCTTAGCATACGTCTGGTCGAATTTGTCTTCATAGTTGACAAACCTGTCCGTTTGACGTCGATGATGCGTCTCGGTCTGATAACTGGTACCATAGAGCGTCGTGTTGAACCGGATTTGATCACTAACCTGGACTTCAACTTCTGGATGAAGACTCCACTCCAATCTCCTACCCTCATCATTGTAGCGATTCTGAATCAACTCACTATTCTGTGAGGCAAACACACTCTCTTGGTTTTCGATAGTCCCTCGAGCACCCAGCCTGACCACGACACGATCCGATAAGATCATGCGACCCCTTAAATCTCCTGTCCAATCGGCAAAAGAAGGGGTGGTCGGACCATAGATTCCCGGAGTTAAATCATAGCCATCTGAAGCGTATCGATTGATGATAAGTCGAGCTCCTACGTGCTCGCGGCCTCCTTCCATTTGAAGCGTCATATCCGAGGTCAAGTGGGAGCCGATACGAAAACTCGCTGACCCTTCCATGCCCCCTGTGGGTGGGGCAGCAGTGATCAAATTGACGACCCCTGCCAGAGCCTCGCTCCCATAAAGTGATGAGGATGGACCACGCACGATTTCCAGATGACGCAAGCCTTTTACAGTAATTCGATTTACGTCAAGCGTACCGGCAGTACGACCAATCACTGGTTCACCGTCAAGCAAAATGAGTGTATAATCCGATGCAAATCCCTGCACCTGTAATCCCGCACCGTGGTCATCAAACAGGAGGATCCCCATCTGATTGACCAGTACATCTCCGAGGCGTAATGCACCTTCACGCTCCATGAGCTCTGCTGTAATTACACTCGTGGGCACAGCTACATCTTCAAGAATTTTCTCGGATCGGGTAGCTGTGACAACCATAGGCACCATTCGCACGGTGCGCATTGAGTCTGTACGACTAGAATCAGGTAGTGCACGCTGTGCTGTCGCCGTCATCACACAAAAGAAGAAAGGAACAAAAACAATCCAAATTGGCCTTGTTCGGAATTGATTATGGTGTCGAGTTGTTATCATTTTATTATCATCATTATTTATATTTAGTCTAAATATACTAAATAATGACCCTCTTTTGTATTGAGATGTATGTTCAGCCCATCTTTTCGCCCCACAAGTTACTGATTTCGGCGCCTATTTTCCCCGTTTTTAACCAACTAATATTTACAGATCCCCGACGGAATCCGTCGTATCCTTGAATCTGTACGGCCCATACGAAACCCTTATCTCTCTGGTCAGCCTCACATCTAGAGAACTAAATTGTTCGTGCGGAGTAGACGCCTGAACCGTAATTCTACTCATTAGTTATTTAGGCTGAAAAGGCATTAAGCACAATTTTTTTTGCTAATTGCGCTTTTTTTACGTCAATATTCTGTGAATATTGTTGGATTGTCGTTTTTATTGTTCACGAATTAGTACCTTTAGTGTACTGAGTCCTGTCAACCCAAACACATCACGCTACACCTAATGAACATCAGACTCCACAACCTCACTGCTGCGACTAAATATCGTGCCAACCACATTGATACTATTGAGCCGCCTGATCTGGAGGTCCACTTCGCTGAAAACACGTTTGGCATCGACGAGATGCGCAAGCGACTGCCGAAGGAAGTTTTCCAAGGGATGGTGAACTGTATCACCAAAAGCTCTCCCATTGCTACGCATCACGCTGAAATCGTGGCGCTAACCATGAAGGAATGGGCCTTGGAACGTGGAGCTACACACTTTGTCCATTGGTTTCAACCGCTAACAGGCAAAACCGCTGGCAAGCACGACAGCTTTATCAATCCGACAGTTGTTGGCAAAGCCATCGCAAGCTTGCGCGGAAGGGATCTCATTCAAGGAGAGCCAGACGCATCCAGCTTCCCGAACGGTGGACTCAGAGCTACGCATGAGGCTCGTGGATACACGATCTGGGATCCCTCCTCACCCGCTTTTTTAGTTGAGAATGAGAACGGGAGCTATCTCGCTGTTCCGACATGTTTTGTCTCATGGACCGGTGAAGCACTCGACCACAAAACACCACTGCTACGCTCCATTGATGCGCTGGACAGGCAGGCACGTCGTGTCCTCCGCCTGCTCGGTGAACGTGCCGAACGTGTACAGACAACCGTGGGAGCAGAGCAGGAGTATTTCCTGATTGATGAGGAATACTTCTACCGCCGAACGGACCTGGTCAATACAGGACGTACACTTCTCGGTGCCGTACCTCCGAAAGGACAACAGCTGGATGACCATTACTTCGGGGAGATCCCGAGTCGAATCCTTGCGTGTATGCTGGCAACCGAAAAAGAGCTCTACCGCCTGGGCATCCCTGTCAAGACCCGCCACAACGAGGTGGCACCGAGCCAGTACGAGGTTGCACCGGTCTTCGAGACTAGTGGTATCGCCTCTGACCACCAGCAGCTCATGATGATCACAATCAAGCGTATCGCACGCAAGCATGGTCTGGTGGCACTTTTACATGAAAAACCATTCGCTAACCTGAACGGCTCAGGTAAACATGTTAATTGGTCTATCGCTACTGATGACGGAAAAAATCTTCTTAATCCCGGAGACGCACCGCATGATAATCTGACCTTCCTAGTTTTCTGCTCAGCAGTGATCCGTGCTGTATACAGACACCAAGACCTGCTTCGTATATCAGTGTGTTCCGCCAGTAATGATCACCGTTTGGGGGCCAACGAAGCTCCCCCTGCTATCATGAGCGTCTTTCTCGGAACACAGCTCTATGACCTGTACCAAAAACTTATCAGTGGCGATGTGCTGAGCACTGCTAAAGACACTGACCTGTTTTTGGGAGTGAGTATGCTTCCGCTCGTGCCTAAACATGCAGGGGATCGTAACCGCACCTCACCGTTCGCTTTTACTGGTAATAAGTTCGAATTTCGTTCCGTAGGCTCTGACCAGTCGCTAGCCTTCCCGAATGTTGTACTTAATACTTCGGTTGCTGAGTCTTTGCGGGACTTTGCGAATAATCTTCGTAATAACTTGCGAGGCAAAGACAGAAAAGATCCGACTATCCTCAAAGGTATCGTACTCGATATGGTGGCCAAGATTGCCCGAGAATGCAAGGATATCCTTTTTGAGGGTGATAACTATGCAGAAGAGTGGCACCAGGAGGCAGAACGACGTGGTCTGCTGAATCTGCGCACAACCGTTGATGCACTCGGACATCTGACTTCCGAGAAGAACACTAAGCTGTTCGAGTCCTTTGGCATCCTAACCTCCTCCGAACTGCACGCTCGTTACGAGGTTGCCCTGGAGCAGTATGATATGGCACTTGATATCGAGGCCAGAACATTGGAGAATCTCGTGCGAACACAAGTACTGCCGGCCGGATTCAGCTACCTCAATGAACTCACACAGACGGCTGTACAGACTAAAGGCCTTGGGCTGCATGTCAAGGGATCCGTTACCCCCGTCATAAAGACGCTTAATGGTACGCTGTCCGAACTGGTGAGTGCTGTGGATGAATTAACTAAGCAGCTGAATGTGCACCAGGAAAATCTGCTTGCCGAAGCAACACATAAAAAAGACATGGTCATACCGGCTATGTTCAAAGTGCGTGAGGCTGCGGATAAACTGGAAGGTCTGATACCAGAGAACACATGGCCGCTGCCGAACTACGGCGAAATCCTGTTTGTACACTGATATAAGTCCTAACGGGGCTCGCCAAAATGGCGGGCCCCGTTAGCTCCTATTTCTGCACCGACCTCTCTTCGTGCCAAGTGGTAAGTTCTGCAAGGTTCTTGCGCTGCAGATCTGGCACTGTCGCGTTCTCCGCAGGGTAACCTACGGGGAATAGGATGAATGCCCGCTCGTGTTTGGGACGACCAAGAATTTCGCCCAGAAAGCGCATGGGGCTCGGCGTATGGGTTAGTGTAACTAATCCCAGGTTGTGTATCGCCGCGATAAACAACCCGCAGGCAATGCCACAGCTTTCCTGCACGTAGTAGTTCTTCTTTCCATCATCACCAATATTTTTGGCGAAGCAGACAACAATCCACGGAGCTGTTTCGAGGAAAGGCTTGTGCCAGTCCGTTCCAAGCGGGTCAATCGCCTCGCGCCAAGCCTTTGGCATCCGTCGCTCGTAACTCTCACGTTCCTCTTTCTCGGCAGCCTCTCGAATTTTTGATTGTAGCTTACGATCATTCACAGCAACAAAATGCCACGGCTCCCGGTGTGCACCACTGGGTGCCGTACCGGCGGTCAAAATCGCCTGTTCAATCAACTCTCGAGGTACGGAGCGGTCACTGAAAGTGCGTACGGAGCGGCGCTCCCGCATAAGATTGAAAAAATCCCGCGCACGGATCAACATTTCTTCCGGTGAGCGTCCAGTAAACTGTAATGGTCGCTGAGGATACAGCTGCATACTCCTATGGCGTGAGTCGTCCCAGTGTACGAGGAAACGGGATGGTTTCCCGGATGTGTTCCAGCCCACAGATCCACGAAACGGTGCGTTCAAGACCTAAACCAAATCCGCTGTGTGGCACACTCCCATAGCGCCGAAGATCGAAATACCATTCGAAAGCCTCCCGAGGCAAGTCGTGTCGCTCTACTTGTGCCTCAAGAAAAGCCAGATCGTCCGCACGCTGTCCTCCGCCGATGATCTCCCCAAAACCTTCGGGGGCAAGAATATCCATTCCGAGAGCGAGCCTATCATCCTCCGGATCGCGTTTCATATAAAAAGCCTTAACCGCCTCTGGATAACGGTGGACAATGATCGGGCGATCGAAATGCCAGGTTAGCAGTGTTTCATCACTGCCACCAAAATCTCCTCCCCACTCAAACGTTGCCGCAGACTGCCACCATTTTGGCAAGTTCCGCAATGCTTCCTGAATCTGGTCCAGCCGTGCATTAATTTCGATCTCGCGTGCATCGACCCTACGTTTCTTCCACTCTTTCAGCTGCCCATAATTGGAGTTGTTATGAGCCAGTTCCTGTTCCAGATCAGACTTCTCACTGTGTAGCGCATCTATTTTTTCTTCCACCAGTCCCTTAGTCTTATCGCTACGTAGAAGCTCCACTGCTTCTGAATAGCTGATACGAGGAAATGGTGCCTGAACATGCCTGAGTGCGTCCAAATCTCTTCCTAGCAACTTCAGTTCAGCCGCACAATCACGTACCGCATCAGATGCAACACGAATAAGAAAATCTTCAGCAAGGGTCATATTCATATCCAGATCATAGAAGGCCATTTCCGGCTCTATCATCCAGAATTCAGTCAAATGCCTTCGAGTCTTAGATTTTTCCGCCCTGAAAACAGGGCCAAAGGTGTAAATTTTACTAAAGGCCATCGCCATGACCTCTCCATGGAGCTGACCGCTCTGTGTCAGGTAGGCGGGGCTACCAAAATAGTCAATCTCGAAGAGCGTACTTGTGCCCTCCACTGCGTTCTTTGTGAGAATAGGAGCATCCATTTGCAGAAAGCCACGCTCCTGGAAAAAGTTGTGGATACTCATGATCACGCAATTGCGAACACGCATAACGGCCCAGGGCCGACGACTGCGCAACCACAGATGGCGCCGATCCATCAAAAACTCTACTCCGTGCGCCTTTGGCGTAATAGGGTAGTCACTGACTAAATGAACAATCTCAAGGCTCGAAACCTGTACTTCGACGCCCCCAACCTGACGCTCATCTGCACATATCTCGCCTATGACTGTGAGGGCGGTTTCCTGGGTTGCAGTTGATGCACTCGTCCAAGAATGTTCATCTACACTGCGTTGATTAACCACGCACTGGACCAGTCCCGTTCCGTCACGAATAACCAGAAAGATCAGCCCTTTGGAAACACGTTTTTGTTGCAGCCACCCTCGCAGGGTGACCACTGAGCCAACCTGCCCTGTCAGGGATTCTATCATTGTTGCTACTACAACCTAATAACTCTCGCTGATTCTTCTGATCCAGTCTGGAAGTTTGCGCTCACCTGCAACGGTTGAATGAACAAGTTCATAATCGCCAAAACCATCCAGGTCTGCAAAGACAAAATCGGCCTGGCCCTCACCAGAAATGTTATTGTACTTCCAGATTTCGTAGGGTTTAAACCCCCTATCGTACTGGTGCTGTTCAATGGCGCTCGGGCGTCCGTACTTTATTAGAACACGCCCTCTGTCTGTCTCCCATCCCTCCACACGCTGAACTGAATAACGCTCATTCGCATACATCAGCAAGCTGTAAAACTCATCCCGAAACTCATTGACCCCCGAGTTTGGCGTGGGATCACGTACCAACCAAAAGTCCATCAGTAGTCTGCGGCGCTCATTAAGATCTTGTACCCGCTTGATTCGTCTCAACTCCTGATCGGTGGCAATAACCTGAATATGCTCAAGCCCCTGCTCCACCTCGTCCTCCGGCATGGTGGCGTAACCACTCGTCTCGAATGTTTCCCTGGCAACAACAGGCTGCGCCAGTGCTGAGTCTGCAACAGGATTGAAGACAAAGAACTTGCGGGTTTGTTCAACCTTGGATTCATGGGCATTGTCAAGAACTACCATACGCAGGAAATAAGTACCAGAAACAAGCGCAGACAAATTAAATGTGCCGACAAGGACATCAGTCAGACGCACCGCCCGTTTAGAGCGCTTCTGTAGGCCTGTGATGGCTGCCGGTCTGTTCGCTTCGGAAACGTATATAAGCATGGTATATTCGTCCGTATCCGAAGCTGCGCATGCAGTATTGTAGGCCTCCGCGTAGTAGAACAGCCTAGCGGCCCCCTCACCGTACAACTGGCTGGCATTTGGGCGTATATAGAGCCCATTCTTGTAGAATGGATCCTCTCTATCCTCCGAAGGAGTAATCCTGGAAGCCAGTGTTATGTCTGAAATCGCACAGCTTTCCTGCTGGTCATAGTCCGGTATAATCACATCACGACTTGCCTGTACGGGGTCTTGACCTGATAGAGGCATGACAATTTGCAGTTCATATTCACCCGGTACAACGGTTAGCCTGATTTGGCGTAAAAACACCTGCCCCTCTGTAATCGAAGACGAATCGGTCACAGCAAACTGCAGATCCGTCTGCTGCTCCCAAACAACGCGTTCCGCAGATACATCCAAATCCGCATCGGAGGAGCTATGCAAGCTCAACTCGAGTGGAATCGTAGAGGTATAAAGAGAATCACTGGCTTCATAAGTAAGTGAACTCGCTTCGATAGCCATATAAAGTTCAACTAGTGACTCCTGTTCATCGTAAGCGAATGAAGCGTAATCGATATCAATCCGTGGAGCCTGTTGAGCTGTGCTGCGGGCTGCAAAAAGCAGTAACCCAAAGAGACTTATAAAATAACGTGTTCTATTCATTGACTCTTTATCATGCGCAAGCAATATTCACTAACCAACTGCAATTGCGTTCCCGCCTCCCGTACGGCATCAAGTAGAATTCGTAATCCCCAGTAAAATGATTCATCATAAACCGGAGATTCTTCTCTTCAACCCGTATTTATTGAGTACTAAGCACACCTGCGATATCCGGCGGCGTCCAGTCTGGTGGCTTCATCCATTTGCCATCTTCACGAACATAGCTGCCTGGACCAAACTTTCTAAGATTAGCTTCATCTACCTCATGCAACAGTTGTTCATCATCAATCCCAAAAGCAATTAATGTGCCAACAGTTACAACAGATATGTCTGCGCAGCCGTCAGCTACACCTTCCAGATCAATCGCCATTTCCGGTGTGAACGTGCATGTGTCAATTTCCAGTTCGCCCTCAGGAACCTTTACTGCAACGCCAAGCGCATTCACCGTCTCGAGAGCCTCTTCCAAGATAAGACGCGCCCGAAGCAGCCGGGTGTGCTCATCAGGTACCGTCACCTCGGACGGCGTGGCCTGACCCGCTTTCTCCATGAAGGTTCTTACACGCTGATAATGTACTGTAGGCATAACAAAATCTGGGTTGAGCAATGGGCATGTCCATAATGATGGCCCCGGTTACAATGACGCTACAAGTGTGTCATATTGTTCTACATGGACAGACCAATCAAGGTGCTCTGCGACTCCACGAAGCGTACCGGGTGGGAGTGGCCGTTCCTCTCCCATTAGCATCGCCTTCAGGATTGTGAAGAGACTGTTCTCATCGTCGTACAGAACTGGAGCATGCAACAATGGCTTATGCAGTTTTTCCGGGATCAACTCGGGATAACTCAAACGATTCGGCAGTAATGGGTGACAACCACAATAAATAGCTTCCAGCATTGCTATGCCAAAAAATTCATGGACCGCAGTTGATACCACAATATCAGCCCGATGTAGAAGCCGACTGTACTCCTCAAAATCCTCCGCATATCCATAGTGTAAAATTCGCTCGGCATAACGCTCAAAAGCGGTGTCGAATTCCGAGGGTTGCTCCTCAAAACGTTTGCCCGCAAGTATCAACCGAAATCGACATCCCGCATCATCCAACCGGTTCATTAACCTAAAGAACGCCTCAGGATTCTTATCGTACTCCCAGCGCTGATTCCAGAGCACAATTGGTGAACCTCTGTCCGAATCCGTCGTGCTGGCATAGCGGGCATGCGCCTGAAGATTCATTCCAAGATGCATAACCCTGCTCTTGGCGCGAATCTCCGATACTGTGTGTAAATGTGTGTAATCTGGAAACACACGGAGCAATCCGGGAAGGGCCCGTATAAATTCGTTGTAATGAAACTCCGAATTGAATACAACCTGATCTGCCGCCAAACACGACAAATAATTGATGTAGGCGTACGACAGGTCTCGTTTCTCTTCCTTAGATAACGGGTACGTCAATTGATTCTCGTGCAGGTAGTAGACTACCGGCACATTCCCGATATCTTTTCGACTCAGAGCAAGAAATGCCGGAATATTGACCATGCTGGAGGCCAGAATTACGTCTGGCGTAAAACCATTAGCCACCAGTTGTCCGCACTTGCGTGCAAGTGTCTGTGCACCGCCCTGCAGTCTCCATTTCCAGAACCTTGCCGCCATCGTTACGAGCGCGTACTCGTGACGACTATTCTTGATGAGTCCATCTACGAAGTTCCGGTGCGAACCTCCATACCAAGGCTCGAGTGCCAGTACCTTCATTGATGCCCCTTGGATTTCTTCTTATCTGCAAACAGGCTTTGGACCTCTTTATTTTCCTGCTCAGTGAGCGGACGAACGATCGCCAGTTGGCGAACTTGCAACAAATCACGCATTGCATCCTCCATCACCTCGTCCGAAGTAACAGGTGCTGTACCTCCGGGTGGGAGTCCAATTTCACGGTGCTTCAACTTGACGGATAATGGCTTTTTGTTCGTGTTCTTGACGATCATGCCCTTACGCTTCCGGGCTATCATGATTCAGTGATGTTAGCTTCTCAAAGTATACGACTTATTTGCTTGAAGGCCGCACCAGACCGGCTGATCCCGGTGCATAATCCTCAATACACAGTGAGCGGTTTGCCAAATGGATTTCATCCTGAGAATTGGAGGCAATAGCTACCAGATGTCCTGCTTCTTGCGCACGGGATATGGCTTTCTCAAATACTGCCCTCCCCTTTGCATCCAAACCTATCATTGGTTCATCGAGCAGTAATACCCTGGGCATGTGCAGTAATGCAGCTGCAAGACGCACCCGCTGCTGCATTCCCGTCGAATACGTACTTACCTGCGTATCAATCCGGGCTGCCAATCCAACTTCTGCGACTATGGACTCTATATGCTCCGTCTGCTCATTCATTGAACGCACTCGCGTGATAAAGGTGAGGTTCTCACGTAGGGTAAGATCCTCATATACGTTTATGTACGGTGCCACAAAACCCACATTTAGCGGATGTAGCTCTTTTGGTATGCATTGTCCATCCAATATAAGCTCCGTCTCCCCAACGGTTGGTTGAAGAACACCAGCCAGAATTCTGAGCAATGTAGATTTTCCTGAGCCATTTGCACCCGTTATAGCAAGTATCTCCCCCGGCAGTAATGTTAGTTCAACATTGCTGAAAATCCTCCTGAATCCATACTTATGACCACCCCCGCGTACGGTTAGGCTCGCCCTATTCTCCATCAACTATCAACATGAGTTGGCCTCCTTGAAGTATGCGCATTATGCCAGCACCTAGACATCCCCTGCAATGATTACCTAGGGGATTATAACCAAAGCTGTAACTCACGAGAGCCTTTCCGCAAGCGAAAGGCTAACGGACGCGCTGGGCGAAGTTAGTCCTCCGACCCAGCGCTTACCTCAACATCATATGGGCACGTTTGTAGCTGCATAATTCACTACAGTTTCGAAAATAAAATTTCCACTACTTATCACAATTTACGCCTCAGACTAATTACTGCAATTCATCCTAGTGTAACTAGGCGAAATCCTATAGAATCCCCAGTATTCTCAAGGCCATAATCAATACAGCTACTATCAGCACCGCACGTATCGCCTTCTCACCTCGCCGTACCGCTATTTTCGCTGCGGCAAAACCTCCTGTTGCGTTGCCCGCAGCCAGTGACAATCCCAAGGCCCAATCTATATCTCCTGCAATCGCAAAGATCATCAAAGCTGGTATAGAATAGAGTAGCACAATAACGACTTTATGCACTGTGGTAGAGACTAGGTCCATGTGCAGAAGGTGGAAAAATACGGCCATAAACAGGAACCCTACCCCCATTTGAATAAATCCTCCATAGAATCCAAGCAACAAAAGCACGGGGCCAAACCATGGGGATTTCCTTACTCTTGACTCTGAGGTAAGATTACTCCGTGGGACAATCATGGTCAATACAACCACAATCAAGAGCACTCCCAAAATCCGCTCGAACCAGGCATCCTCAATCCTGGTCGCCGCAAAAGCACCTACCAAGGCACCCGGTATCGCCCAGAGCCCGTAGGATATGCTCTTACGTAATCTGGTCTTCTTATCGACCTTAAAGGCTAAGGTAGCCGATATATTTTGAATAACGATAGCAACCCTGTTAGTACCGTTTGCCACACCGGCATCAACGCCGAGTAAGATGAGCACCGGAAGTGTGAGGGTTGAGCCACCCCCTGCCATTACATTGACCATGCCTGCTGCTACGCCTACACCAAACAGGATCAGTAAGACATGCAACTCTGGCATACTATCGCCTAATAACGGCGAACCATTGCAATCGTCTTGTGCTTGCCTTCCAAGTCTGACTTTTTCCGACTGAACTTAAAACCTCCTGGATGCCGCCAATCAGCCAGTATCTCCGGCTCAACAATCGGCCCACGGACAATAAAGTTCATCATCTGCCCACGATAAACTGTATCCATTTTAACCTCACGTCCATTCGGATTGATAAACTTGACTCGCCCCCGACCATCGTGGGATCCATCATCATCCCATACATCCCGAAGTGATTCCGGCAGCAAATCCCAAACGAAGCGTCCTTCGACAACCTTATTAAGTAGGGGGCTGATACGCGGTTTCCAGAAGGAAATCAAGGACCCAATACCGGGAACAACTGCGGACATACTGAGACTATGCTCCGGCACCAAATCATCGGGGCGCAAGAGGCCAAACAAACCACTTATGATTGCGCTGTTTTCCAGGAGCCTGCGCTGTGCTCCCGTAGGCAACCCCTCAAAGTCAACTGCACTGTAAAACGGATCAGGCTCAAATCGTTTACGCGCTGCCATTAGCGGCGCAGTATAGACGGCTTTTGTCAACTCCAGCACCTCTGCGAATCTCTCGTTACCGAAAATCTCCTCCAGGGCTTCGGTCTCTTTACGCCGAATCGCTCCCTGGAGTTGATCCAGAACCCGTCGGCGTTCGGGAATCAACTGGTGAAAGTAGTTGAAAGTAGTCTTCGAGCGGTAGTCGAACACATCGGGAGCGAACGGATTACCTCCACTCACCATAATATCTGCCGACGCAGCCAAGACTGCGAAACGATCGTCGATAGTACCCCTTCTCAAGATTCCGTGCCCGATGATGACGCAGACCCTAGGATTTCATCCATACGTGAATTAATATCCCGCGCCCGTTCTTCTGCCTTTGCGACGAGGGCTTCCCCCTTCTGTCGAGCATCGGCGTCCTCATTAGGCGTTTTCATGGTCTCCGCCAAGGTTCCAATATGATTTGCCAGTCCTTCCAAGTGATAGGTAACTCGACGGCGTAGTCGGCTACCCTCCTCGGGAGCAAGTAAGAGACCCAAAGTAAAGCCTACACCACCACCAAGCAACAGCCCCCAGCCCAATGCTCGGGTCACACTACCTAAGCCATGATTTTTTGACATTGCTTCGAATGATTCGTGTCATACGTGGCAAGCTCAACAACTACTGAGTAGCGTAACAGCAGTCAGATTATGAGCAAATAAAGAACCTTCTCGGGATCTTGGTTCAAGAACCGTCGTTACCCTGACCAAGGTTAGCGACTCCGCTTCTTGTGGCGATTCTTACGCAGCCGCTTCTTTCGCTTGTGCGTCGCTATCTTGTGGCGTTTTCGTTTTTTGCCGCAGGGCATACAAGTTGTGATTATTTAGGTATGAATAGACCTCGAGCGTGAAAGATGGTACTGGAGCAATGGCTTAATGTTCCAATGTTCCATTACCCTCAAGCCCAGAATTTCACTGGTTTACCGTTGTTTGCTCTGTGCGGCTTATATTTCATTCGAAGTGGTGTACATTTTTTCTGGCTATACCAAACGGTAAGTTGACTTTCGAATTCCAGAACGCTGGCGGCTTCAAATTTGTCGACCTGAATAATGCCTCACAGAGACCTCCGGTCTTGTTCTTGCATGGCCTTTTGGGAAACCCGGAAGGATGGTTTGATGCAGTTGCGGCCTTGGCCGCCAAGAAATGTCGCGCAATCGTCCCATACCTACCAATCGATCGGATGCCCCGCGGGCAGGCTAACGTAGGCGGGCTCGTTAACTACGTGCGTGAATTCACTGATTTTATGGATCTGGATTCTATGGTCTTGGTTGGTAATTCCCTTGGGGGGCAGATCGCCCTGAGGTACTCGATAGATTACCCGGAACACATAGCTGCTCTGATCCTGTCTGGATCTTCGGGGATTTACGAAACGGAAATTGGTACAACAACCTTTCGACGCCAAGATCGTGTCTTCATCCGGGCTAAGGCAGAAAAATCATTCTATGATCCGGCCATGGTAACCGACGAATTGATTGACCGGATTCATGAGCTCGCAACAGACCGTTTTCGGGCGCTCCGAATAGTCTGGGTTGCTCGCAGCTCGGTTAACGATCTCGTAATTGACGACTTGGAGGAGATCACAGCACCCACACTGCTCATCTGGGGAGCTGAAGATCAGATCACTCCTCCTGACGTTGCGCATACATTCGAGCGAATGATGCCGTCGACCCAGTTGCATTTCATCGAGAAATGTGGCCATGCTCCTATGATGGAACATCCGGATACATTTAACGAAATAATGATAGACTTTCTGGAGCACTCAATCGATAGGATTACCTTGCCCTCCATACCTATCTGAGCCGAGATCCTTGTTCCTCAGAACACTTGCCGTATTGTTACTGGGTCTTTCAGCGCTGCTGATCGCCGGCTGTTCGCCTACGCTGTACCCTCTCTACCGCGACTATGAGCACAACTCCGAGGATCATGTCCCGCTGCATCGCATTGAGGAAGCTCTCGTTGAGGCCGGCTGGGAACTGATTCCTCCACCAGCACCAAATGCTGTGGCTACAGCAGAACGCCAAATTAGCGATTGGATAATCTACCGTGTCGTAGTACAAGTTGAAGCCGTTCCGGTGGGCTCCAGGCATGTGCGCCTGTTTGTGCACCCCTATCGAATCTATGCAACCAGATCGCGCAGCAAAATACCCTTCTTGAAGCGCAGCATCCGTCGCAGGGTGATCCATGATATCGATCGGGTATTTGAATCATACAACCTCGTAGCAGTTGGAACAGATATTTCTCGAGACCGTGTTCGTAGAAGGTGAATCTTCTAGAGTCTGAGGCTGTTACGCATAGACAATCTATACGGTGTATAGGCCGCTCCCTGGGTTGTGCAACCTCGGTTGAGATCGGGCGTACCTATAATGTTATTTGACTTAATGGGGATGATCTGGCTTCGACGGACAGCATCGTACGACAAGTTGCGTGTCGAGCTAACCTGACTTGAGCTCGTGAATTACGTCAGGAATCTGTAACTGCGAACGATTACTCGTACGCGATGGCGGCATAGATCCGCTATCTGTCTTATGGACACGCCCGCCCACAGGCAGTCCGTAAGGCATCGTCAATTGTGGGGACTCTGTTTTGAATTCCGGCTGCATTCTGTATAGAGTATCGATCAGCCTTTGTCTGACCCGGCTTTGGTCGTACGCCAAAGGGCACAGACGAGACACCCAGAACGGCCTACACACGTAGACGCTTGATTGTTCGACTCTTCGGACCCGGGTTCGATTCCCGGCATCTCCACAACGGAGGTCTCGTGCCGCAGGGCACGAGACCTCTTTTTGATTCCGGTCAACGCCCACCAGACATCCCTGACTAACCGGGGAAAAAGAGAAAGATCCGAGGGAACGTCAACAGAATTTTCTAACCTATAACGACTGTCCTAACCACTCTCCTTTGTCAGTTCAACCAAACTGTCAAACAGCACTCGCTGACGTTCCAAGGCTACTACACGGTCGTCGGGGTCTGTCCGAGCCTCCAACAGTATCCAACCCGCATATTCCGATGCCTGTAGCAGCTCAAATAGATTTCGATAGGGATACGTACCGACATTCAGCTCACGAATATGAACAGTTTGTCCAAAATACTCGCGGACAAGCTCGAAATTATGTGCCAGCCCTGGTTCGTTTAGGTCAGCCTCATTGCAGTTCCAACAGACTCTGACGTTTCGGTGGTCGGCTGCTTCCATGATTCGTCGGACAACTGGTAACCGGTCCGTGCCCTGGCCATGAACTTCAAGACGAATCTCCTGGCCATAATCTTCTCCAAACTGTCCAAGTATTCGCAGTGCACGCCCGATTTGGGTAATAGTCTGCTCTTCCTCTACTTCACTCGGTAAAGCATCCGGCTTAACCTTTACACCACTGCCTCCCACATCATGGGACAGCACTATGGAAGCTTTAGCGCCAGTTATTGCATGAGCTAATTGCGCAGGCTCCAAATGATGAAAGGCCCAATTCGTGCCCAATCCCAGCAATGACACATCACTGTCTGCGAATTGTGCACTAACTGCAGCACGCTCGGCAGATTGCAGATGGACCTCTACTCCATGAGCGTGCTCCGTTCGCAATTCCACACCCCCTACACCAGCAACCTGGCAGTTACGAATGAGTGTCGGAATATCCCAATCCCGCCCCCATAAATAGGTTACAAGACCAAACTTCAAGGAGCTCTCCCGTCGCGTGATGGACGTGAGTAATTCCCCCAGTGAGAGTTTGAAGAACTGTCGACGAGACGAACGCATAATCAGCTACCAATTTATAAACCAAATCTGTCAACTGGGAGATTGTCCAGATAGAATGACAAATCAAGATCAGCAAGAGCTCCCGTGCTGAGTTCCCATTCGAGATGCAGTTTGCACCAAAACATGGATTAGTACATCTCCATCGTTATTCGCAAATACACTGAAGTACCGTTGTGGTCAAATGGAGTACTACGGGGAGACAGGTTGCCCTGCCGATGAGTCTCTTCCATGTGTGCTCTGCGAGTTACGTCAAACAGATTGTTTACACCAAGTGTGACTTGCCAGAAATCCCGGAGTGCATGGCCGATCTCAACATCCGTAAGCCAGACCCTTGGGAACCGATCCAGAACACTGATGCCACCCTCTTGGCAGGTGGAACTAGCAAACCTGCATGCCTGCCAACTGTCGAACCAACTCACACGAAAGAGTGCAGACCATCTGTCCAATAAATGCCGATATGTCGCAACCAGTCGATGTTTTGGGTTCAGGTCTTCTATCTCAACCTGACGTCGTTTGTTGAGCAAACCCAGTGTCAGTGGATCCCGCAACGTTTGGCCAAGGAAACTGGTAATCTCGCCTGGTGGTGTGAAATGGGTAAGGGATATAGCTGTCCAGTTCCATGCAATACTCCCAGAAGTGGCGCGCGTAGGACTCCTTTCACGCTGCCAAGCCAAAAGTACGTCCAAACCATTGGTCTGTGTACTAAAATCATTCGAATAAAAACGAACCTCCCTAATGTTGGTGATGCCCCCCAAAATGTTTTTAGCGTCAATAATCTGTATGATCTCGTCCGTGATGCGGATGTTACCCGTGAGTGCGAGACGGTCACGCACGTTGATTCGAAAATAATCAGCAGTCAATGTAACATCCTCACTGATCTCTGCAATCAGTCCTGACGATACACTTTTAGCAAGCTCCGGAGTTAGGGGCTTCCCTCCCAATGCTTCCGAGATAGGATGTACTGACGGCAAAACTCCAACTTCTATCAATCCATGCTCTTTCGAAAATCCTGTCGTCCGGAAAACATTTAGATTCGCCTGCCCCGGCGTCGGTGCCCGAAATCCTGTACTAGTTGTGGCACGCAGTGAAATACGATCAGTTACCCGGTACAGTGCTGCCAGCTTTCCATTCAGCGTACTTCCAAATTCAGTGGTAAAATTCTCATACCTCACTGCAATATTGCCTAGTAGACGCCGGGTAAGATCTGCTTCAGCATCTACATAGATGGCAAAATTAGGCCGAGCCCACCGGCCTGCAAAATTTGGGTTCAGCCCCTGATAGCCATTGGAACCAACGCTAAATCCCTGATCTGCATACGGGCCCGGGTTCCAGGATTGGAGATCTCCGGGCCGGCTCTCAAAAATCTCCGTACGCCAAGTTGCACCCCAAGCCAAATGAATCGGTGAGGCCAACCGGCTCACTATGACTGGAACAGAAAATGCTGCAGACACTTCCGCTTCCTGTTGAAAATAGGACCGCGGCTTGAAGGAGGTCGGCGTGTCTGGACCATAGGAAGCATTGACTGTACGGTAAATGAAAAAATCCAACAGACTTCGAGCCCCACTCACACTGACATCCCAGTTCAAGCCGTCAATACTGCCGCCACGCAGGCCCGCAGTCAAACTGATATCAAATACATCTCCCCCAAATCGCGGGGTGAATCCCCCGGGGAAAATTTCATTAAACAAAAAACATTCCCCCTGGAACTCATCAATAAAACCCTGTATTTCCGCATTCGTCGCGTCCAGACCTGGAAGCCTTGTATCCGTACGACAGTCAACACCACCGTCTGGGTTAAGATCTACTACGGCCCGCTCATCACCAAAACGAAATACACTACTGCGGGCTGTCTCGGTGCCCGGCGACCGAAAATAAAAACCTGATTCCTGGGTTCTGCGTCCCCCACCTCCAAAAACATAGCCTCGAATCCCGGGAGTAACATCAAAGCCACTGTTAAAGAATCCAACCACACTGTGACTCACTTCTGCACTCCCCCAAATCTGGGCCGGTTCTGCCACAGGGTAACCACGACCGGTCAAGGTTATTGCATCGTCACGCTGAGCACTACGTACGGTGGGCTCCACATCTCTATACTCCAAGCTTAGGTTTACAAAACCGTTGCGAGGCAGCGAAAAACCTGCATTAGCTGCCGCGTGTACGTAGCGCCCATCACCCTCCGAGTATTGTCCGGTTCGTAGTCGTGCACGTACCCCTTGCGCATCTTCGCGAAGCTGCAGATTAAAAACCCCGGCTACGGCATCCGCACCATATTGGGCAGTAGCGCCGTCACGAAGTATCTCAATTTGGCGCAAAGCAATTGTCGGAATCATGTTTAAATCAGGCCCCTGTGCCCCCTCATTCAGGGAACCGGCTGACAACGCAATGGAGCCGGATCGATGCCGACGTTTCCCGTTAACAAGCACAATCACATTGTCTGTCGGCAGTCCGCGCAGCGTAGCCGGACGCACAATAGCAGCTTCATCACCATTTAAGCTCTGCAGATTATAGGACGGTATTTGTGTTCGCATCACATCGTCCATATCTGTAGTACCCATCGACTGTAAATCGGAGGGCCCTAGTACATCAACCGGCACGGCCGAGTCCTTCAGTAGTCGCGGTTGCCGTCGTGAACCCACAACGACAAATTCATCCAGACCAAGTACGTCTGACTGGAGAACTACGTCAATTTTCTCATCACTTGCGGATACATTAAATTCCTGCGTACGATAACCAACAAAACTGAATACCAGCGTAAAATCTCCAACTGGCACTTGCAACGAATACGTACCATCCGCAGACGTCGTGGTCCCCAGCGTGGTGCCACGTACAGAAACAGTAACGCCCGGAAAGGGCTGGTTTGTCTCACCGTCAATTACGGTACCGTGAACAGCGAATTGTGCACTTGCAGTTGGAACAAGAGAGGCAAGAAGCGGAAATACTAAGAAGATTAGTAGACAACGAATCGCCTTGGTCGCTATAGTCATAGTCCAGTGAACAGTTATAAGTGAGGATCTCGCCTTTTTATTGGAGAATTAATTCCGGAGTCCTTCAGGATATAGATTTAGTGTATCCGTCCGATAAGGGGACATATTTGGCTCAAACTTGGATCAAGGTTCGTATCACCTTCGAGAGCTATTCGACCACCGCAGTACCGTTTCGTTTCAAATGGTTGGTTAAATGTTAGCGGCCGGCGCTCATCAGATCTGACTTTGGCGTTCGGGTTAACCCGTTTAATGAATCATGGTGAGCCGGGCGATCAGAGGCTTTTCTAACTGGGGCAAATACAGGCCGGTCCCGGGGTAGGCCCCCATAAGCGTTAACTTGTTTTAGTGACAGAAAAATATCGTTCAATTTGATAGTTTCTGAGTCTGGGTGGCTCTGCCAGCGACTTGGAAATGATAGGCCAATGCTGAATCATTTCCTTCAAGGCGTAGTGTGGCTCAATTGCCCGCACAACTTGATTCAGTGCAAACTTAAAGTCTCTCCATGCACTTCGTCTGCACTGGATAGCCCCAGGGGGAAAATGTCCGTGCATGTCGGATGATTTTTTCGGTCAACAGTGCAACCATTAGCTTCCCGTAGAGCCACGCCTGTGAACTTTCCTCATCTAATTTCGGCAGATGTCCCAGTTGGGCCAATGATTTGAATCGTTTGAAGACCAGTTCCACCTGCCAGCGTAATCGATACCATTCCAGGATATCGTTCTCCGAAAATTCATCGACCGGGAAGGTCGTAAACAGGATAACATAGCGCGCATAACGTAAGGTTTCATCTCGTGGTCGATGCCCCTTGCGCTTTGCCGTCTTTAAGATCCGATTCTCTGCCTCTTGGATGGCTTCGTCTGCTTTGCGCAATGCACAAATACGTCCTTGGATTGGGGGAAAGGTTTTGATGAATACCGTCCAGACCCCCGCCTTCCCTGCCTGTTTGATCGATTCCACGGAGGCTAATAAATCAAAGGACTGGCCGGGCTTCGTCTCGAACTGCAAGGCTCCAGTATTGACCCGCACGGTCACATAGCCGCCAGATGCCTCCACATGCTGGATTCCCAGAGCGGTTGCATATCCCCGATCCACCAAAATATAGTCGTCTGACCGGATGGGAAATTGCTTCAAGGACTCCCCCGTCCCTTTTCCTTTCGTCGCTGTTAAATTGAAAAAATCGCAACCCAATGCAGGTAGGGTTATGCTGTAGTGGAGTCTCCATAGAGATCCCGTACGTCCCGGCTCACTGATGTGGGTCGCGTCAAACGCACGCATTTGACGTCCCACTCCCGCCGATACGCCAACTCCATGCTCCTGAAACAGCGCAACACACATCGCATGAAGCCACCTACGAGACTTCTTCAGGCGCTTGAACAATGCGACCGCAGATAGATCCGCAATCTGAGCCTGACGAGCTCGTATGACCGTCTCTCGTAACGAATGACCACATCCTAAATGGATCAACAAGGTTCGAAGTAGGCATTCCGGCGACTTATCCTTACGTAGCCCGCGCAATGCACCAGATTCCTCGGCCAACTCCTGCCAATTTTTCGGTAAAAACGAGAGCACAACCGCCCAATCCTCTTCCTCGGGCGCGCGTGTTACGGTTCCCTTCATCTGATTACGATGGTTGAATGATCAATCACAGGTATATCCAACATTCTACCAAATCGGTTAGAATTCAGAATGCTGAAATCACGACAATTCCCGTGTAGAGATACCTAAAGATAATCAAATAGGAAACAAGTTAACGCTTATGGGGTAGTTACCCCGGACGCCATTAATGAAATATCTGGGCCTTCGAAACGCACGTCACGGTCAACAATAAGGCTCCAATTACCCCCCAGTAGTCCCCATGACTGAATCTCATACCCGTTCAGCCACCAAAACATCTTTGATCAGAAATGCCTCAATCGATAACGAAGAATCACTGGGTTACCAAACTCACCATTGGCGAGCGGTTCGTGTTCGCCAACGACATAAAAATATCCACCGCCAGCTGCTAGAGGGCGAACCGGGGAAATCGTGCTGCGTGCGGGGAACTGTCCTGTATTGCTAGCCACGCTTAAACCGTATGCCTCGGCCGCACGAACATCACTTGAGCTCCACTTACTGTCCAGGTATGCGTAGACAACCATCCGTGTTGATCCATTGAGTGCAAAAACTGCAATAGCAGCCGGATACTCCTTTCGCAGTTGGAGTTGATTTTCCAGGAAATCGTAATTGTCGGGAAAATCTTCCGGTCTCCATTCGAAAAAATCGGGTTCGTATTGGGTTCTGGACAAACTAGATTCCACGGGTATCGCGTCCATGCTTTCGGCGTACACGTAGTATGCACCATCGTCGAAGCAATCAACAATCCTACCTTGTTGTCCCGCAAAATTTCTATTTAGGGAAATCAGACGTGGCGGTTCAATGAGAATCTCTCCAATCGTCTCAAGCATTGGAGAGTACACGTGGGCTTCAGCCTGTTCCTCAATATGGATCTGCTGAGCAATGATTGAGTCCTTATTTGCGCAAAACGCTTTCGCATAGGGCATCAACACTCTTTTTTCGGCAAAGCAGCTTCCGTCAGCGTTAAAGACGACGGCACCACCAGCGAATCGCATCGTCATTATGCGGCCGCCTCCTATGAAACGAGTGCTCCACGGATAAAAGTGCGCGTTGTCAGGCAGGCATAGAGGTGCGGAATAGGACCGTACGTAGCTTCCTGACGGGGAAAACAGAGGGAATTACGTAGGAGAGTTGACAGAATAAAGCGTTTAGAGTGAAACATAAATTGGACTTAGGCAGCAAGTCTAAGGTGCTGATGTATCCGTCTCATATACTCCATTCCTCGGTCTCCCTTTATGCGATTGGCTCTTCACTTTTATGAGTGGGGCGCCTGTTTTTGGAGGCCTTCGGGGTACAGATCCAGTCCTCCGAGATAGAAGTAAATTGCATGGGCAAACCGCTGTGTGTTTCGGAATCCACGCGCACGAACTTTGACGGTTTTGATGCGGCTATTTATGCTTTCAGCTGGGCCATTACTAACTTTTAGAACGATCGCATTTATGATTCCCCATAGATGATTCTTAACCGTCTTAGCAGCTTTTTTCATGGGTTCAAGTCGACAACGCATGGCCCAGGATAACCAGCGCTTCCAGCCCTTGAGGGCCCAAGTACGACTGACATAGTGCCACAATTTCTGGGACAGTTCCTTGATGGCCCATGCACGCGCCGTTTTCAGCGAACTGTGCTTTAATTGCTGGAATCGTTTCTTTTGTCGGGCAGACATATTCTCCCGATTGGTGAGCCAGTCGTACTTGGTTCCGGTGAGATCCTCAATGCCCGCTTTCCGCAATTCCCGGTTCTCCTGCCGACGAACTTTATCCACCGCCTCTACAATCTTTTTCATCACATGAAAACGATCAAATGAAATCTTGGATTCTGCATCTGGAACATGTTTTTTCGTGGACTTGATGTAGGCGGGCCACATATCCATGCTCACACTCTCAATCGCTTCCAGTTGCGCAGCCGAACAGTCCTCATAATAGGCATCCAGACTCGTATGGGTGCGCTTTTCCTTGACAAACAGCACCGTGCCCGTTTGGGAATCCGAAACCACCGTGATATACTTATGGCCCTTTTTGTACGAGGTCTCGTCCACACATATATGGGGAACCGGTTGCGGCTCTCTACGGGCGAGTCCGCGCTTTACCGCACGCGCCATGATGTTGGCGATCATCGTCCAACTGACGCCCAGCCTGGTGGCCACCGTTGAAATACTGGTTGTATCCTGCAACCAGTCAATTACCTTTCTTTCAAAAGCCATTGTAAAACGCATCCGCGCATCCGCCCAAGGGACCGAAACGGTCTTGATCCCATGCTCCGAACAGGCCACACGGGGAACTTTCGCAACCACGCTCGTCCGATACTCGCAGATATCCGTGTGGCGCCATTTCCGAAGACGATGGTCGTATCCAGGACAAACTTCCCCACACTCTGGACAGTGCAATACCGAACCCTTTGAACAGATTACATGAATCTCAGCCGTAAAAGCCGTCTTGTCTTGCTTGATCTCCGAAATCTCCCAAGGAGATTCAATCCCTAAAAGATGATTTATGTCTTGTATACGTTGTTCCATCGTTGGTAAATGATTGTGATTGATTTTCGTCACAAAAACGCAGCTAAGATAACAACGAAATCAATCCCGAATCTATTCCAGCACTTACTTGTTCAGCCTAATTCTGACATCAAACCCACTTAAAAAGCGGAAGCCCCATGCGATTACAGCTTGAGCATAAAAGCTGCAAGTTGCTGATATGGTCTGATCCTCCCTTAGATCTGGCTACAATGTGATCCACTTCTAAATGGCGCATATCAAACAGTTCAGTGCACCATTTGCACTTGCCTTCTTGATTTCCGTAAAGGCTACGCTTGTTGGCAATGCTGTTATACTTTGGTATCGGCCCTAGATCTGTGCGCTGGGGAATATCCTTGCGATGAATTATATCTTTGTACATACTTCCTTGAACCTCAGAGATACGATTCACGACCAGTTCAGCTGCCTTCTCAGATACATCAATCCCCACCCAGTCACGACCATAGTTATGTGCTGCAACACAGGTTGTAGCACAACCACAAAAAGGATCAAATACTAAGTCTCCCTCGTTGCTGGATGCTTTTATAATCCGATTGAGTAAGATTAATGGCTTTTGTGTGGGATAACCGGTGCGTTCTTTGGCGTTATGTGGGAGTTGGTCAAATTTATTTTCTCTAAGGAACGACCACACACTATCAACTGGAACCCCATCATCAAGATAAAATCTCTTATACTCGCCTTCCGAATCTCTAACATGATTGATTCTGTATTTTCTACCTGACCCATCAATCTTGTTAAATCGGTAGTGTTGATTATCCAAATGTGCATATCTTTGAATATTGAAAGTGCATTTTTTGTCTGTATATCTGAGAATAACATCATGTTTTCTCCGAAATGCTTTTATTGGACCATGCCCTTTTGCATAATGCCATATAATCTCATTCCGAAAATTCTTCCGCCCAAAGACTGCATCCATAACCAGTTTAAGGTAGTGGCTCATAGTTGGATCACAGTGCAAATAGATTGATCCAGTGGGCTTCAATAACCTCCGCATTTCGAGCAAGCGAATAGCCATATAAACCAGATAGGACTTGTCACTGTCGGTCATAGCGGCATTGACAACTCGACGTAATGCTGGTTCATAGGACTGTATTTCTCGTATCCATTCTAAGTCCAGATCATCCAGCGTCCAGGTATCCTTGAAGGCTGCGCCGGCAGCTGCACTGCCAATGGGAGCAGCATAGTTGGCTTTGGAGTTGAACGGGGGATCAAGATAGATTAGGTCTATCGTGGCACTATTCATGCCACGCATTATATGTAGGTTGTCACCTGTCCATATCGTTTTGGCACGAAAATTGAGGGGGGGGGGGGGGATATTTTCCATCTACCCGTTGTTCCCTCTCTTCACTTCCCGAATGCGAAGACCCTCCTTTGTTCTTTCTGCTCGGAATCTACGGTAGGCATTTTTCCGGTTCGGTTTGGGCGGACGTACCTTTGATGGTGTACCCGGCAATGCCAGGAGTAGCTTTGCCGCAGCTTCAAGTTGTTGGTCCTGCTTGCCTGTTCTGTTTTCCATGTGAGTGACCCGTTAGTTGTTGGTAAGTTATGATTTTCCCAGACATGTTGCTAAACAATGCGTCCAGGCGATCTTGTGTATCCCTTCTAACACTGCCTTCGCTCAGCCGAAACGTGAATTCGTCAATATATGCCTGCATGTGCTTCATAGACCAATGATGGTAAACGCCAACAAAACCACGCTTGATAACGCTCCATACAGACTCAATTCCGTTCGTGTGTATCATATCTCTTACGTACTCCCCGGCGGAGTGATTGACCGTCTGGTGGACGTATCCTTCCTTTGCCAATCCTGAAAAGCTCTTATGCTCGTCGGTATACACTGTGGAATCTGGCGCAACATTTTCTTTGACGACCGTATGCATGGTCTTCTTGTCCATTCCAGGTACAACCGTCGCTGTTACTTTCCCCCCACGCTCACGTATACCCATCACCGCCGTTTTACCTGCTGTTCCGCCGCCGACATTCAGGCGTTTGTCAGCATGTTTATTCCTCTCTTTGCCTCCGATAAAGGTTACATCGGTTTCAACTATGCCACTCAAAAAACTCTCATTTGTGGTAGATGAAGCAAGCCGAAGTCGATGCAGCATGTACCAAGCCGTGTTTTGGGTTACTCCCAACTCTTTTGACAACTGGATACTGGATACTCCCTTCCGGGCTGTTGTGAGCATGTAGGCTGCATAAAGCCACTTGCGAATATCTACCTTGCTGTACTCTAATGGGGTGCCGGTAAGTGCAGTGAAGTACTTACGGCAATGTCCACACCAGTACCGGCCTGGATGCTTCTTCTGTGGAGTGATTTTATCTACTGCACCACACCGAACACAGGCACAGTTGTTTCCCCAGCGAATCTGCTCAAAATAGGCAATGGCAGATTCTTTTGTAGGGAATTGTACCATCAGGTCGAATAGAGATAGGGTTTTCGCTTTGTTTGACTTGGCCATTTTGCTATATTGTCGTTTGTTATATAGCTTTTACGGCGCTTGTCAATTTATGTTTCACTCTAAACGCTTTATTCTGTCAACTTTCCTACGTAATTCCCAAAACAGATAGACACTGTTAGCTACGTGGTCGGTTACGAGAATTTCGTCCCGTGCGCTGATGTCAAGAAACCCAACCTGTCCTATGAGCATACTCGGATCCAGCCGCAGCGTGTCCTGCAGCACAAACAGTTCGTCAAAGGGCATTAATGGCGACCGAACCGTGGGCACCTCTGATCTCTCCGCAAGACAACCTCCCGCAGATATGGCTAAAGATGTGGCTAAAAGATAGATGAACAGTTGAGCGGAAATCCTGCCTTGCAAACAACAATGTGCCTCTTGCGTGATTAGGCAATCGACTGGAGTTGGCGTGTGTTCCGGGTGGGCAGCCTTGGTTAACTTACTCTAATTATTCCCATCAGCCCGTCAAAATGCCCTTCTCCTTGTTCTATATTCCGATGGCATCCAAAGGTAAGCCTTTCACAAGAAGAGATTCTGTGAGCACCAAGACGATCAAGGTCCTTGGGCGAATGCATTACATCGGTTCACGTCTTCATTTGAGTGTTGGACGCTAGGTCTGTTCGTTGGTGACGCAGAACCAGAGGAAGACCGCAAAACTACTTCGTTGCGGATACAACACGGTCAACCGGATCCTATATCGCAGTATCTCGGTGGAATGAAGCTGAAATCTATGGGGCATTAGCCACCTCGTTAATCTGTGAAATGGATACGATAGTTGCCACATAATATGGGGACTCGGGTATATAATTCCCATAAATTAAACAGACATTGACTCTTCCACAGATTCGCATCCACTAACCCGCATGGCACAGACACTGCCCAACTCTAACGAATCGAGAACGGTTCACGTTATTGGGCGATATCCCCCTCCAATAGATGGGCAAAGTCTTGCAACACATAGCCTTGCCAGTCTACTTGAACAAGACTACGATGTCAAACAATTCAATATGACTCTTGCCAACAGGGCCCTGCTGCCTTCCGGGCGCTCAGGGGCACGGCATACAATCAAGCACTACCTCAAACTCAAACCAAAACTAAAATCCCGGCTTAGCGATGGTAACCCGGTGCTGTGGGCAAATATTTCCAGCCAACCCTCGGGACATTGGCGCGACGTCCTAGCTGTAATGCCCTGCCTACAACCCCATCAGCCCATCGTTGCCGTGGTACATTGGGGAAACCTCTCCAGGATTTTCACGCACTGGTCTATGGCAGCCTCTGCCCGACGGCTGATCCGACGTCTGGACCGTATTGTCGTTCTAAGCCGTGAACTGGCAAACCAAATTAGGGCTTACGTACCAGCACATAAACTTTGTGTCATTCCTAATTATGTGCCCCAAATTGCATCTGAGAACGAACTCCGCATCAAGCATGAAAACCATGCTGCTTCAAGCACTATTCGCGTATTATTCCTGAGCCATATGGTTAAGGAAAAAGGTTGTCATGATCTTCTGCAAGCCATTGCCATCGCAACCAAACAGGGCCTGTCCATCAAAGCAGATTTTGCAGGACGTTGGAATGATGAAAGTGATGAAAGAAGTTTTCGTAGCGAAGTTGAACGTCTACGGCTCAAAGACACAGTTATAATTCACGGGCCAATTTCTGACAGAACAACAGTTGCCGAGCTGCACCGAACTTCAGATGTGTTTGCTCTGCCTAGTGTCCTTGCTCATGAGGCGCAACCTTTAGCTATCATGGAAGCACTAAGTGCCGGAACACCTGTGATCATCACAAAACGTCCAGCGCTTGAAGCACTGGTACATGAAGGACAGGGCGCTTTTCTTGTACCACCGCATGATCCTGAGGCAATTGCAAGGGGACTTATAACATTAAGTAATGAGGATGTGTGGCTAAATACATCATTAGCTGCACGTAAGCATTATGAAACGGACTACAGTCCGAAGACTGTTCGACAAGCCTGGATTGACTTGATTGAAGACCTGTAAGAATGTTGTACCTTATACGTTGCATGTACCGCACGCTAACTTCTCTGTCTTAACCAAGCCTGACCCGCTCTTGGCTCCCGAGGTAACTGTGCACTAATAACTTTCTGGAGATGTTTAAAAATATTTATGTAGCACGGACCGCCCTGATTGTTGCCTTGGGAGGATTCCTTATGGGCTTCGATGCCTCGGTTATTTCCGGGGTAGTCGGTTTTATTGAAGTAGAATTTGACCTAACCAATCTTGAGCTTGGGTGGGCCGTGAGTTCTTTGACACTGAGTTCAACCCTGGCAATGTTGGCTGCAGGTCCCCTCAGCAATCGTATAGGTCGCCGCACTGTACTCTATTGGGCCGCCGTACTTTACGCTATTTCGGCTATTGGTTCAGCATTGGCTCCAGACTACATGCTGCTGGTCATCGCCCGTATGATCGGCGGACTTGGAGTGGGCGCGTCACTCATTATCGCTCCGATGTACATCGCAGAGATCTCTCCGCCAGCGCTGCGGGGACGTATGGTGTCCTTCAATCAACTCAATATCGTCATCGGCATCTCGGTCGCATTCTTCACCAATTACCTCATACTGGAGCTTGGTGATAGCTCCAGTGCCTGGGCTGAAGCGATGAAGTTTGGTCCTCACAACTGGCGCTGGATGCTTGGCCTCGAAACCCTGCCCGCCGTACTCTATTTTGGTGCACTTTTTGCCGTGCCTGAGAGTCCACGCTGGCTTGTAATGAAAGGTCGTGTCTCCGAAGGCCTTGCCATCATGACCCGGGCAAGCGGGGCCGAGGAAGCAAAAGAAGATCTGCGTGCAGTCCAGGCCAGCCTGGATGCTGATGCTGCTAAGACCAATATCGGCCTGAAAGCCCTGTTTGCACCTGCCATGAAGTTTGTACTGCTCATTGGTATTGTAATCGCCATTGTACAGCAAATCACAGGGATTAACGCTGTGTTCTTCTATGCCCCCATGATCTTTGAGCAATCGGGCATAGGAACCAATGCTTCCTTTGTTCAGGCCATACTCGTCGGGCTGGTCAATCTGGTCTTTACTGTTGTTGCTATCGCATTAGTCGACCGATTGGGAAGAAAACCGTTACTTGTTACAGGGCTCACAGGCATAACGATTGCCATGGCACTCCTGGCTTACGGGTTCCATGGTGCCTCGTACACATTAACGTCAGACATAGCCCTCCCTGCAGCAGTTAGTCTGGATGCACTACAACCCATCCTGGATACAACATTCAACTCTGATGTTGCCTTTAAGCAGGCACTGGAATCTGCACTGGGGCTTGCTACCGCGCGACAATATGAATCCGAGTTGATTGCGGCAGCCATCAGTATGAACCCCGTTCTGATTCTGGTTGGTATTCTGGGGTTTGTCGCCTCCTTCGCAGTGTCCCTCGGGCCGGTTATGTGGGTTCTGTTCTCAGAGCTCTTCCCGAATCGTCTGCGTGCTCTGGCTATTTCGTTTGTTGGGCTGATTAATTCAGGCGTAAGTTTCACTGTGCAACTGGTCTTCCCGTGGGAGCTTGCGAATCTGGGCAGTGCTCTGACCTTCCTGCTGTACGGTGTTATGGCTGCAATGGGCTTGGTTTTTGTTATTATTGCTCTTCCCGAAACGAAGGGGCGATCACTTGAAGCGCTGGAATCTCTCTTGGCGCGAGGCAATAAAGTCGATCATGCACCCAAAAGTTGAATCAGGATAAAATGAACCATCAAAAACGCCATTATATACTTGCTGTGATCCTCCTCGTCGTGATGATAGGTTGCCAGGCGGAAGGAGAGGCAACCCAGAAACAAGAAACGAACACAGTGGAAGTTCGCCAGGAGGACGGACAATACCAGCTGTATGTAAATGGGGATCCTTTTTACATCAATGGGGCAGGCCTGGAGTTTGGGAATGTAGAAGCCTTGGCCGCACACGGAGGTAACTCGTTCCGCACCTGGCGTACGGATAATGGTCGGGATACTGGTATGGAGGTCCTGGATCGTGCGCATGCGAATGGACTAATGGTGACCATGGGCATCGAAATTGCTCGAGAGCGCCCTGGAAGCGGACGGGGTGTATTTAATTTCGATTACAGTGACTCGGCAGCTGTCGCTGCCCAGCTGGCTACCGTACGGGACGAGATTTTGTTGTATAAAGATCATCCCGCCCTACTCATGTGGGGAATCGGGAATGAATTGAATCTGGGTGCTACAAATCCACTCGTCTGGGATGCCGTGAACGATATCTCAAAGATGATCCATGCAGTTGATGGCAATCATCCAACGCTGACTATGCTGGCCGGTATCAACCCGGAACTGATCGCCCAAATCAAAGCACGCGCACCGGACTTGGACCTCCTGGGCATTCAGATGTACGCCGACATAATAAACCTGCCGCGTTATCTGGAGGAATCTGATTGGAATGGTCCCTACGTCGTGACTGAATGGGGAGCGACTGGACACTGGGAGGTTCCAACAACCCCTTGGAGGGCACCGCTCGAGAACAACTCTACGGTAAAAGCAGACTGGTATGATCGGCGATACGAAACCGTGATTGCGCCCGATACCATTCAGTGTATTGGCTCCTATGTGTTTCTTTGGGGGCAGAAACAGGAACGTACGCCCACTTGGTATGGCATGTTTATGCCAAACGGAGATAAAACGGCCGCGGTCGACGTAATGCACTACAAATGGACGGGCACCTGGCCAGCTAACCAGTCCCCTCGAATAAACTCCTTTACGCTTAATGGCTTGGAAGCCACCGATAACATTGAGTTGTCTCCTAGCGCAGATGCCGCCAGTATCGTCGTTACGAATGATTTCGAAGGAGACTCTCTAAGCTACCACTGGACCGTTCGCCCCGAAGCCACAGCCGTTGGCCATGGTGGGGATGACGAAGCCGAGCCAGAACCTATCCCCGGCCTGTTCGCAAGTGCAGATGGCGCACAGGTTAACCTGAAGGCACCTTCTGAACCGGGCGCCTATCGACTATTTGTTGACATTATTGATGGCCAAGGAAGTGCGGCGCACGCCAACATCCCGTTCCTCGTTGCGGGAGAGTGATCCTCAGGACATATTCGTCGGGCAGAGCAAGGTATACCCAAATCGTGGATCCTGTACCGGACAATTCGTTGACCGGTATGGTGAACGCTGGTATCGAATTGGAAATTACGACCAACTCCCCGCTTTTCTCATTACGTTGGCCAGTGTCGGAGATCACTGGATGTTTATTTCCAGTACCGGCGCACTTACCGCTGGCCGCCGGAACGCCGACCATGCACTCTTTCCATATGTAACTGACGATAAGCTTCACGATGCGGCCCCACATACAGGCAGTATCACGATAGTGCGCGTCGAACGCTCCAATCGAACGATCCTTTGGGAACCATTCGCGCCTATACAATCGGGATTATATCGGATCGAACGTAATCTGTACAAGAACACAACAGGCAATAAGCTGTTGTTTGAGGAGTTCAATCGCGATCTCAGTCTTCGCTACTCTTACAGTTGGCAATGTGTTAACGGCTTCGGGTTTGTAAGGCGCGCTCGGCTGGAAAGCGTTTGGAACCTACCTATACGTGCCAGTTTGCTGGACGGGATCTGTAATATTCTGCCCTCTGGTGTTGGCGCCCAACTGCAGCGTTCCCGCAGTACACTCGCCGATGCCTATAAGGTAAATGAGTTGGAGAAACAAGTTGGCATTTTCTCACTCAGCACACTTGTGGTTGATCGACCAGTCCCGGAGGAAGCATTAACCGCCACCGTGGTCTGGCAGCATGGGCCGCGTCCAGCATCAATATTGCTATCCACACTGCAATTGAATGCCTATAGGGCTGGACAACAATTGAATACGGAACACAATATCCGTGGTCGCCGCGGGGCTTTCTTCGTCGAACGAAATCTTCGCCTCGTCAAAGACCGCCCTACTACCTGGGATTTGATCGCAGATGTGGACCAGCATGTTGGTCATTTGATCTCCCTGCACACCGCCCTGGAAAATTCAGCAGTATACGTACGAACACTACGTCGTCAAGAACATCAGGATACCACGGACCTTCGCCTTCTCATTGGGAGTGCAGATGGCTTTCAACAAACCGCACGTGCCTCCAATGATTCGCGTCACTACGCAAACACACTTTTCAACGTAATGCGGGGAGGTATTCCGCTTCATGGATACCTTGCCGACAAGAATGATCTGCTTGATTTCGTTCGTGTGCGCAATCATACACTTGCCCACTCCCCATATCTTGAGGCATTGCCTGGCACCGTAGATTTGACCATGGTGCACCAGCCCGAAGATTTGCAATTGCGCCGACTTATATCCGAATATCTCCCGCTAGGATACAGCCGGCGGCATGGAGATCCGAGCCGCCCCTGGAATGCTTTTGAAATCCGTACACATGATGAGAAGGGTAATGTGGTGCTGGACTACTCGGGAAACTGGCGTGATTTATTTCAGAACTGGGAGGCCTTGGGCAGGTCCTTTCCCCACTACTATCCTGCGATGATCGCAACCTTCGTCAATGCCTCCACGGCTGACGGATACAATCCTTACCGGATTGAGCGAAGCGGAGTAGACTGGGAAGTACCTGACGAGTCTGATCCATGGACCTCGATTGGATATTGGGGAGATCACCAAATCAATTACCTGCTTTGTCTTTTGGAATGGGCTTACGCACATGATCCAACCAGGCTTACCCGATTGCTGAACATGCGCATATTCAGCTATATGCAAGTACCCTACCGACTGGCTGAACATGAGCAGATCCTATCTGATCCAAAGAACTCGGTACATTTTGACTGGGATTTGCACGGGAAAATCTCCGAGCGTGTGCAGGAAATGGGATCCGACGGTCGCTTACTGCAGACCCTGGATGGCCAACCGATTCTTGTGACACTGGCTGAAAAATTACTTGTCCCCGCACTGGCAAAACTTTGTGCACTGGTGCCCGGTGGAGGGATCTGGCTAAACACGCAGCGCCCCGAATGGAATGATGCCAATAATGCACTTGCCGGCTGGGGATGCTCTCTGGTTACACTATTCCAATTGTACAGGTACCTGCAGTTTGTTGGTCAGTTGTATGAAGCACAGGAGGACATACAATACCTGGTTTCCCAAGAAGTGGCTGACTGGTGTAATGATGTCGAGAATGCGCTGACAAGCTGCGGAAAAATTAATGACCCCGCTGCCCAATTCAATTCGATGGATGCGTTGGGGCGTGCAGCGTCCAAGTATCGTGCGAACCTGTATGCCCAAGGGATTCAAAAAGAACCCGTACCGATTGAAGCTTCAAGTCTGGCCGAATTCTGCAGCCTTGCATGTAAAATCATTCGCCCAACACTCCAACAAGCGATCGAAGAGGATCATCTCGCACATTCCTATACGATTCTCCATTTAGCGTCTGAATGTTCTATCAAGATAGAGGCACTGCCTCTCATGTTAGAGGGGCAAATTGCAGCTTTGGCATCCGGCATCCTTAGTTCCACGGATGCTTTAGCACTGCTGAACGCTTTGAGACGAAGCCCGCTATACAGCACTCGACAGGGTAGCTATCTCCTCTACGCAGACGAGAACCTCCCCACGTTCAGTGCTCGTAATCATATAGCTCCCAACGACGTCGTGCGGCTAACATTGGTACGGAAACTGATCAAGCAAGGCGATCATCGACTGATTGCTCGAACTGCCACTGGACAGCACTATTTCAACCCATCACTCGTAAATGCGACTGAGTTGACAAATCTGTTGGATTCTCTGCGGGATGAGGGCTATGAGGCCGCTGAACGTGATAAGGCACATATTTTGGCACTGTACGAAAAAAATTTCAAGCACGCATCCTTCACGGGACGGTCCGGGCGGTTTTTCAAATATGAAGGACTAGGTTGTGTTTACTGGCATATTATTTCCAAACTACTTCTGGCAGTGCAGGACGCCTTTTGGAATGCGGTGGATACAGATGCACCGCAAACCGTACAACAGGAGCTTGCCCGCCATTACTACAAGATTCGAGACGGTTTGGGGGGAGCGCAGTCACCGGCCAAGTACGGTGCGTTTCCACAAGATCCGTATTCGCATACTCCGAGTTGGGGTGGAGCACATCAGCCTGGATTGACCGGACAGGTCAAGGAAGATATTCTCTGTCGCTGGGGTGAGCTGGGTATTCGCATCACCGATGGGATTCTCCGCATCAATCCCGCCCTGCTCCGCAGAGCTGAGTTTTGCCGGAGTCCAGAAAAGTTCAGTTGGTATGACACTCATGGCAACCTCAAGTCCTTGCAACTAAATGTGGGGGCTCTTGCGTTTACTTATTGTCAGATCCCTTTTGTTTTTCATCTATCTGATGAGCCTCTGCTTAAAACCCGAGGGGAACACACCGAGGAACGACCGGAACTCGCGCTCTCCCTCGAGGAGAGTGCTGCGCTCTTTGGCCGCACAGGCAAATTGACCCGAGTCGACGCATATCTAACTCCAAGTTTTTAGCAAGTCCCGTACAGAATCAATTACCGCAGTCGTATTTAATATGCATCAAGTCACTGCTATCGCACATGGAAACTTCCATTGGATTTACATAGTGAACCCTAAGTCGTAAACAATTTTTCATCTGAACATTTATCACCGGAAGCTCCTTCCACAGCGTATACCCCAAAGTTTTTGAGTGCCCATCCAAACATGTCAACATTTGAATCCATGCCTGCAACGTACTCATTTCCTGCATCGTTGGACAATGAGCAGCTTCCTGAGGGCTTCGTTGATTATCTGATCGCCCTGCGTCGGCATTTGCACCGTAACCCGGAAATCGGCTTCAAAGAGCATGCTACTAGCCATTTAGTACGCGATCACTTGGAGAGTCATGGCTTACAGGTTTCCGGGCCACATGCAACGACCGGTCTGTTCGTAGATATAGACGGTGCGCATCCTGGGCCACACATCGGTTTTCGTTGTGACCTTGATGCGCTACAATTGCAAGATGCAAAACATGTAGCGTATGCTTCACGGAATACTGGCGTTGCCCATGCTTGCGGGCATGATGTACACACAGCAGTTGGTATTGGTATAGCCCTCAACTTTCACCGACTCCGGCATCATCTCAGGGGGCGTGTTCGAATCTTGTTTCAACCAAATGAGGAGGGCAACCCCAGTGGTTCCATCCCCATGATTGAGGCAGGTGTATGCGATCCCTTGAAAGCACTTTATTGCATTCATGTGGACCCAACACTTGATATTGGACAATTTGGGATACCCGAAGGACAGGTCACGGCATCATCCGATCGTCTGCGAGTCGAGGTTACTGCACCAGGTACTGGACACTCTGCCCGCCCACAGAATGCGAAGGATACTGTATGGATCACCACACAGTTATTGAACCAGTACTATCAGCTTATTGGGCGTGTAACCGATGCCCGCCAGCCTGCGGTTTTTACTGTATGCATACTTAAGGCTGGACTGGCACACAATGTGATTCCTGCCAAAGTGTCGTTCGAGGGCGCTCTGCGCTGCCTCAATGATGATAACCGCGTTTTCCTGGTTAATTATATGCGGCGTGCTGCCGAGAATTTTGCACAGCTGCATGGTGTTGAGATTGATTTTATAAATCAGGGCGGGCTCCCCGCTGTCATCAACGATCCCAAGCTGTGCCAGAATGTTCGGACCTGCGTACACGATCTCTTTGGCAAAGATTCTGCATTGGATATATGCGTACCCAGTATGGGAGCAGAAGATTTCGCGAATTACCTGAAGTATGTTCCTGGCATGCTCATTCGCGTTGGAACACGCAGTAGCACGGCTACAGGATATCCACTCCACAATGCTCTCTTTGATGTTGACGAACGGGCTCTGAGTTACTCGGTACGTCTCATGACCCGGGTCTTGATACACCACACTAAATCTGGCACCTTCCACTGAAACGGAACAGGCTTTGACAGGAGGTGTATAGGCGGTGCGGGCCATTCCTGAAATCACCATGATTGATTCACCTACTGCCCCAGTAACGCTGAGTTCTCGCGCAGCCGAAGAGGTACAGAAAATTTTGACCACCAAATCAATCCCCGAAGGCTATGGGCTGCGGGTTGGCGTTCGAGGTGGAGGATGCAGCGGTATGAGTTACATTCTGGGCTTCGACAAGCTTCGTGAGCACGATATTACGTTCGATTTTGATGGAATTGTATTGTACATTGATAAGCGACAGGGACTGTACCTCTTAGGAACTAAGATTGACTATCATGCAGGCCTTGATGCGCGCGGTTTTGTATTCAATAATCCAAATGCCACACAGACGTGTGGGTGCGGATCCAGCTTCGCAGCCTGAGCCAGACGCTAATGGATCGACACAGTAACTTTTCCAACCGTGTACGTGATGTGATCTCGTATAGTCGTGATGAGGCTATTCGTCTTGGTCACGATTACATAGGCACCGAGCATCTGCTGCTCGGACTGATCCGTGAAGGCGAGGGCGTAGCTGTTCGAATACTGCGCAATCTTGGCTGCGACCTGAATAGACTCAGAAAAGAAATTGAAAGCACCGTGCGCTCTGGTGGTGGTACGCTCACCGTCGGAAATCTCCCACTAACAAAACAGGCTGAAAAAGTACTTCGTATTACCTATCTGGAAGCCAAGCTCTACAAATCGGATGTAATCGGTACCGAGCACCTCCTATTGAGTCTGCTTCGAGATGATGACAATGTGGCCGCTAAAATACTGGGGGATACATATTCAATCACGTATGAGATCCTGCGTAAAGAGTTGGATACGATTCTCTCTGGAGGACCATCGAGTACGCGCAGGAACGAGCCCCGAGGTGGACGGACACAGGGCAACCGCGGTCGTCAGACGCCACAAGATACGAAGTCTAAAACGCCGGTATTGGATAATTTTGGGCGTGACCTGACCCGCCTCGCGGACAAAGGAGAGCTTGATCCTGTTATTGGCCGACATAAAGAGATTGAGAGAGTGGCTCAGGTTCTCAGCCGCCGCAAGAAAAACAACCCTATTCTGATTGGTGAACCTGGTGTCGGAAAGACCGCCATCGCAGAAGGTCTTGCGATGCGCATAACCCAGCGCAAAGTCTCTCGTGTCCTACACGACAAACGTATCATAACCCTTGACCTTGCTGCGCTGGTAGCAGGGACCAAGTATCGGGGGCAGTTTGAAGAACGACTGAAGGCCGTGATGACTGAGCTGGAAAAATGCCCAGAAGTAGTCCTCTTTATCGATGAGGTCCACACCATTGTCGGTGCGGGCAGTGCCTCGGGGTCACTTGATGCATCCAATATGTTCAAACCAGCACTGGCCCGTGGGGACTTGCAGTGTATCGGAGCCACTACGCTGGATGAGTATAGACAGTATATCGAAAAGGATGGCGCCCTTGACCGACGCTTCCAAAAGATCCTTGTTGATCCATCCACACCGGAGGAAACGCTGGAAATCCTGCGCCAGATAAAAGATCGATACGAGGATCACCATCACGTTACCTACCGGGACGATGCAATACAACTGGCTGTGTCGCTCTCAGAACGCTACATTACCGACCGTCACCTCCCCGACAAGGCACTTGATATCATCGACGAAGCCGGTGCATGTGTCCATCTGGGTAATATTTGCGTACCGGATCACATTATCGAACTGGAAGACCAGATCGAAGCAACGCGAAAAACAAAAGTCGAAGTTGTAACTCGACAGCGGTTTGAGGAAGCCGCTCGCTTGCGAGACAAAGAGTCGAAGCTTCAGGAAAAACTGGAGCAGGCCAAGCGTGAATGGAAGCAGCTGGCCGGAGAAGAGCGTTTTGCCGTCACTGCAGAAGATGTAACTGCAACGGTGGCAATGATGACCGGCATTCCCCTTGAGAGATTGTCTGAGCCTGAGCAGAAAAAGCTGCTGGGCATGGAAATAGCCCTCCGTGAACACATCGTAGGCCAAGACGAGCCAATTGCCAAGCTCTCCAAAGCGATTCGTCGCACACGAGCCGGAATCAAAGATCCCAGCCGACCAATCGGATCCTTTATCTTCCTCGGACCAACAGGGGTTGGAAAAACAGAGCTGGCAAAAGTGCTCACCGAGTACCTGTTCGATTCTACCGACGCACTCGTTCGTGTTGACATGAGTGAGTACATGGAGAAGTTTGCAGTTAGCCGCCTTGTTGGAGCGCCTCCAGGCTATGTGGGCTACGATGAAGGTGGACAGCTAACCGAGAAAGTCCGTCGCAAACCGTTCTCGGTCGTACTGCTAGATGAGATCGAAAAAGCCCACCCCGACGTGTTCAATATCCTGCTGCAGGTTCTTGATGATGGCGTTCTGACCGATGGAAGTGGACGGCGGGTTGATTTTCGTAATACGGTCATTATCATGACCAGCAACATTGGTGCAAGGGATATCCGTAACTCCGGTTTTGGGTTAGGTTTCTCGCAAAGTTCTGAGGTCTTTGACTATAAGGCCATGAAGAGCACGATTGAAACCGCTTTGAAGAATGTATTCAACCCCGAATTCCTGAACAGGATTGATGACGTGATCGTCTTTCATTCTTTGGAAAGAAAACATATCTATCAGATTATCGAGCTGCTTTCTCAGGAACTCTTTACACGCGTCCAAGCACTCGGAATTTCCGTTGAGCTGCAACCCTCTGCAAATAATTTTCTCGTCGAGCGGGGCTACGACGCCAAGTTTGGCGCTCGACCCCTCAAGCGTGCGATTCAGCGCTACCTAGAGGATCCGTTGGCGGAAATGATTCTTGACCAGGGTTTGGGAGACGGAGACCGAATCTTAGTTGACTACACTACCTCAGCTGAGGCCCTTTCCCTGGAGGTCGATAGACCGTCAATACCCCTTCCAGAAGCTGGAGAACCTCAGAAAGAAGGTGCATCTGAATAGCAATCTAATGATTGAGCGCGTTGCCATCATCGGCATCGGCTTGATTGGCGGATCGCTCGCTCTGGCCTGGAAGGAGCGACTACCGAGCCTGCATGTCACGGGTTTTGATCAACCGGATGTGCTTAGTCAAGCAATCAAACTGGGTGTGATCGACCATGGAGCCCGTTCTCTAGTGGATGCGGTACGCCAGGCTGATGCTGTATTCTTGGCTGTGCCACTCAATGCTCTGGAGCCGGTACTGGGCTCGATTGCTCCACACCTACAGGCTCATACTTTTGTAACCGACGTAGGCTCTGTAAAGCAACCTGTGATCAAAGCAGCAGAGCACCTCCTACCAAACAACATCTGTTTCATCGGAGGTCATCCCATGACTGGATCCGAACAGAGTGGACTTAGAGGAGCAGACTCTTTTCTCTTTGAAAATGCTGTTTACGTTCTCTGCCCGGACGGACAGGAAGACTCAGACGCCTATCGTGCGCTCACGTACCTCGTGGAGTCCACAGGAGCACGAGTGCTTTCCATGGATAGTGTGCAGCATGATCGTGTAGTCGCCTGCGTCAGTCACTTGCCTCAGCTTCTGGCTACAAATCTGATGAACGTTGCAGCCGATCGAAGCCAAGCCAACCCGATCACTTTGCAGCTATCGGCAGGAGGATTCAGGGATATGACGAGAATTGCCTCCTCTCCGTTTGAGATGTGGTCGGCAGTCCTTGAGGCTAACCGCACAGACGTTGGAACAGCTCTTGATGAGTTGATTTATGCCTTGGAGTTCACCCGAAAACAACTCCGCCCGGACGGTAATCTTCAGGAACTGCGTCCTGTATTTGAACGGGCACGTGCGATCCGCGACACTATCCCCCGAGATTTTAAAGGGTTTCTCCGACCTTTAAGCGATGTATTCGTGTACGCAAAAGATCAGCCGGGAGTACTGGCACATATCACAGGAACGCTTTTTAAGCAGGGAATCAGCATTAAAGACATTGAGCTACTCAAAATTCGTGAGGGTACCGGTGGCGCATTCAGGATAAGTTTAGAGGACGACCGCACGGCCGATGCGGCGGTAGCAGCGTTAAAGTCACAAGGTTGCCGCGCACACAGACTTCAATAATTCTAATAATATGCCACGCACACTCGCATTAAATGAAGCTCATGTAGCTATGGGTGGCCGTATGGTCGATTTTGCCGGTTACAGTATGCCACTGCAGTACACCAGCATTCTGGACGAACATAAAACCGTTCGAAGATCTGCAGGATTATTCGACGTAAGCCACATGGGAGAAATCTTTGCCATGGGAGCAGAGGCAGAAGACTTTGTACAGCATCTGGTTACTAATGATGTCTCTCGACTGAGTATTGGGAAAGCAATGTATACCCTGATGTGCAATGAAGCAGGAGGGGCGATTGACGACCTACTCGTGTACAAGGTCAATCATGGCGCCTACATGCTCGTAGTCAATGCATCCAACACAGAGAAGGATTTTGAGTGGATGCAGGCCAATAACCCTATGGGGGCAGGCCTGTATGATGTGTCGGACCAAATGGGACTACTCGCATTGCAGGGACCAGACTCTCTGGAGATTGGAGCAACACTGCTGGGCGAACCTGTCCATCAAATACCAAGCTTTCACTTCCTGCGACCAGCCGCAGGTGAGTTTATGGGCTTCAATAAGGTGATCGTTTCTCGGACCGGCTACACAGGAGAGATTGGACTTGAGTTCTATGTTGAATCCGAAAATACCCATGCACTGTGGGACGCAATCATGGCAGCCGGTTCGGACTACAACCTACAGCCTATCGGCCTTGGAGCTCGAGATACCCTCCGACTTGAGGCGGGTTTTTGCCTGTACGGAAATGAGCTAACCGAAGATATCAATCCTTATGAAGCAGGCTTAGGCTGGACTACAAAACTGCAGAAGGGAGAATTTGTCGGCCGGGAGGCTCTGCAGGATATCAAGGCCAACGGCCCTAAGCGCCGTCTGGTTGGCCTAGTCATAGATGGCAGGGGGATCCCCAGATCGGACTACACGGTTGTTTCTGAATCTGGGGAAAGTATCGGTCATGTCACCAGTGGATCCCAATCTCCCACACTAAATCGTGGCATAGCACTCGCGTATGTCCAAAACGATCCGGCGTTCACAACACCCGGGAGTAAGGTAGGTATACGTGTTCGATCCCGAACGCTGGATGCCTTTGTGCAGAAGTTACCATTTCATCGGAAGCCAAAGAAATAGACGCATGATCCTACGTCGTATCTTGATTGATCTGTGCATTTTATAAATCCCGAATTTTTCCTTAATGGCCGATCCTAAAGCCAACCGCAGGCGAAGCAGTTCGACCTCATCCAAACCTAAAGCTCGTTCGAAAACCAGACGCAGGCAGGAAGTTCTGGGGATACTTATTCTCACGCTCGGTGTCTTTCTCGCTATTGCCGGCGGCACCTACGCTTCATCGGACGATATTCTCATTGAAGGAAGACCTTTCTGGGAATTACTGTTTCCTTTTGAGGGTCCATCCGTCAGTAATGCTGTCGGAGCAGTTGGTGCGTGGCTTGCGCACGCCATCGTACCATCCTTTTTCGGTTACACCTCCCTCCTCCTGATCATTACGATACTTCTGTGTGGCTACACCGTCCTCAGAAAGCGACCACTGCGAGGTATCTGGATACCAACCTTACATATTATCTGGATTGTGTGTCTTATCGCCATAATACTTGGTCGTCTTAGCTTGTACGCGCCCATGTCTGAACTAGGTATATGGGCAGGTGCTCTCGGTCTTGGGGCAGCATTTTGGTTGAACGAAATAGTAGGCTGGCTTGGGTCATGGGTTATTCTGGGTGCTGGTCTCGTGATTGGGCTTATGCTGACCATAGATCGGGACATTCAGCATTGGCTAGATCGTACAGAGCAAGTATGGAAAAACACAACTCAAGTAATCAAGGAAAACCAGGAAAAATCCAGAAAAGAACGTGCAGTTGAAAAAGCTTCTGGCAAAAATAAATTGCGATCAACCTGGGATGATCTTGATCCCCAATCCTCTCCTGCAACGGTGGAAACACACCATCATAACGTGGACCCTGAACCTGAGCAGGATATTGACTCGAAAAAGCCCCGTGCAACGAAACCCTCGGCCAACCAACCCACAACAGAGATTGATCGAGCCGGCTTGGAACTCAAGGTTACCGGACAGATCACTGAGGAGGCCGGGCACACATCCCGGTCTCGAAGTACTCAGATTGAGGGAGTGGGTAAGTACAAGTTTCCACACGTTCGGCTGCTGGATGCTCCAAAGGAAACCGAGCAAAAGATTGACTACGAGGAGCTAGAAGAGAACAAGACCAAACTCGTCGAAAAACTCGCCCGACACAAGATTGAAATCATTGAAGTGAATGCCAAGGTGGGGCCTACCGTCACACTCTACGAGCTTACGCCTGCTCCCGGTGTGAAGGTCAGTCGTATCAAGTCACTGGAGGATGACTTGGCTATGGCTATGGCTGCGCAGGGGATTCGAATGATCGTCCCCATCCCCAATAAATCTGCCGTTGGCGTAGAGATACCGAACAGACAAAGAGAGCTTGTGCGGGTCCAGTCGGTGCTCAGTACAGCCCGGTTCCAGGAGTCCAACATGGAGCTGCCCGTGGTACTGGGCAAGACTATTGAGGGAGGTGTCTTCGTGCAGGACCTCACCAAGATGCCGCACCTACTGATCGCAGGAGCTACGGGATCCGGTAAGTCCGTCGGTCTGAATACGTTGATCACGGGGCTCCTTTATGCATGTGCTCCGTCGGATCTGAAGTTTGTAATGATCGACCCGAAAAAGGTCGAACTTCAGCAGTATGAAAAGCTTGAGTATCATTTCCTAGCCATGCCGGAAGACGGGAGTGACGCCATCATCACGGAAGTTGAAGAAGCACTCAATATCCTGAAAGCTTGCGAACAGGAAATGGATGTGCGTTATGATCTTCTTAAAGAAGCTGGCGTGCGCGGAGTCAGGCGTTACAATACCCGATTTGCTAAGGGAGCCCTTGACCCTGCTTCCGGTCACAAACATCTACCCTACATTGTGGTGATCATTGATGAGCTTGCTGATCTCATGATGACGGCTGGGAAGGATGTTGAGGCTCCCATCGCACGACTCGCCCAGAAGGCACGGGCCATAGGCATTCACTTGATCCTGGCAACCCAGCGCCCTTCCGTTGATGTGATCACCGGACTTATCAAAGCGAACTTCCCGTCCCGTGTCGCTTTCCAGGTTGCCTCTAAAGTTGATGCACGGACTATCCTTGACCAGAACGGTGCTGAGCAGCTGGTCGGCAATGGTGATATGCTGTATATGAACGGTAGTAAAGTTTTGCGCCTGCAGGGGCCTTTCGTCTCCGGCAAGGAGATTGACCGACTGATCGATTACATCAGGAAGCAGCCGGAACCAAGCTCCTATCGATTACCCAAGGTCGAATTGGAACCCACCAAAAGCTCTTCCTACGATCAATCTTTTCAGGAGGGCACCACGGATCAGCTCTTTGAAGAAGCTGCACGAATCATTGTGCGGAGTCAGCAGGGCTCTGTTTCGTTGATTCAGCGCAAGTTATCCATTGGCTATACGCGGGCTGCTCGTATCGTCGATCAATTGGAGCAGGCTGGCGTTGTCGGATCATTTGCCGGAGCAAAACCGCGCGACGTGCTTGTAGCTGACGAGGTTGCCCTTGAACAACTCCTGCATGGCTAATCTTTTCTTTAACTCTAGCAACATCTCACATTAAGTACATGAAGCCTTTAGTTGGAATTCTGATGGGAAGTGACTCTGATCTCCCCATCATGCGCAAAGCCGCAGATATTCTGAAGTCTTTTGACGTTCCCTTTGAATTAAATGTCATGAGTGCGCACCGTACACCCGATCGTGCTCATCAGTATGCAACCAGCGCCCATACCCGGGGAATCAAGGTGTTGATTGCCGGTGCAGGTGTAGCAGCACACTTGGCAGGCGTACTCGCAGCTAATACACCTCTACCTGTACTTGGCGTACCCATTAATTCCGGGGCACTTCAAGGGCTTGACGCCCTCCTGGCTACCGTACAGATGCCGAGCGGAATTCCCGTGGGAACCCTGGCCATCAATGGCTCAAAGAATGCTGCTCTACTGGCGGTACAAATACTCGCCACATCTGACCCTGCACTTCAGCAGCGATTTATTGATTATAAAGCGGACATGGTCGACCAGGTAGATCTCAAAAATGCGCGCGTCCAAGAGCAATTGTTTGCTTGACCCAGATTCGCCAGAGTAGAACTGATCCTTCTATTTGTAGCTCTGCAAGCTGGAGGACGCTTGGGAAACTGTTCTTTTTTTGCCCATTTTTCGGTTTCCCTGAACCATGTAGGGATTCCTTACCGTTATACAGAACAGGAAGTGCCACTACGCCAATCAAAACCGCCTATAGCGGTTAAGAAGATTGAAAATGGTGTCGTACTTGTACGTGAAAAGTGGCCAACTATGGGAAAAAACACTGTTGGTCAAGTGAATGTGTAATAGGTCAAACGGCTCGCGTTAAGACCTAATATCCTGAAGGGAGAACTTCAGCGCACCGCAGCACCAATACCTTTTGGTGATGTTAAGACGAGAACAAAAGCAAGCGGCCTTATGCTTGTGCAGGCCGGAAGGCATGCATCAATTCTATTTTCGCCCTATAACCATCCTCGCTTCTCGCCAGGAAGTTTTGTTCTACAAGCCAGTTCATGTCGCGAGTCAGCGTTTTAGAGGTTTTTTCTGTAGGGGCTTCCGCTTTTTAAGTGGGTTTGATGTCAGAATTAGGCTGAACAAGTAAGTGCTGGAATAGATTCGGGATTGATTTCGTTGTTATCTTAGCTGCGTTTTTGTGACGAAAATCAATCACAATCATTTATCAACGATGGAACAACGTATACAAGACATAAATCATCTTTTAGGGATTGAATCTCCTTGGGAGATTTCGGAGATCAAGCAAGACAAGACGGCTTTTACGGCTGAGATTCATGTAATCTGTTCAAAGGGTTCGGTATTGCACTGTCCAGAGTGTGGGGAAGTTTGTCCTGGATACGACCATCGTCTTCGGAAATGGCGCCACACGGATATCTGCGAGTATCGGACGAGCGTGGTTGCGAAAGTTCCCCGTGTGGCCTGTTCGGAGCATGGGATCAAGACCGTTTCGGTCCCTTGGGCGGATGCGCGGATGCGTTTTACAATGGCTTTTGAAAGAAAGGTAATTGACTGGTTGCAGGATACAACCAGTATTTCAACGGTGGCCACCAGGCTGGGCGTCAGTTGGACGATGATCGCCAACATCATGGCGCGTGCGGTAAAGCGCGGACTCGCCCGTAGAGAGCCGCAACCGGTTCCCCATATATGTGTGGACGAGACCTCGTACAAAAAGGGCCATAAGTATATCACGGTGGTTTCGGATTCCCAAACGGGCACGGTGCTGTTTGTCAAGGAAAAGCGCACCCATACGAGTCTGGATGCCTATTATGAGGACTGTTCGGCTGCGCAACTGGAAGCGATTGAGAGTGTGAGCATGGATATGTGGCCCGCCTACATCAAGTCCACGAAAAAACATGTTCCAGATGCAGAATCCAAGATTTCATTTGATCGTTTTCATGTGATGAAAAAGATTGTAGAGGCGGTGGATAAAGTTCGTCGGCAGGAGAACCGGGAATTGCGGAAAGCGGGCATTGAGGATCTCACCGGAACCAAGTACGACTGGCTCACCAATCGGGAGAATATGTCTGCCCGACAAAAGAAACGATTCCAGCAATTAAAGCACAGTTCGCTGAAAACGGCGCGTGCATGGGCCATCAAGGAACTGTCCCAGAAATTGTGGCACTATGTCAGTCGTACTTCGGCCCTCAAGGGCTGGAAGCGCTGGTTATCCTGGGCCATGCGTTGTCGACTTGAACCCATGAAAAAAGCTGCTAAGACGGTTAAGAATCATCTATGGGGAATCATAAATGCGATCGTTCTAAAAGTTAGTAATGGCCCAGCTGAAAGCATAAATAGCCGCATCAAAACCGTCAAAGTTCGTGCGCGTGGATTCCGAAACACACAGCGGTTTGCCCATGCAATTTACTTCTATCTCGGAGGACTGGATCTGTACCCCGAAGGCCTCCAAAAACAGGCGCCCCACTCATAAAAGTGAAGAGCCTTTCTGTATAGAGTCTAGCCAGACGAAGATTCAGATCCGGTATCTCCTGCTTTCGGATCGGCACTGCCTTGCGGCCCAGAGACAGTGCTATCTCGCGACGTCGGCTCATGGCTTTTGACGGGCGATGTATCCGTTGGAATTCCTCGTAAACGAAGTGCTCCCAGGCTAGCTTCAGCTGGATCCCTTCAATGAATCGGTTTTGCTCCCGCAGACCGTCAACGAATCCTTCTAGCGAGTAGTGGAGAAATCCGAGTGGATCTCCACGCCCAGAGTTCGCCCGGCTGGAACGATCAAGCTGCCTATAATATTCGGACCGAGTGAGGTTGTAGTGATTACCGAGAAGATGGGCGCAAGGCGATGGTACACCCTGTCGCACAAGAATCATGAATTCAACCAACCGAGCGGTTCGTCCGTTGCCGTCCCCAAAGGCGTGAATCCACGCGAGATACAGATGAGCAAAGATGGCTCGCAGAATCGCGGATGCGGTGTGATCTTCTGGCCGGTCTGGACGCACCGGCCAGTCATCTCCCTCAAGCCACTCGCAGAGTCGGTGGAGGAGAAAAGCACAATCCTTCCGTGGGGCACCTCTATAGCGAAAGACTCCGACGGGGTGCGTTGGAATCTTCCCTGGAACCACACCCTCTTCGAGATGCTCTTCAAGACCTGCTAGCAGGCGTTGATTTGCTCCGGAAATCCAGTCTGGTGTCAGTACCGGTGGATTGCCTCCCATGATACTCTCAATAATCTCACGGAAGTCCTTCAGAACATTGTTGACTTCCTGCTTCAGGTATTCCTGGGATTTTGGGAGCTCTAATCGCCCCTCTAAGCAGGCTGCGATCTGTTCTTCGCTGAGCGTATTCCCCTCAATTGCCGTAGTAGCCTTAGCCCCCTTGATCAAATGGACCCGGTGTAGTTCGAGGGCAGCAGCGGGTGGTAAGACCGCCTGAACAACCTGGTTGCATAGGGCAACTGCCTCGCCAAGCAATAACCAATGGCGAGAATCAGCGCGTTCCAGATAATGACGGAAACTGATCCATGAGTGGCCTGGGGGCAGGCCTTGGATCTGGTCGGGGCCGTTCGGCATGGTCGAGAACCCTGATTTTAAGATGTTAAATGACCAATGGAATAGCCAATAATTGCAAGACCAACATCCATTATATTGTTCGACTAAGACACTACTTCAGCGATACTTCGAGCTACTTTGTTCCAGAGCATAAAATTATGCTTAACAAAATGTCCGTTGTGATGTCCAAATCCTGCTGACATATTGTGATCAAAAGAACTGGTTATAGCGAGATGGAATTTCACATAAATATGCCGGGTTTCCGGGGGCAAGCAAAGGACATGTAGCTACCTCCTACTCATCCTATTTTCTGGCATCCCCCGGGCGTATTGGGATTGAAATGGCCCAGTCCGGTCGGAATAGGCAAATTATCGTTGAATTCCGGATACATAGCGAACATTCTACATCAAACCTTACGCATAACCCCATATATGGAACAGATCAAAACGGAAAAGAAATGCCCAATTTGGCAAACACCTGCAGTAGTCAGTTATTTTATAGGAGGACGCGACTCACACAGAGTGGATTCTGCGCGTGCTGGCGGCCCTTATGTCATTTCTGGTACCAATTGGGTGGTCCTTCCAGGGAAAAATTTTAATGACCAAGAGAAGGCTTTACTTACGTCATGGTTGGTTCGAAGCCGTGCCACAGGAAACATGGAACCACGGATTCCATCAAACATAGAGCCATTCGTGAAAGGGCTTCGCCCCCAGTCAGTCCATCAACGTGCAGATTTGCTCCTCAAATACATAAAATCAAAGATCTCCAACATAGGAGAACTTTTTGAATACGAGACGCATCACTACGGATGCGACCCTCATCTGAATAGCCAATTATGTCATCGCCACGCAAAGATGCTTGCATGGTCAGAATCATTGTACCTTGATGAGTTGGAATACTTCCTTAAGTTTCTGCAAGACCAAAAATGGCTTGAAAAATCTGACTACAGTAGTGATGAGACCCATCGTTACAGCATAACAATAGCAGGTTACAGCCATCTGGCCGAACTGGAAAACCGAATTCCAGACTCGTCGCAAGCATTCGTGGCCATGTGGTTTGACGAATCTATGAATGATGCTTGGGAGAAAGGAATAGAGCCTGCAATTAAGGAGACCGGATACGATGCAATGCGTATTGATAAAAAAGAACATCTGAACAAAATTGACGACGAAATAATCGCCGAGATCCGCAGATCAAAGTTTTTAGTCGCAGACTTTACCGAGGGAGAAAAAGGGACGCGCGGAGGTGTTTATTACGAAGCTGGCTTTGCCCATGGACTTAACATTCCAGTCATCTTTACCTGCCGTAAAGAATCTCTGGAAAAGGTTCATTTCGATACCCGGCAGTATCCGCATATTGTTTGGGAAAAGCCTGAAGATCTTAGATCACGTCTTGCCAAGCGAATCTCGGCCGTGCTTGGGGATGGCCCAAAAGAACGAATTCGCTAAAAACTTCCCAACAAAGCATACGCACTTGAATCATATGATTCGTATCCATCCGTAGCGTGACAAGTTACAGGCTGCGGGGAAAACCTCATATTGCAGCCCACTCCGATTCCGAAGGTTGGATAGTTACACCGAAAGCACCCAACGAAAATCTTTGGCTTTTGTTAGCTCTTCGGCTTTTCAGAGGTATCGCCCTCTTTCACTTGCACGCGAGATGACCATTGAAGTCAGGGAAGTTCTCAAGTCTTTATGTCGTAGCTTGGGCCAGTGATTGTGTGGTATGATTTACATGAGCGGTTTAGAGTCATTCTGGGGCATGTTCAGTGAACGTGCCACGGAACGTTCCCTATCTTTCCACGAAGCACTTGAACCGGTACATAGCTCGGTTAGCGGCTAACTACAACTCTGTGAGATGGATTCGCCGATGCAGGCCTTCTACTGTATGGGGAGCTTGTTGGAGTACAGTTCATTATAATAATTTTTAGTAGTTCATGAGTGAAATCGTCTTCAAGGGCAAGGAGTTTGTCTATAATCATCATTTGGCCGTGCCCTTCAGACCGCTTGAAATTCATCCAGACAAGGGGATTGGCGAACCCAGTCTGGATGGAAGTCTCATTGTCCACGGAGATAATCTGCACGCGTTGAAGGCGCTCCTGCCTTACTACGCCGGAAAGGTGGACTGCATTTACATTGATCCGCCCTATAATACCGGAAGGGAAAGGTGGTGCTACAATGATAACGTGAACGCTCCGATGGTTCGTGAATGGCTAAGTGACAATCCCGTCGGTGTCGAAGATGGATTGCGGCATGAGAAGTGGTGCTGCATTATGTGGCCACGTCTAAGGCTGCTGAATGAATTACTTTCAGACACCGGAGTGATCTTTGTGTCCATTGACGACAACGAACAGCATCGGCTCAGGGCAATGATGGACGAGATCTTCGGGGGCGATCAGTTTGTGAGCAACATTATCTGGCAGAAGAAATATTCGCCTTCCAACGATGCAAAAGGCTTTTCCGATGATCACGATTTCGTCGTCTGCTACGCCCGATCCGGATGGTCACGTCGTCTCCTACCCCGGGGTGAAAAACAGAACCGCTACTACAAATATGACGACCATGACGGACGTGGCCCATGGAGAGTAGATAACTTAAGTGTTAAGACCTATTCCGCTGCGTATGACTATGAAATTGAGAATCCAGAGACCGGGGAAAAGCATCGCCCACCAGCTGGTAGATGTTGGGTAACCAGCAAAGAGCGACTTCGGGCATTGATTCAAGAAAATCGCATCTATTTCCCTCCGGGAGGCAAGAGCATCCCTGCCTTGAAGCGGTACCTCCGTGAAGTTCAGCAAGGCGTCGTTCCCCGCACTGTCTGGCCCTACACGGAAGTCGGCCACACCGACGGTGCACGTAAGCTCCTCAAGGAAATCTTCCATGATCAGGAAGTCCTGTTCGACAATCCCAAAGCACTGGGGCTCGTGGAACGAATACTTGAGATTGGGACCGACAAGAACGCTCTGATCCTTGATTCCTTCGCAGGCTCTGGAACTACCGCACATGCTGTGCTGACTTTGAATAAACAGGATGGAGGGAACCGTAGATTTATCCTTGTGGAGTGCGAAGATTACGCCAACGAAACAACAGCCGAGCGTGTTCGAAGGGTGATTCACGGATACGATTTCGAGGGTACGCAGAGGACGGAATTAATGCGGGAGAACATCACTTGGACAAAGCTGAAGAATTCGAACAAACTGTTGGACCGAGTCACATCAATTGAAAACATGAACCGCCATGAGTATGATCGAATCGGTAAGAAGGTCAATGGCGGGAAGCTCATTGTTACAGGTGAAACAAGAATTCCGAAGCGGATCGGGGGACTCGGCGGATCCTTCACCTATTGCACGCTCGGCGAGTCGATAAACATTGATAAGATATTGACGGGGGATAACCTGCCGCCCTACGAGGGGATTGGCGCCATGCTCTTCCATATGGCCACAAATCAGGTGTTGGGGATGGGGGGAGTTCGGGAGAAGGATTTCTATTTGGGGACTACTGGCGACCGCCACGTCTGGCTGATGTACAAACCCGATCTGGACTGGCTGAAATCTCCTGAAGCTGCACTCACACTGACCCGAGCCAAGGAATTCGCGTCGTACGATCAGGATAAACATCACTTGGTATTTTCCCCCGCCCGATATGTGAGCCAGAAAACACTCGCAAAACAAAGAATTTCAGTCGAATTCGTTCCGCTGCCCTTTTCGCTGTACCGAATTGCACAGAATTAACACATGGGGTTTCGTCAGTTGGAGTATCAGGACCGGGTGCTTACCACACTTGCTACATACCTCCGTTACTTGAAGGAAGCGAAGGAAGTGTCTGACAGAACTGCTAAATTTGCGGCTGCCCATCCAGATTTGGACATTCCGACCGGGGACTTTACCAAGGGGGCATGGGAAAGGCTCAGAGCGACAGGCAAGCTACCAGCCTCTCGTGCAAAAGTGCCGCATTCGGAGCGCAAAGATGGATGCGGATATCCAGTGCCAAATGTGGTACTGAAGGTACCTACTGGAGGTGGCAAGACGTTTCTGGCCGTGTCCGGCGTGTCACAAATCATGGGGCAATACCTCTCGGTCAATACGGGGTTTGTTCTTTGGATTGTACCCAATGAGGCAATCTACCGGCAGACGCTGAAGCATTTCAAAGATCGCCAGCATCCGTACCGGCAAACGCTTGACCGTGCCGCTGCCGGTCGCGTCAAAATCATGGAGAAGACGACTCGCCTTGATGCCCGAGACATAGAAGCCAATCTCTGTGTCATGCTCCTGATGCTGCAGTCAGCAAACCGGAAGACTAAAAAATATCTGAAGATATTCCAAGACAGGGGGGATGTCCATGGATTTTCTCCCCCAGAAGGAGAGGAACAGGCACACAGGAAGGCAAAAGAGCTAATACCGAACCTTGAAACCTATGGAGGGGAGCTTTTTCTGCGGGTGAAAGATTCACTCGGAAATGCATTGCGGATCATTCGTCCTCTGGTTGTTCTGGACGAAGGGCATAAGGCGATCTCCGATCTTGCATTCAAAACACTGTATGGGTTCAATCCTAGTTTCGTGTTGGAACTCACGGCAACCCCGAAGGACGTAAAGCCGCGTGGCGGACGGAATCCAAGGCCTGGGCGGTTTGCCAATCTGTTGGTTGAGGTCACGGGGCGTGATTTGGATCGCGAGGACATGATAAAGATGCCGCTTACCCTCAATCCTTGCCAAGGCAACGCTTGGCGTGCCACGTTAAACGTGGCATTAACCAAGCTAAACGAACTTCGGACCCATGCTGAGAACCTGCAGGTAGAGACCAATCGCTATATCCGTCCGATTTTACTGGTCCAAGTAGAGCGCACCGGGAAGGATCAGAGGGAAAGCGGCTATGTGCACAGCGATGACGTGAAAGAATGGCTTCTTACAACTGGCTTGGATGAGTCCGAGATCGCAGTCAAGACATCCGAACAGAATGACCTGAGTAAACCGGAGAATCAGGACCTGCTCTCCTCAACGAACCGGATTCGGGTTATTATCACGAAGCAGGCGCTCCAAGAAGGCTGGGACTGCCCGTTTGCCTATGTGCTGTGTACGTTGGTTGCAAGCTCGAACCTGAACGCGTTGACGCAACTTGTCGGTCGCATTCTCCGCCAGCCGGGTGCAATGAAGACGGGTAACGAAGAATTGGACGAATGCTACGTCGTTACACACCACGCCAAAACTGCTGCAGTCATCAAGGCGATTAAGTCCGGGTTGGAGAAAGACGGCCTTGGTCTGCCCATTACCCAAGTAATGGTGTAGTCTAACTATTGTGGGAGATCCGTGAGCGTTTTTTCTACCGCCGTGATTGTCTGGTCGGAGCGCCTCTTTACAGCGCACGCCTTGATGGTCCGCAGCATAGGGTGACGGAGCGTTTTCACGCTTGGGTTCACGGTACCGGTACGTCCGGGCCATAGCATTGGGGTAAGAGTCTCCCGTTTCGTGAGGGTATCACGAATCTGCACAGCAGCAGCAGCGGGCCTGGGTCTCCTCAATGTGCATCTGATAGCCCACCAAGGCCATAGCGAGTCGTTCGATTCCCCTCCACATGACCTGATGGCCCGGCGGTGGGGCACGATTCCGGTTTTGATAGCCGCCCAACACCCCCACCAGCAACATGGCGTCCCGCAGCATCTTGGGTTCCGGCAGTCGTACCCGCTTGGCGTAGCCGGTCAAGAATCCAAGTTCCAGTTCTGTGAAGAATACCGACGGATCCAGCTCCGGCATGGTTCGCCCCAACAGCGTCAGCACCATGAGACGCCAGGCAATCACACAGTAGATCGCCAATGCCCGTTCCAGTCTTAAGGCGCTCCGCAGCTGCATATGTTCCACTTTGCAGCCACTCTTGAGCACCCGGAAAAAGTCCTCAATCCGCCAACGTTTCAGATAATACCCCAGCACCCGCTCCGCAGCCCGGGCCGAGGGCACCGCAAGACTGGTCAGCAGATACCATTCAATCGCCTTTTCACCCGCAGGCGGCGAGACTTCTTTGATATGCACCCCGGTGAGCGTCACCGGATCCGCATCCGCAACCAGTGGAGTCGCGGGCAGCGTAACCGGGCCATAGCGTACTTCGGCATCGGCGACGCGATAGGCGCGTCCGGCCGTCTTCGACCGCACGGACCGGCGATGAATCTCAATCCTGATCGTCTTGGCAGCTTTGCCACCGGACATCGTCTCAAACAGCTTTTTGCCTTTTGCCAGACGCCGATTCTTAGATGCCCGCACCAGCAGATCAACCCGCTTGTGCTGCCGCTGCGCATCAAAGAGCGCAAAACTGTCGCCCTCCCGATCCATCACGCAGAGGACCTTGATCTTGCGCGATAGCTCCTGCGCGGCTTCACAAATATCCGCATAACCATCCAGCCACCGCTGCGCCTTTGGCTTCAACGGTCCATCGGTCGGATCTTTGTAACTGCACCGCAACACGCCCAGTGGCAGACCATCGGTGGTGGTCGCCAGCGTGGTATGAATATGCAGTCCCCGCGATTTGGTCGTGGTCTGAGTCTGACCAATGACTTCCAAGTCCTCGCAGGCCAGACGCGACCCGTAATTGAGCCGACTGCCATCCTGGATGCATAAGACCACCTTTTGGCTGCGCATACGCTCTATGGTACGCGCCCGATGCGGGGCCAACACGTTCTCCGGCGTCACCTCAGACGCCGGATCGCTCGCCAGCAGGCGATAATGCCCCTTGACCGCCGCCCGATCATAGCCCGTGTTCCCGGTAATCGCCGCGCCGATGGTATCGGCGAGCAGAGACGCACTCTTGACCAGCCGCGCCGAGCGCAGCGCGTTGCCCAGCGGCGCATCCCCAAACTCGGCATCGGCCCACTGTTCGCTATCCAACATCTCACCAGGTTGTCTGACCGGACGTAATTCCACCGCAGGCACCCCCAGTTGCTGACGCCACCTGCGATTAAGTTCGTATACATACAACGCCTTCGGCGGCTCCGGAGTGTCATGGCGGAGGCCGCCAGCGGTTTGTCCAATGTACTGAAAATTGGTGGCCTTGAAGCAGGAACCCGACCATTCGGGATCCACATAGGTTTCAACGATCCACACCCGGTAGCCGTAATGCTGCTGATAGTCCTCAGCCAGTCGCCTGAGCAGGCGACTGAGCACGTAGCTGGCCAGATGCTGGCATCGCTCCCGCATCAGGAATCGGCTCAGACACACCACACGGTGCAGATGGGCCTGTCGCTGTGCGTCCGACCAGGCCATCCACTGCTCCCGGGCCGCCAGTCGCAGGGCGGCCGCCGAAAAACCGACCGCACCCACATAACCGTGTGCACTGTCAATCAGATACCGTACCTGGGCACCGCAAAATGTCGTCACTCCACGCGGATGCTCATGATGCAACAGCGTGTTCCAAATCTCTCGCTGATCGGTGTCGGTCACCTTAACCAGCGTAAGACCCTCCACCTCGTTAACAACCTCAGGCAAACGTTCCGGGGCAGGCACCGGTTCGGCCAGCAGGCGGGGACCCGCCCCCGCCGCGTAATTGTTCGTCGGCGCAGGCAATGCTATCCGCCCACGGTCGGCCAGCTTTGACAACGCACGGGCGCAAGTGGACACCTGCAACCGACCGCAGGCATCAACGAATGTGAAAAGTTCACACACGCGCCTTGCTATCGCCGCGCGCGTGGACAACGCGGCATCGCCCAACACCGCGGTGAGACGCGACTGCGATTCCGGAGCACTCAAGGTGCGCAAAACCTGACTCTGCGTGAACATGCCACCAATATATGGGGCACTGTTCAGAATGTCAAGTCAAAAAGTTGGGTAATGGGCAGGCCTTGGTGACCTGCTTATTCAGGTGACACAGGAGGACAACCTTGACAAGGCCGAGGCTGGGCTCCACAGGATCAATCGCCGTCCCGAATTCCAATCCACAGAAATCTACTTGCCTAAAGTCTTGGCGGTGGACGGAAATAAAGTGCGTGAACTTGATTATGAAACAGATGTGCAGTCACACATCAACTGGCAAGGATACAATCCTGATCACATTGCAGCCAGTATTCCCAAAAACGCTCCGCCTGCCGCTGCACAATTACAACGAATCACCTTAACGGATGACGAAGAATTGATCCACTCCGAGGGCATCGCTTCGAATTCCGAGTATCTCATGTTTGACCCGGTTTATGCCGTTCAGAGAATCTCGGATATCATTTCTAATCCCTTTATAGGGCGTGAGATTGTGGGTCGGTTGATTGACCGGCTGTATAGCCTTGGTTTTGACAAAGACATGATGGGCAACATTGCCGGACTTATTGTCGAAAAACTGCATCGGGAGTTAGAAAAAGAACGAGATAAAAAAGCAGAAAAGCTTTTTAAGAAGTTCGTAACTGACGGCCATATTCAATTCCGATTACGCCTTGATGGCTTCAACTGGCCGATGCCACGGTATATTGACTCAAGTCTGTCTGCCGGCAATGACCAATTAACGAACAAACATGGTGGACCGCTGGAAAGGAGTTTGTTCACACCGCAGTACAAATCAGAATTCAATCAGGATGAACGCGATGTAGCAGTATATCTTGACGGAGAAACAGCGCTGACATGGTGGCACCGCAATGTGGCCCGTCAAGATTACGGAATCCAAGGCTGGAAGAAAGGCAGGGTTTATCCCGATTTCATTTTCGCTGTTCGAACGGAAGGACACGACCAACGCATTGCTGCCATCGAAACCAAGGGCGATCATCTCGATAATCTTGATACTGAATACAAACGGGAACTGCTACGCTTTCTGTCCAGCAGTTACGCATGGGAAAACACTGTGCCCGCTGGCGAACTTGAACTTGTTCCGAACGGTGGCACAACAATGCACTGCGAACTTGTTCTAATGAGTGAATGGGAAATTAGATTGCCGAAGCTACTAGATGATCAGCTGTAACCCGAACTCCGACAAAATGGGGTTGCGCTTGTATTGAGCAGGAATAATTGTCGGAATACGCACTCACGCCACCCCTCCGTCTATGTGCTACAATTAGATGAAAAATATTCAGCTTACCCACTCAGACTGCTGGCAAAAGCGATTACGGTCTCAATGGAGACGCTCAGGATTGCCAAGAAACTGAGCAAAGGGAGTTCTCCTGGGACAGGCAGGAAGCGTCTACAAGTTAAACCTTCACTTTCCGAGCAGGCAGGCAAGTGGTGATAGCAAACATCGCCTCATTGCCCTGTGACCAAGAACAGTATGCGTCCGGGAACCCATCTGTATTGGGTGTCGATGCCTTGAGAAACCTGTACCAGGACTATATATAGCAACACGGTCTGGCAGCTTCGACAAGTCTCGAAATCCGATTCATTCTGTCGCGATACCCGAGTAGATTCCCCTAATTGAAATCATTAAATAGCTCCAACACCTCGAGATGTTCAACAGCCAATTTAAAGCTGCGTCTAGGTCGGTCAGGATCGCGAAAACGACCCGTTATATCCCGTATTCTCGTTGCGAAGTCCCTCCCCTCACTGGTGTGGCGGCCAGTGGAGGTTTCAGCCGCTACTTCCTCGTAGAACTGAAGTAGTGGCGTAGTGGCATACATTTGATTCGATGTACGCACGCCTGCGATTTCTTGTGCTGCTAATATGAGTGTCTTCTCAAACACTAGTCGCCCCCCAAATAGATTAAAATCGTTCTTCACCGCGTCGGGCAACAGACTTTCAACCACTTCTAAATCTGATTTATTGCCTTTGACGAATTCCCTGAAAATTTTCTGATCGTACACTCGCAATATCAGGGCAACACAAAAATCCTGCACACAGTTAGGGGGAGATCGAGTGTTCAGGCCTCCCAATACCAACGCCATTTTAAAGCGAAATAGCGCCTGCTGAACCTGCCTCAAGCTTACCGTCTCAACCCCTAAAAAGGTCTCCAGCAGGCATGCAGTCTCCCGGGCATAATTCGGGTCCATCACCGTCGTTAGGTTCAGCTCATTGACAATGGAGCCAATAAATACTTCTCGGGATGGGTGAGGCAACTTGAAATCGACATCGAAAAACCGACGCAGATATCCACTGCCATCGAACTCTGTGCCGTAACAGCCGCTAACTGCATGAGACAACGCAGACCGGTTCATGGCAAACACGTAGACTACATCGTCTACAGACATCAGGTGTTTCACGACTTCCAGAAATTCAATGGCATAGGTAGGCCGACAACGGTCCAACTCGTCGATAAGCACAATTAGCGGTTTACCGGTCTCGTCTAGAATACCCTGCCCAACCCCTTTCAATTTCGAGCGAAATGCCTCTACCGAAGCTAGCTGTTCCTCATACTGCTCCAGTAGCTGGCCCGCGTCTGATTTAAATGAGCCAATAATCATATCAGCCTCCTCGCGGGTCAGACCAACACGAGTGGCTGCAATGTGTGGTACCTTGGCAATCAGCTTGGTGAAAGACTCTTTAAGCCCTGCGAGATCAATCCCACTTGGAGTATCAGCCAGGCCGCTGGCCTCCAATTGCTTCGTCAATTCGCAGACAATCGCTAGAAAGGGATCCTTGAAATAATCCGTTTTCCACGCATTTAATTCAATTACAGAGAACTTGCACTTCTTTAGGTGCGCAGCCCATAGTCGCAGGAATGTGGTCTTCCCATTCCCCCACGCAGCGTCAATCGCAATAGTACACGGGCCGTCAACACGGGTCGCCAGTTGAGTTAGCCACTCGCACGAACGCTTACGTGCGAGGAGATCGAATTTGAAGGGCTCGCTCTCGGGAACGCGGAGCTCGCACGGGCTAAAACGTATCCGAGGTGGCTGGTTCATTTCATATGTAGGACGAATTCTACTGTACCCGTGGACCACGTACCGTTGGGCACGATCACCTATACGAATTCTGACCGCCGTTCAGGAGCCGTCGCTCACGACAGCCGTTATACGCCTTTCGGGATGAAAGTTTAAAAAATGTGCTTAGGCGATCAACCGTAGCTTGGGCTCCGACAAAATGGGGTTGCGCTTGTATTGAGCGGGAAAAATTGTCGGAATACGCACTCACACCATCCCGACCTTCCCGGCCGCACAGAATCCCGTCAATATGAATTGACTTAAACAAACGGTAGGTACAGCGTTGCCGCCAGCATAAAGAACACTATGAGTCCGATAATATCGTTGCTGGTGGTGATAAAGGGGCCCGTAGCCAGTGCTGGATCTACTCCAATCCTGTCAAGCATAAGTGGAGTAGCAACCCCAATGACAGCTGCCAGCACAATAACTGCAAAGAGCGACAACCCCGCTGTTATAGCAAGTCGCATTGGTTCGGGAGCAGGCATTACTACAGAGGACCAGACCGTCGCTACCCAGCCAAACAGCAGAAGAACAACGACTACCATCATCATAGCCAAGGCCAACCCGTTGACTATAGCCACAAGAACCTCTTTACTGAGGCGTCGGAACATATTGGCTGACCAAACTTCACCGGACGCCAAACCTTGGACAATAATGGCTGAGCTCTGAATACCAGCATTCCCAGCCATGGCCATGACGACCGGAATGAATGCCGCAAGAACCGAAGCACGCCGGATGTTCTCCTCGTAGACGCCAATGACACTCCCCGCAAATACTGCCCCTACCATGCCCAGAAATAACCAGGGTAACCGACCACGCGTGATTCGAAACACCGAGTCTGTGGGCTCCTCATCGCCAGTAATACCACTAAGTCGTTGATAATCTTCTTCAGCCTCTTCGAGAATAACATCCATCGCGTCGTCAATCGCAACATGACCAACCAAGTGCTGCTCATCATCCACCACCGCCAGAGAAACCAGATCGTACCGTTCCATAATCCTAGCAACCTCTTCCTGGTCCACGTCCGTGGTTACATACCGCACATTCGTACGCATCACATCACCAATTATGGCCTCAGCGGGTGACAACAATAGGCGTCGAATAGTCACGAACCCCTCCAAGCGTTTGGAAGGCTCGGTGACAAAAACCACATACAAATCCTGCGTGTTCTCTGCATTACGGCGAATTTCTTCAGTAGCCTCGGCGACCGTCCAGTTGGCGAGCACCGTGACAACTTCGGCGGCCATAATGCCACCGGCCGTATCTTCCCCATAGGCCAGTAGACCACGCACAGCCTCGCGATCTTCCAAAACGCGTAGAACCCTCTGACGTACTGTCATATCCAGCTGCCCCAGAACGTCAGCAGCATCATCGGATTCCAGCTCGTTGAGAAGGGACGTTATGCGCTCAGTAGGAGTCGCCGCAAGCAAGTCCGCACAAAACGTCTCATCCAATTCCGAAAGCACCTGTGCGCCGGTAATGGTCGGCAACGCAAGCGTCAGACTTGCAGCATGTTCACGACTCAGTTCAGTAATGAGCCGCGCGATGTCGGCCGGGTGAAGTTCACGCACCAAGTCTATCGCAGCAGCAAAATTTTCCTCCCCAAGCCGTTCCTCAACTGCCTCAGCTATCTCCTCGTTCAGTTCGGGGAGCGGCGGAATTTTAACTATGTCAGTAGCGGAATCAGGCACGATGATATATTGATCAGCGACTAAAGAGCCAGTTAATACTTCTCACGATTTTGAAGGTAACGCGCGAGCTCCACATAATCTGCAGGGGATAATTCCTCTGCACGACATCGCTTCCAACGATCTGGAATATCTCGTTCATCCGCCCACTGCCGAAGGCTGTTGCGAAGTACTTTACGACGCATACTAAACCCTGCACGAACCACAGCATGCAACAGACCCGTGTCCACATCTGGAATCTCCACATCCTCAAATTCCAGCCGAATGACCGTGCTCTCGACGGCCGGCTTGGGAGTAAAGATGTTACGACTAACCTTAAATAACACACTTGGACGCGCATACAGCTGCGCAAATACACTTGGAATTCCATATGCCTTGGTTCGAGGCATAGCTACGATTCGATCAGCCACCTCCCTTTGTACCATGAGGACTGCCTCAGCAATTACATCGTGCGCAGCCAGTAACCCAAAAAAAATCGGACTGGTGATGTTATAGGGCAGATTGCCAATGACATGTAAAGGAGGATTGCCCACATGCTTCCAGTCTATGCCCAGTACGTTCTCCTCCCGTACACTCAACCCTGGGTAACTGGTACGCAGATACGCCACCGCACGTGGATCTACTTCGATGGCTTCAAACTGCGAATAACGTTCCTGCAGAAAACCCGTGAGCGCACCAGTCCCTGGACCAATCTCTACAACATAGGCATCGCTCGGCGCCCGAAACGCAGAAATAATGCGACGTGCAGTGTTGGGATCAGTTAGAAAATGCTGGCCCAGATGCTTCTTAGGTGGAATCGGCGACTTCACTGTACTTACCCCTCAGTGTAGACGCTTGCGCCGGTTGCGTACATAGTCTTCGAACAGGAACTCCCCCAAATTATTCAGATCCGCGTAATAAGCACGGCCATGGTTCGCCTCAGTTAATTGGCGAACAAACCCCTGCAAGTACGGATCCCGCGCAATCATAAACGTGGTGATCGTTATCCCCTCACGTCGACAAACTACAGCTTCGTCGAGCACTTTGTTGACAATCTTCCTGTCTAACCCAAATACGTTCTTGTAGAGACGCCCCTTATCGAAATGACAGCTTGGCTTACCGTCGGTAATCATAAAGATCTGCTTATTCCGATTCTTGCGCCGTCGTAGGATTTCGCGCGCCCGCTGTAACCCCGCACGCGTGTTCGTATGATACGGCCCAACCTGCAGGTATGGTAAATCCTTTATTGACACTTCCCATGCATCATCTCCGAATGCTACAATATCAAGCGTATCCTTAGCGTAGCGGCGCAGTATCAACTCCGACAGTGCCATAGCGGTCTTGCGGGCAGGCGTAATGCGATCCTCGCCATACAGGATCATCGAATGGCTGAGGTCGATCATGAGCACGGTAGATTGGTTTGACTGATGATCCGTTTGGTGAAGCACATAGTCTTCTTCCTCCAGCGACCAATCATCAAGCCCACTTCGCCTGTACGAATTGGAGAGCGTATCGGTAATGTTCAGGAGGTGTGGATCATCCCCGAATTTCCACGGGCGTGTTTCCGATAAACGCTCATCTCCTTTGCCTTCAAATGGTGTTGGATGTCGTCCTGTACCGCCCTTGCGGAGCTGCCGGAAAACCTCCTCCAATGAACGAGCCCGGAGGCTCCGCTCCGTCTTGGCAGTAATCTCTATACTGCCAGCGTTCTCCCGCAGATAACCGCGCGCTTTAAGCTCCTCAATAAAATCCCCAATACCTGTTTCTGAATCCGTGAGACCATAATGTTCATCTAATTGGGTGAGCCAATTCAATGCCTCATTAGCATCCCCGGCTGTGTACTGGAGCAACTGCTGAAAGAGGTCGAAGAGTTGCTCAAAAGTGGAAGTTTTTCCACCGTGCTTCTCTGGATCCCACTGTACGTATTTATATGGAATCATACCTCAGATTGAAAACAACTTCAGTGCACTCCCACCAAATAACAAGCTACGAATTCGCAAAGTGGGCCTAAGAAATATTCTAAACAGCCCCTTGGCACCGTTGCTAAGTAAGTTTCAGTCGCAAGCTACCACAGCCCAATGTGACACTTAATCTGTGCTTGTGGTTCCAATTTTCCGAAAAAATCTCTCCCAATACTATCGAACCAACATGACCGGCAGAGATGCTTGTGAAGATTCACCAGACATTAGAACGGTATAAAGCCCGGACGGTAGAGAAACAGCATCTAGGGTTACCGAATGCGTTCCAGATACAAGAACCTCGTCCATCAGTCGTGCGATCCGGCGACCAAGCACATCAAAAACTTCGATGCGGACCAGTTGCGTTCGATCCAGACTGAATTGAATATTCGTCTGATCTCTGAAGGGATTTGGATAATTGCTTAATAGTGTAAACCCAAAAACCTGAGGTTCAAGGACTTGTCTATCCACTGTAATAAGGCCTTCGGGCGGTCGCGGTACACGTTTGGATGTGTATACATGAAACTCGCCGGGCTGCAACATCGGGGAAATATTGCCGGTTGCGTTGAGCGAGTCCCCCGAAAACAAATCGTACCAGTATATGGGAGGAACTCCCAGTCCGAGTCTGTTGCGTTCGGGGGAAACCCCAAAATTTCCAATAATTACAGCCTCCATATCCGTAGCAGTATGTCGCAAATGTATTCGCTTGACCGGGCCAGCCAACGAAAGTGCAACCTCCGATTCGGTGCTATGAAAGACCGGATAATTGTGGCGCAAGTTGATTAATGCCGACCATGCACCATAGAGACGTTTTCGAAGCGGATCATCATAATAATCCCAGCGAATGGGTTTGGGAGCTATACGAGAAGGAGCATGCTGTGGACAATCATTGGGTTCCAAACACTCTTCTCCACGATCACCATATCCATACCCAAGCTCTCCGAACTGCCAGAGCATACGGGGACCAGGAATTAAAAAATAAAAAGCACCTGCCATCTTGAGACGATCAAGTGCAATCGGCAGATGCCGAACATTATAGGTCCCCGTATTGGCTGCGAGCGATGGATCACAGATATCCCCTCCTGATGGAGATCGCTCACAAGCCCCATATTGACGCATCTGGTACATAAGCCACTGTTCGTCGTGGCTTTCCATGTAGGTAATCACATGGGGCAGTTCCCATCCCCTACCCCCTTCTCCATAGTAAGTACGCGAGAAATTACTGTTATCCCCACCGTTATATCCCATTACGGCTTCCGAAAATTGGTGAGTCACGTTAGCCCAAACCATCATCCCGGGCAAACCTTGATCTGTTCCATACGCTGCCAACTCCCGCTCCTCCCGGTCTTGCGTCCAGTGCTCCAGAATTATATAGGCGTCTGGATTGACTGACCACAACCTGTCTGCCATACGCTTGATCAAGCGAATACGTGATGCATCGTACCTGTCCCATGCCGCCCAGTCCGAGCCCGTGTTACGCTGCGTAAATCCCTTGGACAGATCGAAGCGAAAGCCATCTACATTAAACTCGGTAAGCCAATAGGCATTCGCACGATCCAGCCAATACTGAGTGTAGGGGTGTTCGTGATTGAGATCAAAAAATACGTTGTACGGATGCCGCGCTGGAATATTGATCCATGGATTGGAATCCTTGGCCCCGTAAAGCGTTATCAGTGGGGATGGAATATCTACATGGTTGTACACTACATCCAGAATAACAGCTATTCCCAACTCATGGGCCGTATCCACGAATCGCTTCAGGTCTTCTGCGGGACCATAATACTTGTCCGGTGCAAAATAAAAATTCGGCTGATATCCCCAGTTGATATTACCCCCAAATTCAGACACCGGCATTAGCTCAATAGCGTTGATGCCTAGACGCTTCAGATAGGTTAGGGAATCTGTAAGTGTTGCCCAGTCATGTTCATGCAAAAAATCCCGAACCAGTAATTCATAGATCACCAACTCTTCTGGAGCAGGAGGCTCAAAGTCGTTTACCTTCCATTCATACGGCTGCTGGTTCGTTTGCAATACAGACACAGGTCCTTGGGTACGACCATGTGGGTAAGCCTTTAACTGCGGATAGGTTGCTGGAGGAATTGACCGATCATGAACCGGATCAAGTATCAGTTCGGAGAATAAATCTGCAAATCGCACATCGTCGTCAGTCTCGTATTGATAACCAATTTGTTGTCCAGGATCCAACCCTTCGAGTGTAAGCCACCAGTGCACACTATCTTCGGTGACTGCATCCCGGTTCATGAGCCCACGCTGATTGGCTTCCCACTCAGTGAATTCGCCAACTGCATACACATAACATTTATTTGGCGCAAAAACCGACAATGTTGCCTGAGTTGGATCCTGAAGATTGTAGTTAACTCCGTCCATTATCCCTCCAGGCCGCGGAGCATCCACCACTGCAGGAGGTGCCTTACCGACTGTATGGCTTACTGTATTACCATCGCTGTCTACGGCTGTAATCGTAAAGGCCAGATCACAGGCAGCAGCAGAATCCAACTCAAAATGAAAGATGCCATCTGAATAGTACGCTAATCCGTCCTGCTCCTGACCATTAATTGCAAATGTGAGCTCCGTAAGATCCCTCGTAGCAAACACTCCTGCACTCAAGCTTGTTATTGCACCCTTGCTGTTACGACGCCGGGCCATCTGAAAAACCATGGGATCCGTAATGGTCACAACCGAATTGTTATGATCACTCGGATTAATACGATCATTGAGTGGGTCTGTAATCCACACATTACTGGACCCTGATTCGTTTAGATGAACGTGTACCTTGTACTGATACGTTTCCCCTATCTCCAAGGTGCGGGGGTAATGCCATTCTCCGGTCGCACTGTCAAAGGTCATCAATGACGGCGCTGTAGGCGCTATAAGTCCACCGCTGTTTGGACCCCACTGGTTGAATTCACCAGGGAGGAATGCTCGCACGACCGAACGATCCGGTATCCATCGAAAGGTGACATCCAATTGTTGGCCCTGTGCCTGAGCAATACAACAGGTCAGAATAGCAAGGGTAAGCAAGCATCCAGCATTTTGGAAAAACCTCATCAGAATAGCAAAACAGAATAGGGACGCCTGCGAAATTAGATTAAACTACTATTCAGCCGGCTTGATGTGACTTTCATCGAATCAACCAACCGTAGTTTCGAGAATCTTACTACTAGACCAGTAGGAAAGCTATGGAAATTATGTACCTGAGTTAGCACTAACATCAGTAATTAGCTTTATCCAAAAAGGCTGCCATCTACTCGGGGATGCCTCGTGATGATTGTCTGATGCGTCACAATCACAATACCACTGACGGTGAATTGGGAAATACGTCCAGATACCCAATAATAGCAGACGCTCCACCATCAATTTCACTTGAAAGACATCTCCATATGGTGGTTATGGCCTCGGACTTTAAGCACCTGGGTCACTAGCTTATTGTTACAGGTCCTGACGGAAGAAGACAGCATCCACCTGAAGAGTCTGTTCGGTCTCTGGGTCAACGAACACGGGCTCCAGCAGCACAGGTTGGAATTTTCGGCGTTCCAGCTCCTGCAGGAGACTGGCATAACTTTGGCCCCCATCGAATAGTGGTACCAGTGACAATTCAACCTGCATCCCGACCATCTTGTCTAGCACATCCCCTGCCCCATCTATCACGCGCCCCTCGTAACCCTGAGTATCGATCTTCAAAAAAGGGTTCGCACCAGATTGAAACTGTACACCGTACAAGTCACTTAACCTCTGCACCTGAACAGTAGTCGATGATGACGTCCGTGCGCCCGAATATACTCGAGTCTGTCGTTCCAAGGGAGATAAGAGCGAACTGCATTTATCGTCCTTGGCGACATTCATCTCAACCTCCTCCGATGCACTCCCCAACGCATACTGAAAAACCTCCCAATTGTCGTCTCTTTTTGCCTTAGTCAATAAGGACCGGAAAGGTTTCTCCAACGGCTCAAATGAAACGATCCGCCCCTGGTAGCCGGCATCTCTCAGCTCAGACGCGAATCCACCGTCACTTGCCCCGGCATCAAGCACGAGATCTACCCCTGCACGTTCCAGCATTCTCTGTCTCCTTGCAGTAAATGAGCCAGCCGCATTGAAGCGATTCACTTCCAAGCCAACTCTCCGAAGCTGTTTTTTCAAAAAAGTCCTGATTCTCATCGAACCGCGGTCTTGCACTTGAGATTGGTAACCACTCAACTGGTGGCCCCGCATCCGAGATTTACCCTAGCCTTGAATTTGCAGCCCTAGAACTCTACAAACGTTCCTACCCCGACCAGCTGACAACGATATCATCCACCTTGATTCGCCACTACAAAGCCATACAAAAAAGAATGGGCCGGCAGGAATAAACCCTGCCGGCCCATGATCACTTACTTGATCAACATCATTCGTTTCGTGAACGAATGATGTGGGGTTTCGAGACGATACAGATAAATACCGCTCGCCAACCTGGAAGCATCAAAATTGACTGTATAGGTAGCAGCCTGCTGCAGTCCATCAACGAGCGTGGCCACCCGACGTCCAAGCATATCGTAGATATGGAGCTTTACATGTGACTGCTGTTCGAGACCGTACTCGATCGTCGTCGTTGGGTTAAATGGATTGGGGTAATTCTCCCCTAACCAAATGTTCGTGGGTACTTCTTCAGATTGCTCAATACCCGTGTTCGTGATGTAGGGATTTTCATCGAACGGTAGTGGACCGGCCATGAGATTGAACTCGTGCACTGGCAACTCATATACCGCCTGAAAGGTGCCATCCGCATTCTTGGGAATGAAATGCACCCTATTGCGCCCAGGCACTCTGGTATCTGAACCCATCTCCTGAGCACTCATGCTTTTGCCTCCATACATATATCTGTACGTGAGGATGTTATAGCTCGGTCCGCTAACCATGTACGTTCCGGTGTACGTACCATCTCCATCAGGATCCGTAAGCAATACTTCATCCCAGAGCGGGATGTCGTGGTCCGTTCCGTCCACCCCTTGGGTATATGCCCAAATTGGATCACCAAGATGAATACTCACAGAATCCACCGCCGGATCGAAAGGCTGTGCCTGGCTATCTATTGCCTGCTGCATTGTGACCGAGAACATCACCTCGGTTTCCTCTCCATCCATCATCACATTCATCGGGGTCGCATCATTGAAGTATGAGAGAGACAGAATCTGTGCAGCATTCGGATCTCCTGCGAAATTAAATTGGCGGTTGATACCGGTCCTGTGACCTTCCTCCCATCCACTCGGGGGAGCCACGCCAAACTGGGCCTGAAACTCCGTATCGTTAAAGTCAAGGAAATACTTATAGCCGGAAGTCCAGCCGGCAGGGCGTGTCAACGGAACCGCCGCCGCAAAGTTGGTGCCTCCTGGTTCTTTAAACATGTAGCATTCCTCGAGCCTTTGTTCATCCCGGCAACCTTGCCAACCGTTGAAATCTCCAAAGACCCACAACGTATCTCTGCGGGCAGTGTCAAAAATACCAATGGTCTCAAAGGCACTCATATCTACTCCAAAGACTACCTGACCGGATACGGGCTCAACTTTACTGGGCGCCGTGTTACCGTAATACGCCCAGTGCAGCGTCGTGTCAGATGCCGGCACAGTGAAACTACGGTTATCGATTCCGTCTTCCCATCCAACATTGTCCCCCTGTTCAAGGACAAACTTGTACTCCTGCTGCATCCCTGCTAACGAGGCCGGATAGTAAGCAACGCCTGAATAGATATTGTAACCCGCAGTCGATTCATCCACCGATTCACGGTCAAGCATCACCTGTGCAGCTCCCCAATCCAGGGGACCTACCATCGTTGTATCATTGGCATCGACAATCGGAGCTCCGCGTACACCAATGATCTGATCTGGAGCCGCCATCATCGGATCATAGCCCTTATCCTCGGACAACTGCCCGAACATAGCTACGCGATACCAGACTGCAACAGAGTCCATCTTTGGCTCCCATGGCAACCAGTTATAATCTCCGCGCCGTCCATCCACGCCGTGCCATGGAACTTGCGCCTCAAAAAAGTGCAGACCGAGATCAACATCCCCTGTACCCGGCACTATGTATGGGTTGGGATCCGCCTCCCAACCCGCGCTAATTGAGTTCTGAAGCTGATCTGAGTAAAACTTGTGCTGGAGACTGTCTGACTCGTCAATCATGAACGATAGGCTCCAGTAGTCGCTGTCTTCGCCGTTGGGACCCTTTTCGTTAACAGGCTCGAGCGTGCTGGCATCACTCCAGTCAATGACATTACCATCTACCAAGGTGTACGGCGCAACACTGCCATCTTCTCCGCCTGCGCCACGCACTTCAATCAAACCCATTGAGTTTGTAGTGTCTGGAACAGAGGCCATATTTAGCCGCATCGTAACGGTACGTTGAGCCTGCACGCCAGCCACTGCAAACATGCAGCAGAGCAGCAATCCAAGCCGTAAAAAAGTTTTTGTCTTCATGAAACCCTCATTTTATGTTAGTCTAAGCCCCGAATGATAAGAAATATTCTCCATATAACACCTAAGCACTAAAAGCTAAGAGACATCGAAATTCGGCTTACGTTGTCAAAATAGCGCTGCTGCTCATACGCATAGTCTATGGCCAACCCAACCACAGAAAAGTCATACCGCAACCCCGCTCCAAAAGAAAAAGACCGGATGCTGTTTCGCAGAAACAGTTCACTATAACCGCCTCGAACCATTAACAGATCGCCGAGCAGTCCCACCTCTGCCCCCATATTGACATACTGGTCACTGTTATTGGGACTCAGGACGTCCAGAGCAACGGTTAAGCGTGCGGTTTCCGTTTCCAGTACTTCTCCAGCGAGCCCAATGCGCATGATCAGAGGCAAATCAAACTGATCTACTCTCAGGTAGGCCCGATTACTTTCATTGTTGCCGCGATTGCGAGGATCAATATCTGCTGTGACCAATAAATCATCTCCTGCCATCTCCATCTTTGTGCCAAAATTGGCGATGGCAGCCCCTAGTCGAATCCCTCTGAAGGGGGTCACAAATACAGTACCAATATCGAGTGCCAATCCCCTTGCAGTAGAGTGCCATATCTGCTCAGTGATCACCTTTACGGTGGCTCCAAAAGTGAATCGATCCGTAAGCTTTCGCCCCCACGCAACCGCAAAAGCGTAGCTGGAGGCCTTAAAAGTTTCCCCAGTGCCCTCCTGTTCTTCGACCGTAGTCACCCGCATATCCGGTGTGCCCATGGCAGTGACCGCTACCCCAAAAGTACCTAGCTTGCTTGGCAGAGCTATTGCCGCATAATTAAAATTTATGCCAGCCAACCAGGATGCATGCTCAGCAGACACGGAGGCCCTGGAAAGTAATCCCAAACCTGCCGGATTCCAATACAGGGCGGTTGGATCGTCAACGCTGGCCGTGATCGCACTTCCCATACCAGTCGCTCTCGCTCCGATAGGGATACTAAGAAATTCCGCAGCAGTAGTGCCTTTACGGGTAACCTCGCGAGTCTCATTCGTGAACTGGCCCCACGCATCCTGTAAACTGACGAGTGTCAGAACCAGACCCAAAAAACAAGCGACAGGATATGGAGATTTGTACGGTGTCATTTGATGATAGCAAATGTACCCGTTTTTTCACCTATTTCCGGAGCCTCCACATGGTACAGGTAAACACCATATGCTACCGTTAACGCATCAGAACTCAGCAAATCCCAGGTTATCGTACCATTCATCAGGCTGCTAGCTGCTGATTGATTATCCCCCTCGTTGAGGTACAATGTTCGGATCAAGCGCCCACTTACGTTGAAAATTCTAAGCGTACACTCGGGCGGTAGATTGATAAACTTGATTACACGCTCACCCCGTCCGGTGGAAAAGGCATTCAATTCCTCAAATCGATTGGTTGCGACGTAGGGATTAGGAACAACCTGTATGCGAGACAAGAGCGAGTCCGGGTTGTCTGCGGAGGCGGTGGGTGCCCGGGTACTGAACTCAAATACATCCGTGGAAAGGAATGGCTTGCGGGTAACGAGCGTGGCCACATCTCCCTCGGATGGATTCGTATTGCTTTCAACCGCGAAATCCAACGCCAGGCGCCAAGTGAGTATAGAAGTTCCACCTTCATCTCCAACCCTAGACTCACGAATGATGATCAGGTCTGACTCCCGCAGCTCCCTGTCTGCACTGAAGGTTGCCGGCAAGGTTGACTGCGAGCCTGTAAAATCATCGCCCGTCAAATCCCAAAATCCGTACTCAACTTCCACGTCGCGTCTGCCTCCCGAACCATCGTGCTCAACCCGAAACACACGAACATTGGTTGGCCTGGACGGCAATCTGCTGAAGAATGACACCTGCATTGGTACTGATTGCCCCTGTGCCGGACCGACAACTTCCAGGCGATAATCGGCCGGATTACGGAGGCCCAAGGTATAACCCGGTGAGATATATGGATCCAACGTGATCTCGTACACGCCTTCCCTATTCCAACTACTCAGTGCACTATTAAGGCGCACAAGCGTCTCCCCAAAAAACTGGAGGCTGAACCCCAGAGAGTTGCCATAGTCGTCCAGAGGCGGAAATTCCCAGCCTTGACGCCATGCTACTGACCTGTCAAGAAGTACACGATCTGACGATACGTCTGTGAGAGTGAAATACTTGGTCTTTAGTGTATCCGGTGCAAAACGACCGCCGGCGTGGAGCGAATCCTCAAACGTAATACGGTAGCGATTGCCATCAACTATCGCCCGGGGATCCGTGATCGAATAAGCAATTCGACTCGAGGTCGAGCCCTGAATGCGGGGCAGGTACCCGTCTACTGATTCCAATGTTGCATTCTGGTAACCTCCTACCGGAGCAGCAGGCGTGACAACGACTACATTGCGACCGGTCTCTACCGAGCCATCCGCGTGCCGCCGGATTCGGACGGGGGTTTCCGTAGGAGAAATATCCGCCGAGGGTGCCCCAAAATCATACGCTGTTACAGCGTAGTAATAGGTCACACCATTATCCACCGTAGAGTCAACAAATGCATGTGCAAGACCATTCGCCCCCTCTCCTGCACTCACACGATCATCACCCATATAGAAACTGACCCCGTTTATAGCTACGGAATGGAAGCCTCCATTGCCATTTATGAGATCAAACTGAGCAATAGGCTTGCGAAACGTCAGATTTCCTCGGCCATCAGTAATCTGTAATACATCTAGAAAAGCCGGGTCAGTGGCTCTGTATATACGATATCCCTCAAAATCCTTGGAGGGTAATCCGAGAGATCTTAAAAATTCATCATCTGATTCTTCGGCCTTCGCGTCCCAGTAAAGCGTCACCCGACCATCCCCTGGCACCACAGAAACCTCTGGAGTGATCGGGGCCTGGGCAAACTGATAGTCCTCTCCATAAGCATCCAGTGCATTGTCCCTTCCTGCCAAGACCTCTTCTTGACCGATACCTAACTGAACTGAGAGTGAAATACGCTCCGTCTGTCCCGCTTTCAGTGGGAACAGGCCACTGGCAACCGTTAAGTCATTGTCTCCTGGATCCGGTTGTTCAGTATCAAAATCGCCCGGAAACAAATAGCTGTAAAACAGGAATCGATCACTGGAACTGCCAATCGCCAAGGTATTAGCCCCAAAGAGGCGGACATTCGTGATACCTATTTGATCCGACTCGCTCACATCGGTTACATCTATATTCTTTTCTCCAGGGAAGGATGAGCCCGCCCCGCTGGTCGGCATCCCGTCACTATCCCCGTAATCCCCATTGAACGGGACCCCATCGAGTCCAGTGTCATTCTGCAGCAGTATCCAGTCCTGATCATTATCAATCCCATCAGCCCGACTTTCATCAATCATTTCGTCGATACCTTCGTCAATTCCTTCGTCCACAGCACCATCCTCATCATTATCCACACCATCGGCATAAGCCTTACCCAGATCCTCGGGGCCCACATCATACAGCAGGATGCCTGCATCGGGGACTAAATAGCGCCGGTACGGATCAGACGCAGCAGCGTCTATCATGCCCTGCGTAATCACAGGAGAGCCGGACTCGGATAAATATGGATAGGCGGCTGTGGGAACGACATGTGAATCGTCGTTGTCAATGTTGTCCTTGAACGGCAACCCGATAGTTTCCTGTGTCACATTCACCAAGTGAACTTTCACCTGACCATTCACCTGCTGCATGGGATCGTTCTGAGGATTGGGCGGCCATCGCAGCCAAAGATCTATTGCGGCAGCAGCGGCCATCTCAGCAGTTATAACCGGTGCACCCTGTTCGCCATCCTCATCATTATCTATATAGTCGGCAAAACCTACGCCTCGCTGTGTGCCAAATGGAACGTGCACGATGTTCTCGTCAATGAGCCCATTCCCATTGTCGTCAATATTGTTTGCTGCTACTTCTCCCGACAAAAATGATTCCGGTACCACAGGGCTGTTACATTCGCCCATATTTACGGGGCATTCATCCGACACGGATCCATCTCCATCGTTATCAATGCGGTCGGTCGCATTACCTGGCGTTTCCAGGAAGGCTATTCCAACCGTGCCTGCAGGATCACTGCCAAAGTTTTGATCACCGATCCCATCCTCGTCTGTCATGAAGGCCACATCTTCAAGCAAGTCGAAAAAGATGACATCGTCGCCACAATCCCCTGCAACACAATCAGCAAGCCAGACCGCCATCCCAACCTTTTCCAAATCTTCTGTACCGTCATTCTTGACACCGTAGATCAAAAAGACCACATCATCCACCAAAATTTGTGTCCAGGCCATGATCCGCGTCTCTATGATCAGGCCAAGACCATACCTTGACTGATCGGTGGCATCCGGCACATAACTGCCCCGGTACCGGTCATACTGGTCATCGCCAGCCTTGAAGAAGAACTCCTGATCTGCGTTGAAGATGTCCTTTCCAAAGAAACCGTTCCACGACCCACTCCAACCCGGATCACCTGTATCGGAAATCTTATCCGGCCAGTACGGAGGCCAGCTATCCGGTTCATCGCTTTGTGCAATTCCATACTCACTGCCGGCCGGGTTCACATAGCCACCAACAGGTTCAAACGTCCACGAGGTGTTGCCTCCTGTATTATTGCTGCGAAAATCAGCTACATTGACGATCCACACGGGTTCTCCTGCATCCGGACCTGCATTCGCAACAGTCTCTGCACCAACCCACAGCTGCGTGAGTGCAACATAGCGCCTGTTGGTGTTTTTCGGCCACTCGTACCAAAAATCTCCCGGCGAGCCGGAATTGGCTGTTTGCGCCCAGTTCGTGATTGACGCCCGAATATTGTTTCCGTCTATGTCGTCACGTCTGCGCTCTAACGGATCAACACGTTCGTCACTGGGCACATGATTGCGATCGATCACACCCTGTGCAAAAACCGGAGTGACACAGACCGCCAGACACACTATTACTGCAAGTTTGCGTAGCTCTATCATTAGAATTGCAGCCGTACCCCTGCGTGTACTCGTCGGGGTTCAGAGTAGTAATTAGGTCGGGAAAAGTATCCGGGATCTGCCGACTGGATGGGGGCAGAGAATGTGATATCAGGAAGCCCCGTATCCCCGTAGACCGTCACCGCATTCCTCCGATCAAGTGCGTTATAGACGTGAAGGAACAGGCGAGGACGTACCGGGCCGATCGAAAATTCACGATAAATATCGAGATCAACCTGGAAGGTAGAGGGCTGTCTGCGTGCATTCGTCGGAAACTCCGGCCGCACATCTGCTCCCACAAGCGCGGCTTCCTCAAAACTCGGAGTGTATGGGAATCCAGAAGCCCATACAACGAGCGCAGAAGCACCCCAATTGCGCCCACCCACGAAGGAAGAACCGGCAACCTTGTGACGTTGATCCCATCCCAGGGGCAGAAGTGCCAAGCGCGGTTCCTCCTCATTACCCGCCGCAAAAAACTCCTCTGTCGGATCTGAATTTGACCCCTCAACCACTTGGTAGGTGTAGTTCAATTCGAACCCGTAGTTATTCGCGTAGGGACGCGACACCGAGAGGGTGACTCCACGTGTATTCGCATAGTCCCGATTAGCGTACACGACGTAATTGACACCAGGCAATTCGGTTTCAATCAACCGTGAAGTGGATACCCAACTCCGAACATCCCGATTATAGGCCGTTACATTCAGCACTACACCTCGGATCGCCTGTTTGAGACCGATTTCGTACATGACTGTACGTTGAGCGTCCAAGTCAGGGTTTCCAAAGGGGCCGTGACGGCCAGTTTGGCGCGGAATCTTGTATCCAAAGTTGTCGAACAGTCGGTTCAGCGTTGGAATCTGGAGGAAATGTCCCCACGAAAAGTGGATCACACCTTCTTCCGTAATGGGGTAAGCAACCCCCAATCTGGGGGAGAACTGCAGTTTAGGGCTCGAATCCGTCCACCAATAGGCTTCCCTGTCTGCCTGCGTCAGAGTATTGTCTGCACGCTCCTCATCGTCCGTAATGATACCGTTGCCGTCAGTATCCCGATACAGATTGACTTTTTTGAATGGATTGTAGATGTTCGGGTCCGATCCATCTGCGGGTATGTTCGCCCTTGCATCGAAAAAATCCATTCGCACCCCCGCATTCACGATAAAGCTTTCATACTCAATCTTGTCCTGCAAGTAGGCACTTATTGAGATCGGCTCAACACCATCAAACTGACGGTAGTTGAAGGATGCAGGGGGCGGAGCAGCTGGCATGAAGGGTTCAAGAACCTGGCCGGTGGGACCGAGTGCCGGCACAATACCGTACTCCTCAAATTGAAGCTGGTCCATGCGGGCCTCGAATCCTACTTTGATCAGATGGTAACGCGAGAACTGACTGGTAAAATCTCCCTTGATGAAGTAACTCCGCGTACTCCTGTTGAAACGCCCAAGGTCCGTTCCACCACGCGCAAAACGGTTGCCACCGGCTTCAACCTGCTCCCATACCCCCGAAGTGATCTCGATTGAATCCGGCGGACTCAGGGTAAAATCGTTGTATAGTGCATCCGTCAAACTGGAAAAACGGTAGCGTTCAGCTGACTTTTCAAAAGTAGCCAGATTCAGCGTATAGAAGGTACGTGCATTAATCAGATGCGTGAACTTGAGCTTCAGGTCTATGCCGTTATCATAAACCTGAGGGACCCCATGCGGAGCCCACCGGTAGTATTGGTAACGCCCACCCAAATCATTCGCCTCGGTCCGTGATCCCAAACCGATCACATTAAGGATCATATTGCTTGTAAGTTGAATCCGGAAATTGGCTTGCCAACTCAACTTTTGCCACGTGTTCATTGGCACAAGCGAAGAATCACCTCCTGAACCATCAATATCATACAGATTGGCTCCATACAACCAGCCATCGTTGCTGAAATAGCGACCGTTAGCATAGAGCGTCAGACGATCCTTGATAATTGGACCGTCAATGGAGGCATTCAGGTTTGAGTAGTGCGTTGGTGCCAAAGGCAAGTAGGAATACACATCCACTTGATCATAAGGGAATCCTGTGGTCAGCTCATCCAATTGGGTCCCCAGTAGCAGGTTACGTCCTCCTTCACCGGGCACCAGGTATGTGCCGGAGTAGGCTTCTACTGAACCACCAATTCGATCATTCCGTCCCTCTTTTGTTACCACATTGATGACACCGCTCATGGCATTACCGTACTCAGCATTGAAGGTGCCGCTGATCACCTGAAGCTCCTGTATACCTTCATTCTCTAACTGAAGTGCGGTTGAGCCATCGTATGTGTCTGTCACAGGGACGCCATCAACCATAACGACAACCTCACTGCTGCGACCACCCCGTATATGGAAGCCTCCACGTTCGGTTACCCCGGCCTGTACACTCAGTACCTGGCTCAACTCCTGTACTGGCAATCGGTCAATGGTTTCTGCAGTCACACGCGCCTCACTGCTGGTTAGATCTTTCCTAACACGAATGGCTTCAGCGATTACGACGATTTCTTCCCCCTCAATGACCTCCTCACGCAATACAAAATTGATCTCAGTAGTCAGATCCACGCTCACATGCACGCCCTCACGCCGCTGGGTTGCAAAACCTACAAAGGAGGCAACCAGTTCGTACACGCCCGGCCGGACACCAATTATCACATAACGTCCATCCGCATCTGTAACCCCGCCCTGTAGTGTACCGTCGATAGCCACATTCACACCTGGCAACGTCTCTCCTGTGGTCCCATCTGTAACCAAGCCTGTAAGTTTGCCCGTCGTTTGCGCGCTTGCAGGCACTGCCATCAGGAATACAAGTACCGCTAGACCATTAATCAAGCAGGCTGGTTCTCTCGAGAATCCTCTCATCGACTTTTAGTCCATAGCGCAAGATAAGCTCGGCATATCTGGCCAGACGTATCTCTCTTTGTTTTTCCTCAGCAAGAGCCCAATATATTGCACTTTTTGCTTCTGCGAAGCTTTTTCGAAATTCTGGATACTGTTTACCTGTTTTTAGCAATATCCACCCCTCATTTGTTTCGAACGGACCGACAATCACACCCTCCGAGGCATCGAAGATCTCATTCGACCGAGGACCCAGTTGATGTGCAAAGAACAACTCCTCCGGCCCAGTAAAGTCAATGGCATTATTTTTTGCGGCGTTGGCCTCCGCTTCGGTCGCGAAAAAGTGCCACCGCAAGGCAACCTGCCGGGAACGCACAAACTCATTTGCAGGGGCACTGTCGTAGTAAGTACGCATTTCTGCATCAGTTACGTCCACAGAATCTGCTGTTTGCAGATATTCAACGATGTACCTGTCCATTGCCTCACGCAATCGGGTCCGATATATCTGTGTATCTTGAAGCGATTGCCCCGCCAGCAACATTTGCTCTGCGACAACCAAGCCGCGGGAAAATTCCCGTAAATCAGCCACCGTCCGAACCTGAGCTCGCTGTCGATCACTGGCAAACCGTGCATGCTCCCGAAAATCCGATACAGTCCAGATCTGTACAGGATCTCCGTAGCGCAGGAGCTCTTGGGAATCCAGATTCTGTTCAATAATTTCGTTCCCGGGCGTGATCCTGATGATCAGCGCATCTAGTACCTGATCATTGAACACTATCCTGCTTTCATCGACGAGTCGCAATGTGTAATCCCGGCGTGCAAGTGCATGTGCGCGTTCCAATGCATAGGCTTTATAATGAGGCCTTCTGGTCTGGAATTCTGTTTCCGTGATGATCGGCCTGGTAAACCGTTCTTCGACTCTAATCAATGAATACCCCTGCGCTGTACGTACCGGTTCAGAGACCTGCCCAATAGAGAGCGTGAACGCAGCCTCTTCGAAAGCTGGATCCATTTCATCGAAGGTAAATGGCGGTAGCAGACCGCCTGATTCTCTGAGATCGGGATCTCTGAAGATCTCACGTGCCAGTTCTTCAAAAGAAGCTCCCCCCTGCAGACGTTGACGCAGCTCCAGCGCCTCTGTCAGCGTTCGCGCATAGAGATGACGTGCAGTTACCGTGGTCTGTGCACGTGCGTACAGCGTGCGTACGTAAGCTTCGGATACTTTAACGGTATCCAGGAGAGCCTGCTTAATGTAGAGGTCCAGTAGCAGCTTGCGACCGAGTACCTGTTCGCGAATTTTGTAATGGGGCGTTTCTGCAATACCCAAATTGTGCACTTCCATGACTGCCAACCTTGTTGCGGCCATATCATAAACAAAGGCGGACCGCCGCTGTGGTGTATCCTGAACGCCTGTCCGAAGGAGCCAGGCTCTGTATGCCTGCACGAATTCGGATTGTGTAACTGTAACTCCCTTTGAGACAGCAACCGCTGGATCCGATTCAACCCTGCACCCCGAAAGCAACAGCCCACACACCAACCAGAGTTTCCAGTCTGAGGTCCTCCACGTACGTATTTTCATCGAATATCTGTACTCAGTGTTGGAACGCATTAGACATCAATTGACCTGGTGGGCCAGTATCTTAGTTGGTACGTATAAGTCAACACACGAGCAGGCACAATAACTCGCATGCAACGCCCCAGGAGAGACTCTCGCCCCGTCCAAGTAGGTCCAGTGCAAATTGGTGGAAAGGCACCAATCGCTGTACAGTCCATGACGGTGTCCAAGACCTATAAAGTTAGCGAAACACTCAATGAGATCGCCCAACTTGCAGAAGCCGGTGCTGATATCGTTCGTGTGGCTGTTCCAAGGCCGGAAGATGCCGAAGCACTCCGGGACATCGTGCAGGGGGCCAGCGTGCCCATTGTCGCCGACATTCACTTTAATCACACCTATGCTTTGAAAGCCATTGAAGCTGGTGTTGCAAAAGTCAGGATCAATCCCGGAAATATCGGCAAAGAGGAATGGGAGCGTGAGGTTCTACTTGCTGCAAAAGAAGCCCATACTCCAATTCGTATCGGAGTTAACGGCGGGTCACTGGAACGTGATATTCTGGATAAATATGGCTATCCACAACCAGAGGCACTGTTGGAGAGCGCAATGCGCCACGTCGAAATCTGTGCACGACACGGCTTTGAAGATATTGTGATTTCCGTAAAGCACTCCGATGTGTTTTTCATGATTCAGGCCTATCGGCTCGTGGCCGAGCATACAAACTTCCCTCTTCACTTAGGTGTGACTGAGTCCGGTTCTTTCAAAGTAGGTACGATCAAGAGCTCAATTGGTATTGGCGCATTGTTGGCCGATGGCATTGGGGATACTATCCGCGTTTCATTGGCTACCGAATCCGTGAAAGAGGTTGAGACTGCACACGCAATCCTGAAGTCACTTCGGCTTGGTCGTCCAGGGGTTAACGTCATCGCATGCCCTACATGTGGTCGGTTAAACGGCGATCTGTTTACGATCGTAGAGGAAGTAGAGACTGCGGTAAATGCCCGCAAATTTGAGAAGGACTTGACGGTGGCATTGATGGGTTGCGCAGTAAACGGCCCCGGCGAGGCACAGGGGGCTGACCTTGGCATTTCGCTTGGACGTGGGAGAGCGCACCTGTTCAAGCAGGGCAAGGTCGTTGGTACGGTGCCTGAATCTCAGATTGTACAGACAGTTTTGGAGGCTATTGAAGACTGGGATCCAGAACAGGAGAGCTGAATTCTTCCGCCCAGTCTTCAATCTGCTCCAGAAATCCTGGGATAAGCTCCGAGTAATCTCCGCTCACATCTTCGAATGGATTTTCCTCCATATTAAAGAGCCGGATCTCTCCTTCCGTGGAGGTGAAGTGCCATTGGCGCGTACGAACGTAATACCCAGTCTGACGCTTGCCCATTGGGTCGGTCTCAGATCGCATTTGCGTAACCCGGCCAATCAAAGCATCTCTCTGAATGCTGCCACGACCTTCAATCACCGGACGCAAGGACACCCCTGGTAGGTATTCCGGTATCTCTACGGCTGCATAGTCTAGCAGCGTTGGCATTAGATCTGCACTGCTTACAAGCACGTCATCAAAAACAGCAGGATTGATCGTGCCGGGCCAGTTGAAGATGATCGGTGATCGAAAAGCCTGATCATGCAATGAGAGCTTACCATTGGGACCACCGTTATTGTAGAGTATCGGTACGTCCTTGTATTCTTCGAAGGGTGGTTGCTCCCAACCATTATCGTTCACATATACAATCAGTGTATTCGACGTAAGCTTGCGCATTTCCAGGTGGTTGAGCAAATCTCCAACTCCGGCGTCAAACCATGTGCAGTTGCCATAATATTCCTTGGCCGACTCAGACAGCTCGGTACCTCTATACCGGGCATAGTACGCTTCGGGGGGATTCAAAGGAACGTGCGGCAGGGATGGCCCATACCACAGGAAGAAAGGGTTGTCTACATTACGGTCAATAAAATCAAACACAGGCTGGGATGTCTCCCGGACGAACTCTACACCATCACCTCCCACGAGTTTTCCGAAGAAACCTGGTTTGCCAACCTCATCTGGAGACCATCCCTTGGACATACCTTCGGTAAATCCCCCATTGGCGAAAGACTGCTCCCACCACTTGCCTGCCTGAAAGCTGATATAGCCTGCGCGAGCCAATAGACCAGGAAGGGTCTCAAATTCGCGCATGACATTGGCTTCATACATAAAATCCCATTGTATCTGGTCCTCGGAGGAAAGTCGGTTGTATTCGGGATCGGCTGCCTGCTCCCTTGCCTTGAATTCTTCCATCTGGACAGCATACTGTATGGGATACAACCCCGTACTGAGTGTTTGTAGAGCTGGACGACAGTGGTTGTCCGTTGTGTGGCCCTGTGTAAAGAGCGTACCCTGATGCGCTAGACGGTCCATGTGTGGCGTATGGACATCGACTGATCCCGTAAAACCAAAATATGGATACCCATGATCATCGCCGATTATGAGCACGATATTGGGTGGAGAAGGTGAACTGCATGCGCCGCCAATCACAAGCAGTAATCCAAAAACGAACCCCCGATGCATGTATAATTCCCTATAAATCCCCAATTTTAGCGTTGTTACCTCAGCTGCAATGCTCCCTTAGGACCGGCAACCAATCAGCATATAATAACAGACTCAACCTTATCACGTATCGGCAGGAACGGCGGATGGTCTTATCGTCTTTGTATTCTCGAAGGGGATCATAACGGTGAGTATCCTCAACCGCTGAGTCTATTAGTGACTACTCGGAAAATGGATGCACGAGATAAGGTGTTGTCCATCATGCAACCCAATACCGGCACCCGCCAGAAACAACACAGCTTGAGACCTCCAATAGGCAATGCCACTCGTTGAGCTTGAAAAAACGTGTTATTGTGGATTCTCCTGCAGCTGCCTTACTTGACACGGTCGAAAGCCTCGGCTGCACCATAGTTACAGAAGTAGGCTATTCAGCTTATCCGTAGTAATCCGACCGTCTAGGTTTAAAGGGTAGCCGTCCACGCCAGTACATGATCATCAGAAATCCAGCTGCCATTCCACCTAAATGTGCCAGGTTTGCCACTCCGGGCTGGAAATCAGTCGTTGCGAAAAGAAGCTCTAGTATGCCGTACCCAATCACAAAATACTTAGCCTTCATTGGGATCGGTGGAAAAAGTAGCATAATACGCTGCTCTGGAAACATCATGCCAAAGGCAAGAAGTATTCCAAATACGCCGCCTGATGCGCCGATTGTAGGCCAGATCGCTCCCGAGTAATAAGTAGAAGCAAGTTGCACAAAGCCGGCACCAATCACACAGACAAAATAATAGATTGCAAAGCGTCTGGAACCCCATGTATTCTCAATCTGAGCGCCAAACATCCACAGCGCGAACATATTGAATAATATGTGAGTGATCCCCCCGTGAAGGAAACTATACGTTACAAGTTGATACACTTGGAATCCGTGCCCTAGCGGCCACAATGCAAACCATTGCAGAAGCGGAAGATTTCCGAGAGCAAACTGGGCAAGGAAACCCAGCCCGTTTATGATTAACAGGTTCTTGATGACAGGTGGAAATGCACCATAACCACCTAAACCACCGTACGAGGAATACACCATCCCAGATATCTATAATCTCGTCTCCTTATAGCACTTGTATTACCATTAGGTTGCAATGCCCGCAAGGGCGCTACCAACAACAATAGCTCTACACACTTGGTCAGATTCGATCGACCTCTGGAAAATAATCCCAAATACTTGCACAAATTCTTCTATGCAATAGCACCCTGCATAAGGACGATGCCAGGCCTTAAACGTTTCTGAGATCACCGTCTAGACTTATTATACCCCGAGTCCCTTAGCAGCTAAACCCTAGAAGATTCCAGTCTTTTTCTCTTTATGCATCTGCCGGAATTTGTATGAGGTTGAACGAAATACTGTGATCTTCCTACGAGAACCCAATATCTGTGCTCTAGACAGCACTACCAATTGCGACGCACGTTGAACCTGGATCCAATGCCACTGAAGACCTGAACAAATACTCGTAGAAAACTGGCCTGTCATAACAATCATAAAAATGGAACGATCACCTTACTTTCATTGTGCAAAGGACTTATAGGCATCAACCAATAAAAAAGAAAGTCGCACGATAGCCTATCGTACGCTCGTACTACTCATGCCACGTAAAAAATACAAACCGCGCTCACCTGCACGCAAAGGATATCGAGGATTTCTCCTCCGCGTTTTTCGCAAACCTGAGATCGCCCAGGCTGCTTTTGTTCTGAGTATCCCGACCATACCGGTCGTCCTTGGGTCGGTTCTTCTATTCGTCTACATGCTGATTCTTTCCCTGGATACGCCATCTTTGCGGGAAATCGAAAACCCTCAACTGTCGTACGCAAGTGTAGCGTATACAGCAGATGGTGAAGAACTGGCTCGCTATGGACTGGAGAACCGTTCTTGGATTACATATGATTCCATTTCAGTACACGTGCGTAACGCGCTGATTGCAACCGAAGATCACCGCTTCTACGATCATTGGGGCATCAGCCTTTTTCGCACGACTTCGGCCGTTACCCAATCCATCCTTGGAGAGCTTGGACTTCCCTTTGAGCGTCAAGGCGGTTCAACTATCACACAACAGCTGGCGCGCAATATCTATAACGAGCAGATTGGATTCGAAGTCAGTGTGACGCGCAAACTCAAAGAGATGGTTACAGCGGTACGACTTGAGCGGCTCTATGCTAAGGACGAGATCGCCGAGATGTATCTAAATACTGTTCCCTTCCTCTATAATGCATATGGAATTGAAGCTGCCGCACGGACTTATTTTAGAAAATCAGCTACTGACCTGGATATATTGGAAAGTGCAACGCTGATTGGATTGCTTAAAGGAACCTATCGCTATGATCCAGTGCGAAACCCAGAACAATCACAGGCACGTCGTAATACGGTCCTGTACCGTATGGTCTCTCAAGATTTTCTGAACCGGGAGCACTATGAAGCAATCAGGGATTCCTCCACGGTCACCAATATCCGTACAGCAGACGTTACGGACAGCTTTGCTCCACATTTCGCTGAACAGGTGCGTCAATGGCTTACAAAATGGGGGCACGAAAATGGTAGAGACATATATGCCACTGGCCTGAGGATCGAAACCACACTCGACTCAAGAGTGCAATCTATGGCCCAGAAAGCCGCCAGGACCACCTTGGATTCCCTACAGGCCGTGGTTGACTGCGAATGGAGCGCCCCCAGAAGTCCAAGATTAGACTGGGGAACAGATCTGAAAAAGTACATGAATGACCCCTGTCACGCAAACCCCGAAGATCGTTGGGCATGGTTCTGGGAACGCTACAACTCCTCAGATCTGAATACCTATATCGGAGAAACACCCAGGTACAAAACACTTCGGAGTCAGGGAATGAGTTCGCATGAAGCATTGCGTGAACTGAAAAGTAATCCAGAATTTATCGACTCACTCAAGGTTGCCAAAAGTCGTTTGGAAGTCGGATTCGTTGCTATAGACCCCAGAGATGGGCACATAAAGGCCTGGATTGGTGGTCGAACTCTTGAAAAAGATTGGTATGACCACGTCAACGTCGCAAAAAGACAGCCCGGTTCGACTTTTAAACCATTCACCTATGCAGTTGCTATCGACAGTGACTATTCACCTGAGAAGATGTACAAAGACTCGGTCTACCAGTATGTGGATGAATCTACAGGGGTGGTTTGGAGTCCAAGTAATTATGGGAATGCGGTTTCTGGTGACAGTGTTAGCATGAGGGAAGGGTTGGCAAAATCTTTAAATACCGTCACTGCACAGATCATTCAGAATATTAATCCGCTGAATGTGGCCAACCTCGCTAAGAATATGGGGATCAACAGCGAGTTAAACCCGGTTCGTTCATTGGCCTTGGGAACGAGCGAAGTTACACTACTTGAACTGGCGGTCGCGTACAGTACTTTTGCCAACCAGGGATTTCTAAACGAGCCTGTAATGGTGACTAGAATACTTGACGAGAATGGTACTGTGTTGTACGAACATCAATCCATTCGGGAAGAAAGGCTCTCCGAGCAAACCGCAGCTACCATCACAGATATGCTTCGTGATGTGATCAACTATGGTACAGGCACCCGCATTAGAACGGGCTACGGCCTTGCCAGCTACGACTTTGCCGGCAAAACTGGAACAACGCAAGGTCGCACCGATCGGCGAACCGGAGTCAGGAATGGGGGTGGAGACGGCTGGTTCATGCTGATGCATCCAGAGTTGGTTAGCGGTGCATGGGTTGGCTTCAATGATCGACGCATGACCTTTCGATCCAGCTATTGGGGGCAGGGGGCACACAACGCTCTGTTTGTGGTAGGTGAATTCATGACGCATGTGACCAATAGTGAGGAGTCAATAATCAGCATAAATAGTTACTTTCCCGATCCTCCACCGAGTCGGACATCCGGGGATAAGTCTGATCCGGCAGATCGCGTGACATGGTAATATCACACCATGCTATATCCTTACCGAATCAGCCAAATGCATCTCAACATTCTCTGGAATTAGCCCCGAGATTAAGAGGATCCCAGACGCCAGAACCAGACCAAATAGACCGTGCGACGGTGTTTCGGGGAATCCCCTCTGGGGTATTAGAGTGCATCCCACCGTTATGAAATTCGTTGTTCCTTCCGGGATAGTCCGAGTTGATCTGGTATAGTTTTTAAAACGTCATGGGGGCTGCCTCGCTAAGCGGCAAGGCGCGCAGTGCGCGCGATGTCGGCCGGAATTAATTGCTTCATTTCCCAGATAATGCTCATGGGCTGTTCCCCTTCATGCGACTGATAAGATACTGGCCCCAAAAACTGATATGGCATTGTCATTCCAGAATCAGTTTTTTTGGCGGTACGCACGAACAACAAAGGAGTCACCCCAAGAGCTTCATGCTCTGTATGACGGCGTCCCCGTAGACTGTCTGGCCTAGTGGTGTTTTGGGATTCCCAGTGAAATAGGCGACGACTAATGGCATAGTCCCGATACATTGTAGAACGGGCATAATATTTTTCGGGTTTCTGTATGGTCACGAAAAGCAGATTGCAGTGCGTCAACTTATCGAAATAGACTCCCTCTCGTATACGCATCAATTGTCCCTTTCTAACTAGGTTGAATGCGGCCGCAATTTCTAATATCGAATATCTGGCATGTAATTCCAGTGGAATATCAGGGTTAACCATATACGGAGGAGGTACATGTGCAATATTTTCTTCCAGCAAATCTGTCAGAGAGAGGAGTTCCTTACAAATAGCAGGATGATTAAGAATATTGTTGTAGCCTGCGCTTAGATCGTTTGCAGCTTTGCCGTCCAGCAGTATGCATACCAGCATAAGGAGTCGGCGCCGATCCTGTTCGGACAACTCGCTCACGTTCAGACTACCTTCGGCAGCCCGGCGTATGAACCTGAGTCGGAGAGCATCGTCAGCATGAATCAACAGCCGTAATCTGGGAGCAATTTTAGCCTCGTCCGGCCCTTCAGTGACAGTGGGAATGCCTGCCCTCCGGCACAGCAATGCAAAACTATGAGGTTTTTTGGAATAGAAATCTTCGATTGACAAATCCGCTTCATCCAGGAAGGTCTTCAAATTGGCCTGGTCTCCCAAGTGGCGAAGCAAACGCTCCAGTTCGTTGCGTCTGTAACGAAGTTGCGACTTCAGATTGTTCAGAATGACTTCCTGACTTTCCCGATCCAACTGGAGAGAGCATCCTGATGGCAGGGCAGGAAAGTCATCATCGACCGCCTTCTTAATAGATTTACGTGTGCCTCCCCCAAGCATAGCCCGAAGTGCATGGTCGAAGCGAAATTGTCTCGCACTATTACTGATAAAGTCCAGGACCGTTAAACAGTTTTTGCCCTTCGAGAAACGAAGCCCACGCCCCAATTGCTGGGTAAATACGGTGGCACTGCTGGTTGGTCTCAGCATCAGGATGGTATCCACCGGAGGGATGTCTACACCCTCTCCGAGTACATCCACAGAGAAGAGTACGTTCACCTCGCACTTTCTTAGCCGGTACTGAGCGATTTTTCGTTCTTCTTTGGGAGTCTTCCCCGTAATGTAGGCGACAGGTATTCCCGCATCGTTGAATTTTCGCGTCATGAATTCGGCATGGGAAATACTTACACAAAATCCCAGCGCACGCATCTCAAGCGGATCGGAAATGTGATCTCGGACCGCTTTCAGAATCTTGCGTACACGAATGTCATCAGCGGTAAAGAGTCGGCTCAACTCAGCGTCGTCATATTTACCCCGAACCCATCGCACGGAAGATAAGTCTCCACCGTCATGTCGCCCAAAATAATGGAAAGGAACCAAGAGGCCACGATCAATGGCATCCCAGACTCGCAGTTCTGCGGCGATGCGGCCTCCGAACCAGGACAGAATATCTCTTCCGTCCGCACGTTCGGGAGTCGCAGTGAGTCCAAGCAGATAACAGGGTTGAAAATGCCCAAGGAGTCTCTGATAAGTTTTTGCAGCGGCGTGATGAAATTCATCTACAATAATCATCCCGAAATGCTTCGGACAGAGCTTGCCGAGATCAAAGTTTGCAAGGGACTGAACGGAAGCAAATACATGGTCCCATCTTTCGGGCTGTAATCCATCCACGTAGTATTCCCCGAAGCTATTGTGCTTCAAGGCATCTCGAAAAGTCGTGCGTGCCTGCTCCAGGATTTCCTTTCTATGGGCAATAAACAGGAGACGAAGCGGACTCCCATGGTTGGCTAGTCGACGGTAATCCAGTGCAGCCATGACAGTTTTGCCCGTACCGGTGGCTGCAACAACGAGATTGCGTGTTCGACCGTGGATCGTGCGTTCCACATCCAATTTGTCCAGGATTTCCTGCTGGAACGGATAAGGATGAACATCCAGCCTGATAATGGGATCAGGCCGAGGCTCATCTTTGACGACTTCATTAAATTGTTTTTGGGCTTCTGGGCTTCCATCATAGGTTTCGAACTCAATGTCTTCCCAGTAGCCGTTGAAGACAGCTTCGATTTTGTCAATGATTCGGCCGGCGTCCACTTTGGACAACCGGACATTCCATTCAAGTCCATCCAGCTGTGCCGCTGCGCTGAGGTTTGACGAACCAACGAAAGCAGTTGAAAAACCCGTATTGCGGCGAATCAACCATGCTTTTGCATGAAGTCGTGTCCGTCGGGTGTCATACGAGATTTTCACCTTAGCGCCTATCTGGATCAGTTCATCAATGGCCTTCCGCTCAGTTGCCTTCATATAGACCGTAGTGATCACCCGTAGGCATCCTCCCCTTGCGACAAAATCCTGCAATGCTTCGCGTACAAGACGAAGTCCCGACCACTTGATAAATGCTACCAGAACATCGATCTGGTCGGCAGACTCGATTTCCCGCTTCAGTTCATATCCAATGCGGTGGTCATTTGAAGCATTCGTTAATAGCTCTGAGTGCGAAAGGGGGATTTCCGGCCGCCGGGTCTGTGTCTTTGTGTGCGCTTGGATCCCTCGTACAAGCTCTTTCAACCGGGTGTTTGTCACAAAATCTGATTGCTGTACTACATCACCTCGCGGGCTTTCTTCGATAATCCGAATCAGGTGATTGGTCAATTCAACTTGGGCCTCCGTGTGCTGACCAGTGAGTGCACGTTCGATAAGTTTGTTCAGATGCTGAGACAACAGTCTGACCCCAGTATGATTCTGCAGCTCCTCCGTGTAAGCCCGTAGTAATGGATCCCCTTCTACGACATAGTGATCCCCTTCCGTTAAGACTTTGTCATACAGGCCGGTAGTCAGTTTCTTAGGCATTACCACTGAGCGGTAGTTATTACTTTATCCGCACCTGGTTCGCCAGCTGCCAGCTGTTGTTCCCGTTTTGCAGGAAAGCACATGTTCACGCATAAAATCCCCAAATGTCGCTGTCATTCTAATTGAAACTAGACAATGGACGCCGGTCTATCACACAGACCAGGAGCACCGGGAGGATTTCAAGATCGCGGTGCCGCAGTATTCGGCCTTTTGGTGCGACTACCCAGTTTGAATGCGCGAATCAAGATCACGGACCACCAAGCGGGAGAGTGTGCACATGACCAGTACTAAAGTCTTCAGCAAGAAGTATCGTGACCGTGATCTCAATCAGCAGCCGACGAAGATCCAGCAAACGATTTCTGACGAGAACGTGAAGAAGGTCCTTAGGAATCCTGGTCAGTGACACGCTCCAGCCGTAAAAGCCGAATATCAGCAACCGCTGTACCTGGGATGCTGGTCGCGCGCAGTGATAGAGGTTTGCGCCCTGCTTCAAGAAAAATCTGCCCCAGTGGCAACGGACGAAAGTCCTTTACATACGACTCAATCCGAAGTACACGGTCTTCATCCATTCCATATTCCGGTGGATCATGTGCCTCAACAATCATTGCTTCCGCTAGACCATCACCAAAACTCAGAGTGATTTGCGCCCCTTCATCACCTGCTGCAGCCGTATAGTACAGCGTGGCCATATAATTCCCCGCCGTAAGAACCTCAGTGTCCCAGATAATAGCATCATCCGCACTCGTCCAGTTTGTAAGGAAGCTATCATTCGGGTACCTGTTGGAGCGAAGAATTCCACCCGATCCCACTGCATCCCGGGCAGGTAACCAGGTTACCTCATAGTCCGCATGTCCCACCGTGAATGGCCTATCCTCAAATATCTCAGGTACCGCTTCGTCGATCCAGGCATCCCTCACTTGGCGGAGAGAGTCGGCCAGCTCAGGATGCTCAACTGCTACATCCTGTCGCTGGTCCGGATCATCAACCATGTTGAATAGCTGTCCCGTATGATCCAACCGATGTGTTTGTGTACGTACACTGGTACGTCCATTCCAGTGCGAAAAAATCATACGCTCCGGGGCAACATCAGCATTGCCCGTAAGCAGAGGTGCAAAACTGACTCCATCCAACGGATATCGAGTATTGAGTTCGAGGCCGGTAAGCTCAGCCAATGTTGGCATTAAATCAATAGCAGCAGTGATATCAGTGATCACGGCGTTCGCAGCAATTGTACCCGTCCACTGCATCAGAAGAGGCGAACGGACCCCGCCTTCATCAGTCGATCCCTTCCTACCTTTCATCCCTGCATTCCAACGTGCACCATTAGGACCATTATCCGAGAAATAAAGCACAATGGTATCCTCAGACAGAGACAATTCATCCAGTAAGGCTAACACACGCCCCACATTCCAATCGATATTGAGGGTCATCGCGAGTGCTGCCCGTGTGTGCAGCGTGTCCTCCCGTTCAGGGTCACGATGATTCTGAAGTAATCTTGGTACGCTGTCCCACCATTGGTCCGGCACCTGCATAGGAGAGTGCGGGGTGTTGTAGGGCAAAAAAACCAGGAATGGAGATTCCCGATTTTCGTTGATGAACTCCATAGCTGCCTGCGTCAGGTCATCCGGTAGATATCCCTCCCCCTGAACGAGTTCACTATTAAATTCAAGAGGCGGCGAGAAATAATGCCCCCAGTGTCCAGAGGCAAATCCATAAAAATGATCGAACCCCCGACTGTTGGGGTGATATGGAGGCTGCTGCCCGTTGTGCCACTTCCCAAACACACCCGTCACATAGCCAGCTTCCTGGAATAACTCAGCAAGTGTTGTCTCGTCTGCATTCATGCGCTCTGAACCTGCACTGGTCCCATGCACCCCCGACCGTGTGTGATACCGCCCTGTCAAAAGCTCAGCACGGGTCGGAGAGCAAACAGGACTAACATAGAAGCGATCGAACCTGACCCCTGAGGTAGCCATTCGATCGAGGTTTGATGTGTTGATGCTGGTATTGCCATTTATAGACAAATCTCCCCATCCTTGATCATCAGCTAAAATGATAATTACATTGGGCTGACGCTCCGTGTTGCCACAGGCAGAAAAGAGGACTAAGACCAACAATAAGAGTACTATTCGAGACATGAAAAAATCAGCGGTGCTATTATTTGGGAGCTGATAAGATCGTCAATTAATGACTAAGGCGGACCTTCACACCAAGTCGCACAGCCCCTTGCTGCGGCTTCTTTAGAGGCGTCCTCAGCATGCTTGTAGCTCTCAAACACACCATAAACCCCTGAACCCGTCCCTGTGAGGGATGCGAAACGCGCGCCTGCACGCAGCAAGTCAGCTTTAGTCCTACGAAGTACAGGCCACTGCGAAAATACAGGCCCCTCAAAATCATTGGTCAATTCACGCCTCCAAAGATCTAAGTCATTGGAGCGAACCACTTCGGCTAAATCTGCACGACCAGTCTTGCGTACCTCAACGTGCTGAAAAGCCCATGCCGTTGAAATACGAACAGGGTTGACCACAACTGCCAGACTAAAGGGAAAACGATAACCTTCCAGAGGAGAAAGCACTTCGCCCCTGCCTCGCGCATATGAAGTACACCGTCGCAAAAAGAACGGCACATCTGATCCAAGGCCCAATGCCAGCGACGCAAGTGGTATCGTCGTGCAATCTAGGCGCCAGAGCTTGCACAGGATTTGCAACACGGTTGCGGCATCGCTTGATCCGCCACCAAGCCCCGCGCCGTGTGGTAAAACCTTCCTCAGGTGGAGTACTGCACCCAGATCAACCCCACTAGAGGCCTTAAGTAGTCTGGCCGCGCGTACAACTAGGTTACCCTCCCCACTGGACACCGTCGTGTCCGTGCAGGTTAGGCTAATAGTATCCGCGTGATCTGCTGTGAGTGTGTCGGCCCAGCTTATTGGATGAAACACTGTGGCCAGATCATGATAGCCGTCTGTTCGCTTGCGTAATACATGCAATCCCAGATTGATCTTGGCCGGGGCAGTTGCAGATAACACGTGTGAGTTGGCAATAAATTGGAATATGCGGGTACCCGTGTTATTGTATGCCGTTCCATGTGTATACAACATTGTTCACGACAAACATAATCAATCAGCCAGATCGTGTCCGTAATCCGCACTAATGATGTACATCAATTAACTGCTTTCATGCCTCTACCAGACAATGCTCAGAAAAAATCATGTACTTCGAAGTTTAATGCCGAAACATGCTTTGCCACGCATCGTTGGATGCTCCACTTTCCGCTCAGCTTCCATCCCATACATCGCTGCATCGGCTACTCCGTTGTCCCTTTGTTCGTGAAATCTTCTTCGCCGATGCGAAAGCTCACCGTCTGCTGGGTTGCTGTCTTTTTTCTGGCACTAACTGTACCAGCCAGTGCTCAGATCACTCCTAACAGCGTGTCCTCTCTCAGTCTGACCCCGGATGACCCCCAGGAGGAACTCAGAAGAGCCATGCTTACACAGATTGGGCAATCCGGCTTCCTCGCACTGGAGGGTGCCGTTGATCCCAATGAATATCTAGTTGGTCCCGGCGACGTCTTCCGTGTAATGATTGGAGGCCTGAGCCCAGTCGAAATTCCACTGACCGTCTCAGTTTCTGGCATACTACCTCTTCCAGAGGTCGGCATCCTGGATGCCGGTGGCAAAACGTTGGCAGAGGTCGAACGTAGTGCAATAAAGCTGCTTAAATCCAGATATGCAAATGCCCCCATCAGCTTCTCCCTAGCGCAGGCCCGAAGCTTCTATGTTCATGTCACAGGCTCAGTTATCAAAACTGGTCGATACCTGATGTTTCCCGTTTCGCGTGTAAGTGATGTTGTATTCCAGGCTCTCTCCTCCGGTGTAATGACCACGAGACAAACCAGCGAAGATGTAGAAGTTGATTTTGTGGCTCCTGAACAACTGTTCCGACCGGAAACCAATGAGGCCTACAAGCCTGCACTGAGGAATATCCGGGTGCAACGTGCAGACGGAACAGAAGATCTGATTGATCTGCCCCGTTACCAGACGACAGGTAATACAGATTACAATCCGTTCCTGCAGGATGGTGATCGAATCAATGTTCCTGCTTATCACGAAATTCGTGAGGGTGTACGTATTTCCGGTGATATCGCATGGCCCGGCCTATACGACTGGCGCCCCGACGATACTATTGCCAGTCTCCTTGACCTTGCAACAGGAGGGCGCTCGCTTGATGGGGCAGTTCAGTTCCGCCTTATACGATGGAGTGATGGAGACTACTATACGGTACTTGATCAAAGCATTGAGGAGTTGGAACAGAACTCAATGAGAGAACAGCCTCTCATGGCCGGCGACCACCTCACTGTCTATGAGCAGAAAACTGCCACAGCAAAAATCGAAGGGTGGGTTGAATACCCCGGCGAGTACCGCATAGAGGGGGGCATAACGACGCTAACCCAGTTGGTCGAACTGGCAGGTGGACTCAGAGACGGTGCCAGCACCAGTGCGGCCACACTGGAACGTACAAGCCAAAATATTCTAGTAGATGCTCCTGAGAACCTTACGGAATCTCAGTTGATACCAACCCCCGACAATGACCCAACCGGCCAATTGTTCTCTGAAAGCTTTCAGAGACCTTTTTCCGGTGAAGTCGGCAGCCATGTAGCCGCAGACATTGCCGGAGCATTGACCGGCAGTAACAAAGATATTGTGCTCTACGACGGAGATCGACTGATCTTTCCGCGTGACGAAGGCACGGTCCTGGTAACTGGACACGTTCCTCAGCCAGGTTATGTAACCTTTGTGTCAGGGATGACCGCCCAGCACTATGTAGATCGTTCCGGAGGCCTAGGGCCAGAGGCCGAAAATGTTTACATCTATGACGGAGGCAGTTCCTCGGTGCGCCAGGGGTTGAATGAACCCGTGCGCCCGGGAGATACTATTTTCGTTTATCGTCTGGAACAGCTAACCGTGAGTGCCCGTCAAGCACGCACACAGCAATTTCAGATCCTGATTGGGGGCCTATCTGTCGCAGCAACCGTAACACTTGTTCTCTGGAACGTGCTCAATGACTAGCCCCTCAACATCCCCAAACGAGGTATCCTTCTGGGCATTTTTTCGCGCTTTGCTCAAGCAGCGCTGGTTGATCATCGGGGTCACCGGGTTCGCCGGAGCAGCTGCGGTAGTTATCAGCCTCTTTCTGTCGAACTGGTATATGGCCGAGACACGCCTCCTGATCCCCGGACAAACATCTTCCGGCTTACTTTCGGGGGTCATCAGTGGGCGTCTCGGAGGCAGCGCCTCATCACTACTTGGAGGATTGGTCAGCGATTACCAGCAACAGCTTGCCATACTGGATAGTCGCACAGTAAAACAAAGTGTTGTGGAAGAGTTCGATCTCATAGAGGTGTATGATCTTGCCGACAGTGAAGCCCCTATGGAATACGCTATTGAGGAGCTGGAGGGGAATGTCGAATTTGTTGTGGATAATGAATATAACTACCTGTCCGTTCAGGCCTATGATAAAGACCCGCAGCGTGCGGCCGATATGGCTAACTTCTTTGTCTCGGAGTTGAACCGGATCGGAATAGACCTGTCAACGCAAACTGCCCGTGCGTATCGCCTTACTGTAGAAAAACGCTATACATCGTTCGAAGACAGTCTGGCCGCAGTAATGCTGGCTACACGAATACTCCAGGAAGAGACAGGTGTATTGGATTTACCCACCCAGGGAGCCGCATTTGCGGAAGTACTTGCAGAATGGCGGACTCAAATCCTCGTGGCCGACCTCGAGCTCGATAACCTGCGATTTCTGTACGGTGACAGTCACTCACAGACACGTGCAGCACAACGGGCAGTTGATCAGGCCTGGCAATCCTACAATCAGGCACTGGAGGGGCAGGAACGAATTATGCCGATAGCCCAGGACATCCTGCCGGAAGTTGCACACAAATTCATCAAATTACAGACGGACACAGTTATCTTGGGGGCCCTTCTCGAGTTTACCCGGCCGGTATTGGAAGAAGCGAGACTGGAAGAAGAGCGCGCATCGCAATCGGTCCAGGTTCTAGACCCCGCTATACCACCTGTTGAGAAAGCACGCCCTTGGCGCGCAGCTATTTGCGTTGTCAGTACGTTCTCAGGCTTCCTGCTCTCCATACTCTACGTTCTGATCAGTACCTGGTGGAGAAAAAATCATACACTGATTGCCGAACATCTGAGTTCCAGATAAGCCGAGATACCTTACTATTGAGGTAAACCCTCGGTGCCCAAGAAAAACGCGACATGGGACAGGTTGGCGCCCTATCAACTCCTCTAAAACTGTACCGTACCGGTAATACAGTGATCACTGTCGGGTTCATCCTGGGCTTGGCACTGGCACTGGCACTTGCCACCACTGGATCTGTGGTCTACGCAGTTGTACTGCCTGTGGCAATACTCGGTGCAGTGGCCATGTGCTTTTTCTTTGCAAACCCCTTTATCAACCTAGTGGTAGCCATCGTTGGTTTCGTACTGATAGCCTCCAATGAGAGCGGCTTTCAGGTGATGGAGGTTGCCTATGCTGCTTACCTGTTTGCAGTACTTATGATGTGGTTCCTGCGCCATGTTGTTTTGGGATCAGAAAATATTCTGACTGAAAAAGTAGATCGATCTCTGGCCATATTTCTGTGTTTGCTTCCGGCAACCCTGATCCTTACCGCAGTATTTCACGGAGATTTCAGGGTAGCAGCCAGCGAGCTGATTTCGCTGTCAATGTTGCTAATATACTTTCCAGTAAAGCATACTGTGGTCCATCACAAATTCGGACCGAGGATCATGCTTACTACTGTGGTGCTTATGAGTGCAGGAGTCGCATTGTTGAACACATTCAACTACGCATCTGATCTGGCGGGGGCAACTGCGTTATGGCAGGTGGCCGGCTCACGGGTTGTCGTTAATGATTGTTTACTCATGGTTGGTGCACTCATGAGTCTAACATTGCTGGTGTATGCCAAGGGTTTCTTCCCAGTTCTGCTTTCATCGGTTGCTCTGGCGCTCACAGTCGCCGGCTTGATCATGACTCAGGCCCGTGGGTTCTGGCTTGCTTTTGCCTTCGGTGCAGCTGTCCTTGTTTTGCTCGTTCGTACCCCCGAGCGCATCAAAATGCTGACGGTCGGGACCATTGTTAGCTTTGTAATTCTGGGGGTGGGTTACGTGTTGATCGGGCCATTCCTAGGTGTGATCCTCGAAGGGATCACTGAACGCTTCGGCTCCATTGCCACAGCTTTTACGCAGGACCTGTCTCTCGTGAACCGGTTTAGGGAAACTGGTGCCGTACTTGAGAAAATTGCAACGAACCCACTCATTGGACATGGCCCCGGAGTATCCTACCTGTTTTTTGACATTGTTCATCAATCAACAGATACGGATTCGTTCGTGCATAATGGATACATCGGACTGTGGTACAAGTATGGGATCTGGGGGCTTGGGTTAGTACTGTATTTCTGGTATTCCGTGGTCAGGCTGGGCTTGCGAGCGTTCCGGAGTGATTCTGCCGAACGCTGGACTCGCTTGGCAGGCTTGGCGGGCGCCGTACCCCTGATTGCATTAACGATTTCGACATTGACACAAAATCCGTTTTTTCTCAAAAACTATCTTTTCGTTATTGCCATTGCTGCCGGACTGGCTGCCGGTGCCGGACAACGAATAATGCGAGACCGGTCGGAAATTAACAGCATGCGTCCGGATGATCCAAATTCGAACAATCACAGTCAAGTTGAGTGACGCTTTCAATCTTTGGAGAGTCCTATCAATCACAGGTCAGGCTACCACCCGAATAGCTGACAGATACGCCCTCGTTTTGCCCGTTCTTCACTTTCAGCTTGAACATACGATTGGTTGATGCGAATATTAATTCACGATTTCGGGGCCTACGCTTTCCCAATCACGCTCAGCCGTGCTCTGCAAAACCGTGGACATGAGGTGGCACACGCATACTGTGACAGTCTTGTCACAACCCCTCGCAATGTGTGTGAGAGTATATCAAATCTCACGCTTCTCCCCGTTCGGACAGCACAAACATTCAATAAATACAACCTCATCCGACGCTGGAGACAGGAACGTGAATATGGACGTTTAGCAGCGCATGTTATTTTGGAATTCAATCCGGACATTGTTATTTCCGCAAACGCACCACTGAGTGCACAGGACTGCATACTGCGGACGTGCAAACAACACGATATACAGTTCGTGTTCTGGCTACAGGATCTCATAGGATTGGCAGCATCGAAAGTGCTGAAATCGAAACTGCCGCTACTCGCTTCGGTTATCGGACGTTATTTTCAGTCCATGGAAGGTAGGCTCCTGCGTGAGAGTAATGCAGTTATCGCAATTACTGAAGACTTCCGCCCTGCCCTCCGGGAATTTGATGTTGCTCCCAATCGCTGTCATGTGATCGAGAATTGGGGGGTTCTGGAGAAACCTACCGATGAGCCTAAGACATGGGCGCGCCTACATGGGCTTGAGGATCGCCCTATCCTGCTCTACACAGGTACCTTAAGCATGAAGCACAACCCGGCTATACTCGTGCACCTCGCACAAAAGTTTGGAGAGCGTGCGCAGGTTGTGGTTGTTTCCCAGGGAGCAGGAGCGGACTGGCTTACTCAGGCCATTGAAACACACAACCTTCTCAACCTGGTGGTGCTGCCCTATCAAAACCCGGATCAACTGCCGGAAATGTACGCCAGTGCCGAGGTACTCCTCGTTCTGCTCACGGAAGATGCGGGGCAATTTTCTGTGCCCTCCAAAGTGCTGACCTATCTCTGCGCAGGACGCCCAGTTCTTGCGGCTATACCCACGGAAAATCTTGCCGCACGCATCCTTGAAGAGTCAGGGGCTGGTTTTGTCACTGCACCCAACGATCACACGGGTTTTATACAAAAAACCGAGATGCTCCTTGATGCGCCTGAACTGCGCCAAACCATGGGAAAAAAAGCGAAAATTTGGGCAACAAAAAAATTTGACATTGAGCAAATTACCAACCAGTTTGAGCACGTAATTCACCAGACGTGCGCATGAAGAAACAGATTGCCTACGTGGCTCGCTTTGTGCCGGAATATCGGCGACCTGTTCTTGAGGAACTCAATGATCGTCTAAATGGACGGCTCGTCGTATGTGCAGGTACTCCCCCGGGAATTTCCTTCAAAGCACTTTCCAGCGGACCTGCACCTACCTATAAGCGCATCCAGCTACGCAACACCTGGATCGGCGGACAAAGGGCTTTGATTCAAGATATACGCCCCGTTTTTGCATGTAACTCGACCGTCCTGCTGGCAGAAGAATCCCCCCGTACGCTCTCGCTGCCCTGTCTGTTGGCTACGGCTAAAAGAAAAGGGATTGGCACATTGCTCTGGGGGCATTTTTCATCCAATAGACGTGCATTCTCTAAACTCCATCCATTCGATCTCTACCGAATAGCACTTGCAAAAAGAGTGGATGGCTGTGTCTGCTACACGGATGAAATCGCCGAACTAATACACTCATACGTACCTAGTAAACACTGCTTTGTCGCACGCAACACGCTGAATACTCCCAAACTGTTCGAACTGTACAGTGCATTAGCAGCAGAAGGTAAGGCACGTGTTCGGAACCGCCTAGGCTTGCCTGAGCAGGGGAAAATCGTGGTTTTTATTGGACGTCTGGTAGCAGACAAGCGACCGGAAATCCTCCTGGACCTGCATAAAGCCCTGGGAATAACCGAACAGACGGCCCTCGTTCTCATTGGTGACGGACCAGAACATGCCAAACTACTGGCCAGAGTTGAAAATGAAGGCTTGAAAAATGTATTCCTCCTGGGTGCAATCCCGCGCCTGGAAGATTCTGCTCCATTGATATACGCGGCAGATGTAATGGTTTGCCCGGGATACGTCGGCCTGAATGTTAATCATGCATTTTGCCTAGGCCTCCCCATTGTAACCTGCACAAGCCCCGATCCGAAGATCCGCTACCACAGCCCGGAAATCGCCTACCTGCAACCTGATGTGAACGGCATGCAGGCCCGCTATGGCGACTTCAATGAGCTTGTTAAAGCAGTCCTCTCTGTCCTGGATAACCGCGACTATTTCTCAGCAAATGCGCTTGCGTATGCACAAGCGAACTTGAAACTGGAAAGTATGATAGACGGCTTGGTCGAGGCAATTCAGCATGCAGAAGAACGCACGTTGACAAAAGGATGGCTCTCTTAGCCTGAATTCTCAGGGAGTTTTAGCCAAGCGCGTTTTCGCAGAAAATCCTATGACTGAGGCCTGAAAATAGCCTTTTTTCAACAGTCTTGCATGGTTAGAACGTGATCGTAGTAGTCATTGAGATCGTCCGCGACGCCCCAAGCCAAGCGGCATTCTCTGTAATAGCGGACAGGTATGCTTGATTAAACAGATTATTAGCAACCAGTGAAAACTCCGTTGACCGAAATAAACGTCCCAAAGATTCTCCTGATAAACTGATATAAGCATCTACGATCCAATAAGAATCCGAGTACCAGTCAGCGGCCAGACTTACGCGACGTGGGGCTGTATGCTTAGCTGAAAACCCTGTGCTTAGCGGACCGGAACGATCAACAGAAATAACCCAAAGCTGGTCGGGAATGCCTGTAACGTCAGTCCCTGGCAACGTCCCTTGTTCCTCGTCTACAAGCGGATCACCACTACCAATATATTCCGAGCTATTACGCGTATAGGCAGAATAGAGGGATACCTGGTGTGGTAGCTGTATTGTGGCTGAGAGCTCAAATCCACGCGTATCCAAGCCACCTGCATTGAAGTATGCTCCTCCGCCCGGGATAAGGTAATTCGGTCCAGCTACTGTTTGCGGACCGAGAAATACAATACGATTCTCAAAATCTACCGCATACCATGTACCACTCAAAGCAATCTGATCTCCCGAAAATTGTACCCCTACGTCGATATTCGAAGCGGTTTCCGGTTCAAGCGCATCAAGGCTCCGTCCTGGTACTTCCAGAAGTGCAGAACTGAACGCCCTAAAATTTTCAGAGTAGCCTGCAAATAGCCTTAATCCTTCAATTGGTGACTCGTATGTGACACCACCAGAAAAGAGTAAATCCGAATCAGAACTTGTAGTTAAATCTGGATCCATATTAAATAAATCTGTGCGTGATAGTTCAACTAAAAACTGTCGGACACCGGCACGGGCAGTAACAGGCCCTACATAAACAGTCTCTTCAAGGTACCACCTGAATACGCTCTGTGGGAACTCCCAGTCGTATTGATGCCAATAAGCCTGTTCGTCAAACATGAAATTAAGCGAAGGGTCAAGTATGCGGTGCCAATCCCGACCAAGAAGACGATTTGAGCGCTCATACCAGATTCCAGAGCGGAGCGTACTCCCGGCCGATCTGATTAATGTAAACCATTCTCCATCAGCTGTAATTCCGGTACGATCCTTTCCGTAGTGGCTATGACGGAACGACTGAACGGCTGTCGCTCCCGGATGACATGCAGGATCAACCTCCGGGCCACTAGTTCCATAATAGTGATAGATATAGGATGAAGTACACCCAGGTTCGGGAGAGACCGCCGAGCCATCCCGATCTACAAAGCGGATCAGTCCGAGTTGCTGTCCGCCTCGAATTGGTGCATTGCTTGCCAATTCTGATTCCGGCCCGCCTTGATCATCCGTTATATCAACAATGTACGGAGGTAGCCAATCCCCTCGGCCTCTATTTCTATGGGCGTAGGCTCCCGTAGTAATTGAAATACCTTTGCTTGTTGTCCAATCCGCTTTGATGTACCCGAAAGTATTGCTCCGGTCTGTTCTCCAACCACGCCTATAGAATTGATTCAAATACGGTACGCCCGGCCAGTCCCCAATTAAGCGGTCCCAGCGCGGATTTGCTCTAAAATCGGCATCACTATAAAGCCGCTGATAAACGTCTTCTATAATTTTGTCATACGAAAAATAGCCAGTAAGATTAAGGGAGCCGAGGGTTGAGGTAAGTTTTGTAGCGAAGTGTTCACGCTCGTTTTCGGCAGCTCCCTGAATCCAATCGGTCCCTTGTTGGTGGAGTGCGGTTACCCAACCCCGGGCGTTCTTCCCAAATAATGGCCCTGTGTCAATACGCATAGCGACCCGCCTCGCGTCATGCTCGCCGACAGTTGCCGAGACCATATAACGTCGCTCAGGTGCGGGATCGTTCGTGGTATAGTTAAATGTCCCACCCAGCGCTTCTACTGACTGAGAAGCAATATCGGCAGTTCCTTGGGATACTTCAACACTGCCCAAGTTTGTAACATCAATATACCGATTTGCCTTTGAGCCACTCCAATAGTCAGAGGTGCCGTTTGAGAACCCGTCAATCGTTGTTCCAATTTGAGATTCATTGATTGTAACATGAAACCCGCGCATGGCGATATTACTTGACCAGTCGTCCATACCGTACGCATCCCCTTCCTGAACGGATACGCCGGGGAGGTTATCAACAACAGATGTAATATTCGTAACTGGAGATTGCTGGCGTATCATTGGAGCAGCAACTACATTACTCGCAAAGATTTTAGCTTCTTCGCCGACAATACTGATTTCTTCCATCTCAACTACATCAAGTTGCATCCGGATATCAATTTGTGTAACACCGGGAGTCACCGTGTGGCGCTGCGTTCGAAACCCTACAAAAGAGAAAACCAATACATCATCCTCAGTTCGGAGATCAATCGCGTACATGCCATCCTGATCCGTGATGGTACCAATAAACGTGCCATCAATCACAACCGTAACCCCTGATAAGGGCTCGCCAGTGTCATCTGACACTACTGTTCCTGTAACGGATATCTGTGCGCTAGCACCCTGATGAAGCAGTGAAATCAATAAGATTACAAAGAGGCTACTCCTGACTCTCGGGAGCGCACGAACAAACGAGGAAATCTGTTTCATCGTTGATATAAGGCAATTATAATGTGTGAGGGTTCTATCGTGAGTGTTTTGGGTAGAGGGAAAGCTACTGCTGTCCAACGACAGTTAGGATATGGAGTCAGCGACAGTTATAAAGTACAGTCGCAGGAGTTAAAAGTTTCACTATGGAAAGTTCGCCTGCATTGAGGCTGAGCAGCGAGCTGCGAAGCCGAAATGCAGACACTGAATCTCCACGATTTTTGCCCATGTCTATCTGCCTGACAGCCTGCCGGACATAGACAAACAGCAGGCTGATTTGAGTGACACAGATTTCAAGGATTGACTGCAATTGCATTCGTTTTCGGGAATATCGTTTCAGGAAGGCGTGATTTCTGGGGTTTGCTGCCCAACCGTCTTACGACGCTGTGCGACTTCGTGCCGGTAACTGGGTGAGATTGAGTTCCAGGACGACGCAGTGATGCACCAGTCGGTATACCGCTGCCGTTGCGGTCATCTGATCGTGAAAAATCTTTCCCCATTGGTAAAATGGCAAGTGGCTTGAGATCAAGACACTTCCGCGTTCGTAGCGCTCTGCCAGCAAATGGAAGAGGGCTACAATCTCCTCACAACTGTGTTGCACATAGCCGAGACCGTCCACAATCAGTGCCTCATACCGCAGGAGTTGTCTGATGAATTTGGGGAAACCTTGATCTTGCTTTGCACGGATCAATTCCTCAACCAGTGCACTGGAACTGTAAAAGATCACGCGGCGCCCTTGAAAGATCAGCTCCCGCCCCAGTGCACACAGAAGATGCGTCTTTCCACTCCCGGTTGGTCCAACGGCCAACACATTTTCCTTGCGATCCAGAAAGCCCCCTTCCAGCAAGGTGCACAACTGATGGTCAATCTTCAACGGCAGTCGCGTCCGATCAAAGGTGTCCAGGTTTTGGCTAAGGGCAGGCGTGAAGCCCGCAGCGCACGCTGGATGCGATGGTGTGTGCGTGATTGCTGCTCCTGTTCCACCAGTGTGAGCAAAAAATGCTCAAAGCTCAGCGACTCCCGCCGGGCCAAATCTGCCGCCTCCTGGAATGTAGTCCGAATCCCGGGCATACGCAATGCTTTGAGCCCCGTTTGCAATTCACGTGACAATTCTTTTGTCGTCATCGTCTTCATCGCAAACCTCCCGTAGCAGGTTGGGGCATTAAAGGGCGTCGTAGGCATACAGATCCACGCGGGGCACCTGCACCTCCGAATCATCCGGCAAGCGCTGGACCGTCTCCTCGGCCATCGGTGCAGGGTTCGCAAGCAGTAGCTCCAATGCGGCCTCAACTCCTGATTCACACACCGTTGCCGCCAGATGCAAAATCCTCAAATACACCTTGTCGGCCGCGACCACGGTCGTATGCGTGCGTTTGAGCGCATCATAGGCCATTCGGAACGTATGGGTGGGAAAAAGATCGGCGTGATCGCGATAATGGGCAAAGGCCCCCGGTTTGCGCACCAGATTCCCAATCACATGACGGTATTGGATCCGATGTTTCCCATCTCAGTGGAGACGCGGCATCTGATCCTGACGCGCTTGTACATGCCATACTTCAATCCGTTGTGCGTACAAGCGTACCTCCATACCCAGGCCAATCAGGGGACTAGGGACCGAATAATGATTCTTTTGAACCAGGATCGTACTGCCGCAGGAGACGCGTACTTGAACCCGCTGGTAGCCGTCCAGACGCGCTGCGGGCAATGTGCCCAACACTGCGCGCTCCTCGTTAAGTTTGGATTGCCGAGGAGCGTTCAACTGTGCAATCAATTTGTCCAAAAAACGCGCGTAGTCTTCCCGACAGTCAAAGTCACGACTGCCACGCAAAATTAACTGGTTCTCAAGTGCATGCTTGGGTCGATGGTGACGCCGCCGCAATTTCCCCATTCACCTGTGCAACCGGCGCTGTGTGCGGCGGGCGTCCATACCGTAATGATCCATCAGTGCCTGATAGCGCTCGGTAAAACTGCCCCGATCGCGCCCACGATGGTTCCGAACCACACAACTCATGGAGTCCGTCTGATGTAAACGGGGGACGCCTCTGAGCTCAAATAACGCCCTTTGCAATCCCGCACTCAACGCGTTAAAACTCTCCGATTTACAGATCATCACCGACTCCCAATTGAAATACGCCAGCACAAAATGATACAGCAAATGCGGAAAGGGCTCGCCCCGAAGTGTAATCCCCAGATGATTCATGCAGGTGAAGTCGGACTGGGACCGATCCCCGGGCCGGTAGACCTGCTCAAAATAAATCTCCTTCGACTGATGACCCCGCCATTGCTTGACCCGCCGTTGCAGGGTCCGTAACTGCCCCGACTTGAATTGACCGGGATACTTCCCCTGTAAATACGCAAATAACGTCTTCACCTCCAGACCAGGGTTCCCCGCCAGATAACGCAGACACTCCGCCCACACCCCCGCAAATGCATCCGCATGCGTACGATGTGTACGGGGCTTATGGGGTTCCTTCAGCTCGCTCGGAAATTTAACCGAACGAAGATACTTGTGAGCACTTGACTCACTCATTGCCGCCTTGGCTGCGGCCGCTTTGATCGTCATTCTCTTTCGCCTGACAAGTATAAATAAAAATTTCACCTGCGAATCCGTAATCATTGCACGAGTGAAGTAAGTGAGAAATCTCACATATTCGCTCGGGTTCTCCCAAAGATTAATTTAAAATCTCACCGCAAATCAACTGTATTTTTTAACTGTCGCCAAACAGTTACCCACGCATTTTGCCTGGGCCTTCCCGTTGTAACCTGCACAAGCCCTGATCCACAAATCCGCAACCACAGCCCGGAAATCGCCTACCTGCAACCTGATGTGAACAGCATGCAGGCCCGCTACGGCGACCTCAATGAGTTTGTTAAAGCAGTCCTCGCCGTCTTGGATAACAGAAAATATTTTTCAGCTAATGCGCTTGCGTATGCAAAATCGAATCTGAGATTGGAAAATATGGTGGACGGCTTGGTAGAGGCAATCCAGTATGCAGAAGAACACACGCTGGCAAAAGGACGACTCCCCTAGGACCAGTACATAGTATCCGCCCGATAGCGGACCAGGCAAACGGATTAGAGCTAGTATTTTTTGCGGGGGCTCTACATCCCGTTCACGGATCAACGAGGTGGCTAAAGCCAATACCCCTCACTGCGCAAATACCCCAATCCTGGAGAGGTCATGCATGTACATTACGGGAATTATTCCGAATCAGTCAACCGCTATGCTGAAATGGTGAAGTTGGGTCAATGTGGGAGTTATGTGTAAACGTGCCTTGCACCCATTGTTACAGTTCACATTCCTGATCAACTTGATTTAGCACTGTTATCGTGCGCCTATTCCTATACCGCAGTAGATACCTGATATTTGGTTAGAACGTAATAGTAGTGGTCATTGAGATCGTCCGCGGCGCCCCAAGCCAAGCGGCGTTCTCAGTAATGGCGGACAGATATGTTTCGTCGAACAGGTTGTTTGCAACCAGCGAGAATTCCGTTGACCGAAACAAACGCCCCAGAGTTTCTCCCAATAAACTGACGTAAGCATCCACTATCCAATAGGCATCTGCGTACCAGTCACTCGTCAGGCTTACACGTCGCGGAGCCGTATACTTTGCTGATAGCCCCACACTTAACGGGCCGGGTCGATCAACTGAAACAACCCAGAGCTGATCGGGCACGCCCGTAACGTCCGTACCCGGTAAAGTCCCTTGATCCGCATCCACAACAGGATTACCGCTTCCAATATACTCTGAGTTGTTGCGCGTGTAGGCCGAATAGAGGGATACTTGACGTGGTAGCTGCACAGTGGCCGAGAGCTCAAACCCACGCGTGTCTAAACCGCCTGCATTAAAGTATGCCCCTCCACCCGGAATGAGATAATTCGGCCCAGCTACTGTTTGCGGGCCGAGAAATACAATGCGATTCTGGAAATCCACGGCGTACCAGGTACCGCTCAAAGCAACCCTGTCACCCGAAAATTGCACACCTACGTCAATATTCGAAGCAGTTTCCGGCTCAAGCTCATCAAGGCTCCGACCGGGTACCTCCAGTAGTCCCGAGTGGATTGCCCGGAAATTCTCGGAATAGCCAGCAAACAGACGCAAACCTTCTATCGGAAATTCATACGTAACACCACCGGAAAAGAGCAGATCCGAGTTAGAGTCTACAGCCAAATCTGGGTCCACATTGAATACATCTGTGCGCGATACTTCAACGAGAAACTGTCTGACACCAGCACTGGCAGTGAACGAGCCCACATAAAGTGTCTCTTCAAGATACCATCTGAATATGTGCTGTGGAAAATCCCATTCGTACTGGTGCCAATAAGCCTGCTCATCCCACATTTGGTTGAGCGAAGGATCCAGTATACGGTGCCAATCGCGACCAAGGTGGCGCTGTGAACGCTCATACCACATTCCGGCGCGCAGCGAACTGCCAGCCGCACCAACCAACGCAAACCACTCTTCCTCAACTGTGACACCGATCCGATCCTTTCCGTAGTGGCTATGTCGATACGACTGAACGGCCGTCGCTCCCGGATGGCATGCAGGGTCAACCTCCGGCCCACTTGCTCCATAATAATTGAAAATATATGATGATGTACACCCAGGCTCGGGCAATACAGCCGAGCCGTTCCGATCAACAAAGCGTATCAGCCCGAGTTGCTGTCCTCCACGAATTGGGGTTCCACCCTGCAGCTCGGACTCCGGTCCGCCTTGATCGTCAGAAATGTCAACAATGTACGGGGGCAGCCAGTCACCGCGGCCTCAATTCCGATGGAAATAGGCGCCCGTAGTGATTGAGATGGCCGCGCCAGTCGCCCAGTTGGCTTTAACATAACCGAAGGTGTTGCTCCGCACTGTCTTCCAGCCACGTCTATAGAATTGGTTCAGGTATGGTACGCCAGGCCAGTCACCAATCAGGCGGTCCCACCGCGGGTTTGCCCTATAATCAGCTTCGCTGTAGATCCGCTGATAGTTTTCCTCATTAATCCGATCGTATGAGAAATAACTGGTAAGATCAAGAGGCCCCAGCGTTGAAGCGAGTTTTGCAGCGAAGTGCTCGCGTTCATTTTGCGCGGAGCCCTGAATCCAATCGGTCGTTTCCTGGCGAAGTGCTGTCATCCAGGCATGTGCCTTTTCCCCAAACAGAGGTCCGGTGTCAATTCGCATGGCGATCCGCTTCGCATCATGCTCGCCAACCGCAGCCGATACAGTGTAACGTCGCTCTGGTTCAGGATCGTCCGTGATATAGTTAAATGTTCCGCCTAGTGCCTCCACTGACTGGGAGGCGATGTCGGCCGTTCCCTGCGACACCTCAATGCCACCCAAGTTGACAATGTCAACAAATCGATTCGCCTTCGCGCCGCTCCAGTAATCAGATGTGCCGTTTGAGAATCCGTCAATCGTGGTCCCAATTTGTGATTCATTGATGGTGACTTGAAAACCTCGCATGGCGACGTTGCTTGACCAGTCTTCCATACCGTATGAATCGCCTTCCTGAACAGTCACACCAGGAAGGTTGTCTATAACTGATGCCACACTGGTAACTGAAGACTGCTGACGTATCATCGGAACAGCTACCACGTTGCTCGCAAAGATCTTTGGCTCTTCGCCAACAATGCTGATTTCCTCCATCTTGACCACATCGAGCTGCATGCGAACGTCAATCAATGTGACCCCTGGGCTCACCGTGTGGCGCTGCGTCCGAAATCCCACGAAAGAAAAAATCAGTACATCGTCTTCAGTCCGAAGATCAATCGCGTATATGCCATCTTGATCCGTGATGGTGCCGATAAACGTGCCATCAATCAGAACCGTAACCCCTGCCAACGGCTCGCCAGTGTCATCTGATACCACCGTTCCCGTAACCGATATCTGTGCGCTAGCACCCTGCTGAAGCAGTGAAAATAATAAAATCACAAAGAGTCCGCTCCTGATTTTCATGACCGCACGAATAAACGAGTGAATCTGTTTCATCGTCGATATAAGGCAATAATAGTATGTAGGTTCTACTACGAACGTTCTGGATAGAAACTTAAGTTACCGTGGAACAAAAGACGCTGAACAATAATTTTGAACCTTCTGCACCCTCACCGGCGGTTTTGATTTCCTGGATTACCACTGGGTTGACCCGCGCTGCCGTTTTACTGTTCAAAGCAAAGCGCATTAAAAACACCTTTGAGGTGTCGTTCAAACCATCTGTGTAATCTTCATGACCTCCTTCACTGTGATGCATGATCCGGTGATCCTGTTAAATCTACAATGAAGTAGCTTTGCGGTCTAGGGCTGGTTCTTCGTCGCTACAACAGATCCGTCGTCCAACGCTTAACTCAAATGCGAAAGCTGCCCCAATATCCGTGGGACGGTCGCGCTGGGAATCGTGACGGCGAATGTGCCCCGGTTGGGGCAAATCGTTAAGAAGCAGAAGAAGCAATACGACAGGTAGCATAAGGCCCGCCGAAAGGCAGCGTCGAGCCATCCCCGACCGTACCGATACGGTTGAACAAGGCGTTCCGAATAACAAAATCTGGCCCGATGTATGTCCTCTGGGCAGATCAGACCCCGGAAAAATTCGCGGAAATCAGCTCAAATCCGACTTTTAGCGGAGGCGCCAACCCAAATACGCCGCGACTAAGACATTGCCCCCTCGAAACTGATACTTCAGACGTACGCAAACCATGGCCATGACGTCCCCAACTCGGCAAAAGTGGGGATTTTCTGTCAGACACTAGGCAAAGACATTTGAGCATGCGAACAAAGGCCGGATGAAAATGACAAACGCTACGAACCGCGCGCCGATTTTCGTTAGACCTAGCTTTTCTCGCCAGCGGGCCAGCTGAAACAATGCCTGGCAGCGTACTGAGCCATCCTAGCCTGAATTCCCGGGGAGTTTTAGCCAAGCGTGTTTTCACGGAAAATCCTATGAATAAGGCCTGAAAATGGCTTTTTTACACCTATATTCATATTTTTAATGAACTTGCGAACAGTATTCCAATATTATAACATCGTATCCTGTCCTGGTGTTGCCGCCGAGCTATCCCAGCTCAATCCCTGCTCATAGCCTCTGAATTGGACATTTCGTCCGCTATTTCGTTGATTTTACTGGGTCTTTTAATATATTCGAGTTCGGTCGTTTGTTTTATAATTTTATTGTTATTATATTGGCTATTATTTCATAGTTCACGATATACAATGATCCGACGCTCCGATTTCTTTGCGCTGCCCGATGGCCTCCCCATGCGTCAGTATGAAGCCCTCCAAGCCTACCTCCACGAAGGATGCACGATTGAAGAAGCCGCCGAGCGCGGCGGCTATGCCCCCGGCTCCTTCCGTAACCTCCTCACACGCTTCAATAAAAATCCCTCCGCAGACTTCTTTTGGCCCCAATTAAAAAAATCCGAACCCCGCGCTAAGCCGACTGATCCCAAACGTGCCCGGATTCTTGCCCTCCGAAAACAACAGGGCTTAACCCTCTATCAAATTCAGGAGGCACTGAAAAAGGAAAACATGCCGGCCAGTGTAGGCTACATCCATAAGATCTTCAACCAGGAAAACATCAAGCGCCTGCCCCGCCGATCCGCCCAGCGGCCTGCTCCGCGAACCCTCAACGCAAACCGCAAAAAGCTTGATCTCAGTCCGCGGTCCTTTTCGACTGATTTTGCAGGATTGTTTTTATTCGCCTTTGATCTGGCGCGAATAGGTCTTGACGAAATTCTGGATCAGGTCAAGATGCCGGGTACCCGTATGATCCCGGCCGGTTGTGCGGTTCGTTCGCTCTTGGCCCTGAAGCTCGCCGGGATCGGACGGCCCTCCCAGGTCATGGCCGAAACGCTGGATCAGGGCCTCGCATTGTTTACCGGCCTCAATGTCATCCCCAAACGCACGACCCTGACGGAGTACTCCATCCAGGTGGATTCGACCTTTTCGGGACCCTTGATGCACCGGTGGTATCATGCCGCTGCACAGCTGGCCAAGGTGGGGGGAACGGGCGCCTCCGTGGACCTGGATTTCCATACCATCCCCTATCATGAGCATCAGGCCCTTTTGCAGAAACACTTTGTCTCCAAGCGAAGCCGACGCCAACGCGGGATCCTGACCCTGTTAGCCCGCGATGCCGAAGCACATGTCTTCTGTTACGCGGATTCGACGATCCGAAAAGAAACCCAGAATGATGCCATTCTGGAGTTTGTCAGAGATTGGAAAGCCCGAACGGGGAAGCTCCCCGGTGAACTGGTCTTTGACAGTCGGTTTACGATCTATGCCAACTTGGCAGAACTGGATGCGCTCGGCATTGACTTTATCACGCTGCGCCGCCGCCACGCTTCCTTGATCCGGCGCATTCATTCCCTGGATAAGTCGGCCTGGAAGAAAATCCGACTCTCCAACATTGGGCGTGCGTATCGGACCCCAAGCGTCGTGGATGAAACCGTCAAACTGCGTGCTTATCCCAAGCCCATTCGGCAACTGCTTGTCAAAAACTTAGGACATGACAAGCCAACGGTTTTGATTACCAATCAGATGAAACGCACGCCCCGGCAACTGATTGACCGGTATGCCCGGCGTATGGTCATCGAAAATGTCATCAGCGATGCCATTGACTTCTTTCACATGGATGCGTTGAGCTCGGCCGTTCCTATGCGCATCAACGTTGATGTGCAGTTGACCGTCATGGCCAGCGTACTCTATCGACTCATGGGTGTGCGCGTCGGACAAGGCTATGAAAAAGCCGAGGCGCGGACTCTCTACCGTGACCTGATGCGACACACCGGAAAGGTCACCATTACCCAGAATGAAATCCTCGTCCAGTTGCGTGCACGCGCCAAAGATAACTACCTGGTCGCTGCCGGATACCCCGAATTACACCAGAAAATCCCCTGGCTTGACAACAAAACCCTACGAGTACAGTTCTCTAAACGACCATAATCCTCACATGAGAAAATGAACGCGGGAATTCAGGCTAGCTCAATGAGAAAAGAAAATCGTCTGTTCATTGTACTGGCTGCAACGTTGTGCATCTTCATTAAACCGAAGAGCACAACGGGTTCCAGCTACAGCCTCATTTCTTCCAAGGACGTTCGATGCTTCAATTCCAAATCAGCGTACGATTAACGGTCGTGTCACCTGCCTGTCATCGGTGATGAGCCGCAGAAAATACATCCCTCCTGAAAGCTGCCCGGTAGCCAGCTGCAGACTGTGGGAACCAGCCGTCTGGACCACATCCAGCACACTGACCACCTCGCGTCCAAGAAGATCATGAACTGACAGCTGGACTTGGCTCGCTCTCGAAAGCGCGTATTCGATCGTGGTGAATGCGCCCGCGGGATTCGGGTAATGCGTAAAGGTCGCCGGGATCTCTGAACTTGAGGGGGATACCGTCTCCAATGCTGTGGCCGTGGCATCCCATAAGCTGAGTGCTGTTCCTCCAGCCGATGCGATGAAGCGTTCATTCCTGGAAATGGCTACAGAGAGAACAGGGTATCCATGGTCCAACTGGACTATCACCTGTCTCGTGGCTATATCCCACAGACGGATTGTATTGTCATCTGACCCAGAAGCCAACTGCGTGCCGTCCGGTGAAAATACCACGGAATTAATATCATCTGCATGCAGATAAGAGCCCCCCCCCTGCCCCGTGGCTACATCCCGCAAACAAATCGTATTGTCATCTGACCCAGAAGCCAGCTGCGTGCCGTCCAGCGAAAAAGCCACGGAGGTAACATCACGTATATGCCATTTATAACGCCACAGCTCCTGTCCCGTGGCTACATCCCACAGACGTACGGTATTGTCATCTGACCCAGAAGCCAGCCGAGTGCCGTCCGGTGAAAATACTACGGCACGAACCCAATCTGTATGCCCATAAAAGCGCCGCACCTCCTGTCCCATGGCTACATCCCACAGACGGATGGCCTCGTCATCTGACCCAGAAGCCAACTGCGTGCCGTCCGGTGAAAATACCACGGAAGTAACATCATCTGTGTGTCCATAAAAGCGGCGCAGTTCTTGTCCCGTGGCTACATCCCACAGACGGACGGTATTGTCATCTGACCCAGAAGCCAGCTGCGTGCCGCCCGGTGAAAATACCACGGAAGTAACCAAATTTGTATGCCTTTCAAAGCGTCGCACTAACTGCCCCGTGGCGACATCCCACAGACGTATCATATTGTCCTCTGACCCAGAAGCAAGCTGTGTATCATCTGGAGAAAAAACCACGGAAGTAATCAGAGCTTTGTTTTTCCTGATGCGCCGTATTTCCTGCCTCGTGGCCACATCCCACAGACGGATCGTTTTGTCCCCCGACCCAGAAGCCAGCTGTGTGCCGTCCGGTGAAAATACCACGGAAAGAACCCAATATGTATGCCCTTCAAGGTGCCACAGCTCCTCTCCCGTAGCAACATCCCACAGGCGGATCGTATTGTCTGATCCCATAAAGTACCCTGATCCAGAAGCCAGCTGCATGCCGTCCGGTGAAAATACCACGGAACTAACCGGATTTGTATGCCCTTCAAAACGCTGCACCTCCTGTCCCGTGGCCACATCCCACAGACGAACCGTATCGTCATCTGACCCAGAAGCCAGTTGTGTACCGCCCGGTGAAAATACCACAGAATTAACCCAATCTGTATGTCCTTCAAAGCGCCGCAGCTCCTGTCCCGTGGCCACATCCCACAGACGGATCGTATCGTCATATGACCCAGAAGCCAGCTGCGTGCCATCCGATGAAAATACCACGGAACTAACCGGATTTGTATGCCCTTCAAAGCGCCGCAGCTCTTTCCCCGTGGCCACATCCCACAGACGGATCGTATTGTCATATGACCCAGAAACCAGCTGCGTGCCGTCCGGTGAAAATACCACGGAATTAACCGGTCTTCTATGTCCTTCAATGCGTCGCACCTCCTGCCCCGTGGCCACATCCCACAGACGGATACTCCAGTCCCATGATCCAGAAGCTAGTTGTATGCCGTCCGGTGAAAATGCCACGGAAAAAACCCAATCCTTATGCCCCTCAAAGCGCCGCAGTTCCCGTCCCGTGGCCACATCCCACAGACGGATACTCCAGTCCCATGATCCAGAAGCCAGTTGCGTGCCATCCGGCGAAAATACCACGGAATTAACAGACGATGTGTGTCCTTCCTCTCCATTCGTCCAGATCGGCTGTCCCGCAGCGGACGCAGACAGCGCAAACGTCAACACAACGATCCAGTATTTCATATTCATGATTCGTTATCCTCTCTGGATATAGAAATCTCTTACCAGGCCCCGGCATCACCGCTTACGATCCCTCAGAATGAGAACTGATCACTCCAAATCGCCCGGATGAACACCTGGCAGAAAAAACCCGAATACCCTGTCAAAATGTGAAGCGTGCTCCCACAACAGCACTTCTAGAAGGGCGTGCACCAATCACAGGATCAATCCGCTTTGGATCACCGAGTACCTTTGATAAAGGATCCTACAACGGCTCCGCTTGGGCTCCCGCTGGTGAGCAGTAGAACAACGTAGCGACGAGCAAAAAGGGGCGAGGGTAGAACAATTTGTTCATTTTGAAGGATTTGTTTTACTATAAAGAGTTAAAACTCGCGAGACAATCCCTATCCCTCGAATTACCAACGAAAGCTGAATCAATATACGTAACACACACAATTAGGCAGTCCCAGTGCTCGCTGTAAAAATAACCCATCCACTCGACCAGATTGTCACAACGGGTCGGGATAGTTTCTAGTCAACTTCCCCCATCAGGCGCTTAATAAATGGGAACGCAGCCAGTGCCACCACTCCGGAAACACCGATAATCATTGCCACGTTGCCGAAGAGAGCCGACGCGGCAAGCGTCTCGAGCTGCCCTGCAACGAGACCTGCAAAAAGATTGCCCAAGGCTGTACCTATAAACCATACCCCCATCATCTGCCCTACACGACCCGTAGGTGCCAACTTTGTGATTGAAGACAGTCCAACGGGGCTCAGGCTCAACTCTCCTACCGTAAAGAAAAAGTACGTCACAACGAGCCATACAGGGGAAACCAGTGAACCATCCTCTGCATTTGCAGCACCCCACGCAATCACAAAAAAGCCTCCTGCCAACCCAAGGAGTCCAATGGCAAATTTGGCAGGAATAGATGGATTGCGCTTCAATCTCGCCAATGTGATCCAGAGAGACCCAAATACCGGTGCAAGAATGATGATGAATGTGGAATTCACAGACTGCAACCAACTGGCCGGCAGCTCCCAGCCGCCTAGCATCCTGTTGGTTGAGTCACGGGCAAACAGGTTGAGCGACGATCCTGCCTGCTCAAACCCCGACCAGAAAATTGCGGCCAGAATGAACAACCAAAAAATTACAATTAACCGTCTCTTCTCCAAGTTGGTGTGTTTGGCCAGAATCAGTAGGTAAGCAAAGAACAGCACGGCAATCACAATTACCGCATAGCCAAGCCAAGTTGCAAGCGTCCCCAATGAAAGGGTTTGCAGAAGTAATGTACCAGCTATAGCAGCGACAATAAATGAAACCGCCAACACGATGTAGGTGGTCTGTGTCTTTTTCTTCAGCTTGCTCTTTGGTGCGTCTGACTTTAATAAGCCTGCTTCCCCCAGATATTTTCCACCTAGTCTGTACTGAATCAGGCCGAGAATCATGCCCAGCCCTGCCAACGAAAACCCGTAATGCCAATTGTAGGATTCTCCCAGCCATCCAGTTAGAATCGGCCCGGCAAACGCACCTAGATTGATCCCCGTGTAGAAGATCGAAAAACCTGCATCCCTTCTTGCACCCCCTTCGGGGTACAGATCACCGACCATCGTGCTAACGTTGGGCTTGAGTAACCCGGTCCCTATTACGATGAACATGAGACCAAGAAAGAAACTGGGCCTGTCTGCCAATCCTACAAGTGGTCCGGCCATTGTGAAATGACCAAGTGCAATGATGCAGCCTCCAACAAAGACCGCTTTTCGCTGCCCCCAGATGTTGTCTGCAATCCACCCGCCAGGTAATGCCAAAACATACACGAAGAAAGTGTATAGACCATATATGGCTCCAGCCTCACCTTCACCCAGGCCCAATCCGGGATTGCCCTCTGTAGCTGCGGCCGTCATAAAAAGAACCAACAGTGCACGCATACCGTAGTAGCTGAATCGCTCCCAGAGCTCTGTAAAGAACAAGGTAGAGAGGCCCCGTGGATGGCCGAACCATTTCGCGGTATGTGGTGGTTCAGTACTGGCTGGCATTTTTTGGACTCTCTTTGTGGTGGGCCGGGAAAAGATACGCGATCGAACTGATATCTGCGGAATTTGCCGCAAAAACCGCTGTCTGCACAGGCAGATCCGGTATATTTACGGGTTTCCAGGAATTAATCCAAACATATCCAGAAACTATGTCTGGTCCTTCAAAGCGTTTCATGAACGAACACCCGACTCGTACACATACCTGTGGCGAGCTCTCCGACATACATCTGGGAGAGAACGTTGTACTCAAAGGCTGGGTGGACACACGACGTGATTTGGGCGGGGTGATCTTTGTCGATCTTAGAGATCGCTACGGCTTAACTCAGATTGTATTCTCCCCTCAAGATAATATTGCCGCACACGATCTTGCTGATCGTCTGCGAAGTGAATATGTCGTGTCGGTAATCGGAATTGTCACACCACGATCAAGCGAAACCATTAATCCAAATCTCCCAACTGGAACCATTGAGGTTCGCGTGGAGAGTCTGGTCATTCTCGCTGAATCAGCGCCTGTACCATTCTCCGTGTCTGCACACACACAAAAGATTAAGCTGGCCTCAGAGGATCTACGGCTGAAATACCGATATCTGGATCTCCGGAGGTCGGATCTACAAAATAAAATTGCGCTGAGACACCGGGCCTACCAGACAATTCATCGCTACTTCGATGCACAGGATTTCCTTGAGGTCGAAACACCGACGCTCATGAAATCAACCCCTGAAGGAGCCCGTGATTACCTCGTTCCGAGTCGAGTACATCCCGGATCATTCTATGCCCTGCCTCAAAGCCCACAAACTTACAAGCAACTCCTGATGGTCGGGGGCTTGGATAGGTACGTGCAGATCGTGAAATGCTTCAGAGACGAAGATCTACGCGCGGACCGACAACCGGAGTTTACGCAGATTGATGTTGAAATGACCTTCGCGACAGAGGATATGATTTATTCTTTGACCGAAGGTCTATTGGTGGCTCTCTGGAAAGATATCCTCAATGTAGACCTCTCAACCCCCTTCCCCAGATTGTCTTACGAAGATGCTCTGCGCCGGTATGGCTCGGACAAACCTGATCTACGTTTTGATCTGGAGATATGCGATCTCAGCTCCACTTTCAATAATTCGGGGTTCCGTGTGTTTGATCAGACACTTTCAACAGGTGGATCTGTATTGGGGCTCGTCGCTCCGGGACAGGGAGACCGAGGAAGAGGATACATGGATCGTCTAGATAAGACTGTAGTGCGCAAACAAATTGGGGCCGGTGGCCTGATTTATGTACGGATACCTTCCGATGGATCTCCTCCAAACTGTTCAGTCAAGGCACATGTCCTCCCGGATGAATTCGTGAATAGCGCCATCGAAACCTCGGGAGCCAAAATAGGAGATCTGCTGCTTATTCTTTGTGGTCAATGGCCCACCGTTCAGGAGCAGATGGGAGCCCTTCGCCTGCATATGGCCCACGAGCTTGATTGCATTGCAGAAGACAAATGGCAGTTCGTCTGGATCACAGATTTCCCTCTTTTACAATGGGACGCCCGGGAAAAACGCTATACCGCTATGCACCACCCGTTTACTTCGCCTCGAACAGAGGATCTCGAGCTTCTTTCAAGTGATCCAGGTCAAGTTCAGGCGCGAGCCTACGATATCGTGCTCAATGGTATGGAGATTGGTGGCGGATCTATTCGTATTCATGATCGAAAAATTCAGGAGCAAATGTTCGCTGTTCTGGGTATAGATCCCGAAGAGAGCCAAGAACGATTCGGGTTTCTACTGGAAGCACTGCGCTATGGCACTCCTCCTCACGGAGGGATTGCCATGGGACTGGACCGTATCGCCATGCTGCTTTCAGGGTCAACCTCCCTTCGTGAGGTCATCGCATTCCCGAAGACACAAAGTGCTCAGGAGCCCATGTCTGGAACGCCCGCAACAGTTGCACCCGAAAGATTGGATGAATTGCATGTTCGGTATATCCCGAAGGCCACATGACGGATCCTTACGTATCAATTCTGCAAAAACATTTCTCCTGGGAACAGTGGGAGCAGCTGATTCGCAGTGAAGGGATAACATTGGACCGCCCTCGACGTACTGCACACCCTCGATATCCAGAGATCATCTACCCCATAGACTATGGCTTTATCCGCAATACTACAAGTTCTGACGGGGCTGAGGTAGATGTATTCATGGGTTCAGGTGTAGATCGTCTAGTTGGATTGATTGCAACGTCCGACTACCGTCAAGGCGACCAGGAGATCAAGCTGCTTTGGCGCTGTTGTCCCTCAGAAGTATATCTGGCACATGGCTTCATCAATTTCGACACTTCGAAGTTAAAGGGACGATTGGTTATGCGATTTCCAATGAAGACGCTCTGGAACATGCAGCCAACAAAAGATTAGATTCCGGGAAATTGCCGTAAATTGCCCGGTGTTAGTTCTCGTACATGTTGATCCCGTAGCTCAGTTGGAAGAGCATCTGACTTTAATAATGGAGCCTCGCGCAAGAAACTGCGTGAGTGGAGGCTGCTGTATGCTGGAACGCCCTAAAACCACCGCTACGCTGTCACGCGTGAAAATGCATTGGATATATGGGTAATCAGCAGGCAACCTTGATCTGTGGGTCGATACAGTCAGTTCATCCCTCGAGGAAGTGACAATCCCGTGGGATGATGACTGAAAAAATGATCGTACCACAACAACCGCGTTAAGCGGACTCAAGAAAGCCCTCAGAGGCCATACGCAGCCCACCCGACACCATCACATGGAAGGGTGAAGAGATGGTCCAGACCACAACACCATTCAGGAGGCCGGTGAAAGCCGGTGTGGTAGGTTAATCAGAGGGTCCCAGGTTCGAGCCCTGGCGGGATCACTTACAAGCCCGGGTGGCGGAATAGGTAGACGCGCTGTCTTGAGGGGGCAGTGCCCTTACGGGCGTGCTGGTTCGATTCCAGTCCCGGGCACCATCATATCCAGACGGACACAGGCCTGTGAACCTAAGGCCTGTTAGCACCTACAGGTGCTACATATCACCCACCAGTTCATAGTTCACCACCCGGTAAGCAGGATGATACAAGTCCGAGTATCGCTCTGAATGGTGGATTGCGGGAAACCCTTCTGCAGACATGATACTATACAAAGAGTCCAGTGCATCCACTCTGACCGCTATCATACGCTTCCTCGCGGCTTCCCGCAGAGACTGCCAATATCGTTCAAACCCGTCGCTGAGCTCCGCCTCCTGGTTTGCCGTCTGCAGAAAAATCTGAAAAAGTTCATCGGATCTACCTCCGGTAGACTTGTACGGGCGTAAGTTGATTCGTGCATACGTCGAATCGGGCCCGAGGATTTCTAGGAGAGGCTCATTGCTGAGCGAGTCAAGATCTTCCCATTCACGGATTAACCAATCATGCGCAGCTTCAACATTCTGTATTGCATGGCCTGCACCAAAAACAGCCTGATGGACAAGTTTGTACCAGTCTTGGACTTCCATTGCGGGGTAACGCATATTCTGCTCCTCCAGAATCGTTGAGTACCCGGATTCTGTTCGGGAATTACAACCGATCCCCAAGGCTGCTAGGATAACCCACCAGAACAAAAGTTTCATGCTGACTGTGCTCGTACACTATGCGAGCTTATTACTGATCAGACATATGGAAGGCTCACTCCGGCAGATTCATTTCCCGCCATCACATACATTGGCAACCTGCATCACACGATTCTGTATCAGTCCAATCTCCCGCTGATTATCCAATGGACGCTTCGCAGTCCTCACTTCCTTTCATTCCAGAATACAATAAGCCAGACTCACCTGGTGTCTGGATGAATTTTGACAATACGGTAGCAATCTATCTGATCATAACCGGGGAGATGAGTTTCGTAGAAGCAGCCCAGCAGGCATTCTCCATGGTGAAAGATGCACAAACTCGATTTCCTGACTGGCCGCGCATCTTTTACCTGGATATTGGGAAACACAGGAGCGCAGACCAGACTTTCGACGACGAGATGGTGGAGTTTCAGCAGGAATTTTGGTTCTCTGCCATTGCCCCTTTCCTTACAAGCTTTGACCTGCCCCTGACAGGTCCGCTTGTCAATCCCGACACACAACGGAATGATATCCCGGATTCATTAGCTATTAAGTAACTTGCGACATCCAATACCGTTTACCACTCCGGTATATTGGGAAATTTTCCGTTACTTTTTATCACAGATTCAGTCGCACAATATGCTTGTTCTGAGTTTAGTCATCCGGGAATGGTCGTTGTGCCATGCAGTCGACATAATTTAGCTCGCGTGTGGCAACGATCAACACACTTGAACACATGGCTGGATACAACTCACAAGACATGCATTCGTTAAGTCGCCCAACTCTTGACAATTTTCGTTCCTAACTGGTATTGTCCTTATAATTTCGCTCATGCTGCGAGTAACTTTTATCATTTTAACCATTGCGTCCATAGCCGTTACTCTTCTCATTGAGGTCTCCCAATGGTGGCGGTATATCCCAATGGCAGGTCTGATCCTCATCACAATTATTTTGTTGATCTACATCCCTGCGTCGGAACGTGCCAACCGTAAAAGGAAAAAAGACTCATCAGAAAAGCCGCCAGAACGACCTTCACTGCAAGAGGACGGAATAGTGGATATCCGTCCCATAACCACAAAAGACGCTGAAATCCCGCCCGAGACCGACGCTACCCCAGATCTATTTGTTAATACCCCAAGAGTCGAAACACCTACCCCGCAAACCCATAAGAAAGAGCGAAACCCGCTTAAAAAACACATACTCGTTCCGGTATTGCGGGGGATGCAAGCAGCACTCGAAGCTCATGCAGTCGGGCTCGTTCAACGAACGGAGGAATACAACTACAGGGTTTGGGGAACGGTAGGGTTGGACTGGAAATGCCTTCGAGGAGAATCCTTTACACTTAGACACAACCTGCTGCAAGAATCTGAATCCGTGGCAATCCATACCGTCGGTGAAAATGGTGTGCCAACCAGTCGACTGCAATACAGCAGAACACCAGCGAATATCACCAATCTGGGGATTGCTACTGTTGGGCAAACATCCTACCTGTTGCTGGCAGATACCGCTGATGAATCTGGACTCTCTCATCCGCGCGCCAAAGAGTTACTCGAGATATTTGGAAATACCTTGAGCCTGATGCTCTATAAAGAGGACCCCAACCGACCCCGACGCGAAATCATTGCCGAAGAAATGGCACGTGCGAGGCAACAAGGTACTCAACTTGCGCTCGCTATCACAGTACCCCAAAAAGCCGATATACTCACAAAATCCTACGGAGACGTACTCAGCAAGACGGAGAAATTGTTCTCAGAATGCCTGCAGCATGCAGCCCCAGACAGCCGTGTCATCAAGTTCGGCGAAATCACGTACGGCATATTTATCGATGGACAGAAAGAACAACTGGAAACTTGGCATAAAGACATCCAGTCTGCAATCAAGAATCAGGGAGGCTTGCTGACCGGGGACATCTATGTGGGAATTGCAAGAATGACCAAAAAGCATAAAAATCCAGATGATTTGCGTGATGAAGCTACCCGCGCCTTGGTTAAGGCCCACGAGGGGCCTGCACGGACTGTCATCGTTTAGCTTTGCACTAGCGGCACAAATACAAAAATGCCCCGCTCTTCGGATTTGTATGAATCCGGTCCAGTGCGAACAATTTTCGTCATACGTTGGCCGCCTTTGCCTCCAATCGGGATAACCAATCGTCCCCCCGGCTTCCGTTCACTTGGCTCGCGAAGTTGCTCAAGAAGCCGTTTCGGAATCTCGATGGCTCCGGCAGTTACCACGATCGCGTCAAATGGGGCCAGTCCCGGCCAGCCCAACGATCCATCCCCAACACGCAACAACACTCGATAATCAAGTTCTTTCAGTATTGCCTTTGCGCGCTCATGGAGCGAACGATGTCGCTCAATTGAATAAACACGAACCCCCATTTCGCAAAGCACGGCAGCCTGATATCCGCTGCCCGTTCCGACTTCGAGTACTGAATCGCCCGGCTGCGTATCCAGCATCCAGGTCTGAAAACCTACTGTAGTGGGTTGTGAGATCGTTTGACGCAATCCAATTGGCAACGCCTGATCCTCGTACGCTCGGTGCTGCAAAGCCTGATCGATAAAGCACTCTCGCTTTACCCGTCCGATGGCGGCAAGTACACGTTCATCTTTGATACCGTTGCTCCTGATTGTCTCGACCAGACTTGCCCGCCTTCGAACATACTGTCCTCCAGATCTCAGCATCGGTTACTTTTTCGGTTGAGTAAACCCGCCTGCAGGTACCGCGTGATCACTCAAAACATCAGATAGCCGGTGGCGTAACTCTTCTGGTGTCAGTCCAGAGATGATCACGCCCTGCTCTGCAACTGAGATCCTTCCTGTTTCCTCTGAAACTATGACCACAAATGCATCTGTTTCCTCGGTGAGCCCCACAGCCGCCCTATGCCGTGTCCCGAACTGAGCTCCTAAGCGCTTGCTGCGGGATACAGGCAATATACAGCGTGCAGCCTCGATACGATTGCCATAAATAATAACTGCTCCGTCATGCAATGGGCTCTTTTCGTGAAAAATAGAGATCAGGAGATTGCTTCTGAGAACTGCCTGTAAAGGTTCACCGGTTTCCATATAGCTTCGCAGACCATTAGTCCGTTTGAAGACAACGAGGGCCCCGGACTTTTGTCGACTCATGGTACTGACCGCGGTAACGATTTCTGTGATGCTCTCGCTTTGATCCCCAGGTGCAAGAAGGCGCCGCAGGAATGGGGTTTGTCCAAATAAAATTAAAACTCGCCGAATTTCCGGCTGAAACACAATAATAGCTGCCAGTACATATATATCACTCAGCGCAGCGAACATGGATTGTAAAATTTTCATGTCCGTGACGTCCACCACAAACTGAAACACCAGGAGACCAATTAGCCCCCCAAAAAGCGAAACAGCGAGCGTACCGCGCATCATCATATACAGACGATAGAACACGAGAGCTACAAGGACGATCTCGAAGAGATCGATCGCTCGCACAGGTACGACACCAAACAGGTTCATCTTCAGGCGTGGAAAACCGCTTCTAGACCTTGGATCATCTCATAGGTCGCACGAACATCGTGCGTTCTTATAATTTTTGCTCCTTGAAGCACGGCGGCAGCAGTCATCCCAAGTGATCCAAACAGACGGTCGGATGTCGGTGCCGGTTCGCCGTTCTCACTGAGTACCCTGCCAACCGTACTCTTTCTGGAAATTCCTACCAGCACAGGATAACCTAGTTCAACAAGTATATCCAGATGCTTGATCAAGTGCAAATTGTCTGCATGTCTTTTTCCAAAACCGAATCCAGGATCTACCACAATGTCGGCTACGCCTGCAGAACGTGCCCGATCTGCGGAATCCGAAAGTGCCTGACAAACCGCTGTGACTACACCATCGTAATTTGCCTCGTGTACCAAACTACCTTGATGTTTGATAGAATGCATAACAACATACGCCGCACCGACTGTGCCTGCAAGCTCTGCTGAGGCAGCTCCCCCCTGTAAGCCGGATATATCATTAATCATGTGCGCACCAGCCTCGAGTGCGACCGCAGCAACCGCTGTGTTAAATGTATCGACAGAAATGATCGCCTCAGGGAACGACTCCCTAATGGCCCTTACAACAGGCAGAACTCGGTTCACCTCACATTCTGTCGAAACCGGCACTGCACCCGCACCATAAACTTGGCCTCGAGGCCTCGAAGAAGCGCCGCCGACATCAATGATACTCGCACCCTCATCTAACATCATTTCCACGCGTCGAAGTGCTTCATAGGTATTCAGATATCTGCCTCCGTCATAAAAGGAATCCGGTGTCACATTCAGGATGCCCATCACTGCAGCCCCGCCAGACAGATTCAGATGATGTTCGCGGCAGGTCAATTCCATAATTGCGTTCCTGTTTGTAATTCTACTTAACTGATTGGCAGAGATGGGATCATGCATCGTATATTGGGGTTTACGTGCGGTCGACAATTATGCTCATAACGGGTGCCTAACGCACTGTACAGCACATAAAAACTTTCTGTCTGTTGCGAATCGCTTCCCATATATATACTCGCACACCTGCTGAAACGCAGGCGCATCTACTGCGACGAATGCTGCGACGGGCCTCAAACACTGAGTGGGGCCGCAAATTTGAGTTTGGACACATTGTGCAGCAACCGGACGTGGTTGATGCGTACCAGTCGAGTATTCCAATACACACATACACTGACCTCAAGCCTTATATAGATAAAATTAGGGCGGGTGAGCATGATGTGCTATGGCCAGGCGGCGTTAAGCACTTTGCCGTTTCTAGCGGTACCGCATCCGAGGGTAAGGTCATTCCCTTGAGCGAAGACATGCTCCGCCTGAACCGGGGCTTTTCAGTTGGTCTGGGGGTTAATTACCTGATTCGCACAGGCTCATTCAAAACCTTCCTTGGGAAGCATCTAACCCTTCCCGGGCGTGTTGAGGATGACCCCGATTATCCGGGAACACTGGTAGGAGAAGTGAGCGGCTTACAGATCCTGTTCGCACCTGGGTTCTATAGAGCCTTTCTGCAGGCAGTTCCAATTTCAATTGCTTTTGCACCCAACTGGGATTCGAAGATACAGGCCATTGTCGATCGGACGCTGAATCAGGATGTGCGTATGGTCGCCATGGCACCGACCTGGGCCCTGGTGCTTTTTGGGTTGTTGATCGAAAGATTCAACGAAATTAATGGAACCAGTGTACGAACTGTTGGAGAAATCTGGCCCAATCTGCAGCTGTACATTTCTGGCGGCGTTGCCCTGAGCTCTTATCGTGCCCTCCTTGAAGAACAGATCGGGCTATCTAGGATGCATTTCCTCGAAGCTTATGGTGCATCGGAGGGATTTTTCTCCTATCAAACGGATCTAAGTGATCCCGCTATGCAATTACATCTGAATAACGGGGTCTTCTACGAGTTCATCCGCCTGGACGAACTGAATACAGAGAATCCTGAGCGACGAACGATTGGCAACGTGGAACTTGGCGTGCGGTACGCCATGATTCTCACGACCTGCAGCGGGCTGTGGTCTTACTTGTTGGGGGATGTCGTGCGCTTTACAAACACTGCCCCATACAAGATTGTAGTTGCCGGCCGAACCTCTGAAATGATCGACAAGTATGGGGAAGCCGTCTTTGGTGAGGATGCCCGAACTGCAATCGATAAGTCATGCAAAGCCACAAACAGTCATGTGCGGGACTACCATGTTTCGGCTATCCCTCCGAACGGCACACAGATCCCTGCGCATGAATGGCTGTTTGAGTTCAGCCGTGCCCCACTCGACTGCGAAGCATTTTTGCGGTCACTGGACTCAATACTCTGCGATATTAATCGACACTACCAAATCCGACGTGAGGCCAAGGCCTTTGGCCCGCCAGAAATTGTGCTCCTGCCAGATGGTACATTCAATGCATGGCTTAAGACAAGCAGGGGGGACCTTAACAGTCAGACAAAAGTCCCGCGAATGAGCGAGAACAGATCTGTAGCCGACGGCGTCCTTGCACATGCCGGTCATCGGGCACGCCGAATCCTGGTGAATTAATCAACAGAAAGCAGTGCGTCAAAGCGACTGACCGTCTCGGAATGCCCTCCTATCATTAATGCCGGGGCTCTGCAGGTGAGCATATCTTTTAGACTTACCTGATCCCCGTTTACGTACCGCAGCTCTCCTCCGCTCTCTCGTAGCATCAGTAGGCCCGGGGCCACATCCCACAAACTCACACGGGCCAGAAGTGTCGCGTCACAATTGCCTGCGGCTGCGTAGCAGAGATGGGCTATTGTTGACCCAAGGCTCCGAACCTTCCCGGGATAGTTGGGACTAAGAACTTTTTGGCGATGCAGTTTAGAGTAGCTGAGCAGTACGGATTCACGATCCAGAGGGCTTGGAGGACGAACCGAGAGGCGTTGCTCTCCCCTGTACGCTCCCTCCCCTTTCAATGCCCAGTATTGATCCCGTGTCACTGGTGCAGAAAAAAAGGCAGCTATAGGCTCATAGTCCTCCAACAATGCCAATCCCGTACCCCATACCGGCAGGCCACTTACAAAAGCCGCCGTCCCGTCAATTGGATCAATTGACCAGTACCGGCTACCAGTTGCGGGCTCTTTTCTCAAACCCTCTTCCTCTGCAATTATGCCATCATCGGGATAATGCTGATTGAGCCACTCGACTATCAGATGCTGTACTGCAAGATCAGCATCCGTAACATAGGTCATCGACTCCTTCCACCGGGGAGTAACACCCCCAAAGTAATCCATTGCTGTGGCAGCAGCCACATTCAACAAATTCATTACATCAGTCACACCCACCATAATTCCCACTAAAACAGATCTGCTGGTGTCGTCCAGTAATCCAGATGAGAGAAAAACTGGTCTACCAGGACAGGAGGACCACCTACCATTGGGAGTGGAGCCGGTCGACCGTCAAGAAGAACCGAAAGATCACACTCGCTCCCATCCAGGTAGCGCAGGACACCGCCGTTTGCACGCAACATCGCGTAGCCCGGAGCCAAGTCCCATATTTTGTCATGACCGATCAAAACTATATCCGCACCACCTGTTGCCACCAGAGACAAGTGGATGGACGCCGTTCCTAAGCCAAAAACACGACCAGGAAAAGATTCGGCAAGCGTATAATTCTGATGGGGCCGCGTATGTGTTAACAAAATCGTGTCGATATCCAACGAAGTACGCTCACTCAGTGACATGACCACATCACCCCGAAGTACAGACTTTCCAGTCGAATGAAAGTAGTCTCCCGTAGAGGGTACATGTATGAATCCTGCGACCGGCTTACCATCTTCAATGGGAATTACGTAGGAAAGTTGACAGAATAAAGCGTTTAGAGTGAAACATAAATTGACAAGCGCCGTAAAAGCTATATAACAAACGACAATATAGCAAAATGGCCAAGTCAAACAAAGCGAAAACCCTATCTCTATTCGACCTGATGGTACAATTCCCTACAAAAGAATCTGCCATTGCCTATTTTGAGCAGATTCGCTGGGGAAACAACTGTGCCTGTGTTCGGTGTGGTGCAGTAGATAAAATCACTCCACAGAAGAAGCATCCAGGCCGGTACTGGTGTGGACATTGCCGTAAGTACTTCACTGCACTTACCGGCACCCCATTAGAGTACAGCAAGGTAGATATTCGCAAGTGGCTTTATGCAGCCTACATGCTCACAACAGCCCGGAAGGGAGTATCCAGTATCCAGTTGTCAAAAGAGTTGGGAGTAACCCAAAACACGGCTTGGTACATGCTGCATCGACTTCGGCTTGCTTCATCTACCACAAATGAGAGTTTTTTGAGTGGCATAGTTGAAACCGATGTAACCTTTATCGGAGGCAAAGAGAGGAATAAACATGCTGACAAACGCCTGAATGTCGGCGGCGGAACAGCAGGTAAAACGGCGGTGATGGGTATACGTGAGCGTGGGGGGAAAGTAACAGCGACGGTTGTACCTGGAATGGACAAGAAGACCATGCATACGGTCGTCAAAGAAAATGTTGCGCCAGATTCCACAGTGTATACCGACGAGCATAAGAGCTTTTCAGGATTGGCAAAGGAAGGATACGTCCACCAGACGGTCAATCACTCCGCCGGGGAGTACGTAAGAGATATGATACACACGAACGGAATTGAGTCTGTATGGAGCGTTATCAAGCGTGGTTTTGTTGGCGTTTACCATCATTGGTCTATGAAGCACATGCAGGCATATATTGACGAATTCACGTTTCGGCTGAGCGAAGGCAGTGTTAGAAGGGATACACAAGATCGCCTGGACGCATTGTTTAGCAACATGTCTGGGAAAATCATAACTTACCAACAACTAACGGGTCACTCACATGGAAAACAGAACAGGCAAGCAGGACCAACAACTTGAAGCTGCGGCAAAGCTACTCCTGGCATTGCCGGGTACACCATCAAAGGTACGTCCGCCCAAACCGAACCGGAAAAATGCCTACCGTAGATTCCGAGCAGAAAGAACAAAGGAGGGTCTTCGCATTCGGGAAGTGAAGAGAGGGAACAACGGGTAGATGGAAAATATCCCCCCCCCCCTCAATTTTCGTGCCAAAACGATATGGACAGGTGACAACCTACATATAATGCGTGGCATGAATAGTGCCACGATAGACCTAATCTATCTTGATCCCCCGTTCAACTCCAAAGCCAACTATGCTGCTCCCATTGGCAGTGCAGCTGCCGGCGCAGCCTTCAAGGATACCTGGACGCTGGATGATCTGGACTTAGAATGGATACGAGAAATACAGTCCTATGAACCAGCATTACGTCGAGTTGTCAATGCCGCTATGACCGACAGTGACAAGTCCTATCTGGTTTATATGGCTATTCGCTTGCTCGAAATGCGGAGGTTATTGAAGCCCACTGGATCAATCTATTTGCACTGTGATCCAACTATGAGCCACTACCTTAAACTGGTTATGGATGCAGTCTTTGGGCGGAAGAATTTTCGGAATGAGATTATATGGCATTATGCAAAAGGGCATGGTCCAATAAAAGCATTTCGGAGAAAACATGATGTTATTCTCAGATATACAGACAAAAAATGCACTTTCAATATTCAAAGATATGCACATTTGGATAATCAACACTACCGATTTAACAAGATTGATGGGTCAGGTAGAAAATACAGAATCAATCATGTTAGAGATTCGGAAGGCGAGTATAAGAGATTTTATCTTGATGATGGGGTTCCAGTTGATAGTGTGTGGTCGTTCCTTAGAGAAAATAAATTTGACCAACTCCCACATAACGCCAAAGAACGCACCGGTTATCCCACACAAAAGCCATTAATCTTACTCAATCGGATTATAAAAGCATCCAGCAACGAGGGAGACTTAGTATTTGATCCTTTTTGTGGTTGTGCTACAACCTGTGTTGCAGCACATAACTATGGTCGTGACTGGGTGGGGATTGATGTATCTGAGAAGGCAGCTGAACTGGTCGTGAATCGTATCTCTGAGGTTCAAGGAAGTATGTACAAAGATATAATTCATCGCAAGGATATTCCCCAGCGCACAGATCTAGGGCCGATACCAAAGTATAACAGCATTGCCAACAAGCGTAGCCTTTACGGAAATCAAGAAGGCAAGTGCAAATGGTGCACTGAACTGTTTGATATGCGCCATTTAGAAGTGGATCACATTGTAGCCAGATCTAAGGGAGGATCAGACCATATCAGCAACTTGCAGCTTTTATGCTCAAGCTGTAATCGCATGGGGCTTCCGCTTTTTAAGTGGGTTTGATGTCAGAATTAGGCTGAACAAGTAAGTGCTGGAATAGATTCGGGATTGATTTCGTTGTTATCTTAGCTGCGTTTTTGTGACGAAAATCAATCACAATCATTTACCAACGATGGAACAACGTATACAAGACATAAATCATCTTTTAGGGATTGAATCTCCTTGGGAGATTTCGGAGATCAAGCAAGACAAGACGGCTTTTACGGCTGAGATTCATGTAATCTGTTCAAAGGGTTCGGTATTGCACTGTCCAGAGTGTGGGGAAGTTTGTCCTGGATACGACCATCGTCTTCGGAAATGGCGCCACACGGATATCTGCGAGTATCGGACGAGCGTGGTTGCGAAAGTTCCCCGTGTGGCCTGTTCGGAGCATGGGATCAAGACCGTTTCGGTCCCTTGGGCGGATGCGCGGATGCGTTTTACAATGGCTTTTGAAAGAAAGGTAATTGACTGGTTGCAGGATACAACCAGTATTTCAACGGTGGCCACCAGGCTGGGCGTCAGTTGGACGATGATCGCCAACATCATGGCGCGTGCGGTAAAGCGCGGACTCGCCCGTAGAGAGCCGCAACCGGTTCCCCATATATGTGTGGACGAGACCTCGTACAAAAAGGGCCATAAGTATATCACGGTGGTTTCGGATTCCCAAACGGGCACGGTGCTGTTTGTCAAGGAAAAGCGCACCCATACGAGTCTGGATGCCTATTATGAGGACTGTTCGGCTGCGCAACTGGAAGCGATTGAGAGTGTGAGCATGGATATGTGGCCCGCCTACATCAAGTCCACGAAAAAACATGTTCCAGATGCAGAATCCAAGATTTCATTTGATCGTTTTCATGTGATGAAAAAGATTGTAGAGGCGGTGGATAAAGTTCGTCGGCAGGAGAACCGGGAATTGCGGAAAGCGGGCATTGAGGATCTCACCGGAACCAAGTACGACTGGCTCACCAATCGGGAGAATATGTCTGCCCGACAAAAGAAACGATTCCAGCAATTAAAGCACAGTTCGCTGAAAACGGCGCGTGCATGGGCCATCAAGGAACTGTCCCAGAAATTGTGGCACTATGTCAGTCGTACTTCGGCCCTCAAGGGCTGGAAGCGCTGGTTATCCTGGGCCATGCGTTGTCGACTTGAACCCATGAAAAAAGCTGCTAAGACGGTTAAGAATCATCTATGGGGAATCATAAATGCGATCGTTCTAAAAGTTAGTAATGGCCCAGCTGAAAGCATAAATAGCCGCATCAAAACCGTCAAAGTTCGTGCGCGTGGATTCCGAAACACACAGCGGTTTGCCCATGCAATTTACTTCTATCTCGGAGGACTGGATCTGTACCCCGAAGGCCTCCAAAAACAGGCGCCCCACTCATAAAAGTGAAGAGCCAATCGCATAAAGGGAGACCGAGGAATGGAGTATATGAGACGGATACATCAGCACCTTAGACTTGCTGCCTAAGTCCAATTTATGTTTCACTCTAAACGCTTTATTCTGTCAACTCTCCTACGTAATTCCCAATACGATTCGCTATGCCCTTACGCATTAATCTTTGCAGCGGTCCTAGGAATGTGTCTACGGCACTCATGTATGCGTTCGCCCAACGTCCTGACACGCACGTGGTAGACGAACCGCTCTATGCCCATTACCTACAGGTAACCGGTGCACAGCATCCCGGACGTAACGATATTTTGGCCTCCATGGATTCAAATGGTTCGCGTGTAGTTCAGCAGGTTCTACTCGGCCCGTGCAACCATCCCATATTTTTTGTAAAAAATATGGGACATCATCTTGTGGACCTTGACTGGGGATTCCTGAATCAAATGACGACGGTCATACTGATTCGGGATCCTGAGCAAATGCTGCCTTCCCTCATCAACCAAGTTCCGCAGCCTGCACTTGCCGACACAGCATTGGCCAGACAGCGGGAAGTCTTCGACTATCTTACAAAGCGAGGACAGATGCCGTGTGTGCTTGATGCACGTGAGGTATTGATGAACCCAGAAAAGGTTCTTCAACTCCTGTGCGACCGGCTTGGGATTGCCTTTGAACCTGCCATGCTGCACTGGAACAAAGGTTCTAGGCTCGAGGATGGAGTTTGGGCTCAACACTGGTATCACGTAGTCCATAAATCTACAGGCTTTGCACCGTATGTGCATAAATCGGCTCCATTCCCAGCTTTTCTGCGCCCGTTGCTTAACGAATGCATTCCCCATTACGAATACCTGTTTCAATACGTTATTAAGGCCTGAAAAAAATGCACATTTCGTTACCCGACCGTCGCAACGACACTATAGTAGTCTGGGTCAAGGATCGCCTGCTTCCCCGATCAGAAGCCAAGGTGTCCGTATTTGATAGCGTAGTCCAAGGCGGAGATGCCGTCTGGGAAGGCCTCCGCGTATATGATGGCCGAGTTTTTCAACTGGACGCGCATCTGGACCGGCTCATGGACTCCGCACACGCAATGGGCTTCACAGATGTACCCACGCGTGAGTTTATCAAGGATGCCCTGTTTGCCACACTGAAATCCAATGGGATGCGTGATGACACGCACGTACGTTTGACCCTGACCCGTGGAGAAAAAACTACTTCTGGTATGGATCCACGGCTTAACGTGTACGGTCCAACACTGATTGTACTGGCCGAATGGAAGAAACCCGTCTATGCAAAAAGTGGGATCCGCCTCATTACTTCTTCCGTGCGACGTAATACTCCACAATGCTTGGACTCAAAGATTCACCACAATAACCTAGTCAATAACATACTGGCCAAGATTCAGGCTAACCTGGCAGGTGTGGATGATGCAGTGATGTTGGATATACACGGCTACCTTTCAGAAACTAATGCAACAAACGTGTTTCTCGTCAAACATGGCCAGCTGCTTACGCCTCACGCAGACAGCTGCCTGCATGGTATCACACGGGCAAAAGTGCTGGTTCTGGCCAAAGAGCTTGGCGTCCCGACCATAGAACGTAATCTCTCTACGACCGAAATGCATACTGCGGACGAGATGTTTACTACGGGAACCATGGGCGAACTATCCCCTGTGCTCGAAGTGGATGGACGCGTGATCGGCAGTGGAGCACCCGGTCCTGTAACCCTGCAACTACGTGATGTCTATTGGAAAAAAACCCAGTCCGAAGGCACACCACTGCCTTTCTGATCAAGGGATATCCAATACTTTGTGGGTCTGGATACTGAGTCTCCACTGCGGGTTCTGTAGGCAGTAATTCAGCGCTGCCTTCGTGTTGTCTGCGAGTTCCGGGCCATCCATTGGCTGCAGAAAGAAGTGATCAAAGGCAAGTGTTTGAAACTGAACCGGCATGGCTCCGGGCTGCGGAAAGACAAGTTTCAACTCGTTCCCTTCGACAAGAACTAAAGGAGCGTCTGCCTTAGGGCTTACACAGATCCAGTCCAGTCCCGGGGGCGGAGCAAGTGTACCATTGGTTTCTATGGCAACCTCAAACCCACACGACTGGAGTGCCTGTACCAGATCCGCATCCAGTTGCAGTAGCGGCTCACCTCCCGTACACACCACATAAGGTCGGGCCTGTGGTGCTGTGCTGTTTGGCCAGGCTATACACACAGCATTTGCCAGCTCTGTCGGTGTGGAAAAACGCCCGCCCCCTACTCCATCCATACCAACAAAATCAGTATCGCAAAACTTACACACAGCGTTGGACCGATCCCGTTCGTGTCCACTCCACAGATTACAGCCGGCAAAGCGCAAAAATACTGCGGGACGCCCTGTCATGTGGCCCTCCCCTTGAAGCGTATAGTAAATCTCCTTTACTGCGTAAGCCATGCAATCCGATTTTCCAGTTCAGACGCATTGAGATTCCAGTCCAAAACGGCTAGAGTCAAGCGGCTGGCGGTGACCATCCGCCCATGTTCATCTATAATATCAATCCGCCAGACTTGGGTTTTTCGTCCCAGATGTACCGGCCGGGCTGTCCCTACAACTCGACCGGTACGGACCGCACGCAAATGATTAGCATTAACTTCAAGGCCAACGCAGTATTGCCTGCGTAAGTCTACGCATAGTGCTCCTGCAACACTCCCGATAGTTTCTGCCAGCACGACCGAAGCACCTCCATGCAGCAACCCTATCGGTTGATTAGTACGATGATCAACCGGCATTGACGCGCTGAGATAATCAGGCCCGAAATCTGTGAACCTGATATCCAGGTGCTCGACCATAGTGCCTGCGCCACGTCGATTGAGTTGCTCTAATGTGGGTTCCTGCTTCCAGATTCTCTCCATTATTTCTGAGATATTGATTGCTGTCAGGCTCCATCTGTTTCATTATCGTAACCGGTACCGACAGAAACCCCTTATACGCATTACGCCCAATAATCTACCGCTAACCCAATCAAACCTGTTTCTTGCGCCAATAACGTGCAAGACCATACCAGCTCTCGCGAGGTTGCCCCATGTAACCATAGGGTTCCTGGGCAGCAAGGTCTACCGAAGCACGCATGCGTGTCATTTCCGATTCATGAAATGCCGCCGCACGTGCGACATCCGATTCGTAATCATCGTTTAGTGAACATCTTACTGCATCACTCCAAGCGCTCAGCCGCTCACGCATCCAATGCAAATGCTCCTTCACATCTTGAATCAGCCCAAAGTGGGTCAGGAAAAGCCGCCTGGGATTCTCTGCCTCCAGCTTTGAAAGGGTCTCTTCCCATGCTATCAGATCTATATCTGGTGGTGGAGCCACTGGAATTATGTAATCAGCTCCCTCAATTCGCATCCCAGCCGCATCACCGGCAAATACCACGCCTGCTGCATTATCAAACCACGCGATATGATGAGAGGCATGTCCGGGTGTATAGCACGCCCGTAGCGTTCGCCCACCTGTTTGCAGACTCGTGCCGTCCGCGATGGCATGAACCTGGTTGGCCGGGACCGGCAGAATTGCTCCCCACAACCGACCCATTCGCTCTTTATATATCCGGGTCGCACTTCGGATCAACCGTTCAGGGTTGATCAAATGCTGTGCTCCAATCGGATGCACATGAATCGTTACCTCGGGCAGGATTGCCGCTAACTGCCCAACACAACCCGCATGATCCAGGTGAATATGCGTCAACACCACATCGTTAACTGCCTGCAATCCGCCTAATGGTATCAATGCATGCTCCACTGTCTTTAGCGTGCTTGTTGGACCGGGATCGACAAGTGTCAGTCCAGAGCCTGTTTCAAGTACTGCACAGGCAATAAGGCGGGAGCACCTACGAAATCGTACATCTGCCTGCCATGTCGGAAGTTCGACGTTCAGAGATTTCACTGATCTGAAGCTTTATCTCGTCTTATCACATTCTCCGTCCACTACAAAACAGGGGGGCTTCCCAAATCTTTGTCAGTCAGAATGGGCAGGTCCTCCTGAACTGACGGCATGAGCGGACGTTCTCGCTGCCATGCCTCGTCCAGCTGCACAGATACATCATTGTGATGGATTAATACCGGCCCATTGTAGCGAGCCTTCATTGAACCATTCTCAAGACGAAGCACACCGCGCGGACACACGGTCGCACACATACCACATCCCACACATGAGGCCCTCACAATATTCTGTCCCCGTTGCGCATACCATCGCACATCAATACCCATTTCGCAGTAGGTCGAGCAGTTACCGCACGAGATACACTGTCCGCCATTGGTCGTTATCCTGAACCTGGAAAGATATTTTTGCAACAATCCCAAAATTGCAGCCATTGGACAACCAAAACGACACCACACACGAGAACCCATAATCGGGTAAAACCCGACGCCAATGACACCCGCAAAAATCAACCCGATAAAGAAACCATACAGTCTCGAAAATTCCTGGGATAGCCCACCTAATATGCCTCCCCCCGTCCAACTATTAATCCAGAGCGTAAGGGTTGTAACCACAACAAACACCAGCACACTGTGAACCATCCACCGCTCCACTTTCCAAGCCTTTGTAGACTTATCTGAGAGATGGCGGAAAGGGTCCCCTGCGGTCTCTGCCAGTCCACCACAACCACAGACCCAAGAGCAATACCACCGCTTACCATAGAAATACGTCAGGACCGGAGTGGCGACAAAGGTCATTACTGCCGTCCAGAACAACAGAAAAATGCCCAGCCCAGGCCCCTGTGTTAAGGAGCTGAATGTGGATGGCCACAAATAGTCATACTTGAGCGGCCAGAAGTAGCTGAAATAAAACTCAGGCTCGTTCAGGAGCAGTAATAGACTCGGTATAATAAAAGCCAGACCCAACTGAAAGAACATCACTGAGATTGTCCTAAGTATCTGATACCTGTTATCCCGGTACTTGATGAGCATTCGAGCTCCCATGATCAGGATCGCAAGCGTGTAGAACAATCCATATAAAAACCACTGATCTGCAGGTCTGCCACGGAGTGCTATACTCAGTGCGTCCGTACCACGCACAAGCTGTTCAAGGTTTGACGGAGCCCAGTAGAGGATGATATAGAAACCGGTGAACACGATTCCCATGATCCATCCAGCCATTCCCCGGGCTGTCGCCCCAGAAAACCATACACCATTATTGTTTACTCCGGGCGGCTGTTGCAGCAAATCTGCAAAGAGCAGACCACTACCGAGCAAAAAACCGGAAATCGCAACCCCAATCGTGAGCGCAGGGTTAAGTGCACCATTCCCGACGAGCATTACCAGAAGAGCCAATACCCCCACTCCAATCAATGCTAAGCCCGCTTTCTGGCGCGCAGAATATCTGGATCCTGGGGTAGTAAGCTGCAAACTTGCGTGAGATTCCATGGCACTTGTTCAGTTTGAGCTGACGGCAGCTTGGTGATAAATTTTGCTGGATTGAAATTCGGAATCAAACCGGGCTTTCGCAAGGGATTTAAGAACCTGCTCCACGGGGGTACCCCCGCGAATCCACGCTTCGCATTGATCCTGCCTGATACGCAAACCCATGGTGTTGAACCCTAGCACCCGACCCGTCTTGCGGTCGCTATTGACACGCAAAAGCGTACGCCCTTGCCGAAACAGCTGCGACCGGATGTGTGGCCCGGGTTGGGCGGGCACCTCTCCGTAAGTCTGATATTCTATAGTGAAAAATTTTGCCGAATTAAAAAAAACTCCACGCCGGTAAGGCGTCCTATGCCCACACAGTGTATATGCGACGGTCTTTCCATGAGCACGGCCGGTATACCATAGTTGCTCAACCCTTCGGCTACCAATATCATCTGCATTGAATTCAGCGCAATCACCGGCGGCATAGACATCCGGTACATTCGTCTCAAAGAACTCATTGACCAGAATACCCTTATTGGTGTAGATACCCGAAGCCCGAGCAATGTCAATGTTCGGATACACGCCCGCCGTCAGGCCGACAAACTGACAATCAATACGTTCACCAAGGTTGGTCTCAACAGCAGAAGCGCGATCCTTGCCGATAATTGACTTGAGCTCTGTCCCCAGCCTTAAATCAATTCCATGTTCTACAATCTCGTCATTTATCAGCGCAGACTCTTCCTCGGGGAGCAAGTAATCCATATAACTTTTCTCCCGCACAAGAAAAGTCACCGGAATATGTCGGGCATGAAGCATCTCGGCCATCTCTATGCCGATAAGTCCTCCTCCAACCACGACGCCACGACTGATGCCACGCGTATTGCGTTCCATTAAGGCAAGGTCCTGCATCCCGTAGAGGCCCTGAACGCCTGGCAGGTCCTGACCAGGCCAGCCAAATTGATTGGACTTCGATCCGGTGGCCAATAGAAGCGCATCGTAGGCGATATCTACGCCATCAGCAATCCGAACGATCTTATTCTGTGTGTCAATCTGAGTAGCATACCCGCGAACAAGATCTATTTTGTTGTGCTCCCAGAAGTGATCTTCGTACGGTTTAGTCTCTCGGTACCGCATGTGCCCCATATAGATGTACATCAGAGCGGTTCGAGCGTAAAAGTGATCGGTCTCACTGGAAACCACTGTAATGCGATTGGAACTTAACTTGCGTACGAATCGTGCCGCAGTAATGCCCGCAACACCGTTGCCGATAATGACTATATGTTGGGCCATGATTTTGAATGGTCAAAGCGAAAGTTACGCCAATCTCGTTAAAGGTTGGGGCGTTCCAGTATTTATGGATCAATGGAGCAGATGATCTATGGCATCACCGGAAATACGGCCAAAGATGAACTTTGGCCACTGGTCCAGCAGTTGAAAAACTGGATGGATAAAAAGAATATTGCCTATCAATTACACACTTCTATTGTAGATGGCCTACTGAAGCGCGCCATGATATCGGCTGAAAATGTGGAAAACATTTCTGCGAGTAAGCTGACGCAAACGAGCGATATAATCTTGTCGATCGGAGGAGATGGAACACTGATGCACACGGCCTTTGAGGTTGGGACGTCAGACATACCCATTCTCGGGATAAACATTGGATACCTCGGATTTCTGGCTGATGTTGAAGCCAGTAAGATCCAACACGCTGTACAACTCCTAGAGGACGGACGATATACAATCGAAGAGCGAATGGTTCTGGCCTTGTCCGGCCCCCACACAGGTCTAGCGCTCAATGACATCGTAATCACGCGAAAGCCTGCGAGTGGGCTTTCGGCTATAGATATCCAGGTCGACGCTACCCGGCTGAACCGTTATTGGGGTGACGGATTGATCATCGCCACTCCAACTGGATCAACGGCCTACTCGCTGGCGGTTGGCGGACCTATAGTGATGCCTGGCAGTAACGTGGTGATTGTCAGTCCTGTAGCCCCGCACAGTCTGACTGTACGTCCAATCGTGTTGCCTGCACAAGCAGTACTGACCATCCAGTTGGCCGCGGTTTCTTCGGATTGCACCATTGCCCTGGATGGGCGGACGCACACGATTGCCGGAAAGAAAACCCCCTATACTGTGCGTCGAGCAAATCATTCAATCCGGCTGGTCAGGTTCGAGGACATGCATTATTTCAGTACATTGCGATCGAAACTTTCCTGGGGGATGGGACCACAGACGCTCATATGAGAAGGATCGCCTTAGTCTGTGCATTAGTTGCAGCCGGATGTGCCGGCACTCGCACCTCAGTCGTAGATCCGGTCAATCCCTCGAACTTCTACGTGTCTGAAACTGTCCTCGACAGCATCTGGGCACATCCTATCCCGACCTCCATTAAGGCACAAGGTCAGCTATCCATGGATACGCCGATCCACTCTGGAACGGTGGTGGCTGATATTTCGCACAGGCGCGGAGATTCTCTTCTGATGGCCTTCACTGTTCGCGGTCTTGGTATTGAGGTCGGACAGGCCCTGGTAACTCAGGACAGCATCTTTTTCTATGACCGCCTTAAACAATCACTCCACACTGCAGGTAGTAACCATCCTGCCTTACCAGCGATATTTACTGTCCAGGACGCAATCGAGAAGTTACTTGGCCTGGTACGCCCCACACATCAACTACACATGCAGTTGGAGCAAAGACAGGATCGTCTCGTACTCACGGATACGCTTCAAAACAGGAGCTACACCGTCGATACCAGGCTTTGGCGCATTATTCATGTGGAGGAACGGGATTCGACTGACACGCTTACCGAATCATTGCATTTCAGCGATTTTTTCACCGTTGGAGAGACACAATTTCCACGGCGGGTGATCTACCGTAGCCCGGCTTCGGACATAAACGCCATTCTCCATTATCGTTCGATCCAGATTAACGAACGAATCGTTTCAATGGCATTGGACCTTCCCGACAAGGTAAGCCGTATTTCGCTCCCTGAACGATAATCGGTGCGCGACTTGTATCTTAAATCCATTCTTCCAACCTTAATAAAAACGTCCGGCGAATAGACTCGCAGAAATCCCTCGCTTTTTGAGTCTCGGTGGCTTCTGCATACAGATAGTTGGAGGCCCTCAGTACTGCGACAAACAACTCTACGGTTTGCACCTCACCGGTATCCTGATCAACCACACACGGCTTCTTTCCTAAATAATCCACAAATAATCGATCGCCGGCCTTATGGTTATGGCGCATCACCGGATCCACATTAGCAGAGCACCAATTTCGATACAGATCGAAATAGCGACCGTACTGGTACCCCTTCGTGTGCGCCGCAATATACTCCTTCCAAAGCTGCATCAGGGCCAGCGTTCGGTGTTTGGGGTATAACTTCCTGAAAGACTTGATACTGGAACATCCCATGTTCCACATCTTCCTGAGCAGGATGCAATGGGCCTTGGTTACGGAGTAGAATTATACGCATAAGCGTAGAGTCTTTTGGCATCAGTCCGAAGCGATTCTTAGTTTTTGCAGTCGTGATAATGCCCGCACTACTTCCGCAGGAGTTTTCCCCCGATAGAACGGGTTGACCCACTTGTCCAACAACTTCTTGCGCTGCTATTCAGATAACAGTTTCTTGTTGTCCTTTTTCATGGATTGTAATGTTTATGAGCTTGGACCTTTCTACTATTGTCAACCCATATAATGCTAGTGTTCTATTCACGCAGTTCTCCTGGATTAATGCTTCCTTCCTTTCCTCTGAAAGATTCAAGCCATCTAGTCCCACTAGTTCCAATTCTATTCCTTGAGATACATCCACCCCATGATGTTCCAACTTGCTGCTCAATTGATCGCACAACTTAGGTTCTTCAAGTCTGGATTGAATTTCTCTAAGTCTATGAAGAAACAAGCTTGCCTCGTACAGCAATAATGTGCTTGTTCCGTCAAAGGTCTGACCAACACGACGACCAACTACATATGCATTACCATCAATATTCAATACGGCATTCACATTCTTTCGCCACAACTCTTTTTTCTCTTCATCCGTTATGGTAGGTGGCGCTACGCCTGATATTTTGGTAAATAGTTCTGGCCAATTTCGGAACATAATTTCTGGAAGTTTTTGGTCAACCCATCTGAGTCCTTTGGGATGTTTGTGCAGTCTAACGTCAACAAAGTAGGCGTCGGACTTTAGAATGTGTGCAAAAAGCAAGTAGTCAGATCTGGTAGAAAAACCATCTTTTCCGATACCCCTGGATAAATGAAAATGATGTAGTCCATATTGCAAAAGCATTTGGTCTGAACTATACTCTCGGATCTTCTTGCTCAACCACGGCGTCACGTTTTTTTCGAGTTCAAATCTCCTACAAAGTTTAGAGGCCATGCTTTTTGCCTCTCGTTCCTTCCGTGAGTTGCCAAGTTTGCTCAACGACATTTCCATTTCTCTGGACATGTAAACGGTGCGGGGCACTGGTTCGACATGCCGTTCCAATATCTCGAACCACTTCGCCAAGAGATGATTTATATCCATCTCCAATACGGCTTTTGAAAGTATTCCACAGGTTGCGATCCCGCTAAGGATTATGTCCCTTAAGTCACGCTCGAAATCTATGTACAATTTGCCGCTCACTTCTATAGCTGCGTTCAGTGTCCACTCGCCATGTTCTCCAACTTCTTGCTCTGCCACCTTAGGCCGGACAGCGTGTAATTGTTGCTTTTCAGCCGATTGCACGGCCAGCACAGCAATACATGGTTGGTTATGCAATTCAACCCACCGTCTGATCTGGGCGTGTTGTGATCGAATTGTAAGTACCGCGAATCATCCAATGCCTTGTCGCACCCTTGGCACGCTGATCCGTGCTGGTTGATATGGTGGGCATACATTTCCCGACGGTTCATACGCTTGCCTTTCGGTTCTCGGTACCTTTGCTGGTCCGAAGTATGGTGCAGACTCCTCTCCAGCGTCCGTCCGCTCCAGTACTCGATCCGTGAAATGCACTTCTCCGAATACTCCAACTTCGTTGTGCAGCCCTGAGTGGACGAATTCCTGGGCCTTTGGCCAGATGTCTATTCCAATCCATTGCCATTTCAGTTCTCAGCCGCTAAACATGTGGTCGCACAACCGGCAAAGGATCAAATACTAGATCGCCCTTGTTCGAGGTTGCATTGATCATTCGTTCGTACAAACCAAGCGGTTTCTGCATAGGATAGACGGCATGTTCCTTAGACGTTCTACCAACCATGTCAATATCCCAGTCGTCCTTCATGCCAACCATTGTGTACCAACCTATCTCGTTCTTGTATTCTCGCACGCCTTTGAATCTGTCAAGCTACGGAAGGTTTTCCGTGCAGATGAACTACTTGATCAGCCAGTTCGAATCCCCGGTATGGAGAACTAATGCTCTATGAAACGAGACCCGTCAAATACTGTTGGAAGGCAACGACAAATCCAAGATCCAGCCTAAACCGACCGAGCAAAATCCCTGTTATATAGTCCGGTTTAGCGTATAATTCCTCTACTTCGCGTGAATTGAGGTTGGATTAGAATCTCACCGTGCATGGGTTGTTTCGTGGATAGGACAGGCATCAGTCATACTTAGTATAGGCCGCCCTAACACGTGTACAATAACGGCAAACCCTATTCGTAGGCCCCGAAAATGAACTTGTTCCCCAATATGGATATTGAGATCCAAGTAATCGCTCGAAGAGCCACAGGCAAGAGCTAAAGGGCGACGTAAACGCACAGTTCGAACTAGGAGTAGCCTTTGGCGAAGACAATGGCGTTCTCCAGAATTACAGATTGTCCGCCCAGTGGCAGAGGAAAACAGCGGAGCAGGGCCCCCCTCGCGCAGTACTGGCTGGGCATCTCCTAAACTACTTCGGCGTGGGCGTGAAGCAAGACTCCATGGAACCCTACATATGGGCCAGCTTGGCAAGGTAGGACTGGCAATAATAGAGGGCAACGTAGCCACGCAAGGGCTGGGAGAACTCGAACTAACCCATCTAACGAATTGATTGACGAATTCTAGCTCGAAATAACGCCAGCCCAGTTACTAAAGGCTCAGGGCCTGGCACTTGAGCGCTTCAATAAAATCGAGGCCCGCGAAGCACAGAACCGCTAGATTCCAACCCTGGAGGGAATGTCGGCAACGTAATACGCATCATAGAGCAACGCCCCCCTGCAACCGACCAATAACCAGACACTTTTAAGTCTCGCATCCGTATACTGTGTCCCTAGAATACGGAGACATCATACACAAACCACCAATGGCACAAACCTTTTCTGTTACTGTTTTTGTATGTGAAGATGGTACACTGGCGGTCACTGATAGCGATATTATAGGACTGATAATTGAGGTCAGCACATACGACGAGTTGTTGGTTGAACTTCCGCGAGTTGCTTCTGACTTATTGCAGTTAAACCATGGCTTAACTGATGAACAAATCGCAAAAGCTATGTTGCGCATAGAGTTTGAGCTCGTCACAGACTCTGTTCCCCAACAAAAACCCAGTTCCTTGACTTCACTACCAGGAGTGTTCTGGGGTAGCAACGAACGCTCACGCTCTCTTCAATATGCGTAAGCTATGGCGGGGTATGAACGGAAGATTTTGAAGCTCCTAAAAAGGAATGGATTCTCCGTAAAACGTAACCCGCGAGGCAGTCACGTAATCTGGGGCAATGGTAAGATAAATGTGTCTGTTCCAGCAAAAATAAAAAAACGCCATACGGCCAACGCAATACTCAAAGCCGCGGGGATCAACAAAAAGTTTTAGACCAATCTTCACTACTTGGGACTAAATCCTTGATCGTATATATTGAAACAGTCACGTGACCAAGACAGCCACACTCATCGCAGCAGCCCTTTTGATTGTAGCGGGAGCAGCAATGGGGCAAAGCATAGGAGATCTGCAGGCAAAGGCGGAACAGGGAGACGCACAAGCGCGGTACGGACTAGGCAACAGCTACTACCATGGAGGGGGCGTCCCAGAGAATTACAGACTGGCTGCTCAGTATGGGAAAAAGCCGCGGATCAAGGACACGTATAAGCGCAATTCGAACTGGGCATGGCTAATCTGGATTCTACCCGTAACCCCCTAGGCATGTACATTGGCATGAGGAACGCCTACATCTGGCTCATCAGCATACAAGAGGCCCAAGATCTAGCCCTTCAAAAACACGAAGAGGTCGAGGTTGCAAATCGCAGAACCGCTAGATTCCAGCCCCAGGGGAATGCCAGCAGAGAGTTAAACCGTAATTTGGTGCAATTAAGTATATAGACCCTTTAATAAATCATGGCAGATACCTTTGATATCATTGTTGTCGGGACAGGTCCCGGCGGATACGAAACGGCCATACGCGCCACGCAACTCGGATTCAAAACGGCAGTCGTCGAAAAAGACAAACTGGGGGGAGTGTGCCTGAACGTAGGCTGCATCCCTACCAAAGCACTTTTGAAGAGCGCAGAAGTGGCTTCTTACGCCAATCACTTGGGTGCCTACGGCTTAGAGCTTGAAGGAAAAATTACAGCGAATTTTCCAAGTGTTATTCAACGGAGTCGGAAGGTAGCTGCGAAAATGAACTCCGGCGTGCAATACCTCATGAAGAAAAATGGCATTGAGGTCGTCTTCGGACACGCAAAACTAGCGGGAGGCGGTGCATTAAGCGTTACGCCATCCGTTAATATGGATGACAAACGCATAGGAACAGCACGCACACTCCGGGCAAAGCACATTATCCTTGCAACGGGCGCCCGTGCAAGAGAAATTCCACCTTTGCCTATAGATGGCAAGAACATTATTGATTATAGGGGGGCATTGCTGCAGGAAACACGTCCGAACCGACTCTTGATTGCCGGTGCCGGTGCTATCGGAGTAGAGTTTGCCTACTTCTATCACCACATGGGCACACAAGTCCACTTAGTGGAGCTCCTGGATCGTATCGTGCCAATTGAGGACGAGGATGTATCTAAGCAACTGGCGCGCTCATTCAAAAAAGCCGGCATCAAGGTTCGCACCAGCGCAAGCGTAGAGCGTGTAGAACAAGGTAGCGATGCCTTGAAAGTACATCTGAAGACTGCCCGAAAGAATGAGGTTGTAGAAGTTGATCAGGTTCTTAGCTCAGTCGGAATCACTGGAAATATCGAAGACTTGGGCTTGGAAAAAGTTGGGATAGAAACTGATCGTGGATTCATCAAGACTGACGAATTTTCCCGCACCCAGGTGCAGGGCGTTTATGCAATCGGCGATGTAGCCGGCCCGCCTTGGTTAGCACACAAAGCCAGTCACGAAGGCATTATTTGCGTTGAAAAGATTGCCGGGCAGAACGTGCATGCACTGGATAGGGGAAATATCCCCGGATGCACCTATTGTCAACCCCAGATTGCTTCGGTGGGATATACTGAAGCCAAGGCTCGTGAAGACGGATTGGATATCAAGGTTGGTAAGTTTCCATTCTCCGCATCTGGTAAAGCTTCGGCAGCCGGACATACTGATGGATTCGTAAAGATCATCTATGACGCGAAATACGGGGAGCTACTGGGTTGCCACGTGATTGGCCAAGATGCTACTGAGCTCATCGCGGAAGCCGTGACTGCCCGCACACTGGAAACCACCTACCATGAAATCCTGGACGCGGTACATCCACATCCAACGCTTTCGGAAGCAGTCATGGAGGCGACTCGTGATGCACTGGGGCAATCCATCAATATCTGATCCTATCTCGTTGAGATGGGACACGCATTCCGCTTGAACTACTCCACCAATCCGGCGAAATATGTACTGGATTAAGAAAAAGATCTATTTGACCGATCTTGACCACAGTCCTCGTTGCTCTTTCTTTGTGGGTGACTTTTTATAAGTCTCGGCAAGATAAACAGCAAACTGCATACAGATTAATAGCATTAGACCGGACTCCTTTCTGGCTACTGCATTGACTTGATCGGACATCTGGTCGTCCTTCTCGGGTTGACCATGTCGTATACCCGACCCTTTGTTGGTGAAACTCCATATAGCATTCATTGCGTCACAAAGAGTCGTGTGTACCTTGCCATCTTTTCGAATAGCAACAATTGCTGAACCTAGCGTTGGTTTGGGAGTCTCCTTTATGGTTACGGCTACAGACTCTAAGGCTTTAATACTTTCATTGATACTCTCTTTCCAGGCTTGTTTGTTTTGGTGTTCAATTGCACTACGGAAATGTTTCTCGGCATTCGAATAGCCGTACTTGGGCAAGACTGAGAGCGTTTGTTTAATTGAATCCTTGTCAACCGGATTGGATACAGGAACAATTATCGGTTCCCCGCTGCTCATGTCAACATAATAGGGCATACCGAATTCCTCGAAAGTGTTGTCCAATAGGCGTACGAAATTACTACGAGGTTTTGGGCGGAATACGAACTCCAAGAAACCAAAAAAAGATATGCAATCTCGGGCTGCAAACTTTTTTGCCTCAGCAAGACGTTCCATTGCCATCTGAAGAATACGGATGACTTGGCTAGAGTGTCCCTCCAAGAATACAGGTTTGTACTGGGCTGAAATCGTTTTGAGGTAGGAGTCATATTCGTCTAGACCCTTACCCAAGAAGTCCAAGTGCAATCTTCGGAGCACAAAATTCCATTCTTTTGTAGGGACATTTTTGGCATGTGGATAGTGTGCTACTTGGTGATGGAAAATTGTCCATAGCGCCTGACGAGCAACTGGTGTCAAATCGTCTAATTCAGCATGTTCAGGGAGGTTTGTGTAACACATTCTATCTCAATACCAGTCTGGATTTTAGTGAATTTGTGTCCCTTGGCTGGCTAGTGCCATAATTTCGCCCATAAGGTTGAACTCCGCACGAGGTTCATATGCCTGAACATGCACCGTATGGCTTCGTCTGGATTGTGGTAAATGCGGAACGCTTCTTTTATTCGACCTTCGTCGGCTGAAAGTGACCTGTGTTGAACTGGGTCCTAAGCTGGTCGCCATTTCTGTCAACATGTGCCTTAGATCTGACAAAATGTCCGATCGGTGAAGTAGCCCTACACGTATTGGCCTTGGAAATTGAAATTGCTGTGGAGGCATGCTTCTTGCGCCAATAGCTTCGTAAATCAATATTTTCGGAGGACAAGTAGCTATGAGCAAGAAACAAGATCGAACTGTATATCGACGGCAGGATAGGAAATGGGTGAATAAGCGAAACGACAGGCAGAGAGTATCCAGCGTCCATGATACTCAAAGGGAAGCAAAAGATGCAGCCACGAAGAATCTAAGGAATCAGGGCGGGGGCGAACTTACTATCTTAGGACGTAATGGGAGAATAAGAAGTAAGGATACGATTGCTCCCGGCCGTGACCCCAACCCTCCCAAGGATACCGAACACTGACTGGATTTTTTTCTACCCACTGTAAATGATTTTCTGACTCACTTTCTAACTGAAAATATAATAAATGTACATCGCGCTCACGAAAGGGAATCTGCCGTTCTATGCCCTGTGTCAGCTAACGCTATCATTAAGCTATCCATGGGATCATGGGTTATTGTCACTCAGTAACGGGAACTCTATTCCTGGTTGTTATGCTTATCTCAGTCCTCCGTTCGGTCAAGATCATTGTGTGTTAGCAAATCCGAGATGATAGTTTTAGGAATCCGAATTAGTCCCCAAAAGACTAGATACGCACTTGTGAAATATGAGGGCCCAAGGTATGAATTCATAAATGCCGACGAGGAGTCGCGGTTGGTCTATCCTGTCGATATGGATACGCCTGAAAAAAAGGTGAACTGGCTGTATCAGGAACTTGAGCGTATTGTCCAAAAAAATCTTGATATAAGGAAAGTCTGCATCAAGGTCAACGAATTTACTGGTGGGGATAGTCAGTCAAAACGAGAAACTTCCTACCTAATGGGCGTGACGCTTCTTTTCTGTCACCGAAAAAATATACCCGTCACAATGAGAAATTATCGGTCACTTGGTACAAAAAGAGCCGAGGTATTGAATTACGCTAAAAACCGTGTTGGATCCACAACTAAGTATTGGGACGTTCAGATGGCTGATGCCGTAGTGGCGGCCTGGAGTGGGCACCAAAATAATGCCTAACAAATCTTTCAGATGCAACTTCAGTCCGGTCAACAGCTATATAAGTACCATCTAAAACGCCGCATCGGCGTGGGTAATTTTAGCCAGGTATGGCTGGCTGAGGATCAAAGTGTGGGATGTGAATATGCGATTAAGATTCTAAAGCCTGAGGTCAGAATCTCCGACTTTCGTCGAGAAGCATACGCTGGCCATAAACTCAATCACGATAATGTCATGCGAGTTCACTACGCTGACTTTGTTAAAGATAGCACGAAGAGTTACCCAATAATCGTCATGGACTACATGTCTAAGGGGACAATTATTCAACTTGCAAATCCATTATTATTTCTTGAGTTACCTGAGGTCATCAAACTTGGGAGAGATATCCTCAACGGACTTGATCACCTTCATGGGTTGAATCTCATCCATCGTGATGTAAAGCCTGGAAATGTGCTGATAGGTCCAAGGGAACAGGGAGTGATTAGCGATTACAGTATTGTTGAACCAACCCAAAATGGACTATCACGGGCTCAGGCACCTATGTACATGTATGTTCTTCACACCGCCCCCGAGGTTCTGAAGTCGAAACCGGTTACAGTACAAACAGATGTCTTCCAAGTTGATCTGACACTTTTCCGGATACTGGTTGGGCTTGATTGGCTTAAGCAGAAGTTCAACAGATTGGGCAGAGAAGCCTACTTCACGGCTATCATTGACGGCGATTTAATTGTAAAAACTGATTTTCCTGCATACGTGCCGAATAGACTTCGTCAGATTATTCTTAAGGCAATACATCCAGACCTTACCAAACGGTTCTCATCGGCACTTGTAATGCGGCGTGAACTCGAAAAGCTAAGCTATCCAGGCTATTGGACGACGACTGACAATAGGGACCCCGTCGGATACAATGGTAACTTCACATATAGTTTCGAAAAGAAGGAGATTTCCAAGACCAGATACGATGTAGTGGCCCGTAGATGTCACACCATCTCGAAACGTACTACGCGCTGCAGAAAATTCTGTCATTTAAATCTGACAAATTCGATAGCCGAAAAAGAAATTTCCGAATTTATCAAAGCTGTTGTTGAGGGAATATGATCCAACATGCGTTGACCCGTCTAAGTGCAAACGGGATACTATTACTGGTTGGTTCTGGTTTTTGTGTGTACAGTCATTGGTTTGGGCTTGTGGTCTTACGTCGGAGTTATCCCTGACAGTTTCTAACACACACATTGCATTCCGTAATCCTCAAGGACCATTCTAAAAATCAACAACAATCGGGTAGTTTAAGACCTGCATTGGAAGCTATTCTGTCCGACTGATTAACCATTCAATGGATTTACTTCGCAGACGAGTAATGTGCAATGCTCGGACGGGTATCTCGTTCAACCTGTATCCTGTGGGCTGAGTGATGGAGGTTAGTTATAAAACTAGAAATGCACCAAAACTACTTTCTGTATGGATTGTCAATGTGGTGGTCTTCTTGGAAATGGTTAAGGGTAATCTAGATTTTAGGATCTGGAATACATTTCAAACTCTTTTTTTCGATACCGTAACGGGCTACACGGATGGACTGCTATTCGTTGAGGGTCTTGGGCCAATCTTGTGAAAACGCAATTTTCATTTCATTCTGGGGGAGAGGTCCAAGCCTCCGAGATGGAAGTAAATGGCGGTTGCAAATCGTTCATTATTTCGGAATCCGCGGGCGCGTACTTTGACTGTTTTTATTCGGCTGTTGATGCTTTCGGCCGGGCCATTGCTGACCTTGAGAATAATTGCATTGATGATTCCCCACAGGTGGTTTTTAATGGTTTTGGCGGCTTCCTTGACCGGTTCCAAGCGGCAGCGCATGGCCCAGGAAAGCCATCTTTTCCAGCCCTTGCGGGCCCAGGTGGGATGTACATAATGCCATAAATTTCGTGCCATCTCCTTGATGGCCCACGCCCGGGCGGTTTTCAACGAACTGTTCTTCAACGATTGAAACCGCGCTTTCTGCTTCTTGGACATATTTTCCCGGTTCGTTAGCCAGTCGTACTTAGTGCTTGTCAGAGAATAGGTCATTTTTGCGATTCTTGCTATACTCATAACAATCTGGGCCCATAATTGTGGCGTCGTTGGTGGAGTTTCGGGGGAATCAGGTGCCTTTCGGCTTGCTGAATGGTCACTGGAAGACATTTTTTGCTCTCCGATGCAGCTGGGACGCGACCATGCGTGCCAACCCGACGTATGTCTGCCTTTCCGCTTATGGCGGAGCCTGTCCAAATTCCTTCGGTAGGATCACAGCGGCGCTACGCCGCTCGTTTTCGGGCCCGATGCCAGCGCTTGAGCCGCTCCTCTTTCCGCTTCAACTGCAAGCCAAGACGATGCACGTTGGCCGCGACCACAGAGAGCGCTACCGTGCGACCAAACCCCTCCTTACCATGCGTACGCACCAAGTCCAGTCCGCGCTGGTTCAAATTGTTGATCGCGGATTCTACCGCCGGATGCTGACGACGACCCTCCACAAAGTCCGGAGCGGATGCGCGCTCCTTGTCCGCATGACTTAAACGACCCCGCTTCGGCATAATCACCAGTTCCAGAATTTGCTCCAATGCGCGCCGGTTGTGTTCCGATGAATACCCCGTATCCATGCTGCACGAAGTCAGGGACGGGTACAGTGTCTTGGCCTCCCGTAAAAAATCCACGATCATTGACGAATCGCCCCCCTCGTAGAGCACCTGGTAGTAAAGAATGTACCGATGCTGGTCCTCCAAGACGCAGACCGGGAGTCCCAACTCCGCCTGTACCCCCGCCTTACCTTTGCTGATCCAACGCGTATGCGGCGCGTGAACCGAGAAAATCTTCTCCGAATGCGGAATCTTTTCGCCCCTGAGCAACCGCCGATCCACCTGATCGATCAGTTTCAAGCTGCATTCCAGGTAATGTAGCCCCTTATCACTGCAATCTGCCCCCAACCTCCGCTGCGAAGCCAACGCCTTCTTCACCAGCTTTCTGCAGTGGCACAGGTATTTGCGCACCCGATCACGACGACGCCAGCCCCGTGACCTGCGTACCCCTTGAAACAAACGATCAAGCCGCTTTTCCCAATCCGACGCCTTGCGCCAGTCCGGCAGGCCGTGCGAACGGCTCATACGTGCCGACTCCCGAAGCAAACAACCCACCGCATCCCTTAGCAGATTCACATCCGTAGGCCAATGAACATGCGTCTTCGTCACCGCTGAATCTACCCTGCAACGTAACCCTTCCTCCTGGGCCTTCTTCGTAAGTTCTGCGTGCCCATGTTCCACCACAACCTTGTTGATCTTGCCCAGTAACTCCTCCGATAACAAACTCACATTGTCCAGAATCGTCTGTACATGGTATTCCGGTTCCGATCCCTCGCGCCAACCACCATGCCCAAGCATCTGGCGCAGGAGCTTGTCGTTGTTCGCCATATGCGTCAGTCGATCATAATCGCAATTCAGGGCCTGCTTCAGCATCCCCAGAACGAAAATCCTCCACAGATCCATCCCCCGGCGCCCCAATTTGTGACTGACTCCCGAAGCCACACCCCCTTCCAAAAGCTCGAAAATCTTCGCTCGCGTCTTTGCATTCTTGTATATCGAACGCAAACCACGCAATACCGCCGGAATGTCATCCCGGCTTCGGGGGGCAAGCTCAATCTCTTCAATCGGAACCTGCCCAAACGCGCGTTGGGCTTCCATTACTACTCGCATGGCAACAAAGGGGCGAATGTACACGCTTAAACGCCCAAATCAGACCTCTTACCCCAAAATTGCCGCCAGATTCGCAAATTCATTCATCCTCCTGCGATGACCACGCCTATGCGATGAGAACCCCAAATACAGGCTAAATCCTGACCAAATCCACCAAAAATGACCAAATCTGCTCCCAAATACCCGAATTCATCGTATAATCCCACAACCAAAATCATTTTCTGGCAAGCACTACTTACTTCCGGTGAGGGTCGTATCTCCTTCGGCGCGTAAAGCCTTGTGCTCTTGCCGACGCACTTTGTCCACGGCCTCCCCCAGATACTTCGCCACATGAAACCGGTCAAACGCAATCTTCTTCGCTGCATCAGCTACACACGCCAAGGTGGCAGAGATGTAGGCGGGCCACATGTCCATGCTCACGCTCTCAATCCCCGCCAATTGTTCTGGTGTGAGACTTAAATACCAGCGCTTTAGCACCGCTTTCGTGCGTCCGATCCCCACATACAGGACCCTGCCTGCCTTTGCATCGGAAACGACCGTAACGTATTTATGTCGCTTACGGAAGGAGGTCTCATCCACGCAAATGTGCGGAATAATCTCCGTTTGCCTGCGCCGAAGTCCTCGCTCTACCGCGTGCTCCATGATCCTTGAAATCACTTTCCATCCCACGCCGAGCTGCCGCGATACTGCGGATACACTCGCATCCCTAAGCCATCCAATTACCATCTCTTCAAAGTCAAAGGTGTGCCGGGAACTCGACGATGCCCAAGGAACCTGCACCGTCCGAACTCCACACGCTCGACACTTTACACGCGGAACCCGGGCAATCAACTCCGTACGATAGGTACAGGTATCTAAGTGCCGCCAGGAACGTGCCTCGCGCAAATCATAAAAGGAACAAGCCGCCTTACACTTCGGACATGACAGCAATGATGTATCCGTGCAGATCACCGTTACCCGCCGTACCCGATCCTTATCATCATAACGATCCTCTGAAATCTCCCAAGGCGATTCAAGCCCTATACTCCTATGGATACTCGCCTCATCCTTTTTCATTGTATTCGCATCTGTTTCAAGTGAAATTTTCCCCAGAATAACGACCAAAAATAGAGCATATAACCACTACTATCATGACCGCCTTATATCGAATTTTTCTGAATTTACAGATTTTATCATAATATTGGGTGAAGGCCCTTCGTTGAGTTGCTGACATTGGCCACTATATTCAATGGGCTTTTTCCGAGATCGGTAAAGGAATGTTTGGTGTTTTGGCCAGACGGTCGGCCCGGGGCACGCGCATTCAGCCACTTCATGACCAAGGACTCGTCGATAAACAAGAAGGTGCTGCTAGAGCACTGTGGACCGTTACCTTCCGAACCAGATGAGCAAAATGCACTCTGGGTCACATGGCTACATGAATTTGATAATGACGTGCGAATTCGGCCAGCATACACCCAGTACTTGTTCGCCAGGGATTGGACTACCATTGCCGTTACGATACTGATCCTGGCTATTCCAATGGCTATTTGGTTCTCTGAATCCAAAGTGCAGTCTCTCTATTACGTAATCTTCTTGATAAGCCAGTGTGTGCTTGCGCGTCAGCTTGCTCGCGTACAGGGTAAGCAATTGGTAACGTCGGTAATGGCACGCAAAGGCTCTTCTCTGAGTGTACCTGAGGCGATGAAATAAAGTTAAGGAGCTAGATGGCAGAATTCATTGAAATTGATTTTATCCAAGCCGGAGAAAAGGGTAGTGGGGATGCCATTGCTATCCGCCGTGGCAACGGATACTCCAATTGCATCTATTTGGTAGACGGCGGATATACGGATGATGGTCAAAAAATTGTAGATCATATCCGCGACTACTATGGCGAGAACAGCTCCATAGATCACCTTGTACTAACGCATCCCGACAGCGACCATGCTTCTGGGCTCGTCACCGTTCTTGAGGAGATGCAAGTCCACGTTTGTGGATGAATCGTCCCTGGATGCATGTGGATCAACTCATGCCAATGTTCGAGTATTATCAGGATCGTTATCGCCTTATTAGACGCTTAAAGCGCGACTTCCCAAAAGTTGCAGAGCTGGAAAATCTTGCGTCCAGTAAGAATATACTGATCCAAGACACCTTTCGGGGAGACACAATAGGCGAGTTCACGGTTTTATCCCCTCATAGGGAAACTTATTATCAACTTGTTGTTGCATCTGAAAAAACCCCGGTACCAGCCGCTAAGCGGATGGAACTACGCGCAGAATCCACATCGGGTGCCACATGGGGAGAGGAAAACCTGAAAGGAGACACTGAGGGCACAAGCCCGGAGAACGAGACCAGTGTCATACAGTTTGCAGAAGTGTGTGGGAAGACAATACTTCTTACGGGTGATGCTGGTGTGAGGGCACTGTGTGAAGCTCACCAAGCAGCCCGTGAGATGGGCAAATCTATCGGCTCACTTGATTGGTTTCAAGTGCCTCACCATGGTTCTCGCAGGAACGTTTCGACCGATGTGTTGAACATGTGGCTTGGGGGAATATTACCGGAGAGTTGTACACCACAGGAAGGAAAATTTGCAATTATTTCAGCTAACCCTAATGACACCGAGCACCCCAAGAAGGCAGTGGTGAGGGCCATGATCCATCGCGGACGAAATGTTTTTCAGACCAGAGGAGTCCTCTGTACTCCTTCTGACAATGCGCCTCCTAGGGCTTGGGGTCAGGCAATACCTTTGGAGTACCCGCATGAACAGGAGGACTGATATGTTCGTACTCTAACCTCAACAGATACTAACTTAGTGCTTACACGGAAATTAAATATTGGTCGATTTAGTGTGTTTCCGTAGGATTCTTTAGTGGTTTTTTGGCCATATTTCGGCCCATTTGGCCTGGTTTTGCGTCTGGACCCTCTTTACCTCGGGACCTGGGAGCTCTCCATCTTGTCCTGTTGTCGTACAGGATCGCTTAGAGAAGGCGGAAGACGCCACAGTCTAAGATGTACGAGATGGAGAAATCAAATAGAGGCATAATAGCGATGAAGGCAGCGACAAGGCACCATCTGCGGAGCTGTCTGAGCGAAGGCCTCTATCCAAGGCAGAACCACAAGATTCTACCACACACCATGCACAGAATGGGCGCGTGTGCACCAGGGGATTGAGCGAATACGGGAATTCGTACAACGGTACCCGAAGGAGAAACTTACAACGCCCTTGCACCCGCTATATTATTGCCAGTTAGCCTGGCGCACGCTTGCCACGCTCCCTTCGCATCACTCCGACACGTTCCCACGTTCCGTATAGGGGCCCAAGTCGTATTCTCGTCACGTTTATGCCGGAGGCCAGTTGGCCAGTACACAGGCGCCCGCCAACCTCGTCCCGGGATTGGGTAGCTGCCCCGGTTTTGACCATCATCTGAAAACTTTCGACACGTCATCCGTGATTCACTTGCGTTCGACTCTACGACTCACACCTGACAGGTTCCTACACCTGCCTTTTCCCAGCACGCTCACCACCACACCTCTTTAGTGCAGCAGCTGTGGGCGGTTTGCAACCTCTACTTGCACGGCGATTGCGGGGGGCCGCCCCCATAAGCGTTAACTTGTTTCCTATTTGATTATCTTTAGGTATCTCTACACGGGAATTGTCGTGATTTCAGCATTCTGAATTCTAACCGATTTGGTAGAATGTTGGATATACCTGTGATTGATCATTCAACCATCGTAATCAGATGAAGGGAACCGTAACACGCGCGCCCGAGGAAGAGGATTGGGCGGTTGTGCTCTCGTTTTTACCGAAAAATTGGCAGGAGTTGGCCGAGGAATCTGGTGCATTGCGCGGGCTACGTAAGGATAAGTCGCCGGAATGCCTACTTCGAACCTTGTTGATCCATTTAGGATGTGGTCATTCGTTACGAGAGACGGTCATACGAGTTCGTCAGGCTCAGATTGCGGATCTATCTGCGGTCGCATTGTTCAAGCGCCTGAAGAAGTCTCGTAGGTGGCTTCATGCGATGTGTGTTGCGCTGTTTCAGGAGCATGGAGTTGGCGTATCGGCGGGAGTGGGACGTCAAATGCGTGCGTTTGACGCGACCCACATCAGTGAGCTGGGACGTACGGGATCTCTATGGAGACTCCACTACAGCATAACCCTACCTGCATTGGGTTGCGATTTTTTCAATTTAACAGCGACGAAAGGAAAAGGGACGGGGGAGTCCTTGAAGCAATTTCCCATCCGGTCAGACGACTATATTTTGGTGGATCGGGGATATGCAACCGCTCTGGGAATCCAGCATGTGGAGGCATCTGGCGGCTATGTGACCGTGCGGGTCAATACTGGAGCCTTGCAGTTCGAGACGAAGCCCGGCCAGTCCTTTGATTTGGGAATTATATACGATAGTACCCATGAAATTTCCCAGATTATCCCCAAAATACCAACTTTTTCCTTACTTTTATGGAACTTTCCATACGCTTATGGGTACTATACTGTACGATAATCACACAGTAGCATGAGTAAGCACAGAACGGGGCCAGGCAAATCTTATCGCAAGGGTATCTCGTGGATGGAGATACTGAAAATGTTTCCTGACGATGCAACCGCTGAAGCGTGGTTTGCACAGAAACGCTGGGGCAATGAGCCTGCGTGTCCGCATTGTGGGTCGGTAAATGTGCAGTCCGGCGCGAAGCATCCAACAATGCCTTACAGGTGCCGAGATTGCCGTAAGCGGTTTAGTGTACGTGTTGGAACGGTTATGCAGGGATCGAATCTGAGTTATCAGATATGGGCCGTGGCAATCTATGTGATGAGTACAGGCATCAAGGGCGTGTCCAGTATGAAGTTGCACCGTGACTTGAACATTACGCAGAAAGCCGCTTGGCACTTAGCCCACCGTATCCGCAAGACGTGGGATGTGGAGCTTGAACAATTCCCGGGACCGGTCGAAGTGGATGAATCGTTCTTTGGAGGCAAGGAACATAACAAGCACGCCGATAAGAAGCTCAACGCCGGCAGGGGCCCCGTAGGCAAGACGGCCGTAGTAGGTATCAAAGATCGCTCTACCCTGCAGGTACAGGCAAAGGTCGTATCAGATACTACCGCAGATACGCTCACAGGCTTCGTATACAGCACTTCGCGGCAGGAGGCGCAAAACCTATACCGATGACGCAAAAGCGTACCAGGCGTTGAAGAGAGCCGCACACGCAACCGTTAAGCACTCCGTCAAGCAATACGTGGATGGTCAGGCGCACATCAACGGCATGGAGTCGTTCTGGGCGCTCTTGAAACGTGGCTATTATGGCACCTATCACAAAATGTCACCCGAGCATCTACAGCGCTACGTAGATGAGTTCGTGGGGCGCCACAATGTACGCAGACTCGATACCGTTACGCAGATGGAAAAAGCAGCTGAGGGGTTTGTGGGGAAACGGCTCACGTACAATATGCTCACTCGGAAAATTGGTAACGTCGCAAGAACATGATGGAAACCAACGCACTATATTATGGGGACTGCTTGGACTGGATGAATAAATGGGATGACCAGTCCGTAGACTTGATCTACTTGGATCCCCCATTTAACTCAAAGGCAAACTATAATCAGTTGTTTCACAAGGATGGTGGAGGTGATGCACAATACCGAGCCTTTACGGATATGTGGTCCTGGGATGAAGCAGCTGCGGATAGATTGTACATGTATCAAAATGCGGTGGGGAGAAAGGCACACAACGCGATTATGGGCTTAAATCGAATACTTCGTCCGAGCGGAATGCTCTCCTATCTGACTTATATGGCAGAGCGACTAGAGGTGATGGATCGATTGTTGAAAGATACTGGAAGCATCTATTTGCACTGTGATCCAACGGCGAGCCATTACCTTAAAGTACTAATGGATGCCATATTCGCAAAAAAAAGGGGGGGGGATTTAGAAATGAGATTGTCTGGAAGCGAAAGCAGGAGAAACACAATCTAGCAAAAAAAACAATGGGATCTGCCCACGACATTATTTTGTGGTATGGTGATCCAGAAAAGGCGGTGTACCGCAAGCAATACACCGCCTATGACAAAGATTATATTAACAAGGAGTACAAGCACAAGGATCACCGTGGTCGTTATGCAACCTTCCCATGTACCAACAAGGCCGGCGGAAATTTGCCATACACATTCAGGGGGGTTACAGAAGCGTGGCGTTTTAATGAGGAAGAAATGCAACGCAGGTGGGATAATGGTTTATTGACCCAAGCACGAGAAGGTGGCCCATTCCGTTATAAGAAATATCTCTCTGATGCTATGGGGGTCCCATTAGAAGATATTTGGACAGATTTGCGCGCAGTTCGGGGGAAGGAAAGCCTTGATTACGACACTCAAAAGCCAGATCTTTTGTTGGAACGCATCATCAAGGCTTCAAGTGACGAAGGAGATATTGTTCTTGACCCATTCTGCGGTTGCGGAACGACTGTTGCTGCTGCGAGAAGACTTAATCGTCAATTCGTAGGAATTGATATATCCTCTTTCGCGATTGATGTGGTAGTGGACAGAAAGTTGAAAGACAAAACGGTTCCTGCCTATGGTATCCCACAGTCTTTACGTGCTGCCGAGAAAATGGCAAAAGAGTCCCCATTTTATTTTGAATCATGGGCTATAACACGTCTACCTGGATTTGCACCCAACACCAGACAGGTGGCTGACGGAGGAGTAGATGGGCGTGCAACTATCACACGTAAGCCAGATAACTGGGATACGAAACTGGCGCTTGCTCAGGTAAAAGGAGGCAAGTTCAATCTAAGCGGATTACGCGACTTTATGGGTGTCATGGGGCGAGATGACGCAGCATTAGGTTGCTACGTGACACTCAAACCGGTTAATTCAACCGAAGCAAAAAAAGAATCTGTAAATATCGGCAAGATTTCCATAGCGGGATATTCATTTCCTCGGATGCAGATGTGGTCTATTGCGGATTATTTCGATCAACGCCCTGCCAGATTGCCCACTATGAACGACCCGTATACGGGCAAACCAATGAACTAGTTAGGATTTTCCTAGAATGAACTTCCCCACCATGAAGCCACCCAAGCGCTCGAAACCCATCGTCAGGACCAAGAAGTATACCAAGAAGCCACGCGGTCGTCCAGTGAAGAACGACATCATGAACTTGCAGGGTAGTATCCCGGCGACGCCGGATGAGCTTGCGCGTGTGATCCTGTCCACGCCTCCCCACAAGATCAAGCCCTGAAAAAATCAGTATGAATCGTTCCCGGGAAATCTGGGAAATTTCATGGGTACTATCGTATATAATTCCCTTTGATTTATTAGCCTCCGTGGAATCGATCAAACAGGCAGGGAAGGCGGGGGTCTGGACGGTATTCATCAAAACCTTTCCCCCAATCCAAGGACGTATTTGTGCATTGCGCAAAGCAGACGAAGCCATCCAAGAGGCAGAGAATCGGATCTTAAAGACGGCAAAGCGCAAGGGGCATCGACCACGAGATGAAACCTTACGTTATGCGCGCTATGTTATCCTGTTTACGACCTTCCCGGTCGATGAATTTTCGGAGAACGATATCCTGGAATGGTATCGATTACGCTGGCAGGTGGAACTGGTCTTCAAACGATTCAAATCATTGGCCCAACTGGGACATCTGCCGAAATTAGATGAGGAAAGTTCACAGGCGTGGCTCTACGGGAAGCTAATGGTTGCACTGTTGACCGAAAAAATCATCCGACATGCACGGACATTTTCCCCCTGGGGCTATCCAGTGCAGACGAAGTGCATGGAGAGACTTTAAGTTTGCACTGAATCAAGTTGTGCGGGCAATTGAGCCACACTACGCCTTGAAGGAAATGATTCAGCATTGGCCTATCATTTCCAAGTCGCTGGCAGAGCCACCCAGACTCAGAAACTATCAAATTGAACGATATTTTTCTGTCACTAAAACAAGTTAACGCTTATGGGGGCCGCCCCCCATCCCTTATACAGTTCAATCCATCTTAGCTAAGTCATTCCTTCACCTCCAGGTATTTTTTTTGCACACCCGAGCAATCACTAATTGCCGTTAAACTCTCGAAAGTCGTACTTGGGATAACTTGAAGGAATCCGCTCCCCCGCATCAAGACATGTCTTGGCTGACGAGCCTCCGAAACAGAGCGGTGGGATAACCTGATGAGCCCATGTGTTAGTCGGAGAGAGGTTGTATAACAAACAAGGCAGTACGTGTATCGTATATTGGGACCCTTCTCTACGTATCCCCGAATTAGCACCACGGATACTACCGCTCGAATCTACATGGCCATCACAGTCTTTAAGGACAGTTCATACAACCTGTCTACTCTACTTCATGAGATTGACAGGGGCGAGATTGCTTTGCCAGACATTCAGCGTCCTTTCGTCTGGAAATCCGCCAAAGTCCGAGATCTCTTCGACTCGATGCCCGTGGATTCCCCGTGGGTAATCTGCTCTTTTGGGCAATCGGTGCCGAAAAGGGAGACCGACGAATCGGCACACATGCCCGCGAAGCTGTCCCGCGTCTCATGATCGTGGATGGCCAGCAGCGCTTGACTAGCCTCTACAGCGTTCTAATGAGAAAGGAGGTCCTCCACAAAGACTACACTCGATCGCGGATTCGTATTGCGTTTCGGCCCCGGGACGGCAGCTTCAAGGTCGCCGATGCGGCAGTGAAAAAGGACGTTGAATTTATCCCCGATATCTCAATTCTTTGGGACAGCGGCGCCCGACGCCAAAGAGAGCGTGAGTTCCTCAAGCGTCTGGAGGCCAGTAAAGGTAAACTGACTGAGCGCCAACGAGACGACCTTGCAGAGGCAATTGACCGGCTTTACGACCTCCAAAACTATCCATTTATAATCTTTGAACTGGGGGCAAACATAGATGAAGAACAGGTTGCGGACGTATTCGTTCGCATTAACGGCAAGGGGGTTCGACTCGGTCAGGTTGATTTTATTCTCACGCTGATGTCAATCTGGTAGGAAGAGGGCCGCAAGCGGTTGGAAACTTTTGCCCACAACGCTAAGCTCCGCCTTCCCGGCCCGTCTCCGGCAAACCCCTTCATTGATCCCTCGGCTGACCAAATGCTACGCGTCGTCGCAGGTCTTGCCTTCCGCCGCAGCCGACTTCGCTACGTCTATCAGGTTCTTCGGGGTAAAGACTTGGAGACCGGGGAAATCTCGGCCGAAATCCGAGAGAAACAGTTTTCCAGTCTACAGGAGGCACAGGAAGAAACCTTGTCCCTGACCAATTGGCACGAGTTTCTCAAGGCTGTTCGCCGCGCCGGTTACCGAAGCAGGGAGATGATCAGTTCGAAGAACAATCTAATGTTCTCTTACCTGATGTACCTGATCGGACATCGCGACTACCATATTGACCGCAGAACACTCCGCGAAGCGATTGCTCAATGGTTCTTTGTGACTTCGCTCACTGGCCGGTACACAGGCAACTTCGAGAGCCAAGTTGAGCAGGATATTCGCCGAGTCGCTGAGGCCAATTCCGGCGATGAGTTCCTGGCAACGCTGAGCGGAATTATTAACACGACTCTTACGGAGGACTATTGGACTATCCCGCTTCCCAGTTCGCTTGAGACTTCATCCGCCTATGGTGCAATATTATTCGCTTACCATGCAAGCCTCGTCCTACTCAACGCCCGGCCCCTGTTCTCGCCACTTCAGCTGGGTGAGTTGTTGGATCTGTCGCCCTACGCTCCGCGGTCGGCTGTCGAGCGACACCATCTATTTCCCAAGGCGTACCTGACCCGGATAGGCATCAATGACACGGTGAAGCAGAATCAGATCGCCAACTACGCCTTCGTCGAATGGCCAGACAACGCGAAGATCGGTAACTCACCACCCAGCGAGTATTTTCCTCCCCTCTTCACAGAGCTCACGCCGCGGCAGCAGAAACAAGCTCGTTTTTGGCACGCTCTGCCAGACGGCTGGGAAAAGATGGACTATCGGGAGTTCCTCCAGCGGCGGAGCGTGCGCATCGCAGATGTCGTTCGAGTGGCATTCAACAAGCTCCGCACCGGCCAACTTCCAGAGGAAGAAAATCTGCTGCCACCTAATGTGCCAGAACGATCCGTCAAGGACCTCCTTGCCGAGGGGGAAACCGAGAATGTTGAGTTCAAGTCGTCTGCATACTACAGCTACAAGCCAGATGTCCCTGAGAGAGTTATAACGGAATCCGTGCTCAAAACCATCGCGGGTTTCCTCAACACTGGAGGTGGCACGCTGGCGATAGGCATCGCAGATGATGGTGAGAGGCTTGGAATTCAACCGGACCTGAAGATGAAGAATTTCGATGGGGACCGGTATGTGAACTCACTTACGAACGTCATTGAGAGTTCGCTCGGATCCCTTGCTTCAATGATGGTTAAGGTTCAGCTACAAGCGGTCGACGGAGTTCAGATCGCCTTGATTCATGTCGCTCCATCTCCTGAGTCGATCTATGCTAAGGTCTCCGAGCGGAACTTGGTCTTCTTCGTATGGATAAACAATTCAACCCGAAGACTCAATGATGCGGCCCTCGTCGGCTATGTTAAACAACGCTGGGAATAGGACTTTTGTGTCTTTCTTCTGGATGTCACGAGATGAGGAGAGCCTACACTGGACAACCGGGAAGAATGGGGCACGCCGGACTAGGAGAAACTTGAGTTCAGGAAGTACGCAAGAAACTTCTGGCTGCAGAAACTTAAATGAACAACCCGGATCACCGTGACTGGATTTGACAGTGAGGTGAACAAGGAGGGCCTTGATCGGATCGTTAGAACTTCTGTACCGGCCTGCCACAACATTCACCGTTGGGGGTGCTAGGCACAACCAGAAACGCAAACGATTACAGTTCGCAGCGTAGCAGAAATCACCCGGGACTTAGTGCCCCGACCCAAACCCAACAAGAGGGTATCTTCCAGATCTTAGATGATCGAATCCAGAAACGTTCGACCATTACAACAAGTCAGTTACCGGTCGAACACTGGTACCAGTCCATGGCGAATCCACGGCGTTCTTAGCTGTTTTTGCAGCGATACGTTTGGGATGGGATGAACATGTTTGTAAGGAGTTGTGGGGTATGCAGTGGCACAGTTGGGGTGGAGAGAGGTTCTCAAGTCGCAACATTATGACTATACTGTACTTTTTCTACCAAAACCTTTAAATGTGGTCTACAAATACATTGATTTGGGCCAATTTGGCTAAAATCAGGGGCAAGAGGCACCTCTGTGTATGATGCGTCGGTTGCCAGATTTCATCCGCTGTGTTGTCGCACTCGCTATTACAGGAGTGATTGCTTATCGCTTTCTTGATCCTCCGACCGAGGCACAGTCTTGGGTTCCTTGGGTATTCTTAGTGCTTCTTTGGATTGGATTGACAGTGGCGCTGTTCCGGTACCGACAACCATACGAGGCAGCTGCAAATGCACTTCGAGAGGACAGAGAAAAAATAGCGTCCAGACTGTCCGATGCGAAAAAAGTACTCACGCAAGCATCTGACGGACAAGCTCCAAAGCTGGAAGAATTGGACATGCTACTCAAGAGTGTTAACCACCAGTCGCTTCGAACTACATGGAAAAGATTTCTTGAAGCATGGTACGGTTCCACAGCAGACGATCCGACGATTGGTCCATTACTCGTAAACCCAGAGGAGCATTTCACGATTAATTCCATTCTTGGTCGACATATAGGAACTCTTCCCAACGCGTTGCCCGGTGTGTTCACGGCAATTGGATTACTGGGGACATTTGTGGGAATCGCCATGGGACTGGCCGATATAGTACCGTCAGAATCCATAGCAGCGAGTGAAGACCTCATGCAGGGTATCCAGACACTCTTGGGCGGCATGTCCACTGCATTCCTGACATCTATCCTGGGGATTACATATTCAGTTTGGTGGCTATTCGATTTCCGCTTCGCCGAACGAAAGTGCAAGGTTAACCTTGAAAAATTTCTTGATGAAACGGCGCGGGGATTTCGCATCGAAGAACCGCACGAAACGCTGATGCGCGTCGCACAGTCTAGCGAGAGCTTTGGTCGCAGTGCAATAGAAATCCAAAAAACAGCACTGGGAATCAAGGGTGATGTCCAGACCCTGGGGCAGGACTTAGCCGAAGCCCTGAAACCATACTTTGAGAAGCATATCGGGGAGCCAATACGAAATCTATCTGCCGATTTGGGCAAGCGTCAGATGGAAACCATGGAGAACATTATTGAGGTGTTTAGGGAAACTCTACACACATCGCTAATGGAAGAATTCAGTGCTTTCGGTCAGTCTATACGGGAGACAAGCGATCATTGGGCCAATGCTACCAAAGAGTTGGAGAAGATTTTTGACCGGCTAGTTGAAGTATCGAACGCGCAGATAAAGTTGTTAGCACGGACCACCGAGGTAGCTACCGTATTCGAGAATGGATTGGCAGCGCTCACAGCTACTACGAAAGCCGTTGAATCTGCCGGAGAATCGGTTCACAAGACCATGATGGCCACTCACGACACTGTGGATATCGCTCGTAGCCTTAGCGAAGAGAACCGAAAAGCATTGGAAGTTCAGGAGAAATTATCTGATGCTGCTAAGCGTTCCTTGGATGCGCAAACATCACTGCTTGAAGACGTAAAGACTACCTTCGGTCGACTTTCAACCGACTTGAGCGATAAGGTTACGGAATTTCAAACCGCATCCGCACAGAAAATCAGGGAAATTTTCCATGACTTCGACTCCGAAATGGCCAAGGTGGTTAATCACCTCGGCGGTACATTGGCTGAACTTCGGGAGGTTACAGAAGAATTACCGAACATTGTCGGCAAACTTCATGGAACCATTCATGATCTCGCCGATGCAGGTCGGGTTCACCGCGGTACCCTAGAGAAGAGCTTACAAGCTTTTGAGAAGATTATAACAGAGATTGTTGGACAATTCGAACCAGTCCGGGAAGAGATTAGGAAGCTGGAATTTTCGCTCAATAAGCTTGCCGAGGATATCAACCTACACAAAAGTGACTTCACGACTGCGGCCCAGAGTACCCAAAAAGTCATGGAAACGATGACTGATGCATTAGAAAAAGGGAGAGTACGGTCAGACAACAACTTCAAGCAGTTGGTAGATTCGATTGATGCTGCGGGCAACCGGATCACAGAAAAGACAATCAAGGTCAATGGGGGCATGGAGCCGGACGGAGAGCAGACCGCGGCGATGGCTGAGGGAGTTGACCGATTATCCCAACAAACGGAGGCCCTCACCAAAGCCTTTGCAAATTTAGTTGAATCAATAGATCGGGAAGCCAACGTAAGCAATACTCTAAGCGCCCACCGTGAAGTCCCCCCTGCCCTTACGAAAGCGACGAGAATCAATTCAGCGAACGAAGTCGAGCGACCACGAGATGAAATTCCGTCACTGATCAAAGAAAATAAAAACGTTGAGATTCAACATTCCAAGATCGGCCCCACAGAGTCACGTACGGATTCGGACGAATCAACTGTACGGAAAGAAGGATCGTTGCGTTCTTCGCTACGAAGACTATTCGGCCGTGATAGGTGAAGTCACGAATGAGATTGCCTTCGTTCAGCCGACAGGAGTCTGCATCTTCTGATGCCCCAGAATCAGAATACTGGCTCAGCTACAGCGACCTCATGGCCGGATTGCTTATGATTTTTGCCTTAATGCTAATGGCTGCGTTGTATCAGGAGGGTAGGCGTGAATGTCAACTTGTTGTCTACGAAGCCGCTTCAGACACCCTTCAGAGCTTAATCGAATCGCGGCAAAGAATTATTCGCGAGCTTCAGGAGCGATTCGATGTCGGAGACAAAGTAGTTGTGGACTCGGTCGGCACCGTTAAGTTTGCAGGAAGCCTGTTGTTTGATCAAGCGAGTGCAGAAATGTCATCAGAAGGACGACTTGAGCTGGCATCCTTTGCAAAGAATTACTTCCCCTTACTTCTAGATGATGCCAGGTTCCGAAGCCAGGTCAAAAGGATTGTCGTTGAGGGGCATACCAATAACGACGGAACCTACGAGCTAAACTTGGCGCTATCTCACAACCGGTCGCTGGCAGTCATGATCGCCCTACTTGAAGAGGCTGAAGCGTATCGTGACGACTTGCAACAGCTAGTAACCGCAAACGGTAGATCCTTCGCCGATCTTGTGTACCTACCGGATGGAAACGTGGACAAAGCAGGCTCCCGCAGAATTGAAATTCAGTTTCAGATGGATGATCATAGATTGTCCCAGAAAGTGTTGGAGCTCGGCGCAATTCTTATTGATCCTGAGTGCGGCCAATGACATTACTGAAAACTGTCCTTAACTTTCACCCCGAGCAACTCCCTTTGGCACGTAAGGAGATTCAAAAACTCCATACTGCAACTAAGTCACGCCCCAATGAGCTTGCCCCGTCGGAAGTCTCAGTATTAAAAACACGCATTGAAGAAGCTGCAAACAAGAATAACTCCTCTCAGGCACTGGCAACTCTGGCTCGAACACTTTTTCACCGAGAACTCCTCGCAGCGGTTCGCTGCATAGGTCAATGGACGGAACTTCGCGAGGCCGTGGACGCAATCGCACGGGAAAGGCCATTGTCATCTTATGTGGCATTACTGTGGCGCGTATGGCAGGCGTACCCTAGGTCAAGCACAATTAAGAAATTGCTAGTGGAAATGGGACAACGCTTCGGGACAAAAGGAGCAGTCGGCGATCGGTACAGCGAAGACGCTGTTGAGTGGCTACAAGCCTCCAGTCTGATTGACTCTATCGTGAATTGGTCAGACAAGCGAAAAATTAATGCAAGGCGGCTTGGAAATTACCCGGGTTCTCCATTCATGCGAGATACGCCATTGATAGAATACGTCTTCAGACGTACGCTGCAGATCGGATCGGCAGAGCAGTTGCTTCGATTAACGAACGCCGACATTCTCACGGGATGGCATAGGATGTCAGGCATCAGCCATATGGATGCATGCGCGAATTTCCTCAGGCGTATCGGCCCCGCTGATTGGAGCGCCCGCTCCCAACTCTTGGAGGAAATTCGTGCAAATTATGGGTTGCCTAGGGGGGCGGGGGAACGCCGGACGTTTTGGATCCGAGTGTCAGAGGAGCGATGTACGGATTTTCGGAATTACTTCATCAAAAAGGAACTTAACCTTGCATTCAAGAAAGATTCCGACCGGCACAGGTTCTGGATGAAGCAGCGTAGAGAAATACTAGACATTTGCCATGGGAAAGCCGGAGACACTGAATGGCTACTGATCGATTTTCCCGGTTTCTCGGTAGTGGAATTCTTCGCGGTGGGGAACGCTGCATATCTCTATCCAGCCACTGAACCCATACTTGCGGAAATCAAGTCGGGGAGCTTTTTTTTACGCCCATCCGAACTAAAAAAGAAGATATTCACAGTTCCTGGAGATTACGATAATCGGATCATTCACCACCAAGGTTGGGAGACTAGCGCACTATTAAAATTGAATACATGGAAGAACCATCATACATGACCATTGGCACAAGTTGGAATCTAACTCAAGCTGGTTTGCAATTGACCAGCAAACTCCCCCGCTTCCCGCTTGCTCCAGGCTCCCCTGAAGTGGGTCGACAAGAGATCAGACTATTAGAAGAATTATGGGGGCGCAATCTGTTTGAATTGACAAAAGAATGTGCCCTATTGCCCTGGAGATCTGTCTACGAGCTTGATTTGCATGAGCGTGAGCTACTGGGTCTACCAAAGCCGGACCCAAACTTGAAGGTCACCGTGAAGACTGACGGTTGGATTAGTAGTGCAAGCTTCAGTATCCGGCCGGATCTCTGGTACAATGGAAACAGACTCCCCGATGCTCCAACCATTTCGCACCAAGGACTCTTAATCAGTAATCTAGATGGGTACATAATTCCGCCAAAGGAAGTGGGCGAACTACTCCTGCTCTTGGATAAACCCATCCCAACATCAGAGCATGGACGCAGCATCCTGATTGGTCAGGTAAAGCGCATCGCCGCTAAATCACCGCATAACATTGAACTTGACCAATTCCTGAAAAACGAAAACTACATTTTACCTAAGCGATTGGGGATTGATATCCAATCAGTCGGCCCCGATGAAATCCGCTTGCAAGCGACGATAGATGGCGTGGACTCTGATAAATTCAAGCGCTTCAGAGATGGTCAGCCACAAACTACGTATACAGAGTTTCTACCGGAGGGAAAGCGGCGGCGGATAGTTCTTCAACCGAAACAGCGGGATGCTATCCAGCACATTCGAGACAAAGGAACCTTACACGGAGCTGATGTTCCAGCATTCTTCGACAATCCCGAAGCATTTCTGCCAGATGAGATCGAATTAGATCTGTCAAAATTCAGCGAAAGAGTTCGCGGGCTGGCCCCGGTGGTGTACCACTCCCATCCCTACATAGACGTAAATCAGACAAAACATCGCGGTTGGTTTGATGCTTGGCCCAAAATTGAAGTATCTAAGCAAGAAAATAGCTTCCATCCCGATGAAGATACCAGCCACAGTGAATCTGCACTTACAAGAGAAGAGACCTCCGAATTAACTATTAAGGATTTTCGCAAGTTGACGGAAGAAGTATCGGAGACTGGTGGACGCTACGTGAAGTTTCGGGACGGATGGATTGAGATTGATCACAAACGTGCACGACGTGTCTTGGATTTCTGTGATCAGAATCCAGAAGTGGACAACCAAGGCAGACGACGAGTTAACACAAACCGTATGAGGCTGGTCTTAGATGTGATCCCAAATACGGATGTGCTTGAATACGTTGAGCCCGATTTTGGGGCTGGGGATCTCCCCGACTTACCGGAATACTCCCTACCTGAATCTTTGATGGCTACCCTTCACGCTCATCAGAAAATCGGGTATAGATGGATGCGTTACCTACATTCCTCAAAGTGGGGTGGGTTACTCGCCGACGACATGGGGCTCGGGAAAACAGTTCAACTCATCGCATTCATGTCCTACCTCCATGACCTGGAGCAGCTTAGGCCTGCTTTACTGGTTGTCCCACTGTCTGTGATAGTGAACTGGCAACGAGAGTTGGAAAGATTTGCGCCGAGCATTTCGCAGATTCACGAACACCGAGGACCGTGCCGAGAACAAGATCCTGATCACCTCGCACAGAATGAAGTCGTAATTACGACCTATGCCACCCTTCGTCGCGACCAGATCATGCTCGGAAAAATCGATTGGACGATGATTGCCTGTGACGAGGCGCAGAACGTGAAAAATCCTACTGCCAACGTGACCAGTGCGCTCAAGGGCATGAAGTCCTCGTTTCGGGTAGCATGTACGGGAACACCGGTTGAGAATGGGCTTTCAGAACTTTGGTGTATCGTGGATTTCGCTCAACCTGGACGACTGGGCAGCCAACGAGAGTTTCGTGACACGTACGAACGCCCACTGGTAGATGCCCTCCATAACACCGAGGGCCAAGAAGAACATGTGACCCGATTGCGTTCCCGGCTAAATCCACACTACATTCGGCGGACAAAAGAGAAGGTGTTAGATCTTCCTGCCAAGAGCGAGCGTGTGTACGAGGTAAATATGAGCGAACGACAGGCCTCTGCTTACATGGACGCGTTACATAGTGCTTGCCAGAAAATGATTTTGGTCGTGGGATGATACGATGAATTCGGGTATTTGGGAGCAGATTTGGTCATTTTTGGTGGATTTGGTCAGGATTTAGCCTGTATTTGGGGTTCTCATCGCATAGGCGTGGTCATCGCAGGAGGATGAATGAATTTGCGAATCTGGCGGCAATTTTGGGGTAAGAGGTCTGATTTGGGCGTTTAAGCGTGTACATTCGCCCCTTTGTTGCCATGCGTGTAGTAATGGAAGCCCAACGCGCGTTTGGGCAGGTTCCGATTGAAGAGATTGAGCTTGCCCCCCGAAGCCGGGATGACATTCCGGCGGTATTGCGTGGTTTGCGTTCGATATACAAGAATGCAAAGACGCGAGCGAAGATTTTCGAGCTTTTGGAAGGGGGTGTGGCTTCGGGAGTCAGTCACAAATTGGGGCGCCGGGGGATGGATCTGTGGAGGATTTTCGTTCTGGGGATGCTGAAGCAGGCCCTGAATTGCGATTATGATCGACTGACGCATATGGCGAACAACGACAAGCTCCTGCGCCAGATGCTTGGGCATGGTGGTTGGCGCGAGGAAGAGGAACCGGAATACCATGTACAGACGATTCTGGACAATGTGAGTTTGTTATCGGAGGAGTTACTGGGCAAGATCAACAAGGTTGTGGTGGAACATGGGCACGCAGAACTTACGAAGAAGGCCCAGGAGGAAGGGTTACGTTGCAGGGTAGATTCAGCGGTGACGAAGACGCATGTTCATTGGCCTACGGATGTGAATCTGCTAAGGGATGCGGTGGGTTGTTTGCTTCGGGAGTCGGCACGTATGAGCCGTTCGCACGGCCTGCCGGGCTGGCGCAAGGCGTCGGATTGGGAAAAGCGGCTTGATCGTTTGTTTCAAGGGGTACGCAGGTCACGGGGCTGGCGTCGTCGTGATCGGGTGCGCAAATACCTGTGCCACTGCAGAAAGCTGATGAAGAAGGCGTTGGCTTCGCAGCGGAGGTTGGGGGCAGATTGCAGTGATAAGGGGCTACATTACCTGGAATGCAGCTTGAAACTGATCGATCAGGTGGATCGGCGGTTGCTCAGGGGCGAAAAGATTCCGCATTCGGAGAAGATTTTCTCGGTTCACGAGCCGCATACGCGTTGGATCAGCAAAGGTAAGGCGGGGGTACAGGCGGAGTTGGGCCTCCCGGTCTGCGTCTTGGAGGACCAGCATCGGTACATTCTTTACTACCAGGTGCTCTACGAGGGGGGCGATTCGTCAATGATCGTGGATTTTTTACGGGAGGCCAAGACACTGTACCCGTCCCTGACTTCGTGCAGCATGGATACGGGGTATTCATCGGAACACAACCGGCGCGCATTGGAGCAAATTCTGGAACTGGTGATTATGCCGAAGCGGGGTCGTTTAAGTCATGCGGACAAGGAGCGCGCATCCGCTCCGGACTTTGTGGAGGGTCGTCGTCAGCATCCGGCGGTAGAATCCGCGATCAACAATTTGAACCAGCGCGGACTGGACTTGGTGCGTACGCATGGTAAGGAGGGGTTTGGTCGCACGGTGGCGCTCTCTGTGGTCGCGGCCAACGTGCATCGTCTTGGCTTGCAGTTGAAGCGGAAAGAAGAGCGGCTCAAGCGCTGGCATCAGGCCCGAAAACGAGCGGCGTAGCGCCGCTGTAATCCTACCGAAAGAATTTGGACAGGCTCCGCCATAAGCGGAAAGGCAGACATACGTCGGGTTGGCACGCATGGTCGCGTCCCAGCTGCATCGGAGAGCAAAAAATGTCTTCCAGTGACCATTCAGCAAGCCGAAAGGCACCTGATTCCCCCGAAACTCCACCAACGACGCCACAATTATGGGCCCAGATTGTTATGAGTATAGCAAGAATCGCAAAAATGACCTATTCTCTGACAAGCACTACATAGAGTCAAGCAGGGAGCACAGCATCCACTGGCCGCCCTTGAATATCTGATCGGGATATGTTCACACCCGTTAGCAAAGCAGAAAATTTTGCAGCTACCGGATACGGAATGCTTGTTGGAAGATGCCCCCAAACTTAGAAGAACGGTTGAATTACTCGAAGAGATTCGAAGACTCGGAACTAAGGTCGTGATTTACACACGACTCAAGGCAATGCAACGCATCCTGCAAACAGTCATCTTAAACAGGTTTGATTTCGATCCCAGCGTGCTCAACGGTGAGGTCAGCGGGCACAACCGTCACCAGATTGTAGAGGCGTTCAATTCTGGGTCGGGATTTGATGCCATGATCCTATCTCCCGAGGCCGCAGGTGTAGGTCTGAATATTACAGGGGCGACCCATGTCATTCACTATACGCGTCTATGGAACCCAGCCAAGGAAAACCAAGCTACTGACCGGGTTTACCGGATTGGCCAGAAATACCCTGTCACCATACACTACCCAATCGTTGTCGGGGATGCTTTTAAGTCGGTTGAGCAGCATCTCAATGATCTCCTGAGGGAAAAGCTCCAACTCGCTCGCAATGTTCTAGTCCCCAGAAAAAGTCTTGACTTCGCGAATGAACTAGAGCGACGGGTCATTGGCAATCCCACTCCATCGCAGTAAATTGACGCTCTTGGATATACGGTCCATCTCCAAGAAGCATTTCTGCCTCCGCATGGCCTATTCTGCCGAATACCAGCCTTTCCACCGCACACGTTAACCTTGGGCTAATGTGATATAGGTGGGCGCAGGCCAATTAGGCGTATATGACTACACATATTCGGAGATCGTTTCCCAACCACGATCTCTGGTTCTAGTGAGAGACAATATTGGGAAGCGCAACGAGGGTGCGTCTGCGTCTACAAAGCTTTCGACCTTGCTCTATCATCTTCACGGACACGGGCGATACGTAGGTACAACCATCTACGTCGTCGCCGCAGAGCAATAATAAGGACTTCTGGCCAATCGGCGCCGAAACGGTACCGCTTGCGAAGGTTTCTGCGAGTCTCTTCTCTATTTCGACCCGCAGATTTCGACGGCGCTCTCGCCGTGCTATTATATGCAGGTCCTTACCGGCCCCAACATGCAGAGCCGCAAATCTCGCCATAGGCGGCCACGGGGGCAATTCAACATCAACGTCGGATGGAGTAAGGAAAAAACACACCGTGATAACGCTGTCCTCACTGTTCTCCCCTTCTATGAGAACCTGGTTCTGCCCCCACTGCCTTTGTATTTGCGTAGCGTCATGATCTCTGGTCGGTCCCATACCAGCTGACCACACGGTAAAGATTAGTTTCACCGATGCGGGCAAGGGGGACTCTCGTGGTGGCTCTTTCCATTTCTTCTCCACTCTGGGAAAAAGAGGCCGGATAACCCTGAGGTGCTGCTGGCCCGAGGCATGAAGACTTATCTTTGCGCCCTCCATGATGTCACGGGGAACTATGTACACATCCCCCCTCCCTCGTGCTACAACCTTCCACATACTCCCCGCCGAGCCATCCCTGAGCCTTACAGCAAACGTGACCGGACTACATTCGAGCATTGGGCGTAAATCCTTTTGGATAAGCACAAACTTCTGTTGCCTGTTTTGTTCGTGGCTTTCGCATGTCTCTAGTAGCTGTCTCGCCAGTTGGTTGGCCAAATGGCGCGGAACCACTACGGGACTTCCAGACCGATAGGCCGCCAGATATTCCTCCAGTGTTTCGGAAGTGATTTCGACTGGAGGAATGGCATTCGGATCAAGCGATTTTGTCATGTGCTTGTTGAGCGGATACCACTGGTGACTGTTATTCTGATGAAATTGCACTTGCTTTGACCGTTGATGATAACCAAAAGTCCCATCGGAAAAGTCATGCGATAAATCACATGACTTGTACACATGTCTACCTGCTCTGTTGGCCTACTGGACACAGATCCACAACAGGCATGTTTGGCTCGGGTATGTTTCAATAATTTCTGTATATCCCGATCGAACTGGCCCACATGGTTCGGAATACGCGCAAATTTACAAAAAACATACCCCCGTGTAAGTTCTATCTGATCTGGAGAGTCCTACTGTGCCAGTTAAGGGGCCGGCGCGGTATTCGTACTCATTAGTTGTGTCCTGTCAAGGTAAGCGAGAGGTTCGTTGATAGGAGGGTTTTCTGCATTATCCGAGATAGTTGGCACGTCACCTAGCTAAATAGCTGCTGCATCGGGATCGAGTCGCCCTATCTTCCATGGGATGGATGTGTGCAGACCGTATAGATTTGACTGGTGGGCTATTTTAGCGAAGGCAGAAACAGAATGGCGATACTTCTTTGACATTCTTGTGGAACGTGGAGAGAGAGACTTCCAATCTGAGGTAGATCAGTGAGTCAATATCCCTGAACCAGATCATGCGGCCAAAAGCGATACTAACAATCACTTTTGGACAGAGGTGGAGCTTGAAGACTTGGTATACAAGCAGAAGAGTTTCTTCGCATAGGTCTCATCTGAAGCCCTATTCTCCTGCAATCGGAACCTGGCCCAAATGCTTATCAATCGTTGCTATCATGTCTTTTGAGAGCGCAAGATTGTTTTTCTCTTTCCTCCATACTTCATGAAACTTTGCCACAGTCTCCACGGCTACATCCAATACAAGTTTTTCCGGCAAGCGTGCTTTGCCTGCTAAGTGGGATAGTTCATCCAGTGAAAAACCTGCAAAGCGTTTCGTGCGGCTAACTTTGAGTGCGAATGTCTCATCCGGGATATAACAGATGGTTGAGACAAAATCATAGGCCGGAGTTAAAGACGCATTTTTTTCATCTGGGTACATGAACGACCAATTCTTTAAATGCATATCCGCATTACCAATGAGCATATTGAAAACAAGTCGCCTGATCAACTCCTTTATGTCATCCTGCTGACACTCTACACCAACGACGCTTGCAATATTACGGATAGAAGCCTTGTCGTACTTAGCATCAGGATAGACACTAAAAATTTGTGCAAAATCTTCAATATGAACGGAATTTCTGCCGGGTGGGCGGTCGAACCGGTCAATAGCAAACGCATGAGTGCCGAAGATGTCGACATCGTCTGGCAAGTTTTCTATCAAATCAACCTCAATCAATTCCACACGAGGAACGTCGATTCCGACATCGCGTGCAAGTTCCATCATACTGAATTCGTTCTCGGGAAGTGCACCGAATTGCCGAGACGGCAACTTTATGATCCGATCACCGCCTACACCCTGCACGGGAATGGTGAGACCTTTGCGCGCGTTCTCAATCGCCGAGAACTTTAATTGTACACCTGCCAAGGAAAATCGCATGACCTCTTCACGAAATTCTTCCTCATGGTCATAACCACGGCGCGCGGTTGGAGGGTATTCCTCCCCATCAGCAGACTGAGCGACAACCGCACCTGGTAAATCTTGGCCAAGCATCCAAAGTAGAAAGAATTCACGCACACTCTTAACACGAGCACGTTTGGCTAAGTAACGGCGCAGATGTCCTTCCGGCAAAAGATTGGAAAACCAAGGAATGATCCTGGTTTGGGTCGGATTGAAGTCCGTGATCAGTAGTCCAAGCGAGTCTTTAAACCCCAACCCCAGAAGCGAACGGTTCTGATCGTTTATATACTCTTCTGTGAAGGCGAACAGTGTACGGTCACCACCGACATGGGTCAGCGTTGCGATTTTTTTTCCGTGGAGAAGTATTTCTAATACTGAAACATCAGGCATTGCCCTCCTCCTCTTCGAGAGAATAAGCTGGCCTTGGAGGCAGGCTTTGATTTGACAAAGCCTGCGCGTGTTCAAGTTGATTGCGAAGCTGCTCCGTTCGCTTTATTAGTTTTTTAATCTTCTCGAAATCAATGGGAGTTTTCTGCAGACGCTCCAGGTATTTCGCCCAACGCTTGAAGTTTTTGATCTGAGCGGCCGGGATGCGAACCGTCGCAAGAAAGCTCATGTGTTCCCGTAAGCGTTCGAACTCTCTTGACCATTGATCGGATTTACTAATCCCTTGCAAAACGCAAGCAAAGGCCCTCTGGGCCTTGGCAAATTGTTCAGGATCGATTGTTAACCTTAGAGCTGTGCTTCTAACAATTGACTGGACGGCGGGTACAGACTTTCTGGGTACGAGCTCAAGTTCCAATCCCAGTGCTCTAAATAATGCCACCAAACTTGAAAGACGCAAATCCACTGTGCCATTTTCGAATTTCGATATTTGTGCCTGAGGCACACCCGACTTGGTGCTCAAGTCTCGCTGACTCAACCCCATATTTACCCTCGCCTTTCTGATGGCAGCACTGAGATGATCTGCTTTGTAGCTCATATTGATAGTCTATTACACATAAAACTCTTTTTTGATGCCTAATAATATATCACTATGATGCCTACACTTTATAATGATGTTGAATTGTATATGCATCATCTGAAAAAATGGAAGCAATCATGACTCATGATTAGCTCTAGGGAAAAACTTCTTGAGTGTTCAACGACAATGAGATTTTCCTCGGCGACAATTAAAGGTTTCGTTGGAGGGGGCGCGCGCTACGAAACTTTTTACTGATTCTATCCACAACATTCGCAGCAGAACCTCTCGCAATAATCGGAAGGCATCTATGGGATTCTCGAACGGATAGGACGCGACCAGCCCCCAACCTTGTTTCGTCCGAGCTTCAGCAAACGATGGCTCCTGGCTCGCTCTCGGACGAAATAAGTGCAAGATGTCCTTCTCGATCTTCCGCCATCAAGAGCATCCCTTGGCTTTCCAGCCCCATCATCTTTCGGGACGCCAAGTTCGCAACTGCGACAACCGAACGGCCGACCAGCTCTTCTGGTTGAAAATGCTCCGCAACACCGGCCAGTATCTGCCGCTGTTCGTAACCGAGATCAACCTGTAGTTTTAGAAGTTTTTTTGATTTTCGGATGCGTTCAGCACTCAATATGCGCCCCATTCGCAAGTCCAGCTTTGCAAAATCATCATAGCTGATTATAGGCTTTGCCTCGGCATACGGTGGCCCCGATGGTACACCCGTAGACTCTAATTTTTCGATCTGTCTCTGTATCACGGTATCACTCACCTTAACAAAAAGAATTTCTTTACGACCAAGGACATGACCGGCCGAAAGTAGACAAGACCCCGCCTCTGCCCAACCAATCCCTCCTGCATCCTTGCTTCCTGGCATACTAGACCGAATCCCGTCAAGTTGGAGCATGGTCCGAAGCTTTGCAGCCGAAAACGGCAGAACCGGCTCCATCAACACCGACAAAGCCGCACAAATCTGCAGCGATACGTGAACTGTGTTCGCACACCGCGCACGATCAGTCTTCCGCGTAGTCCATGGAGCCTGGTCATTGAAGTACTTATTGCCCAATCGCGCCACGCTCATAGTCTCGTGTACCGCCTCGCGAAATCTAAAACGCTCATAGGAGGCCGCGATTCGCTCCGGAAATGTCGACAGCTTCTCGAGAGCAGCCGTATCCGCGGTAGAAGGGTCAACCAACGGAGGAACACTGTTGTCAAACTCACGCTCAGCAAAGGTTAGTGCGCGGTTCACAAAGTTCCCAAGAATATCCGCCAACTCGCTGTTAACGCGCGTTTGAAATTCTCGCCAGCTATAATCTGAGTCTTTCGATTCCGGGAGTGTACTGGCAAGGACATAACGAAGCAGATCTGGTGAGAAATCCTCGAGATATTCATGTAGCCACACTGCCCAGCCTCGACTGGTTGAGAGCTTACTGCCTTCAATATTCAGAAATTCATTTGCAGGTACCTGATCCGGTACCACATACTTCCCATAGGCCATCAACATAGCTGGAAACATCAGCGTGTGAAACACGATGTTGTCCTTGCCTATGAAATGAATCAATCTGGATTCATCATCCTGCCAATACAGCTTCCACCGCTCTGGATCCCCCTGTTTGGCAGCCCATTCACGTGTGGACGAAATATATCCGATAGGGGCATCAAACCACACGTAAATCACCTTGCCTTTTGCTTCTACACCGACTGCTTTGGCAATCTCCTGAGGTACAGGGACCCCCCAGGGGACATCGCGAGTGATAGCCCGCTCCCGTAAACCGTCTGTAAACCAAGCTCCGATCTGCCCCAGCACGTTTGGCTTCCATTCGGGGTGACTGGTGATATAGTCTTCAAGGCGAGCCTGCCAGTCCCCCAGAGGTAGGTACCAATGCGTGGTTGGGCGCAACTCCGGTACTGAATCGGTTAGCGTGCTCCGGGGATTCCTGATCTCCGAAGGGCTGAGAGACGTTCCACACTGCTCACACTGGTCTCCATAAGCTTCCTCATATCCACAAAGCGGACATGTACCACGCACAAAGCGATCCGCAAGAAAAACTTCAGCCTCGGGATCAAACAACTGCTCTTCACGCTTTAGTACAAACTCGTTCCTTTCAGATAACCGTCGAAAAAAGTCCTGGCTGGTATCTGTATGAACTTCCAGTGAAGTGCGGCTGTAATTATCAAAGCTGATCCCGAACCCTTCAAAGCTGTCCCGGATCATAGGATGATAACGATCTATGACCTCTTGGGGTGTAATTCCCTCTGCCATAGCCCGCATAACGATTGCCACACCGTATTCATCGGACCCACAGACATACACTGCGTCCCGAGCCTGCAGACGCAAGTAGCGCACATAGAGATCCGCAGGAAGGTACGCGCCCGCCAAGTGCCCGATATGCACCGGACCGTTCGCATATGGCAACGCAGAAGTGATCAGCGTGCGCTTGAAAAACTTGGCCGGCATAGACAGTCAGAAAGGATAGACGAGTTTTAACAAGAACCGCCCACTACGGATCCTGAGGGATTTTATCCGAATCCTCACCCTACGCCGTACTTGTGCGTACAAGTGCGTTTGTTAAACCGTTGACTTGGTAATGGCAGAATCTATTTATCCTAAGCGAAGCGCCTCTGTTGTCCGTACGACAAAAGAGACAGATGTCTCGGTCAAGCTCACGCTTGATGGAACCGGCCAGTACAAGAATCAAACTGGAGTGGGATTCCTGGATCACATGTTGGATCTCTTCGCCAAACACGCCCAGTTTGATCTGGAGACCATATGCAGTGGGGACCTGAACGTGGATGAACACCACACCGTCGAGGATGTGGGAATTTGTCTTGGTCAGGCCCTGCGAAAAGCGTTGGGCGACAAAGCCCGTATTACGCGCTACGGCCATGCCTACGTACCCATGGATGAAGTATTGGCACGTACAGTTATCGATCTTTCTGGACGATTCGCGATACACTTTGAGAGCAAATTCGACCGTCCAACAGTTGGAGATCTGGCAACCGAACTCGTTCAACATTTCTGGTACAGCTTCGCTGAGCATGCTGCTTGCACATTGCACATCAGCGTACCGTACGGCACAAACACGCATCACAAGATTGAAGCCATCTTCAAGTCTGCTGCGCGAGCATTGAACATAGCCGTGCAACAGAGTGCAACAAATGCGGTGATGCCGTCAACCAAAGGAACACTCTAATACATTTTATGTCACTTTCTCGTCAGCATATTACTGTCATCGGTGCAGGCAATATAGGTCGTGCCCTCGTTGGGGGGCTATTGGCTGGTAAATGCCTGGATCCATCACAGATTCGTGTAACACGCCGAAACCCCTATGCCCTGGAAGCCCTGAAGCAGGCACTTCCTGGGGTGGCTGTAGGGATCGATAACCAGACAGCAGTGAACGGTGCTACTATCGTCGTCTTGGCTGTTAAACCCACAAACTGGTTGGCTGTGGCAAAAGAAATCCGTAACCATATCGGCTCGGAGGTTCTCATTGTTTCCGTACTGGCCGGACTTACCACTGCGCAAATTGGACGCGCATTTTCATCCAGTCAGCCAATCATTCGCACTATGCCTAATACACCTATGGTTGTTGACTGTGGAGCAACAGCCATCTCTGCAGGGAATACGGCCTCCGATGAACATATGGCGCTGGTACAGGAAATGTTCGAAGCTGTTGGCAGTGTGGAACGAGTCCCTGAATACCTCATGGATGCCGTGACCGGACTTAGCGGCAGTGGTCCAGCTTACGTCTATATGCTTATAGAGGCCCTGACTGATGCTGGTGTGAAACAGGGACTGCCACGTTCTATTGCGTTCAGACTGGCGAAACAAACTGTGCTTGGAGCAGCAAGCCTCGCTGATAAAACCGATAAGCATCCAGCCATCTTACGCGACGAGGTAACTACACCCGGTGGTACTGCCATAGCCGCAATCGCGGAGTTGGAAAAACACGGTTTGCGCACGATGTTCATCCATGCCGTTGCCACCGCAACACAGCGCTCCAAAGAACTTAGCCAAACTAGCGATTGACGATCATGATCACGATCGTTGACTATGGTATCGGCAATCTGCGCTCCATTGAAAGGGCCTTCCAGCACGTACGTCCAGACGTAGTTAGAACTGATGATCCAGACCTCATCCGTGCAGCCGATCATCTGGTCCTCCCGGGAGTGGGTGCATTTGGTGCATGTATCCAGGAAATCAGACAACGCGGGCTAGAACAGCCAATCCTGGAGACTGTCGCACGCCAGGTACCCTTTATCGGAGTTTGTGTGGGTATGCAAATGCTCTTTGAATCCAGTTCTGAGCAGGGGGTGCACACCGGACTGGGGCTACTGAAGGGACATATCAAAGGACTTAGTCCTTCGGATCCTACCCTGAAAATTCCGCACATGGGCTGGAATGTTGTTTCGCCTGTGAAACATAGTCCTCTTCTGACCGGGCTACCTGAGGATGCACGCTGCTATTTCGCACATTCGTTCTATGCGAGTGATATGGCTCCTGATGATGTAGTAGCCGTGACAGATTACGGACATCCCTTGCCGGTGGTTGTTGCTCACGACAACATATATGGGGTGCAATTCCATCCAGAAAAGAGTCATGACATCGGGCTTCGAATTCTGGCAAATTTTGCCACGCTCGCATGATCACCCCAATACCGGCTATTGACCTGTTGGATGGCAACTGCGTGCGACTGATGCAGGGCGCCTATGATCAGGTAACGACTTACCATAATGACCCTCTCATTATGGCTCGCCGGTGGGAGTCATTGGGAGCGCAATTCCTGCATATCGTGGACCTGGATGCAGCACGTTCCGGTGGCCAAACCCACAATACCGCCGTAATCGCATCTATTGCACACACGGTTACTGTTCCAGTCCAAACCGGCGGAGGTATCCGTTCTGCAGCGGATGTGACCCGTGTGCTTGATCAGGGTATACACCGCGTGATCATTGGTACCGCGGCAGTCAAAGATCCTGCACTCATCAGCACTATGGTCGCAAAATACGGGGCTGACCGTATCGCTGTTGGCATAGACGCCAGAGATGGAGAGGTGCGAGTAGAGGGCTGGACGAGCGGTACCGGATTGTCTGCAATTGACTTTGCCCGTGATATGGAGGGACTTGGCGTTCGCCGTATCATCTATACCGACATTGGCAGGGACGGTACGATGGACGGGCCAAACCTTAACGCCTACCGGGCGCTGGGCATACAGTTAAAGTATGTGCGACTGACGGCGAGCGGCGGTGTATCTGGACCAAAGGATCTGACAGCACTGGCCGAACTGGAATCTTTTGGGGTCGATTCCGTAATCATTGGTAGAGCCCTTTATGAGGGAAAGTTCTCGGAATATGAGCTCTGGCCAACGAAAACTTAGGGGCTTACCTACGTGAGTAACCAAGCGATGTGGAATAAATACAGCTGCGGCCTAATGTTGTTAATCAAGTATATCATGCCCAAGCTTGGTGGATGTCTATAGCCAAACGCATTATTCCCTGCCTGGATGTCGATCGCGGGCGCGTCGTTAAGGGCATCCAGTTTGTCAATCTGGTTGATGCCGGTGATCCGCTTGAGCAGGCACATGTCTATAATGCAGAGGGAGCCGATGAGCTGGTCTTTCTAGATATCACGGCAACCCACGAAGGACGTGGTATCATGCACGATGTCGTGCGTCAAACAGCGGAGCAAATCTTCATCCCCCTCACGGTTGGAGGCGGCATTCGAACGCTGGAAGACATGCGACAGATGCTTCACGCCGGTGCCGATAAGGTTGCCATAAATTCTGCTGCAATTAAAAACCCCGGTCTTATCTCAGAGTGTGCGGGAGCATTCGGCGCCCAGTGTGTGGTCATAGCAATAGACATGAAACGACGTCCCGAGGGTGGCTGGGAGATCTACACTCACGGTGGACGCCGTCCCACGGGAATAGACGGACTTGAATGGGCCAAGGAAGCAGAAGAACGCGGGGCGGGCGAACTGTTGGTGACATCCATGGATCGGGATGGCACACAAATCGGATATGATCTGGAACTCCTGCAGGCACTGGACGAGCTTGTTCAGCTTCCGGTTATAGCCTCCGGCGGAGCCGGCACACTCGAGCATTTACGGGATGCTTTGCTCATTGGGCGCGCCCATGCCGTTCTAGCCGCATCAATGTTTCACTTCAAACAAGTCACAATCAACCAGGCAAAACAATTTCTGCACAATGCAGGAATAACCGTAAGGATGACCTAAGGACTTGCGAACAAGGCCGTAACGCACTATCCTTAACTGTTACCCATTCTGCTATGCTTCGTCGATATCAAACCTTTGCGGTTCTGCTCGTTTTGGCAGCCTGCCAGACGCCCGAGTCTGAGGAACCTAATCTCCTGAATACTTCTGACCTTCCAGCATACGAGCAATCACTCGACCATGCAGGTCTCATAGAGGACTGGTCAGAGGAATTCTATCACCGTGGGCTCCGTGTCTATCGCACCGCCTGCTTCAGCTGTCACGGAACACCTGACGTCCCTGGCACACTGCCAAACTCCCGACAGTTCTGGAAGGAGCCCTTCAAGTACGGAGACGACCCTCTGTCTCTGTACAACACGCTTACGCTTGGACGTGGACTCATGCCGCCACAGGTACAGCTCACGCCACAGGAAAAATACGCTGTGATCCTGTTCATCCGCGAAGAGTTTTTACGCGAACAAAACCCGGATGCCCTTTTCGAGGTCACAGACGCTTATCTCAGAAATCTGCCCGAAGGCGATTCGCTTGGACCTCCTCCCACCCGAAAGACACCTTGGGAAGAAATGGATTATGGACCATTTCTGATGAGAACCTATGAAATAGCACACGCATCTGACGGGCCAAAGGAAATCAATAGGCGGGGCAGCCCCATCCCGAATGAAGATTTTCGTGACCGCAATTTTGCTTATAAAGGCATTGCGATAAGACTTGATCCGGGCGAAGGAGGCGTCGCCGCGGGCAAGGCATTTGCGCTGTTTGATCATGATCTCATGCGTCTGGCAGCTTTCTGGACCGGTGATGGCTTTATCGACTGGGAAGATATCCTGCTGGATGATCAGCATAATATCTTCCCCCGGATTGTAGGCAACCTGATCGTCGAAACACCTATGACCCCGGGTTGGGTCAATCCTGCTACGGGCTCCACACTGGATCCACGTTTTCGTGCAGTAGACGGCCGCCAGTTTGGCCCTCTTCCCCGGAATTGGACGCATTATAAAGGCCTGTACGTGCACAATAATCGGATTATCCTTCACTACAGCGTCGGACAGGCACGAGTGCTCGAATCCTATACTCTCAAGGAAGACACACTGTTGGCCAGAACGCTGAACATTACGGGAGTAACCCGTCCCCTAACACTTCGAGCCGCGCCCGACAGCGTGGCACTGACCGCCATCCCTTCGTCTGCTGTAACACTCACACAAACAGATGGAATGCATCAGGTTACGATAACAGCCGACATAAATTTTGAGTTGATATACGGATCCAACGACGCAGCATCTGATCCACCTGAAAATCTCGAACAGTATACACAGGGCGGACCAACCCAAGAGCTTCCAGTGCTTGAATCCCCGCTCGTGGCAGGCACACAGGAAGGCTATGCTGCCGATGTACTTACATTGCCTCTCAACAACCCTTGGAGGAGCCGAGTACGCCCTACCGCGATTGACTTTGTGTCTGGCGGTGATGAGGCAGTTGTTACAACCATTGACGGGGAAGTATGGCATCTTTCCGGTATTACCCAGGAAGACGGAATAGTCGAATGGCGCCGAATAGCTACCGGTCTTTTTCAACCCCTCGGGATTCGTGCCATCGGAGAGGACTTGTATGTGGGCAGCCGCAATCAAATTGCACGCCTGCACGATCTTAATGGCGATGGACAGACAGATTACTACGAGAGCTTCAATAATGACCATCAGGTCACAGAACATTTTCACGAGTTTGCAATGGGCTTGCAGACGGATGCAGAAGGAAATTTTTACTATGCAAAGAGTGCTCGTCACGCACGCACTGCGCTCATACCCCAACACGGCACCCTGATTCGTGTGAGTGCTGACGGGACAGAAAGCAGTCTCCTCGCCAACGGATTCCGGGCAGCCAATGGGGTTACACTTAATCCAGACGGCACTTTTATCGTAACCGATCAGGAGGGACATTGGAATCCTATGAATCGGATCAATATGGTAGAACCAGGAGGATTCTATGGCAACATGTACGGTTACGGGGCCCCTCCAGACTCCTCAGATGAGGCCATGGTGGATCCATTGGTCTGGATTGACCAGAAATATGATCGTTCACCCGCTGAATTGCTTTGGGCCGAAAGTGACCGCTGGGGCCCACTGTCAGGCAAATTGCTCAGCTTTTCATACGGATATGGGCTTGTATTTCTTGTAATGCCCCACTCCGTGGAAGGCACACACCAAGCTGGCATTGTGGAGCTGCCCTTGCCCGCATTTCCAACCGGAATCATGCGAGGTCGCATGAATCCCATTGACGGACAGCTTTACGTAGTTGGGATGTCTGCATGGGCAACCAGCCAAATGATGCAAACGGGAGGGCTTTATCGAATTCGGTATACTGGCGGTGCTGTACGCATGCCTACATCCATGCGTATGCTTGAAGGAGCCCTAGAGTTAACTTTTGCCTCTCCACTACAGGAAAGGTCTGCAACCCGAGCCAGCAATTATGAAGTGAACACCTGGGAGCTCCAGCGTTCGCGACGCTACGGCTCCGAGCGTCACAATATGCAACGGCTCAGGATTTCCGATGTATCTCTGCGTGATTCCACTGTAAGAATCGCTCTCCCTGGTTTAGGACCAACTTGGATAATTGAGATCAAATACGATCTCGTTGATGCGGACGGAACAGCGTTTGAGGGAATCGTCCAAGGGACTGTTTACGCCCTCGAGAAATAGGCGTCAAATTTCACTGTCTGGTCATATCCACAGCCTCCATTGGGGCCTCGCCGGATGGGGGGCGATTCATCCGTACGGTGCACAGAGCCAGACAGGTTCCACCTATCGAAGATGCGTTCAGCGATGAATCGTTGGATGCATCGCGCAATCCAGCCACGCAAGAGCCACATCATAATCATTGGACCTGAGAATTCTCAGTCTCTTGATAGACGGACCAATGTTAAGAAAAGAGTTGTCCACAAGTTTGGAACAGAAGAAAACATCCGGTCAACTCAACAAGGTGATTCCTCTGCTATTGGACCAAGGAAAAGTCGCGTACACGCTGGCCGAGAAACCTCAAATATGATTGCCAATATTTTCCTGTAGGATTGCCTCGGAATAGCTCGATCCAGTGGCAAATGTGTGCTCAATCGTCTTCCTCTTCATCTTTGGTCTGACAACCCTCCTCCCCTGTAAAGCATTTATGTTCAGGGTCCGCCCCACTCATAAGATAAGCTATCAGGTCAGCTACTTCGTTCTCATTCAATCTATCCAATAGTCTGGATGGCATTGTAGATACAGGAGATACTTCACGCGAGAGCACATCTGACTCATCAATACCTAATTCCTGCGACGGATCATAGGGGTTCTGATTGACGAACACCATACCGTCTTCCTCGCGCAAGATTCTTCCTACAATGGTCGCATTATCATTTGTGGTAAGAATGGTAGCTTCGTACTGATCACTGATCTCATCACTGGGGGAATCAATAGCCTCCAGTATCTCGTACCGCGAAAATCTTGACCCGATTGCAGTCAAATCCGGCCCGATACTTCCCCCTGCCGTTCCCATCCTGTGACATATCCCGCACAAAGCAGCAGCATACATCGTCTCGCCCTGACTAAAATCACGCGGCTCTCCTAACGCATCATTGAGCATTTTATTCAGCTCCTGCCTATTCCAGGTTCTTCCAGGGCCCTCCGGCTGCGGTAAGTCTGCCAAAGACTGGTTCGGGGGAGATGCATCTACGAGTCCGGCTAAGGCTTCCACCTCTTCCTCGGTCAGAAGCTCCGCGGCATCAGAGCGAATATCCTCAAGGAAACCTACATAACTTGCACCTCCACTCCGGCGCATAGCTTCGTGGAACCATGTGAAGTAATCTTTCCGCTGTTCTATCGTCCATCCTGACTCCTGGACACGAAGGTTCATCACAAGCTCGATTTCCTCTGGACTTGGTGGGTTTGCCCGCATCTCCGTAATAGCTTCGCCGTACTGTTCACTCCGCTCGGCAACCTCGCCCGAGATCAAAAACGCCTGTCCTGGACCAGTCTCACTTAAATCGTGCAACCGAGACATCATCCGATCAACCAAACCGGGCGCCTGCAAGGCAGCCAATAAACGTTCATACTCTCGATTAAGGGCTTCATCCCTGGAGGGATAGTATCTGTCGAGTCGACCAATGAGTTCACCACGAAGTTCGCCCTCGGGTGGTCCCATGCGGATGATGACAAGCCCTATCGCCCGCAGCAAGTCCAGCTCCTGGGCCCGTGAAAGTTCGAACGGATTAATCGAAAGCAAGCCCTGTAAAATCCTTGGGCCCAGGCTCGAATCGGCATGACGTGCCAAGGCTATGGCAGCATGAATTCTACGAATCGGGTCCTGTTCGCTCAGTGCTTGAGATTGCCATGATTCCAATGCCTGATGTTCTACAGCAACTCTCGCAGCATATCGCACAAAACGGTCTCCATGATTCAAGTACGGCCAAGCAATAGACAATGCCTCAATACGTGGCTCCTCAACATGCAAAGCCTCCAAAGAGCGTCGATGCACTTGCTGAGGAGACGGTTGAGAAATAGAACCGTCTGCTGTAGCTATGGAGGGACCGTGATAAACTCGGAAAAGAAAAGAATTAAGCCGACGTCCGCCTGTTGCAAAGTACAGTGCGCCGTCATCTCCGATCACACCATCTGTTACTGGTAGAGGCACACCACTCAAAAACTCCTCAACAGTTCCAGTATACGTACTCCCGCGTGCCTTGAGAGCCACATGATAAATTGTCCCGAAACTCCAGTCGAAAATAAAAAGCCCCTGACGATACTTGCGCGGAAATGCTGCATCCTTACCTGATACAACACCGGTTGGGCTTCCCTGTCCGATTTCTGCAACGGCAGGCAGGTTGTCCGGGTAATACTCTGCCCATTTGCCTGATCCAGTGCGCCATCCAAATTCACTTCCACTGGTCACATGTAGCACGCGAATGGGCCTGTACCACGGCATGCCTAGATCCCATTCCATATCTGAATCGAACGTGAAGAGCTCTCCATCCGCAGAAAATGCAAGATCATACGCATTGCGAAAGCCAACACTGATGAGCTCCAGCTTGGACGCCAGCGAATCAGTTCGCACGACCCACCCACCCGGTGGCCGACGATCAGCTGCATGCCCCCGCGGATCACGGAGAGATGGAAGTAATTGGTCTGTTTGCCATACCGGAGGTACAACAGGATCATAAGTCTCTGGTAATTCCGTATGGTTGCCTGCCACAAGATATAGCGACTCACCATCGGGCCCAAGAACAATTCCGTGAGGTCCATGCTCACCCCAGCCTTCAAATTGGGCCAAAGCGTGCACACTATCTAATACAGCATCACCATCCGAATCTGTAATCCGATAGAGTCCACTGCTGCGCCCGGAAACTCCTTCTTCGCTGTTAACAACCACATACAGACTGTTGAAGGCCCATAACAACCCCTGTGCGTGTCCCAGTTCCAAGTCCAACTTCACGACTTCAGTACCTTCAGGGTCACTACCTATTGGAGGTAGGCTCACATGATAGAGCGCTCCATACTGGTCTGAAGCGAACAAGCCCCCTTTCCCGTCTGTGGCCAGCGAAACCCAAGAGCTTGAGTCCACTTTCATGGGATTATACAGTACTTCGGAGCGAAATCCATCGGGCAAGATCAGTTCGGGCGGCTCATCATCAGAGTCCCTGTCAAACTGCGTACAACCCATTAGACTAAGCGTAACCAATGCACCTAAAAGAACCAAAAACCTTAAGTTTATCATTCCATCAGTAAGTATTCTATCTCAGAAAGGTACAACTCCTAACTGGTTTATTCCCGCACATCCCCACACGAATGCTCACATGTCAACGTGAAAAATTTTTCCTGCCACCCGAGCAGCATTACCTAAACTGTGCTTACTTCTCTCCACTCATGCGCAGCGTGGAGGCAGCAGGAATTGACGCACTCCGAATCGAGAGAGAGCCCGCAAAAATCACGCCCGCTATGTTCTTTGAGGGCGCCAACAGGGTGCGTTCACTCTTTGCCAGTCTTATCAATGGAGAAGCTGATAATGTTGCGCTTATTCCCTCTACTTCCTACGGCATTGCAACGATCGCCCGTAATCTCAAAGTCAGTTACGGTGACAATCTGGTTCTCATACATGAGCAGTTTCCAAGCAACGTTTACGGTTGGCACAGACTGGTGGAAAGCACAGGGGCTACTATACGCATGGTTAATGGCCATGGCGCTAATTGGACCCAGAGGATACTTGAATCCATTGATTATCGTACCTCAGTCGTAGCAATGGGTATCGTTCACTGGACTGATGGGACATTCTTCGATGTCGCAGCTATTGGGAAAAGAGCCCGTGATGTAGGAGCGGCGTTCATTATTGACGGTACACAATCCATAGGTGCCCTACCCTTTGACGTACAAGAGATTCAACCAGACGCTCTGGTATGCGCCGGCTACAAGTGGCTCATGGGCCCCTATGGCACCGGGCTCCTGTATGTGGGCGAAAGATTCCTCGATGGAATTCCATTAGAGGAAAGCTGGATCACACGTCAAGGCAGCGAAAATTTTGACGGGCTGCTGAACTACACGAATCAGTATCGTCCAGGAGCCATACGATTTGACAAGGGGCAAACCGTAAGCTTCGCACGTACGGAGATGATGATCAAAGGGCTTGAACAGGTGCTCGACTGGCAACCAGAGCATATTCAGAACTATTGTGCAAGTCTAATCGCGGATTTTCTACCTTTCGCACGAAATAAAGGCTATGAGATTATTAGTCCATGTCGATCCCATTTGTTCGGGATCGGCGTACCCGCCCACATGAACTGTCAGAAATTGCTGGAGGAGCTGACCGATCGAGAAATTTCTGTTTCCCTGCGTGGTAATGCAATACGTGTCTCACCAAACGTCTACAACAATGCTGCGGATATCGACGCACTTCAGGATGTACTCGTTTCTGCGGCAAAATAGTATTTGACCAGCTCCTCCAGGAAGACGAAAGCAGCTTTATATATCCCGGGTTGCTCACTTTCGCGCGGTCCAGCTACATTCAGTGTACAATCGGATCCAAATGCTTTTAACCATTCGCACGTCGTTTTAACATACGCTTGCGGCATAGCATGATGAACAGGACGTCCAAGCTCTTCGGCGGCACGCTGAGCAAGCAATGTACCTTCAGAACTTGGGAACTCCCCCAGAATAAGCAGCGCGTCACTGTCACGTACATTCCAGACGGTACGCTGCGCCGGGTCAGCTTGCGGAGTTACTCGAAGAACATATTGATCAGGAATCTTGCCATCCTCTGCCCAGCGCCCCGCAGGACACCAACCGTGATAGGGAAGCCTCCACTTGATGGCCACATCAAGTGCCGCACGATCCACTCCTGTCTGCCCCCCACTAACAAACCTTAGCCCTGAACTTATATCTGAGTTCATCCCGGTTGAACAGATAATAATTTAATGTCCAATATTGGCCACCATTAAGGTCTACATGATCGAACATATCCCAGTACCGTAATGACGTATATCATTCCCCAAGATAAGATCACGTTGATCGTGATCACCCCGTTCACTGAACACGATCCCCCAAATAACCGTACGAGTGGTCATGATCAGCTATGCTTCAAGAGTGGTCTTGATCCTTTTCGGATTTGCCATCTCATTCTCCCCCAACACTCCTGCACAGGTACTATCTCCTGAGTCGCTATTGGAAGATGTCGTTTCCCTGTATCAGGGCACCATGGAGGCATCTTTTGTACACAAACTAACCTCTGAACTATGGGAGGGATCACAGACATTGACCGGCAGCGTCCAACTTTTAGGAGATCAGTATCGCATCGAAACACTATTTGAAATCATCACCGGGCGCGGTGATGAAGTGTGGATTTATCGCCCGGAGGATAATCAGATACTTATCACCACTATCGAAGAAGACGGTCTGGCATATTCTCCCGGCGCATTATTCCATTCTTACGAAAAACTTTACCGTGCTCATGCATACACTCGTGAGACCCTCAGAGGAGTTCCATATTTTCGGCTCGAATTACATCCTACCGAAGAGAATTTTTCAATCCGCTCGCTGACACTATGGTTGAGGGCAAGTGATCGTGTTGTAACACGACTGGTCGCTTTGGATCAGGACGATACACGCACGGAAATCGAACTTACGGATGTACGTGTAGGCGTAACTATTCCTCCTGAGACGTTTGAATTCAATCCACCCGAGGGTGTAGAAGTCATAGACCTTCGATCGTGAGATATCCAATCAGATTACGCACATTGGCTCTACGGCTGCTGTCCATTCTTGTAGCAGTATTCCTGATATGGCTATCGCTACGCGGCGTAGATTTTGCAGCATTCGTGGAAGCTATGCGCTCCGCGCATTATGTCTGGATCATTCCGGTTGTCGGTGCAACCTTGTTTAGCCATTGGATTCGTGCCTATAGATGGCAGGTCCTGGTGGCAGCGATCCCCAACGATTCCAACTCCCGGATTCCCACACTGGAACTGTTTGCATCCGTCATGATCGGATATATGGTGAATTACGCACTTCCACGCGTTGGGGAAGTCGCCAGATGCACACACTTATCGACCCGGCACCGTCTGTCCTTCCCCGCCCTGCTGGGCACCGTTGCTGTTGAACGCATTGCAGATATACTCATCCTCGGCTTGGGCCTGATTATCACCGCGTTATTACTTCGTGGACAACTACAATCTATGTTCGAGTTAGTAACATTGCCACAACTGCCGTGGGGTTGGATTGGCATCTGCTGCCTGATCTTTGCAATCGTGATCTACTTTGGACTACGTTCAAATGCAGCTTCGCCGCTGCGCAGTAGGTTGTCAGCGTTGATCACAGCATTTGTAGACGGGCTCAAAACCATTTTCCGCACTCCCAAACGCTGGCGTCTTGTCTGGACAACTGCTCTGATGTGGTTAACCTATGGCCTCATGGCCTACATCCCAATCCTGATGTTTGATCTGCAATCACCGGGCAGCCTGTCCTACTGGGATGGTTTGGCTATCATGTTTATTGGTGTTCTGGGGATATTGGTCCCCACACCGGGTGGAGCAGGCTCATTCCATTTCATCACGGTCCTAACGTTAACCGCCGTATACGGCATCGCTCAACCAGATGCGGCAGCTTATGCTGTTTTCGTTCACGGTGCGCAGCTGCTCCTCTACCTCGCAATTGGGGCACTGGTTCTCGTTTGGAAACCCTCCGGTCCACGTTCTGCCCAGCACAAAATCGCTTGATTTGTCTGCTATCTGGATTAGTATTACCGTGGCATCAACATTCTATCCAATCTCACTTTTAAAAAGGGACTATGTATGTGAGTGAACCTCGCCTCAGGCTTACGACTCAGATTCAGAATCATATTTAGGGTTCTACCGGTATTTGTGTGGGGCGGGTTTTGTCAGTCAAGGGACTGGGAGCCATTCACCCGTAGAAAAAGCTACCTGCTTGGTGTGCAAACCCATTTTATTCATCACGATTTGGATACAGGCTATAAAGCGTGAATTGGGTTGGGGGGTGCGTCAGGATTTCCGGTGCGGGATGAAAAGTAAGCTATAGCCTTGGCGACCAAGCGTCAGATGTAGAATTGCCGCCTGTTTTTCAGCTTGGTTTGGGGAAATGCCAAGGGTGCACGTACCGCAAGTGCAGTCCAATCCCATGCGATGTGTTGCTCTCCACCATTTCCGTGGGATACCTCAGATGAGGTGCACGGGTTTAGAGGTCAGGCACAGACTGCCAGTGTAATTGCCGAAGGCGCTCCCAGAAACGCTTCCATGCCTGCACCGCGGACAGGGCGATATAGAATGTGACATAGCGGGCATGACGTGCCAGGGTCGCACCGACCTTCAGCACTTGCAGTCTGAAAGTGCGAAGGTGTATGTGAGGTCGTTCCGATGAGGACGAATCCGTGTCTGCGACAGCACTGCCGTCCGCCTCCATCGCCGTCTCCGAGAACGCATCGGTTGATTCGTCCAACGCAGCTTCTGTTCCAGAAGACTGCGAACCCGTGTCGTGCAGTCCCTCGGCCAACAGTGCCATCTCATCGGGTTCAGACCCCACCGGTGGGGGCGGACTATGCAAGAGGCATCGACTGATGTGAAGAAGCTGGTAGACCAACATGTAGACCTGAAGACGCACGGCATTCTCCGCCTGAACCTCGGCATCCTCATCGGCCTCAGCAATATCCTCACGCGCAATCGGTACGTTACGGTAATGCGATTTGGCGCGTGGTGATGACGAAAACGACAGGGTACAGATCGCTTTGATCTCGCCCTGATGCATCTCCGCCTTCCCGCGCCGACTGTACAGGGCCGCCAGAACCTCCCCCGAATGCGTATCCGCGTCAAGATTGGTGACCAAAAAGTGGCAATCATTGAATAACTCCCCCGGACGCGGTTTTACCACCAGGATCACCCGACGGGTCTTCTCCCAGGACTGCGCACCATACTCGAGTTCAACGTACGTCTTCCTCTCATACGAGCAATCCTCAACGTACGGTGCAGCCAACGCCTCCAACACCTTGTTCTTGCGCAAACGCATCACGTAGTGAAGACCTTCTGCCTCCAGCCGTGTAAATACAACACCACTATTGAACCCTGCATCCAAACGAATAATGACACGCTCAGCGGCGTGCTGGCGCACGCCATCGGCCATGGAAACCATGAAGTCCTCGCAGTCGGTGACCTCCCGCCGATTACCTGGACGCAACTGCGCCCCGAGTACATCCCCACTCTCCCCGCATGAAGCAATCAGCGGCAAGAAAACCGTGCGCTTATAGTGCCCATGATACGCGCTGCCAAGTTGCTTGCCATGCGCATCCACCGGCACCGCGTCCACATCAATGACCACTTCATCACGGCGCCGACCACCGTTGCGAACCAGCATATGCTCAATCGCCAACTTTTGAACCGCCGCCTCCAAGTGCGACGGATTGTCCGCTTTGCCGAGCAGACGCAACAGATGGGACATGGTCGACTGCGATGCCAACGTACGACCCGCTTCGACCGCACCCCGTTCGATGCTGGTGGACATGCCAAATGCTGCATCGGTGCGCAACTGCGCTGTCCATAGGGCATGCCATCCCTGAATCAACTGTAGCAGCCACTGCAAAAGCAAGTGCGCCAGACTATATCGTATACGATGCTGGTTCCGGGGATCGTACAGCCGCTCGGTCAGAAATTCAATGAGCCCCGTTCGCGCGATCACCGACCGCATCAACAACGCACCCGCATCAGATGTCATGTGGGTGTTGCTGGCCGCCTTGATACGAACCAACTGGTTGTAGGGAAGCACAAAAAGAGCCTCCGTAGACTTTGCCATGATCTCACCTCCAAGGTGAATTTTTCAGATTACTTCGAAAGATCGCTTGCACATGTGACCCACAGTAGAAACAAGTCCCTGTTCGGTCAAAATCCGCAAAAAAAAGGGAATGGACCCTCTTTATAAGGAACGTACAATGGACACAAAGGTCCCAGATCGGTCAGGCTATCCCGAAAAAATGAGGTGAGATGAATATTGTGGGAGGGCCATGGGTGCTACGTCAAAAATCGACCGAGTACGCCACGAGCAAATATCTAAAACGCATACCAATAATGCTCTTCGCTCGGACTTAACCAGTGCCAGAGCATGGGCACTGAATGGTTCAACACAGGAAATCAAACTGACCATCGGAGCAACTATGAGTTCAAAACTGTCATTCTTCAGACCCCCTCCTGGACCCATCAATTTCAACAAAGCTCACTATGGTGGGGCAAGAAAGTCGGTCTTACCCACAAGTCAGACTCTTTATGCAACAGGATCACTGGTCTCGCTCAAAATCCGACAATACTCGTCATACGCGAAGACGCGATTCCACTTCTTCCCGGTTACTTCTTTCACGATGCCTATGTTTTGAAGGTGCTTGACGGCACTGTACACTGTCGGTAACGAAATGCCTGCACTGTCGGCGGCATACGATGCCGGAAGCACTGGACGCTCCTGCAGTACCCTATGTACCCGCAGTGATGATGCCACAAGTTGCCCCGACTGTTTAATCTTTTTATGATCTCTCTCAAATAATTCAAGAATTTTTTTGGCAGTTTTGGTGGCATGCTCCGACGTATGGATTACGCCATCCAAAAAGAATTCAAGCCATGTTTCCCAATCACCATGCGTGCGCACGCGCTGTAATAGCTCGTAATAACGGGATCTGTGTGTCTTGAAATACAAACTGAGGTAAAGAGTCGGATGTTCTAGAAGCTCACTCGCGCACAATAAGAATGTAATTAGCAACCTTCCCAAGCGACCATTCCCATCTAGGAATGGATGAATTGTTTCAAATTGAACATGCATAAGGCCAACCTTTACTAGCGTGGGGTATTCGGGATAATCTGTATGAATAAATTTTTCCAGATCACTCATCAAATCAACGACATGTCCTGGAGGAGGAGGAACATACAGGGCATTCCCTGGACGAGATCCTCCGATCCAATTTTGCGACCGTCTAAATTCCCCTGGAAGTTTTGTGCTGCCACGACCTTCGGAAAGGAGTATTTCATGTATTTCCCGTATCAAGCGCTGACTTAATGGGAAATCTTCTTTAATACGTTTTAGTCCATGAAACATCGCAGCCACATAGTTGGACACCTCCTGTACATCATCTGGTGGAACCCCAGGTGCACCATCAACTTCGAAAAGTAGGAGGTCAGATAACGATGACTGGGTTCCTTCAATCTGTGACGACAACAGCGCTTCTTGCCTGACATATGTGTACAGAAAAATTGGAATATCTGGCAAAATTGCCGTCAGGCCATCTAGCCTCCCTATGACCAAATGTGCCTTTGCTAATTTGTCGGTTAACATTTCCACGTTAACTCGTGGATCTGGTGGAAGCGGTGGTGGCAGATATGCTTCAACTCGTTCCTCTCCTACAGAAGAAATAACAACTTTACGTCCTATTCGAGACTTCACTTCTTTATGATGCATGCAAAACCATAAAATTTAATCTTGATTTCCTGAAAATAAAGAAAAAGTCATATTCTTTATTCTAATCCTGCCGACTGCCACTCCATCATATCCAAGAACCGAGGAAAGATGGGCCAGCCCTGCTCTGGAGACAGGATCATGGCTCCACGGAGACAAGTTGAGCGAAACCACGATGTTATAAGCATAATCAAGAAATTTAATTTTGATTTCCTAAAAATAAAGAAAAGGCCATATTCTTTATTCTAATCCTGCCGACTGCCACTCCATCATATCCAAGAACCGAGGAAAGATGGGCCCAGCCCTGCTCTGGAGACAGGATCATGGCTCCACGGAGACAAATTGAGCGAAACCACGATGTTATAAGCATAATCAAGAAATTTAATTTTGATTTCCTAAAAATAAAGAAAAGGCCATATTCTTTATTCTAATCCTGCCGACTGCCGCTCCATCTTAACCAGGGACCGAGGAAAGATGAACCCCAGCCCTGCTCCAGAGACAGGATCATGGCTCCACGGAGACAAATTGAGCGAAACCACGATGTTATAAGCATAATCAAGAAATTTAATTTTGATTTCCTAAAAATAAAGAAAAGGCCATATTCTTTATTCTAATCCTGCCGACTGCCACTCCATCTTAACCAGGGACCGAGGAAAGATGAACCCCAGCCCTGCTCCAGAGACAGGATTATGACTCCACGGAGGCAAGTTGAGCGAAACCACGATGTTATAAGCGTAATCCCCTTAAAAACATATTTCTTACCGTCTGATTCGTCACGGCCCCCCAGTAGCTCAGTAAGCTTCAGCTCTTCAATTACTGCGTCTGTCCGGCCACATCCTCTATGGCTGAGCAGAGATTCATGACCACCACATTTGCACACACCATCGCAATGCTATACCGATGAATGCCTGAATATTTATTCATTGGGTATTCGTATCGTTGTTTCTCTTTGGATACCGGATCATGATTCCTGGATTTGGAAATTAGTGAGTTTAATCAGCGTCAGCACTGCCTGGCTGAGAAGCCAAGGCCAGTAGGACGCCTGTCGCTACTGATGCATTTAACGACTCAACCTCTCCCTTCAACGGAATCGCAATCAAATTATCGCAAGCCCGTTCGGTATCTGGATACAGGCCTCGATTTTCACTCCCAATCACCAAGGCTATGGGACATTTCCAGTTTATATCCCAGGCTGACCGTTCTGCATTCGCCGCGGTACCATACACAAAGTAACCGCGCTCCTGCAACTCGGGGATCACATCCGCCAATCGTTCGATACGGGCAATTGGCACGCGTATAGCAGTACCACTACTAGCCTTGACCATGGCCGTACTTACCGGGGCCATATGATGAGAGCATACAATCACACCCTGTACTCCAAACGCTACTGCCGAACGAACTATAGCACCAAAATTTCGGGGATCTTCAATTCCATCCAGTAGCAGCAGTCGAGGACGCTTTGCTCGTACTGCATCGAGATTTGGAGCAATAGCTGCCAACATTTCGGAATAGTCAGCATACTCGAATGCTGCCTGCACAGCTATAACCCCTTGGTGAGGTACTTTACCCGCCAGGTTCCGAAGCCCGTCCTGCGGGAGTACCCGAATAGGCACACCTGCTCTGGAAGCCAGATTACGGATCCTGTTTAATCCGCGAGCCCCCCCCTGAAGACATATCTTTTCCAGTGACGCTGGATTACGTTCCAAAGCCTCCCGGACGGCATTGCGACCAACAATAACCAGTGAAGTGTTAACCGGCATCAGCCTGTACGAGTGTCACCAGACGATCCACCAGCGATTCAGCATGCACGGCTTGTTCCGGCCGCATGAGTACACTTCTGAGAATTCGAGCACTGTCCTGATCCACAGACAAATCAGGCACACGAGCAAGTATGTCTTCCGAACGTGTGCGAAGTACGCTCAGAAATACTGGGTTTGAGCTGGGAGCCATAGCGCGCTCAAATAGAGCTTGGGACGCCTGATCTATCCCGCTTGCTGAACTGGGCTCAACCTTGGGAAAGTAACATACAATATCCAAATCCGGCTTGCCCCAACTTATTAGTGGAGTATCTTCCAGTGCGACGTGCCAACGTTGCGCAGCCTCCCTGCAGGCAGACAATATTGGCCCAAGCCCCTCTTCCGCCGATAACGGCAACAGCTGAAGTGTTAGCCACAGAGCTCCGGCTGCTGCGCCTGCACGTGAGCATTCCAGGCTGATTTCGCCAAGATGCAGATCATCGCTCGTAAAGTAAGTGTAAGGTGAATCATGCAAATAATGCCGCGCCATCGTTGGGTCACTGTACAATATGCAGCCACAGCCATAGGGCTGCAACCCGTGCTTATGCGGATCTAGAACAACCGAATCAGCTTCTTTGATGGCGTCCAAATTTCGTCCAACCTCGGAGGTCAGCATCCCGGTCTTGCTCAGCAGTCTAAAAAACCCTCCATATGCAGCATCTACGTGAATACGAGCACCATACTGTCGACAAAGTGTCACGGCTTCAGCAATGGGGTCAACCGCCCCCTGTCCGGTGGTGCCTGCAGTAAGTACAACGGTTCCAATCATCTGTGACCGAAGCAACTCTTCGAGCGCATCCAGGTCCATTCGGCCGTATGTATCTGCGGCAACGCTCTGTACAGGCATACCCAGTACATGCCCCATCCTGGCATGTGTATAATGCGCCTCCTGGCTGACAGCAACTGCTTTGCCCGGATGTTGCTCTCGACTAACAAAGAGCGCCTCCAGATTGGCGATCGTCCCGCTACTGGTCAAATGTCCCAATGCATCCTCCGGAAACTCAAACATCCCGGCCAGCTCAGCCACAGCTTCCTTTTCCATTGCTGCAGTTGGTGGACCTCCATCAAGCGCGTGGTTGTTGGGATTGATCCGCATAGCCGTTAAGTATCCAAGAATTGCAACCGGATGAGGCGGCTTGAGCATCTGCCCAGCATAGCGGGGATGGAAGAAGGGGTAATTGGCTGCAAGACGATTCACGTAGGTCTCGTAAGCTGCACTGAGTGTCTCGTGTTCCACACGAAGCGACGGGTGCGTCTCATAGGCACCCCAGCGAGCCTCCCATGTACTCACACACCGATCCGCTTCCCTTAGCCAACCACCAAGTGATTGCGGTGCAATGGTTTGGATCATTGCCGTTTACGCCGAGTGGTGAAGACCAACCCTGCGACTCCCAGGGCGATCATGATCACCGAAATAATCTCCGCCTGTGTGACCTCCATCCCCAGGAATTCAAAAACATTATTGACTCGGATCTGCTCAATCAAAAGTCGTTCTACTCCAAAAAATAGCACGCTCAAGGATGCCAACCATCCCGCCCTGAACGGATGCTTGCGCAAGCTCCACAGCACGGCAAACAATGCTACCGCCATGAGAAATTCATAAATCGAGGTCGGATAGACCCCAGATTCGGGCAATGTTATCCCGAGGATGTTATTAGGATAAGTCTCACTCCAGAGCCAGTCCGGTAAAAAACCTGGCTTGGCTTCTACGTTCGAAGGAATCCCCCAGTCACCATCACCAGCAAGATGACAGCCAATACGTCCAATCCCATAAGCCAGCATCACGGTCGGCAATGTGGTATCGGCAAAAAGTGGCAGATTTACACCATGCTTTCGAATATACCAGATGATTCCTACTGCGGCAAATAGCAGTCCACCATAAAAAGTGAGCCCTCCTTGGGAGAAAAGCATTCCCCGGGGATCTGCCATAAAATCTCCCCAGTTCTCCAGAATGTGAAAGATTTTTGCGCCAGCAATACCGCCTACAACTGCAATTACGGTCACCGTCCCTATCAGCGCTGCTGGACTTGCTTCCACAAATTGTTGCTTGCGGCCTTTTTTCTTCGAGCGTATGCGTACTGGTTCGAGCCGTCCTTCGATAAACAGCCTGTTCAGTTCGCGTTGCATCAGCCAGGCAGCCACCAAAAAACCAATGGCCATCATCGCACCAAATGAATAGATGGTGATGGTGTTGCTACCTAGAAACTCAATGGGCAATGGAATTTCAAGGATACGTGGATACATAGTTCAGTTCAGTTTTTTGATCAGATTGTCAGCTAATCCGGCTAGAGGAACAGTTGACTGCTCACCAGTCCCCATGTCCTTTACAGTTGCGAGTTCCGCCTCCAACTCACGGTCAGCCACAATAACGACCTGTCGTGCACATGCACGATTGGCAAGACGCATCTGCGCCTTCATCGAACGGTGGGCTAACTCCATTCCCACGCGTAGACCAGCTGCACGAAGCGTCTGCAACAATAGAAAAGCCTCTCGACCTGCCGTTTCTCCCAATGCAACCATCCACACATCAAACGAATCTTCTTCAGGCAGCGATAGATCAGATGCTTCCATAGCAAGAATGAGGCGCTCCATACCCGCAGCGAAGCCAACTGCAGGGACAGGGCGCGACGCCCCTATCGCAGGAGCTAACAGGTCGTATCGTCCCCCACCTGCCAATGCGCTCTGCGCCCCTATACCGGCATGCTCCAACTCAAAAGCAGTCTGTGTATAGTAATCCAGTCCACGTACCAGCATTGGATCCTCCATAAACGAAATCGCCAGAGACTGCAGGAGGCTCTTGAGAGCTTCGTAGCTCACCCGGCTATCCTCATCAAGATAGTCCAGTAAACTAGGAGCATCCTCGAGAAGAACGCGCTCTGCTTCAACTTTCGTATCCAAGATCCGAAGCGGATTACGTGAAAGACGTAAGCGGCTGATTTTCGTGAGCGCCTCTGTATGTGGTGTCAGGTACTTCACCAAGGCCTCACGGTATCTGGGCCTGGTCTCAGCGTTTCCAAGCGTATTTATGCGGAGCCGAGTATCGGTGAGTTCAAGGGTTCGGTAAACATCCATCATCACGGCAATGACCTCGGCATCTGCTCTTGGATCGTTCGTTCCGATGATTTCTGCGCCAAACTGATGGAATTGCCTGTATCGCCCCTTCTGAGGGCGCTCAGCTCTGAAACATGGCCCAATATAATAAAGCCGCTGCACCCCGGGCTTCTGTTCCATGTGATGCTGCAAATATGCGCGCATGATGGGAGCTGTTAACTCCGGACGTAATACATAGCTGGTATCACCGCGTTCGAACGTAAACATCTCCTTGGAGACAATGTCTGTGAACTGACCTATACTTCGTGCAACCAATCCAGTGGGCTCTAGAACAGGTGTTCGGATTTCTGCAAACCCGTGCCTGTGCATGACCTTATGGATTGCGTGTTCTACGTGACGCCAAACCTCCGTGCGTACAAGAGGCCGTCGTGCCCCTGGCAGCAAGTCGCTTGTTCCCTCAATTGTTTGAAAAGTACTTTTCACTGAATATACCTGGTTGATCCACCACGAAAAACTGCCGGATCTTTACGTAACTGCTCAATTGCCCAAATCATGTCCTCCGGCAAATCTGTAACAAACTCCATAACCTCGCCGGAATCGGGATGAACAAAGCCCAACGATTGGGCATGCAGTGCCTGACGATCCAGTACCTTAAAAATGTTCACAAAAAACGCACGCCTCTTTCCAGTGGCTGGACCATGCATAATTGCCGTGCCCCCGTAGGCGGCGTCTCCAACAAGCGGATGACCAATATGGTTTGCATGAACTCTAATTTGATGCGTTCGCCCCGTACTTAATCTAAATTGCACCACCGCAGTCATTCCCAATATTTCGCGCGTTTCATAATGTGTCAATGCCTGGCGTCCATCAGAATGCACAGACATCAGAATGCGATTACGTCTGGACCTGCCAATGGGGGCATCCACAGTACCCGTCCGGGGATCAGGGATGCCCCACATAATCCCGGTATAGTATCTCGCAACAGTCCGGGCTTCGAACTGAGCTTGTAACGCGCGGTGCGCCTCATCGTTTTTGGCAACGACCAGTAAACCAGTAGTATCCATATCCAATCGATGAACAATCCCTGGACGAAATGCTTCATCCGGTGCGTGTGGGAGCGCTGCATTCACGTGATGCAAAACTGCATTAGCCAAGGTTCCTGAATGTCTACCTGCTCCCGGATGAACCGGCATTCGTGCCGATTTATTGATTACGAGCACACTCTCATCCTCATAAACCACATCAATAGGAAGCGCCTGTGGTAAAAGCTGCCGTGCCTGCACAACAGGTACTTCCCACCTAATCACTGCGCCAGGTACAACTGGATAAGAAGGCCTTACTCTCACCTTACCATCTACGGTAACATTTCCAGCGCGGATTGCTTTCTGTGCTTGGCTTCGCGATCCCATATCCGGGATACAAGCTAAGCTAACGTCTAGGCGCTGCCTGGCAACCGCAACCAGTGTATTTGCTTTTTTATTATCCATCTCCAAGACGTACCTCCTGAACGCAGTTCCATAGCTCATACTTGAGTGTACCCAACCCAAAACCGGTCACTGCACTGATCAAAAATACCGTCTCGTTGGTGTCAAGTTTGGCACGAACGCGCTCAAGGCGATCTGCATAGTCTTCCTTGGGAATCAAATCTGCCTTAGACAGTGCAATAAATCTACGCTTATCTGAGAGTTTGGGATCGTAGTTATTCAATTCCCGCGTCAAACTCCTAAATTCAGTAACAATATCCTCCGACGTAACCGGTATTACAAACAGAAGCACCGCATTGCGCTCAATATGTCTCAAAAAACGTAGTCCGAGCCCTTTGCCTTCGCTGGCCCCCGTTATAATGCCAGGAATATCAGCGATGACAAACGATTCATAGTCCTCTACCCTGACTACTCCTGGACTTGGCACAAGCGTTGTGAATGGGTAATCAGCTATCTTGGGACGGGCAGAGGAGACCGATGCCACGAGTGTACTTTTTCCCGCATTCGGAAAACCAACCAACCCGACATCGGCCAGCATCTTGAGCTCCAGTAGAACCGTCTTTTCTTCTCCTGACTCTCCGGGTTGAGCATATCGGGGTAACTGACGTGTCGCAGACTTGAAGAAAGTATTACCCTTGCCACCACGCCCCCCTTCAACCAGCATAAGTTGATCACCATGTGTTAGGACCTCGCCCAACAAGCTGCCATCCTCAGACAATCGGGCCATGGTACCACAGGGCACGCGTAAAATCAGATCACGACCATCTTTGCCTGCGCGATTATTGCCTTGACCGGCTTCACCCCCGGACGCTCGCTGATGTGGATTGTAACGCAGATCTAAAAGTGTATAAAGATGTTTATCAGCCGTCAGGATCACGGAACCACCCCGACCTCCATTGCCACCCGCCGGACCACCCTTGGGAACGTATTTTTCGCGGCGGAACGCCACACAGCCAGCACCTCCATGACCACTTCTTGCATGAATGGTAACCTGATCTACAAATCGCATTAATAAAACCCGATAATGAAGACAGTAACGATCTACACCGACGGTAGTTGTGAAGGTAACCCCGGCAGAGGCGGCTGGGCCGCAATCCTTCGCTATAATAAACACGAGCGCGTTCTTACAGGTGGATCATCCCAAACCACAAATAATCGAATGGAAATGACTGCGGCGCTCAAAGCACTGCAGTCGCTGAAAGAGCCGTGTGCTGTAAAGCTTCACACGGACAGTCAATACCTCAAGCGCGCATTCACGGATGGGTGGCTTAATCGATGGCGTTCCAACGGGTGGTTGACCTCGAATAAACAACCAGTAAAAAACCAGGACCTCTGGAACGATCTGTGGAGTGAAACTCAGAAACATAAAGTTCAGTGGATCAAGGTCAAAGCCCATGCCAATAACAAGCTCAACAACCGCGCAGATGAGTTAGCCGTAGCTGCGTGCAAACGTGCCTGACTGTTATTCGCGAGTCGGATTGAGTGGTTCGACGAAACAACACTGAGCCATATAAGGCGCATGCGCATGATGTTCACGACCAACCGCGTACCTTAAAAACGTGAATCGCAGAAGGGACACTACCAACTGGCCTAAGTTTCATTTCGTAGTGATACAATAGAGACGAGATATTAGGGACACCGCATGGATGACGAGCAAAATCCACCACGGCAGGTCCCACTTGAGACCGACAATTTATATTTTCGGTGGGCAACGGACAACACGTGTCGATCACCCACGTTGTCTGGAACAATAGCACCAATTCATGCTCTTGGATCACATGACACCATTTTCTACGGAAGTTCTGCAAGAACTTCAAACCCATTCAAGCATCTCAACTTTGTACAGAGGGCACAGAAGAGGTGTAGGAGCCACAAGACTGTGTTATTCCAAGCTCTCAAAAAGATCTAACTGTGCCCCAGAGCGATCTGCCTGTGGAGTTTGATCATTTTTGGAAGCCGCCTGTAAAGCTTGGTCGTCTTTGGAAGTTGCCTGTGGAGTTTGATCATTTTTGGAAGCCGCCTGTAAAGCTTGGTCGTCTTTGGAAGTTGCCTGTGGAGTTTGATCATTTTTGGGAGCCGCCTGTAAGGCTTGGTCGTCTTTGGAAGTTGCCTGTGGAGTAGGTTTCGAGAATGAATATTTCTTGTACGCTTCACCAATCATGTTGAGTATACCCTGAGCATTCTCGCGAGCTTTTCCCTCTGGAATCGTATTAAGGCGACCGTTCCATTTCTTGTATTCCATTCTAAGGTGTCGCCTTATTCTTGCCTGGTCCCAACTAGCGTCAATTCCAAGTAATTCCTCCGTCGCTACCTCAACTGTGGGTTTGATCTCAAAGTTAATAGCTTTGTGATCTCGTAATTTCTCGAGCTCTTTCGTATCAAGTCTGGAGCTGTCGGCTATTTCACGCAGAAGACGTAATTGGCTTGCATGAGCAACCCCATTCGCAAATATCACATCATAGCAGAGTTCCAGTGTATCGATCCATAATGCTCGACCTGCACTGATGCGCATGCTTTTTAACAACGAAGCCGTATTAATCTCATTCGCCCTTGCTTTAATAAGTGCACGCTTCATCATTCCCTTATAGGAATTTGATCGCCTTCTTTCATCTAGACCATCGTATCGATTTTCCGAGTCCTCAATCCACCTATTTATTTGTCTCCGAAGGACCTTTATTTCCTCAGAATCAAGCGTTCCATCTGCGATCGCAACGGCTGCTGCTAACCTGATGGCGATCGATTCAATTCTCCGGCACCGCTTCGAAATTCTAATGTACCCGTCTCCATACAACCGGCAATAAAAGTTAACTTTACCTACCCATATGACTCCATTCTTATTACGTAAAACGCTTCCAGCCTCTATATATACGTTAGCGTCAATGTTTACGAGTCGTACCACAGCCATGAGCTTCCTCTTCCCTGCATAGGGGCCCAGCACGAATTCTGAGGGGAAGATCGCGACGGGCATCCAGCCATCAATCTTCTTCATATATGGTAAAATCTCGCCGACCCTCACGCGTGATTCGTACACCATTGTAAACTGCTCATGAAATTCGCTTTCGGTCGATAGAACAGGATGAATGCCACCGTCCGCACAATCAAATACGGATACGACAAACTCAATGTTCTCACGCAATGCATTGTCTGGAAAATCCCCTATTATCTCAATTTTTTTGACTATGCACCCGTCCAAGGTTAAGCTACGGACCCGAAGTCGCAGGGAAGCTTTTTTCTGGGCATGTGACATTTCGTTATTCGTCTACTTACTTGGGTTGACTTCTGGCGTCTCTGCTACTTGTATGAACTTGACGTGTAACCTATTTCTCTATTCAACGTTTTCGTGACAACTCAATTTCATGTACCATACACAGATCTTGATTTTTTCAGTATCCGAAATCAATATTTTGGAATGATACCCTCGGAACTTGATTGCTTGCATATTCCGATCGAACTGGGTCACCATTCCGAGCGAAGTGGGCCACATGGTCGGAATACGCATAAAACCCACTGTATACTGCTCAAACAAGATGCAGATCTGAAACCATTCCAACGAAAAGTCTTTCAGGCAATGGGACTCAACACTGGAAATTATCCCCAACGAATCAAGGCGAAACACCCCAAAAAGAAGACACCGACGTGTAAGAAAAGAACGAAAAAAAGCCCTTTTTGAGCCCCCCTGAAAAATAGGGGACAGCAGAGATTTGCAAAAAAAATCCACTACAATTGCAAACTTGGAATAAGCGATTGTATCAGGCTCCTGAAACGCTTCTGGTGTCGAAAAAACGGGATGAAGATCGTCATCTATACAATCAAATACAGACACGATAAACCCAACGGTTTCACAATATGCCTCGAACGGGAGTGACCCTTGCACCTCAATTAATCTCATCGGGAGATCATATTTGCTTGTTTCACGAACACGAACTTCCATGGCGGACTCACCTGTGCATCATCTTCGCGAGCCTCGTTAATCACTGCCCCAAATATAAATATGATCACTGCTACAATAATCAAAAACACAATCATAGCTGACCCTACATGAGGCACCCATCCACTGTGCTGCAGATCTTAATTCTCTTTAAGGAGCACCTTTCATAAGATCAACTGTGATTTCTTTCTTCTCTCCCGACTCAACATCCTCGAAATGGCAGTGCATAATTTGATTAATATCATATTGATACGTAACAAGGATCTCCTGCCCAGGAGGCCTTTCAGGAGGCAACTCTAGTCTGCCTTCTCCAATAACTCTGATAAATTTCGAGTCGTATTCCTTTTCCTCATGATCACATTCAGTGATACTACACTCTACTTCTGTCTGATCATACGCGATAGTTTGATATGATTCTGTCATTGAACAAGGAATAGGAGTTCCCTTTCTGATAATGATCGAATTTATTTTTGAAGGTCTTCCCGAGGCATCGTCCCATTCCAGAGCCTTGGTTCCAAAATGTTTATTTGCCACATCCTGCACACTCAACTCAGCCGCCGAGACCTGTTGAAGTTTCGTGAGTACATCCTGATCACTTCTATGGCCAGCGTACAATGCAGCACCCAATGCCACCACTTCATCTACATTGGCAATACTCAGTGGTTCTTTGCCAAAGACCTCCCATACGCATTGTTGAATCACGGGAATTCGAGTGCTGCCCCCAGCGAGGATTACGCCATCTATAGCACTTGCTTCAAGCCCAGCTCCATCAAGTGCATTCTCGCAACACAGGTATACCTGTGTCACAAAGTTGGCAATTTTTGATTCAAATTCCTCTCTGGTTACTTCTACGACCTGCCCCCTCACAAAAACACTGACTTTCTCCCGTCGTGATAGTGAATGTTTCAGATCTTGGATTCTACGTAAGTCAAACCCTTCATGACTCATGCTCTTTATGGAAACCTCTTCGCCCGTCAGCATCTCATACTTTTCTTTCACTACAATCTGCAGAGCCTCATCAAAGTCCACACCTCCTAACCTTGCGATGCCGTCACTCCAAATCACATCTACGGACTTCCCATCAAATTCAGCAATGGTAATGTCGAAAGTTCCGCCTCCCAAGTCAAATACCGCATATGTTCCAGCCCGATTCAGTTTGCCAGAATAGGCATAGTACAGGGCGGCCGCAGTAGGTTCATTAATGATATTGGCAAGTTCTAATCCCGCAGCCTTGGACGCATCAATGGTCGCCTGCCTAGCTTCATTACTGAAATTTGCTGGTACTGTAATCACGACTGGGGCAACAGGTCCTACGGCTTCCATGGTATATCTCATTAAGCATTTTAGAATATGGCTGCTCAATTCCACCGGAGTTAAACTGTGTGTGCCAATCTGATAATGCTTGGAGGTTCCCATTTCGCGCTTAAAGCGCGCTGCAGAAGATCTCTGATCCATGCCATAATCTGCCGCCCATTGTCCCCAGGCATCAAACCCGACCCGCCACTCGTCATGAGTGAGGGCAACACAGGAGGGCAAAAGATATTTTCCATCCTGGTCAGGGACCATCACAGGTCTACCAAATTCGTCAAATTGTGCTACGACCGAGTATGTTGTACCCAAGTCAATTCCTATAACTGATCTCATGAAGCTACTTTTCAAGTTCAAACCTATAAATGGCAACCCGTGCAGGAATCAGGACTTCATTTTCCTTACCACCTTGCATGATGTAGCCCGGTTCCAGAATTTCAGCGATCCGACAATCATCCTCGCGAGTAATAGTAGTCAAAATCTTTGGATACTCTGCAACGCCGAAGGCTGATCGATAATCACTTCCAATCTCTGGACTAAATGGTTGTACATCGCACTCCTGTAAAGCATCTTCCAAAAGGGAGTGAATGGATTCCAAGTGGGTTGAGGAACTCTCTGTGTGCTGAATGAAATACTGAACCGCTTGATCTACTCGGATGAAGCGGGCGATAAATTTACGGAATACCGCGTTATCATAGCCTCGCTTCAGGCGTTTGATCTCCTGGTCTCGTTCGTCTAATGCATTGCGCAAACTCGTGAGAGCCGACAAGAAATCCTTGGCTATGTCGCTCTGGTTGAGGTACTGCTGAGTCAAGTTTGACATAGAATCAGTCGCATCCATTAATACCTCTAATCGCTGCTCAATGGTCATCAACTGGTCTGCATTTCGATCAATTTCGATAAGTTCCTGCTCGGGTTCCTTGGACCTTCTAGTTTTAATAAAAACTGTAATCAGGGCTGCACCTGCCCCAAGGACTCCTAGCAGCCCGAATCCTACGACAAGCCAAAGGGGCAGAACCACCTCTCGTCCTTGATCGCTGTCAGAAGAAAACGGAGGTGGAGCCGCTTCACGATCACTACAATTTTCGAGTCCGATCACGGTCGGAGTCTCTTCTAGCCATAATTGTGCTGCAGTGGTGGTTGGAATGCATAGCTCAGTCTCGGATGCCGAAAATATCTTAATATTCTCAAGTGAAGAAAGCTCTGCAGGAATGGCCCCACGCAGTGGATTTCCATCCATACGCAAGACCTCAAGCCTGGTTAAAGAGCCTAGTTCTGGAGGCAGGAACCCGTCAAGGTGATTCAGGTCAAGTTGCAGAGTACGAATATGGCCATCTTCCATGGAAATACCGTACCATTGTCCAACAGCTTCAGCCTTCGGGCGGCTTTCAAAATCCCACCCGGTTCGGTCAATCCAATTGTCGCCGCCCGTGGTCCCATATAGCTTCTCCAGCGCGTCCCACTCCTCTGCTAACAGACAGGCATACTCCGAGACCGTCTGTGCCCGTTCAATACCCTCATCTACTGCTACATCTGTTGAATCAATGCAAAGACTTGTTTCCTCGAGATAGAAATCAGTCGACGTCGTTTGTTCTGGATCAGTCACGGTAATTACTCCTGATAGATCTGGATTCTCTCCGAGCCACAACCATCCCAAATTTGGAAGCTCTACGATACCTTGAGGGATGGGGCCGGATAACTGGTTGGCATGCAACCATAGCCCCCGTAATTTCTGCAACTTCTCCAAGCTTTCTGGCACAACACCTTCCAATTGGTTCCCACGAAGATTCAGGTATTCAAGGTGACTTAAACTCCCCAGTTCATCAGGTATCGGACCAGTTAGACGATTTTCTTGAAGATGAAGCTTGACAATTGCAGTGAGCTTCTTGATCCACGAACCAACTGATCCAGAAAGTTCATTTTCCTGGAGATCAAGAACCTGGAGCTTCGAGAGATATCCCAATTCAACGGGAAGAACTCCGGTTAATCCATTGTCAGAAAGATCTAATTCGGTGACTCGCCCATCCGAAAGCGTGATACCATACCACTCAGCTAAACTATCGGGACTGGGAGGGTATTCGCGATTTACATCCCAATTTGAATTGATTTTCCAGTTCTCCCCGTCAGTAGCAGCATATAGCGCTTTCAGTCCATACCAGTCGGATTCAGTTGTACTTCTTTCGATTTGTTGCGCAATTGTCTGGGGGATTGCAATCAAATAAAGGAGAAGCACTGCATCTCCGATCAGATAAACCAACTTCTTCACCTTACCTTGGCTTCCAAGCACTAGCCTGTACGTAATGTTGCGATAGGTACTATCCGTTTCGTTCATAAACAAACAGCCCAAAAATTGGTAACCCGAGAAACGGTCATGGCATCACCACTACTGATTTTATGGTAGGCACTGGGTCAGACGGCCATCTGACCTAGTGTGCCCGTATGCCTTTCGCTTGCCGGAAAGGTTCCCGCGAGTTGCAGTTAAATACATTATTCCCTTTTGAAACCTCCACATACTTACGCGCAGCGTAGGGTTTGAGATGGCCTAAGATACGCTTCCAGTGTGTTTCAAGGTATAATCGCCAGTCCAAAGTTAGGCTGTGCGTTGTCCTTTCTCACACAAGCGATCGCTGTGAAAATATTTGCTCTCTACTGACTTGCATCTTAACCTGCTCTACATATCGTCAGGTCTCAAACACCTGACTTTATACAAAAGCAAGTGACCAAAAATCCCAAAGCCAACAAATTATTCAGCAACGCCAAACACTGGCTGGAAGAAGCACGTTTACTGGGAAAAATTCTTTTAGACTGCAATCTGACCGAGGAGATAAAGTGGAGAAGTCCCTGCTACACTCGATAAGGGAAAGAATATTTGCATCATCCAGAGAATGACGGGCTTCCTCTCACTCATGTTTTTCAGGGGTGCACTACTGAAAGATCTCGACGGCATTTTCGAACGCTAGGGACCTAATTCAAGGGTTGGATACTGGATGTGCTTCACCAATGGTCACGACATCTTAATCGCGGCAAAAAGCATCAGAGCATGCGTCCATGAAGCAGTCGAAATTGAACAAGCTGGCCTGAAAGTGGAAATGGCGACCGGCTTCGAATACCCCAGAGAACTTATCGAAAGATTTGGCGCAGACCCAGATTTTCAGGCCCTTCACCCAATATTATGACGAGATCTGTAAATTCAGGAAAATTCGGTATAAGGTGGTCATGACAGTAGTGTTTATGTGCTCTATTTTTGGTTGTTATTCTGGGGAAAATTTCACTTGAAACAGATGCGAATACAATGAAAAAGGATGAGGCGAGTATCCATAGGAGTATAGGGCTTGAATCGCCTTGGGAGATTTCAGAGGATCGTTATGATGATAAGGATCGGGTACGGCGGGTAACGGTGATCTGCACGGATACATCATTGCTGTCATGTCCGAAGTGTAAGGCGGCTTGTTCCTTTTATGATTTGCGCGAGGCACGTTCCTGGCGGCACTTAGATACCTGTACCTATCGTACGGAGTTGATTGCCCGGGTTCCGCGTGTAAAGTGTCCAGCGTGTGGAGTTCGGACGGTGCAGGTTCCTTGGGCATCGTCGAGTTCCCGGCACACCTTTGACTTTGAAGAGAGGGTAATTGGATGGCTTGGGGATGCGAGGGTATCCGCAGTATCGCGGCAGCTCGGCGTGGGATGGAAAGTGATTTCAAGGATCATGGAGCACGCGGTAGAGCGAGGACTTCGGCGCAGACAAACGGAGATTATTCCGCACATTTGCGTGGATGAGACCTCCTTCCGTAAGCGACATAAATACGTTACGGTCGTTTCCGATGCAAAGGCAGGCAGGGTCCTGTATGTGGGGATCGGACGCACGAAAGCGGTGCTAAAGCGCTGGTATTTAAGTCTCACACCAGAACAATTGGCGGGGATTGAGAGCGTGAGCATGGACATGTGGCCCGCCTACATCTCTGCCACCTTGGCGTGTGTAGCTGATGCAGCGAAGAAGATTGCGTTTGACCGGTTTCATGTGGCGAAGTATCTGGGGGAGGCCGTGGACAAAGTGCGTCGGCAAGAGCACAAGGCTTTACGCGCCGAAGGAGATACGACCCTCACCGGAAGTAAGTACGACTGGCTAACGAACCGGGAAAATATGTCCAAGAAGCAGAAAGCGCGGTTTCAATCGTTGAAGAACAGTTCGTTGAAAACCGCCCGGGCGTGGGCCATCAAGGAGATGGCACGAAATTTATGGCATTATGTACATCCCACCTGGGCCCGCAAGGGCTGGAAAAGATGGCTTTCCTGGGCCATGCGCTGCCGCTTGGAGCCGGTCAAGGAAGCCGCCAAAACCATTAAAAACCACCTGTGGGGAATCATCAATGCAATTATTCTCAAGGTCAGCAATGGCCCGGCCGAAAGCATCAACAGCCGAATAAAAACAGTCAAAGCACGCGCCCGCGGATTCCGAAATAATGAACGATTTGCAACCGCCATTTACTTCCATCTCGGAGGCTTGGACCTCTCCCCCAGAATGAAATGAAAATTGCGTTTTCACAAGATTGGCCCAAGACCCGATTTTCAAACCGCCTTCAATAACCTGTCACCCGGACGACAGCGCGGTTACATTATACACTTCTCCAGTGCTAAACAATCAGAGACACGAGCCGCACGCATTGAAAGGTGTCGACATAAAATCTTTGACGGGAAAAGACTATTTGAACGGTAATCAGGCGACCCCAGTCGCTCCTTTTGGCGATCATACGATTTGTGCTTCGGCATCGCAATTATCTGGCATCTCCACCTAAGTCTGCCGATATGAAACCGTACCATGCGGAATAAACACAAGCTTGATTACGTCTATTCCCAATCATGTGTTCATATAAATTGCTCCTTCGCGAATAGTATCCTCATTTCCGCTATATTGAAGATGCGCGGGCGTTGTGGTTACGGTTACTTATCGCAACACAGATCTCCGTCTTGCGTAGCACGGGGGTCTTCAATGTATTATCTCGTCACTCACCAGGAGACTACTAGCACACGTATACTGGTTTGGCGTTCTACTCCCGAATAATCCAATCTCTGCAGCCTTTTTGAATGCATTTTGCACTTGCAATTTTTATCCTGGGAACAGCACCGTATCCGCCCACCGATACTCCCTGCCCCGAGGATTGCATCCTTTCAGCATCGTATGCTTCCGAGGAGATCCGTATAGATGGCATACTTGACGAAGAAGCCTGGCTGAATGCTGCTGTAGCTACAGACTTCACGCAATACTCGCCTCACGAGGGAGAACCCGCCACACAAAAGACCGAGGTCCGCATCCTCTATGGGCAAAGTCAGCTTTTTGTCAGCGCAATACTTCGTGATACCGAACCTGAGGGAATCCGACGCATTCTCGGACGGCGAGATGAGTTCAACCAGGCAGATTGGTTCATTGCATCAATTGATTCCTATTTTGACCGAAAAACGGCATATAGTTTCGCCGTAAACGCAGCCGGAGTGCAGGCGGATGGAATCTACACCGGGAACCGGTTTCGCGGAGGTGGTGGGTTCGACTTCGATACCTCCTGGAATGCAGTATGGAAAAGCTCTGTCCGCCGTACCGAGGAAGGATGGGTTGTGGAGATGCGCATACCCTTTACCATGCTCCGCTTCTCTGATACTCCAGACCAGCGCTGGGGTATCAATTTCAGACGTGTAATCCCTCGCCTCGGAGAAGTGTCCGACTGGGTTCTGATTCCGCGAGCCGAACGGAGCAGCGGTACAGTTGCACAATACGGTACTCTGGAAGGTATCATAGAAATTCGCCCCCGGCGTAACATACAGGTCACTCCTTACACCGTGGGCAATGCCACACGCGATTCAGAAGCTGGATCTTCCTCTTTTTCAGGAGATGTGGGAGCTGACTTTAAGATTGGACTCTCGTCCAATGTTACGCTTGATGCAACCATTAATCCAGATTTTGGACAGGTTGAAGCTGATCCGGCAGAACTGAACCTGACGGCTTTCGAGACCTTTTTCCCCGAAAAACGTCCATTCTTTACTGAAGGGATCGCCGTGTTTAACTACGACGTCGTGCGAGGTGGTTCACTCCTGTATACACGGCGCATCGGCTCACGGGCCCCTGTATTAGGCGCAACCAAACTCTCTGGACGGACCGACAAAGGTCTTGATTTTGGATTCTTCGGAGCCTCCACCGGCGATAACTATAATCCGGAGAACCTTTATGGTGTTGGTCGCGTTCTCCAGCGGATTGGAAGTCTATCCAGTTTTGGTGGTATCGCAACATTTTACGATGATAACCTGGGTGGACGAAGTTATACTGGTGGGGCAGACTGGGATATCCGACTTGCAGATAACCAGTATAGTTTATCAGGACAATTGAGTGCTGCGCATCGCGTGAGTGATGATGATTTGGAACGAGGTTTTGCATTCACGGCAAGTCTGGATCGACAGCGTAGCATATGGAATTTCTCCGCTGACTTGGCTGTCATCAGCAACGGGTATAACCCGAATGATATTGGACGCCTGCGCCAGGATAATTACGTTAACTTTTCCGGCGGGGTATTCCATCAAGTCAACGGAGGCCAACCATTTGGACCGTTTCGCCGAGCCTCTTTCTTCCTCTTCGGGGGAAGTGGTTTCTCGTACGACAAGCAACTCCATGATGGTGTAGGTACTTTCTTTCGTTCCGACTGGACAACACACGGTTACCGCGAGATAGAGCTTGGCATTCAGTCCGACTACCTGTTTGGCGGCTACAATGAGTTCGAAACACGAGGCTTAGGTGTACGAGCCCGCCCTCGGGAATACGAAATTGAACTCGGATACACCACTGATACCCGCCGTAGATGGATGCTCCAACCCGAACTCCAGACCGGGATTTACGAAGACGGTGGACGGGCTATCGGTTCCAGCCTGGAGCTTGAGTGGGTTGCTACTCCCAAGCTAAACTTATCGCTCGAGATTGGCCTTGAGCGTGAATTTAACACCATTGAATGGGCGGCAAATGAACCCCTCTCGTTGACTGTCGATACTGCGGAAGAATATTATTGGCAAATCGGAGAAGAGAGTGGCTCGGAACCATCAGACGTAGAGGCCTGGCGGCCAGTGGCCTTTGATGCCACACTCAATAGTATTCTGTCTGAGCGCACGCCCTGGGATCAAGAGGGCAACCATTTTGTGCCGGTGTATGGCCATCGAAATACACGAGCCGCCGATATCACACTGCGTACCGGCATTACTCTCTCTCCCAACTTGGCTATTCAATTCTACGGGCAACTTTTTGGAGCTCGTGGGCAATACAATGATTTCTCGCTTCTCCAGGATCGGGATACACTCGTACCCGTAGCAGCCTGGCCCAAGCAGTACGACTTTGCCTTTAGTAGATTCCAGACCAATACGGTGGTGCGCTGGGAATACCGCCCGGGATCTGTACTATATCTAGTGTGGACGCAGTCCCGCTCGGGAAGTGATGACGCAGACCTATTCAACGTGACGGGGAACTCCCCTTTCGACCAGTCGACCTCAAACCAGCTGACCAACACACTTGATTTGCCCCCCGTAAACGTGCTTCTAATCAAGTTCAGCTACAAATTTCTCAACTAATTTCCCTTGATCTGCGTCTGCAGCGCAATAGCTTACTGCTCACACGGAAAACACTCTGGGAAGTCCCTGCATAGGCGATCGCGTACCCCTTCTGAGGAAGTGTTCAAAGGTAATTGACAGCAAGGGACGTAAGAGGCAGAGCCGCTGCACCCGCTACTCACTGCCATTCTTGAGTTCTATGGAGGTGAAGACAAATTCTCGGGGCAGATCATCTGCGGCACTCATTTACTTCCTCGTCTTGGTGTCGTCCGTCACTATGATAGGGGCTCTTCACTTTTATGAGTGGGGAGCCTGTTTTTGGAGGCCTTCGGGGTACAGATCCAGTCCTCCGAGATAGAAGTAAATTGCATTGGCAAACCGCTTTGTGTTTCGGAATCCACGCGCACGAACTTTAATGGTTTTGATGCGGCTATTTATGCTTTCAGCTGGGCCATTACTAACTTTTAGAACGATCGCATTTATGATTCCCCATAGATGATTCTTAACCGTCTTGGCGGCTTTTTTCATGGGTTCAAGTCGACAACGCATGGCCCAGGATAACCAGCGCTTCCAGCCCTTGAGTGCCCAGGTACGACTGACATAGTGCCATAATTTCTGGGACAATTCCTTGATGGCCCATGCACGCGCCGTTTTCAGCGAACTTTTCTTTAATTGCTGGAATCGTTTCTTTTGTCGGGCAGACATATTCTTCTGATTGGTGAGCCAGTCGTACTTGGTTCCGACGAGATCATCAATGCCCGCTTTCCGCAATTCTCGGTTCTCCTGCCGACGGACTTTATCCACCCCCTCTGAAATCTTTTTCGCCACATGAAAACGATCAAATGCAATCTTGGATTCCGCATCTGGAACATGTTTTTTCGTGGACTTAATATAGGCGGGCCACATATCCATGCTCACACTCTCGATCGCTTCCAGTTGCTCAGCCGAACAGTCCTCATAATAGGCATCCAGACTCGTATGCGTGCGTTTTTCCTTAACAAACAGCACCGTGCCCGTCTGGGAATCCGAAACCACCGTGATATACTTATGACCCTTTTTGTACGAGGTCTCGTCCACACATATATGGGGAACCGGTTGCGTCTCTTTACGGGCGAGTCCTCGCTTTACCGAGCGATCCATGATGTTGGCGATCATCGTCCAACTGACGCCCAGACGGGAGGCCACCGTCGAAATACTGGTTGCATCCTGCAACCAGTCAATAACCTTCGCTTCAAAAGCCATTGTAAAACGCACGCGCTCATCCGCCCAGGGTACCGAAACCGTCTTGATCCCATGCTCCGAACATTCCACCCGAGGAACTTCCGCAACCACCGTCGTCCGATACTCGCAAATATCCGTATGGCGCCATTGCCTGCGACGATGATCGTAACCCGGGCAAACTTTGTTACACGCAGGACACCGAAGAACCGAACCCTCCGAACAGGTTACATGGATCTCGGCCAACTGCGCCGCGTCATCTTGTTTGATCTCCGATACCTCCCACGGAGATTGGATCCCTATCAATCGATTGATATCTTGAATACGTACATTCATTGCTGATGAAAAATTTGATTTGTGCCAAAAACAGATCCAAAATAAACAAAGACATCCACACTGAATCTATAGCTATCTAATAGTTGCTTACCCTGATTCTGACTCCGAACCCACTTGAAAAACGGAAGCCCCATGATAGGCAGTTAGAATCCTTCACCTCTTGATTACTCGACTGGTTCAACACGAACGGTGTAATCTTCCATAACCAAATTCGCAAGGAGTTTTTCACAGGCGGAACGTACCGCGGCCTCTGCATCTTCCTTCGTACCCGCAGAAACCTGCAATTCCATGTACTTCCCAATTCGAACGGATTTTATCTGATCAAATCCCAGATTCTGCAACGCATGATGTGTGGCCTTTCCCTGCGGATCCAATATGGCCGGACGAAGCGTAACTGTTATATATGCTGTGTACATACTATTTCGTTTGAGTATTTGGCGGAGATACGTCAGCCCCCATTACTTGCCGTCGTTATCTGGGCAAAGCCACAAATGTTCGAATAGACCGTATTGTTGCACGCGTAAGCCCGACCAGAATATAAACCAAGAGAGTCAACAACAACCCCGAATACGGGAAAAATAGGATAACCAGCACCGATAATAAGTAAGCACTGGAAGCGACTGGATACTGGTGCAAGTAGTTAAATGAAATCCTTGGAACTCCATCAAAGCGAATTAGGGATACCATCAACAAAGAAAGAACGACTACTATGGGGATCATTGATGTCGTATCCAGTAAACCTGCCGCCGACAACCAGGTCTCCTGATCAATATTGAGCACGATCGCAATCACGCAGTATGCCTGAACTGGAACCGGCAATCCCTCAAAATCAGGTTTCTTTTCCCCCGAAAACTGCAAATTGAACCGTGCCAGACGCACAGCGGCACACATGACAGGTAAGACACTTATGATTAAGCCGAATGTCCCGCTTCCCTCTAGCATTCGCGCATAAATCAGATAGGACGGAGCCACGCCAAACGATACAACATCACATAAAGAATCCAGCTCTGCACCAAATAGACTTTGGCCGCGTGTCAAGCGCGCTGTCATACCATCGAGTAAATCAAACAGACCAGCAAGAATGATTAGATAGCAGGCATACACAAACTGCGATTGATGTATCTGAGTAATTGCCACGAACCCACAAAACAAGTTCATGAGCGTGAAAAAGGATGGAACTGCCACCCGTGCCTTACTGCCAACTCCTCCTCTCTGTCTAGGATTAGTTGTGCGGCCAGACAATAAACGCCGAGGAGAAGTAAGCTTGATTTTATTGTCCATCAGTGGTCTGCTTCACAGTCTCTGGTCTATCCGAGCCGCCCGTCTGCTTGCAAATATGTTCATTAGGAGAAATCGATCCGAGCACACTTACACCAGCACGAACCCGCTCACCAACCCGTACTTCAAGCACCGTATCTGCGGCAACTAATACATCCATTCGTGACCCAAATCGAATCAATCCGAACCGTTCACCTGCCTGCACTTGATCACCACGCGCAAGCCGGTACACAATGCGACGCGCCAAGCTACCCGCAATCTGTTTAAATAAAATCCTTCGGCCGGAGTCATGTACCAGACCTATCTGGGACTGTTCATTCAGTGTAGATGCCTTTGGATGCCACGCCACTCGATACTCTCCCGGCTTATACACTACGTAATTAACGGTTCCACTGATCGGAACACGATTCACATGAACGTTAAGGACCGAAAGGAAAATCGAAATCCTCCGGGCCGGGCCTTGGATAAACAGAGGCTCATACTCCTGTACGATCTCGACTACTTTACCATCTGCCGGTGCCAGGATCAATGATTTGGAGTCAGGCGGAGATGTACGCTCTGGATCACGGAAGAAGTAGGCAACAAAGAGGCCCATCCCAGGAGTAAAAAAAGGGATTAAGCCAAGTTCAAGCCATCCTGGTACACCGGGAATGATCAGTGTCAGCCCAGCTAAAATTAAACCGATAACAAACGCAGCAGCAACGAAAGGCCATCCTTCTTGAGCAATCATAGCAACTCGCCCGGGACGAAATTCTCAGTACCTGTCAAACGCATTAACCCGAACCCTACTCTATTGATCTAAACCACAGATCCACGCCACTGAAAATACTGCACTATCAGCCTATCTGGCGGAATTGGATGTGGTTGCACTGCTGTCAGTTCCAGTTTTTCCCGACAAACAGAGAGGATGCTCAAGCTGTTGCAAATATTGTCATGAGTTTACAACCTTCTCGCACCAGTCCAAGGTAAGTTTGAACAATACAGAAATGATCTGACCTCTACGGTAATACTGCCCATTCAACGATCAACAGGACAGGAAAGGGTCAAGCTTACCTATAAACACGACAACATTTCTGCGAAATGTGTATAACATACTGCTCAGAAACCAGTATCAGATCGAGAATGAGCAAGAAACTATCTCACTAGGCACCCCGATAATATCCCCCCATGGGACGTGTCTCGTTTCATACACTTGGCTGCAAACTTAACTTTGCAGAAACCAGCAACCTCCGACGGGAATTTGAAGCACGAGGTCACGAAACCGTGGACTCGCGGGATTCCTGTGACATTTCAGTGATCAACACCTGCTCAGTCACGGCAGAAGCGGATCGGAAGTGCCGACAGATTATCCGTCGTGCTCATCGACTGAACCCCCATGCATTTATCGTGGTGACGGGATGTTATGCACAGCTGCGGCCGAACGAAGTTGCCTCTATTGAAGGGGTCAGCGCAGTGCTTGGCAATGCAGAGAAAGCACGAATTTTTGAACTCCTTGATGACTTCGTGCCAGCAGCACATACGCAAATCAGTGTTTCCTGCACTGGCACACACACTTCTTTTGCCCCTGCACTTTTATCCGATGACCGTACGCGTGCATTCTTGAAGATTCAGGACGGATGTGACTACTCTTGCTCATTCTGCACTATCCCCATGGCACGGGGTAAAAGCCGATCTGCCTCGCCAGATGAAATTGTTACCCAAGCTGAATCGCTGGTACAACGCGGCGTAAAAGAGATCATTCTGACCGGCGTAAACATAGGCCTGTATGGCAAAGGGAGTCTGGATAAGAATGTCGGCCCGCAGCTCCTCCATTTGCTCAACCGTCTGTCAAAAGTTGACGGAATACTTCGCTATCGTATTTCTTCGATTGAGCCCAACTTGCTTACGGACGATATCATTGACTTTATCGCGGACACACCGGTCATGGTGCCGCACTTTCATATACCTCTACAGAGTGGCAATAACGCGGTGCTGGGAGCAATGCGGCGGCGTTATCGCCGGGAAGTCTACTCACATCGGGTAGAATATATTCGAGAACGTATGCCTGAGGCGAGTATCGGCGCAGATGTCATAGTGGGGTTTCCGGCAGAAACCACCGAACGTTTTGCTGACACACGTACTTTCCTGGCAAATCTTCCGGTAACCTATCTGCATGTATTCACGTACTCGGAGCGTCCAAACACGGCGTCCATAAATCAGACACACTACGCAGTTTCTCCCCCTGAACGTTCATTGCGCAATCGGACTCTGCGTGCACTCTCTGACCGTAAGCGACGCATATTCAGAGATCAGTTCCGCGGACAGACGCGTCCGGTTCTCTGGGAGCGTAATGTTAAATCAGATGCTATACAGGGCTATACGGACAATTACATCCGTGTTTCCCGTCCCTTTGACTGCGATCGTGTTGGAGTAGTGGAAAATGTTACGCTAGGTAGCGCAGACGCACAGTTTGTCATCTGACCGATGGCTACATCCCATCACTGCCATTCTTGAGTTCTATGGGAGTGAAGTCAAATGCCCGGGGCAAATCATCTATGGCCACCAACTCATAGAACTCTCCACCTTCCTCTAAATGCAAGTCCCCAGAAACTTCCTCCCTCGCTAAAAGCTCACCTGAGTAAGAATATTGAGAACGCATCCAACCGCTTTCATTTCGTGACGCCACAACTAAGTGATCGTCAAACAGAAATATATCTACCTCAAATTCGATCTTGTTCACTACCTCAGATATTGCCGCTAGATCTTGGGAATCAGACATATTGCTTATGTCGGGAGAGTCGTGCACAAGATCAAAATAGGACACCTGATCTTCGAGAATATTGTAAGCCCAAACCTTATGTGTGTGTGACAGAAGAAAGTATATGACACCATCCTTCTCCTTGATTTGCGCCAATCGGGGAGTCCGTATAGAGGTCAGTAAAAGATCAATCCCAAGATCAGATTTTCGCAAATCCAAGGGCGTAAAATTGCCTTTGGTGTCCATCCTGTACAACAATACGGTCTCGGGATCAGTAGCAGCATTGACACTGTTCCTTGTGAAATAGAATGATGCCCCTACCCGGATCATTCCAGAAAACCTAGTAAGCTCTTGAGAAATGAACTCACTCAGACATTCACCGCTCCTGATTGAGTACCCCAATAACCTCCCATTTCTGCGATCCAGCACAAAAACTGTATCCCCCACAACCGAAAAAGCACTCAGGTTTCGATACTCACATGCACCTTCCCCCGAAGCCCCCACACTACTTACTCGACGATCAGAAACAAGAAGGAAGATTTCCCTCCGCCTGTCAACAATCAACGCCGAGTCGGCCCCTAGCGACCTGTAGGCCCTGATATCAGCAATAGGTGGAGTCCCGTCATCGAAAATATATCTCTCGGGAGAATTCGATGGCACCACGTCAATTCTTGTGCCAGTAGTTGTGGATGCATCCCGGCCGCATGCCACCATTAGCAACAACATTAACAGAACGACGATATAAGGTCCATGCCGCATCCAAATACCTTTACCACCACTGAAGCCAGAAGAACTACCACTCAACATTTGATTCAAGTTAAGACTAAGATGAACGCCCCGTTAACTACGCGAAAAAACAGGCCCGGGCGACCCCGAAAGCCCAACGCGGACGCGATTCTCGGGCAGAAGGAAACATTGACAATAATGCCTCCTTCCATTCTGAGGATGCAACCAGGATGCAAAATCAATAACAATCGCACGGACAAGTATCCTCAAAACTATTTTCCTCGTCCTAGTAGGCCATGATCCGGTTTCACCCGTCTTCCTGTCGTAAACAACACAGAGACCACAGGTCTCCGGCATTTCCCCATACCGTACAGGTATAGCAGGGAATAAGACCATTTTGGTAATTCGAGACTTGGTCTTTCCAAGCTTAAATCAAAAAGCATGAAACTTAAATTGTGTTTTCGATAAATACAGCAAAAAGCGTTTTTCTTTATTTAGTGCTTGTCAGAGAATAGGTCATTTTCGCGATTCTTGCTATACTCATAACAATCTGGGCCCATAATTGTGGCGTCGTTGGTGGAGTTTCGGGGGAATCAGGTGCCTTTCGGCTTGCTGAATGGTCACTGGAAGACATTTTTTGCTCTCCGATGCAGCTGGGACGCGACCATGCGTGCCAACCCGACGTATGTCTGCCTTTCCGCTTATGGCGGAGCCTGTCCAAATTCCTTCGGTAGGATTACAGCGGCGCTACGCCGCTCGTTTTCGGGCCTGATGCCAGCGCTTGAGCCGCTCTTCTTTCCGCTTCAACTGCAAGCCAAGACGATGTACGTTGGCCGCGACCACAGCGAGCGCTACCGTGCGACCAAACCCCTCCTTACCATGCGTACGCACCAAGTCCAGTCCGCGCTGGTTCAAATTGTTGATCGCGGATTCTACCGCCGGATGCTGACGACGACCCTCCACAAAGTCCGGAGCGGATGCGCGCTCCTTGTCCGCATGACTTAAACGACCCCGCTTCGGCATAATCACCAGTTCCAGAATTTGCTCCAATGCGCGCCGGTTGTGTTCCGATGAATACCCCGTATCCATGCTGCACGAAGTCAGGGACGGGTACAGTGTCTTGGCCTCCCGTAAAAAATCCACGATCATTGACGAATCTACCCCCTCGTAGAGCACCTGGTAGTAAAGAATGTACCGATGCTGGTCCTCCAAGACGCAGACCGGGAGTCCCAACTCCGCCTGTACCCCCGCCTTACCTTTGCTGATCCAACGCGTATGCGGCGCGTGAGCCGAGAAAATCTTCTCCGAATGCGGAATCTTTTCGCCCCTGAGCAACCGCCGATCCACCTGATCGATCAGTTTCAAGCTGCATTCCAGGTAATGTAGCCCCTTATCACTGCAATCTGCCCCCAACCTCCGCTGCGAAGCCAACGCCTTCTTCACCAGCTTTCTGCAGTGGCACAGGTATTTGCGCACCCGATCACGACGACGCCAGCCCCGTGACCTGCGTACCCCTTGAAACAAACGATCAAGCCGCTTTTCCCAATCCGACGCCTTGCGCCAGCCCGGCAGGCCGTGCGAACGGCTCATACGTGCCGACTCCCGAAGCAAACAACCCACCGCATCCCTTAGCAGATTCACATCCGTAGGCCAATGAACATGCGTCTTCGTCACCGCTGAATCTACCCTGCAACGTAACCCTTCCTCCTGGGCCTTCTTCGTAAGTTCTGCGTGCCCATGTTCCACCACAACCTTGTTGATCTTGCCCAGTAACTCCTCCGATAACAAACTCACATTGTCCAGAATCGTCTGTACATGGTATTCCGGTTCCGATCCCTCGCGCCAACCACCATGCCCAAGCATCTGGCGCAGGAGCTTGTCGTTGTTCGCCATATGCGTCAGTCGATCATAATCGCAATTCAGGGCCTGCTTCAGCATCCCCAGAACGAAAATCCTCCACAGATCCATCCCCCGGCGCCCCAATTTGTGACTGACTCCCGAAGCCACGCCCCCTTCCAAAAGCTCGAAAATCTTCGCTCGCGTCTTTGCATTCTTGTAAATCGAAAGCAAACCTCGCAATACCACCGGAATGTCATCCCGGCTTCGGGGGTCAAGCTCGATCTCTTCAATCGGAACCTGCCCAAACGCGCGTTGGGCTTCCATTACTACTCGCATGGCAACAAAGGGGCGAATGTACACGCTTAAACGCCCAAATCAGACCTCCTCCCCCAAAATTGCCGCCAGATTCGCAAATTCATTCAACCTCCTACGCGGACGACGACTATGCGATGAGAGCCCCAAATACACGCTAAATCCTGACCAAATCCACCAAAAATGACCAAATCTGCTCCCAAATACCCGAATTCATCGTATAATCCCACAACCAAAATCATTTTCTGGCAAGCACTATTTACCGACCCAACCAGCTCCCAATTTCGGCCTGCAGTACCAGATGTTGGGGCAAAAATGATGCCAACTGCAACGACTTTGTCGCTTTTTCGGGAAAACCCTGAATTGATGCAGTGTTGAAATATTCTGTCTTCGATGGTCGTCTCATGCGCAGAGGCACTAAGAGGTGATTTCCAGGAACGTGAGTACGGCAACTTTCTGCAGAGTGTGCGCGAAGACCGGACACAACCTAAGGGGTGCGACTGTACGGCTGTACCTTCCTTATTCACCGGCTACGAGGTTAAAATCACCCGGCCAGTCCAACTGGTCGGCACCACCATCTACTTCACTGGCAAACTCGAACCGGATGCCGCCTCCACATCCGCGATCAGCTTGGGAATAGGAGGCCCCAGAATCCTGCATTCCTCTGCTGTTACCACAATATTCTCTTCAATCCGAACTCCACCAAAATCTCGCCAGCTATCTACCTCATCGTAATTGATGAAAGCCTCGTGACGCTTTTCTGCCTTCCATTCGTCAATCAGTGGGCCAATAAAATAGCAGCCCGGCTCGACCGTCAACACATATCCGGGCGCAGGCGCCCTTCCAAAGCGCAAAGCACTAAGCCCAAACTGTTCGCTTCGCGCTACTTCACCATCATATCCAACGATATCCTCGCCCAAATTTTCCATGTCATGAACATCAAGGCCCATCATGTGCCCCAACCCATGAGGGAAGAAAAGCGCATGGGCGCCAGCAGCCACCGATTCATCAAGATCACCTCGCATCAGACCTATCTGCTGCAATCTGGCTGTCAGCGTGCGTGCGGCAACCAAATGGCTATCCCGAAACGGACGCCCCGCTCGAACACTTGCCAACGAATGCGTCAGCGAATCCAGAACGGCCTGATAAATTTCGCGCTGGCGCACAGAGAAAGTACCACTAACCGGGTACGTACGTGTGATGTCACTTGCATATCCTAGGAGCGTCGCAGCGCCGCTGTCCTGTACTACAAGGTCACCAGACTCCAGCCGACGATGATAATGGTGGTTGTGCAGGACCTGACCCAGCTTCGTCAGAATACAGGGATAAGCTAGACGGCCACCCCCAGCAATCGCGATCCCCTCTACCAAGCCTGCAATCTCCCGCTCAAATTTCCCCGCACATGTAGCCTGCATAGCCGCACTGTACATTGCCTGCGTAGTCTCCAATGCCATTTCAATCTCCGCCAACTCGCGAGGCTCTTTAGTTGATCGCTGCACCACAACAGCACGTGCAAACTCCTCTGAGTGTTCTTGTAAAGATTGCCCAGGCTCCAACCCAAGAAGATCTTCCAACTGACAACGTGTTTCTGCTCGATACGGGGGCAAATAATGCACTCCCCTCCCTTGTTGAATCGCATGGGTCAGCACTCCATCTAACACTGTCAGGTCATGTGCTTTATCCGCACCAGAGCGCTCACGTAACTCCGCTAAACCCGGCTGGGGGCCCGACCACATGATATCTGCCACAGTGGGTTCTTTGCCATAAATCGTTGTGCAGCCATCATCAAGATCAATCACCACGAACAGGCCCGACCTATTGATCCCCGCATAGTACAGGAAGGTGCTATCCTGCCTGAAAGGATATGTATTGTCTACATAATTCATCGGACTCTCGACGTTCCCTGGCAAAAGCACGACACCACTCGTCAAGGACTTAAGCAGCTGTCTACGCCGCGCACGGAATACATTAGGCTCAAACATCAGAAACAATCAGGTAATGTTGTAGTCATTCTATACACGTACTGCCTGCGGCAGTCAGAGAAACAAGTTACTACTTTTTAGGTACGCTACTGCACTTTTGCATGACCTCACCATGCTTACTCAACGTGCTGCATTGGTCTTGATGATATTGGTCTGGACCTCCTGTGACAGCCCCACAGAGCCTGTCCCCTCAGATCCAGCTAATATTCCGGTACCCCGTAAGGTGACGGAGGAAGATTACGTTGAGCTTACTGGTGGACTCAAGTACTACGACTTTAAGACTGGAACTGGCGATTCGGCAGCAACCGGAAACATTCTGACCTTACACTACCACGGCTGGTTAGCCGACAGTACCCTCTTCGATTCCTCTTATCTCCGAGATGATCCCTATTTCTTCCAACTGGGAATTGGGGCAGTCATTACTGGATGGGACCTAGCCTGAATTCCCGCGTTCATTTTCTCATGTGAGGATTATGGTCGTTTAGAGAACTGTACTCGTAGGGTTTTGTTGTCGAGCCAGGGGATTTTCTGGTGTAATTCGGGGTATCCGGCAGCGACCAGGTAGTTATCTTTGGCGCGTGCACGCAACTGGACGAGGATTTCATTCTGGGTAATGGTTACCTTTCCGGTGTGTCGCATCAGGTCACGGTAGAGGGTCCGCGCCTCGGCTTTTTCATAGCCTTGTCCGACGCGCACGCCCATGAGTCGATAGAGTACGCTGGCCATAACGGTCAACTGCACATCAACGTTGATGCGCATAGGAACGGCCGAGCTCAACGCATCCATGTGAAAGAAGTCAATGGCATCGCTGATGACATTTTCGATGACCATACGCCGGGCATACCGGTCAATCAGTTGCCGGGGCGTGCGTTTCATCTGATTGGTAATCAAAACCGTTGGCTTGTCATGTCCTAAGTTTTTGACAAGCAGTTGCCGAATGGGCTTGGGATAAGCACGCAGTTTGACGGTTTCATCCACGACGCTTGGGGTCCGATACGCACGCCCAATGTTGGAGAGTCGGATTTTCTTCCAGGCCGACTTATCCAGGGAATGAATGCGCCGGATCAAGGAAGCGTGGCGGCGGCGCAGCGTGATAAAGTCAATGCCGAGCGCATCCAGTTCTGCCAAGTTGGCATAGATCGTAAACCGACTGTCAAAGACCAGTTCACCGGGGAGCTTCCCCGTTCGGGCTTTCCAATCTCTGACAAACTCCAGAATGGCATCATTCCGGGTTTCTTTTCGGATCGTCGAATCCGCGTAACAGAAGACATGTGCTTCGGCATCGCGGGCCAACATGGTCAGGATCCCGCGTTGGCGTCGACTTCGCTTGGAGACAAAGTGTTTCTGCAAAAGGGCCTGATGCCCATGATAGGGGATGGTATGGAAATCCAGGTCCACGGAGGCGCCCGTACCCCCCACATTGGCCAGCTGTGCAGCGGCATGATACCACCGATGCATCAAGGGTCCCGAAAAGGTCGAATCCACCTGGATGGAGTACTCCGTCAGGGTCGTGCATTTGGGGATAACATTGAGGCCGGTAAACAATGCGAGGCCCTGATCCAGTGTTTCGGCCATGACCTGGGAGGGCCGTCCGATCCCTGCGAGCTTCAGGGCCAGGAGCGAACGAACCGCACAACCGGCCGGGATCATACGGGTACCCGGCATCTTGACCTGATCCAGAATTTCGTCAAGACCTATTCGCGCCAGATCAAAGGCGAATAAAAACAATCCTGCAAAATCAGTCGAAAAGGACCGCGGACTGAGATCAAGCTTTTTGCGGTTTGCGTTGAGGGTTCGCGGAGCAGGCCGCTGGGCGGATCGGCGGGGCAGGCGCTTGATGTTTTCCTGGTTGAAGATCTTATGGATGTAGCCTACACTGGCCGGCATGTTTTCCTTTTTCAGTGCCTCCTGAATCTGATAGAGGGTTAAGCCCTGTTCTTTTCGGAGGGCAAGAATCCGGGCACGTTTGGGATCAGTCGGCTTAGCGCGGGGTTCGGATTTTTTTAATGGCCCTTCACCCAATATTATGACGAGATCTGTAAATTCAGGAAAATTCGGTATAAGGTGGTCATGACAGTAGTGTTTATGTGCTCTATTTTTGGTCGTTATTCTGGGGAAAATTTCACTTGAAACAGATGCGAATACAATGAAAAAGGATGAGGCGAGTATCCATAGGAGTATAGGGCTTGAATCGCCTTGGGAGATTTCAGAGGATCGTTATGATGATAAGGATCGGGTACGGCGGGTAACGGTGATCTGCACGGATACATCATTGCTGTCATGTCCGAAGTGTAAGGCGGCTTGTTCCTTTTATGATTTGCGCGAGGCTCGTTCCTGGCGGCACTTAGATACCTGTACCTATCGTACGGAGTTGATTGCCCGGGTTCCGCGTGTAAAGTGTCCAGCGTGTGGAGTTCGGACGGTGCAGGTTCCTTGGGCATCGTCGAGTTCCCGGCACACCTTTGACTTTGAAGAGATGGTAATTGGATGGCTTAGGGATGCGAGTGTATCCGCAGTATCGCGGCAGCTCGGCGTGGGATGGAAAGTGATTTCAAGGATCATGGAGCACGCGGTAGAGCGAGGACTTCGGCGCAGACAAACGGAGATTATTCCGCACATTTGCGTGGATGAGACCTCCTTCCGTAAGCGACATAAATACGTTACGGTCGTTTCCGATGCAAAGGCAGGCAGGGTCCTGTATGTGGGGATCGGACGCACGAAAGCGGTGCTAAAGCGCTGGTATTTAAGTCTCACACCAGAACAATTGGCGGGGATTGAGAGCGTGAGCATGGACATGTGGCCCGCCTACATCTCTGCCACCTTGGCGTGTGTAGCTGATGCAGCGAAGAAGATTGCGTTTGACCGGTTTCATGTGGCGAAGTATCTGGGGGAGGCCGTGGACAAAGTGCGTCGGCAAGAGCACAAGGCTTTACGCGCCGAAGGAGATACGACCCTCACCGGAAGTAAGTACGACTGGCTAACGAACCGGGAAAATATGTCCAAGAAGCAGAAAGCGCGGTTTCAATCGTTGAAGAACAGTTCGTTGAAAACCGCCCGGGCGTGGGCCATCAAGGAGATGGCACGAAATTTATGGCATTATGTACATCCCACCTGGGCCCGCAAGGGCTGGAAAAGATGGCTTTCCTGGGCCATGCGCTGCCGCTTGGAGCCGGTCAAGGAAGCCGCCAAAACCATTAAAAACCACCTGTGGGGAATCATCAATGCAATTATTCTCAAGGTCAGCAATGGCCCGGCCGAAAGCATCAACAGCCGAATAAAAACAGTCAAAGTACGCGCCCGCGGATTCCGAAATAATGAAAGATTTGCAACCGCCATTTACTTCCATCTCGGAGGCCTGAACCTCTCCCCCAGAATGCAATGAAAATTGTGTTTTCACAAGATTGGCCCAAGACCCTTTTTAATTGGGGCCAAAAGAAGTCTGCGGAGGGATTTTTATTGAAGCGTGTGAGGAGGTTACGGAAGGAGCCGGGGGCATAGCCACCGCGCTCGGCGGCTTCTTCAATCGTGCATCCTTCGTGGAGGTAGGCTCGGAGGGCTTCATACTGACGCATGGGGAGGCCATCGGGCAGCGCAAAGAAATCGGAGCGTCGGTTCATTGTATATCGTGAACTATGAAATAATAGCCAATATAATAACAATAAAATTATAAAACAAACGACGAACTAGAATACATTAAAAAAACCAGTAAAATCAACGAAATAGCGGACGAAATGCCCAATTCAGAGGCTATGAGCAGGGATTGAGCTGGGACAGCTCGGCGGCAACACCAGAACAGGATATGATGTTATAATATTGGAATACTGTTCGCAAGTTCATGAAAAATATGAATATAGGTGCAAAAAAGCCATTTTCAGGTCCTATTCATAGGATTTTCCGTGAAAACACGCTTGGCTAAAACTCCCCGGGAATTCAGGCTAGGCTTACCCGGCATGCGGCCGGGTGGCGAACGCCAACTGGTTATCCCACCGGAACTTGCATATGGCAGTCAAGGCAGAGGACCTATTCCACCAAATTCGACGTTGATTTTCGAAGTCATACTCTTGTCCATTGACTAACACCGTGCTCCATCTTCCTGCAGCACAGTGTTCAGCATGTCCGCAAGTCTCTCTGCATTGGCTTCATTAAATACCAGTGGAGGCTTGATTTTCAGCACATTGTGGAGTGGTCCATCCGTCGAAACCAATACGCCCAAGTCACGCATGCGATTCGCAGTGTAAGCTGCTTCTTTATCCGCAGGTTCCAATGTCTCCGGGCCCCGAACGAGCTCCACACCTAAGAATAATCCTCTACCCCGAACATCCCCAATGATCGGATAGCTCTTCTTTAGTTCCTGAAGGGATGTTTTCAGGAAATCCCCTGTTTTTCGCGCATTCTCCTGCAGATTTTCGGACTCTATTACATCCAACACCGCCATCCCTACCATGCACGAAACCGGATTACCCCCAAAAGTGCTGAAGAACTCCATACCATTGTCGAATGAGGCCGCGATCTCGGAGGTCGTTACGACACCTGCAAGTGGGTGTCCATTGCCCATAGGTTTACCTAAAACGACAATATCCGGAGTTGCCTGCTGCGTCTCAAAACCCCAGAAATCACTGCCTAGGCGCCCGAACCCTACCTGCACCTCATCAGCAATGCAAACACCACCTGCTGCACGCACATGTGCATAAACCGCCTGTAAGTACCCCTCTGGTAATTCTATCTGTCCCCCGCAGCCAAGAAGAGATTCACAGATGAACGCTGCGATACCGTTGGGCGCAGAGGTGATTTTCTTTTGTAATACTTCAGCGTACCTGCTCCCTGCATCAGATCCACGAAAACGCCCCCTATAGACATCTGGAACTAAGGCTTGGTGCACATATGGAGGGGCACCAGTGCCTCCAGGTCCATCAAACTTGTATGGACTGATAGCTATAAGTGAGCTCAAATGACCGTGATAAGCGCCCTCCAACACAACAATATCCCGGCACCCGGTATGCGCAAACGCCAAGCGCAAAGCTAAATCATTGGCCTCACTCCCCGAGTTCACGAAATAACATACACTAAGTGGATCGGGCATTGTGGCTCCCAAACGCTCTGCATATTCCACAAGTGCACGGTGCAAATAACGTGTGTTGGTATTTAGAACATGCATCTGCCGAGTAGCAGCAACATTTACACGTGGATGACTGTGTCCTACGTGCGGCACATTGTTTACACCGTCCAAAAATGCCCGCCCGGTATCATCGTAGAGATACTGGCGATATCCGCGTACAATATGCAGAGGTGTCCGGTAGGAAATACTCAGATTACCACCTATGCAATGCTTCCGTCGTGCGTAAATGCTCTTGGTGGGGAGGACCGGATCCGGAAAGCATCTATCTGGAATCCCGAGTATCAGATTCGGATCTGGGCAAATTGACAGCCAGACCTCCCGCTGACTTGCTGGTGCTACTCCCCAGTATTGACCAAAATTGCCCAGCAGATCCGCAATCACCTGAAAGTGTAAATGCGGCACCCAGCCACCATTCTCTTCCGGTTCCCCAAGGTATGCGAACCGATCGCCCTTCAGGATTTGCTGCTTTGGCCGTAACTCGCGAACTGAATGTTCGCTTAGATGACCATAAAGCGTGTAGAAAGTGCTTGCACCTGTACTGTGCTCCAGGATGGCGAGCCCTCCAAAATCCATGGGATCCCGACTAAAGGATAAGCTGTGCACTCTACCCGTAATCGGAGCATAAACTGGCGTACCGGCTTCTTTGAACAGGTCTATGCCTAAGTGAATAGTGCGGGTTTCATCAAATTCGTTACTAGGTACCCGGTAATGCTCAGCCGTGTACACGATGCGTGGCTCGTTGTAGCGGCCAATTCCGATAGCAGCACCCTCACGCCTGATTCTCCTATACCATGCGTCTGAGGCTCTGCGCGGATCCGGTTGCTTGCCCGGAAGCCCAATGATTAGACTGCTGACGCCCAGGTCCAATACGGTTGGATCGATTTTGCGCAAATCCGGCCGTAAAACCGGTGCAAACTCATGTGCATTTTGCTCGAGCCACGTAACCAAATGTCGGCCCTTCGGGTATGGCTCCATACCACATGCGGATCGCCATCGATATTCCGCCAATGCTGACGGCTCTGAACATAGATGTTTAAGTAACGCCCACGCGCCTTTCTCAGAAATACGTATGTAGTCGTTGTCCGGCTCCAGCATCCCCCTATAGGCCGAGACCAATACACTACTACAAAGTCTGGCTTTTATCAATCCGTACAGAACTGAAATTTCTGATTCATTCAGGGGCAGGGCCACATGATAGCCCTGTATGAGCTCTGCTGCAACCCCGACTGGATCAGGTTTGCCCATCATAACATAGGTCGCTGCAATAGCCAACTCGACGACCGTAGCCGTATGCAGTGTATCACCAAAATCAATCAGCCCGAGAACTTTGGTATCATAGCCTGTGCCTTGGATGATGATGTTGTGATCGTTAGCATCGTGGTGAACAACACCCTGCGGCAACTCATCAAGACGTGGGAGGATCTTGCTCTGGAAAGATTCCAATATGCTCTGCACAAGTTCTCTCCGCTCAAAATCCGGTATACACTCCAAGTACTCGGCGAAGCGACCAGCTTTGCGCAAATCCCAGACGTAGTCTCGATGTATTAATTCGTGTTCGAATCCTCTCAAAACCTGATCAAGGCGTCCAAGGAATCCACCAAGATCCCGAATGAGCGATCCAAATACCGGACTTACATCTGCAAGTACTCTCCCCTCAAGCCAAGAGAGCGCCCACAACTGATGGCGTTCACCGTTTCTGCCTTCCACGATCACTTTCTGTGCTCCATTGCGAGCACGTACGACTTCCGGAAAATGCTGCACTGTACCATTCTGGTGCAAGTGAGCTAACACATCCTGCTGAAGATCGACGTAACCGCTATCTGCTGCCGTATTAGCCAGCTTCAGAACGAACCGCCCTAACGCAGTGTTGAGCCGGAAATTTTGGTCGAGGTGGCTGGGTAACGCAGTTGCGTGACCGTCCAAACCAAAATGCTCTTTCGCCAACAACGAAGCTTCTGTAGCCGAGAAACGAGGAGCCGTGTGTTCTATCATTCGGAATTAATAATTGGTTCAATATTCTTACGCTCGCAGTCATCACCAAATGCAGCCTGGTATGCCTGAATACATGCAGATACTTCACGAGGTGCCAAGGCTTTGAGTGGAGGCCTTAGATTTGCCCAATTCTCCTGGTTGGTTAAATCCTGCATCAGTGCCTTCAGTGCCGGAATCATAGGCCACTGTTCGACAGCTCTCCTTATACCGTACAGGTTTGTTTGAAGTGTTTTGGCCTCGGGGTTATTCCATCTGTGCAAGAGTTCGGCGGCTAGATGAGAGGATATATTTGCCGTTGCGCTAATGCAACCTGCACCTCCCGCCCTGAGCGTGTCCAACAAAAATTGCTCACTTCCAGCAAAGACATCTATCTCGCGAAAATGTCGAATCATTGATGAGATGTGCGCCCAGTCTCCACTGGAATCCTTGAATCCGGCAATATTGTCGGGATAGACTTGAATAAGCCGCTCAACAAGTGCAACAGAAATTGGAACTGCGCTCATCTTCGGGAAATGATATAGGTATACCCTAATTTCATCATTCCCCACGGACTGGAGTAAACTGTCATAGGCAGCAAACAGACCATCCTCATTCACCTGCTTATAATAAAATGGCGGGAGTACCAAAATACGGTGCACTCCGGCACGCAGTGCATTCCTTGTTAAATCCACTGTGTCTGTGAGTGCGCAACACCCTGTGCCAGCAATCAGTTTCCCCGGATCAACACCCGAGCTTAGGACAGCCTCAAGTGCCATCATTCTCTCTGATGTGCTGAAGCTGTTGGCCTCCCCTGTCGTGCCCATAAGAACCACCCCACTAGCGCCTCGTCCCAGGAGCCATTGCACATGACGCGCCAGGTGATTGCAATCAATATTCAGATCTTGATCCAGCGGCGTCAGTGAGGCTGTCAGTACCGCAGGTCGTGGACTACAGGGCATAATCGAATGTCTCACAATTATGGCAGATTATGATGGCAAAAAAACCGCCCGATGTCAATCATAACTACACCCGGCCTCAAGTCCTGTGCCAATTATATGAGCAGTCGGTTTTTGCTTGTATTTGCCCTCGTAGGCCGCTGTAACAGACGCTGCCACCGCAGACCCATCACCAGACCTTACCAGGTTGATCGTACAACCACCAAAGCCACCTCCCATCATCCTCGCTCCAAACACTCCGGGGAGAGATTCAGCATATGCTGCCATAAAATCCATCTCTTCGCAGCTTACTTCATAATCTTCCCTAAGACTTTCATGTGACAAACTGAGTATCCTACCCAATGTACTCCAGTTCGAGCGGATTACAGCGCTGACCGCATCTTCCACACGTTTGTTCTCGCTAATCACATGCCTTATACGCCGCTGAAATACAGATTCTTTTAACTCGTCAACGTGATGAATTCCAGCGTAACGAAGTGAGGTGATTGCTGCATCCGATGCCCGTATGTATTGCAGCGCCTTCTGACATTCCGTACGTCGTTCGTTGTACTTGGAGGTAGCTAGCTGCCGTCTGACTCGGCTGTCAATCACAAGAAATTGTATCCCCTCACTCCGAATTGGAATGTGCTCCCACTTCAGCGTATGGCAATCCAGAAAAAGTGCATGTCCCGTGCGGCCGGCTCTCGACACAATTTGATCCATTATCCCACACTTTACACCTGCATACCGATGCTCCACTCTCTGTCCTATTTGAGCAAGCTCAAGTGGAGGTACTGACTTGCCTCGAAGAGCTTCCAGGGCCAATCCGGTTGCCATTTCCAGCGCAGCGGAAGAGCTGAGCCCCGCTCCCAGGGGTACATTACCCATGACGAGCAGTTCGATTGGGCCAGGTGGTGGTAATTCCTGAATCATCCCAGCGATGTAGGAAGCCCAGTGCCCCGGTCGCACTCTCGGCCATTGCTCCGGTGAATAGGCTACACCTTCGCGATAGTTCTCAGACCAGAGATGGTGGATTCCATCTAAGCTGAGACGTGCAGCAACATACACGGCACGATCCAGGATCATCGGCAGAACCAGCCCATCATTGTAGTCCGTGTGATCGCCTACAAGATTGACACGACCTGGCGCACGCGCTACAATCACACGGTCCGCGTCTCCGCGCCACTTCGTAAAAGCCTCTTTTGCTGCCTGCTCCATATCGGGCATCACTATAGCTTACGAGAAAAATAAATCTCTTCACCGCACACCGCAATGCTTAATCCGTTGAATGCGGCGGGCTTCGGCTCCAAGAGATAGAAGGGGAAGATAATCGCTTGTGCAATTCACGCGCAGGCCATGCAGAATTAGTCACATATCCCTCTCATAGACGGGGATGCCCCAAATTTAGTGGGGGTTTGGGGGAAGTTGTGAGAGTTTACCGGTGTACTGATGTTTGGTTCGGTCGTGTCGTTCCAGTCCCCGTAGCAAAGTTTCCCACTGCCAATCTTGCGGGATGGGGTTCAGGGATCGTTGTTCAATGTCAAGGCACGCGGCAGCAATCCATCGTTGGCGTTGGTCCGAGTTACTCCATCGCGTGATTCTGCGCGTTGTATGTGCCAGTCTGCTATTGATGCTCTCAATGATGTTCGTGGTTCGAAGCCGATCGCGTAGCGACTTGGGGAGCCCCAGTTTGTGAAGGGTGAGGGTTTCCTCAAGTCCCTCTTTTAAGCTGGCCGCTGCTTTTGGGCATTGGGATTCCAAGGATTGAATCAAGGTCGTCAGTCGTTTTTTTGCTTCTGCATACGTACGCGTTGCATAGCGCAACTTCGACATTTCCCTTCCAACCTGTCTAAGTTTTCGACTTGATTTCAGGTTTTTTGGGGCAATCCTCCTCGGATTTGGGGCAAGATCGGTCAATTTCGGGCAAAATACGCCCTTTTTGAATGATTATGGTTCGATAACCCCAATGTAGTGGGATTTTTTGGGATCTTTTCGCAAACCCCACCGTTCAATCTCCCCAAATGATCCCCGTCCCGCCATGTTTGTCTATGCCAAACCCCGTACCCTCAAATCCGGCAAAAAGGTCGTCTACTATTCCATCGTTGAATCCTATCGCGTCCACGGAAATCCCAGACAGCGAACCCTGCTCAACCTCGGCAGAGATTTCAACCTCCCCAAAGATCAATGGCCGACGCTCATGCAATGCGTGCGCGACGGGTTGCACGGACATGCGCGCTTGCCGTTTGAAGATGAAGCCCTTCGCCAGGCCAGTCAGGACATCATGGAGAAGCTCAAACGCAAGGGCTATGATGTCCATGATCCACGGGATGATCGGGATGCCATCCTCACCAACGAGATCCATCATACGGACACGCGCACCATTGGCGGCGAGCGCGTGGCGCTCAAAGCCCTGCATCTGCTGGGGTTTACGCAGATCCTGCAAACCTTGAACTTCAACCGGGATCAGATCCACTGGGCCATCGCCCTGGTCGTAGGACGGATGCTTTCTCCCGGGAGTGAACGGCAAACCTATGACTGGATGTGCGAGCGGTCCGGAATCCTGGAATACCTCCATGCCAAGCGTCCCTGTGACCGGACGCTCTACCGCATTGCCGCCGGGCTCTACGTGCACCGGAAGGCGATCATGGATGCGCTTTTTGGCAACACGAAAGCGTTATTGGGTTTTACGGAAACGATCGTGTTCTATGATCTGACCAACACCTACTACACGGGTCGCAAGAAAGGCGCGCGCTTGCGCTATGGGCGCAGTAAGGACAAGCGCAACGATTGTCCACTGGTCACCCTGGCGATGACCCTTGATGCTTCGGGGTTCCCGCGCACCGCAGAAATTCTCCCTGGCAATGCCAGTGAGCCGCAGACCTTGCGCACGGCCATTGCGCAGTTGAACGGAGACCAACCGACGGTCATCATGGACGCGGGCATTGCAACCGAGGCGAATTTGGCCTATTTGAAGGAAGAAGGATTGAACTGGATCTGTGTACAGCGCACGAAGACGCCCCCGGTGCCGAACCGGGAACCGGACCAGGTTTTTCAAACCACCCATGAGATGGACGTACGCGCCTGGAAGCTTGGGGAAAAAGACGGAGAGCGGCGGGTATACCTACACAGTGAAGCCCGGCAGGCGGTCAGCGATCAAATCATAACCACGAAGCGCGCCCAATTTGAAGCGGCCATTGCATACTTGAACGAGGGGCTCACGTTGCCCAGACGTCCGAAGACTTATTCGGTGATTGAGCGGAAGGTAGGACGACTCATGGAGAAATACCAACAGGTCGGATATCACTACGAGGTCAAGGTTGTGAAGAAAAAGGGGCAGCCCGCGATCGCCGAAAAGATTCTCCTGACGCGTCGGTCGGCCTATGATGCCTGCACCGAAGCCTTTGGCGGATACGTCCTGCGTACCAGTCATACGAAGTGGTCCTGTGAGGAGCTTGCACGAACGTACTGGCAGTTGGCAGAAATTGAACACTCCTTCCGAACGATGAAATCCGACCTGGGCTTCCGCCCAATCTATCACAGCAAAGATGAGCAGATTGAAGCCCATCTGTTCCTGTCCGTCCTTGCCTTCCATGTCGTGCATCTGATTCGAAGCAAGTTGGGTGCAAAACAGATCCACAAGAGCTGGGCCACCCTCAAGGTCAAACTCAACGAGCACCTGCGCGTGACCACCGTGCTTCCCCAGAACAATGCCCACGCGATCCTGCTCAAACAAGACCAGGACCTCAAGCCATTCCAGCGTCAAATCTTTCAGGCAATGGGGCTCAAACTGGGACGGAATACCCAGCGAATCAAGACAAAACGCCCTACAAAAGAAAGCGCCTAAACGTAAAAATACAACCCAGAACAGCGCGCATTCGAACCCCCTGAAAATAGGGAGCACGGAATCTCAGCAAAAAATCCCACTACAATGTCGAACTTGCGATAGGCGGCTTCCAGTTGTTTCTTGACCTGCTCAGCAAAGTCGGTATCCTGGATCTTGGAGACGACATTTTCGCGTTTGTGCCACTGACATCGCTGAATCAGCGCCCGATCTCCAAAGACCTCTCGTACGCCTTTGCGCAATCCTTTGGAGCCATCCAGCAGCACCAGCAATGGGCCCGTAACCTGGAAGCCGCGTGCCTGCAAATTCTGCAGTAAGGCAACCACACACGGATGGGCTTCGGTTTTGACCTCCATGAACCCGAGGATGATCTTCTGTCCTTGTCCCGTCAATCCCACGACTAAAAGAATCTGTTCACTCCGCAAGGTCTTCCCGTCAATGAGAATGGCGACAAACTCCGTCTCATCAAACCGCCGGCTCATGAACGTCTCCAGTGCTTTGGCCGTCTCGTTGATAAACACGCGTCCGGTGGTGGAGCCGCTGAGACCAAAACTCTCTGACAGGTGTTGCGCCACTTGCCCATACTTGCGTTGAGAGAGTCCAAGTAGCACACTGCGTGCCAGTTCCTGTTCATAGCCGGGTTCGGACTGGTGCAGCAGTTTGTACGTCTCCAGCGGCACTTCCTGATTCGTTTCGGTGTTACGAACCCGGGGGACCTCAACGGGCACCTTCGCCCCGTTCCAGCGAATTGAACCGGGATTGGTTCCCCAACGCTGGCACTTCGTCGGGGTATGTTTCCAGCGAATTCATGTCGGTAGAGACCCGAATTTCCCCGGGCCCCCCGAACAGATCCGGACGTGCGCGTTAACGCATCCGGCTCCTCCCTTGGGTTGCATTCGCATGCATAACGGTGAATCGTCTTGCCGGCCAGTCGTGGCGGATCCTCAGTTTCGGCCAATAGCGCCTAACAAATGTTCCCAGTTGCTCCCACGTCGTTTGATCCCGTTGGGATCGTCGGCGTAGTACGCGCAGCCAGACCCATTTCAAGCACTTGTAGCACCTCCGTAGTGATGGCATGCTCCATGGTACGGCATAGTAGTTCAGCCATCCATTGAGCACCTGTCCAAGCCATTTCCCCGTCTGGTGCACCGGTTGGTGCATCCGTTGCCGGAGCTTCGTATAGATACGTTTCACAAAACGCGCCATGCGCTTCGCGATTGGCTTGCGTCCTAACCCGAAATGTCCTTTCCGTGTCTTACGACAATAATGTGTGAAACCCAGAAAATCAAAGGTCTTGGGACGGCTATCTCCGCGCTTCTTGCGGTCTCTCTCTGCATAACGACCAAACTCAATTAGCCGGGTCTTATCAGGGTGCAGTCGCAATCCGAATTTCTCCAATCGCTTCCGCAGGTCCCGGAGAAAACGCTCCGCTGCCTCCTTGTACTGAAAACATACCACAAAATCGTCCGCATAGCGGACCATATACGACTCGCCTACAATGTTTCGTGATTTGCGCTGGGCCTTGAACCATAGGTCCAGTACGTAATGAAGATAGAGGTTGGCCAGGATCGGCGAGATAACCGCGCCTTGTGGCGTGCCCTGCTCGCTTTTCCGCCAACTCCCCTCCTCCATCACCCCCGCTTTCAGAAACTTCATGATGATCCGCAGCACCCGCTCGTCCCCGATCCGATGGCGCAGGAAACGCATAAGCCAATCCTGGTCTACCTCGTCGAAAAACTTGCGAATATCCGCGTCCACCACAAAATTTACCTTCCGGCGTTCGATCACATACGCTAAGGCATCCAGCCCATCGTGGGCACTACGCCCCGGTCTGAATCCATAGCTAAACCCACAGAACTCCATCTCGTAGATGGGCTCTAAGATACACTTGACCATTGCGTACTGGACGATCTTGTCTTCCAGGGCTGCAATCCCGAGCGGTCGTGTACCTCCGTCAGGCTTGGGTATGTTTACCCGCCTGCTTGGGGTCGCTCGAAACGTTCCGCGGTGTACACGCGTGCATAGGTCCTCGATTCGATGATCCAAGTCCGCGCCGTACGCCTTCCACGTCATGCCGTCCACCCCCGGTGATGCATCCCGCTTTAGTGCGAAATACGCCGCTTTCAGTGAATCCGCATTGATATGGTGCAGAAGCGTTGTAAGTTTCTCCTTCGGGTTCCGTTTCACGAATCCCCGTATCCGCTCAATCCCCTGGTGCACACGCGCCCATTTCTGCGCATGGTGTGTGGTAGAATCTTGCGGATTCCCCTTGGGTAGAGGCCTTCGCTCCGACAGCTCCGCGGATGGTCCCTTGTTCGCTGCCTTCTTCGCTACTATGCCTCTATCTGACTTCTCCATCTCGTACATCTTAGTCTATGGCGTCTTCCGCCTTCTCTAAGCGGTCCTGTTCGACAGCAGGACAAGAGGGAGAGTCAAGTAGCCGGGGGGAATCTCACCCCCCGGCCCTCACAGAACCGTGCGTGAGCCTCTCAACTCACACGGCTCCTACCATGCAGCCGTTCGGAATTGAATAAAGGTGAACCATGAAGAAACTCCCAGTGCACGAACAATCCCGAATCCCGACGAGCACGCTCTATTAACCACGTAAACGCCCGAAGCCACCGACCACGGAAACGTTTATATTTCCGCATTAGCCACCGTGTTAGGTGACGGTCAATGCCTTCCAATGGCCGCCTTAATGCTGATTTAAAGAACGCACCGTAATAATCAATCCATCCACGTACCGTGGCATTGATCTTGCCCGCTATGTACGTAATCGGGTGTGGACTCATTCGAGCCAACCTCCAACCATGGATCGTCTCTTGTACGGCCTTCATCGCCTTCCGACTTATCGCCGGATTGAACCCAAGAAAATTCCTCCCCCTCCGACTCCGTGTCTTCCGCGGTCGAAACGTATACCCCAGAAAATCGAACGAAGTGTTTGGAAATGAACCCCGAAAGTATGCCTGCTTGCAGTATACAATCTTGGTTTTCACTGGGTGCAAGGTTAAGTTGCAAGCCTTAAAGCGTTCCCTCAGCACCTTCCAGAGGTAGCGCGCTTGCTTCTTTGTCGTGCAATGGCACACGATGTCGTCTGCATACCGCTCAAATGGAATGTGCGAATACCTCCGTTCCATCCATTTATCAAACGCGTAATGCAGAAACAGATTGGCCAGCAGCGGACTGATTACCCCGCCCTGCGGGGTCCCAACATCCCGAGCCTCTTCCGTCCCGTCTGGATGAATCACCGGTGCCGTCAGCCAACGCTCTATATATAAGAGCACCCACTTCTGATCCGTGTGTAGCCGGACCGCTTTCATCAACAGAGCATGGTCTATCGTATCAAAATAAGATTTGATATCCATGTCCAGTACCCAGGCCCGCTTCCAGCATCGCGTTCGCGTCTGCCGGAGTGCGTCATGGGCCGATTTGTTCGGTCGGTATCCATAGGAATCGGGATGGAACTCTCGTTCCAGTTCCGGCTCCAAAACCTGCTTCACCACCATCTGTGCCACCCGATCCGCAACGGTTGGGATTCCCAAGGGCCGGACGCCTCCGTCCGACTTCGGAATATTTACCCGTCGCACCGGCTGTGGATGATAACTGCCCGATGCCATTCGATTCCAGAGCTTGTAGAGATTATCCGCAAGCTTGGCCTCGAAATCTGCGATGGACTGCGCATCGATCCCCGCCCCGCCTTGGTTCGCCTTTACACGCTTCCACGCCTCCCAAACTTGTCGCTTGGTCACTGGAAACGGCTTTGCGTTTTGCGTTGAAGTCCTCCCTTTCGGTTGCTTCCTCGCGTCCTGCTGCATGGTTCACCCCCTTCGCTCCTCTCCCGTTACAGGAGTCTCATCACTACTACGAGGTGATCCGCCCGTGTGGAGTGCCTTGGTACTCAATGGCTTACAGGTACTGCCTGCTTGCCACGCTCCCTTCTCATCACTCCGACACGTTCCCACGTTCCGTATAAGGGCCCAAGTCGCATTCTCGCCACGTTTATGCCGGAGGCCGGTTGGCCAGTAAGCAGGTCCCCGCCAACCTCGTCCCGGGATCAGGAGAATACCCCGGTTTTGACCATCTTCTAAGGACTTTCGACACGTCATCCGTGATTCACTTGCGTTCGACTCTACGACTCTCACCTGACAGGTTCCTACACCTGCCTTTTCCCAGCACGCTCACCACCACACCTCTTTAGTGCAGCAGCTGTGGGCGGTTTGCAACCTCCGCCTGCACGGCGATTGCGGGGGGCCGTCCCCCATCCCTTATACAGTTCGTACATTTCGGCTATGTCATTGACTCACCTCCGTGTACTTCGTGGCACACCCTCCCAGGTCCCCGCAAAATGCGTACGTACGTCCCTGAGTTCTTCGACACCGTGGGCCTGTATGTCATCTCACCATAGCGATGACATACATGTTGCCTTCGACCACATGGACAGTCTCGGCGACCCAGATCATAGGTATTTCGATGCTCAATAGCTCTGGCCATACGCACCACTACCGACGCTTCGTGTATCCTCTCGCGAGAATACACGCACGGCTCGTGGAAATATGTGCTTGGCTTCAGCTTCATATTACGGGACTTTCACCCGCTACATTTCGCCAGTTAGCCTGGCGCACCGCAAAGCTCGCTCACTCACTTCGGCCTGAAACAAGAGCGGAACCAGTTCCATGAACCAATCCGGGCTACGAAACAACCGAGCCAGTTTGGCCGCATTCCTGACCAAAAACGGTTGGAGAACGGCGGAAGGAAAGAGAGAAGATAATGCAGTCATGTGTTCGATGGTTTAGAAGGAAGCGACGTTTTCAGTGCAGCATGCAACTGCGGAAGATACGTCGCATGTCGCACCCGACGCAGTCGGGGTTCAAGTTCCAACAGGGCCGCGCACAGGTGCATCTCGCGCTGGTGGACCGGCGTAGCCGTCAGTCTGCGCCCTGCACGAGCCAAGAGCGTCCTGAGTGAATTCAGCACGCGCAGTCCCCGGTCACTATGGAGCAATCGCCCGGTACGTTGCAAGGTGAGCGTGGATTCCAGCGCATGCGCAAGCACGCTTCCAGAGGAGCGATTCACCTGGGTCAACGCGGCCGTGATCTGCTGAAGATCTGTCCGAGCCTGGGACGCATCGCACTGTTGCCATGCCTGTCGTAGGCGGTGACGAAACCGCAGCGCCTCATCGGGATCCAGTCCGCTCAGCGCTTCGGCCATGACCGTATTCAGACATCGCTGCACCCACACGCGGCCTCCCCATACGCGGGACACTGCCGCGTGGAGCGCGACATTGCCGGGAAGCGTCAACAGCATCCCCGAACCCAATCCACGAATGCTCAAATCGTCCAGCACCGCCTCCATACCGGACTGATCCTGGGGGCCGCATTCGGTCACGGTCACGATCCGACGATGCCCCCGCAGACTCACCCCGATTCCAAACAATATATGCAGCCCCATCACATACGAGGGCCGAAGCCACAAATGGACCAGAGACTCCGTATGCCAGTCACGGCACGCCAGCACAGATACCGCAGATTCCCAGCATAAAGTCGGCGCAGGAGCCCCCGGGACCGCCGCCGACTCCTCAGGAGCTGATACCACAGGATCAGGCGCCGCAGGTACAGAGGAAATCCGATCGGTCAGCATGCGAAGTACATCCACATAATGCCGAACCAATTCAACCTGCAGATCCTGAACAGGCTCCTGAATTGGCGCAGAGAAAGGAAAAGAAGATTCTGGGTTCATCAAGGGAGGATAGGGTTAAGTCATTATCGTTACTCCCCCGAACCCCCACTAAATTTGACGCATCCCCTTTAACTCCTGCGACTGTATATTTTAGGTGTGTGTGGAACTTTCTTTTTCAAACGAACTGTCGTCGGCTACAAATTGTCGCTGGACATACACTTTGCCAGTTAGCCTGGCGCACAAACTTTCTTTTCAAACGAATTGTCGTTAGACACCGAAAAATGGGTCTCTCTTGTTTTTATGTAGGTACGCAGACGGGGCACACGTATCCAGATGTACGAATAAGTTGCGCAATACTGACCACGATGATAGTTCTATCTGGACTTCTATGTCCGACAATTCTTTACTCGCAGCAGGATGTGACCAGCAACCAAGAACGCGCGCTTTCTGGATATACAACAACAAAAGAGAAACCACTCTCCGACTTTTTTGATGTAAGATTTGGGACGATACCTGATCCCTTCACCGATAAACCGGCGAAGGTTATTGAATTGAATCATGACGATAACGGTAGGCAAAAAGTAATAGTCTGCTCCGACTTTTATAGCCTCTCCTTCAAATCATCTGGCATTCAGTGGAGAAAACTGGGGGGGGGGGATCTCTACCATTTATACAAGTTAGGAGATGATCTGGGGAATGGGCGCGTGACAGATGACTGTATTACTCATTATACCGGGATTCACGGTGTTATTGTCCAAGATAGGGACATTAATGTTGACTTGGATGGTGGGAGCATATTCAATAGTGATGTGAATGATGTGGCGTTCACCGGCAGTACCAAGGGCGATCCTAGGGCAGCGAGAACGACTAAGATGTTATCGATTACCCCGAGCAGCAGTGGGAGGTTCGTGCTTACGGAAACGTTAGATTCAAATGCCCCCGAGATCACCCAACTGGTGGTAAGAGAAGGGGAGAGCTCGAGCTACTACTTAAGACTGAGTACTGAGCCTACGAATTCACTCGGGGCATTGGTCGTCGGTATTGGTGTTGATGCTCCTGTGACTATTAGTGCAACAGCAGGAGAGCTACCGGAAGACGGATTCATCGCGATCACTTTTTGCAGTGCTACGTTGTATGCTGCTTTTCCGGCGCTTTGTCATTTAAAGTGGGACGCGCCGCTACAGATAACAATAACACCGAGCGAGGATTTTACAGGAGATTTTGAGATCTTTCATTTACCAACCATATTAGGTGGGATGGGTATCTACTCCGAAGCTACACTAACTTTGCCGGTGACGGTGGTTCCTAGGCCGGTGGTCGAGTTGGCTGTGTTTCGAAACCCGGTGCCTGAGGGGAGTGCATTCACGATTACGTTGGTGCTCTCAGAGGAGCAGACTGCGCCTACAATGATCCCACTGGCGTTCGCTAATATTGATGCGGAAGACGGCGATTATGAAGTCCTGGAGAGTCTCACGATTCCTGCTAATGCGATAGTTAAGACGCAGGAACTTTCGGCGAATGACGATTCAGATAAGGACGATGAGGTGTTCACGATCGCACTCGATCCGGACAGCGATGACTGGCCGCCCGGTCTGGATGCGGGGAATCCGTCGCCGATTGAAGTGACGATCGAGGACGATGATAAGCTGCCGACAACGGTCGACTTGGCGGCGTCGCCGAACCCGGTGGAGGAGGGAGAGATTGTCACGATCACGCGCTCTCCGAGGCAGCGTCTGCGGAGGTGACGATTCCGGTGACGATCACCGACGGCACGGCGGAGCCCGGCGATTATGCCCCATCAGGTTCGAGCAGTATCACGATTTCGAATGGTGCGTTAAGCGGGACACTGGCCATTCAGACTAACGAAGATGATGCGGAGAGGGACGATGATACCTTCACGGTTTCGCTCGGTACGCTGCCGTCTGGCTTGGCTCCGGGGAGTCCGTCGTCGGTGGAGATCACGATCGAGGACGATGATAAGCTGCCGACAACGGTCGACTTGGCGGCGTCGCCGAACCCGGTGGAGGAGGGAGAGATTGTCACGATCACGGCGACGCTCTCCGAGGCAGCGTCTGCGGAGGTGACGGTTCCGGTGACGATCACCGACGGCACGGCGGAGCCCGGCGATTATGCCCCATCAGGTTCGAGCAGTATCACGATTTCGAATGGTGCGTTAAGCGGGACACTGGCCATTCAGACTAACGAAGATGATGCGGAGAGGGACGATGATACCTTCACGGTTTCGCTCGGTACGCTGCCGTCTGGCTTGGCTCCGGGGAGTCCGTCGTCGGTGGAGATCACGATCGAGGACGATGATAAGCTGCCGACAACGGTCGACTTGGCGGCGTCGCCGAACCCGGTGGAGGAGGGAGAGATTGTCACGATCACGGCGACGCTCTCCGAGGCAGCGTCTGCGGAGGTGACGATTCCGGTGACGATCACCGACGGCACGGCGGAGCCCGGCGATTATGCCCCATCAGGTTCGAGCAGTATCACGATTTCGAATGGTGCGTTAAGCGGGACACTGGCCATTCAGACTAACGAAGATGATGCGGAGAGGGACGATGATACCTTCACGGTTTCGCTCGGTACGCTGCCGTCTGGCTTGGCTCCGGGGAGTCCGTCGTCGGTGGAGATCACGATCGAGGACGATGATAAGCTGCCGACAACGGTCGACTTGGCGGCGTCGCCGAACCCGGTGGAGGAGGGAGAGATTGTCACGATCACGGCGACGCTCTCCGAGGCAGCGTCTGCGGAGGTGACGGTTCCGGTGACGATCACCGACGGCACGGCGGAGCCCGGCGATTATGCCCCATCAGGTTCGAGCAGTATCACGATTTCGAATGGTGCGTTAAGCGGGACACTGGCCATTCAGACTAACGAAGATGATGCGGAGAGGGACGATGATACCTTCACGGTTTCGCTCGGTACGCTGCCGTCTGGCTTGGCTCCGGGGAGTCCGTCGTCGGTGGAGATCACGATCGAGGACGATGATAAGCTGCCGACAACGGTCGACTTGGCGGCGTCGCCGAACCCGGTGGAGGAGGGAGAGATTGTCACGATCACGGCGACGCTCTCCGAGGCAGCGTCTGCGGAGGTGACGGTTCCGGTGACGATCACCGACGGCACGGCGGAGCCCGGCGATTATGCCCCATCAGGTTCGAGCAGTATCACGATTTCGAATGGTGCGTTAAGCGGGACACTGGCCATTCAGACTAACGAAGATGATGCGGAGAGGGACGATGATACCTTCACGGTTTCGCTCGGTACGCTGCCGTCTGGCTTGGCTCCGGGGAGTCCGTCGTCGGTGGAGATCACGATCGAGGACGATGATAAGCTGCCGACAACGGTCGACTTGGCGGCGTCGCCGAACCCGGTGGAGGAGGGAGAGATTGTCACGATCACGGCGACGCTCTCCGAGGCAGCGGACAGGTTCGAGCAGTATCACGATTTCGAATGGTGCGTTAAGCGGGACACTGGCCATTCAGACTAACGAAGATGATGCGGAGAGGGACGATGATACCTTCACGGTTTCGCTCGGTACGCTGCCGTCTGGCTTGGCTCCGGGGAGTCCGTCGTCGGTGGAGATCACGATCGAGGACGATGATAAGCTGCCGACAACGGTCGACTTGGCGGCGTCGCCGAACCCGGTGGAGGAGGGAGAGATTGTCACGATCACGGCGACGCTCTCCGAGGCAGCGTCTGCGGAGGTGACGGTTCCGGTGACGATCACCGACGGCACGGCGGAGCCCGGCGATTATGCCCCATCAGGTTCGAGCAGTATCACGATTTCGAATGGTGCGTTAAGCGGGACACTGGCCATTCAGACTAACGAAGATGATGCGGAGAGGGACGATGATACCTTCACGGTTTCGCTCGGTACGCTGCCGTCTGGCTTGGCTCCGGGGAGTCCGTCGTCGGTGGAGATCACGATCGAGGACGATGATAAGCTGCCGACAACGGTCGACTTGGCGGCGTCGCCGAACCCGGTGGAGGAGGGAGAGATTGTCACGATCACGGCGACGCTCTCCGAGGCAGCGTCTGCGGAGGTGACGATTCCGGTGACGATCACCGACGGCACGGCGGAGCCCGGCGATTATGCCCCATCAGGTTCGAGCAGTATCACGATTTCGAATGGTGCGTTAAGCGGGACACTGGCCATTCAGACTAACGAAGATGATGCGGAGAGGGACGATGATACCTTCACGGTTTCGCTCGGTACGCTGCCGTCTGGCTTGGCTCCGGGGAGTCCGTCGTCGGTGGAGATCACGATCGAGGACGATGATAAGCTGCCGACAACGGTCGACTTGGCGGCGTCGCCGAACCCGGTGGAGGAGGGAGAGATTGTCACGATCACGGCGACGCTCTCCGAGGCAGCGTCTGCGGAGGTGACGATTCCGGTGACGATCACCGACGGCACGGCGGAGCCCGGCGATTATGCCCCATCAGGTTCGAGCAGTATCACGATTTCGAATGGTGCGTTAAGCGGGACACTGGCCATTCAGACTAACGAAGATGATGCGGAGAGGGACGATGATACCTTCACGGTTTCGCTCGGTACGCTGCCGTCTGGCTTGGCTCCGGGGAGTCCGTCGTCGGTGGAGATCACGATCGAGGACGATGATAAGCTGCCGACAACGGTCGACTTGGCGGCGTCGCCGAACCCGGTGGAGGAGGGAGAGATTGTCACGATCACGGCGACGCTCTCCGAGGCAGCGTCTGCGGAGGTGACGATTCCGGTGACGATCACCGACGGCACGGCGGAGCCCGGCGATTATGCCCCATCAGGTTCGAGCAGTATCACGATTTCGAATGGTGCGTTAAGCGGGACACTGGCCATTCAGACTAACGAAGATGATGCGGAGAGGGACGATGATACCTTCACGGTTTCGCTCGGTACGCTGCCGTCTGGCTTGGCTCCGGGGAGTCCGTCGTCGGTGGAGATCACGATCGAGGACGATGATAAGCTGCCGACAACGGTCGACTTGGCGGCGTCGCCGAACCCGGTGGAGGAGGGAGAGATTGTCACGATCACGGCGACGCTCTCCGAGGCAGCGTCTGCGGAGGTGACGGTTCCGGTGACGATCACCGACGGCACGGCGGAGCCCGGCGATTATGCCCCATCAGGTTCGAGCAGTATCACGATTTCGAATGGTGCGTTAAGCGGGACACTGGCCATTCAGACTAACGAAGATGATGCGGAGAGGGACGATGATACCTTCACGGTTTCGCTCGGTACGCTGCCGTCTGGCTTGGCTCCGGGGAGTCCGTCGTCGGTGGAGATCACGATCGAGGACGATGATAAGCTGCCGACAACGGTCGACTTGGCGGCGTCGCCGAACCCGGTGGAGGAGGGAGAGATTGTCACGATCACGGCGACGCTCTCCGAGGCAGCGTCTGCGGAGGTGACGATTCCGGTGACGATCACCGACGGCACGGCGGAGCCCGGCGATTATGCCCCATCAGGTTCGAGCAGTATCACGATTTCGAATGGTGCGTTAAGCGGGACACTGGCCATTCAGACTAACGAAGATGATGCGGAGAGGGACGATGATACCTTCACGGTTTCGCTCGGTACGCTGCCGTCTGGCTTGGCTCCGGGGAGTCCGTCGTCGGTGGAGATCACGATCGAGGACGATGATAAGCTGCCGACAACGGTCGACTTGGCGGCGTCGCCGAACCCGGTGGAGGAGGGAGAGATTGTCACGATCACGGCGACGCTCTCCGAGGCAGCGTCTGCGGAAGTGACGATTCCGGTGACGATCACCGACGGCACGGCGGAGCCCGGCGATTATGCCCCATCAGGTTCGAGCAGTATCACGATTTCGAATGGTGCGTTAAGCGGGACACTGGCCATTCAGACTAACGAAGATGATGCGGAGAGGGACGATGATACCTTCACGGTTTCGCTCGGTACGCTGCCGTCTGGCTTGGCTCCGGGGAGTCCGTCGTCGGTGGAGATCACGATCGAGGACGATGATAAGCTGCCGACAACGGTCGACTTGGCGGCGTCGCCGAACCCGGTGGAGGAGGGAGAGATTGTCACGATCACGGCGACGCTCTCCGAGGCAGCGTCTGCGGAGGTGACGGTTCCGGTGACGATCACCGACGGCACGGCGGAGCCCGGCGATTATGCCCCATCAGGTTCGAGCAGTATCACGATTTCGAATGGTGCGTTAAGCGGGACACTGGCCATTCAGACTAACGAAGATGATGCGGAGAGGGACGATGATACCTTCACGGTTTCGCTCGGTACGCTGCCGTCTGGCTTGGCTCCGGGGAGTCCGTCGTCGGTGGAGATCACGATCGAGGACGATGATAAGCTGCTGACCGTGGACATCACGGGCGTTCCGAGCCCGATCAACAGCACGGATGCCTTCACGGCGACCTTTACCTTCTCCGAGCCTGTAACGGGTTTTGAGACGGGGGATGTGGTTGTCACGGGCGGGAACAAGGGCGCCTTCACTGCGGTGAATGCGACCGAGTATACGCTGGTGGTAACGCCGTCTGGTGGTGCAGATGTGGTGGTCACGGTGGCTGCGGATGCGGCGACGGACGGGCTCAATACGGGTCCGTCTTCGGCGGAATCTGTCACGGCAGTTTGGGATGCAACGGCGCTGACCGTGGACATCACGGGTGTGCCGGACAAGATCAATAATAGCACGAGCGCCTTCACGGCGACCTTTACCTTCTCCGAGCCTGTAACGGGTTTTGAGACGGGGGATGTGAGCATCACCGGCGGTACGGGGAGCGGTTTCTCTGGTAGTGGAGACACCTATACGCTGGAGGTGACGCCGGACGGTGGTGCAGATGTGGTTGTCACGGTGGCTGCGGATGCGGCGACGGACGGGCTCAATACGGGTCCGTCTTCGGCGGTCACGGCTACGGCGGTTTGGGATGCAACGGCGCCGAGCGTGGCCATCACGGGCGTGCCGGACAAGATCAATAGCACGGATGCCTTCACGGCGACCTTTACCTTCTCCGAGCCTGTAACGGGTTTTGAGACGGGGGATGTGGTTGTCACCGGCGGTACGGGGAGCGGTTTCTCTGGTAGCGGAGACACTTATACGCTGGTGGTGACGCCGAGCGGCGATGCAGATGTGATTGTCACGGTGGCCGCGGGTGCGGCGACGGACGGACTCAATACGGGTCCGTCTTCGGAGGAATCTGTCACGGCGGTTTGGGATGCAACGGCGCCGAGCGTGGACATCACGGGTGTGCCGAGCCCGATCAACAGCACGGATGCCTTCACGGCGACCTTTACCTTCGACGAGGAGGTGACGGACTTTGAGGCTGGGGATGTGAGTGTCACCGGCGGTACGGGGAGCGGTTTCTCTGGTAGCGGAGACACCTATACGCTGGTGGTGACGCCGTCTGGTGGTGCAGATGTGGTGGTCACGGTGGCTGCGGATGCGGCGACGGACGGGCTCAATACGGGCCCGTCTTCGGAGGAATCTGTCACGGCGGTTTGGGATGCAACGGCGCCGACCGTGGCCATCACGGGTGTGCCGAGCCCGATCAACAGCACGGATGCCTTCACGGCGACCTTTACCTTCTCCGAGCCTGTAACGGGTTTTGAGACGGGGGATGTGGTTGTCACGGGCGGGAACAAGGGCGCCTTCACGGCGGTGAGCGCGTCCGAGTATACGCTGGTGGTAACGCCGTCTGGTGGTGCAGATGTGGTTGTCACGGTGACCGCGGATGCGGCGACGGACGGGCTCAATACGGGCCCGTCTTCGGAGGAATCTGTCACGGCGGTTTGGGACGCAGCGGCGCTGACCGTGGACATCACGGGCGTGCCGAGCCCGATCAGTAGCACGAGCGCCTTCACGGCGACCTTTACGTTTTCGAAGGATGTAACGGGTTTTGAGACGGGGGATGTGGGTGTCACGGGCGGGAGCAAGGGCGCCTTCAGTGCGGTGAGCGCGGCCGAGTATACGCTGGTGGTGACGCCGGCCGGTGGTGCAGATGTGGTGGTCACGGTGGCCGCGGATGCGGCGACGGACGGGCTCAATACGGGTCCGTCTTCGGCGGTCACGGCTACGGCGGTTTGGGATGCAACGGCGCCGAGTGTGGCCATCACGGGCGTGCCGGACAAGATCAATAGTACGGATGCCTTCACGGCGACCTTTACCTTCGACGAGGCGGTGACAGGTTTTGAGGCGGGGGATGTGGAGGTTACCGGCGGGAGCAAGGGCGCCTTCACCGCAGTGAACACGGTCGAATATACGCTGGAGGTGACGCCGACTGGTGGTTCAGATGTGGTTGTCACGGTGGCCGCGGATGCGGCGACGGACGGGCTCAATACGGGTCCGTCTTCGGCGGTCACGGCTACGGCGGTTTGGGATGCAGCGCCGATGGTCACTTTGAGTGCGTCACCGCTTTCGGTAGTTGAGGGGGGTACGATTACGGTAACAGCAACACTATCGGAGGAGTTGCCGAACCCGGTGACGATTGATTTGACGGATACGCACGTAACGACGGAACCGGCGGATTATGTTCCCCTTGTGAGCATCACGATTGCCGGTGGAGAGCTGACGGGGTCGGGGGATTTGGTGACGAGTGATGATGATATTGCTGAATCGGACGAGACGTTCACGCTTGCACTGGGGGATTTGCCTGCGGGGTTGGCCCCTGGGGATCCGTCTTTGGTGGAGCTCACGATTTTGGATGATGGAGATATTCCTCCTCCGGCAGAGGTATCCCTGTCCGTGGATCCGGAAGAGATTGACGAGGGGGGATCGATTACGGTGGTGCTGCAGTTGAGCGAAGTATTAACGACCGATGTCGTGGTTCCGTTGACGTATCCTCCGGGGACGACTGCGGAACCGGAAGATTACACGGCGCTTGGGAGTGTGACCATACCTGGTGGTCAGAACACGGGAACGGGTCAGATTGCGACTGTTGTGGACACCGATACCGAAGACGAGACCTTTATCGTGGCCTTGGGGAGTCTGCCATTGGAGCTGGTGGCGGGCAGAGAGACATCGCAGTTGGTGACGATCCGGGATATTTTTCCACCGAGGGACGTGCGTTTACATCTGTCGGCGACGCCCAATCCGGTTGATGAGGGTGATGAGGTCACGTTGACGGTGGAGCTGGCGGAGGCGTTGTTGACGGCGGTGACGATCCCGTTGGTGTTGACCGATATCACTGCGGATGGGCAGGATTACCGGGCATCTTCGCCGGCCCAGGTGGAGATCGAGGCCGGGGGTACGCGCGGGACTTATGTGGTTTCCATTCTTCAGGATCATGTTGCGGAGGGAAGCGAGACGTTCACGGTGGCGTTCGGCACGCTGCCGGATGGCGTGGTGGACGGGGATCCGCCAGAAGAAGTGGAGGTAACGATCATGGACGACGATGAGGCAGGGATTGACGCACCGCCCTCTGTATCGATATTGGAGGGAAGTACAGGAGCCTTCGAGGTTTCGCTGACCTCGGAGCCCCTGGATGCGGTAACGCTGACGCTGACCGGTTATTCGGGGAGCGACCTGACCCCGACCCCTCCGAGTCTGATCTTCACGCCCGGAGACTGGAGTCAGTCCCGGCAGGTGATGCTGATCGCTGCGGAGGATCTTGATTTTGCTGATGATGAGGTGGCGTTGATCCTATCTGCGACCGGGGGCGACTACACGGGCAAGGAGGTTCGGGTTCGGGTGACCATCAGGGACAATGATAAGCCGGATATTAATGTCCCTGCACTGGTGACGGTTGAGGAAGGGGGCTTGCAGACCTTTGCGGTTGCGCTCACCACCGAGCCTTCCGGCAACGTGACGGTGACGCTCCCCGCTGTTATGGGGGATCTATCGCTATCTCCAGCGAATCTGACGTTCACGCCGGGTAGCTGGGATACGCCCCATACGGTCACCCTGATGGCGGACGAGGATGAGGATTTTGAGGATGATCAAGAGGCGATCACCTTGATCGCCAGCGGGGGCGGTTATACGGGCGTAACGCGTTCAGTCGAGGTCACGATCAGGGACAATGATGAGCCGGATATCGTGGCCGTGACGGAAGTGACGATGGAAGAGGGGGGGATACACCCGTTTGGTGTCAGTCTATCCGCCCGGCCATCGGGTTCGGTGGAGGTGTCTTTTAGTGGGCATGCGGGAACGCAGCTGACGCTGGACCGGAGCCTGCTCACCTTCACGACCACGAACTGGAACATTCCCCAGACGGTGATGCTGACCGCAGGGGAGGACGACAATGACTTTGGGACGGATCATGTGGAGCTGATGCTCGCGGCATTTGGCGGCGGTTACGACAATATTACCCATACAACCAGTGTCACGATCACCGATAACGATGAGCGTGCGCGTCCGCTGGAGCTTTCCATCTATGATCAGCGGGGATCGGAGGATGCGGGTACCCTCCGCTTGGACATAGAGTTGAGTCAAGCAACCGACAAGACGGTAACGGTGCAGTATGAGACGGTGGATGTGGAGGCTGAGGCGGGTGTGGACTATACGGCATCACGCGGGATTGTGATTTTTGGTCCGGGATCAACCCGGGGAACGATTATGATTGACCTTGTGGATGACAGCATTCTGGAGGAGATGGAGCGGTTTGAGGTAACGCTGTCGAGTCCTCGGAATGCAATCATTGCGCGTGGTACGGGAACCGGCACCATACTGGACAATGATGGGGGCGCGTATCTTCGGATAGATGATGCGCTGGCGCTGGAAGAGGAGCGGGTGGTTCAGTTCCGGGTATCGCTGTCGCATCCGCAGTCGCGGATGGTATCGGCGACCTACCGGACGCAGGATGGGACGGCGAAGGCGGGTGAGGACTATGCGGCATCTTCGGGGGTGGTGATGCTGCCTCCCGGGAGCACGGAAGCCGTGATAGCCGTTCCGCTCTTGAAGGATGGGTTTGACTGGCGGGAGGAGACGTTCACGGTCCATCTGGTGTCTTCGAAGCAGGTGAAGCTTGGGAAGTCGGTGGGGGTGGCGACGATTCAGGAGTCGACCACGACGGGTGAGGGGATCCTGGAGGCTTATGCCGCGCGATTTGTGCGGACGTTCTCAACGCAGGTCGTCGATGCATTGGGGGAGCGGTTCCGTTCAGGGACGACGGGTGCGTCTTGTGGCGCGGCAGCGCGCGCAGAGATGGCGCAGCTTTGGCACGCGTCTTCTTCATGGGATCCATCTCTGGGCGAGTTGTTGGCGGGATGCCGGATGTCGGCGATCCCCTACCGTGATTCGTTGAGCGTGTGGGGGCGGGGTGCGTTCCGGCATTTCAATGGTCGGGATGTGGATGCGTTGACACTCGATGGGGAAGTCACGACGGGGATGTTGGGGTTGGACTATCGTTGGAAGCGGGTATTGGCGGGCGTGCTTTTTGCGCACAGTCAGGGGGACGGTTCATTTGAGGTGATTGAGCAGTCGGGCGCGATCACAGCGGGGTTGACGGGCATCTATCCGTATGTATCGTATGCCCGTGCGGGATGGGATGTATGGTTGAGTGCAGGCATGGGACGCGGGCAGGCGAAGGTACTGGAACTTGAAGGCGATCTGGTATCCCGGTTTGGTGCGATGGGGGTACAGGGGGCATTGGTGTCAAGCGGTGCGGTTGGGTTGAGCTACCATGGAGATATACTGGTAACGGATGCCGAGATCAAGGCGCATGGTGTGGAGGCGGAGGTGTATCGTGTACGGGCCGGCGTGGAAGCAAATGCAAGGCTCGGCGATGGATTGCGTCCGTACGTAATGGCAAATGTGCGTCGCGATGGCGGGAGTGCGGAGACGGGGGTGGGCCTGGAGTTTGGCGGAGGGGTACGGGTTGTGTATCCGGCGTGGCGTTTGCGGGGGGAGGTGCACACCCAGGGACTGGTGATGCATACCGCGGAGGCGTTCACCGAGTGGGGATTCTCGGGATCGCTGCAGGTGGGCATGGAATTGGAGGGGTTGATGGTGCGTGTGCGGCCATCGTGGGGACGGGGACACGGGATGCGACTGAATCGTCAGCAGACAATTTTGGATGCAGTGCCACTGGGAACTCACACGCATCGGACCGAGCTGGAACTGGGATACGGTATTCCGTGGAGAAAGGGCTCGGCCCGGCCTGTCATGGGGGTGACCCAGTCACGGCAGGGTACGATATACCGGTTCGGTGGCGAACTCCGCCCATGGGAACAACTGACCTTCTCAGTCTATGGACTGGCACATGGCCACAAAAATGCAATGGATGACATCGGAGTGAATCTGAGAGGAATTCTTCAATATTAGCAGCCTATGTATAAAGTAGAGAGTCTAGGAATCCTAGGGTTCTACCACGAATATTGTGGATAGAACCAAATGGTTTTTGCATCCAGATGTGGTATCTTATTGGCGGGACTTGTAATTCATTATAGGTCCACGAAATTTGAGACCTTACCAATGAAATATGTCTCATGCGTATTTGCAGGGATGGTGTTTGCAATGTCGGCATGGGGGCAATCTAGATCGGAGGGATGTCCTTCAAGCCTGCAGGTGGTTGCGGGGATGTCCTCGCTGATTGACTGTGCTTTGCAGACGGAATTTCACACATATCAGTGGACAAGTAAGGATCCGTCTTGGCTGGCCTACTTGAGTGACGTAACCGCGGCGGCCCCCCATTTCCATGCGCCTGTGGAGGTTGAAATGCCTTACCACATAGTGTACAGTCGTCTGGTTTTTGATGACGAGGGAGCGGTTGTGGATCAGGGAGTGATTTCAATTTCTGTCCATCGGTCGGGGGAATCTGTGGTGTTGGAAGACGTGCAGCGTTCATGGTCAGGGAGTACAGCGTCTATGGATATCTCGTCTGATGGGATATCAGAGCCAGCGGAAAGTGAGGTGCTTTTTTTGCGCTGTGTGCCGCAAATCACAGCTAATAGTGGGGAGATGGTAGAGATTCCATGTACCGGGCTTCATTCATCGGAGGGACTGCTGGAGTACCGGGTTGAGTTGGACTGGCCTCCGCACAGTGAGACAAAATTTCTTGGCGTGGGGGCGTTCAACTATTCTGTTCGTGCCCCCGTGATTCATGAGACCGCATCCGTTCGTATGCTTGAGATCATTGCCCAGGTTCCGGGAGCGGAGCAGGAGGTCTCCGTGCCTGTGGAGGTTCATGTTGTTAATCGGGCACCGATGCTCACCTGCGAGGATCTCGTTATAGACGAGGCCATGGATGCGGAGATTCCATGTTCGGTCATGTCGGAACAGGCGGTCCGGGTTCAGCTCATCTCCCAGCCTGCTCTGATACAGCCGAGGATCTACGACCACTGGCCAGGATTGGTGATTCCAGAGGTTGAGCGGGATACGTCTTTTGCGGTCACGGTTCGTGCGTTTGCGGAAAATCAGGTGGTGCAAAGGGTGTTTACGGTGATGGTTCGGAATACATCGGGATCTATGGATTTCGGGATTGAATGTGATCCGGTGCGGCGGGAAGTCTACGAGGGAGACACGGCCTTTGACATTGTGTGTGGCACGATTGACAGTCCCACGGATGAGTTAAGTTGGTCTTGGTCGGCTGAAGGAGACACTCCGCTTGAGCTATTAGAGCCGTACCTGATAGGTGATGATCTTGGGACGGCCACGTTTCATGTGCCGAAGGATGTGACGCAGGACACTTTTTACGAGTATACAGTTACGGCAACCCATGATGATGCTGGAACATCCAATCGGGTGATTATCTCAATAACGGTTCTGGAGAAACCGGACATTGCTGTGGTTTGCGAGGATTCACGGGCTCGTACGGGAGATCCGCCACTTCGGCTTATGTGCACAGCCAGCAACTCCAAGGGGATCCCCTTGACCTACCAGTGGAATTGGATGCCAAGCGAACGGCTTTCGGATCCTGCTGTGGCAACGCCGTTGTTTGAGGTTCCGGCGGATCAGCAGGAATTGGTACAGGACTATGTGTATGAGGTCACGGCCTCGGCGGACTTTGCTGATCCGCCAGCCACACCGACTAGGGTGGTGGTGACGGTTCTCAAGAATCTGGGACCGCTGTCGGTGAACTGTAACAGTCCCATTGAGGTTTATGCGGGGTCACCGGAGGTGCCCCTAGACTGCTCAATACCCGCGCCCGTACCGCCGGATCTCGTTTGGACCTGGGAGTTGGCAAACGGTACGGAGGACCTGCTGGTCCAGAGCACTGGCGGAGCGCCGCCAGTATTTCACACGCCGTCCTTGGTGACCAGCACCACCACTTGGACCTATCTGCTTCAAGTGGATGCGCCGCCGCACTACGAAATTTCCGCGCCGCAGCAGGTTGAAATTATCGTGTTTCCCCGTCCAGTGCTTTCCCTGGAGTGTCCACAGAGCGTGGAAGTCACTGTGGGACAATCCCCGCAACCGATTGCGTGTAGGGTGACCAATGATCAGGATCTGGATCTGGCATACCGTTGGCGTTGGACTCCGCCGACGCGGCTCTCAGACGCTGCGGCAGCAAGCCCTTTGTTTGAGGTACCTCTCCGCCAGCGTGCGGTTTCGCTCACCTATCCGTATACGGTAACCGTCTGGGCTGATCTTGCAGATCCGGTGGAGGCATCCTTAGAGGTTACGGTACTGAACCCCGCTACGTTGCCTTCAGAAGTAATGGAGGTTACGACATCCAGTCTGGACCTTGGCGTGGCAGGGCCGCAGGGGCAGGTAGTCTTGGATCCGGCGACAGAGCAGATGTCCGGGCAGATCTACGAAGGAGCCCCAAATGCTGGGCGGATGATGCTTCGGGCACAGGACAGTGTGACGGTGTCCTTGGAACAGCTACGCTCCGTCGTATTACACCACTCGGAGCAGGATCGGACGCTGACGCTGGTTCCCGAGTGGGCCTATTCCGAGTCCTGCGTCCAATTTCTGGCGAACACCCAGGCTAGTCAGACCATACGGGTTCGTCTAGATCCCGGCGATTGCCATGTTATCCGTATCGGAGGGACCGCCTCCCTGGAAGGGGCCGCCCCAGGAACATATTCTGGGTATGCGGCCGTAGTCTTGACACTCAATGAGGTTGAGGAAATCTTCACGATCCCCGTCATGCTGACTGTTGGGGCCGCCCGGCAGGTGGTAGTGCTGGGCCCCTCCGGTGTCAGCTTCGAATCGGCTCAAGGCGCTACGTTATCCGGAGAGGAGCGGATTCAAATCTGGCCACAGGTCGCTGTGTTTGAATCTGGGCTCCGCCGTGTGACCTTTGAACTCCATAATCCATCCCTTTACCCGATGGAGGTGGAGGTTTCTACCACATTCGGGTACCGGGAGCATGGGGACAGCGGATCTATCCTGGTTGTTGATCCCGGCATGGGGCCGGACAACCTTGTAACGGCCTTGTCCGTGTATCCAGGAATCGTGGTACTATTGCCTGGCGAGACTAAACAGGTTCAGTCTGCGATCACCGGACCGATGGAGGAGCGGGGCTACGCCGGGATGTTCAATTTTACCGTGACGCCGCGCAGCTATATTGATCAGCTTCGCACGCCGGGCCCGGTGGGCCCGGCCCGGATCGTCTTTCAGATCCCGGCACTCTATATTCCAGACTCGGAACCCGCACTGCTTCGTGCGGATATGGAGTCGCAAACCGAGGAGGCCCTCATTGTTGTTTTTGAGACGGATACGGTCCCCTTTTACGGTCAGGTACTCGTCTTCGAAGACGGAGGCCGAGAGGTGGGACGCTCCGACCTTCTGGTCGTGACGCGCAGCCGAGTGCGTATTGCTCTGGAGGCCAGATCCCAAGGACCCTTTAGATTAAAATTCGAACCATACCCACCGAATCTTCGCCCCCCTGCCGATGTGCACCTTTTCAACGACTTGTGAGTTCGTGCAACCTGACATGATTACTGGTCACCGGTTTATGCAAGCGTTCCATTTGCTTCTCCACCGATGTATCGTGGAGATTAAGAGGGCGATGCCCATTGCAATATTGCCGTATCTGTTTTGGGGCTCCATCGGTCTTGTGGGCATGGTCGGTCCGGTGCTCGGACAGACCGCAGAGGTGACCCAGCGGGTGATACCCGCTGCCGAAATGAGCAACTTGACGTTTCTTCGCACATTCCTTGAGGAGCAGTTCATTTTTCCCGAGGATACCGCGTACACGCATGCGTTATTCTTTGATCTCACGCGGGACGGATTTGGATCGAATGATATTCTGGTTCTCTACCCGGCAGAAGAGCAGTTTCTACTCGGCACCTACTTGCCGGAGCAGATGGCGGCAGTCCTAAGTACACAGGGTTTGTCCACAGATTATGTTCTGGTGACCTCGCGAGAACGTATTGGCATGGTTGCGGAGGAGGCCAAACAGGAAATAAATCCCAAAAAAGCGCTTGCAGGTTCGTTCTTGGGATCTGCGCTGAACTATTATCCAAGCGGAGATTTTGAGGGCTATATCTCCCTGCAGGGCGACGATGTACGGGCCAGCTTCTGGGGCTATACCGAAGACTTGTGGCAGTATGCTGCTCCAGTGGCAAACCAGTGTGTGCAGCCCGGTACTGAGCCTATGATCCTGATGGCTCACAAACAACCAGAGATTCGTGCCTTTCTGGATGTAGATGGTTGTGTAGTGGTTGAATCCAGTACCACTGCGGCACAAGTAACTTCACGTGAATGTAAAAAGTAGTCATGCAAGGAGATCGGTCGGATTTGATGGTGTTTATCGACCTTGGGTTTGTGCTTCTGGTCGGTTTTTTGATTTTGACGGAGACCACGCCCCGAATTAATGTAGCTCTGCCTGGAGAAGTCGAGGAGGTATCCACCCCAGAGCAAGAATCGGATGTGCTCAATCTGCGCTTTAGCGGTACATCACGGTTTCTCGTAGATGACGGACAGGAGATTCTCTGCAACTCGGAGGGCCTTCAAGACCTAGTCTTATGTATGGAGCAACAGTCGCGTACAGCAATCTTTGTGCTGATTCCTGAAGGGACTGCTCCTGTGCAGCACTTGGTTTCTCTTCTAGACTTGTGCCGGAAATACGACAGAACCTGTACCGTTCCGAACTGATTATGCCGAACATGTTGGGTCCTTTCTTGAATGTTAAGCATCGAATTCAGGATCATAGTCATGATTAATGTTGTTTGCCACATCCACACTATGGAAGTACGATCCAGTACCTCTGTCGTCTTTTTACATTGCGTCTTTGCGGGAGTAACACAAGCCGATCTATAAGACCTGTGTCTATGTGGTTTACCGGGATGGTACTGCGGCAAAATTTGTCCGGGCGGGAGTCGTCCTCAAACGATGGTGTTAAGTACGTTGGGGATGACTTCTGGACGGCAGGATTCCGTAAAAAATGTTGCTTTCCAAAAGGCCATTTATCTTACCTTACTGCTGTTTTCCGAATTCCTTAACAATACGATTTTTCCCCAAATGGAGCGGCCCTCTTTTTTTGAGGATTTTTCTCAATCCGATCGCAGTCTGACTGTGAGTTTGTTTACGGCGGTGATCGTCTGTATTGCTGTGGTGATCCATATTGTTCCCATGCCCACGCGCGCGGGTGTGGATCGGTCCCTTGAGAGTTTCGTTTTGGAATCCATGGCGATTGCGATGAATACTCCAGAGGAGATTGAACTGGAGGAGGTGACCGAAGATGTTGTTTTGGAGGAGGAGCCGGAGGTGACACTGGAGGATTTTGATGAATTGCTGTCTTCCTTTATGGATCTGTCTCTGTCTGATGTTCCTTCGTTAAATGAAGAGGGGCTGGAAACAAAGACTTCCCAATCGCTCCTCCAGACAGAACCGGAGCTGGATTTCGGGACCGAAGATGCCTTGGGGGGACTCGGGACGGGTCGTACAGACCGGAACCCAGACCTGTTTCCGCAAGTCGAACGGAGCCCTGGGACGCTGTTGCGACCGAACATTGTATCGGGACTTTCAAGTTCCCCGGACATCCAGCTCACAGATGGCACCGGGGATGTGTCTGAGGGCGAACTCACGCTTCGGGAAGAGGATTCGGCCCGTCTTGGAACTCTTGAATCGGTGTACGAAGGCTTGGACCGGAGCACACTGACCCCCGACGAGGTCGCCCGTGAGGATGCTGTGGTGCTGTGGATGAAGGCCTCCCAAGGCATGTCGCTGGACCCCGCCATCCGGGCCTTGTTTAGATCAGCGGCCGCGGACTTGGTGTTCAAGGGCCCGGTCCTGTTGGACGGCCAGAACTGGACCTTGCAACTAGCCTATGCCCCCTCCAGCCGAACACTAAAGATCGCCTTGATCCAGGGCAGCATACTGTTTTACTTTATTGATCCGGGATTGCAAAACAGAGCCAATTACCACGAAAAGGGGCGTGTTGAGTTTGATGAAGACTCCCGGGTGGTATCCTTGGAATTGGAGGAGACATCTGTGCAAAGCCCGGACGCAATCCGTGTGTTCAACCTGTTTTTGTCATGGTGGTCCAACGAGTCCCAGTCTAATGGATGAATCTTTTGTTGACATTGTGCTGATTATTCTGGCTGCGCTGGTGGCGGTGGCCGTGATGCCGGAATTCAGTGTAGAGTTACCCGTAAGCACGGAGGTTCAGGAAGGTGCCACCGTGCTTACACCTTTGCAGATTTCCATGATGAACACCGGAAATTTGACGTATCTGAATTCCCTTAATGAAGAGGAGTCCCTTCCGTATGCGCGGTTGTACGATCTAGTTGTGGGGACACCGTCCACACGAATCGTCGAAATCCATGCCGATGAAGCGGCACCGGCCATATACCTGTTGGAGGTGAATCGGGTTATTCAGAGGGCCGGCAGGAACGCAGTCTTTTTGATTCAGGCAGAAAATGATTAAATATATCAGGGCATTACCGTTGCTGGCCGCAATAGTCTGGTTTGGATGTGCGCAGGTTGCACCTATTGTAGAGGAACCTATTCCAGCTCCCGAACCCGTGTCCACGTTTGTTACGGGCCCATTGCCGGGCGTGGATTCACTTGTGATTCGCGATGTGGTGAACACGTTTGACAGCACCTTTGTGGAGGCTACTTCGGAGGTACAGGCGCAGGCGTGGTTTCTGGAAGGGCAGCAACTGGTGATGCATGCAGAGAGTGTTTTGACGGCTGTCACGGGTCCCTCGGTGCTTAGTGATACCAGTGCGAACAGTGAATTGGATGCAGACGCCTTTGCGGAGGCCGTGCAGCTTGCCCGCGAAGCGGTAACCGATGCCGCCCGAGCTCAGGCCGCCCAGGACAGCACACTGGCACAATCGTTACTGGAGACGGCTCAGACACGGCTGGAAGACGCCGTGGCGCTCAATCCGCGACACGAGGAATCCCGCTACCAACTGGCTCAGGTGTATGCTATTCGGGCCAACTACTTCCGGGAGCAGTCTGCTTGGGAAGAGACCCTTAGACTCCTTCGGGGGCTTGCCGCCCTGCGTGCGAATGAACACGGACTCTGGGCCGAGATAGCCATTGCACTGGGCCATCTTGGTCGCTCCTCCGAAGCCGCCATCCTGTGGCTCCGGGCCACAGAAACCATCTTGGAAAATACGCGACTGGCCTTTGAAGAGGTCCCGCTTGACAGCGTACAGATGTTTAACTACAGTGTGCGTGCCTATCGGGAATTTGTCCATAGCAGAAACGGCCACGGAGTGCACCGCGCCCTGCTTCAGGCCTACACCTATGCCACCTCTCCTGATGCTGCCAATTTTGCAGAGCAGGAACTGGTCTGGGCCCAGTGGGATCACATGAATCTGGATCATCGACTCGTCTTTGACAGTCTGCAGCAGGCCGCCCCCGAGACACCCTTGCAGGTACTAACCGAATTGGAAACACTCATTCCGGCACTGACGCGCTCAGCCGCACGCTCCGAAGCCAGATATACGTACGCCATCCTCTCGTACGACAACGGGTTTGAGGACCGTGCCCTGGAGACTTTGCAGGCACTCTGGCAGAGCGTATTAATGGATTCAACCCGTGCTCGCATATCCGCTGCGGGTGATCGCTTGGTTCAGAGCCCCGTGCCGTATCCGACGTTCGCCGAGGAGCTGCGCCAGGCCTATGCCGCGCTCCTGTTTGATCGTGCCCGGACTCACCGCCAGAACGGATCATCCGGATTGGCCTTCACCTATCTCATGCAGGTTACAGACCTCGAAAGCACCTACACGGGAAAAGCCTACATTGAAGCTTTAAGACTGGCCCGCTACAATCCGCAACAGGCCCTGAAGCTTGAGCCGAGAATGGAAGCGGTGTTCGACGAACTTGACCAAGAGGATCAGTTGGCCTACCTGAGAGAGATGGGCGGGCTCTATCGCAGAATTGGAGAGCTCGACAAGACCCAAGCCCTCCTTGAACGTTTTAGAGCTATTCGCAGCCAGGTTTCCAACTGATCCAGATGCACAGACCAAGTCCATGGCTCTTTCTGCTAGTCCTTCTGCGGGTTGTCCCTGACCTGTCTGCCCAGGGGTTGCAGCCCGTTCGGGTATTGCAGGAAGCACCTTGGGTCCTCAGTCCGCTGTCAGCGCCGTCCATGCGTCCTCTTCTCGCCTATTGGGATCCCCAGCAAAACACCTACTTTATTGATTTTCCGGCACTTCTGGAAGAGATCCAGATCCCCGTAGTGATTGAGGGCACCAACGTGCGCGCCCGGTACGACGAAGCCGTTTATGATGTGGATTTTGCCCAAGGCACCGCGAGGGTTGATCTTGAATCCGGCAGAATAGATTCGTTGGATGCGGAAGGGTATCTTCAAAGCGGAGATCGCTTCCTGCTCACCCCACCCAATCTCCAGAAGGTCTTCCCCGAGGGAACACTCTTCTATGATACCGACAGACTGCTTCTCAAAGTATCACAAGAACTGTTTGCCGTGCCTGGATTCCGATCACGGGCCGCCACCCTCAAGACGGGCCCCTTGCTCTATGGGCGTACACGGCGATTGATCGGGAGCGCTTGGCTCGGGTACCGAATGAGCCGCATGCAGCGCTCTGAACATGCGGCAGACTACAATGGTTCGTTCAACGTACGGGCCAGTGCGCTCTGGGGACAGATCCATGTCGATGCCACAGCCTCCCACACCGACCGTACAGAAACTGCACTGAGACGGGTGAACTATTTGCTGGATTTCCCGGAGTCTCCCTGGATCACCCAGATTGGACTGGGCCGCACCTATGAGCATCACTGGGCTGGGCGCCAGATGTATGAAGGACTGCGAATGAGTAACCGACCGCTCTCCACCCGACATCAGCAGCGCGAAGCCCGACTGAGCGGGATTACAGAACCGAATGCAATCGTTACGGCCTCGGTTGCCGGCGTGGTGGCCGATCGTGTACAGGCGGACGGCCAAGGACGCTATCTCCTGCACATTCCCGCCTATTATGGTACCCTCCAGGCAGACATCGAAATTGCTCCCGTCGGCGGCGGCCCTCCCACACGGGAGACACGATCCCTCTTCATTACCGAAGACCTGGTTCCCGCCGGCAGACTGTACTATGACCTGCAAGGTGGTCGGACACAAACCGACAATACCCCCTATGGGCATGCCCGCCTCAGTTATGGACTCACCCGCAGTTTAACCGCACTCAGCAGCTTTACGTATACAGAGACGGCACAGATCGCCACACTGGGCGCTGCTAAACAGATCGCCGACGCCATCATGGTCAGTGCAGAGCTTGCCTACCCTGCACGCACAGCCCGGGCGACGCTACAGCTGTTCTCGAATCGCATGCAACTCCAGACCGATGCCATACTGTCAGATGACCCCGAATTCGGCTTCTACAGACAACGTTGGACAAGCCGGTTCGGATGGAGTACATCACGGCTGAGCCTGTTTTTTCATGCGGATCATTCAGAATCCTTCGGTGGACACATTTCCACCTACATGCAAGCCTCTGGCACGGCAAGATTGGCCCGCCGCATTAGTCTGGCGCTTGCAGCCGGTCCCCGAATCACACGCGTTGCGTCTGATGCCCCCAGAGATACACGTGTCCAATGGCGCAGCACGCTCACCCGCTATATGACACCGGGCGCCCTCCGAGGACGAATTGGCTTCCAGGCCGACGGGGGGCAGTTTGAATCATTGGATTTTGCAGGGGGAACACTCCATGCTGCGTACCGAACGGTCTCCTTTGGAGCACGGGTCGGCTATGACGTGGCGGCCGGAAGGATGAGTGCTTCGTTCTCCCTGCGCATAAATGCCCCTTGGGCCAACTTTGCCAGCCATTCGTCTCTGGATCCGGAAAACCCGTACCACCAGCAAAGCCTCTATGGCTCCATAGCCCTGGATCGTGCTCCGGCACTGTCCCGACATTCGCACCCCTGGAGCAGCGCACTGCTCCAACCGTTCCTGGATATAGATCGCAACGGTCAGAAAGATCCCGGAGAAGTTCCCCTGGATGGACTGGATATCCAAGTCATACGAGCAAGCACCGAAACAGACGCATCAGGGGGCGTACGGGCGGACTTTCTCGCCCCCAGTACCCCCTACCAGGTCGTGATTGATCCGCGATCTATCCCCGGCCCACAGTTAAGCCTGCCTGGTGGAACCGCGTTCGGCTTCATGTCCGACCCGGCTGAACTTAAGCGAATTCACATCCCCGTGCACCAAAATACCATTGTGAATGGTTCCGTCGAAAACCTGCCGCTGAGTTCCCCGACCTTGGCCGTCGTAGTTTTCTATCGGGAAAACCGCGAAGTGGCTCGAACTACCGTGTCTCAACAAGGCCGGTTCACTTTGCTGCTCCCGCCCGGAAACTATCGCATCGAACTGATTGACCGACTAGGTCAAGAAGACCTAAGCAATTTCACCCAAACCCTAAACTTGGAACCCGTTCCTACATACGATCTCCAAATTCGTTGATTCTATCTGTCCAATGCCAATGCTACTCATCGTTAATATCTACCTGCTGATCCCCATAGGAATCAGACAGGAGCAAACCATCCCCACTTCACTGTGGGATATGATTAGCTATGCCCAAGGATTCGAGTGGCCGCTCGGTGCTCTGTTCCTGATTGGCCTCTTTCTGCTGACTTCCGCCTATGTGCGGCAATTCCGGCAGTGGCGCGGAACCCATGCCATGCTCCAGATTGATCCAGCCGAAACCTCCCCCGAAAACTTTGCTCGCGCCATCGAGCAAACCACCACCAAAAACCCCTTCACTGTTGCAGGCTACCGACTCCTGGAAGAACAGCAACGTGGAGGTTCCGCCCAATCCATGATCAACTATGCATTCCATTATATTGATTTTGATCATGAAAAATACAAGGAGACCGATCGCTACATCACCGCCGCTGTCTACATTGCACTCAGCCTTGGCCTCTTGGGGACACTGCTCGGGATCTTCGTTCTCTTCATGTCCGGAAGCCGACATGAAAGCTCCGACTTGGTCGGACTAGGCATAGCTGTCGTTTCTACGATGCTCGCCCTTGTCGTCCGCCTCATCCTTTGGCCCCTGAATGTTTTCCTGCAGGCCGCCCTGCGGAAGCGTTACACCAATCTCAAAAAATGGACCGTAGCATTCGCGTATGCGCTCTCCGAGGAGTCAAAGAAAACCCGCATCTGATGCCCCAGACAATATGGGATGAAATCCCGAAAACAGACTACCCACTCCTAAAAGTGAAGAACCAAAATGAAAGCCCAAAAAACATGCCACTTATAGATATCTCTAAGGGTAGAGACATTTCTAGGTCAGTCTTTCTGGTAATTGTGTTCGCTCCACTCTGGATAATCACATCCATAGCATTGGGACAGAACAGGGTTGAGTTTGTCCCGAAAGTCGTTGTGGTGCAATTTGATCCGGGTGTTTCTATTGCATACAAGTCGAGTGTTACCGGGTTGGAGGAATTTGATAAAAGAGCATCGCAGTACCAAACCCATTTGATAGAGCGCACCTATCCGTTTCTGGATCATGTAGAGCCTACGCCAAAGACGTACCGTAACCTGATGGCGCTTCGCCGGACCTACTATGTACGTTACGAGTCGGATGCTACTCCCGAACATGTTGCAAAAGAGTTATATTCTGCCCCGGGCGTGGTCTATGCTGAACCCATCATGGTGCACCACATTCAAGTGGTCAATCAAGTGGATCCGAATGATCCTGGATTTTCGCGACAGGCCGAACTTCAACAATTGCGTCTGCCGGAAGCATGGGATTTCGTTAAGGGTGAAGATGAGTCACCGAGCGTCGTTATTGCAATCGTGGACGCCGGCGGTGAATGGGATCATGTGGATCTCAGGGCTAACGTGTGGACGAATCCAAATGAGATCGCTGGTAACGGCATTGATGACGACCAGAACGGGTTTATTGATGATATCCACGGTGTTAACTTTCAGAACGGGGATGATACAGACAACGACCCATCGCCTCGTGCAGGCTGGGATCATGGTACACTTGTGGCGGGGGTGGCTGGCGCAGTAACCGATAACGGTATTGGATTGGCCGGAGCAGCTTGGAATGCAGATATCATGCACATCAACGCGGCCTGTTATGACAGACCACGGATTTGCTACGGGTATGAAGGTGTTCTCTACGCAGCTGCCAATGGAGCAGATATCATTAATGCCAGTTGGGCGGGCGTAGTGTCTTCCGAGAGTCAACTCAACTTCGAAGACCAATCTATCAACTTAGCCACAGACATGGGAGCTCTTATCGTGAGTGCTGCCGGAAACGAAGCAAGAATTATTGATGAGGAATTTTTCGTTTACCCTGCACTCCATCCACGCGTATTGTCAGTGGGCGCAACCCAAAAGCGGTCCCGCCGACTATCGAGTATTTCGAACTACGGAAAACAAGTATCCGTTTTTGCCCCTGGTGAATCCATCTTAACAACAGGACTGAACAACCGGTACCTTCTTGCGTCAGGGACCTCGCTCGCATCTCCGCTTGTAGCGGGAGTGGCTGCATTAGTAAAGACGAGATATCCCGATATGTCTCCCGACAAGTTACATGAGTATATTCAAGTTACAAGTGAAAGTATGTATGCCGAAAACCCGAGTTACCTCGGAGAGTTGGGGAACGGCTTCGTGAACGCGTTGGCCGCGGTGAAAAGATCTCCGGCTTTTCCTGGGGTCCAACTCAAACGCTGGACATTCACTGATGATGGCAATGGCGCTATTTCCCCCGGTGTAAGGGTAACACTAACGGTCGTGTTCGAGAACTATTTTAACGACGCTCAACAGCTTCGCGTGGAGCTTACGGGGAAGGAATTTTACCCGTTTATAGACTGGCACACGCGTGAAGTAAACGTTGGATTTCTCGGCGGGAGTGACTCCGTTGCGGTTGAATTCACGTTCAGTGTGTCCGACAGTGCTTCAGTGAATCAGCCGGTTAAGCTCTTTGCTCATGTTCGAGACGGCGGGTTTGAGGATTCTGCAGGCGTAATTGATTTAACCATAAGCGTGTCTCTAGAGGTGCTATATAAGGCCTTGAGCACATTTTATACTACGACGAATGGAGATAGGTGGACAGACAACTCGGGCTGGGATATTGGGACGATACCTACTAATATTGAGTCTCTGAAACAATGGAGAGGACTTATCTTTGCTGGCGGGGCTTTAGTTGGATTGAGGTTACCGCAACACAATCTCACTGGCAAGATTCCGCCTGAGATCGGCAACTTGGCGGGACTGAGACTACTAGAATTGCAGAGCAATAATCTTTCTGGTTCGATCCCACCTGAACTGGGTGACCTGTCGACGCTGTCTTCTCTGAGTCTGTCCGACAATCGTCTTTCTGGTTCGATCCCATCTGAACTGGGCGACCTGTCGACGCTGTCTTCTCTGAATCTGTACGACAATAATCTTTCTGGTTCGATCCCTCCTGAACTGGGCAACCTGTCGGCACTGGAAGAACTGGACTTGGGCCAAAACCATCTTTCTGGTTCGATCCCTCCTGAACTGGGCAACCTGTCGACACTGGGAGAGCTGTACTTGGACCGAAACCATCTTTCTGGTTCGATCCCATCTGAACTGGGCGACCTGTCGACGCTGTCTTCTCTGAATCTGTACGACAATAATCTTTCTGGTTCGATCCCTCCTGAACTGGGCAACCTGTCGGCACTGGAAGAACTGGACTTGGCCCAAAACCATCTTTCTGGTTCAATCCCGTCTGAACTGGGCAACCTGTCGGCGCTGCTAGCGATGTTCCTGTACGACAATCAGTTTGCTGGTTCAATCCCGCCTGAACTGGGCAACCTGTCGACGCTGTATGCCCTGTTTCTGGACCATAATCAGCTTTCTGGTTCGATCCCGCTTGAACTGGGTAACCTGTCGAAACTGGAAGAACTGGTCCTGCACAACAATCTGCTTTCTGGTCCGCTCCCGCGTAGCTTCCTGCAACTGCAGAATCTTGAATGGTTCTGGTTTCATGACAACTCGGGATTGTGTTCCCCGCCAGACCCCGAGTTTCAAACATGGCTGGCTGGGATTTTCCTTCTTTCTTCTGACGTTCCTGTTTGCCCACCCTCCGTCGCTGTTGAGCAGGGGGGTGTTGTACCGACGAAGTTCACTATCCAAGGTAACTATCCGAATCCGTTTCGAACATCTACCAGACTACGCTTTGATTTACCTTGGCCCGCCCGTGTGGGAGTTGAAGTTCTTGATGTGACGGGGCGGCGCGTGTTCCTGAAGCTGCCGATTGACCTGTCTGCTGGCTGGGGACGTGAAATCCCCCTGCTCAATATGGGGTTCGCATCGGGGGTTTATCTGTATCGCTTGATAGTTGATTCTCCCGAAGGAATTTCTTTGCACACGGGCCGTTTCATGCGGGTTCGCTGAGGTCTGGCAAATCTGAGGCGAAGCTGGAGGAGTTGCCTTTGATGTCTGCTCTCCATTTTATCCATCATGAATTCGTTACAGACTATCAAATGTGTCGGCTCTTCACTTTTATGAGTGGGTAGTCTGTTTTTGGAAGCCTTCGGGGTACATATCCAGTCCTCCGAGATAGCACTAACTTCCCCCCTATATTCGGAAGTTAGTGCTTGCCAGAAAATGATTTTGGTCGTGGGATTATACGATGAGTTCGGGGATTTGGGGGGCAGATTTGATCATTTTGGGTGGATTTGGTCAGGATTTAGCGTGTATTTGGAGCTTTCATCGCATAGATGTTGTCAGAGCAGGAGGATGAATGAATTTGCGAATCTGGCGGCAATTTTGGGGTAAGAGGTCTGATTTGGTATCCGTACGAGAATCCCATGTACAACGAGCTAACTTTTCTGTTCAATTTTGTGTGCGTAATCTTTCGGGCATAGTTCAGTGCCCCAGAATGTTTGACTACATGGCGAACCCAGTGCGCCGTTTGATCGGACTCCGAGGATGTTGGGGACCTGCGCGCAGGCAGGGAGCTATGCTGCTTTTGCGAGCGTAACTTCTCGGTCGGCCTTCCAGTGATGGGGTAACAGTGTATGGAGTTGTGATGCGGGAAGTTTGGAAATCTGCTTCAACACATCTTCAAGCCACACCATATACTTTACGTTGTGCTGTTTGCAGGTACTCAGCAGAGAGTAGAGGAGGGCAACGCCCTTAGCGGCATCGTGGGAGCCGGCAAACAAATAGTTCTTTCGCCCCAATGCAACGGGCCGGATCCGGTTCTCTACGAGGTTGTTGTCAATTCCAACGATTCCATTCCGGGTGAAGCGCGTCAACTGATCCCATCGATTCAGCGTATAGCAGACGGCGATATTCCAGGGCAATGCAAGCACGGTCGGAAAACAGGAGTTGTCCAGCAACAACTCGTTTGAAAAAGAAAATTTCACATATTTTGTAGCATGGGAGAGGTGTGTGTGAAACTTTCTTTTTCAAACGAATTGTCGCCGACTTAAATTTTAAATGTCGTCAGACAAGGAGTGAACTTTTAAGTATTGAAGCACCTTGGGAGGTTTCAAAGGTGACGCATATCAAGGAGTCTCGCACTGCGCAGATCCATGTGGTCTGCACGGATGATGCTTTGATGTGTCCGGTGTGTGGCAACCTTTGTCCAGGATATGATCGTCGTCATCGGGAATGGCGTCACCTGAATATATGTGCGTACCGTACCACGGTAGTGGCGGATCTTCCCCGGGTGCAATGTCCAGAGCATGGAGTAAAGACGATATCGGTTCCGTGGGCGGCCCTGAAAGCACGTTTTACCAAAGAATTTGAGGGGCAGGTGATTGACGATCTGAAGGATATGAATATTTCCGCGGTGTCTGATCGCATGGGGATGAGCTGGCATGCGGTTGGCAGAATCATAGAGCGTGCGGTAGAGCGGGGCTTACACGAAGGACAGGACAAAATGAATTCGTAAATTTCATCTTTGTGAGGAATATGGCAGGCCAACCTGCTTGGCTTATCTCATCTACGGCACTGCTCGATTGCTTAAACAAAACTGCAACTACTTTCAACTTTCCACCGTCAATACATTGAGTATTTCTGAAATTCGCCGAAACAAACTTGAAAATCGAAGAATTTCGTCGATGTCAGAAAAAAAGTGCAAAATATATCCCAAATTCCCCTTGAATCATAGAATTTGGCCATTACAGAAACGACGAAATTAGATTTTCGCAGTAGAAACCATGGTTACGCTACAACTACGATGCTACCCACTCCGTTCTACCCGAGGCAATTGCCACTATGCAAAAGCATGGACTGGACACGCTGGGCCGGGCACTATGCCCCCCGGTCATATCAGCTTCAACACGAAAATGAATATTATGCGATCCGAACCGCTGCGGGTCTGATTGATATTTCCCCGCTCTTCAAGGTTCGTATATCGGGTCCAGATAGCCTAGCGCTACTGAACCGCATCTTCGTACGCGACCTCTCCCGGCTAAAAGAAGGGCGGGTTGCTTACGTAGTCTGGTGCGATGCAGAGGGCTTTGTACTCGGTGATGGAACAGTTTTAAGAGAGGGGCCGGAAACATACTTTTTTACAAGCGAGGACCCTACCGCTGCCTGGTTGAACAGACATGCCAGTGGTTTGAATGTTGTGATCACAGATGAAACGGAGACATTGGCAGGTCTAGCGCTGCAAGGCCCATCTTCCGCCAAAATATTGATTCATGCGGGTGCAGAATCAATCCGTGAGCTTAAGTACTTTGGAGCCACATGTACCTCTGTAAACGGCATTGAACTCTGGATATCACGGAGCGGCTACACTGGGGATTTGGGCTACGAAATGTGGCCTCCCGCCGATCGTGCGCTTGAGATTTGGGATACTTTAATGGAAGCAGGATCCGGATTTGCACTGAGAGCTACTGGCCTCAAAGCCTTGGATGTGTGTCGCATTGAGGCCGGGCTGTTAAATAAAGGAGTTGATTTTCATAATGCTTCGCGGGTACTCATCCGGGAGCAAAAATCCATGCCCTATGACTTGGGATTGGGCTGGATGGTACATTTAGATCGTGAACCCTTTGTTGGTCAGTCTGCACTACGAAAATTACAGCAACCAGAATGGAACATGGTTGGGCTTGAAATTGACTGGTCTCAAACAAGAGATCTGTATGAATCCAGAGGACTCCCCCCTATGCTGCCTGCAGAGGCGTGGTCGCTATCTGCTCCACTCTACCGCGATCATGCACGTCAATGTCAGGTCGGCTATGCAACAAGTGGGACATGGTCGCCAGTACTCAAAAAATACATTGCCCTGGCCACGATTAAGAAGACGTACTCGTCAGAAACCGTGCAGATTGAGCTAACCGTGGAACATTCACGTCACAGCGTGGATGCTCGTATCGTTTCGCCGCGCTTCTATGATCCTCCACATAAACGGGCACCCGTGGAATGAGCGTGCAATGGGACGTGGTTGTGATAGGGGGCGGACACAACGGTCTGGTCTGTGCTGCCTATCTCGCACGTGCCGGGCGTAAGGTGCTGGTGCTTGAACGGCGCAGCGTGCTGGGCGGCGCAGCAGTATCTGAAGAGGTGTTCCCTGGATTCACCTTCTCAGTGGCTTCTTATGTCATAAGTCTGTTCCGTCCACGGATCATTCGGGAGTTAGAGTTGGCCAAATACGGTTACCGTGTGATTCCCATGGATTGTGCCTTCCAGCCTTTGCATGATGGTCACGGGCTCGCACGTTGGGGGGATCCCAACCGCACCCGCTTGGAAATCAGCCGCTACAGTCACCATGATGCCGAAAACTACCCCAAGTTCAAGCACACTATGACACGGTTGGGACGCATTGCTGCCCAGGTTATCGACCGGCCAGCACCAACCGGATTCGGCCCGCAGGATCTTCGCACGCTCATCGACCTTTTTCGTACTGTTCGAGGCGTGGAAAAACATGAATTTCAGCAACTCATAAGGCTGCTCACATTAAGCGCTGTGGACTTCCTGGATCCATGGTTTGAGTCAGAAATACTAAAAGCGCCCCTTGCTGCAAGCGGAATTATAGGCACCTTCCAAGGAGTTCGATCACCAGGGACAGCCTACGTTCTGCTGCATCACTACATGGGCGAAATCGATGGTGCATTCAGATCTTGGGGCTTTGCCCGTGGAGGAACAGGTAGCGTCAGTACCGCCTGCGCAAGAGCTGCCGAAGCGTATGGAGCTGTAATTCGTACCAATTGCGAAGTCGACAAAGTACTGGTGTCGAACAACCGTGCAACTGGGATTGTCCTTACTAACGGCGATAGCGTCACCGCACGCAGAATAGTATCCAATCTCGATCCACGACGAACACTGATGGGGCTCGTAGGCGAGCCACATCTGCCGGAAACAGTAGTCGACTCGCTGGCTCGCTTTAAATTCCGGGGAAGCAGCGGCAAAGTCAACTTGGCCCTTGATGGTCTCCCTGATTTCGCCTGCCGGCCAGGCGTCGGAGATCACTTGTACGGCGATATTGCAATCGCTCCCGACGTTGATTATCTAGAACGTGCGTTTGACGAGGCCAAATACGGTTCCTTTTCGTCACGTCCATTCATTAACGCCGTAATCCCGTCACTTACAGATCCTACTGTTGCACCGCCGGGGAAACACGTAATGTCGTGTTTTGTCCAGTATGCGCCATATGAGCTCGCAGAAGGTCCTGAAGCCTGGGAATCTCAACGAGAAGCATTCGGAAACACCGTCCTGGATACGCTTGAAGAATTTGCTCCTGGATTACGGAATCACATAGAGCACATGCAGGTACTGACCCCACTGGACTTGGAACGTGACTTTGGCCTGACAGAAGGCAACATCTTCCATGGAGAACTCAGCCTGAACCAATTACTCTTTCAAAGACCAGCCTGGGGACTGGCAGGGTATCGAACGCCAATACGAAATCTATGGATGTGTGGATCAGGAACCCACCCTGGCGGCGGGGTTATGGGCGCCAGCGGCGAGCTAGCGGCAAAAGCACTCCTGCGTAAGAAAATCTGATGAAGAGCCCGGATGTTATCATAATTGGAGCAGGAACCAACGGCCTGGCTGCTGCTGCTGTTCTTGCTAAAGCCGGAATGGATACGCTTGTGCTTGAAAAACGGGCCCATGCCGGAGGCTTATCAGCATACCATACGTTCGCACCCGGTCACCATATTCCCGGTTTCCGCCCTTATCCCGGAAAAATTGAAAACACCCTCAGCAAAGCTCTGGGAATTGCATTGTCTGAACCCCAGGCAACAACGACCTACGGGCTCCAGGAAGAAGAGACCTACCTGATCAGACCGGTGCCCGATCTGGCACACGCTAGTAAAGTGTTAAAAAACATACTCGGCATACCCCTGGAGAAATCTTCACTGCGGCGAAAAAGCACCTGGGTAACGCCCAACCTCAAAACACAGGCGAAAAACCTAGCACAATGGATCCCGCTTAGCAGCATAGATCTACTGAACGAACTCAATCTTGCTGGAGACCAGTGCAATGCCTTGGCCGCCCCCCCAGCCGCCCGTACATTTGGGGCCCCAAAATCACCTTTTGGCGCTCTTCAGCTACTGCTTCACGAAACAGAGCAGACTACAGATGGCCATGCTCCACTGGTCCGGGAACTGGAGATTGCTGCAATTTCGAACGGTGCTACCCTTCGAACGAACGCAAGGGTTGAGCAGATCTTTTGTGACATGAACGGCTTGCATGTTATGATCAGAGGTGGTGAACCCATTTATGCCAGATTCATATTGGCCACATGCTCACCCGGCATGCTGAAAGATCACCTGCTGAACCCTGCCCTGGTTCATCACTGGCCACCTGTACGATCCCGGGGCACTTGTGCTGTGTTGGCGCTCGCACTGGATGGATTGCCTGACTGGCTTAAGTCAGGCAGAGTACGTATAGCCCCCGACCTGATCATACAGGAACGTGCCTTTGATCATGTAAAGTATGGACAGATTCCTCCTCGACAATCCCTCGAAATTGTCGTGCCTAAGGGGCAGCATACTGTGGTCATCTATGCACTGCAAACCCCATATAATGTCAGCGGCGGCTGGACGGAGAGCAGTCGGGAATTGCTGATGAACCGGATTCTGGCGCAGCTCCCCGACCTGGATAATAATATTCTTGCCCGGCAACTCTGGGTTCCAGCCGACATAGCAACCGAGTTTGGTGTGCCTGGCGGGCATACTCTGCACTTTGAACGAGATCTAGATCAATTGCTATTCCCTGCCCCCGACCGCTTGCAACCCCGATTGTACTGGTCCGGTCATTTTGCGAATCGGGAGCTTGGGCAGGCAGGTGTAGCCGGATTGCTCGCAGCTCGCAAAATCCTCCGTAAAAGAAACCACAAGTACTAAGCTCTCGTAAAGAGAGCCAGTAGTCAGATTCTAGGCAATGGAACGCATACTAGTATATACTTTGGGCATAGCTCTTCTCGGCTGTCAGCACAATGCACAGTCACAGGAACAACTGGCGCCGACTGAACCTTCGGTTTCAGCCAATGAGTCAATCACGCAAAGCCGCCAAACGGCGATCACACGTGCAGTTCAAGCGGCCACACCCGCAATTGTGAGTGTCAATGTGATTGAGGTCCAACGGGTGCTTTACCGAGATCCGTTTGAAAGCTTGTTCAACGACCCATTCTTTGGACAATTCTTTTCCGAGAGACAGTCAAGAGTTATCGAACGTCATGTCGAAAACCTCGGAAGTGGTTTTGTTATATCACCTGACGGCTACATCGTAACGAACCACCACGTAGCCGGTGATGCTGTTAAGATCACTGTATCACTTGCCAATGGTCAAACTCTAGATGCTGATCTCATCGGAGCCGACAAAGCCACAGATCTCGCATTGCTCAAGGTTTCCCCCGAGGAGCCCCTTGAATACCTGCGCTTTTCCAGTGAACCCGAACCAATTGTGGGCGAATGGGCTATTGCGCTTGGAAACCCCTTTGGTCTGTTTGAGGCGGCGGCTCCAAGTGTAACCGTAGGGGTAGTCAGCGCAGCTGGAAGAGATCTGGGCATCCAGGATGATCGAATTCTCCACAATATGATTCAGACTGACGCCGCTATCAACAGCGGAAACTCCGGTGGCCCACTCATAAATGCCCTCGGTGAAGTGATCGGTGTAAATACCGTGATTTACACCGAAAACGGTGGGTCCATTGGCTTGGGATTTGCTGTGCCAGCTGAAAAAACTCAGCGAATTATAGCCGAGCTGCGAGAGAATGGTCGTGTTGACCGTTCGTACTATACAGGAATCAGTCTTGTGGAGATAACAGACGACATCGCTGAAGCTCTGGACTTCGAAGATACGCGAGGCGTCCTTGTCGCTGAAGTGGATAGTAATTCGCCGGCCGAAAAAGCGGGGTTAATGCCCTATGATCTGATTACGGCGATCCAAGATGAACTAATAACAGATCAGGAAGACTATGTGGCCCGGATGTATGATTTTCGGCCGGGAGATACCATTACTTACCATATATTGCGCGATAATCGTGAGTTGGAATTAAGTCTCCAGATTGGAAGGACAGAAGGTTGATCATCGCGTCGCATAGTCGTATCAATTCTGGATGGCTAATTCTAGTCTTCTGCGTGTTCTTTACAGGATGCCTCCCCTCATCCTGTCAACGCATTGAATCACGCGCAGTGTCCCCTACGGACTCTCTGTCCAGACAGATTGCAGCACGTATTACCCCTGATACGCTTGCACCGCCAAGAATAATTACTGCCCCCGACCTGAAGTTCCCTAGAACTTTACTGTTTGGAAACGAAGATCAAATCTACGTAGGAGACACCGAAGTCCACAAAATCTTTATCTTCACCCCCGAGGGGACCTCTCATGCTTCATTCACATTACCCAATACTACCTTTCCGTACCTCGCGGGCTGGCGAGATGATTCGCTGGTTGTCTTCGCTCCAGAGAGTCGTCAATTTCATTTTGTGGTAGATACAACTGCTACGGTATCCTTCACTGTGACACAGGCACCGGTCAACTCATTACAGTATGCATTGGCCTCTGAATCTGGATTGTATCTTAAGGCCGTCACAAGTGATACAACACATTTTTTGTGGAAATTAGACAAAACCGGAACTCCTGTTCAGGAATCTATCTTGTACGGATCATCCTGGAAGCACTCTGGACTGCTGCGCGACGCTGAGGGTCGGTTAGTCAGCCTGAGCGGGTTCTATCCACGAGCGCTATTCTGGACTGAGAACCTGATTGAGGAGCCCGATACATTACGCTGGTGGGGATTCGATTCGCCGATGTTACGACGTACATACGCATTTGAGCAAGGACAGGGTCGAGGTCCACCGCTCATCACCAGCGCAGCTGCTGCTGCTGGCGAGTTCTGGTTCGTACTGAACCAGCGTGCCGGCTGGGTGCGGATTGATATTTACGATACATCCGGAATGCTCCAGTACATATTTGTTGAGGCCAATCCCGGTTATCTCAAAAAGTTTTACCCCATCGATATTGCTGCGAAGCTCAACCAGGATACCTCCTATTCCCTAGCCGTAGCACTCGTGGAGCCAACACCCTCAATTAGAGTGTACCGATGGATTCCTCCAAAACAAGGTTGATACCGTGGACTACAACTACATACCTACGGACATAAAGACACTAGGCGCCCTCAAGGGCTCCGACTACTATAGGGATTCGAGACCAGAGTCAGTCAAGGATGAGATGCGTCGCAACCTGCTGCTCCGTCTCAATCATGGCGAGGAAGTGTTTCCCGGCATCCTCGGATACGAGCGGAGTGTGATCCCGCAACTCAAGAACGCAATTCTGGGCCGCCACGACATTCTCCTCCTCGGGCTGCGAGGACAGGCCAAAAGTCGCATAATTCGACTCCTTCCCCAGCTCCTTGATGAATATATACCCGTTGTGGCGGGTAGTGAACTCAATGATGATCCGCGCAAGCCCATGTCAAAGTTCGCGCGTGAGCTTTACAATGAGTACGGTGATGAAATGCCCATCGCCTGGCGCCATCGAAGCGAGCGTTACGCGGAAAAATTGGCAACTCCGGATACCTCCATCGCTGACTTGATCGGAGACATTGATCCCATCAAGGCCGCCCAGAAACGACTCACTTACGCGGATGAGGAAATCATTCACTTTGGAATCATTCCCCGCACCAACCGGGGAATCTTTGCGATCAACGAGCTCCCCGACCTGCAGGCACGAATTCAAGTGGGGTTACTCAATATCATGGAGGAACAGGACATTCAGATCCGTGGTTTTAACATCCGCTTTCCTATGGATCTGATGATGGTGTTTAGCGCCAACCCTGAGGATTACACCAACCGGGGCAACATCATTACTCCACTGAAAGATCGCATTGATTCCCAAGTATTAACACACTACCCTAGAGACGTTGATACTGCAATAGCCATCACCAAGCAGGAAGCATGGCAAGATCGATGCCATGCTTCCTCCGTAACTGTTCCAGATTTTATTCGGGAGATTATCGAGGTAATCGCCTTCGAGGCGCGTACCAGCGAATATGTAGATCAAAAATCAGGAGTATCGGCGCGAATGACACGCTCTGCACTCGAAACCGTGATCTCAAATGCTGAACGACGAGCTGCCCGTGACGAACTAACGCATGTTTGTGTGAGGGTAAGTGACCTCTACTACATTGATGCGGCAATCACGGGGAAAGTGGAGCTTGTATATGAGGGTGAGCAGGAAGGCCCACAAAAAGTCGCCCGCCTCCTGGTTGGACGTGCCATTCGGATAGTTTTTTCCAAGTATTTTCCAGACCCGAGCTCCAAAGGAGAAGACCGGGGAGTCTACCGTCGCATATTGGGCTGGTTTGCAGCCGGCAATACGCTCACATTGGATCCCGAGTTACAAGACAAAGCGTATAAGCGACACCTGCGATCTGTTCCCGGCCTTGTTGAATTAGTGAAGACGGAAACGAGCTCGGTCCCGGCAAGACAGCGTTGGTTATTCAATGAACTTGTTCTGGAAGGACTCTATCAAACGTCAATGCTTGGCAAGGAGCAGTACACTTACTCCGATATGGTTGGAAGCGTATTCGGATCACTGGGTACCGAAGAGGAGGAGTGACTTTGCCTACCAGACCACAACAAACAAATGGGCATGATATACGTTGAGGGCGGCTATGACCCAGCAAATCAAGCCTTTTGAGAGAAGCGCGAGAATGGTTGGAGAGAACGCGAAAATTTCCCTAATGCTCAATCGTGCATGCAGTACCAGATTGTCGCCGAAGCATCACACCAGATTAACAAAATCAGTGTACTGCGCTACTTACACAACTCACTTGGGAACGACTCGACCATCCGGCAGGATTCTTTCGTTTTCGGCAGGTGGTTCGGTTGGAAAGCGTGATAACGGTACATCATGATCGCGATCCTTAGGTACATAGTGTGTGTGGTTACCATGCGGAATTTCGGCATAGTCCTTATCTCCAAAGGGATTCATAACCTGCCTCATCACAATGAAAAGGATGAACGCGGCCATGATCAACATCAGCCAGCGCAGGTTCTTTCTAGTAGACGAAATTCTGCGTGCGCCACGATGCGACCCGGCGTGATTATCCTCGCTCGAATGCAGTCTTGGGCTCATATATCCTGGGGTTTCGTATTTTCCACGATCCTGAAGATAGGCAATCTATGTCTCCAGGTCGCTGCGCAGCAGTTTTATCCTCTCAAAGCCAGCCCTTGGATCTTGTACGGGGCAAAACTTGCAACTCTCCATCAACGTGCCTGATCATGCGTACTTTCTGCAACCTACTCTTATTAGGCGTATTTCTGACGGTAAGTCAGGCACAGGCCCAGAACTCAATCATACGAGGCTTTATCCGAGATGCTGCCGACGGACAACCTCTACAGGGTGTCAACGTCATCCTGACAGATGACGGCGACGCCTTAATAGGCGCAGCAGCAGATAGAGACGGTCTCTTTGCCATCAGTGGTATTCCTCCCGGGCGCTATTATCTGGCTGCCTCATTCATTGGATATAATACCCACTTGGATACTCTGGACGTGGCCCCGGACGATATTATCTCCTACAATATCGAGTTATCGATCTCAGAGGATCTCCTGGATGAGCTCGTGGTCGAATCCGAAAGGGAGGGAGCCGGTATAGCTGGCCTGACTGGAGGGCTTCAGTCAATCACACCCCGTGATATCGCCCTAATTCCTTCGCCTGATATATCGGGCGACTTGGCCAGCTATCTCGCTACGCTGCCGGGAGTGGTCGCGAGCGGTGATCAGGGCGGACAGCTATTTATTCGTGGAGGAGAACCGACACAGAATCAGGTCCTTGTGGATGGAATGACTGTGTTCCAGCCTTTCCACCTGATTGGGTTTTATTCAGCATTCCCGTCCAGCATTCTGAACGTCACCGATGTTTATGCAGGTGGGTTTGGCCCCCGTTATGGTGGACGCATCTCGTCAGTGATTGATATTTCCACCCGTAACGGCAACAAACGGCGTATGGCAGGGGAATTCTCTGCCGCCCCCTTCATTAGTGCAGCACTCCTGGAAGGACCCATTGTTGAAGGGCGTCTTTCTGCATTGGTTTCCGGTAGATTCTCGGTCATCGATCAAGGAGCAGCCCGCGTACTTGATCGACCGCTCCCTTACGATTTTAATGACCAGTTTCTTAAGATTCATGCTGATCTGTCCGATAACAGCCAAGCATCAATCAGTGGACTTCGCTCCTTTGACCGCGGCATAATCGGTGTTCTGGATGAGTCGGAAGCTGACAGCACTAAAAACCAAGTAACTTGGACAAGTCAGGCTATTGGTGCGCGCTATGTTCTGCTGCCTACACGTATTCCTGTACAGGCCGAGCTGCTCCTGTCTGTTTCCTCCATTGAGAACACATTCGGCCAATCTGAAGAGCCTTCGCGAAGTTCGAATTCACAGGAGATCAACCTGTCTACAAATGTTACACACTACAACCGGCTCGTAGACGTTTCCTGGGGACTTCATTTTCGTTTCAGCGAGTTGAACAGCAGTCTGGGTGGATCTTTCCAAAATGCACATCAGGATAAAGAATTCGTCAGCGAGGCTGGCGGCTATGTGCTCCTTGACCTGAAAGGAAGAGAGGGATTGAGTTTTCAACCCGGTGTACGATTCTCGTCATTCCCAAGTAAGGGGCGGACTTTCATCGAACCACGTGTTCGTATGGTCTACAACCGCGGCATTCATCAAGTCAGTTTGGCTGGTGGCATATACCACCAAGAAATTGTGGGACTCACCGATAGACGTGATGCCGGAGATGTCTTCACGGCATGGACGACCTCACCATTCGGAGAAGTTCCAAGGGCAATTCATGGTCTTGCCGGGTACCAGATCCGGCCAGCCTCCTGGTTCCGATTCGTTGTTGAGGGTTTTGTAAAAACAATGAATAATCTCTCCATCGCGGAGTGGAGCTCTTTCCCTCGATTCACTACACGTTTGCAACCGGCAGACGGCAATGTCTTGGGCCTTGACAGCCGTGTTGAGGTTACTGCCGGACCATTCTATGGGTTTTTGAACTATGGCTATGCAAAGGTTCGTTATCAGGCCAAACAGACCGAAATTCAATATTGGTTTGGTAGCAGCGAATTTGAGTTCTCTCCACCTCACGACCGACGGCACCAGCTTAATGCCGTTGGAAGCCTAACGCTCGCGAAATTTATCCTCAATGTACGCTGGCAATATGGTTCCGGCCTGCCTTTCAGTCAAGCTCTTGGATTTGACGAATTTGTCCTGCTGAGTGGCCCCACTGATATTTTCGATGAGCACGGAGATACGCGCGTACTCTACACGTACCCCTACGGTGGAAGGCTACCTGCCTATCACCGGCTAGATATATCCCTGGAACGCACCTTTGAGATCTCCAGGAATACAGCCGTTTCGGTCCTTGCTAGTGCTACCAACGCATATGATCGTTCAAACTTGTTCTACATTGATCTCTTCACACTGGAGAAACTTGACCAGCTTCCACTTATCCCCGCTGTGGGCCTAAAATTCGAGTTCTAATGCGGAAACTCATCTTACTACCCACTATTATCCTAGTGGGAATCCTCGCGGCGTGTGAAGATTCAGTATCACCAATCATCGATACTGATCGTGATTACACACTTTTTGGTACACTGGATATGGCACGCGACTCCCAGTTTGTGCGTGTGATTCCCATCCGAAGCTCTATCACCGAACCCGGTGATGTACTGGATGTGACCGTGCAGTCAATCGAATTGTCAACTCAACAGACCCACAGCTGGAGGGATTCTATACACACTTTTGACAATGGCCAAATCGGACATATCTTCTTTGCCCCAATACGCATCCGCCCATCTCAAACTTATCGTATAGAAATTATCCCAAATGATGGTGAGCTTATCACTTCTGCAGAAACGACTGTGCCTGATCTGCCGGACGCAGAGGTGATGGATCCCACGCTGGAATACATCCTGACTACTAGACTTGAATCCCGACAACGGGTCTTGTGGCATGGCGTTGATAGAGCCCCTTTTGAAATTGAACAATGGTATCGATTCCTTTCCCTGGGTGATTTTACTTACAAGGACTATCAGTTGAGTTACGCACCTATCAGCAGACCCCTTGCGGGTGAGACCAATGTCTGGGAAATGGACAAGGATTTGATCCAAGACAGAGACACCCTCTCTACAAAATTGGAGCTCGGCGCATTCTATCGCTTGGCCGGTGTAGCCTTGCGGATAACTATCCTTGACGAAGACTTTGTCCCGCCCGGCGGGGATTATGATAGGGAGCTCTTGGCACAGCCAGGAACACTTTCTAATGTCGAAAATGGTTTTGGTCTACTGGCTTCGGTTGGAAGATTCTCTGTAGAATGGGTCCTACCCGACACTGTCGCTCAGGGACTCGGGTACATCCCCCTTGGAAACGCTGCGGTTCCAGCCCCTGTGTGGGCAAAGCCGCCAGGGACTTATGAAGTTGTACAACATTAGGCCAGCCCAGTACCACTGCTCTGCCTCGACTTGTGGATGTATGAGCAAATTGTTCGCCGCCCGTTACGGCCAGTAATCTCCGGGGTGAATTGTTTGTTCTTCGCGTGAATAAGGCTGCTCATTACGCCTTCCTTGGGATTCCAACATCTCTGCAACAGTACCGACTACATAAGTCATCCTCTACACAACTAAAATTAATCTAATACACCTGCACGTTCATGCGCGTACTCGTTATTATCCCTGCGTTCAACGAGGCTGCTGCGATTGCACAAGTCATTGGAGATATCCCCGAGGGATTGGCAGCTGAAGTGATCGTGGTAAATAACGCTTCCACTGACGAAACAGAGAAAAATGCACGAAGGGCCGGGGCGACTGTCTTGCACGAGCCCAGACGCGGCTATGGGTATGCTTGCCTGCGCGGGTTGGCGTATGCGTCCAGCCGTAACCCCGACGTGATCGTATTTCTCGACGGTGACTACTCAGATCACCCTAATGAAATGTCTGAGCTTGTTGCCCCGATTAAAGCAGGTACACATGATTTTGTGATTGGCAGTCGTGCGATGGGGGAAAGTGAACAGGGCGCACTATTACCACAGGCCCGGTGGGGTAATAGGCTGGCTTGCCTGTTGATGCGCAGGATCTGGGGGGTACGTTATAGCGATCTGGGGCCATTCCGAGCTATCCGGTATACCTCTTTAACAAACCTGAATATGCGCGATACCACCTTTGGATGGACGATCGAAATGCAGATAAAGGCGAATCTTGCAGGCTTACGCATAACAGAGGTCCCTGCATCTTATCGCAGGCGTGTAGGTGTGTCCAAAATAACAGGAACGCTCATGGGCACTTTAAGGGCATCTGCCAAGATCCTGTGGACCATCTTCAGTTTCGCAATTGTTTCGCACCGTATGCGTAAGAATCTGGAATTACATAGTTAAATTGCCGCACCGTGTGGTTACTCAGGTATACAATTCCCTGGTTTGCATAGAATTCTTCCGGTTTGATGGTGGATAAACAAGCCAGGAAGTTCGACCAGCCGGAGGAGCCCTATGAGAAAATCAAGAATATAATTCATCACACGTAGTTTTTTCGGGACATAACTACGTCTACATTAGTACTAGGCGAATTCCTAAATCTGGGGTCACAATGGAGCATGATATTTGGTTTAACGGTAAGTTCGTCCCCTTCGAGGACGCAAAAATCCACGTACTTTCACATGTAGTGCATTACGGATCGAGCGTGTTCGAAGGTATCCGTTCCTACCATACAGAGAAGAAGGGCACTGCTATATTCCGTCTCAGCGAGCATATGCGTCGTATGGTGGACTCGGCTGTTATTTACCGAATGCAGCTACCCTATGACCAGGCAGCACTTGAGCGCGCCGCTATCCAAACGGTCTCCCGGAGTGGTTTAAATTCCAGCTACATCCGACCGATAGCATTTCGCGGTGTGGGAGCCATGGGGGTAAATCCTTTGAATAATCCTGTTGAAACGGTAATTGCAGTTTTTGAGTGGGGACCTTATTTAGGACCTGATGCACTTGAAAACGGCATTGACGTGCATGTAGCCACGTGGAACCGTTTCGCTCCCAACACGCTACCTTCACTTGCCAAGGCGGGTGGCAATTATATCAACGCCAGCTTGGTCAAGATGGATGCCGTGGTTAATGGTTACAAGGAGGGAATCATGTTGACTACCGACGGCTATCTCGCGGAGGGGAGCGGAGAAAATTTATTCATCGTACGGGATGGAACGATTTACACACCATCTACAAATCTTTCGATTCTGCCTGGAATTACGCGTTCATCCGTGATCCAAATGGCCAAGGACGCAGGGATTACCGTAAAGGAGGGCAGTATTCCACGAGAGGTGCTCTACATCGCAGATGAACTGTTCTTTACAGGCACAGCTGCCGAGATCACTCCCATACGCTCAGTTGACAAGCACATCATTGGCAAGGGTAAACGAGGACCGGTCACACATAAGTTGCAGGAAGCCTTCCTGGATATCGTGAAGCGGGGCAATGATCCGTATGGCTGGCTCACTCCTGTCAACAGCTAGACTCAGGCCTCTATTCTACGACTTGCCGTTCCACAGCGATGCCCGTGGCTCAGGTACCAAAGTTGATTGGAACCACACTGATTTAAACCTCAATTCTCAGTATCAGCGTGCACTACGATCAATGAGACAGGGTACGGGCCCTGATAAAATACTCTCCATGATCCTTCCATCGGCAACCCGAACTGGATCATATTGGATCCTGGACTAATTAGCTACCGGATCGAACGTCTCAAAGGTCCCTTCTGCCGAAAATTCGGAGGCAGAAAACGTTTGATCAATCGCCTGAACACTCCAATAGTAAGTGGTGCCTGGTTCTAAATCATGTAAAGTCCAGGACGTGTTATGGTCAACGTTTCCTCTTCTTGATATATAGCGCCGCCCCGTAGATAGGTCTGCCAGTGGAGAAACCAAATCCATACTTACCGGATCCGTACCGACACGCAAATTATAGGTTAACCCTGCACTGGGTGTATTCGCATCCTTGGCACTACCCCATGAAAGCTCAACTGACGTACCTCCAATAACTTTTGCCTGCAAATCAGTTGGCGGGCTCGGCGACTCCAACCCGAAGAAAAGTGTATTCTGCATCACCCGCACGCGAGTCGTCGCATCGCGCGGAGCATCTCCCATGACAAACAAGTCCAGATCTAAGTCATAGTCATGATCAAACCAAAGCGCTGTACCGTGCACACCTCCGTCAAATTTGTCAGGCACAGATTTCTCAAACCGGACACCTCGCGAACCATTGTAAACCTGGGTGCTTTCTGAAGAAAGCGGGCCTTCAAAACCTGTAATCACAAAATCTGGATATCCCGAATTATCCTGATCACCCCAGTCTACATTCCCATCGTATCGCCCTGGCGTAGGATCATTTGTAAAGCCTCCTTCCAATATGTCCTCCTCAACAAAATTTCCAGATTCATTGCGGTAAATCGTCACAACGCCCTCTAGAATCGCCGGCGTAATTCTTGCTCCACTTTGCACCAAATCCAGATCTCCATCCATATCAAAATCACCCCATGCTACGGACTGCCATCCACGCGACCTGAAAACGTGTGAAGCCTGCATCAACTGTCCTGAACCAGTATTGTCGTAAACCGTGGTCAAAAAGCCATCCTCGGCAGTCACGCCAGCTATCACCAAATCCAAGTCTCCATCCGTATCGTAATCTCCAATATCAAGATCACACTCAGCCAAACCCACAAACGTGTTCGTCGAGACTTGAAAACGATCTGGAAATACACCTGTGTTCTCATAATGAACTGTTTCCGGCGTACCTCCCTGATTACGGCCACAAGCAACAAGGTCAATATCCCCATCATTATCAAAATCTCCCCAACCCAAATCACCGGAGTAGAGACCCTCCAGTTCATATGAAAGATCAAGGAGGCCCTGATCTGGGGAGTAGCTGTACACATAAAGTCTGGCAACATCATTCCCATCAAGACCAAGAGTGGCTATATCCAATGTGCCATTCGAGTCAAAGTCACCAACAGCAATCGCACTATGCCACAGGCCGATCAACTCCTGCCCTACTGTACTTGACCGCGTGAACGCAACCGCATCCACAAACTCGGTCTCCCCGACCGAATTGGGGACCTCAACTTGCGTAATTCCATCGTGATCATAATACTCGGCCAATGGACCTGCATCACGACCTAAAATGGGTCTCGGATCTTCATCCGCATATCCAATCATAATGAGATCCTGATCACCATCCATATCAAAATCACCCAGTACTGCACCACCATAGCGTAACCCCACCGGATCCGTTACGAGTAGCTCCTGGAATAAACTAGCCTCTTGGGCACTTGCTACAGATACACAGAACGCTATAGCTATCAAACTAGCAACCAACTTGAACATTACAGTAGCCCTGCAAGGGGCATATTATGTAAATCCCTTATCTAATCAGGGTTAGATGTTGTACGTGTTGCACAGTCCCGGCATTCATGCGTACCATGTATAGTCCCGGGGCGACTGGCATATTACGTTCATCTGTCCCGGTCCACTGCACTTGATGGTTTCCTGGCTCTAAAGAATCATTCACCAGACGCCGCACGAGACTACCGAGAACATTGTATATCGAAATTTCGACGGTTGATTGGTCACCCAGAGAAAATGGGATAGTCACCCGTTCATTGAAAGGGTTGGGATACCCTACATCCAGAGTAGTCGACAAAGGAACTACATCCTGAACAGAGGTCAACTTGCCGCCCCCTCCTGAAACACTGAAGCTTCCTTCTTCCGACCACGAAGAGGCCACAAAACTGTGATCAATAGCCTGTACGCTCCAGTAATAGTCGCCTGCCGGGAGGCTATGTAATCTCCAGAAAGTTTGGGTCCCTGCATTTCCCCGGGTAGGATACAAGCGTTGGCCAGTGGACAAATCGCTGTAAGCGGCCATAACATTATCCGTGCCTGTGGCCGTTCCGATCCGGATGTTGTAATTCAGTGCAGCTGCTGCGGTCTCTGCGTCCGCACTTGCCTGCCAATCAAGGGTAACAATCCCATTATCTTCAGATGCTTCCAGCCCCGTTGGTGCAACAGGAACCTTGTTAACTGCACGTGAATCATTGCGATAGAGCCTCAGTAGTGGATTGATATTCACACTGCTGCCCATAACCACAAGATCCAAGTCATTGTCTCCGTCGTAATCCCCCCATACCGCATTGGATGCAGCAACACCAGGCACGGCAATGCGGGGCACTAAGACCCCTTCTTCATTGTGGTATAGCCGACCAGAGCGTCCACTACCCACATCAGTGCCACCAATCAGCAACAGATCCAAATTACCATCGCTGTCGTAATCTCCCCAAGCCACATCACCCTGCATAACAGAAGGCAACTCTATTCTCGTATTGCTTAGCTGTCCGTTTTGGTTGCGCCAGATTTGCACTACTGGTTCGAAATATTTCGTACTGTGATAGCGTGCTCCACTCAATGCTAAATCCAAGTCACCATCGCTGTCGTAATCCCCCCAGTCCATTGCAGAAAACAATAACCCCGGCATATCCACCGTGTCTTCGGTGAAGTTGCCAACCCCATTGTTGCGATAAATCCTGGTCTTGGGAGTCCCGGTTTCTGTTACTCCAGAGAGTGCCAGATCCAAGTCCCCGTCATTGTCTATATCAGCCCATTCAGCATCGCCCATCGCGAGCGGTTCAAATGGGAATGGCACCGGTTCGAAAGTACCGTCATTATTATGATATAGCGCTGCTGCAATTTCGTCCTGTGTACGAAGCCCTGTTATGAGAAGATCTTCATCTCCATCCCCGTCTATGTCTGCGACACTAACACTCCCCCCGTAAACGCCGAGAAGCTCCGCCGAGACAGGTGCAAAGGAAACAGAAGAATTGCCGCGATATACGTGCGTAGTACCTTCCAGCGGTCGTGTTTCGAAATTTGCACCATTATGAATCCGGCCAGACACCACAACATCTACATAGCCATCTCGATTAAAATCGGTGACTGCTATCGAACTCTGCCAAAGTCCCTGGCCAAGCGCTTGCTCGGAAAAAACCAGTCCTTCACTCCCATCCGAAAAATTGTATACCCCCTGAGTAAGGGCTACATACACTCGTGGTATGAATGGAACCAAGTTTGCAGAATTGCCTGTTCCCAGTAGGTCGAGCATCCCGTCGCCATTGAGATCAAAGAACGCCACTTGGCCATACTCAAGCTCATTCAGGGAAACTGGCTTTACTGAAGAAAACGTAAATGGCTGGGCCTGCAAGGGCTCTGCAAACAGTGCAAACGCAATGGCTGTACAGGCAAGTAACCGCAACGACATGTCCGAGCTTAGTCTTTAGAAAAGTACAAACGGGCCACCGCTCTGCAGTCAAGTCTGTAATCTGGGAATGTTCGACATCTAAACCTATAGCGCATTCAACCCCAACGCCACCCTCACACGATCCCACTCTACAATCATATTGACCCCAAGTTCCTGCTCCTCGAAGGATATTGTGAACGCTTCCCGAATTACGTCCAGTTCAGTCACGGGAACCACAACGCGCATAATATCTTCCCCTTCATCATACTGTCCTGTACCGCTCTGTCCCAGACCACTGTTAATAATCAGCGTCCATTGTGTCTGATCAGGAATACTGAAGAGCGAATACGTGCCTGCATGCAATACCTGTGCACCAACACGAACATCTGCTGTGAAGGTGATCTCGGTGGCTTCGTTCGCTGCCGTACGCCAAATCTCTCCATACGGAACTAAATCTCCGAATATCTCACGTCCCCGCTTGCGTGGTGAGCTGTAGTGAACTTTTACATAGGCATCTCCAACTTGTGTACGTGCCAACTGCAGCGGGCTTAGACGAGGCTCTTCCTCTGGAATATGAGCTACATTCCAATCAGCCTCGTAGAGCGTCTCATCAATTGCCGGAATAATCTTGAGCGCATTCTTGTAATAAATCTTCCGCAACACTTCGTCAGGTAAGTCCAAGCCGTACATCGTCCACCAAGCATGGCGCTTCCGGTAGTAAGGAAAAAACTCATCCGCCGTTTCAAAAATGCGGAAATAGGTATGATATTCTGATGGATTCCAGGAATCTTTGCCCATGAGTACACGATCCTGGTAGTCGATTAACCACTGGCGGGCAGTGTGCGGTTGCCGACCAAGCTCTCCCACAACAGCCCCCAGCTCCGTGTATACATTGGGATACGCGTCAAGTCGTTTACCTAGCTCCTGCAGGTTGTTACCAAACCAACCCAGATGCGCATTAAGGAAAACTGTCTCTGGATGCTTCTTAAATATGTTCCACTGTTCCTCTATCATTAGCTCCCAGGTCGGATCTCCCTCCTGCTTTCGTCCCGGACGCTCCTTTAGCTCAAACCAACGTTCATTGTATCTGTCGTGCGGAAACCAGAATGGTGCTGGATCCGCAATGTGAATCAAAACGGGGATGCCTAGTTCACCACACATTGCCCAAATTGGATCCATCCTCGGGTCATCAGCAGGCACACGGGCACCGTCCACATCGACCACGGTCATTCCCAGGTTCTTAAATATTTTAAGTCCGGCCGCACCATTTTGGACATCTATCTCGAGTTGTCTGGCAGCAGATTCACCAAATCCGGGTTCGCTGACCCGAGAAAAATCAATGTTTGCATAATGCACAAATCTACCAGGTGCATGCGCATTCGTGTTCTGGACTTTTTGCAGGAGGTCCTCTCCACTGCCTCCACTGAGATTGACCATGGTCACCAGATTCAAAGCATCCATATCTGCAACCAGTGCTTTGATTTCTTCCGCCGACGCGGTACCAATCCTCCACTGGTGCGCATGAGCATCTACAAAACGGTATTTGGCGCGTGTTAGTGGGTTCTCTTCAACCACAAGTGTCGAAACAGGTGAATAGTCTTCCCATTGAAGTGTTTGCCCACTAGCCTGAAGTGCTGAAAACACAAATAACGCGACAACAAAAAAACGGTAATTCATTTGTTCGATCCTATGTCTGTGAAACTAGTCCAGAAACAGTGTGCACTAAATATACGCAAGTATCTTAGCTTGATGACATTCTATTCGACTCTGCTGTAATCAGCCGATGCCCAGCCCGTTTCCCCAGCGCAAATTCGAATTACAAGCCCCCTTCAAACCATTCGGTGATCAGCCGGGAGCCATTGAGACCTTGACCAAAGGTTTGCTCAATGGAAAAAAGCACCAAACTCTACTTGGCGTAACGGGATCCGGTAAAACTTTTACCATCAGCAATGTAATCCAGAACGTCGGCAAGCCAACGCTTATCATGAGCCACAATAAAACTTTAGCTGCACAGCTTTACGCAGAATTTCGACAGTTTTTTCCAGAAAATGCTGTTGAATTCTTTATCTCCTACTACGACTACTATCAGCCGGAGGCCTATATCGTCCAGAGTGATACCTATATCGAAAAGGATTTGTCTATTAATGAGCGCATAGACAGACTTCGCCTGAAAGCTACCAGTGCTTTGGTATCCGGCCGCTCCGATGTTATTGTGGTTGCCAGTGTGTCTTGCATATATGGTCTTGGTTCGCCGGAAGAGTACAAATCTCAAATCGTACAGCTCTCACCTGGGCAGTCGATAGAAAGGAGTGATCTACTGCTACAGCTTATCAGCATCTTTTACCAACGCAACGATACTGAGCTGCAGCCCGGGACATTTAGAGTGCGTGGGGATATTGTGGACATTTATCCATCCTACATGGAAAATTGCGCCTACCGTATAACTTTCTGGGGGGATGAGGTTGAGCTCATTACCTCCATTGACCCTCTTACAGGAGCAACGCTGAACCAAGAAGATATCGCACTGACCATATATCCAGCACGGATTTTCGTGACCCCTCATGAGAAAATTGATCGTGCAATAACTACCATTGAGGAAGAACTTAACTGGCGTTTGGCTGTGCTCCGGAAAAACGGAAAGATGCTGGAAGCACAGCGGCTGGAGCAACGCACTCGATTCGATCTTGAAATGATTCGCGAGCTTGGTTATTGCTCAGGGATCGAGAATTATAGCCGTCATATGACCGGATTACCGGAAGGGCAGCGCCCCTATTGTCTCATGGACTACTTTCCGGACGATTTCCTTCTGGTAGTTGACGAGAGTCATGCAACTATTCCCCAGGTACGTGCTATGTACAACGGGGATCGCGCGCGGAAACTTGCGCTTGTAGAACACGGCTTTCGCCTGCCTTCTGCCCTCGATAATCGTCCGATGACTTTCGGGGAGTACGAAAAACGTCAGTGGCATACGATCTACATGAGTGCAACCCCAAGCGACTACGAACTGGAAAAGTCAGAGGGGGAATTTGCCGAACAGGTCATTCGCCCTACTGGAATCCCCGATCCTCCTGTACTGGTGCGACCAAGCAAGAATCAGATCGACGATTTGCTGGAAGAAATTCGTGTAGTAAATCGGCGCAATGAGCGTACCCTGATCACGACCCTAACAAAACGTATGGCAGAAGATTTGACTGACTACCTAGATTCATTTGGCATCCGGGCGCGTTACCTGCACTCAGATATAGATGCCTTAACGAGAGTCGAACTGCTGCGTGACCTTCGACTCGGGACTTATGATGTCCTTGTCGGCGTTAACTTGCTACGCGAAGGGCTTGATCTGCCGGAGGTGTCCCTGGTTGCCATCATAGATGCAGACAAGGAGGGATTCTTACGGAGCGACCGTGCATTGATCCAGACAGCAGGTCGCGCTGCAAGAAATGTAAACAGCAAAATCATCCTGTATGCCGACAAAGTAACCGGCAGCATGCAACGAATGCTTGACGAATCAACACGCCGGAGAAACAAACAGTTGGCCTACAACAAAAAACACGGCATCACCCCACAAACAGTGCACAAGGATCGTAGTGAGGTGCTGCGCGGTACAGTAGTCGCCGAAGAGCGCGAACCGGAGGGGCAAACCCCACCTCTGCAGCCCGTAGAACTTCCCGGTATGCCCGAACAGCTGGAAGATCCTTTGCTTAAACTGCTCAGCAACAGCGAGAAGCGTCAACTGATTGAGCAGATGAAAACTGAAATGCTTGAGGCTGCCGAAAATATGGAATTTGAGAAAGCCGCCATGCTCCGAGACACAATTGCAAGCACCGAAACCCTGTTGTCAGACGGAACCAAGGCACAGCAAAACAATTGAACGGACCGCTTGAATATAACAGTACAATTAGTGTTACCAACAACATGAAAAAGGATATCCACCCGGATTACCGTCCCCTCACGGTGCGTCTGGCAGACGGTACGGAGTTTGAAACTCGATCAACCATGCGAGTTGATCGGTATGTTTCGGAAGTTGACAGTACCAATCATCCGTTTTATACCGGACGCAGACAGTACGTAGACACGGCAGGACGCGTTGAGAAATTCCGCCGTAGATACAGCAAGACATACACCGGAAAACAGTCTTAGTCTAAATCTGCTCAATGGGTTTTTAGGCGGACCGGTAGTAGAGCGGTCCGCCTTTTGCGTATTATGAAGCAATGGAAGCAATTAGAATAATAACACATAAGCGCGACGGCGGTGAGCTTCCACGCGAGGATATCCAATATCTCATTGACGAATATACAGCGGGGCGTGTGCCTGATTATCAGATGGCTGCGTTTCTAATGGCTTCCCAGTTACGCGGGCTAACTTTGAAAGAAACTATTGCCCTCACCGAGTGCATGCTTAACTCGGGCAGGATTCTGGACTTCACAGCGGTTTCCAATCTGGTAGTTGATAAGCACTCAACAGGGGGAGTCGGAGATAAAATTTCACTTGTTCTTGCTCCAATAGCCCGTGCCTGCGGTATTTGTGTACCAATGATGGCGGGCCGTGGTCTAGGACACACGGGTGGAACACTGGATAAACTGGATTCTATTCCTGGCTTTCGTACAAGGCTGAATTTGACAGAAGTTTACAATCAAGTGCGTGAAACGGGAATTGCCATTATCGGCCCGACCAAGGAAATTGCACCCGCCGATCGCCTGTTGTATGCGTTGCGCGACGTAACGGCAAGTGTGGATTTTATCCCGTTCATTACGGCTTCCATCTTGAGTAAAAAGTTGGCGGAAGGTTTAGACGGGTTAGTGTTGGATGTAAAACTCGGACGCGGCGCCTTTATGAAAACCCCTGAGACTGCACGAGAGCTTGCAGAAAATCTGGTACATGTAGGAGAACGTCTGGGGATGAATACCATTGCCTGGGTCACCAATATGGATATTCCTCTGGGGCAAGCCGTCGGGAATTGGCTTGAAGTCGAAGAAGCCATCCGATGTCTGCACGGCGAAGGCCCTGAGGATGTAATGGAGCTGTCCATTGCTCTGTGCGGTGAAATGATCGTACTCGCTGGTCTGACCGATTCCGCCGAGGAAGGTCAGGCGCGTGCACAGGCAGCTGTTGATTCCGGGCATGCACTCGATGTTTTTGCCAAACTCGTGACTAAACAGGGCGGTGACTCTTCGGTGATTTACGATCCCACGCTGCGTCTGCGTAGTATAGAACCTATGGTAATTACAGTCCCACTGGATATCAGTGGGTACGTAAGCGATATAGATGCACTGAAAATTGCCCACGCCTCTAATGAGATGGGAACCGGTAGGCTGGTTATGACGGATTCAGTAGATCCCGAGGCAGGCATCGTACTGCACCTTCGCCCGGGTGACAGAGCTCAACCTGGTGCCCCTTTGGCAAGCTTTTACTCACGTAAGATTGATCAAACTGAACGATTTATACGGAATGTCGCGGATGCGTACACATTCTCAGAGAATCCAGTCAGGAAACCGCGCGTCCTTATAGATCGCCTCACTGTGGATGGATGGGATTCTGCCGCGTAACGCATCTTTTGGAATCCTTTTCTCGTTAACTCTACAGAACTGAAATAGCTATCTTGAGATTCAACCCAATCTGTCTGTAATATGTCCCTCTGGACCCGTTTTAAGCGCGCCGTTCGTTCAATTTTTGGAGGAGCGATCTCCTCCATAGAGAACCCTAAGCTCATTCTGGAGCAAAATATTCGGGAACTGAACGATCAGGTTCCGAAGATGAACGAGAACATTGCAACCGTAAAGGCCAATGTGATCTTACTCCAGAAAGAGGTCAAGCGCCTCCGTGGGGAGGTTCAGGTTTTGAGATCCAAAATCAAGTCGGCTATCCAGGGTGGTCGAGACGACTTGGCGCAGCAGCACGCCATTCGATTCGAAACCGCCCAAGCAAACCTGGCAAAATGTGAAGAACAGCTCTCTGGTGCAAAAATGGCCTATGAAAAGGCACAACAGGTTAAGAAAGCCTTCATGCGTGAGCGCCAGCGCAAGATCGATCAAGCTCAGGAAACCCTGCGTGCCAACGAACGTGCTAAATGGCAAGCCAGCGTAGCCGATGCCTTAGAGCAGTTTGAAGTCGGCGGTGTTGATCAGACACATGACGAAATGATTCAGCGTCTGGACCAGGAAACGGCCCGTAGTGAAGCTCGTATCGAAGTAGCACTGGATTCGGTGGATATCCAATCTATGAATCTGGATGAAGCTGCCGAAAACCTACGGGCTTCCGAATTGGTGGAACAGATGAAACTTGAAATGGGGCTTGTCGAACCATCTGAACCTGAAGAGAGCGGCCGTATTCCTCTTGATGACTTGGAACCGGATGATAAAACTCTGGGCCGCTCACGTAATCGTGAATTGTGATCATGCCCGAAAAAGAACGCGCACGTCTTAAGGAACAGTACAAAAAGGAACTACGTAGACGCAAGCAGTTTTTGCAAACGGTCAAAACGGCTCGCAATCAACAGGCGGCTGACCAGGCGTTGCTGAACATGGTAGGTGCACTGGAGAATGCAGGGGATACCGTGGATGAGTTCACTCCACGTCTTGATGCCGAAACGGCACTGAACGAGGCCCGCTTGGAAATAGCCTTGGAAAACCAGCTACCAGAGATCGAAGAACCTTCAGTCGCTCCGGAATCTTCTGAACAGTCCCCTGCCCCCGTAACCAAGACAATTGGTTCCGCGTCGGGGCCTACACGCTCCGACAAGGACGCATGAAGGACAAAGAGATCAATTATACCCGGGAGGTATTCCTGCATCCATGGAACCTGACGTTCCTCACCGCCGGGATGGGAGTTGCGTTGGGGTTTGGGCTTCTGGGAGATGTGCTCTCAATGGGTGGCGGATTGAGTAATGTCCTCTTTCAATCACTTCTGACGCTCACTATTGCATTTGAATTACTGCTTTTGGGCTACATCCCCCGCCAGAAACGCTTTCGTAATATCATCCGAGCCAAGTACGCCAAGCTTCGGGCTAAACCGCCTACCGAGGAGGAAATGTACCGGCAACTTAACCGGACCAATCAACGCCGATACATTCGCCTGAGAAACCTGGAAAAAGAGTTACGGTCCAGCTACCGTAAGTTCAGTTTTGCATCTCAAGGTTTACTCGAAAGTCATACCGATAAGGTCAAAGGGCTCATGAGATCCTGTCTTAAGCTCATGTTTCAGCAAGAACGCTATATCAGCTTCGGGCAGCGCAAGCACGAACAGGAGATCGCCACCGCTATTGCTGCGCTTGAAGCAGAGCTAAATCATGCCTCTGAACCGATTCGTAATATCAAGCTCAAGAGAATGAAGATCCTAATACAACGTCTTGATCGGTTCAAGCAAAGCAAGGAGCAATTGGAAATGATCGAAGCCCAAGTTGCTACGATTGAGGATGTTGTCAAATACATCCACGAGCAATCACTCACCCTGAAAAATCCAGAAGAGATTACTTATCAACTCGATCTTCTTCTGAGTGAGGTTGAAGAAACAGAGGCGACAATCTCTCAAATGGAGTCGGTGTTCGGGTCGGAAGATAACGAAGGCGTAAGGAACACACTGGGATTGCGATCAAGCTCCCGTGTTTGATCTCCTGCTTCGTGCATGGCACTTACCGTAATAATCACCACACTTTTTCTCAGCGCGTTTTTTTCCGGTACAGAAATCGCGTTCGTCGCCGCAAATCGACTGCGTGTTGAAATGCGTGCGCGCCGGCGCGGAATCCTGGGGCGCCTAGTTGTTACCTTCTTCGAATCACCCGAAAAATTGCTGACAACCACTCTGGTCGGCAATAATATCGCTCTGGTTGTCTTTTCTACCGGCCTGGCCCTCGTCCTGGCCGAGCCCCTGTCCCAGTACATAACCACCGAAACAACACAGGTGATCGTTCAGACATTGATTGCTGCGGTCATTGTCTTGCTCATTGGCGAAATACTCCCCAAAACGCTCATGCGAGAAACTGCGAACAGGGCCGTGTTTTTCCTCATAATCCCGCTGACCATAACATATGTACTACTCCTTCCCCTTATTCTACTGGTAGGTTGGACTTCACAGCTTCTCCTCAAGGGATTTGGTAATGGACCGAATCATTTTGCTCAATTTTCCCGTCGTACGTTTGAAAAAATGATCGAAGAAAATGTTGAGCGCGGATCCCTGGCACTGGATGCTGAAGAAACAGAAATGCTGAGGAATGTCTTTGGCCTGCATGCCAAACGTGCCAAAGTATGTATGACTCCACGGACTGAAATTATAGCGATTTCCGAGGACACTTCTCTCGAAGATTTTCGGCAGCTATGCGTTGAAAGTGGTTACTCAAAAGTGCCCGTCTATCGGGATAATATTGATACCATTGTTGGTATCGCCTTTGCATACGATCTCTTCGACACCCCAAAAACATTGCAGGAAGTCGTGCGACCGCCCCGGTTTGTTCCGGAGCCAAAACCTGCAAAAGAACTCCTGCGGGAATTCAGAGACAGCCGTCGTTCGATTGTCATTGTCATTGACGAATATGGAGGAACAGCCGGTCTCATCACGCGCGAAGATCTCCTGGAAGAGCTCTTCGGTGATATTCAAGATGAGTTCGATACAGAAGACGTGATGATGAGCGAAGTTGCCCCGCGCAATTACCTGTTCAGCGGAAGGGCGGAAATTGATGAAGTGAACGAGCGGTTCGACTTAGATCTACCCACTGGCGACTACGAAACTATAGCTGGATTTATCCTCGATCAGAGGGGTGCCATTCCCTCCGAGAATGATCGTCTCACGCTGGGAAAATTCCGAGTTGAAATCCTCAAGGCCTCACGAAACCGGATTGATCTCGTTCGATTCACAATCTCTGATTAGCTGCCTACCTTGGAAATGCGGGGAAACTCAGTATTTTGAGTCACTGAACAGCCCCCTCACTGCACGACCAACCTCTGTTTCCGGTGAGCGGGGCCCTTGCGACATGACTGCATCGCCTCTCAACCTGAGACATCATTGGCGAAGCTTGAATGACCACAGCACATCAGCATAGTTCCACAACTCAGATCAACAACGTAACCAACCATCCACCCGAGAAGACCGGAGTATTGGTCAGCGTACCGGGCAACACTCGCCAGGTTCGCCCGGATGAGAGCATTTACTCACATCAATTGGGTTCCTGATCTCTGCAATGTGCATCTTCAGCATCCCGTTCGGGGCGGATGTCGGAAACGGATCAGCCCTGAGCTTATAATTCTTGGGCCTTATTTCGAGTTTCAGGCAGAAAGCGAGTACTCAGGCAAATACCCCTGTATCTTAAACGCGATGCTTAACTGAGTTCAATTTTGGAGTGATTAGTGAAGTTGAAGGTTGGAGGCACAGCCGAAGATTTTTGACTAGGTGCAGGAGTGTTTTTCCGAGAACACAAATGCATTGAGCTTGCCTGAATTTCCATTCGGATTGTGCTGGTGACTGATTTTGCTGTATTCCTCCCTCTTACGGGCTATGACGGGCATAAATTGCCAACAATACGTCATCTCATGTCATTAACTGAATACTGTTAGCCACGATAGTAATATAATTGTTGGCTTCGTAGCCCAGGCCGTCATAGAGACATTATTATGCCCTAAGAGGGCCTAATATAGCACCAACTATCAATTTGTCGGGGGATGTACACGCATTTCTGAAAGTAATACGATAGATCTTGCATTTGTCAGAATTATTGTGTATATTGGTAATCAGTTTACGATTTATGATAAATGATGACTGATTACGCTGACTTCTTTCGCCAACCGGTCCTGCGCAGCCACATCCAATACGAGGCCCTGCGTGCTTACTTTGTTGGCGGGCTCTCGGCCAGAGAGGCCGCCGACCAATTTGGCTATTCCTATGGCTCGTTCAAAAATCTTTGCGTGGCCTTCCGAAAAAACCCCAACCACACCTTCTTCTGGCCCAAGCCCGAAACGCGCAAGGACAAACCGGAGGATCCGCGACCGGCCCGCATTCGCGCCTTGCGCGAGGCGCATCAAGCGTCCATCTACCAGATCGCCGACCTCTTGAAGGAAGAAGGCCTCAGTGCGAGTACGGCTTACATCCACAACCAGCTCTCCGCAGCCGGTTACCCGAAGCTTCCCCGACGCACCGCTACTGAGCGCAGTGTGCGGACCTTAAAGGCGGTGCGGGCGGACCGCCGGGCGTTAAACCTTGCCCCGCGCAAGTTCACCACCAGCTTCGGCGGTCTCTTCTTGTTCGCCTTTGATCTGGCCCGGATCAACATGGACAAGGTGTTCAGAGGCCTGCCCGGTTCAGCGCTGATTCCCACAGGCTGTGCAATACGGTCCATGCTGGCTTTGAAGCTATGGGGGATCGGGCGACCCTCTCAGGTCATGGCCGAGACGTTGGATCCGGGACTGGCCCTCTTTGCTGGCCTCAATGTCATTCCGAAGCGGTCTACGCTCAGTGAGTATACCGGACGCTGCGATCCCCACTTCACCGAGGCCCTCATGCATCGGTGGTACCATGCCGCAGCCGAACTGGAGGCCGATCCGAGCCCGGGCCGTTCGTTTGATCTGGACTTCCATACCATCCCGTATCATGGCGACCAGGCGCTATTGGAAAAACACTATGTCTCCAAGCGCAGCCGCAGGCAGCGGGGGATCCTGACCGTCTTGGCCCGTGATCTTGATGCCCGCATCTTTTGCTATGCCGATACCACCGTGCGCAAAGCAACTCAGAAGGATGCGGCGCTGGAATTTGTTACGTACTGGAGTCGCCTTACCGGCCAATCGCCCGTTGAACTCGTCTTTGACAGCGGATTTACCACCCATAAGACACTCGGTGAGCTCGACGAAAGGAACATCAAATTCATCACACTCAGACGCCGCCATCCCAGTCTGATGGCCCATATCCAGTCCATCCCCAAGCATCAATGGCGTCCCATCACACTCACCAACATCAGCCGCAAGTATCGCCGACCTAGTATCGTGGATGAACAAGCCGACCTGGCCGCCTATCCCAAACCGATCCGACAAATCCTCGTCAAGGGCCTGGGGCATCCCCAACCCACCGTACTGATCACCAACCAGGAGAAAATCTCGCCGGTCAAACTCGTCGACCGCTATGCGCGCCGCATGATCATTGAAAATGTCATCAGTGACGCCATTGACTTCTTCCACATCGATGCGCTCAGCGCGGCGGTACCCATGAAAATTAATGTAGACGTGCAGCTTACCGTGATCGCCAGTGTGCTCTATCGCTTGCTTGGTCGGCGCATCGGGGACGGATTCGAAGTCGCCGAAGCACGCACACTCTTCCGCCGACTCATCCCCAAACGAGCCGACATCAGACTGACCGATACGCATATAGAAGTCACCTTTCCACGCCGCGCTCACAATCCACACCTCATCAAGGCCAACTACCACCGATTAGAACAACCCATCCCCTGGCTAGACAATAAAATCCTCAAAATTAACTTCGCCTGAATATACATAGGGTCACAGCTCCTTAGGTGAATGGAAATTCAGGCTTGTGTTGTGCATCGCGTAAGCGCGGGTGACTCCCTGGGAGCAACCAACCGCCCCCTGCGCCTCGAGCGCCTGGGGGGGAACTGTGCCCCAGGGAGTACCGTGATCCACGCCCCGTAGGGAGTATGTGCCATTGAGCACCGATACAGGGACAGACGGAACGTCACGGTGACCCGCAAACCCTTCAACCTAAAAGATACTTAATCATGTCTACGAAATTTCAATCTATCATTTTTGCGGGGATTGACTGGGGCTCCCAGTTGCATCAGGTCTGCATCCTGAACTTGGAGGGCACGGTTCTCGGGGAGCGCGCTTTTCCCCACTCCGGGGAGGGGCTCGGTCAACTGCTGGATTGGGTGCTTGCATGTGCAGGCTGTGCTGCGGCGCATGTTGGCGTCGCCATTGAAATTCCGCATGGTCCCGTTGTGGACAGTCTGTTGGATCGAGGCCTTCGGGTCTTTTCGATCAATCCCAAACAGCTGGACCGCTTCCGGGATCGGTTTTCGCCGGCAGGGGCGAAAGATGATCGTCGGGATGCGCGTGTGCTTGCGGACGCGCTCCGTACCGATCCGGCTTGTCTGCGTGAACTTGATCCACTGGATGCCCACATCGTCCAGTTGCGGGAGTGATCACGGATGCACGAGGAACTGACCCACCAGCGTACCCGACTCACACATCAGGTCCGAGACCAGCTCTGGCGGTACTTCCCGCAGTTCCTGAAACTCGGATTCTCGCTGTCCTCTCCGGTGATGATGGCCCTGTGGACGCTCATTCCCACCCCAACACGCGCCCGCCGGGTACGCCTTTCCTCCGTGGAGAAGGTGCTCAAAGCACACCGGATTCGGCGTTTGAATGCGGAGCAGGTCCTCCAATGCTTGCGGACACGACCAGTCACGACGGCTGCCGGCGTCCTGGAGGCGGCAACGACACGCGTTAAGTTGCTTCTGCAGCAGCTCGCGTTGATCGAGCAACACATCCGCGAGGCGAAACAGGCCATGGAAGCGCTCCTCGCATCGCTCTCCACGGAGCAGAGACCAGCCCCTGCTTCTTCCGGAGAAGAGGAGACCGATCCTGGGTGTGAACCGACCTCTTCTGGAGGTACGTTGCGGGATGTGGAGATTCTTTCCTCCATACCCGGTGTGGGAACAACGGTGCTGGCCACGCTCCTCTCGGAGGCATCCAGTTTGTTCAAGAACCGAGATTACAGGGGCCTCCGTTGCTTGTGTGGCGTCGCCCCCGTCACGCGACGTTCGGGAAAATCCTGGCGGGTGGGCCGGCGACGAGCCTGTCAAGCACGCCTGATCAATGCCGTCTACCACTGGAGTCGTGTGGCAGTCCAGCATGACCCCATCAGCAAAGCGAAATACAAAGCCCTGCGTGCGCGAGGCCATAGTCACGGCCGAGCCCTGCGATCAGTCGCAGACCGCCTGTTGGCCATCGCTTGTGCGATGCTCCGCGACCAAACGTGCTTTGATCGCAGTCGAGCAACCGCCGCAGCTAAATTGCTCCAACCAGCCGGTTAGCCCAGGAGGGTAACAAATGAAATGGCAGCAGAAGACGAGAAGATAAACAGATCGAAGAACAATCTCCGAATTGAATGAAAAACGAAAAATCAATCCGCATCATGTAACTCCAGAGGACTCACGTAAACCCCAAGTCAAATAAAAATTTGAAATCAATCAAATTTTCCCGTTTTTGACTTGCATAAATGGTAGGGAGTCCCCCCCGTTTCATACCCCTCACCTACCCAACAAACTCTATAGTCGACGACTGAGTTGCTCACTCATGGTCCTTGCGAAATCGGCATAACGGTCCTCTTGGATTGCCAGCCGCGCACTGCGCATTAGCCATGCATACAAAGCTAAATTTTGCATAGCAGAGATTTGTAGCCCTAGGATTTCATTACACTGGAACAGATGCCGCACATAAGCACGCGTAAAGGTTTGGCTCACATAAGCATCTAGCCCACTGTCTAAGACAGTATGATCATCAGCCCACTTATGATTACGGATGTTAATCACACCATCCGTGGTAAACAGCATACCATTACGTCCGTTACGTGTGGGCATCACACAATCGAACATATCTACACCACGACCAATAGTTTCCAACAGGTTTGTCGGCGTACCCACTCCCATCAGGTAACGAGGTTTGTTGGGCGGAAGCAGTTCGCAAGTAACGCCGACCATCGAATAGAGTGCTTCCGATTCCTCCCCAACCGAGAGTCCTCCAATTGCATAGCCCGGAAAATCCATAGCCACGAGCTCCTCTGCCGACTCGCGCCGCAGATCTGCAAACGTACTTCCCTGTACTATTGCAAAGAGTAACTGATGACCTCCGTACAATGAACGGGTTGCCTTATACTGTGCCATGCTTCGCAGAGCCCAGTCAGCTGTTCGCCGGTTGGCTCCCTGTGCTCTTGACCAACTGACTCCCGCCGGCGGACATTCATCCAGCACCATCATTATATCGGACCCCAGTATCCGCTGAAAGTCTACCACACTTTCTGGCGTAAAAAGGTGTCTGGATCCGTCAATATGACTCTGAAATGTAGCACCCTCGTCGGTAATTTTGCAGCGGCTAGCTAAGGAATAAACCTGATATCCCCCGGAATCAGTAAGAATCGGACGGTCCCAGGCCATAAACTTGTGCAGTCCGCCCGCTCTCTTCAGGCATTCAGCACCGGGCCGCAAATAGAGGTGATAGGTGTTTCCGAGAATAATTTGTGCACTCAAGTCCCGTTTCAGTTCACGCGGAGACAAACCTTTCACGGTTCCTGCCGTCCCTACGGGCATAAACACTGGCGTTGGTATCTCACCACGTCCAGTCACCAGTTTGCCTGCCCGTGCACCCTCGGATTCATGCGAGACTTCAAACAACATCGGGCGCTATGACCTCAACAGAATCAGGCTTATTCAAGGCAACAAACAAGGCTGAGTGTGCATCAGAATCAATACCGATTGCAATGCAGTCCTGCCCATAAAATATCAATAATACATCAGACGGAATATGTGCCATGAAATGCTTTACGTTTCCCGTCCGCCGCCAATGGCGATAATAATGCAGCGCAGACACGATCCGGCAACCTGTCAGACACGCAAGGTTGATTTCGAATAACCGTTTTCCCTGGCGAACCCGAAGGAAATATTCAGTCACAGCAACACTGACCTTTGGACAATAACCTAGAAACCCACCAATAAGAATCAGAACACCAACTGCTAACTGTCCGGCCCAATACCACATGGCCATTACGGGATTTGCAGTAATCTCTGCTGCCAGTAAACTCCAGCTCATGAACTGCGCCATAACCACCACTACGATGATGGTTGCAATAGCAATGATGTACCAAGCCTCAGCCTGTCGCTGGTTATCAATCCTGTGTAGAAAAAGACGTCCCAGCAGCGAGCGACTGGGGCACCAGCGTGCTTGAGCTGAGTAAGTGATATCGTGAACCACGTTTACTGATCAAGTTGCTGCTGGAGTGAGTCAAGTCTCGCTTCCTGGCGTTTGAGCTGCACTTCCAGGGCTAGGAGCTCCAGCTCTTTGGCCTCCAATGCCTGAAAGCTTTCCGCAATTGCCCGTTCACGTACCTCGAACGGCGCCTGCTCCATGAATCCACGTTCCTCGAAGTAGCGCTTAAACAGCCAATTGTGTTTACTGGCCTCCATGAGTTCCGCGAACCTGAAAGCTCCAAGAGAAGCCCAATCAGCCATAACCTCGACACGCGCTGTGATCCTACCTAACCCGCTTATAATCTGCTGCAGTGTATCCGCTGTATACTGCGCAGATTGATACAGATCTGGCTCATTCAGGAGCTGAGCAAACGTGCCCTCCCCTTCATCAAGTTTGCCCAGAATGGACTCCACACCCTCAGTAGCCTGAGTGGCGAGTTCTACCAATGCTTCCGCATCATTACCTAGGTTGGCCATCAGGCGCTCGGTCTCCTGGGTAGTGGCAACCATACTGTTATACAACTCCGGATCGTAGACCAGTTTACCCAGCGTGCCCTCCCCGGCTCGAATATCATCCATAATAGCTTCGAAGGATGTGGCAGATTGCTCGAAGCGCAGTACAGAAGCCAGTGCCTTGTCGGTTATTTCGAATAAATCGAAAGGGTCAACACCAACAATCATGTCACCACTCTCGAGGAGCAGAGGTGAAGTATCTGTCCGCGGGGGATTAACCAGCACTACGATCATACTTCCCAAAAGCCCCTGCGTCTTGATTTGAGCTTGCGTATCCCGGTGCATGACTGAACGAGCGCTTGTTCGAATACCCATAGTCACTTCAATCATTCCGCCAGGCTCACTGGGTAATGCTACGCTCTGAACTGCCCCTACACTCACTCCTTGGAACTGAACGTCAGCTCCTGCACTTAGCCCTGCGACAGAATTAAACTGTGACCGAACCAGAAACCGATCACTGAACAACAATGTCCGGCTGCCTACAATAAGCAAAACCGCCGCAAAAAGCCCCAGACAAATGATTACAACGAGGCCGACGCGTGCTCTACTGGACATCTATATGTTTGTTGTGTCGTAATGAAAAGATAACGGGCCTCCAATGTTGCACCGCAACTGCCAGAGCATCTCGTCGTCACTGTAAGCTGCTGTCCATGATATCTCCGAATCTGTTCCCGAGTCATAATAATCATAACAATCTCCCATACCCGACCTGCAATACTCCCATAAACCACCGAACAAAAATATCGAAATCCCCCTCATAGAGATAATCATCCTCGGTTTATTTCCGGAATCATCCGAAAAATGCACGCAGTACGGGATGCTCGCTCGAACGCAATTCATTTAACGTACCCTCGGCAAGAGCTTGCCCCCGGTATAGAAATACTGCATGATCAGCAATGATTTCTGCACACAGCAGGTCGTGCGTGATCGCTACCGTCGTGATTCCGCGTTCAGCTTTCAGTCGCATGATCAGGTTGGACACGGTTCGAACACTTGCAGGATCCAGTCCAGTTGTTGGTTCATCACATAACAAGATATTTGGGCGCAGGATGATCGCGCGGGCCAACGCGATTCGTTTCTTTTGACCACCTGACAACTCGGCCGGATACTGTTTGGCTGCATGGGGCAGGTTTACCCATGCGATAGCCTCATGAATCTGCTCTGTTCGCTCTTGGACTGGTAGTTCGCTATGCCGTCGTAGAACAAAGTCGAGATTCTCTTCTACCGTCATTGAGTCGAACAGCGCCCCTCCCTGAAAGAGATATCCGATCCGGAGACGCAGCACGTTAAGATCGGACATGTTCAGTTGATCTACCCGTTTCCCTTGTACCCAAATCTCTCCGGCGTCCGGTTCTATCAGACCAACCAAATGCTTGAGTAGAACGCTCTTCCCCGTACCAGATCCTCCCATAACTGCCACCGTGCTGCCGCGCTCAGCGCTCACGGACACACCTCGCAAAATCTTCCGATCTCCAAATGCCTTATGGAGATCCTTGACGATGATTTCCGCTGGGGTCACTGACATATCAGCCTCCGAATAGAATGAGCGAGAGACGAACCATCAGAACATCTGCCACAAGTACAAGAAGCGATCCAATGACTACCGCGCGCATGGCGGCTTGCCCAACTTCGCGCGTACCCCCACGGACGTAATACCCAGAGAAACATCCCACAATAGAAACCAGAAACCCGAAAACACTCGTCTTCGCGGTGGAAAAGATCACATCTGATAGACGCAAACTCGAAAATGCCTGATCCACAAACAATCGATAGTCCAGATCACTTGACAGTAACGATTCCGCATATCCACCAAGGAGTGCTACAATGTCACAGGCAATGGTCAAGAGCGGGAACATCACCATACAGGCCAGAACTCGGGTAACGACGAGATACTTGAAGGGCTGCAGTGCAGCTACCTCCAGTGCATCGATCTGCTCAGTTACACGCATGGATCCCAGCTCAGCAGCTATTCCGGCTCCTAGGCGCCCTGCAAGAACCAATGAAGTGATCACTGGACCGATCTCTTTAACCACTGATAACGCCAACATACTGGGAAGCACTGCTTCCGCCCCGAATCGTGCCAATGTTCCACGGCTTTGCATGGAAAGCACAATCCCAATCGAGCAACCTGTGACCAACACCAGAACGAGACTCTTCGCGCCAGTCTCATCCATCTGCCTGATCAGCTCCCGCCCCTCAAAAGGCCGCTGAAACAACTGTCCAAAAAACGTTCCTGCGAACGCCGCAATGTCACCAACCTGCTCAAGCGTATTTGTTATAAAGCGCATCTACCAGGTGTACTGGTACAATAGACTAAGCCCTACAGCCCCGGCATCACCACGCATGCGGGCCAGAAGCCACGGGTACAGCGCGTACTCAATGACCAATTCCTTGTTGCTTTCAATCGTAGTGCTTGTAGTGGTCGACTCTTTTGTAATAGGCCATTTTACTGACGCAAACAGTTTACGGGACACATACTTACCTGCGGTTACAGTCACCCCGCCTGCGGCTTCCGTGTCAATTTGTACGACATCAAGTCCCAATCCCGCCCCTGCTGCACCCGCGACCAGACTTGACAACTGACGCAGCGCTAGATCTCCGCCGCTCTGCAGTGCACTACCTCCACCCAATTGAAATGCATCAGCCGCCGGACGTCCTGTTGCCATATAAGAAATCATGTCCGCACGATCCAGCTGTACAGGTTCACTGCGCAGTTCAAGTACCATGGACTCCGGTTCCTGTAATCGGCCAGCCGCATCCAGAAGAATCGTTACAGGTGTATCCTGTCCACTCCGATTTGGAATCTCCAATGCCGCCTGCAGATCAAAAAACGGATTTGTTGCCGGTCCGGCAAACGTCACCCGGCCTAGACGAATATCGAAGCGCCTCCCAAACTGTCGCAGGTAACTGAGCTCCGGCACAATACTCACCGTACCCTGAAGCTCCTGCTCCTGGTAAGGCTCCTTGTGCAGCGCGACCGATCCGCTCAGCAGTACATTCATTTCCGGGTTTTGCAAGCTGTGCAGGCGTACAGTTCCGGGAATACCGATAGATAGATCCATGGCAAGTGCATCAACAAGCGAGTACGTCGTCGTATCCCAGACACTCGCCCTGATATTAAAGTATTGCTCCAACATATGGAGATCTGCTTCGGTGAAGTGGATCATACCATTTGACAAATCTACAGGCACATCCTGCGGTCGAATAACCGCATTCGCCATCTCTATCTGACCGGTAAGTACAGGTCGGCGTACCGAACCTCCTAACGCCAGTGAACCACTGACAGCCGCTGCATAGGGAGATGTATTTACAACGCGAAAGTCCTCCAACTCCAAAGTTAAATCCAGCTCCTCCTGTCCCGGCTCTGTCAGAATTACCTGACCCTGCCCCTCCACCGTACCACGCCCACTCTCGGCAGTCAGCCTTTGAACATAAACTGTGTTACCAGCCACAGCTGCTTCCAACTGGAAAGCCGTGGGGATAATCTTGAGCTGTGGAAGCTCAACGTATCCGTCAGAAAGACTGAACTCACCCGTCAGATTGGGGGCTCCACTGAACCCCGCAATACCAATATCCGCCGTTAGCTTACCCTGAATATTACTGATTTCGTCCTGACTCAGAAAAGGGTTAATCCACCCGAGATTGAAGCGATCCGCCTGGAGTGTCATTGACGCTTCGGGAAAAGAAATTTCGTCCTGCTTTTTAAGCCTGAGATCGAGTGGTAACAGGCCAGAAATAGAAAGTGTACTACCGTCTACATGCGTAAACTGCGCTTCCGTGTCCAAACCGTTCCCCGCATAACGAATCCGGGCAGATACATCACCCACACGCTCACCTTCTGAGTTTACGATCAGACCCAGCGAGCCTTCCAATTCTGGGGCTGTTGCAGGCCCATGGAAGAACAAATCCGCGGACGCTACTCCCCCCAATCCAGGGAACCCCAAAATATCAGTGAAAGGAGCAAGACCAACGTTATAAAGACTGAGCCCCAGACGCTGCTCCCCGTCTGGATTGAGAATACCATCGAGGGTGATCTCCTGCCCCTGGCTTTCCAGTACGAAGTATCGAATCCGTATGCCTTCATCAGCCAAAATTTCCGCAGGCACTCCGAGATGCCACTGCTCTTCGTTCAGATACATATCCAGCCGCTCCAGTACACCACGACGCTCCGGAATATCAACTTTTCCCTCCATATAGAGTGATCGGCGCTCATCTACGCTTAGACGCGCCTGATAACCGAGATTACTCTGTTGCCCATCTAATCGTAACCACGCCTGCTGGGCAGACAGATTTGGAACAGAGACCCGTTCAATGTCTATTTCTGCTTGACTGATTCCGGGCTTGAAGTCCAACAACGTGCCCTCCGCGTAACCGAAGGTCCGAAATACGCGCATGGTTTTCCATGCCATCGGCCCAATGGTTACCCCACCGGCCCATCGAAGTGTATCCATATGGTGCATCACTTGCCCCCAAAGCGTATCTGTCTGTGCACCGGATACTGGCTCGCCTCCAGTCCAGTCGGCAAGCGGGGCTGCATTGATGATCGCTCCTCTGAATCGCAGTGAGTCTGATGATCCCCCAAAAAGTGCAACTCCTCCTTCGGCAGTCAACCATCCAGCGTTACTGGATATATCAAAATTACTTAGCCTCACCTCTCCATCCCTCATGCCCCCTTCGATGATCAACCGGTCGAACTGCACTTCACCAATTTCCGTACTATCGGCTACGATACTTGCATGATGTACCGTCATTGCTTGGAGCGTACTGCCCGCGGCAGCCACATCAAAGGTGCCCGTCAGCTGCGCATCCAAATAGCCAAGATCCTGCAGCGATAAATTCCGAACCGAGCCTCGCGCCAGAAATGCCGGTCCAGGTTCTACACGCACACTATCCAATCGGATATATCCGTCATCCAGCGCAATCGCTGCCGTCATAGCCAGCGTATCCCCCAGTGCTTGAACGTGCAATTGCCCCTCACGGACTGCCAGTGCATTCACTGTCGAGGACTCTAGCGTCAACGCAGCCTCCCCCGACTCACCCCAACGTGCACTGTCTATGCGTCCTTTGAGCTGGGTCGATAGCGAATCCAGACCAAGAAGCGGCCCTAGATCAATGCGTTCAAATGTACCTCCTGTCAGATCTATGGTTGTTACAGAAGAAAATGGTTGTATGATGGCGCGGACATCCAACCCTCCCGAACCAATCAAGAAACGACTATCCATCACAGCTTCTCCATCCGTCATATCGAGTGAGACTGTTCCACCAGCAATAGATTCATCATTCACAACAGATGGTTCCACAATCAATTCTCCATCGACATTCGTAAGCCCGCTGCCGGAGAGATGCAGTTGAGCATTCAGGTCTGTGTGCAAATTTACTCCCAGATCAGACAGGTTTATACCTTCAATCTGCCCCTGCGTCAAAGTCCATCTGGGAGGGTTTATGCCGAAGTTCGTATTGCCCTGAATCAGGGCATGGCCTGAGGGAAATTCCACCTGTCCTCGCACATCCAATTCCAGCCCCTGTAGCACCATTTCTAATTTGCTGTCGACTATCGGCATTTGCCCCCAGGAAGACGATGCCAAATCCACGCGAACAGCCATGCTGTCTGGGGGCCAGTTGGTAGTCAGCTCAGCAGAAAGATTGAGTCTGGATTCCGCATCCTCTTGATTCATTAATGCGGGTACATCCAATTCGTGCATGTTGAGCTTCCCTGCAAGTCCAGATTCCTGATGACTAAGCTCTAATTCGAGCCATGACGAATCAGCATTCACTGCCGCCGTCAATTCTGTTCTTTCATTTTCCGAAAACAGCTGCAACTCTCCACCCGTCACATCCAGCTGCCCTATCCGCCCTCGTGAGAACTCTACACGAGCTACCATAGAGCTGTCCCAAGCAAGATTCAGATTACCATTCAAAACACTGCTGTGTGCGGAATCCAGGACTCGCGTGTTTAGATTGTAGAATTGACCGGTAAGCTGCCCGTTTGCTGGAAAAGGACGAATCTCTCCGGAAAGGTCTAATGAGCCCAAAGCTAGCCTGGAGTTCAATTCAACCAAGGCATTGCCCGCTTCCAATGTCCCTGTCAGTTGCATTGACTCAATCGGAATATTTGCCAGCATTCCTGCTTCAAGCGCAACCTCAATGCCACCACTGAGTGAGTCCCATGACGTTCCGTCTACACTGCCATGGATAGACCCAGTCAGTTCACCCGCTACGTCTGGCCACAGGTTTACTGGATCCAGACGTTCGAACAGCAATGTATCCAGGTTCACATGTGGGGCTCCGATTCGAGTGCCTGCACGTAGTTTCAATGCAGCCCCGGCCGAGGATTCTCCGTTAAGCGCCAAATACAGTGAATCGGCCCCTCCCGTAAGCCGTGCACCTACCACAAGATCATCTACAATATTTGGTAACAGTGGACGAAGAATAGCGGTCGAGAGCGGTGCTGCCGCCACTTCCAACTCCGTTTGCTGCCCGACTTGTCCATGAACCCTGATGTTCGACCCCGAGCCACTAAGCACCAGGGTGTCCAATTCCAGTATACCACGGTCGAACTGCATCCGGGTAACAGTAAAGAATCGCATATGAATATCCTGCCACAACACTTCCCCGGACGCTGTATCTACTTTAATTGCGTCCGGTAACATGCTGCCCTGCAAATCGATGTTGGAGATGCTAACCAACTCGTCTCCCAAACTCAAACTGCCACCCTTGATGTTAAGGGCATCAATCCACAGGAAGATGGCTGCGTTAGCATCAATTTCATCTGCAGTTTCCGCCCCCTCAGCGGCCGACACAGACGATATACTGTCGAGTTGCAACGTGGGAGCGCTCAGCTCTACATACTTTGCATGAATACGACCAGTAAGCAATCTCCCCACAGAAATCTCCACGCGCGCCGTATCTACATGAATGCGGTATGCCCCCACATTGCCCTCAAGCCCGCGCACTTCGAGTGAATGCATCCAGAATCCATGCAGAGATTCAAATGTAATATTCACTCTGCCAGTATACAATGCCCAACGCGATACCGTACCCAAACCCCATGGAGTTTGTACAACCCCAAGTATGAGCACAATCCCGAGCACTATCCACCAGCGATGACTAAAACGCTGGCCCGATGCTGAAGTGGACATTAAAGCGATACCATGGATTCCTTTGTTCTTCCCCAGTCACTTCCGCATCCAAAGCGTTTGCAGCGGATTGGAGATCAAACGGATCGGGGTTTAGTTTTGCTGCAAGATCCAATCGGATAAACCCGATCGGTGTATCATAACGCAGACCTACGCCCGCCCCCATCTTAAAATCATTAAATCTAACTTTCCCAGTATCCCTGAACCCACATTGGACGGTTACTGGGCGTGTCAGATTAACATCTTCATAAAGTTGTCCCGTGCAGTTTTCTGCGGTCTGGGTAGAAACCACTCCCGCATCTGCGAATGCAGCCCCGTACCATTTCCCGATTAGACGAAACTGTACCTCCGCACTGGCCGCAAAACGAGCCAACCCGCCAATAGGCTCGTACACAACTCCTGTCGAAGTTGTCTCATCGCCAGATAGTTCATCTATGCGAATAGCCTTTGGACCTGCCAGACCGGTACTCCACCCCCGCACATCGTCCGCACCACCTACGTAGTACCTGAGTGGATCAAAGCGGTTTTCCAGAGGCAGTAAAAACTGCGTATCAATCGTATGGGCGCCATCTGCATTGTAGAGTGTTCTGTATTCTGCGTCTCTGGGCCAGATCCGCCCCGCTTTTAGTCGTCCACTAAAGCTGACAGTTCTCATAAGAGGAACGTATGCAGCCACTTGTAACTGCAGCTTGAAATAATTCACTCCAAACGGCCGAGTACCAAGCCATGACTCAATACGACCAGCCTGTTCTATGGCCGGTTGGAAGATGAGCCCGCGAGTGGGACGCAAAAAATTGTCCGCCCAACCTACTGTTCCACCCAAAAAAAGCACACTCTTATCATAAGCATCCTCCGAGAGATTAGTCGTAAAGTTGGTCGTTCGACTCAGGCTGTAGCGCAAGCTCAATACCCGGGTTTGCTCCAGACCGTAAATGAATGTAGTAGAAGCTCCATACTCTCGTCGATTAAATTCGAAAAAAATCGATGATTCGCCGGCAAGAGGGTCCCGCTCGAATTGAATGAACGGTTCTAGGATACCGCGCAAAGTACGTACTCCCAGATGAGGCTGCGTCAGCGCAACTGCCCCACGTGCCAAGCGCCCCGCTGATGCTCCAACCCCGGCAGTTGCCAACAGACCGGTTTGTATCTGGGCCGAGAGTGTTAATATCCGCGCCCCCCCTAAGAAATTGCGGTGCATCCAGCGACCTTCCCCGATGATCCCCTGACGTTGGTGGTAACCGGTTTCTGCAGAAATATGTCTGGGACGCGCACGCTGTAAATTGACCCGAACCTCCACCGTACTGTCACGCAGTTGCGGCGGCGTATCCACCTGCACAACACTGAATAATCCCAAGGCAAATAAGGCGCGCTGGCCTTCAATCAAAGCCCGCTGCGAAAACAAATCGCCACGTTCAAAAGACAACGCCCGGCGAACTATACGCCGGTCAATCTCGGGTGCACCGTCGATTGCAATATCGTTGATATAACCAAGAGGACCGACATCCACAAAAAAGCCGATATCTGCGGCATTGTAAACTGAATCAATGCTGACCGACGTATTCAACTCAGCAAAGGCATATCCCTGATCTTTCAGCCAGCTCAGAACCTCATCTTCAATCTGAACGCTCCCGAAATGTGTGAAAATATCACCGACTTCAAAGCTCGTTCGATCTCGAAAATCAATCCATACCGCGCGCGTATCCGGATCCAGACTCTGTGCCAGGTATCCTGCTTCTGAATAAAACCCTACATCCTGAATGATCACCGGAGGGCCCTGTGTGACGTTGAATCGAATCGAGACGGTATTGGACGCTCTGTTCAGTGTAGAAGTCCCATAATCCACATAAGTATGCAGGTAACCGGCTTCCCTGAAGGCCTCACGTAGGCGAACTACATCCCGCTGCAACTCAATGGGATTGAGCATATAATCTTCTGTTTCCGCCTGCCTCAACAGCCTCTGTAACCAAAAGCGTCTCGGGATTGCACGTATGGCTGTCACTGCGCGCAACTCAGAAACAGTATACTGCGGAGTATAACGATCTGCGTCAGTATAGCTGAACGCTACACGTTGCACTACCGTATTCTGATCTACCTCCAAAAGATCTGACTGCGCCAAAACCAGTGGCATGGGCACAACCCACAGGAGGGTGAGCCCGAGCAGACCCTTCATGACGATTTAAGCCGAAGCTTTACGCTTTTCGTAGATGGGGGGACGTCCTAACAGGATCGTGTCTCCTGTTATGCGACAGACGCCAACATCATTTAAGCTGTGAATCTCGAACATGATATCCAACATCGACTGTTCAAGTATGCTGCGCAATCCACGTGCACCCGTACGCATGGCACGCGCACGCTCTACGACACCACGCAGCGCGGATTCATCAAAAATCAGATCAATCCCATCAAGTGCAAACAGCTTCTGATACTGTCGCACTATCGCATTTTTGGGCTCCGTGAGGATGCGCATCATCTCCTCCTCTGATAAAGTCTTCAGTGTGGCAGTGACAGGCAAACGTCCAATCAGTTCGGGGATCAGCCCAAACTGTATCAGATCCTCCGGTTCCACAAACTGCAGCACCTCGGCATCCGATTTGTCGTATCGTTTTATCTCTACGGACGTAAAACCAATCCTGTTTACGTTGAGCCTGCGAGCAACGATTTCCGGGAGTCCCTCGAATGCGCCACCGCAAATAAAGAGAATACTGCTCGTATCAACATTGATCAGGCTTTGCTCTGGGTGCTTGCGTCCGCCTTTGGGGGGAACTCCCGCTACCGTTCCTTCCAGTACTTTGAGTAATGCCTGCTGCACCCCCTCTCCCGATACATCCCTCGTAATGGATGCATTGTCGCTCTTGCGTGCAATCTTGTCTATCTCATCAATAAAGATGATTCCGCGTTGTGCATGCTCGACTTCAAACTCCGCTGAACCCAACAGACTGGACAAAACTGTCTCCACATCCTCCCCTACATAACCTGCTTCTGTGAGGGTGGTCGCATCGCTAATTGAAAACGGTACATCCAATATCCTCGCGAGCGTACGTGCGAGCAGAGTTTTTCCTGTCCCGCTTGGTCCCAAAAGCAGGATGTTTGACTTTTCCAACTCAACATCCCTGAAATTCGGTATGAACCCCTTCGATTCCACCCGCTTATAGTGGTTGTATACCGCAACTGCCAACGTCTTTTTTGCCTGTTCCTGCCCAATCACATGGTCATCCAAGGCGGCCTTTATTTGTTTGGGTAGTAACCGTTTCCGGCGGCGTTTCCTGGGACGTGATGGGGTTTTTCTCTCCAAAGTCTTACCGTCGTCCACAATGACTCTGGCATCTGCAATGCATCGATCACAGATAAACACATCCTGTCCTGCAACAAGAGAGTTAACCTCGTCACTCGTACGATTGCAAAACGAGCATTTCAGTCGACTGCCATCCCCGTTATTGTCCATGGCTAAATACTATTCTGTGGTTGCATTAGCATTGGGGGTTGGCATACGTGCGTTCACCTGCGCCAACCATGCATCCAGTGCTCCCGAAAGTTCATTGACTGTTTCTTCATGAATGGACGCCAGATCATGCAGCTCGGTTACATCATCGGCGAGATTATACAGTTCTTCCCTACCATCTTCATAAAACCGAATAAGTTTCCAGTCCCCTCGTCGCACCGCACTCCCCGGGCTCCCGCCCTGATTACCATAATGTGGGTAATGCCAGTATAGATCGCGCTCGGGCGCACGACGTTCGAGGAGTAAGGGCAATAACCCGACGCCGTCGGTAAAGTCCGGCTCAGGCTGTCGAGCTATTTGTAATAACGTAGGCATAAAATCCGGGCTCGTCACCGGCGTATCTTCAACCCTGCCCCCTGCCAGGAGCGCTGGCCAACGCACGAGCAATGGCTCACGAATACCTCCTTCATAGAGCCATCCCTTGCCAGCCCGCAACGGCAGGTTACTCGTCGGATGTCCTTCCGAGGTGGACAGACCGCCGTTGTCTGACGTGAAGATCACTACGGTGTTCCGTGCAAGATTCAGTTCATCCAATGCCGCAAGTACCGTGCCAACGGCTTGATCCATAGCCTCAACCATAGCCGCGTAAACGGCATGGTTCTGAGTTTGCCGCACTCGACGCTGTCCCTCTGTTCCCCACGTCGTTGGGGCAGCGGGTTTGGCATCGTACTTAGCTTCAAGATCGGCCCTCGCTACAAGTGGCGTGTGCACCGAATAGAACGATAAATAAGCCAGAAACGACTGGTCCCTGTTCTCCGCAATAAACTTAACCGTTTCCGCAGCCAACCGGGCCGGCAAATGCTCCCCTTCCGGCCCATCTTCCAACCGTGGATTATCGTAAGGCACAAAATATTTTCCCCGCCCATACGGTCCACCTGCCTCCCAACCGCCCCTGTTAACTGCAAAGCCGTGATCTTCCGGATACGATCCCTCATGTCCTAAATGCCACTTGCCCGCCCAAAATGTAGCATACCCTGCAGCTGACAGCGCCTCTGCAACGGTAACCTCTTCATGCGGCAATTGGGGTTCATATCTTGCAGGGAGTAGCGGTTTGTTACGTGTCCAGTGCCTGGATACACGATCAGGCTGGGGAGCTCCAAAATAATCCGTTGTAGCCATCCGGGCAGGGTAAAACCCTGTCATTATACTGGCTCGTGTCGGACTACACACAGGTGCTGCCGCATACCCTTGCGTGAAACGTACGCCCTCGGCCGCCAGCCTATCGATATTAGGAGTTTCGTAAAAAGTGTCGGGATTGTAAGCACCAACATCCATATAACCCAAATCGTCCGCCAAGATGAATACAAAATTCGTTGGTTCTTCTACGCGACAACTCGAGAGCAGCACGAGTAATGTTAAGCCTGTAAAAAATCTCATTTTTTCAATATGGAGTTGAGCACACTGTCTGCATATTTATTACGCAAACGACGTTCTCTGTAAAGGTGTCGGGCAGTTTCACATACGCGTGCAGTATAGTACGCGTTAAATCCTCCTCCCGCAACTACTGCAGCAAGTGGGATCACTTGCGCCAGCTTCAATTTCACCAGACGCATTCCAAGTGCACGGGCGGTGCCACGCAACGCAACGCCAACCGTCGCCTGTTCCACAACCGAACGTGTATGCTTACGAACTAAAGCCCCTGGATGTCCATCCTTTTTGCTTTCATCCTGCGTAGCCACGCTCAGGACGTTCAGAGCGTAGTTACGCTCTTCCGGCACACTTATATCGTAACCGCAGCACAACGCGATCTGTCCTGTCACCCGAAGATTAAGTGCAACCAACGCTACAATATCAGGAATCAATCCGGCTACTCCTGCAAGTCCCGCAGCTGCACCGTGCGCAGCCGTCAGACTCTGGTACCGAAGATCCAAACCACTGATCACATGGTCAACAACTTCCAAATCCAGGTGAGCAATATCCGAAAAGGTCTGCACTTCATGACCCTTTGATCGAAAAGATTTAAGCGTAGCCGTGCGCGAGGTTGTATCCTGTGTGATTTCGTTGGCACACTGCACTAGACCAACTACCAGATTGTCCAGTGTCCATTCGACACCTGGAATCTGCATTGCATGTTTCGATACCTGTTTGAGCGGCTGGTTCAACCATCGAACCTTCCTACGCAACCAAGATGGTTCCTGGTGCCGCCAGGCATAAATCTCCCGAAGCACGCGCTGTTCGTATGGGCTAGGTTTGCTCACAAATTCACTGATTGCCAGTATTTATACGACATTCTCGCCAATTGTTGTTTAGTTGGCAATGGGCCAGTATACACCAAAGCGCCACTGCTGCGCCGGAAGCGGATAGTCTGGAACCAGTTCGTTGCCCGACATGAGGCGTGTGCCACTGGTAATATTTTCGTAAATGATGTACACGGTTGCTGTACGAATGCCCCCCTCAACAACCAGATCTAAAGCATACGATGCATCGACAGGGGTACGCTCAGCAGACGGAATTACCAGCAGTCCGGTGGGCGCATGCAGTGCACGGCTGATCATCGCACTCCACGATCGCCCACGCACCGATGCATTCAACCGCAGGTCTCCGGTGAATAAAACAGCCTTGAACCCTAAGCGTCCAGACGAATACCACTCAGGAAACAGACGTCCTGCATCGAGCTTGGTTTCACCTATGCCTGTCATAGCGGAGTTCAGAATAGCATACAACCCTCGCTCTGGTTCGGATGCAATATTCAGCCGGATACCTGCACCAAACGTCGTGTATGTGTCACTAACGACCTGCACAGAGTCTATGATTATCTCCGTGTAGTCGGGTGCATTCTGTGCATTTGTCACAAATCCGTACGGCTGTACTGAAAATCGCCCCATATGCAGCCCAACTCCCCCGCTTGCCTGCGTAATACTGCCCGACTCGACCATACCATCGACCAGATATTCCCCCCATCCAGTAACAGGGCTTGGCGCCGCGCTGTGGCTTAATTCCAGGTATGGCCGGAAGCTGGAAAGCGTCGATTCCCAGCGCAGGCGTCCACCTGGTGCCCAGTCTCCATTCTGTTGGCGCATGATTCCCTGGGCAAGTAAGTACCCTGTTTTGAACTGTAGTGAATCTCTGACCTGGGCTTCAATTAATGAAGCGCTGTGCCCGATTGGCAAAGCGACGCCCGAAGAGATACGCTGTGTGTATGCATCTCCCCGCACATGCAATCTGTGTCTACCAATACGGAAGTTACGCTGGACTGTGGCGCCCAGTCGCCGTGCGGCAGCACCGACACCCTCGTAGTACAGGGATTGTGTGGATAAATAAACTGACGCAATCAGGAAACGGGTAGTGAGCGTGGACAGAAAATCATTGCGTACCAGGCGTCTCGTTCGACGCTCACCGCTTACTTGCGCGATCAGACGATTATAGCGTGCATCTCCTGCCCCCAGGACTCCACTGTGGGCACCTAAACGACGCTGGTTATGCAAATAAAGCAGTTCCAGAGACCATGTATACTGCTGGTAGCGCGTACGCAAGAGTAACTGTCGTTGTCGCCGCAATCGACTGCCAGGATAATCTCCTACAACGGCCGCACCACTGTAAGCAAACAAACCCTGAAATTTACCCGGCAGACCAAATAGGCGATTGGTCTGCTGTGCATGCAACGCAGTAACACGCTGAAGTCCGTGGGCACCAGCCTGATAATGTAATTGCGTGTGCGGCTTCCTAGTATCTGCAGTACGCAACTCTGTCTGAATACCTACCACTGCACCTGGCAACCCGGGATCTATTTTCGGGTATCTCAGAAGTGCGGTTGGAAGTAGATCGTACCTCGGGCGTCCAGTAAGCAAGTCGTTAAAAGGGATTGGGCCGAAATACAGCTGAGCTACTTGAGGACTAAGCCCATTAACACTCCAGGAAGTTGGCCAGGCAAACGCGCCAAAATCATAAACAAAGGAACCCGGCACTCCCGAAAGCACATAAGTGATATCGTGATCGGCGGACAATAATGCTCCTTCAAGGGAGTCCTCCTCAACACGGAAGGACATAAACGAGCGCACGGTGTCTACCGGGATCTGAGCGCGTGCAATCGGCACACTCAACACCGCCACGCAAAGCAGGGCCGCACGGAGCGGGTACATACTACAACCGAAGATGCAAGTACGCCAGGTTCTCTTCGTCAAAAAGGCGCTCGGTCACCGAAAACGTATCGTAGAAGGTTGTTTCGTCCGCTACATTACCTGCAATGAGCATCGTCAACTGATCTGGCGTAATGGGTAACATACTTCCCGCAAAGCGCATACCGAGCTTCACAAAAGATACAGGCACTTTAATTTTTGGCCGAGGATTGTTACCAAGCGCACGGGTGACAACATCCAACAACTCAATGTAGGTCAATCGGCGGCGGCCAACTGCAACGATCGTCTGAGCATGTGCATTCGGGAATGTCAGTGCCTGAACAACAGACTGAGCGACCTCCTCAACTGCGATCGGCTGCATCTGGTAAAGCCCATTGCCAAACACCGGTAAAATTGGAAAGGGTTTAATTAGGCTGCTCGCCAGAACAGTGCAAAACTCTTCCCGCTCCATTCCCGGATCCCCAAAGATCAACCCAGGGCGAAGTACGCACCAATGTTCCAGGCCCGACTTGCGTACGGCTTCTTCGGCTGCCCATTTTGTGGTTTGGTATCGTGTTACCCCCTGTTCTGAAGCACCATTGGCACTAACAAAGATGAATCGTGGTACACCTACCGCTTTGGCTGCGTTCACAACATTCTGTGTTGCACGCGTGTGGAGCATTTCAAAGGTGACCTTCTTGCGCGGAATCTCTTCAATGATACCCACCAAATGAACCACACCATCCATCCCCTGCATGAACTGCTCCAGAGCACCATTGATATCAGAGCGAACTACTTCCACGTTCCTACTCTCAAAACCTTCCGGTACTCCACCTCGCCGAATAAGAGCACGGACTTCGTGCCCTTGTGCTAACAGTTCGCGTAGCACATAGCGGCCAACAAAACCCGTCCCCCCGGTTAATAGTATGCGCATGTTGATACAGGAATACAGATACTACGCCTACAATTACTCTAGGATGCCAAATTACTCGACTGAACTATGCGCATAATCGCCGGTACCTTGCGTGGTCGCAAATTATTACGCCCCAGCGGCCTGCAGACACGACCGACTACAGATCGTGTACGAGAATCATTGTACGGGCTTATTGAAGCCAGAGTCTCCCTGCAGGGCGCGCGTCTTATGGATCTTTTCGCGGGCACCGGCGCCCTTGCGCTTGAAGGTATCAGTCGAGGTGTATCTAGTGCCATTCTCGTGGAAGCTGACCGAATGGCTTTGTCTGCTGCGCGAAAAAATGCTGAGCATCTCGGCGTTTCGCAAAAATGCCAATTCTTATGCGCTGACGCCGTAACCTATCTGAAGCGTTACCAGGGCCTTCCACTGGACCTCATCATTGCTGACCCACCATATGAACTTGATACGATGCTTGATCTGCCGGATCTTGCAATCCCATGTTTGCGCCCGGATGGCTTGTTCGTAATTGAACATGATGCAAGAGTACGCTTTTCAGAACATCCTGCTCTTGATACTACACGCAGTTATGGTCGTACCAAAGTGAGCGTATTTCAGACATGATCACATGAGATTGGCAGTATATCCAGGAACCTTCGATCCCTTCACGCTCGGTCATCTGGACATAACGGAGCGTGCGCTCCGCCTGTTCGACAGGCTCGTCATCACGGTTGCAGTCCATGCCGATAAGTCAGCCCTGTTATCCTCAGAGGTACGCATTGATCTGATACAACAGGCTACTGCACACCTCGATGGTGTGCGTGTGACAAGCTTTGACGGTCTGATTGCCGAGCACGCAAGAAATCTGGGAGCGTGTGCACTGGTGCGTGGCTTGCGCACCCCGCGTGATTTCGACTACGAATCGCAGATGGCCCATATGAACCGCATGATGGTACCTGATCTCGATACGGTGTTCCTGCACACATCTGCCGCTCACGCCCTGACCAGCTCCTCGCTAGTTCGTGATATTATGCACTGGGGTGGAGATATTCGCCCCTTTGTCCCCGCAATGATTGCAGAGGCACTCATGAATAAGTAGTATCTGCCAGCAAGTGGCTGTATTCTGGATTATGGATCCATGTTCAACTTTAACGAACACACTAGATGGCTTAAGAACGCGGAAATGCGGCTTCAAAAAGACCTATTTGTCTACACCGATGAGATTTGATTTTCTTCGAACGCGTTTTACCAAGCGTTGAATAAGCTGCTTTATCGTCATAGTTTGATGCGCTTGTTGAGGGGAAAACTCTCTACCATTTACGCAAGTAGGAAACGAGTACAGTTTGCTATGAATTCGATTCATGTTTCGTGAATTGGGGGAAGGGCTTCCTGTTTATGGAACCAGAGCATCGAGGAGCATGTTCTGGCTGCTGGATTCGTCAGCGATGACCGTGGACACTCAGCATGGGCTATCATCGGAGTCTTCAGAAAACCAAGGTAGTTTGTAAGCGAGGATGCCCAGCGTTCGGTGGATCAGGTTAGAGGATATGTTTGGCGCACCGGCAATATCCAGACAAAGGAACATGGAAAGACGAGACGAATAGCATCGCACTATGTTCAGTCTTTCACATATCATGATTCGAGGAGTCGTTGTCTTGGGATTGGTAGTTTTGGTAGTGGCTGACGCGCGTGCCCAGGATCGGCCAGATCGACTGATGCTGGAGGCTGGTCTGGTGGGTGGCAATTCAATCGCGTGTCCAGGACACTATGTGGGCATAACCGGACGAATTGCTGGGCGTGCATCCCTCTACGGCATGGTAGAGAATTTTCGGTGCACTGATCTTGTGGGCAATGCTAACCGACTAGGATTAGCCTTCCAAATTGGTCCGTCCAAATGGCTAGTGCGACCCTCACTCCGCGGGGGAATTGAATACGACGGCGGTGAGTTGTCACAGCATTTTGCGGCGGGTCTGACTTTGGGACGTCGTCGTGGGGCGCGATTTATCATCCACTTGGGAGAGATTTCAAACGGTACTGCATTGATACTTTTCCAGATGGGTGGTTACTTGTCGTTCGGATCGTAGCTGGGCTAGCCAGGGTGAGGTCACGCTGAAGAGAGCAAGGGTTTGTTATTCGGTCGCAACAGATTGTGTTGGTCAGACCTGCGCTGTATTATCGGCAATGATGGGGTAGAAGAAATCTGCTATCCCGCCCCTCTAGCTGTAGCAATTCACCCCAAAACGTCTCGGATTATCGGGGAATATCTCACTCTGGAGTAGTTGAGGAAAGGGGTAACTTCCGTTAAGGGGGCGAAGTATGATCTGCGGACCAATCCAGCCAATATTTCCAAGAGCAAAAGGTGCGATTCCAGCAGTTGAGGACCAGTTCGTTGAAGATCGTCAAAGCGGAGCCGCCAAGAAAATGGGCCCTTCACCCAATATTATGACGAGATCTGTAAATTCAGGAAAATTCGGTATAAGGTGGTCATGACAGTAGTGTTTATGTGCTCTATTTTTGGTCGTTATTCTGGGGAAAATTTCACTTGAAACAGATGCGAATACAATGAAAAAGGATGAGGCGAGTATCCATAGGAGTATAGGGCTTGAATCGCCTTGGGAGATTTCAGAGGATCGTTATGATGATAAGGATCGGGTACGGCGGGTAACGGTGATCTGCACGGATACATCATTGCTGTCATGTCCGAAGTGTAAGGCGGCTTGTTCCTTTTATGATTTGCGCGAGGCACGTTCCTGGCGGCACTTAGATACCTGTACCTATCGTACGGAGTTGATTGCCCGGGTTCCGCGTGTAAAGTGTCCAGCGTGTGGAGTTCGGACGGTGCAGGTTCCTTGGGCATCGTCGAGTTCCCGGCACACCTTTGACTTTGAAGAGAGGGTAATTGGATGGCTTAGGGATGCGAGTGTATCCGCAGTATCGCGGCAGCTCGGCGTGGGATGGAAAGTGATTTCAAGGATCATGGAGCACGCGGTAGAGCGAGGACTTCGGCGCAGGCAAACGGAGATTATTCCGCACATTTGCGTGGATGAGACCTCCTTCCGTAAGCGACATAAATACGTTACGGTCGTTTCCGATGCAAAGGCAGGCAGGGTCCTGTATGTGGGGATCGGACGCACGAAAGCGGTGCTAAAGCGCTGGTATTTAAGTCTCACACCAGAACAATTGGCGGGGATTGAGAGCGTGAGCATGGACATGTGGCCCGCCTACATCTCTGCCACCTTGGCGTGTGTAGCTGATGCAGCGAAGAAGATTGCGTTTGACCGGTTTCATGTGGCGAAGTATCTGGGGGAGGCCGTGGACAAAGTGCGTCGGCAAGAGCACAAGGCTTTACGCGCCGAAGGAGATACGACCCTCACCGGAAGTAAGTACGACTGGCTAACGAACCGGGAAAATATGTCCAAGAAGCAGAAAGCGCGGTTTCAATCGTTGAAGAACAGTTCGTTGAAAACCGCCCGGGCGTGGGCCATCAAGGAGATGGCACGAAATTTATGGCATTATGTACATCCCACCTGGGCCCGCAAGGGCTGGAAAAGATGGCTTTCCTGGGCCATGCGCTGCCGCTTGGAACCGGTCAAGGAAGCCGCCAAAACCATTAAAAACCACCTGTGGGGAATCATCAATGCAATTATTCTCAAGGTCAGCAATGGCCCGGCCGAAAGCATCAACAGCCGAATAAAAACAGTCAAAGTACGCGCCCGCGGATTCCGAAATAATGAACGATTTGCAACCGCCATTTACTTCCATCTCGGAGGCTTGGACCTCTCCCCCAGAATGAAATGAAAATTGCGTTTTCACAAGATTGGCCCAAGACCCGGAAAATGACCAAAAGTTGTGGAGCTATGTCCACCAAACCTGGGCGAGAAAGGGCTGGAAAAGCCGGCGATCCTAGGCAATGAATGTCAACTAAAGTCGATCATAGTCGCTGCCAAAACCATTAAAAACACTTGTGGAACATCATTGTCACAATTGTCCCAAAGGTCAAATATGGCCTTGGGAAAGCATCCTCAGTCGGGGCAAAACCTTCGAGTTTGGTGTAGGGGATTCCGCAACAAACAGCGGTTCGCGAATGCTCTTTACTCTATCTTGAAAGATTTGATCGATACCCTAAAGGCTCCAAAAAAACCGAGCTTCCCCTTAAAAAGGATGAAGAACCGTCACTAGAATATCCACACTAAGAACGAGAAATATTGTGTCCTATTCCTCGGATTTAGACTGAAAATGTCGTACTGGCCATCCCCCGCCCCCTGTCGAGATTGATGCGGTTTTTTTCTCCGATTGACACGGCGGGCTTGACATGCTTGCTGGCTTATGGTCTGCTCTCCTGGATCACCCGAAGTTCTGGAGATCCTTCGCTTCACCTGTTTCTTGGACTCTCCATCTGTGTTGCTGTAATCACTTTTGTCCTTTACGCCTATTATCGTCGTCATCCTGATCAAAAATTCCCCGTGACCCGTCTCATAGGCTGGGCTGTCGCATTCCGCATCTGCGGACTGATTGGCGGCCCCTTCTACGAGGACGACTTCTACAGATACTTGTGGGATGCTTTTCGCTTCATTCAAGACGGCACGCCTTACGGCCTGCCTCCTGAGGCCTTTTTCAACGACATGAATGTGCCGGATCAGTTTCAACGTATCCTGGATGGTATCAACTATCCCGAATTACCGACGATCTACGGGCCGGTGACACAACTGGTCTTTCTGGGGGGGTATGGACTTAGCCCTGGTAGCGTCACCGCATTGCAGGCGCTCATGCTGCTTTTCGATCTGATGACCATTGGGCTGCTACTGCGACTGGCGCCCGCACGGGTGGTACTACTGTATGCTTGGAGTCCACTGGTGGTCAAGGAAATTGCCTTTACCGCCCATCCTGATGGGGTTGCTGTATTTCTTGTGCTCGCCGCGGTGGTGCTAGTTCGAAGGGACAGGATTTACGGCGCTGCTATCTTCTTGGCTCTGGCAGTGGGCGCCAAAATTCTTGCTCTGCTCGTTGTACCATTTATCCTAGTCCGAGCACGTTTACGTGTATGGGGACTCTTTTTGGGAATACTGGTGCTGATCTATTTGCCTTTCGTTTTGCAAGGTAATACAGACCTGCAGACGCTACTCGTGTTTGCTCGCGAGTGGGAGTTCAATGCCGCCTTGTTTAGTTTGTTAAAGCCTTGGGTGCCCAATTCGTTGGCCCGGACGCTGTGCGCTCTCCTGCTCACAATAGCAGTAGCCAGCTACTATTTGGTCTACAGGCGAATGGCTCCCGGCACAATTGTTCGGGGGGACTGGATCTATGGAGGGTTGTTTGCGCTCTGGCCGGTCGTAAATTCTTGGTACCTGTTGTGGCTTCTTCCCTTTGCAGTGATTCGTCCAAGTACTTGGGCGTGGACGGCATCTGTTGCAGTGCTGTTATCGTATATCACAGGACTGAATTTGGATAACATGGACATGCATCCATTCGCGCACCCAGACTGGGTACGCCCGTTGGAGTATGGCTTGATTCTGCTGGCTTTGGCCTATGACGTATTCAGATGGCGCCGAAGGTCCGACCGTGTGCCAGAGCAAACCCGCATGCACTCAGATCCGTAGGCCAGACGGGACGTGCAACTGGCAGTCTAGACCATATAAGGAAATCAGATTTCTCCGAAGCAATACGTAGTTACTGAGGACCTGGTTCATTAAGACGCCAATCATACTCATGATCCAGCGATCCATCGAAAACTTTCAGTTGCTCCACCAAGTCCTTTTCGGCGTACTTCTGCAGATGCGTCAGCACGCCTGCCTCAGAGTTCCCAAAATCCTCGATGTACCAAAAATACAGGCTTGACGTAACTCCGAATGCTTCATCCAAGAACTCCACTGCACGCAGATCATTCACGAACTCTTTCGCACATTGATCCAGCAACCGCTCCAGGTTAGCCGCCGTGAATGCCTCTGATGCCAAATTAGGACAGCCTAAGCTGGCGCAATTGACCGCATAATGGATACGATTGTCCTGCCAAATCGGACGCAAGATATCGTGCTCAATATTGTCAAGCGTCAAGGGAACTCCTGCAACAGTTGCGTGAATGTCTTTCCATGGCCCAGTATCGGGTGTTTCTCCATTGTGAATCTGGAGAATTGATTCAACGGGGTAGGCATCCACAACTACTCGCACGGTCACCGCATTGTAGAGATTGATCCAGTATGCCATCTGAACATCCCGTGCATACTGGCGAGGATCCAGCCCTTGAAGATGTTCTAAGTATCTATTTAGACGCCGCCGGTCCGCTGTATTCGCCTGCAGTGCACCGTAGTCAAAAAGATGCACACCGGATGGATCGTCAGCGATCAGGTAAGCATCCAGAACTGCCTGCCAGTCGGCATGATCAATCGTAGCGGTATTCGTGGAGTCAAATTTGTCCCAAATACCATCTGTAGTCTGACCATAGCAGAAGGAGACAGTAACGATCAACAGGCTCAAAGCTCCAACTCCAAATCGACAGAACCCAGAACGCATCTGAGCCTGCTTAACCCTTGCCAGTGTCATGTGCATCCAGACTTACTTGTAATCTAAAAATGTTTTAGTATGTCACGACCTTTGTGATTTTGGCCTATGTGGCCTGTCTCCGTTTAGGGCGTGAATAAAACACAGGTCGCCTTGGTAATCTACAATCCACCACCAAAGCCGCCGCCAAATCCTACGGTAAGACCGGCACCGATCACACCGGACTTCGCCGTATTCCGACCTCCCACTACCCGCCCGTAAAAAGTGTGTGCACTCACGCTGCCGAACAGATCAGCAAACAACTGGCCACCAAAAAACTGGCTATCCTCCTCCAAGCCAGGAAATCGACTCGGCGAAAAACCCTCCCCGCCAATATCCAATCCCGAGGTGGCATTAACGATACGATAGTTCGCACCTACCCGCAGTCGGTTGCCAATCGGAACAAAGAGCCACAAATTCACGAACATCTCCGAAGGGACATCAACATCCTCGCCCTGATCGGCACCAACTGCATCAGGATTTACCTCCGTGGTTCCCCTGTGACGATAGCCAATTTCTGCCGACGCACCAGCCACATTCCAGAACTTGCCAAGAATGAGCGAGCCCTCGAACCCACCGCCACCATCTCCGAGCGAGTTGATGTAGCCCGTGTCATACCCCCCCGGAATAGTCACACCGATACGTGCCGCGACGCTGGGGGCATTGCTGACCAACTCGTCCAAAAAACGCCAAGTCACAGAAAGGTTGGTATCGTATAGTCCACTGTAACTCTCCTGTCCACCGGACGGACCGACCGCACCTTCCACAAAACTTTTTGCCCAAGCCGTCTGCAGATCCACAGCAATCGCATCATTAAGTGCATAATTGACATGAAACCACACCGTGTTTTGCGCCAAGTTTGCCCCCGTGGCCTCCAGTGGTCCCTTAACGGACTCCGTACCCCGATAGAACTCTGTGGCATTTTGGTTATAGTACGAAACGCTGACACTACCAGTACGAGGCTCCGCAATCCATGGTGTGCCCTGAGACAAGGCAGTCTGTAACGGACACCATGCCACTACGCCCAAGAAGACCGGCAATAGCAACCTGCGGAGAACGCACACGATTTCCTCGCCTTGGTTACTCTTCATCAATCACATCATTCTGTATGCCGCGAACGGGAGTTTGTAGCTTGTAGCGGCGGGTCAGAAAATAATGGACAACCTCCATACGAATGCCACAATCTTCAGTATCAGTATCTGGACCACACAACGCTTTAACCGCCTCGTCATCAGGCGATCCGGTTTCTTCTTCAGCATATACCGCCTCCAAACTGGCGGCCAAACTCATTGCCCGGTCACGGTCCAATTCGGACTTCTGGAGGGGACACCCCCTGCAAGCCAACACCTTGAAGGTCAACGATTTGCCCTGTGCATACGCTTTACGCGGGCTGATCTGACCTGGTCCCGTACCGATTGAACCTGACGGCGCGGTTACCGGAGGCACAAACCCGCAAAAGACGACAATAACTGCGAACAAGCAAATAGAACGAATCATGAAGCTTCCTCTTAAACTGGTTTTTGGCTGCTAATTATAAGTTAAGATATACACATAATTGATGTCAAGAGTAACGATCACTAACTTCGGTTCTTCACCTTGTAATTCCTGGCTCCTTCGGGATAGATTCAGTCCTCCGAGACAGGAATAACCGGCGTTGGAAATCGATGTTTGCTTGAAATCACCTACACCGAACCTTGACGGTTTTGATCCAACGATTGATGCTTGCCGTAGGACCATTACTCATCCTCACAACGATCGTGCCCAGGATAGCCAGCTTTCTCCGTCCCTCCGTGCCTAGGTTCAGACAAACCATGGGCTTATCTTCCAGCAGACAGATTTTTTTGCTACACTCAACTGATGCAGCAGGAAATTACGTTCACACCTGAGACATATTCCCGTGACTCTTTCCGGCCGATACACCAATGATAGAACCGGCCAAACGAGTCATGCTCCTATTCGTCCTACTCTTCCAGGTCGCTGCGCTGCAGGGTCAGGACGTGCCAACCAAAGAATTGCTTGACTGGCACAGATTGCCTGATTTCCCGGACTCTATCGGAATAGGTGGGCCATGCGCTGGAATCTCAAACGGTGCACTGATCGTGGCCGGAGGTGCACATTTTCGTGATCCGTTCCTGCAGGGTGGGGAGAAAATCTGGACTGACAGCATCTATGTTCTGACTTCTTCATTTAGTGAATGGAAAAGCGGGTTCACACTTGCCCGGGCGACGGGATATACAGTAGCTGCCCAATGGGAGGATGAGGTAATCTGTGCAGGTGGGGGGAATGCCCGGGAGCATTTTGTGGAGGTGATTGCGCTGCGATGGGATGGCGAGGACATCTCACAGCGATTGTTACCAGCACTCCCACAACCCAGAGCCTTTGCCAGCGGAGCAGTACTTGGGACCACCCTTTATATAGCCGGAGGATTGGAGACCCCTAGCGATACCGTCGCAAGCAGGGATTTCTGGGCACTGAATCTTGCTGATCCTCGTGCACAATGGCAAATCCTTGAATCTGTACCTGGCCTACCCCGGCATAGCGCTGTGACGGGCGTATCAGACGGGGCGTTCTATCTCTTCAGCGGCACTGCATTGAAGTCGGACACGGCTGGCTCGATAGCTTATGAGTTTCTCACCGATGCCTATCGATATCGCCCTCAATACGGATGGGACCAACTGCGTGATCTACCGTATTCCACAGCTGCGGCCCCCTCTCCTGCGATCGCTTTAGGACCCTCACACCTTCTAGTATTGGGAGGCAATACTGGAGTAGATGTTGATCGCGTTCAAGAGCTCGGCGACCGGCATCCGGGATTCAGCCGTAATCTGCTGGCCTATCACGTTATCACGGACACCTGGGCGTACCTGGAGACTTTGCCCATGGGACAGGTCACTGTTCCTACGGTGCAACATGGCGATAATATTATCATCCCGAGCGGCGAAACACGCCCGGGAGTACGGACTGCTGCAGTTTGGCAAGTCACACCAAGAAATACAGTCCCCCCTTTTGGCACGATAAACTTCGTTGTCGTGACTATCTACTTCCTGGTCCTTGCAGGAATGGGCCTGTACTTCTGGAATCGTGGAAAAAATGATACCGATTACTTTCTGGCCCGCAGACGTATTCCGTGGTGGGCAGCAGGGATCAGCATCTTTGGAACACAACTGAGTGCCATCACCTTCATGGCCATACCCGCCAAGGCCTATGCTACGGATTGGGTTTACTTTCTTGGGCAGATTGCCATTCTGCTGGTTGCCCCGATCGTAGTCTATCTCTATCTACCCTTCTTCCGCCGGCTCCAGATAACTACAGCCTACGAGTTTTTAGAGCAACGTTTTAGTGTAGCAGTGCGACTTTTCGGCAGCCTTGCATTCGTTCTCCTCCAGCTCGGACGCATGGGAGTAGTCATCTTTCTCCCTGCCATAGCCTTATCCGCAGTCACAGGCTTCAACCTGTACCTGGCCATATTGCTGATGGGGTTACTGAGCACCTTCTATACAGCATTAGGGGGCATGGAAGCTGTTATCTGGTCAGATGTGATGCAAGTAATTGTACTCTTGGGAGGCGCTTTATTTAGTCTGATTATCCTGGTCATGAACATTGAGGGCGGAGCTTCCGGTTTGATTGAAGTTGCTGCCTCTGAGGGCAAGTTTCATATGCTGACCTGGTCGTGGGATGCTACGACAACGGCGGTCTGGGTAGTGCTGGGGGGCTCAATTTTCACCAACTTGATCCCCTATACTGCGGACCAAACTGTGGTACAACGCTATCTGACCACAGCAAACGAAAAACTTGCTGCCCGATCTGTCTGGACCAATGCAGCACTCACGATCCCTGGCAGTCTCCTTTTCTTCTCCTTGGGCACGGCCTTGTTTGTATTCTACCAACAGCACGCAAGCGCTCTGGAACCTTCGTTATCCACCGATGCAATCTTCCCGCTGTTTATTATACAACAGCTACCTCAGGGGATGTCAGGACTCCTGATTGCCGGAATTATTGCCGCAGCGATGTCCAGTCTTGACAGCAGTCTCAACAGCGCTGTCGCTGCACTGGTATGCGACTTCTACAAGAGATTCAAGCCGCGTTCCACTGCGTCAACCCGCCTGCGATTGGCCAAGTGGTTGACTGTCGGACTGGGCTCTCTAGCCACAACCATTGGTTTAGTAATGGCCACGATAGAAATTGCTTCATTATTCGACTTTTTCCTTGAACTGCTGGGGTTATTGGGGAGCAGCCTGGCAGGTCTCTTTGCTCTGGGGATCTTCACGCGCAGTGCAAACAGTACCGGAGCACTGATTGGTGCCTGTACCAGCGCGATCGTACTCTACCTGGTAAGTGCTTTCACCGACATTCACTTCTTCCTGTATGCAAGCATTGGTATCCTGACCTGCTTCGTGGTAGGATATATCATGAGCAACATCCTCCCCAACCATCACACACAACTTGCCGGGTTAACGATTTATACCTTAAGAGATCGGTTGCCGAACAACGATCAGATTGATGCAGACGCCGATGAATAAATCAATACGGCTTACAGGTCTTACAGCAGCAGCGTTCACCCCCATGAAAAGTGATGCTATGCTGGATCTTGACCGTATCCCAAGTCTGGTCGAACACTTGCTGAGAGACGGTGTCTCTGCGTTATATGTACTGGGCAGCACGGGGGAAGGGGTCTCGCTGACGCTCCGCGAACGACAACATACCGCGGCAACTTTTGTAGAGGCTGCCGCCGGCCGTGTACCCGTCGTGGTCCATGTCGGACATAACAGCCTACAGGAAGCTCAAATCCTTGCCAGGCACGCACAACAGATCGGGGCCAATGCTATTTCGGCCGTGCCCCCATACTATTTCAAGCCTGACTCTACAAGATCACTGGTGGACTGCCTGGCTATGATTACCGCAGGCGCACCTGATCTCCCATTCTATTACTATCATATCCCCGTCAAGACCGGGGTAGAATTGGATCTGAATGATTTCCTGCATTTGGCAACCCGGCAATTGCACTCGCTCGTTGGTGTCAAGTTTTCTGACACACGCCTGCAAGCGGTCTCAGCATGCCCTTACGCCGAGAGGTACGACTTTGTATGCGGCGTTGATGAGATGCTCCTCGGTGCGTGGATGACAGGTATGCGCGGAGCAGTGGGCACGACATACAATTTTGCTGCACCACTCTATAACCGTCTTATAGCCTGCTGCGAACAGGGACAGATAGAAGAGGCCCGACGCAATCAGGCGAGGGCCTCTACGATGATTAACGTGATTCTGAAAACCTGTGGACGCCCCGGCTTCAAGGCCGTTATGGGGTTGATTGGTCAGGATTGTGGCCCTCACAGATTACCCCATTCCACCGCCACACCAGCGCAAATTTCAGAAATGCATCAAGCACTGGAAGCAATAGGATTTTTTGAATGGGGTCGAAAACGTACCGACTGAAAATTGCCTGCACTCTCATAACAAATCTACTATCACCTATGCGACGTTTGATATTAATCAACCAACTCGCGTGTGTGCTCGCTGGCGCAACGCTATTGACATCTGCGGCTCTGGCGCAGGAAACCATTACCATCACCCAGAACGGTGTCGTGGAAATGGGCAGTCCGGGCGCATGGGTTGAGCAGAACGGGTACATTGCAATCACGTCAGGCACTTCAGGTGAAACAGGACTGTTCGGTGACCGTGACCTTGCGACGGGGGATTTCCAGATAACAGCGCAACTCAGTCTTTCTGAGCTGAACGCTACGGGTGCAGCCTTCCAGTTAGGAAACAGCTATCTCGGTTTTGATGGACCAAATCAACAGTTATACTTGTCTGGTGCCTTAGCAGGCCAGCATCATGTAGATCTCGGCTCCGCCCGGCACCACCTTGAACCCGAGGAATGGTTCACTTTTGAGGTTACCCGAACAGATGGCACCATCCAGTTTCTGATTGATGATCATTTGGTTCATTCCGTGAGCAGCTTTGCAGGCATCGGTCATTTTGGTTTCACATTCTCACCTCTTGGCCGTGTAGCACCTGTGACAAATGGTATACTCCGCATCCGGAAATTTGCCAGCACAGGCACCTTCAGCCCAAGCGGTACGATCAAGCCCGGCGGATTCAGCATCCCGCTCATTGACCTTTCTAAAGAAACCCACCGGCAAGTGTTAGTGGACCGTGAGCCAAACCAGTATCTTGGACATCCAACCACCGTGCTGCTGGATGACCAGCACACAATCATCACCGTCTATCCAAAGGGACACGGGCGCGGTGCAGTTGTGATGAAGAAAAGTCACGACGGCGGACTCACCTGGAATGATCGCCTCCCTGTGCCGGAAAACTGGTCAACCTCACAGGAGGTCCCAACGCTCTATCCGGTAGTTGATCGTAATGGTACAAAGCGCCTGATCATGTTTTCCGGGTTGTATCCTATCCGCATGGCTGTTTCTGAAGACGAGGGAGACACTTGGAGTCCACTAGAGCCCATTGGGGATTTTGGTGGAATCGTCGTGATGGGGGACCTAGTCCGATTACGCGATGGCCGCCACATGGCGTTCTTTCACGACGACGGTAGGTTTATTAATGGACGCGAAGAAGAGCGTGGACAATTTTACGTGTACAAAACAGTGTCGTCTGACGGCGGACTAACCTGGAGTCAGCCGGAAGTCGTCGTAACCCATCCCATGGCTGATCTGTGCGAGCCAGGTGTCATTCGGTCTCCTGACGGCCAACAGCTCGCCATGCTACTGAGAGAAAATAGCCGGCGGTTCAACAGCTTCGTAACCTTCTCAGATGATGAAGGTGTAACATGGAGCACACCAAAAGAAGTCACAGGCTCTCTCACCGGTGACAGACATCAGGCCATCTATGGCCCGGATGGTCGACTGTTTATTTCATTTCGTGACCGTACGCATGTTTCACCCACATGGGGCGACTGGGTCGGATGGGTTGGTACTTATGAGGATATCGCACACGGTCAAGAAGGGCAATATCGCGTACGACTCATGGACAACCTGGAAGGGGCAGACACTGCCTATCCGGGAGTTGAGATACTCCCCGACGGGACCGTGGTCACAACTACATATGGTCACTGGACGCAAAACGAGTCCCCTTACATCGTGAGCGTCCGCTTTACGTTCGAAGAACTTGACAACAAGGCCGCCGAGAACTAAATACGCCGGTTCCTGCAGCAACGTAGATCGTCCAATAAGGAATGGAACTCAATCACGATAATACCCGATAGGAGCCTCGGAATCAGGCTCATTTTACAGCTCTCCGAGTTATAATCGGCATAGAAATCATCCACTGCCTAATTTTACCCGCAATCAACCCAAACTCATGCCTACATCCTTTAATCCGCGGGTTGCTTCCATGCAGCCCTCCGCTACACTGGCCATGGCTGGACGTGCGAAAAAACTCAAACGAGCCGGTGCAGATGTAATTGCGCTAAGCGCAGGAGAACCCGACTTTAATACGCCCGAACCCGTTGCTGAAGCCGGCATCCAGGCAATTCGGGAGAACTTCACACGATACACCCAAAATCCAGGCATGCCGGAACTCCGGGAGGCTATCTGTGAAAAGTTTGCGCGCGAAAACAACCTGGAGTATGCCCCTGCTCAGATCCTTTGCTCCAACGGAGCAAAGCAGTCGGTGGCAATGGCTGTGTCCGTGCTTGCTGCCGAAGGCGACGAAGTTCTGATTCCCGCCCCCTACTGGGTCAGCTATCCAGAAATGACTCGCTTTGCCGGCGCTAAGCCTGTCATCGTTCACACCACCGCAGAGACACAGTACCGTCTCACGCCCCAGCAATTAGCAGATGCTCTCACTGAGCGCACGCGTGTGCTCATTCTCTGCTCTCCCTCTAATCCAACTGGCTCCGTATACACACATGAGGAGTTGGCTGCCCTTGCAGAGGTCCTGCACGGTCATGAGCGAGTTGTGGTGGTTTCGGATGAGATCTATGAGCACGTTATCTACGATGCCATACACGTGCCCATTGCGTCGCTTCCCGGGATGCAGGAACGCACCATAACGGTGAACGGATTTTCTAAATGCTTTGCCATGACAGGTTGGCGGCTTGGCTATATGGCCGGTCCTGAGGATATCGTGAAGCAGGCGGCCAAGATGCAGGGGCAGTTCACTTCCGCACCCAGCAGTATTTCCCAGCGGGCCGGAATAGCAGCACTCAATATGGACATGGAACTCATCCGCGTAATGGTCCAAGCATTTCGCGAGCGCCGCGACTACTTACTTGAAAGGATGAGTTCTGTGCAGGGGATCCATGCGCCTAAACCCGAGGGAGCATTCTATCTCTTTCCACAGTGCAGCGATTACTACGGCACTGTTGCACCCTCTGGACGGACCATAAATTCAAGTGATGATCTTTGCTTTTACCTCCTTGAGGAGCACCTGGTAGCCCTGGTCCCTGGCGCTGCCTTTGGGGATCCCAATGGGATCAGAATTTCTTACGCAGCATCCATGGACGACCTACAAAAAGCATTCGATCGTATAATATTTGGACTGTCACAACTTACACGCTAGTGAACACTTTGGCTAGGATCTGCATAGAACGCGATTAACTTTATATGCCCAGCCCCTTTGTCGGCATCCGGACTATTGACCCGTAATCGCTACCTGCTCCATGTGGGACTTTTTGTCGTAACGCTGCTCTCTACCGCCCTCACCGGTGCAATACTGTTTATTGGGCGGAGTGAAGCTTGGGCGGCAGGGGGAGCTATATTTAATCTCGGCGGACTCCCTGTTACAACAACTTTTCTCGCCGATGCATTCGTGTTCGGTGGAGCACTCATTGCCTTTTTGACAGTTCACGAATTCGGGCATTATATCGCTGCCCGCGTGCATCAGGTCAAAACTTCTCTACCCTACTTCATTCCGGCACCCCTGATCGGGATTGGGACTCTTGGAGCGGTCATAAGCATCCGACAACCAATCCCAAACAGGATCAAACTTTTTGATATCGGGGCCAGTGGACCGTTGGCTGGATTCGTAATGGTCCTTATCCTGCTATCCTGGGCAATGGTAACGCTGCCATCCGCGGAATATATGTTCGGAGTTGGAGGCCATGACTCACTGCTCGAGTTCATCCGGACTACTGGCAGATTCCCGGATACACCAATTTCTGATGCCCCGCCTGGAGGTCGTCTGACACTGGGAGCGACCCCACTTTATTGGGCGCTTTCGCAGGCATTCCCGAATGTGCCGCCCCTTTACGAAATGTACCACTACCCGCTCCTCTTCGCGGCCTGGCTGGGGCTCTTTTTTACGGCACTCAACCTGATGCCTGTTGGCCAACTGGATGGCGGCCACATTGTCTACGCTCTTTTCGGCCCCCGCTGGCATGCCCGGATATCCCGTGCATTCGTTTTTCTGATGCTCTCCTCTATGACCGTAGGCGGTGCATTGGCGTTGCCCTCAATGTTAATGGAGATCGCCGGCAATGACTTTTGGGCAAGGATAGTGACCTGGTTCGTACTTGGTGCACTTCTCGCTTTGTGTACGCGTCGTGCATTTGGTGAACAGTGGTGGCAGATAACAATCATTATTCTAGTTTTGGCCTCGTTCGCGGCTGCCGTTCCGGCTGCCCTAGACTGGTTCGGTTACTTTGGTTGGTTCCCTTGGTGCCTGCTTCTTGTATTTGTGATCAAGGTGGACCATCCACCTGTTCCAGTATCGCTGCCACTGACCCCTAAACGTCGATTGATTGGCTATTTAACGCTGGCTATATTCGTACTCAGCTTCAGTATAAAACCACTATACAGTGTATAGTGATCACTTTGAAGCACACAAATTTCTTCATATTTCTGTTCCTGATCGTCGCCGTGGGCGCGTGTGATTCTGTGCCGGGCCCATCTCCCGTCGATCAACGACCTCCACAAATAGAGGATTTCTCGCTTACGCCCCAACGCATCGTGTATGCGCTCTTGGACGAAGAAGCCATTGACGGTGACAGTGTAACTGTTGATCTCAATCTTGCTGTCACGGTTCGAGCCTCTGATACACCAGTTGCACGGGTTACCTACGCTATCCTCCCTCCTGACACCACAGAGGACCCCCTTCATGCAGGCGTACTGCCCCGTTCCGCAACAAACACCTACTCCAGTACAGTTAACGTAACACTGAGTGCACTTGAGGTTCAATCCTATCCTGTTGTCGTTTATGTAACAGATACAGACAACCGATTAGGCGGCGAGGCCAGAAGCTCCGTGGTATACGTGCGCTCCTTTGAACCGGGATCCCCTCCCATAATCGAAAACCTGCCGATACCTACAACAGTTCAGCGTCCCGATGCCGGTGAGCCTGCCCGAAGTTTATCCTTTGTTGCTGAGGTTTCCGATGCAGATGGATTGAGTGATGTAGAGCAAGTAGAGTTTTGGAACGAAACATCTCCGGGGGCCCGATTCCTGCTTTGTGACGACGGAGGACGACGTACCTGTGGATCAAGCGCAGAAAGCGGAGACATGACTGCTGGTGATAGATTATTCACCCGCCGCGTCTTTATTGCCAGCGACAATGCTCTGGGAACCAATACTTTCGTCTTTGAGGCGATCGACCGCGCCGGACTTCGCAGTCAGCAGGTCCGCCATACCGTAGAGATCATCCAATGATTCGTCACGGAATATTTGTGCTCTTAATTGCCTTCGCACTCCCCTTGCAGGCACAGGATCTCGTATTTTCACCTGGGATCCTGGCGAATGAGATCACCAATATCAGCGCCGCGGGCGAATCAGTCTGGGTTGGCCCTTATATGAATGTTTCCCATGACGGAGGGGAAACCTGGCTGGCTACTAACGTCGACTCCCTCAGGGAATTTGCAAACTCTGTCTACTCTATAGAGGTGAAAGGCCAGGAAATCTGGGGTGGACTCGGTAATAACTACGTCAGGTCAGGGAATAGTGGGCAGACACAGCTCATTCACGAGATTCGCGGACTCCTGCATTCATCAGATGGTGGAAATACCTGGAATTATGTGTCGCATCTACCACCAATTGACACTGATCCCGTAACCACGGGAATTCTTGATAGGCCGGACGATACACTGATCGTTTATGGGTCGGTTACACTTTCCACATTGCCGATAACTGTTTCTGCGCTGAGTCCCCCGTGGGATATTAGCTTTGACCCCGTAAGCGAAACGCTGTGGATCGCCGGACAACTGGCCGGGATCCGTCGAAGTACGGACTTCGGACGTACTTGGGAACGCGTCGTTCTGCCACCAGATACCACAAAGTACCTCGCACCTGAACTGGGGTATGACTTTCCATTCACTGTACAACCCGTCGGTATTTCACCTGATCAGTTTCGTGGTCTCAATTTTCAGGCTTTTGCTGTGCTGGTAGACAATACCGGCACTATCTGGGCCGGTACAGCAGGCGGCCTTAATCGCTCTGTGGACGGTGGTACCCGGTGGCACCACTACACAACGGACGACGGATTACTCGGCAACTGGATCATCTCCATTGAAGAACAGCCCCGTGGAGCGCAGCCTCCGGCCATCTGGGCCACTAACTGGCTCGGCAGAGGAAGAAATCAACGCTTTGGCGTGTCCGTCACTCGTGATGGCGGCTTATCCTTCGAAACCGCCCTGCAGGGCGAGCAGTGCTACGATTTTGCGTTTGACGGACCACGAGTCTATATCGCCTGCGATCGTGGGCTCTATATGTCTATCGACGACGGTTACACCTTCTTGTTAGAAAATGACTTTGTAGATAACAGGGATCCATCGCGTAGGATACGACCTGGTGCAGCCGTATATGCGGTGGAAGTGGTCGGCAATGCCGTATGGGTGGGATCTGAAGACGGACTTTTCAAGAGTCTGGATCATGGCAACTCCTGGCAGATCTATCGAACAGCAGTACCGCTGGATCCGTCTGACCTCCCCCCGATCATTCCAAGGGAAAGGGTCCCTCGCGTATCAGCCTATGCGTACCCGAACCCATTTTCTCCATCATCGGACCGGCTGACCCGTCTACGCTTCGACTTGTCAAATCCTGAGGCCGTAACTATTCGAATATTCGACTTTGGAATGAATCTTGTCCGGGAGATTTTTTTCTCAGAGGGTTCTGCCGGTGCAAACGAGGTGGCCTGGGACGGGACCGACGGAGGAGGTGTACGACTGGCTAACGGTACTTACTTCTATGCCATCCAATCACAGGAGGATACCTTCTGGGGCAAAATCCTGATCATAGACTAGCCTAATGGGACGCCTTCTCACATTGTGCCTGCTGTGGCTCCTGCCCACCACAGCCATAGCTCAGACTGCAGGCGTTCCTGGACGTATAGGGTTCGGAGCCCGGGGTATCGCAATTGGCAATGCCTTGGCGGGCGACGCATCAGGGTTCGCAAGTCCCTTCTATAATCCGGCGCTTGCCCCGTACCTGACAGACCAAAGCATTGGGGTTAGCGCAGCACTGCTGACTCAGGATCGCCAACTGCAATTTGTAGAACTCCGTACACCTCTTAAACCATTGGCAGGCATTTCCGCCGGACTGATTCACGCGGGTGTTAACAATATTGATCAACGGGACTTGAGTGGGTATCATACAGGTATGCTCTCCACTAATGAGTACACTTTCTTTGCCGCTTTCGGGCTACGGGTGGGACAAAAAGCCTCCATTGGAATAGGTCTGCAGCTTTTCAGGAACGATCTGCATAGAGAGCTCTCTCCTGTGCAAACTTTTGGCCTGGACCTTGGGATAGGTGTTCACGTTATTCCGTCTGTACATTTAGGCCTCGTGGTGGACGACCTGCTGGCCAAGTATACCTGGGATACGGCGGGGTCAGGTGGCAGAGGCATCACAGATAAGTTTCCCACACGCCTGCGTCTGGGGGGATCCTGGATGTTGTTAGAGGATCGTTTACAACTACTATTTGAATACGAGTCTAGATTCTCTGTGCGAGATGTATTCGAGCCAGAAATCATTTTCTCGAGCAATAAACCGCAGCAAGTGTTCAACCGACGTGAACTTACCCTCCACGAAAGCCACTTTCGGGTTGGCGCGGAATTTGCACTTGTGCCTGCCTTGGTAATTCGCGCGGGAATGTCTCGTCTGGAAGAGATATCTGGTGGAGGACCACGTCCCAGTGCTGGATTCATGCTCGAACAGCATCTGGGGCTCCTAGTCACACAGGTTGCGTATACTTTCGTATTAGAACCCTACGCCTTGGGCACCATGCACCTTGTTACTTTGAGATTCTTCCTGTAAGCATGCGTGTACTCGCTACACTTGCATTGACACTAATAGCCGGCCCTGTCATGGCACAGGAAACCGGCTTAAGTTTTTTACGAATCGGGGTCAATGCACGTGCCAGCTCCATGGGGGATGCCCAGGTAGCCAGCGTACGCAACGCTTTTGCAACATACTGGAACCCGGCTGGACTGGTCGGCGAACGCCGTTCGATTGCTGGGTCCCACCGCATTTGGGTCGGTGATGTCCGGGCCTATGATATAGCAGCCCAACTACCGACTGGAAGCAATAGCGCCTGGGGACTGGCTCTGACTGCCACAGACAGCGGAGATATGGAAGCACGCACACAACCTGGCACGCCCGAGGGCACTTTCAGTGCTCAGTTTATTAGTGCAGGGGTAAGCTACGCACGCTCTATTCGTGGTCTGCGTATAGGGGCCACAGCCAAGTACCTGCGTGAACGCATTTTCGATACCAACGCATCTGGATATGCCTTTGATGCCGGTATTCAGGCAGATTTGTTTAGCGGGGGGCTGAATGTCGGCGCATCTGTCCGCAATATCGGCCGCATGAATGCGCTGGAGGTTGAGCGCACTCCACTGCCACGTCTACTCCAAGGGGGAATAGTGCTGTCACCACTACAGATTGTAGCAATTACCGATGATGCCCAGCTCCTGGATGTAGCGTTAGCACTTGAAACCTCCCATTTGCTCGAAGATGACCTGACAAGGTTACATGTGGGCATCTCAGTAACGATCATGGAACTGGCCGACCTGCGTGGCGGCTACATATCCAGTGATGAGTTGCGCGACTATACATTTGGTTTAGGACTCTCTATCGACAGGATTTATGCAGACTATGCGTACATCCCGTTTGAGGGCGGTTTTGATGGTCCAGGACATATACTCAGCCTGCTCTATCGTTGGTAAATTGATATGGTATATGTGAACCCCGTATCGGAAAATCCCGTAACAGATAGTACCTTACTATCACAAAGCATATAATTTCATGGGGATTCTCAGTTGGGCTATTTTTGGACTCATTGCCGGGGCACTGGCCAAATGGATTTACCCAGGCCGACAAGGTCGTAATTTGCTTACTACAATGTTTTTGGGGATTGCGGGCGGACTCCTCGGTGGTTGGGCTGGCAGTGCGTTTTTTGGTGTAGGTGTGAGCGGATTTAACTGGCGCAGCCTACTCGTCGCCATACTTGGCTCAATGTTCGTAATCTGGCTCGTTGAGCGCATCCGCAAATGAACTACTTAGCAACTTAGAGAGAAGTGGCTGGTCCGAGTACAAACTTGTCCAAGATTAAGCCCCAGGGAATCGTTTTCGGGCTACTGGGTCTGATTGCAGCGTTCGTCGCAGGAGTGACGCTACTTGAACTTCGTAGTGTTCTTGTGCCTTTCTCTGTGGCACTGTTGCTGTCGTTCATATTCCAACCCATCGTAATCTATTTCAAAGCCCGCCGCATCCCAACTGTGGTTGCCTTAATTGTAGTTTTTGTTACGTTGGCGGCAGCAGCAACCATCATTGGGTACATCGTATACTCAAGTGCTGAGTCACTTATAGGTGCCACGGAGCGCTACCTGCCGCGCATCGACACTGTCGTAGCAGATGTTGAGAGACTCCTGCAACAGACTGCAGCAGCGCTCGGGTTGGCAGAAGGACGCATGGATTTGAACCAAGTTATCGATCCGTCGACCGTTACTAACTTGTTGCAGAACGGCATTGGTGAAGCTCTCACGTTTGCCGGTAACTCGTTTCTAGTTCTCCTCTTCATGCTGTTCATCCTGGCTGGTAGCGGAGAACTGGCCATGAAAGTGCAGCGCGCGTACCCAGCACATATTGCAGAACGAATTACTGCTGTAACTGACAATATCAGTCAGCAAGTTCGTCAGTATCTAGTGGCCAAGACACTTGTCAGCGTAGGGACCGGGGTCTTGATTTTCCTGACGCTCTGGATTCTTGGAGTGGACTATCCAGTTTTTTGGGGGTTTCTGGCCTTTCTACTGAACTATATCCCGAATATCGGCTCGTTCGTTGCCGTGATTCTTCCATTCGGATTTGCACTCCTACAATTCGATACACTAACCATCCCCATTATAGCGGCCTTGCTAATGTGGCTTATCCAGATGGTTATGGGTAATATTGTTGATCCTCGACTTATGGCCTTTAGCCTGAACCTGAGCCCGTTACTGGTCATCGTATCCCTCATCTTCTGGGGATGGCTCTGGGGTATCGCAGGTATGATTCTGGCTGTGCCCCTAACAGCAACTCTCAAGATTTTCTTTGAAAACATCGATAGTTTACGCCCAATTGCGGTGCTCATGGGCTCCGTTGAAGGACCACCCAACCGTGAGGTTCACAAAGAATCCTGAACGGGATTCACAAATTTTCTACTGAGCGTTGATACCGAGAGGCAAGCCTGTGCCTGATTGATGTGATTGGAGGTATCATCAGCGGAAAATCGGACGGAAAAACCAATCGTCTCGTATAACAACTTATTCTCAAGCCAAACATCCGCACTCCTGCTACAGACTGGCAAAGGGCAGTGAACTCACATTAGGGCCGAGCGGTAATTGCGTATCGCCTGGATGTACAACATACCCCTGCGCCGCCGTATCTCCCGCATCTCTTTGAAAATTTCTGATAGAACGAGCCATGGAGGGGCGTGGGGTTGCCGAGAGTTTGACTTCAAGAGGAATAAGCCTGCCGGAAATTTCTACCACGAAATCAACTTCGCTCCCCGACAGAGTCCGCCAGAAATAGATTCTTGGGGTAATCCCGCAGTGTATGAGTATCTTGAAGATTTCCGAGAGGACAGCCGTTTCCAGGATGGCGCCGCCCATTGGCCCCGAAGCCGCATGTTCCGGGTCCCTCAGACCCACCAAATGACAAAGTGTGCCGACATCAGTAAAGTATACTTTCGGTGTTTTAACCAACCGTTTTCCGACATTGGAAAAGTAAGGCCGCAGCACGATCACCTGATACGTGGCTTCCAGTATAGAGAGCCAAGCTCTGACAGTATTGACGGCTACTCCAAGATCACGGGCAATATCCGTCACGTTTATGAGCTGTGCACTTCGCGCTGCCAACATACGGAGAAAGCTTTGATACTGCGTCAGGTTACCTATTTGACGCAGGGTGCGAATATCCCGCTCGAGATAGGTCTGGATGTAGCTGCTGTGCCACAGTGATGCATCGCGCTCTGGATCTGCCACAAGCTCTGGATATCCCCCACGAAGAAAGCTTTCCCATAATCCACCAAACATGTGCGATGACAACTCTGTTGGAGGTATTTGGCCCTGCTCCCAAGCAAGCGCGCGGAATGGCTGCCTCTCCACCTCACGTCTCGATAAAGGCAGTAAACGAAGTATGGCCGCACGGCCTGCCAACGACTCGGTTACACGCTCTGTCACTAACAGGTTCTGTGAACCCGTTAAAAGGTATTGTCCGGTTCGCGAGCGGTCAGTGTCAATCTTTTCCTTGATGTAGGAAAATAGATCAGGTGCATACTGCACTTCATCAATGATGACCGGTGGTGAATACTGCTCTAAAAATCCGCGTGGATCTTCTGCGGCCGCGATACGAACATCGGGAGTCTCCAGGGAGACATAGCGATAGTGCTGCCCAAAAAGCTCGTGCAACAGCGTCGTTTTCCCGGATTGACGTGGCCCGGTCAGTACGACTGCCGGAAATTCAGAGGCCGCCCTTTTGAGAACCGGCTCCAACGAACGATGGATATACACATCAGGCATAACCGGAAATTATGCATTCAAAATGAATAATTCAAGGTTATTATACAATATCTGTACTTCTGTAGTCGTGGTTGGAGATTTATGAGCGGAATCACACAGTTTATAAGCATCCAGACAAAACTACTCCCCAGTTAGCCCAATACATTAGACTGTAGACCCTAACCAGACTCCATCTCCAGCTGCTCTCTGGCAAGCCCTATTTGACGCTCAACTTCTTTGGCCGCTGTTCCACCAAGGCTGTTACGCGCATTGACCACCGCATCCAGATGCAGACACTCGAGCACATCTGAATCAATCAATGTACTCACCTCCTGCATTCTTTCAAGCGATAATGCAGCCAGAGTGAGCCCTTCCTTCAAGCAAATCGCTACAAGCCGCCCCACCACGTCGTGAGCTTCGCGGAACGGAAGACCTTTTCGCGCCAGATAATCTGCCAAATCAGTAGCATTACTGAATGCTGCACCGGCTGCCACTCTCATACGATCTGCATGCACCTCAATGCCAGTAAGCATACTGGCATATATCCTCAGAGACATCTGGACGGTGTCCGCTGCATCAAAAACACCTTCCTTATCCTCCTGCATGTCCTTGTTATAAGTCAATGGCAATCCCTTCATGGTCATAAGCAGTGCCATCAGACTACCGCACACTCGCCCGGTTTTCCCCCGGATAAGCTCGCACATATCCGGATTTTTCTTCTGTGGCATAATGCTGCTGCCCGTAGTGTGACTGTCCGGTAACGTAACGAAACCAAATTCCTGACTGGACCACAGGATGAGTTCTTCACTTAAACGTGACAGATGCATCATTGTGATGCTGCAGAACGATAGAAAATCCAACACAAAATCCCGATCACTTACTGCATCCATTGAATTCAGGGCCACTCCCTCAAATCCCAACTGATCAGCAGTCGAGTGCCGATCAATATCAAACCCTGTACCTGCCAATGCTCCAGCACCAAGCGGTGAATAGTTCATCCGCGCCAAGGCCTGAGATAGACGATCAGAGTCCCGACTGAACATTGCATAATAGGCCATCATGTGGTGTGAGAGCAGGACCGGCTGCGCTACTTGAAGATGTGTATAGCCCGGCATGATCACTCCCATGTGGGTTTCGGCAAGATCCACCAATGTTGCCCGAACTGTGCGTAGCTCTATGCCAATCTGTTTGCCTGCTCTTCTCAACCAGAGACGTAAATCCGTAGCGACCTGGTCATTGCGACTCCGTGCCGTATGCAGCTTTCCACCTAGTGGACCAATACGCTTGGTGAGTTCGTGTTCAATATTCATGTGCACATCCTCAAGTGCAACATCCCACGCGAATTTTCCCGCGAGAATATCTTCCCTGATGGCTTCCAAACCTGCACGAATAGAACCAAATTCTTCCTTGCTTAAGATTCCCTGAGCCATAAGCATTGACGCGTGCGCAATTGAACCGTCGATATCCTCCAATGCCATCCGCCTGTCCACATCCACCGATGCGCCAAATGTCTGCACCAGTGCATCGGTGTCTTCCGTGAAGCGACCACCCCACATGCGTTTCTGGCTACTTTTAATGCGATGAGTTGCCATAATTAAAAAGTTGCTCAATTGAGTGTAATTACCCAAAATAGGTTGTTATACCTTATCCTTAAACTTACTCAATCTGTTCGGGCCTTATGCGTCTATTCGTCTGTCTTTTGGCACTGCTTCCGCTATATGCTGTTACCGTAAACGCACAATCCTCAATGCCCAATGCACCAGAATACCCTGTACCGGCCTCAGAAGCCGTGCATACGGAAGTGGCTCCTGTACTGGATGGCATGGTGATCGGTGATCCTGCTTACGCACAGGCCGTACCTATTAGCCAATTCTGGCAAACTACACCACAGGAAGGACAGCCGGCAAGTGAGCGTACAGAAGTACGTCTGGTTTACACTGATCGCGCACTCTATGTAGGTGTCATATGCTACGACCGTGAACCAGAAGCTATCGTTGTTTCAGATACCCGGCGTGATGCACCCCTTGATGAGACCGACAGCTTCCAAATGATCCTTGATACATACCTGGACGGGCAGAATGGCTTCGTCTTCGGTACAAATCCTGCTGGTATTGAGTACGATGCTCAGGTAACCAAAGAGGGTCAGGGCGCATTTGGTGCACGACAACAAACTGGCAGCGGCGGTGGCTTCAATATCAATTGGGACGGATCATGGGATGTCCAGACAAGCATCACAGACGAAGGCTGGAGTGCCGAGTTTGAGATTCCTTTCCGAACCGTTCGTTTTCCGGCTTCACGGGAACAGACATGGGGCATAAACTTCCAGCGAAACATTCGTCGACGTAATGAGCGTGCTTATTGGACCCGCATGCCCCGCCAATATCAACTCAGCAGAGTATCGCGGGCAGGCCGTGTCAGCGGACTAACCGTACCTCAGCCACGCAACCTCCAAGTTGTGCCCTATACACTCGGACAGTTCACGCGAACATTCGAGCCTGGGGACCCTCAGATAGAAACCTCCGGTGATATTGGTCTGGACCTCAAGTACAGTGTCACACCAAGCCTCACACTGGATGCCAGTTACAATACTGACTTTGCACAAGTCGAGGTAGACGAACAACAGGTTAATCTGGATCGATTCAACCTTTTCTTCCCGGAGAAACGTCCATTCTTCCTCGAAAATGCAGGCCTTTTTTCTGTTGGTGTTTCCGAGTTCAGCGGGCAGGAAGTCGAGCTCTTTTTCAGCCGAAGAATAGGCATCGGACCAAGTGGAGAGGTGATCCCAATCCTTGGAGGCACACGACTTTCAGGCCAAATGGCCGGTGTAAATGTAGGGCTTCTCACGATGCAAACCCGCGAAGTTCAAGGTGCAGCTGCCGGGACAAATTTTTACGTTGCGCGCATCCGTAAAGATCTGGCAAATCGCTCTGCGGTCGGCATCATGGCGACAAGTCGTCTACACATGGATGCGGGAGATTCCACACCGATAGAAGAAGACAACCAGGCTGTGGCCGTGGACGGACGATGGGGCATTGGTCAATTTGCAACCATATCTGGCTTCGTCGCCCGAACATTTTCGCCGCATTTAGGCGGGGCAGAGCATGCCTATAACATCAATGCCGACTATGTCTCAAACGTGTGGCGTATCAACGCAACACTTACTGAGGTCGCCGAAAATTTTAATCCAGGAATCGGCTTCCTGCGACGAAACAACGAATACAGAAAAATTACTGGCCTCGTACTCTACGCCTGGCGACCGGAAAACTCGCTCGGCCTGTTGGAACTCCGCCCCCATGTGAGCTATCAGGGCTATTGGGATTTTGCAGGATTCCAGGAAGGTGGACGCTGGCATATCGACAATCACTTCGAATGGAAAAGCGGGTTTGAGGTTCATACCGGTATTAACCTCACACGCGAGGGCGTCCAGGAAGAATTCGATATCTCCGGTAAAACGCGTATACCCGCTGGCACCTACGATCACGCTGAGGCCCAACTTGTACTCATTACTAACCAAGGGCGCAAGATGAGCATTAGCACACGTGCAGTTCTGGGTGGCTTCTTCGGTGGTACGCGCCGGAATATATCAACTACACTGCGCATTCGGGCCAACGAAGCGCTGACCACAGAACTAGATTGGTCACATAATGACGTTCGCCTACCGGGTGGAGATTTTGTGATCAATCTGGTTCAGACACGGATCTCATACTCGTTTACCCCCCGTCTATATGTACAGGGACTGTTCCAATACAGTAACAGTATAGGTGACCTGTGGTCTGCCAACCTGAGGGTCGGCTGGCTTCAGACTGCAAATACAGGCCTGTTTGTCGTGTTCAATGATGTGAGTGAATCCAGTCAGCCGTTCCATAACAGCTTGGGACGCACGATCACCGTTAAGTATAGCCGACTTCTCAACGTACTTCGCTAATAATGCTGAGATTTTTCTTTTGCCTGACCGTTCTAATTGGTACACTGATGCCTGCACAGGCACAGGATCTGGCCGCGCTTCATGAGGCGCTGGACACGCACGCCGCTGCATTTGAACCCGACGTGATTGATTGGCGCCGGGATATTCATGCTAACCCTGAGTTGAGCAACCGCGAGTTTCGGACGGCTGCACTTGTCACAGATCACTTACGTTCACTCGGCATAGAGGTCCGAACCGAAGTTGCACACACAGGAGTCGTCGGGTTCTTACGGGGTGGTAAGCCGGGGCCGGTCGTTGCACTTCGTGCAGATATGGATGCACTCCCGGTCACCGAAATGGTTGATCTACCCTTTGCCTCCAAAGTCCGAACAACATACAACGGGATGGACGTTGGAGTGATGCACGCCTGTGGCCATGACAACCATGTAGCAATATTGATGGGAGTTGCAAGTGTCATGGCAGCCATGAAAGATGACTTGCCGGGCTCCGTAAAATTCATTTTTCAACCTGCGGAGGAAGGCGCACCTGCAGGTGAGGAAGGGGGAGCAGATCTTATGCTTCGTGAAGGAGCCTTCGAGAACCCCAGGCCAGAAGTTGTTTTCGGATTGCACGTTTGGCCGAACAGGGTTGGCGAAATCAGTTATCTGCCCGGCCCGTTCATGGCCAGCTCAGATGCAATGCATATCAAGGTGACAGGACGGCAGACTCACGGAGCGGTCCCCTGGGGGGGCGTTGACCCGATTGTTGTTGCCAGTCAAATTGTCCTGGGATTGCAGACAATTGCCAGCCGTCAACTGGATGTGACTGCCACACCTTCTATCATCACGATCGGCACTTTCCATGGTGGCGTACGCAGCAACATAATTCCAGACGAGGTTGAGCTTTCCGGTACCATACGTACATTCCTACCCGAGGTCCGTCAGGATATAGAACGCCGTATTCGGCATACGGTCGAACACATTGCCGCTAGTGCCGGTGCCACAGCAGAAGTGCAAATTAACTATGGGTACCCCGTCACTGTGAATGATCCAGAATTGACCATGCAGATGCTTCCTTCCCTGGAACGCGTGTCTGATTCTGTGAAACAAACAGCAAAAATCACCGGAGCCGAAGACTTCTCCTATTTCGCCAACGAAGTGCCTGGATTGTTCATTTTTCTTGGCGTAGCACCACCGGATGCTGATCTCGCAACAGTTCCGCGGAACCATTCGCCCTATTTTTTCGCTGACGAGGCGGCTTTACTGACGGGAGTACGGGCTCTCGCCAGCCTGGCCATTGACTATATGGTCCAACAAAACAACGAATAAGTGAGACTGCGCTAACCGGGTTTTGACGTCTCTCATGTATAAGGCCCTGTACTACGACTTGAGCAGATTGCGGCACAGGTCTACATCCTGATGGATCTGGTCTATTTCCACCTGGCCCACCATTCATTACTTGCGATGGCGGGATAGGTACAGCCGCATGCCATTAATGAAATATCTGGGTCTTCAAAACGAACGTTTCGGTCTACAAAAAGGCTCCAATTGCCCTCCAATAGTCCCCATGACTGAATCTCATACCCGTTCAGCCACCAAAACATCTTTGATCAGAAATGCCTCAATCGATAACGAAGAATCACTGGGTTTCCAAACTCACCATTGGGGAGCGGTTCGTGTTCGCCAACGACATAAAAATATCCACCGCCAGCTGCCTGAGGGTAAACCGGGGAAATCGTGCTACGTGCGGGGAACTGTCCTGTATTGCTAGCCACGCTTAAACCGTATTCTTCACCCGTACGAACATCGCTTAAGCTCCAACTATTGTCCAAGTCTGCGTAGACAACCATCCGAGTCGATCCATTGAGTGCAAAAACTGCAATAGTAGACGGATACTCCTTTTGCAGTCTGAACCGATTTTCTAGGGAAGTCTCGGGCAAATCTTCCGGTCTCCATTCGAAAAAATCGGGTCTGTATTGGGTTCTGGACAAACTTGATTCCACGGGTATCGCGTCCATGCTTTCGGCGTACACGTAGTATGCACCATCGTCGAAGCAATCAATCGTCCTACCTCGTTGTCCCCCAAAATATCTATTTAGGGAAATCAGACGTGGCGGTTCAATGAGAATCTCTCCAATCGTCTCAAGCATTGGAGAGTACACATGGGATACAGCCTGTTCCTCAGTAAGGATATGGTGAGCAATTATTGAGTCCTTATTTGCGCAAAACGCTTTCGTGTAGGGCATCAACACTCTTTGTTCGGCAAAGCAGGTTCCATCAGCATCAAAGACGGCGGCACCACCACCGAATCGCATCGTCATTATGCGGCCACCTCCAATGAAACGAGAGCTCCACGGATAAAAATTCGTGTTGTCAGGCAGGCATTTAAGTGCGGAATAGGATCGTATATAGCTTCCTGACGGGGAAAATAGATAGACACTATTAGCTACGTGGTCAGTTACGAGAATTCCTTCCCGTGCACTGACGTCAAGAAACCCGACCTGTCCAATAAGCATAGTCGGATCCAGTCGCAGCGTGTCCTGTAGCACAAACAGTTCGTCAAAGGGCACTAATAGTGATCGAACCGTGGGAACCTTTGACTTCTCCGAAAAGCAACCTGCCGCAGATACGGCCAAAAGAAAGATGAACAGTTGAGCGGAAATCCTGCCTTGCAAACAACAATGTGCTTCTTGCATAATCAGGTATTCGACTGGAGTTGGCTTGTATTCCGGATGGGGCAGCTTGCGTTTGGGATCGCCCTACTCTTAGTTGGGCGGGGCGATCCCCTCCCGCTAGGTTTAACTTTGGTTAACTTACTCTAGTTATTCCCATCAGCCCGTCAGGGTGCCCTTTTCCTGATCTTACAGGTTTCAACAAAAACGTCTATCAGGCGCTCGTTCGTGGAAAGTTGGCTTACTCAAGGGTGATGTCAAGTTGGAGAACAGAGTCTGGAAGTACTCTCACAGTCAGGTCCTTGCTCAGGCCAGGTGCCGCAATGACTAACGTGTGAACGTCAGGAGGAATTCGACTCAAAAAATAATGTCCGTTCAGTGCTGTTGTGGATCCCAGATTTAGTCCGTCAATGTGTAAATTGGCCATTCCTATTGGATTACCTCCAACATCTCGAACGAAGCCCTCCAAGCCTCCGAAGGCCCCATCCGCTTGCATTGGTTCCACGGAGGCTGGGTCTTGAGCCTTAGTGCGTGACTGGGTTATGCTATCCGACTGTAATGTATGTTCCTCAGCTCCAGGGCCCTGAGTTGGAACGACCTCAGGCGTATTACAGCTGACTATAAGAGTTAGATATATGATCAATGCCCACACTGGGCTACATCTGTTCCAGGTGATTGTATGAATCAATGATTGTGCATTTGGACTGCTGGTCTTCGAAAAATATACTGGTACCTGATGCAGCAATTTCCGCGTAAGCGTTAACATGTTATTTTGGTAAGACTTCTGTAAGCGACCGCCAATTGTCCAGTCAACGCAACAACCGATCGCGGTAGGGACCCGAGTTTCCTCGGGCCCCCCGCACAGATCCGGACGGGCGCGCTAACGCATCCGGCTCCTCCCTTGGGTTACTCTCGCGTGCGTGACGGAAAATCGTCTCGCCGGCCAGTCATGGCGTATTTTCAGCTTCGGCCAGTAGCGCTCTGTTAGGCGCTCCAATTGCTCCCAGGTCGTCCGATCCTTTTGGGATCGTCTCCGCAGCACTCGCAACCAGATCCATTTCAAAGACTTAAAACACCTCCGTAAGTACCAATAACTCCATGGGACGGCATAGTAATTTAGCCAACCATTGAGTACTTGGCCGAGCCATTTGCCCGTCTCATGCACACTTTGGTGCATCCTACGCCATAGTTCGGTACGGATTCGTTTTATGAAGCGCACCATGCGCTTTGCTATTGGCTTGCGGCCCAGTCCAAATGTCCCCCCGCGGGTTTTACGGCAATAATGCGTAAATCCCAGGAAGTCAAAGGTCTTGGGCTTGCCCTCTCCGCGACTTCTACGAGCCTCTTCTGCCTCACGACCAAATTCAATCAGTCGCGTTTTCTCCGGGTGCAAACTCAATCCAAATTTCTTCAATCGGGTCCGCAATGCTTGTAGAAATCTCTCCGCCGCCGCCTTGTTCTCAAAACACACCACAAAATCATCCGCATATCGGATGATGTACGACTCGCCGCCGATCTTTTGTAATCTGCGCTGGCCTGAATTCCCGGGGAGTTTTAGCCAAGCGTGTTTTCACGGAAAATCCTATGAATAAGGCCTGAAAATGGCTTTTTTACACCTATATTCATATTTTTCATGAACTTGCGAACAGTATTCCAATATTATAACATCGTATCCTGTCCTGGTGTTGCCGCCGAGCTATCCCAGCTCAATCCCTGCTCATAGCCTCTGAATTGGGCATTTCGTCCGCTACTTCGTTGATTTTACTGGGTTTTGAATTTATTCAGGTTCGGTCGTTTGTTTTATAATTTTATTGTTATTATATTGGCTATTATTTCATAGTTCACGATATACAATGATCCGACGCTCCGATTTCTTTGCGCTGCCCGATGGCCTCCCCATGCGTCAGTATGAAGCCCTCCGAGCCTACCTCCACGAAGGATGCACGATTGAAGAAGCCGCCGAGCGCGGCGGCTATGCCCCCGGCTCCTTCCGTAACCTCCTCACACGCTTCAATAAAAATCCCTCCGCAGACTTCTTTTGGCCCCAATTAGTGCTTGTCAGAGAATAGGTCATTTTTGCGATTCTTGCTATATTCATAACAATCTGGGGCCGTAATTGTGGCGTCGTTGGTGGAGTTTCGGGGGAATCAGGTGCCTTTCGGCTTGCTGAATGGTCACTGGAAGACATTTTTTGCTCTCCGATGCAGCTGGGACGCGACCATGCGTGCCAACCCGACGTATGTCTGCCTTTCCGCTTATGGCGGAGCCTGTCCAAATTCCTTCGGTAGGATTACAGCGGCGCTACGCCGCTCGTTTTCGGGCCTGATGCCAGCGCTTGAGCCGCTCCTCTTTCCGCTTCAACTGCAAGCCAAGACGATGTACGTTGGCCGCGACCACAGAGAGCGCTACCGTGCGACCAAACCCCTCCTTACCATGCGTACGCACCAAGTCCAGTCCGCGCTGGTTCAAATTGTTGATCGCGGATTCTACCGCCGGATGCTGACGACGACCCTCCACAAAGTCCGGAGCGGATGCGCGCTCCCTGTCCGCATGACTTAAACGCCCCCGCTTCGGCATAATCACCAGTTTCAGAATTTGCTCCAATGCGCGCCGGTTGTGTTCCGATGAATACCCCGTATCCATGCTGCACGAAGTCAGGGACGGGTACAGCGTCGTGGCCTCCCGTAAAAAATCCACGATCATTGACGAATCTACCCCCTCGTAGAGCACCCGGTAGTGAAGAATGTACTGATGCTGGTCCTCCAAGACGCAGACCGGGAGGCCCAACTCCGCCTGTACCCCCGCCTTACCTTTGACGATCCAACGCGTATGCGGCGCGTGAACCGAGAAAATCTTCTCCGAATGCGGAATCTTTTCGCCCCTGAGCAACCGCCGATCCACCTGATCGATCAGTGTCAAGCTGCATCCCAGGTAGTGCAGCCACCGATCACTGCAATCTGCCCCCAACCTCCGCTGCGAAGCCAACGCCTTCTTCACCAGCTTTCTGCAGTGGCACAGGTATTTGCGCACCCGATCACGACGATGCCAACCCCGTGACCTGCGTACCCCTTGAAACAAACGATCAAGCCGCTTTTCCCAATCCGACGCCTTGCGCCAGCCCGGCAGGCCGTGCGCACCGCTCATACGTGCAGACTCCCGAAGCAACAAACCCACCGCATCCCTTAGCAGACTCACATCCGTAGGCCAATGAACATGCGTCTTCGTCACCGCTGAATCTACCCTGCAACGTAACCCCTCCTGACGGGCCTTCTTCGTAAGCTCCCCGTGACCATGCTCCACCACAACCTTGTTGATCTTGCCCAGTAACTCCTCCGATAACAAACTCACATTGTCCAGAATCGTCTGTACATGGTATTCCGATCCCTCGCGCCAACTACCATGCCCAAGCATCTGGCGCAGGAGCTTGTCGTTGTTCGCCATATGCGTCAGTCGATCATAATCGCAATTCAGGGCCTGCTTCAGCATCCCCAGAACAAAAATCCTCCACAGATCCATCCCCCGGCGCCCCAATTTGTGACTGACCCCCGAAGCCACGCCCCCTTCCAAAAGCTCGAAAATCTTCGCTCGCGTCTTTGCATTCTTGTAAATCGAAAGCAAACCACGCAATACCACCGGAATGTCATCCCGGCTGCGGGGGGCAAGCTCGATCTCTTCAATCGGGACCTGCCCAAACGCGCGTTGGGCTTCCATTACTACACGCATGGCAACAAAGGGGCGAATGTACACGCTTAAACGCCCAAATCAGACCTTCTACCCCAAAATTGCCGCCAGATTCGCAAATTCATTCATCCTCCCGCTCGGACGACGCCTATGCGATCAGAGCCCCAAATACACGCTAAATCCTGACCAAATCCACCCAAAATGATCAAATCTGCCCCCAAATACCCGAACTCATCGTATAATCCCACAACCAAAATCATTTTCTGGCAAGCACCAATTAAAAAAATCCGAACCCCGCGCTAAGCCGACTGATCCCAAACGTGCCCGGATTCTTGCCCTCCGAAAACAACAGGGCTTAACCCTCTATCAAATTCAGGAGGCACTGAAAAAGGAAAACATGCCGGCCAGTGTAGGCTACATCCATAAGATCTTCAACCAGGAAAACATCAAGCGCCTGCCTCGCCGATCCGCCCAGCGGCCTGCTCCGCGAACCCTCAACGCAAACCGCAAAAAGCTTGATCTCAGTCCGCGGTCCTTTTCGACTGATTTTGCAGGATTGTTTTTATTCGCCTTTGATCTGGCGCGAATAGGTCTTGACGAAATTCTGGATCAGGTCAAGATGCCGGGTACCCGTATGATCCCGGCCGGTTGTGCGGTTCGTTCGCTCCTGGCCCTGAAGCTCGCCGGGATCGGACGGCCCTCCCAGGTCATGGCCGAAACGTTGGATCAGGGCCTCGCATTGTTTACCGGTCTCAATGTCATCCCCAAACGCACGACCCTGACGGAGTACTCCATCCAGGTGGATTCGACCTTTTCGGGACCCTTGATGCACCGGTGGTATCATGCTGCTGCACAGCTGGCCAATGTGGGGGGTACGGGCGCCTCCGTGGACCTGGATTTCCATACCATCCCCTATCATGGGCATCAGGCCCTTTTGCAGAAACACTTTGTCTCCAAGCGAAGTCGACGCCAACGCGGGATCCTGACCATGTTGGCACGCGATGCCGAAACACATGTCTTCTGTTACGCGGATTCGACGATCCGAAAAGAAACCCAGAATGATGCCATTCTGGAGTTTGTCAGAGATTGGAAAGCCCGAACGGGGAAGCTCCCCGGTGAACTGGTCTTTGACAGTCGGTTTACGGTCTATGCCAACTTGGCAGAACTGGATGCGCTCGGCATTGACTTTATCACGCTGCGCCGCCGCCACGCTTCCTTGATCCGGCGCATTCATTCCCTGGATAAGTCGGCCTGGAAGAAAATCCGACTCTCCAACATTGGGCGCGCGTATCGGACCCCAAGCGTCGTGGATGAAACCGTCAAATTACGTGCTTATCCCAAGCCCATTCGGCAACTGCTTGTCAAAAACTTAGGACATGACAAGCCAACAGTTTTGATTACCAATCAGATGAAACGTACGCCCCGGCAACTGATTGACCGGTATGCCCGGCGTATGGTCATCGAAAATGTCATCAGCGATGCCATTGACTTCTTTCACATGGATGCGTTGAGCTCGGCCGTTCCTATGCGCATCAACGTTGATGTGCAGTTGACCGTTATGGCCAGCGTACTCTATCGACTCATGGGTGTGCGCGTCGGACAAGGCTATGAAAAAGCCGAGGCGCGGACCCTCTACCGTGACCTGATGCGACACACCGGAAAGGTAACCATTACCCAGAATGAGATCCTCGTCCAGTTGCGTGCACGCGCCAAAGATAACTACCTGGTCGCTGCCGGATACCCCGAATTACACCAGAAAATCCCCTGGCTCGACAACAAAACCCTCCGAGTACAGTTCTCTAAACGACCATAATCCTCACATGAGAAAATGAACGCGGGAATTCAGGCTGGTGTTGAAACCATATGTCCAGCACATAATGGAGATAGATGTTTGCAAGTATTGGAGAGATCACAGCGCCTTGTGGCGTACCTTGCTCACTTGCTTGCCACTCTCCATCCTCCATTATTCCCGCCTTTAAGAACTTTATGATGATGCGTAATAACCGCTCGTCTGCAATACGGTGGCGCAGAAAGCGCATCGTAGAGTCAAGGGGCCGGCGCGGTGCTCTTAGGGTCCTGTGGCAATTCCATCGCTTTCGCTTTGGCCCTCAGTCAGGCTCCCGTAAGTCGTCTCCGGCCCCCTGCTCTCCGAACCGGGCGTGCGGGTTTCCCGCACCCGGCTCTCCAGGTGGATCATGCGGCTCGTACTCGGATTACCATGCCTCAGTACAGTCCTGCCTGTTATGCAGACAATGGCACATTGCCTGCGGACAGACCAACTTCGCATGACATGCGGACGGGCCTCGCTACGCCCCGCCAGCACCGTCGCCTTGACGATCCCTTCACTTATGCATGTGCAGATGCCGGACGCACTGACATTTTCCCAGATATTAGGCGTTGCCATTTTCCGATGCCCTTTGTCCTTATTATCTGCCCTCCAACCCTGCGGTCCCTTTCCTCAACAGGCGTTACCCCGCGTCTACGGTACTACGGACCACTCCGCCACCCTGACGGACCGGCCTGCTCCTTACGGAGTTCCGGTTGCCGTGTGCCTCAGCACCGACAGGGCTTCCCGTGTTGCTACTTCCCTGATCTTCCATGCGTGCCAGCGCCAGTACCCCGGTGAGCCGTTCTGGTGCGCTTGTCGCTCGCTTCCCAAAACGTGCCAGTCTTCCCCATATGACCGGAAGGTCGACACTCACATTGATCGTTTCGAGGCCTGCTCGACGTTTACTGCACGTTCCGGCCCGCATGGTCGCTAAGCTACTCGCGTAGCCCGTTAAACCTCAGTGCTTCATATCATTTCGTTACCTCCATAATACGCTAAGGCCGCTACCAACCGGAGCGACAGGTGTTGGGCGGGATTCGCACCCGCCACAGGAAAGCGCCTTTCCACGGCGCACAGCCATTGCTGATCTACCATATCAAGGAACTTGCGAATATCCGCATCCACCACATAGTTCACATTCCGGCGTTCGATTACATACGCTAAGGCATCCAGTGCATTATGGGCACTGCGGCCCGGCCTGAATCCATAGCTGAACCCGCAGAACTCATGCTCATAAATGGGCTCCAGGATACACTTTACAATTGCAGTCTGGACGATCTTGTCTTCCAGGGCTGCAATCCCGAGCGGTCGTGTCCCCCCGTCTGGCTTGGGTATATTTACCCGCCGACTTGGGGTTGCTCGAAACGATCCACGGTGTACGCGCGTGCATAGATCCGCGATGCGCTGATCTACTTCCGCTTCGTACGCCTCCCATGTCACCTGATCCACCCCCGGTGATGCATCCCGCTTTAATGCGAAAAACGCCGCCCTCAGTGAATCCTCGCTGATATGGTGCAGTAACGTGGTAAGCTTCTCCTTTGGGTTCCGTTGAACGAATTCCCGTAGACGCGCAATCCCCTGGTGCACACGTGCCCATTTCTGCGCATGGTGTGTGGTAGAATCTTGCGCCTTCCCCTCGGGTGAGGGCCTTGGCTCCTCCTGCTCCGTAGGTTGCCCCTTGTTCGCAGGTCTCACGGCTACTATGCCCTCATCTGACTTCTCCATTTTGTGCATCTTAGTCTTCGGCGTCTTCCGCCTTCTCTAAACGGCCCCGTACGACAACAGGGCAAAATGGAGAGTCAAGTAGCCGGGGGGAATCTCACCCCCCGGCCCTCACAGAACCGTGCGTGAGCCTCTCAACTCACACGGCTCCTACCATGCAGCCGTTCGGAATTGAATAAAGGTGAACCATGAAGAAACTCCCAGTGCACGAACAATCCCGAATCCCGACGAGCACGCTCTATTAACCACGTAAACGCCCGAAGCCACCGACCACGGAAACGTTTATATTTCCGCATTAGCCACCGTGTTAGGTGACGGTCAATGCCTTCCAATGGCCGCCTTAATGCTGATTTAAAGAACGCACCGTAATAATCAATCCATCCACGTACCGTGGCATTGATCTTGCCCGCTATGTACGTAATCGGGTGTGGACTCATTCGAGCCAACCTCCAACCATGGATCGTCTCTTGTACGGCCTTCATCGCCTTCCGACTTATCGCCGGATTGAACCCAAGAAAATTCCTCCCCCTCCGACTCCGTGTCTTCCGCGGTCGAAACGTATACCCCAGAAAATCGAACGAAGTGTTTGGAAATGAACCCCGAAAGTATGCCTGCTTGCAGTATACAATCTTGGTTTTCACTGGGTGCAAGGTTAAGTTGCAAGCCTTAAAGCGTTCCCTCAGCACCTTCCAGAGGTAGCGCGCTTGCTTCTTTGTCGTGCAATGGCATACGATGTCGTCTGCATACCGCTCAAATGGAATGTGCGAATACCTCCGTTCCATCCATTTATCAAACGCGTAATGCAGAAACAGATTGGCCAGCAGCGGACTGATTACCCCGCCCTGCGGGGTCCCAACATCCCGAGCCTCTTCCGTCCCGTCTGGATGAATCACCGGTGCCGTCAGCCAACGCTCTATATATAAGAGCACCCACTTCTGATCCGTGTGTAGCCGGACCGCTTTCATCAACAGAGCATGGTCTATCGTATCAAAATAAGATTTGATATCCATGTCCAGTACCCAGGCCCGCTTCCAGCATCGCGTTCGCGTCTGCCGGAGTGCGTCATGGGCCGATTTGTTCGGTCGGTATCCATAGGAATCGGGATGGAACTCTCGTTCCAGTTCCGGCTCCAAAACCTGCTTCACCACCATCTGTGCCACCCGATCCGCAACGGTTGGGATTCCCAAGGGCCGGACGCCTCCGTCCGACTTCGGAATATTTACCCGTCGCACCGGCTGTGGATGATAACTGCCCGATGCCATTCGATTCCAGAGCTTGTAGAGATTATCCGCAAGCTTGGCCTCGAAATCTGCGATGGACTGCGCATCGATCCCCGCCCCGCCTTGGTTCGCCTTTACACGCTTCCACGCCTCCCAAACTTGTCGCTTGGTCACTGGAAACGGCTTTGCGTTTTGCGTTGAAGTCCTCCCTTTCGGTTGCTTCCTCGCGTCCTGCTGCATGGTTCACCCCCTTCGCTCCTCTCCCGTTACAGGAGTCTCATCACTACTACGAGGTGATCCGCCCGTGTGGAGTGCCTTGGTACTCAATGGCTTACAGGTACTGCCTGCTTGCCACGCTCCCTTCTCATCACTCCGACACGTTCCCACGTTCCGTATAAGGGCCCAAGTCGCATTCTCGCCACGTTTATGCCGGAGGCCGGTTGGCCAGTAAGCAGGTCCCCGCCAACCTCGTCCCGGGATCAGGAGAATACCCCGGTTTTGACCATCTTCTAAGGACTTTCGACTCGTCATCCGTGATTCACTTGCGTTCGACTCTACGACTCTCACCTGACAGGTTCCTACACCTGCCTTTTCCCAGCACGCTCACCACCACACCTCTTTAGTGCAGCAGCTGTGGGCGGTTTGCAACCTCCGCCTGCACGGCGATTGCGGGGGGCCGTCCCATAAGCGTTAACTTGTTTCCTGTTTGATTATCTTTGGGTATCTCTACACGGGAATTGTCGTGATTTCAGCATTCTGAATTCTAACCGATTTGGTAGAATGTTGGATATACCTGTGATTGATCATTCAACCATCGTAATCAGATGAAGGGAACCGTAACACGCGCGCCCGAGGAAGAGGATTGGGCGGTTGTGCTCTCGTTTTTACCGAAAAATTGGCAGGAGTTGGCCGAGGAATCTGGTGCATTGCGCGGGCTACGTAAGGATAAGTCGCCGGAATGTCTACTTCGAACCTTGTTGATCCATTTAGGATGTGGTCATTCGTTACGAGAGACGGTCATACGAGCTCGTCAGGCTCAGATTGCGGATCTATCTGCGGTCGCATTGTTCAAGCGCCTGAAGAAGTCTCGTAGGTGGCTTCATGCGATGTGTGTTGCGCTGTTTCAGGAGCATGGAGTTGGCGTATCGGCGGGAGTGGGACGTCAAATGCGTGCGTTTGACGCGACCCACATCAGTGAGCCGGGACGTACGGGATCTCTATGGAGACTCCACTACAGCATAACCCTACCTGCATTGGGTTGCGATTTTTTCAATTTAACAGCGACGAAAGGAAAAGGGACGGGGGAGTCCTTGAAGCAATTTCCCATCCGGTCAGACGACTATATTTTGGTGGATCGGGGATATGCAACCGCTCTGGGAATCCAGCATGTGGAGGCATCTGGCGGCTATGTGACCGTGCGGGTCAATACTGGAGCCTTGCAGTTCGAGACGAAGCCCGGCCAGTCCTTTGATTTATTAGCCTCCGTGGAATCGATCAAACAGGCAGGGAAGGCGGGGGTCTGGACGGTATTCATCAAAACCTTTCCCCCAATCCAAGGACGTATTTGTGCATTGCGCAAAGCAGACGAAGCCATCCAAGAGGCAGAGAATCGGATCTTAAAGACGGCAAAGCGCAAGGGGCATCGACCACGAGATGAAACCTTACGTTATGCGCGCTATGTTATCCTGTTTACGACCTTCCCGGTCGATGAATTTTCGGAGAACGATATCCTGGAATGGTATCGATTACGCTGGCAGGTGGAACTGGTCTTCAAACGATTCAAATCATTGGCCCAACTGGGACATCTGCCGAAATTAGATGAGGAAAGTTCACAGGCGTGGCTCTACGGGAAGCTAATGGTTGCACTGTTGACCGAAAAAATCATCCGACATGCACGGACATTTTCCCCCTGGGGCTATCCAGTGCAGACGAAGTGCATGGAGAGACTTTAAGTTTGCACTGAATCAAGTTGTGCGGGCAATTGAGCCACACTACGCCTTGAAGGAAATGATTCAGCATTGGCCTATCATTTCCAAGTCGCTGGCAGAGCCACCCAGACTCAGAAACTATCAAATTGAACGATATTTTTCTGTCACTAAAACAAGTTAACGCTTATGGGGGGCCGTCCCCCATCCCTTATACAGTTCGTACATTTCGGCTATGTCATTGACTCACCTCCGTGTACTTCGTGGCACACGTCAAGTAGCCGGGAGGAATCTCACCCCCCGGCCCTCACAGAACCGTGCGTGAGCCTCTCAACTCACACGGCTCCTACCATGCAGCCGTTCGGAATTGAATAAAGGTGAACCATGAAGAAACTCCCAGTGCACGAACAATCCCGAATCCCGACGAGCACGCTCTATTAACCACGTAAACGCCCGAAGCCACCGACCACGGAAACGTTTATATTTCCGCATTAGCCACCGTGTTAGGTGACGGTCAATGCCTTCCAATGGCCGCCTTAATGCTGATTTAAAGAACGCACCGTAATAATCAATCCATCCACGTACCGTGGCATTGATCTTGCCCGCTATGTACGTAATCGGGTGTGGACTCATTCGAGCCAACCTCCAACCATGGATCGTCTCTTGTACGGCCTTCATCGCCTTCCGACTTATCGCCGGATTGAACCCAAGAAAATTCCTCCCCCTCCGACTCCGTGTCTTCCGCGGTCGAAACGTATACCCCAGAAAATCGAACGAAGTGTTTGGAAATGAACCCCGAAAGTATGCCTGCTTGCAGTATACAATCTTGGTTTTCACTGGGTGCAAGGTTAAGTTGCAAGCCTTAAAGCGTTCCCTCAGCACCTTCCAGAGGTAGCGCGCTTGCTTCTTTGTCGTGCAATGGCATACGATGTCGTCTGCATACCGCTCAAATGGAATGTGCGAATACCTCCGTTCCATCCATTTATCAAACGCGTAATGCAGAAACAGATTGGCCAGCAGCGGACTGATTACCCCGCCCTGCGGGGTCCCAACATCCCGAGCCTCTTCCGTCCCGTCTGGATGAATCACCGGTGCCGTCAGCCAACGCTCTATATATAAGAGCACCCACTTCTGATCCGTGTGTAGCCGGACCGCTTTCATCAACAGAGCATGGTCTATCGTATCAAAATAAGATTTGATATCCATGTCCAGTACCCAGGCCCGCTTCCAGCATCGCGTTCGCGTCTGCCGGAGTGCGTCATGGGCCGATTTGTTCGGTCGGTATCCATAGGAATCGGGATGGAACTCTCGTTCCAGTTCCGGCTCCAAAACCTGCTTCACCACCATCTGTGCCACCCGATCCGCAACGGTTGGGATTCCCAAGGGCCGGACGCCTCCGTCCGACTTCGGAATATTTACCCGTCGCACCGGCTGTGGATGATAACTGCCCGATGCCATTCGATTCCAGAGCTTGTAGAGATTATCCGCAAGCTTGGCCTCGAAATCTGCGATGGACTGCGCATCGATCCCCGCCCCGCCTTGGTTCGCCTTTACACGCTTCCACGCCTCCCAAACTTGTCGCTTGGTCACTGGAAACGGCTTTGCGTTTTGCGTTGAAGTCCTCCCTTTCGGTTGCTTCCTCGCGTCCTGCTGCATGGTTCACCCCCTTCGCTCCTCTCCCGTTACAGGAGTCTCATCACTACTACGAGGTGATCCGCCCGTGTGGAGTGCCTTGGTACTCAATGGCTTACAGGTACTGCCTGCTTGCCACGCTCCCTTCTCATCACTCCGACACGTTCCCACGTTCCGTATAAGGGCCCAAGTCGCATTCTCGCCACGTTTATGCCGGAGGCCGGTTGGCCAGTAAGCAGGTCCCCGCCAACCTCGTCCCGGGATCAGGAGAATACCCCGGTTTTGACCATCTTCTAAGGACTTTCGACACGTCATCCGTGATTCACTTGCGTTCGACTCTACGACTCTCACCTGACAGGTTCCTACACCTGCCTTTTCCCAGCACGCTCACCACCACACCTCTTTAGTGCAGCAGCTGTGGGCGGTTTGCAACCTCCGCCTGCACGGCGATTGCGGGGGGCCGTCCCCCATCCCTTATACAGTTCGTACATTTCGGCTATGTCATTGACTCACCTCCGTGTACTTCGTGGCACACTCTCCCAGGTCCCGACAAAGTGTGTACATGCGTCCATGAGTTCTTCGACACCGTGGGCCTGTATGCCATCTCACCATAGCGATGACATACATGTTGCCTTCGACCATTACCACGGCCTCGGCGACCCAGATCATGACCATTTCGATGCTCATTAGCTCTGGCCACACGCACCGCTACCGACGCTTCGCAGGGATCCTCGCGGATCACTACGCACGGCTCGCGGAAATATGTGTTTCGGTTAAACTTCATATTGCAGGACTTGCACCCGCTACACTTTTGCCAGTTAGCCTGGCGCACAGCAATTTCATCTGAATACACAATCGAATGAGGGATAGCGCGGGATGTATGGCAGAAATTCCCGAAAAATCACCGTTTAGAGGAAAATAGGGGACAGAGGTAAGTACGTAAAGAAAAAGTGATTATATAAATTACAATCACATACTAAATGACACTGAGTCGAAACATAGTGTAAAAAAACCCTGAATACGACCACTTCGGGGGCATTCAGTGTCACTATCTATTTTGGTTTGGGAATTCAGGCTAGGTGGAAGTATTGGGCTCGCTAGACCAAGAATTGCCAAACGTATGCGCCAGGTATTAGCAGAATCAGTTCCTCACGCACCCCCCTTACTACCGTCCTATTTGGGAGAAGATGCTCCGCTCTTAGGTTCACTTATACTGGCTGGATCCTGCGCTGGCGACGCGTTTTCTGACTCGGCTGCTCCCTCTGTTTCAGGTTCACGCGCAGACGTCAGGCCACCATTGTAGCTTCCGTCCAATGCGCGCCCGAGTGCCGACAAAATCCGGTCAACATCCAATCCCACAGCCAAGGCATATGCCTTGGTCAGACTGCGTAAATAGACCTCATGAAAACTCTCGTTATGATACAAGCCACTGGTCTCGTAGTCTTGTAATACTGATTTAGGGATGCGCGTTTCAACGTAAATAGTCTCTAACGAAACTCCTCGCTTTTTTCTGAGGGTACATAGATCACGTGCATACCAACGCCTTGCCTCTTCAAATTGTCCCGCGGCCATTCCTTTAGGATGGTTAACCATTGATCCAGCATGTCATTTACAGCCAAGCAGTGTAGCAAAATAAGGAAATTTATTCAAACCCCAAGGCAGATACTGTCATGCTTTGATAAACTGGACTATGCAATGAAAAACGTCCAGCTAACAGATTAGCATTCTATTATCAACTGCCTCTGTTCTCCAAAAAATGGGAGCCATGGGAAAACCTGGGCCTTTACCACATGAAGGGAGGTGAACACAAGCAAAACATCCATCCCAGATAGTATTGTCCTTATCCCAGCAGGACAAACCTACAAGGAGGAAATCTGAGCGCACACGCCAGTCAGTCGAGGACTGCTTGCCTGCGCTGCTCAATCCCGTCGGGACGGCGAGATTCGAACTCGCGACCCCTTCAACCCCATTGAAGTGCGCTACCTGGCTGCGCTACGTCCCGGGATCAACAACTACGCTAATTGCTGCCTGATGTTCTCTAAGAACAAGCGCAAATTCAGCAGCTCCTGACGTTTCATACTATGCTGAACAGGTGACGCCTCGCCTTCGTTCTCCAAGATCTGTCTAGCACCGGCTAATGTGTATTTGTTCACGCGCAGAAGTTCGTGAATCCGATAAGCTGCCTCTAGATCCTCCCTCGTGTAAGTCCGTCGACCAGCATTATTTTTTCTGGGATTGAGCTGGGGAAATTCATTTTCCCAATAACGTAGAACATGCGTCTCTACTCCAACGAGTTCCCCTACCTCCCCGATCGAGTAGTAGAGTTTTGTCATTTTGTCCTTAGCCATCAGAGTATTTAGTATTTGGAAAAGAGATTGTCACCATAGTCGGTCAAGAATTTGAACAAGATAGCTCATATGAACTTGGCGTGTCACACGCGTAGGGGATGCGTCGAAGTTAGTTGGTTAAAGGGAGCGTGATATAACACTTTCAACTTATATCACATTCCATGAATTCTCAACATTTTTCTACTCCGGAGCCTACTCCACGAGGTAATACTTCGGCCCAGGACCTCCACTTGGAGCTTGTACGCCATTACGCGGATGTGCTGCGAATGTTGACCGCGCGTGTTCCTGCCCTTGGTCCCCCCGCTACGCCTGCGGCTGCACCGCCACTGGCGCAGGAGGCCCCCGAGGCCCAATTGGAGGAGACCCCTGCGTCCTGGGAGGAGGCGTCCGGATACCTGCATGCTCGTGATTTCAGACGAGAGGAGGTGGTGCACCTGTGGTTGCAGCTCTGCTACGTGCTGGGCACCCATGTGCTGGTCGGTTTAGCCGTCACGATCCAGGGTTACCGGCGTATCGCGGGGGTAATCGAAAGCACGCCGCAGGACCAGGAACGTATGGAGGGGTTTCTCTATGATCTGGATGCCCGTGGATTGTCTGCCGACCGGGGGTTGTTGTGTACGGTGCCGGGTGGGATTGCCTTGCCCAATGCTGTACGCACGGTTTGGGGATCTCGTGTGGCCCTGCAGCGCTGTCTCAATATAACGATGGCCGAGGTGGTGAATGGATTGGGGGGGGTGGACGCGGGGCGGTTTAGACATCGCCTGCAACATGCATGGCATACGTGTGATGCCGCGGAGGCGCAACAGGCATTGGAGGAGATTGCCCGCGACCTGGATCAGAAGAATCGTTACACTCGCGCGCGTGTTGCGGCAACATACGGATCAAACCTTAACCCTGCAACAAACCGGTATGCTGCCCCAGACCGACCGGGGACTGCGCGTATTGAGCTATCTGAATACGCTGATGTCACGGGTTCGTCCCGTGATTCCTGCCGGTCCGGTCCCGCAACGTGTCCCACGCCTGTGTGCTGGATTGCTGGAGCTTGAACCCCAGCTGCGCCGTGTAGCCCACGCTGCGTATCTTCCTGCATTACGCAAGTCTCTCACCACCCTCCCTGCAAACTAATCGTCCAATCATGCCTATCGACGCCATGTCCCAAAACCATGAAAATCCCCTGACCTATGAGGAATGGTCGTGCCAATATCCCGAATATTCAGCTGCATTGCTTCAATCTGCGCGGAATTCCGCGGATATTCTGGGGTTGGCCTGTGAGCTCATTCAGGCAGAAGTCACGGCCTATTGCGGCCAACCCCGCAGGCGTGAGGGGAGGAAGTATCAACGTTGGGGCAGCAATCGTGGCTCGATCTGTCTGGACTAAGCCCGGGTCAAGATCTCGGTGCCGCGTGTGCGCAACCAGGAGACGAACAAGGAACAACCGCTGAGGACCTATCAACACCTCCACAAAAGGCAGGGGGCGTTTTTGGAAAAGCTGATCAACCGACTGCTGTTGGGGCTTTCTCAACGCAGTTACCACGAGACGGCCGCGGAAGCGGCCGAGAGTTTCGGGTTGAGCGCCAGTTCTGTGGGCCGAAGATTCATTGCGGAGACGGCCAAATCTCTGGAGGCCTTCATGAATCGCCGGTTTGACGATCAGACGTTTATCGCCATCTCGCTGGATGGGACGACGTTGCGCGGTCGCCAAATGATCCTGTGTCTGGGGATTACGGTGACCGGCGAGAAGCTCATTCTGGGATTTACGGAATCCAATACAGAAAACCATGAAAGTGTTCGGACTTTGCTGCTTGATCTGATCCAGCGCGGCTTCCGGCATATCGGACACCTGTTGGTGCTTATCGATGGCGCCAAGGGGCTACGCAAGGGCGTCCAGGACGTATTTGGTGCGCACGCCTTAGTCCAACGGTGTCAATGGCACAAGCAGGAAAACGTAGCGCGTCACATCAAAGAGGAGTCGGGCAAAAAGCGGGTAAAAGCAAAGATGGAGGCGGCCTACTCACAACCCACTTACGCGGAGGCCAAACGTGCACTTGCGAAAGTCGAAGCGGAGCTTGAGCAAGAATCCCCCAGCGCAGCGGCCAGTCTGCGAGAGGGGATGGAAGAAACGTTGACGCTGCACAAACTGGGGGTCGCCGAGCCACTTCGCAATAGCTTAAGAACCACCAATACGATTGAAAACGTGAACAGTCTCCTGGCACATGGTACGCGTAATGTCAAACGATGGTCGAACTCACACCAACGTCAGCGATGGATCGCGGCGGTCTGTCTGCATGCCGAAAAAAGACTCAACCGGATCCCCAACAACCCACAACTGAGAGCCTTGGTTTACAGGCTCGAACACTACCGTGAACCTGCAAATCGTTATCTTGAAACCTCACGTCACGCTCCTTTAACCAACTAACATTGGAGCATCCCCCACGCGTACCCTGGAATCAGTTATCGTTGATGGGCACCATCAACTGAATGGATCCTACGTCTTCCGCGTTGTACCTTTAGCGTCTATATGTTTGGGCGGAGGCCCATATTTTCTACCTGTACTCTGAGTTCTCTCGAGTTTATCAAACATAGAATCACTTGCATTCTTGAGTGTATTGCACAAGAAATCATCCAATAACACCCCTCATTTAGAATTAAAATCTTGATCTGACCACGTCAGATTTGCATCCTAATTTCAAATTAGACTCTAGTCGGCTACCAACTATGCTGCATAATCCCCGAACATTGAGTGGGGAAATACGCTAGCTGTCTAATCCTATTCGACGAGTAATCTCTCCAATTCGTCGAATAATGTCCTTGGAGTTGCACAGAACCCCCAGCTCCTGCGCAGTTCTTCAGGATCCGTCTGATCACATAAGTCTAAACATGAGAGCGCCCCGGCGCTCTTTGGCACCGGGGCGCTCCTTAGTAGTCGAGCAGTTTTAATAACTACTCGATCACCATTCCTACTTCCCTACTTCACCAGGGTCATGCGTCCCGTCTTCACATACCGGCTCTCGGCTCCGGTTGCAATCATCCGGTACAGATACGTCCCCGACGCCATGTTGATCGCATTCAACTCAAGCGTCCGGTTCGCACCAGCTTCAAACTCCCTCGCTGGGAGTGTCATCACTTCGCGACCCAACATGTCGACCACCTGCAGGGTTACCTGTGCCGCCTCTGGAAGATCAAACTCGATCCGTGTGGATGGATTGAACGGATTCGGGTAGTTTCCATGCAGTGTGAATTCTGTCGGAATCCCTGCGGTTCCTTCTTCTTCGACACCCGTAACTACCTGTGAGAGAAATACGTCTCCGTTTGTTCTCACTCCCATGAATCCCAGATCGTCCTTGCCACCAGACAGATTCAAGACCACCGTCTCCCCCTGATAGCCATTCAGATCCAGATAGTAAACCTCTACTTCCTCCCTGTTATCCGGTGATGTCACCTGAACATTATGGGCTCCAGGAGCAAGGGAGATATATCTGGTTGCCGAATTAAAGCTGAAGTTATTCGCCAACAACTTCGTCGGAGTCATATTGTCGGCAGGATCCAGAACTCGTACATCCACATCTCCTAGATCAGCAGATCCATGGACCAGGATCGCCTCCACCATGTTCTCCACCGAAGATCTTAACTTGGTTTCGACAATCTTGGCGCTAGGATTCGCAAGCGAACCATGAGCGATTACCGCAAATGTCTGCCCATTCACGAGAGTTGGCAATGGGATCTCAATGGGATCGGCAGGAACACCAGGTGGAACAACCGGCACGACGGACACCACATGATCTCCCGTAGCATAGTGACCGTAGCCAGTTGCACTCTGGAATCCAACATTACTCATCAACTTAACATCATCAAGGAACAGGTCAACCGGGAACGGAAGCGGCAAGTTGTGAATGAACTGAACCCTTGCAAGTCCACCCGTCAACGGATCCAGATGGATCGGGTTCTCAATCCCATTCGCCGCAACCCCCAGGATTGCACACTTTCCAACCTCCACGATCTCCTGCGTGAGATTCAAGACGCCATTCACGTACCCGTTTTCGGCAAACGACCCTTCGTCCGTCCGGGCGATCTGCATCCCCGCCAATTTCGGATTATTCCATTCACAGTCCCACTGCACAATCCGCAGGCGGCTGTCATCAAACACGTTCGCCAGTCCGTCTGCAGCAATACGAATATTGGGATTCTGGTCCGGTACCTCTTTGAACTCCACTTTCCAGTAGATGTCCGCATGTGTATCAAGCGTCAGTGATCCACCCTGTACGGGAACCACGATATTATCTACGGGCCAGGACGGCATCATATCATCAGATGCCATCGTTGAAGTAACCGTGACAGGCATCGCTTCCGACAGATCATCCTCGAGCTGCAGGATCAGCGGGCGATAATAAGCCCTATCCTCATCCATACCTCCAACAGGGAACATGTAACCACCGCTCATCTCACCTTCACCAGAATTCCCCTTCATCACATAACGGGAAACTCCAACTGCTGCATGTGAACGGCGAGTGCCTCCCGTGATGACTTTGGCACAATTCTCCTCATCGTCGCAGGTCGTCAGAGCATTATTCCGTCCCCTGACATCCTCTTCTATACCCGGGTTCTTCACAGTCCATGTATTATCCATGTCACTGCTAATGATTCCACTCTTTAGTGTCAACATACTCGTGGCACCTTGACTCACACTGTCGCTAAGCACAAGCCCCGCCGAATTGTTAACCAAGACATCTCCTAGGTCAACCGCTGAGCCAACTGTCTGGGCCTCTTTTCCTGAGAACTCAAGATCTGCATTGAGCGTTTTATCGCTGCCCATTTTGACAGTCCCGAAGTGGAAGTCTCCTTTCAGGACCATCGAGGTATTCATGTTTGTCTCAAACCGATGGGCATCATCCGCCACCATGAAGTCGCCCATGACGGTGAACGTATTAGTACCAGCTAGCCCCACACCGTCCTGATGTCCAGGATGCATCGACCCCGGATTCTGCATGAAGTCGCCCATAACAGTCACACTTGCCTCATCCCAGACGCGCATTCCTCCGGTCTTGCCGAAAGTGAGATTGCCGCCGAATTTGAGGCTATTCTTCTGGTTCACATAGACCCTGGCAGAGTTGAGCTCGACATCTTTTTTGATCTCTATGGTAAACGAATCATCCGCTTTACCAAGGTTATCATAAAATTCAACCGCTCCATCATTCATCGCTGCTAAGCTGTCAATCACCACCTTCGTATTATGGAAGTAGAGTCCTCCGCCCCAGTTGTCAGCACCCTTTTCATTCTTCTTGGGATTCCCGGTCCCATCAAGCACGACGATGTCAAATGCCTCCCCGTTAATCCTGGTTTCCTTACTTCCTGCCGGTACGAAAATCTTACCCGTCACCGTTCCCGCATCTTTATCTGTCTTATTAACCGTCAGGGTCACATCGGGTCGATCAGAACCTGCCAAACCATTATTGGCTGCTGTGTAGGCCGGACCTAACTGAAGCGCGCCCATCCCCACATCAATCATTCCTCCTACGCCTACGGTAGCCATTGCACTTTCATTAGCGTAGATTCCTTTGGGGGTCTGCCCGAGCACATGAAGTTCCCCACCACCGGTTACGATCTTGCCTACTTGCTTGTCGCCTGCCGCAACCGTCACGGTGCCGTGCACCAGCACATTATTGCCATTGGAGTGCAGTTCTCCGTTGTCGACCATGACGAATGGATCAATACCGGACACGCTACTTGACGTACCAACCGTCAGATGCGAGCCTTCTCCTTTCATATGCAGATGTCCCTTGAAGATATGGATTCCTTCAACGAGGGATTTTGCCTCGTTAACGATGATGACCGCATCTTTATGGTCCACCGCAACTTTACGAGGAGCGAACCACTCAAGACCAGCCGTGCGTTCTCCCTCCGTCACATACAACAGAATATATCCATCCGTAGCCGCAGCATTGGGCTTCGATACATCTGTGCCAAAACTTCCCGGCCTGTTTGAATCCAAGTCCAAATAGCCATCCTTCACCGTAAGGTGTTCAGTGACCGTCAGCGTTTTCTTGTTATCTATGTCCGTATCCATCAGCAGTAGTGTTCCACTACAGAGCCCCAGATTAGTTACGGTAACCGCCTCTGAAGTTCGCAACTCTTTACCCGCTTCCACATTCACGGACAGCCTAGCCATTGAAGCTGCCATCTCTAGGTCCGAGTCGACGGTCGCATACGTGAGATTGTTCAACGTGGAGCCGGCGGCCAGACTGCCTTCCAGACCATCTCCCTGGAGGATGAGCGCGTCTTCTATCTGGACACTTCCATCAGAATTAAGCTCTCCTTCCTCGGTAACATGGACGGTAGTGGCTATGAGCCTCCCCTCTTCCTCCACCTCTAAATCATCTACAATGACCACGGTAGGAATTGTTAGCGTTGCTCCCTCAGTGAACACGACATCCCCTGAGAGCATGACTCTATTTCCTCCTCCCAACCCAGGTGCACTGCATACGTTGGCCTCAATGGTTGACTTCGCAGCCTTCTCCATCGTGATTTCTGCATCTGCATAGACAAACACATCTCCTTCAACGGAAAGATTATGCCCTCTAGGATTGTCTTTATTATCACTCGAACTTCCTTGATTCCACTGCAAGTAGATTTCCCCACCATTTTCAATGATCAGGTTTCCCTCCACCGTGGACATACTGTGGTTGAGACTGCCTGTGCTAAAGAGTGCCTGACTTTCGCCAGATTCCAAGTTGAAGTCTCCCTCAATGGTATTGGATGCACCTGCAAATTCCACACCGAAATCCCCCACGCGCTCAAAATCGCCGGGATCCGAATTCGGATCACCAAAATCGGTACCAACGCCACCATCCCCATAATCCAGGGTTACGTCCCCTTCAATCGTTGCATTCATCTCGAAAACAACCCGGGCATCGTTCCACTGCTGGACATCTCCGTTCACCGTGACACCATCTCTGAAAATGACGTCCGTGGTAATGTCGTCTGTGTCAATACTTCCTACGGCAACGAGGTTACCGATCTCTTCCAGATCGACACAGACGTTTCCGGCGGCGACGGCATAGAGATCGTTCTCGACCGTGCCACCCCCTGTGACCATCAGGCAATCATCTGCGGTGAATTTGACTTTGGAAGGGTCAATCGCTTCGTCCGGAAGATAATCCCCTGGTTCATGCAACATGAATCCAGAAGCAGCCCGCTCATCACTGGTATGGGCGATCCAGAGATCTCCCCCACCATCAACGGTGCCCTTGACGTCCAATTTTCCATTCATCTTCTTGCCCTCCTCACCTTTCGTCAGTCGGACTCGCACGTCGGCGCCCTCTCCGATGGTGAGGGTCTGTCCGCTGTTGACGGTCAGTTCGTCCACTGCAAGGACCGAGGTCATCGTGTTGTCTGGGTCATCCTCACTAATCATCACATCTTTTCCGATGGTCAGCTTATCAATGGAGGGGGTTCCCGCGACTTCAATGTCGGTGAAATGAATGGCAGCATCCTTGTGGGTCATAAGATTGCCATCACTCATCAGCTTCACTGATCCCGTAAAGCTCACGGCACCTTTCGCTGCAGCGCTCCCTCCCCTCACATAGACTCCGAGGGTCACCATCTTGTCGATCATAGTAGCATCTCCGATGGTTGCGGTCTCCCCGGCTCTTCGGATACGCATCAGGACGAGATCACCTGCACCTCCCGCTCCAAGCGCGGCTTCCAGTGTACACGGAGTAGCGGGATCGGCGCAATTACCAGAACTGCTACCACCAGCCGCAACGGCGTAGCGGGTCGCGGTTACTGTGGTCGCAGATGCAACGTTAGAGGCTGCTCCCGTACCCGCAATGTTGTTGGCACTGACCCGGTAATGGTACGTGGTTCCACTAATAGGCCCAGTGTGACTGTAGGTCACATCTGGATGATCTGCCTCCAATTCCATCCAAGTTGCCTCTGCGTCATCAGAGACCTCAATCTTGTAGCCAGTAATGGCGAAGCCATTGTCATCTGGCGCGGTCCAAGCTAGATCAATGCCGGCTCCGGCTGCCGTGGCCGTCAAGTCGGTGATCGCATCTGGCACGGCTAGTGAGATGGTCGCACTTGCAACGTTAGAGGCTGCTCCCGTGCCAACACTGTTGATGGCGCTGACCCGGTAATGACGCGTGTCTCCAAGATCCAGATCCGTGTGACTGGCGCCGAACATCGTTGTCGGCGGATTTGCTGTTGGATCTGGTTCTGTTATTGGTATGTCCAAAGGCGCCCAGGTTGCTGCGGTTGGATCCGCAGCATCATAATCCTCAGAGACCTCAATCGTGTAGCCAGTAATGTCGGAGCCTCGGTTCGCTGGCGCGGTCCAAGCTATATTGATGCTGGCTGCGTCGTCGGCCGCCGTGGCTGCCAAGTCGGCGATCGCAGCTGGCACGTCATGCGTGGTCGCATTTGCAACGTTAGAGGCTGCTCCCGTGCCAACACTGTTGATGGCGCTGACCCGGTAATGACGCGTGGCTCCAGGATCCAGATCCGTGTGACTGGCGCTGAACATCGTTGTCGGCGGATTTGCTGTTGGATTTGGTTCTGTTATTGGTATGTCCAAAGGCGCCCAGGTTGCTGCGGTTGGATCCGCATCAGCATAATCCTCAGAGACCTCAATCGTGTAGCCAGTAATGTCGGAGCCTCCGTTCGCCGGTGCAGTCCAAGCTAGATCGATGCTGGCTGCGGCCGCCGTGGCCGTTAAGTCGGCGATCGCAGCTGGCATGTTATGCGTGGTCGCATTTGCAACGTTAGAGGCTGCTCCCGTGCCAACACTATTGATGGCGCTGACCCGGTAATGACGCGTGGCTCCAGGATCCAAACCCGTGTGACTGTAGGTCACATCCAGATGACTTGCTTCCAATTCCGTCCAAGTTGCCTCTGCGTCATCAGAGACCTCAATCTTGTAGCCAGTAATGGCGAGGCCTCTGTCATTCGGTGCGGTCCAAGCTAGATCAATGCTGGCTGTGGCCGCCGTGGCCGTCAAGTCGGTGATCGCATCTGGCACGGCTACTGAGGTGGTCGCATTTGCAACGTTAGAGGCTGCTCCCGTGCCAATACCGTTCATGGCACTGACCTGGTAATGGTACTCGGTTCCGGGATCCAAATCCGTGTGAACGGCGCTGAACATCGTTGTCGGCGGATTTGCTGTTGGATCTGGTTCTGTTATTGGTATGTCCAAGTCCGCCCAGGTTGCGGTGGGTGGATCCACCGTATCATCATAATCCTCAGAGACCTCAATCTTGTAGCCAGTAATGTCGGAGCCTCCGTCCGCCGGCGCGGTCCAAGCTAGATCGATGCTGGTTGCGGCGTCGGCCGCCGTGGCTGCTAAGTCGGCAATCGCAGCTGGCACGTCATGCGTCATCGCATTTGCAACGTTAGAGGCTGCTCCCGTGCCAACACTGTTGATGGCACTGACCTGGTAATGGTACTCGGTTCCGGGATCCAAATCCGTGTGAACGGCGCTGAACATCGTTGTCGGCGGATTTGCTGTTGGATCTGGTTCTGTTATTGGTATGTCCAAGTCCGCCCAGGTTGCGGTGGGTGGATCCACCGTATCATCATAATCCTCAGAGACCTCAATCTTGTAGCTAGTAATGTCGGAGCCTCCGTTCGCCGGTGCAGTCCAAGCTAGACTGATGCTGGCTGCGTCGTCGGCCCGCGTGGCTGCTAAGTCGTTGATCGCAGCTGGCACGACTGCATCGGTGGACGCTGTGGCAGTCTCAGAGGGATCTCCCGGACCAGCATCATTGACGGCACTGACCCGGTAAGTGTAACTGGCTCCTCCAGAAGGCAAGTCTTCGTGATCGTACTCAAACTCCTTTACCTTACTTGGATCTGTCGGGTCTGTTGCTAAGTCCTCAGCTGGCTCAGCTTCGCTCAAGGAGGCCCAACCTGTCCCGTCATCGACCTCAATCTTGTAGGCCTTAATGGGGGAGCCTCCGTCCTCCGCCGGTCCATTCCAAGCTAGAACGATTTTCCCCATGTCCGCGGCCACCGTGGCTGTCAAATCGGTAGGCGCATCTGCCTTGTTTGATGAGATGACACTTACAACTCCGGTGGTAGGTCCCCCCGGGCCGTCAATATCATCGTCGCTGACGCCATTAAGGGCTCTGATCCGGTAATGGTACGTAGTTCCAGCGGTAAGACCACTGTGTCTGTAGACCCTACGCGAAGCATCTGGGCTTGGCGTCAAGTCGTCCCAGTCTCCTGGATCGACGGTTGGATTATCCTTATCATAAAGTTCAGACATTTGAATCCTGTAGCCAGTAACGGGCGGTTCTCCGTCATTCACTGGTGGCATCCAGCGCACGTCAATGGATTCTTGCCCGTCCACGGCCACGGCCTTAAATTCGGTGGGAGCACTTGGTGAGGCCAATTTAACACCCAGAAGGTCGGAGGGCTCTCCCAGGCCAGCAGCATTTTCGGCTCTGATCCGGTAAATTTGCGTGACTACAGGATCTTGTTCAGTCTGCTCCTCCCGAGTATAGGTCACATCCGTAACTGCCCCACCTGCTGGTTGCAGTACCGTGAAATTCAACCCGTCGTCCGTAGAGACCTCAACTTGGTAGTTGGTGATGGCTAAGCCTCCGGTACTAGCCGGTGCAGTCCAAGATAGGGCAATGTCGCTTGAAGTGACGGTGGTTGCGTTCGCCGTCACCGCGGCTGTCAAGCCGGTGGGCAGACTTGGCACGTCGTGCGTGGTCGCAGATGCCATGGCGTTATCTCCCCCGTCCGTGCTAGCATCATTAACGGCTCTGACCCGGTAATGATGCGTGGTTCCGGCACCCAAACCCGTGTGAACGAAACTGTACTTCGTTGTCGTCGGCGGATTTGGGGCTGTTGCTGCCTGTGACGTCCAAGACGCATCATCGGCTGGGGTCGTAGTGGTCTCAAGTACGTATGAGGTAATGGCCATGCCTCCGTTATTAGCCTCATCCACTGGACTCCAGTCCACACTGATGCTACCTGCAGCGTCTGGCGTCGCCACGGCTGCGAGGTCAGTGGGCGGATCAGGCACGTTGTGCGTGGTCGCAGATACAACTCCAGAGGGCACTCCCTCGCCCTCACCATTGATGGCGCTGATCCGGTAATGACGCGTGAGGTTATGATTCGGAGTCAGAGAAGTAAGGTCGTGATTGAAGCTAAACTTCGTTACCGGAGTTTGTGTTCGATCTCCTACTGTTGCACCCGCGATGTCCACTACCGTCCAAACCGGCGCTGCAGCGGCTGGGTCTTCACTGACCTCCAGCTTGTAGCCAGCATTACCCGTCAAAAGGGGCAGGCCTCCGTTGTTCGCATCAGCCACTGGACTCCAAGTTAGAGTGATGGTGCCTGCGGTTGCATCCGTCGCCACGGCTTCCAAGTCAGTGGGCGGATCAGGCGGCGAGAATTGTTGTGCAAATGCACCAGGAGCCAAGACCAGCATGGCAAGCAGTGCCACGCAGCCAACCCCGAAAAAATTAGTAATGTATTTCATGTGTTCGAGCCCTCGCCCGTTGAGTTGTGAGTTTGGTTTAGATTTGAGTAGAACAGCAGGAGAGGTACCTAACTGCAATTAGGTGGGCCTAATTCAAATTAGGTACTCCCGGCACTCTCTAGAGGGATTACACGCTAAGTAACGACTACGCGTAATTCCTATCTGAGATTTTACAAGTGCTTCTTCAGAAAGTTGAAAAGATTTCGCCAGTTAGTAAGAAAAAAATCGTTGGATGCAACTACAGTGCTGAACCGATGCCTCCAAAGTACCCCCATCTAAGTTAATAGAGCGATCCATTCAGCCCGATCCCGTCCAACAGTGACTTGTATCTGTTTGATCCAATCACGAAGACGTAAACTCTCATGTAATTCCACTGATCCACAACCGACTATTCATTTGATCATCCGAACTTGATAAACAACGCTGAGCTGTGAAATTAACGACTTGCTCTACGGAATAATACCGTGAACAGCGTTGAGATACGAAAAGCGCCTCTACTCTGCCACGAATTTCCCCTGATCAGTTGGAAGGGGTGTTGAAGGGGAGAGGGACTTCTGTATTGACTACCTAAAAACAAGAGGGCAATCATTGGCTGTGCCTATCATCCAGAAGGGCCCACATCGGTAAACAACGTCCTCAACAACGACGAGAACCTTCTTGTTATGATGGAGAGGGGATGTGTGATTGTGAATTGTGGAAGAACACACACAACCCAGAGCGTACAGTTCCCCGAACAAATCAATATTTGTCAGCGATTCCAGAGACACAATAAAAACTTAGTGTCTACCAGCGGACGGTGGACAAATTGAAGATACGGAGCATGGATTCACTCACGGCACCCACTGGATGACATTCCAAACCGCCGCTTCGGGAGAACTTGGAGAGGTAGTCCACCCATATCAGCAAATCCAAACCCTGAAACTGGGTTGGCGACTTGTCCAACCGGGGTACAACCTTCGCGGCGAATGCGATCCATGACGCGTGTCGTCATCAGTCTGGGCAAAAACCCTGTATTGCTGTCGTCGCGGTTCAGATAAAAAGCCGGAAGATGGTTTTGAAGGGTTGATTCAGAAAATAAAGTTCCTTAATTACAGTTAGGTACCCCTGCTGTTATTCCAAATCAAAACTTATCAGCTGCGGTCTCCCACAAGAACCACCTGCTGTAAACCAAACCACGCCCGCAGCTTTCGCAACCGTGAGGTCAGCGTAGCAGGATCTATTCGAACACCTTTCATGGAAGGATTCCGCCACTTCAGTCGACATGCAGTCCATTTATGATGACGGTGCCGTACAATTTACCGCGGCATGATAACGTCTTTCAACTTGTGGGGGATATTTCCAATCACCGTTGGCCCCGTTGCCTCTCGACATATCCTTGCGTTCAAGGAACACACTGATGTCGTCAAATATCAATAATTGCAATCACAGCTTTCATTTGCCCGTGCGTGTGAAAGACCTTCCGAACATAGTCCTTGCTCTTCGACCAGTAAGCATTGCTCCCACCGTACTTTCCATTGTCAACAACGACGCCAAGCACTTCACTCGTAGAGTCAGGAGGCCGGCGCGGTGCTCTTAGGGTCCTGTGGCAATTCCATCGCTTTCGCTCTGGCCCTCAGTCAGGCTCCCTTAAGTCGTCTCCGGCCTCCTGCTCTCCGAACCGGGCGTGCGGGTTTCCCGCACCCGGCTCTCCAGGTGGATCATGCGGCTCGTACTCGGATTACCATGCCTCAGTACAGTCCTGCCCGCTACGCACACAATGGCACATTGTCTGCGGGCAGACCGACTTCGCATGGCATGCGGACGGGCCTCGCTACGCCCCGCCAGCACCGTCGCTTTGACGATCCCTTCACTTATGCATGTGCAGATGCCGGACGCACTGACATTTTTTTTCCAGATGTTAGGCCTTGCCATTTCTGATGCCCTTTGTCCTTATTATCTGCCCTCCAACCCTGCGGTCCCTTTCCTCAACGGGCGTTATCCCGCGTCTCCGGTACTACGGACCACTCCGCCACCCTGTCGGCCCGGCCTGCTCCTTACGGAGTTCCGGTTGCCGCGTGCCACAGCACCGACAGGGCTTCCCGTGTTGCTACTTCCCTGATCTTCCATGCGTGCCAGCGCCAGTACCCCGGTGAGTCGCCTTGGTGCGCTTGTCGCTCGCTTCCCAAGACGTGCCAGTCTTCCCCATATTGCCGGAAGGTCGACACTCACATTACCCGTTTCGAGGCCTGCTCGACGTTCACTACACGTTCCGGCCCGCATGGTCGCTAAGCTACTCGCGTAGCCCGTTAAACCTCAGTGCTTCATATCATTTCGTTACCTCCATAATACGCTAAGGCCGCTACCAACCGGAGCGACAGGTGTTGGGCGGGGTTTGCACCCGCCACAGGAAAGCGCCTTTCCACGGCGCACGACAAACTTGAGTTAATTCAAACTGGTTCTGGTACCCTGCCGGAATACACAGAGGTCTGTACTTTCGCAATATGCACCCCAGTGTTCGGATATCCCCGGACTAATACCCCGAGCATTGCAACTTCTCAATTGGCCTGAGATGCACGGAGGCGATCAATGTATACCTTTGCGCGTTCGCGATCGCCGCTCCTGCGGTACAGCTCTGCCAAGTATCGGATGAGTGCATTGCGCTCACTGCCGCCAAGTGCATCTATGCGCGCTTCTGCTGCGTGCGCATACTTGATTGCTGCCTCAAGGTTGTTTCTGAGCAGGATGGATACGTCGAAGGCGGCCCGTGCTGCAGTATGCGCATTTAAGGATGCACCTTGCAGGAGGTACGCGAGCGCTCCTTTTAAATCTCCTGCGCGCCGAAGCGTCTGTGCCAGGTTATAGGTCATGACCGCGTAATCATCTACGAGTGCCTGCCTGCCCGGTGCCTCCGCGACCAGATTCTGCATTGACGTGGCCGCATGCTCTTCTGCACCTGATGCATAATGCGCCAGGGCCAGTTGATGGCGTACATCTATACGGGCATCCCGCTCGCGAATATCCGCAAGTAATGCCGTCAGTCCCTCAACGGCCGCTCCAGGATTGTCGGCAACCTCATTCAGAAGTACATCAAACCGCTTACGTGCACTCACATCACCATCACCCCACGCCAGCCACACACTGTCAGCATGTACGAGTGCGCGCTCTGTCGCATTTCGTTGCCAGGACCGAGCACTGTTTAATGATTCCCGTGCGAGCAAACTGTGATCTGCCAGAACAAAAGCCCGGCTCGCACGAATGTGGTAGGCAAACAAAGCCGCGGAATCCGGGGCCTGGGTTAAGCCCATGTCTACATCATCCAGTAAGACCAGCGCCGCACGCTCCCACAACGCACCTGCAGCTATCCCGGCTTCTTTTGTTTGCTGTTGTTCCTGAGCCGCTGCTAAAAGTGCGATATAGTCATGCCTGTCCTGGTTGCGGACAACCAGACGCTGGAGAATACGAAGTTGATCCTGAATTGCATTCTCCTTCCTAAAACGCTCGGCCAGAATCTCGTACACACGTGCCAGCCACTGGCTGGCTTCGTCATCGAATGCATCCGCATCCAGCGCCTGCTCAAATTTTTCTGCAGCTTCTTCAAGTAACTCCAATGCCTGTAGACTGTCTGCCTCGGACAATCGTGCAAGTACATCGGCACCTGCATTGAATGCCGCCAGTGCTTTGACCGTATCCCTCGTTAGTGCCACAGGTGCTGTGCCTAGTAAACTGTCAGCGAGGTGAGCGAGCCTGCGGGCTTCTACGGATGCACGTGCAGCGTTTTCTGCATCCCGGGCAAATGATTCCGCAGCCAGCTCCCAGGCCATCTGGACACGTATGCTGTCCACGCCGGGCAGCGTTGGTTTATCTGGCGCAGGCGGCGCTACGATTGGGGTTGACGCTGCACAGCCTGCTCCAAACAGCATCAGTATCAGGGTTAGCTCTCTCATTCAAGTGTTAGTCTCAACTTATCCCACCAAGTCAGAAATACATCATAATGGAGCGATACATCTGTGCTGGAAGCTGCACGCTCCTCAGAAGTGATCCCGGTGATCTCACCACCGCTCCGGCGGGTAACTCCCAATCGGAATCGCCGCCCTTCCCGCTTAAAGCTCGGATCCACGATATAGTAGGATGCGTCACCGCGAACAATCACAATGTGCAGTTCCTCAGACGGCATGCGGGCCATCAGGTAGATCTCCCAGGTTTCGTCTGCATATTCAAGAGTTGCCAAGGCACTCAGGTTGCCCGGCTGATAACCGACGTGTCGCTGTACTCCGGGTGGAAGATCGGCTTCGGTAAGCCGCATCCACTGGATGATCTTTTTAGCTTCTGCTGTCTGCAGCACACGATCAGGGCGAACGGGTGTGTTGTTTTCTATCTCCAAGGCGGTATTAGGCGTAGCCGCTCTTTGCGTTACGCTTATGGATGACGACTGCCGAGCATCCTGCTGTGCTGTGTGCGACGCCTTTTGTAGCGCGATTCCTGGAGATTGTGGAAGCATCCGCGCGGTGACGGCTGCCGATGAAGTTTCGGTTTCTGGACGGCTGACATCCAGTTCTATACCCGCTTCCTGCTGTAGCAGAGAACTTGGCGCCGCCCGCCGAACCGGGGCTGACACGGGCGACAGTGCCGGTGCTGTTTGGGGAATCTGAGGAACACGCCGCTCAACCACCGTGGGCGTTACCGATGTCTCCGGGACTGACGGTGTAGCCGCCGGGCGAGTCATCGTCGGCTCAAAACCTTCTACAATGGGAAGCTCGCGAAGCTCTGGGGTATGGCTTTGTACCTCTACCCAAGCAGCAACCAGCCACAGGATCAGTACGACCGCAGCAGTCATCGCGCATGCCAGTGCCCGTTCTTTTGTTTGCGTACTCATTATCGTGTTGCTTCTATCCCGCACTGAAGATCTGCTGACATGCAGGCATCCAGCAGTGTGACGATCTGTTGCACGGTAGCCGCTTCGACGGGGGCCAGCAGGAACCGTATGCGCGCCTGCTGCGCCATGCAGGCTGCAAGGGCTGCTCTGCTCGATGTCTGACAGAGCATCTGCGAATTATCCAGGCGCCTTACGGTCCCGTTCCAGTCATGATCAAACACAACACGGGCAACGACCGTCTCCAGGGGAATGGTTGACTTACCAGGGAGTGGCACCTGCAATGTGGGATTCAATTCTGCTACGGATAAAAATGCCAGCAGAAGAAGAAGCCCCAGGTCAATAAACCGAAGTAAGTGTCCGTTGCTACGCTTCATGGTAACTCTCCACGCATTTGCCGCACCCTGAACGCTGCTCGTCGATCCAGTCGGCGCACTATGGCATGCACTGCAAGCAGCCTGCTCGCAGGCGCTTCGGCATCGGCTATGAACTCTATTTCAGCGGGCCACGACTCAAGGACAGATTCCAGCTCTGTAAGAGGCACGGATTCGCCCCCTGGCAAATGAATATTGCCCTCCCGGATAATTGCAATCTGCATTGGAACAGAAAGCATCCCCTCATCTGTGAGCTCGTGCGTGACCGGTAGATCAGGGCCTGCTGTCGTAAAGCTGGCCGCAGCCATCAGACTCAGGAGCAGAAGCAATGTAATATCGACTAGCCGCACAATCAGCGATCCTCTCATGCTTCTTCCTCAGAAAGGCACAAAACACGACTTCGTACTTTCTGGGCCCATGCCTGTGCAGATTCGATGTATCGGCTCACATAGCCGTGCGTCACCGCTTCAAAGAGCTCAAGCAGTATGCTCGTGACGATGCCCAAGAGCGTGGATACCACCGCTATCGCAATGCCTGCAAAGATGGTCTGTGCATCACGTGTGCCAGTGGAAAACAGCGCATAGATTCCAACAAGCGTACCCAGAAGACCCAGCCCTCCTGCTGTACTGGAACAGTAGGTTATAACACGTTGCGTTCGTGCGTAGGCAGCATGCGCCGCTGCTGCCACATCGCTTACCTCCCGACCCATAGCTTCCGGGCTGCGGTGCAGCTGCAGTACACCGGAAAGAAGCCGTGTGTAGAGGCTGTCCTCGGCGACACTCTGCGCATTTTCGAGCGTCGAAAGGGTTGTTGATTCTACGCTCAACCGTATCAGCGGACGTGCAGCCAGACGATCCCGGAAAAGACGCACAATGCGAAGCATCAATACGACTAACCCGGCAATGAGTACGGCCAGTATCGGCCATTGAAAGCCACCCGCCTGGCTAAAAAGTTCGAGAATTGAAAACGCCTGCACGTCCTGTGGTATGGCGACTTCCTGTAGAGTTTCTGTCATTGGTTTGTTGGTTGCGTTATGATTGGCCACATAGAAAGGTGACCGTTATGTTTCCCTGGTAGTGTGCTTCGGCATTTGTTGCATCCGTACGCACTGTACCTCCGATACGAAAAAACATTCGTCCATTATTGATATCAATCCGCCTGCTTCCCGAACCTTCAATAAGGGGCACATACCTGGCCCCTGGAGTCGCTTGATAAGCAAGTTGACTGGTGAACCCGATGCTGCCGGCAGATGAGGTGAGTGTGCTTGGTGCCAAGACGGTTACAATGACGGATTCTGCAGTAGTGATCAGCGTCAGTGCGGCTGGAGCATAGGAAGATGCTCTGCGCCCGTATTGCTGACTGCCTTTGTAGCTTCGCCCACCCGTCACTGAACTGAGGGCAATAGATCCGGACCTGTATGCTTCTGCTTCCCCGAAGTCCAGCTTCTTTGTCGCAGTGACAGCACAGCTTATCTTATCTGCATGCACTTCATGCGTGACAGGAATCGAGGTTGAGTAGGTGCCCTTGGGCCCGCTCACAGTGAGTATTGCATAACCCTGGTAGATCCCAGGCACAGTATGCGGCTGGGGGGATATCTCACCACTCAGATACCAGAAAAGCGCACCTGAGGCCTGGCTTCTGCACATGCGTGCGGCGGCGTTGCCATCTGAGCGCCCGCATGAGAGGCGCGGCTCCCATTCAAGCGTCTGGCCCCCCATCCTAAGTGGACTCCCTTGTATCACAGCGTCGTACCATGCATTGGCCTCTGGAGAGAACGTGGACTCTATTAATGCCAGTGCACTGTGCTGGTGTAAAATGAGTGGTTGGCGTACGACGAGTTGCGCCGCGGAATCATAGGCCGGCTCGCACAACAGCACGAACAGAAGAATGCGGATCATAGCCGGTCCTCCTCAAGGTCTATCGTCACACGAATTGGCTCTGTGCCGATCTCAACGGATTTTTCTGCCAGCACATCCTGATCCAGAACATCAATGATGGTAAGTGTATAGCGACCTGGACGTACATGTAGTGCAAAACCTCCATCACGATATACCTCGGCACGCTCCTCGTTGTTAAGCAGAACTTTGAGCCGGAGCGGCGCCCGATCCAGCGCAGTGATCTGCCCTGTAACATGCACCAGCTGCTGCATGGGCACATGGATTACCTTCCTCCGTCCCGGATCCGCCGTAAAACTGAAATCCCATCCCGTTGCAGGGTGCAGCAATGGATCACGAATAGAAGCTTCCAGAATGCGCACCTGATAGCGCTGGTACGGCTCTAGATGCGCTGAATAGAGGGCGCCTGTTTTGAGACGCGTCCATCCGCTTTGGTAGATCTGTGCGTCAATATGCGGAAGTATTCGCTCTCCAGAATCTTGTTTACCGTTGGCATTGATGTCTTCGAATATTCGGAGCTCTGCTGCACTTTCCTGGTGTCCAGACGGAGTCAGAGCCACCCCGGGCCACAGGTGAATGCTTCCCTGGGCCTGCTGCGAATGCGTGAATCCATGAGCATCACGTCGACCGTGAGCAAACAGACTCCCGAATGACGAAGTGATCTGGATGCTTAGACTGGCGACGGGGATCTGATGATTTACGTCCCATCCTGCGCCGAAGGCCAGAGATTTATGTCGCAGTGTGAGTAAGCCTTCTGCACCATAAGCCTGCTGCGTGTAGTTGCGTTCGGCATAAGCAACGAGCCGCAGGCGTGCAAACGACCAGCCTGCAGCAAAGCGCCAGCTTTGGGATGTGGTTGCGTGTACAAGGGGACCCTGCAACCTATCGAACCCCCAATTGGCTTGCATCAGCAATCCTGTGCGGTGGTGCAGCCAGATTTCCGGGTAAAGGATCAGGCTTCTGTAGCGCCCCACCAGCACCGACCGACCACCCCTCAGAAGCAGGCTGAAAGGCCCTTTGCTGGCCGACGCTGTTATATTTGCGTTGAAAAATTCGCCACCCTGTACATCCACGTAGGTATTCAGACGCAACCCCGAACGCCACATACGGAACGTCGTCAACCAGCGCATGGATGGAAGATGAAGTTGCGTACTGAGCGCCAGGAATACCATTGGACTGAATGCGAGGCCGGGTACGGCTTCTGTGTGCCCCTGCACCTGTGACAACGCACCTCGCAGCGTCAGCCTTTCATGCAATCCATACTGGAGATTAAGCGCATACGCATCTTCCTTTACATGGGCGCTATAGTACACCTTGTTGGGGGGGACGAGCGAGGTTGGTGTAAATTGATAATGAAGCTCGGACGTCGCGCGTATGCCTCCCAATGGTTGTGTGCGCACTTCGAGTTTAGTAGTCCCATACCAGACAGGCGCCCGCAGTTCATACCGTCCTTCGGCATCTGCCTGTACCTGATCAACCACCTCACCACTGATTACCCCCTGGTATAGTAGGACTCCCCCTGATCAGGTAGGGCTTACATGGTGCTATGTTTTTTGCAATTTACATCATAATATACAACGTGGCTTATGGAGAAGCGAGTTGGCGGCTTCGACGGCTAATCAGTCTGGTATTCGCGTATTTTGTGCCCTGGAGGGTTGTAACGCATGATTTCGGTTCGTGTGGAGCTGCCACGATCTAAAAACGCGCATTCATCGGTAAGATGCCGATTATCGCAAGGGGGTTTCGTGGGTTCTCCAACCGTGCCAATCGCTTCTCCATAAGCCATGACTCAGGCGCGCACACGCGTGGTGATCAATGGGTTTTCCAGGTGCAGTGCCGCCCACAAAAAGCCGACCAGTTCGCGCGCGACCGCGGTGTTGGCGACACATCGCGATTTGGTCTGACACAGTTTGTGAAAACGTTTGTACAGTCGGCGTTGCGCTTTCCAGGTAACGGCGACGACCTCCGCAGACACCGCTTGTTGCCGTTCTTTTAGTACCCGACTGCATCGCGGAGGCCTTGTATACTTCCATGCGGCGGAGATGACGGCATTTCGCACATGGACATTCCCGGTTTTGGTGATGCCCCCGCGTTTTGTACGATTCCCCGAGCTATGCTCGCTTGGCACGAGGCCCAGATAGGCCATCAATTGACGTGGATGTGAAAAACGCCGAATATCTCCTAACTCAAAAATCAGCGTTAACGCGCTCACCAGGCCGATCCCTCGGAATGCCATTAAGACCTTGACGGGCGCTTGATAGCGAGCCCGGTCGGCGACCGCTGCTAAATCGGCCTCAATTCTGCACACCTCTTGTTCCAGTTGGTCCAACTGATGCAGATAGGTGTGAAGGGTGATCTGATCCACCTCCGGCATCGGTAAGGCACGAACCCAGGTGTGAAACGTCTTCGTCCAACGGGACTTGCCGGGATACTGAAACCCTCGCATCAGCAAAAAAGCCAGAATCCGCTGTTTCGTCCGGGTGATGGTTTCGGTCAAATCTCCCCGACAACGCAGCAAAGATCGAATGGCTTCCTGTTCCTCGTCTGGAATACTGATCGTCGTCAGTAAGCCGGCAGCATACAACGTCGCTAACTTTCGCGCATCTCGCCGATCTGTTTTGACTCGCTCGCCTGGACGGCGGGGAATCGATGAGGGCGCAACCACTTCGCACGAAATCCCTTGGGCTTCCAAGGCGCGTTGTAAACCAAATCCACACGAAGACGCTTCATAGCAAGCGTCTACCCGGCCATGGCGGTCCTGAACCTTCCGGAAATACCTGAGCACCTTTGGCAGATCATGCAGCAATTCCCGCTCGTCCAGTACCTCACCTCTAAACGCATTGTAGACGCACAACGCGATCGTCTTTTTGTGCACATCCATGCCGACGGCGATGGGAGACCCAGATGTGGAAGAATGTGTGTAGTTTTGCATAGGGCTATTCTCGGTTGGTTGATTAGTAGCTCATGTGAAGGTAGCTCAACCAGCCGGGATAGTCCTACTATAAGATCTGAATAAGTGCGTGCGGTGCTGTCCGGCCCTGGATTGTTCGCACGCGCTGCAAATGCTGACGTGCCAGCGGCACATTGGTAATCGACAACCCGGTAGAACTATTCGTATAGCGGCCTGCCTCAACCTGGGTCAACCATTTACTCCTAGGCCGATCATACCGATAAACCCATGTGTAATCATCCCCTATGGTTGCCCCCACTGTACCATGCAAAACGCTGCCAGTGAGCTGTATGTACGGACGGACGCCAAATGCATCGTGACGCACTTGCCAACTCGCCATCAGCCCGCCCCACAGCGTACGCGTTCGATCAAATAGATGAGGACCGGGTGCTTCGATCCAGCTGCTTTGCCGCTCACGCAGGGCACGTACATCAAAGGTACTCGCTACCGAAGATGCCCGCAGTTCCAGCCGGTTCCGGTCAAAATGCAATGCATTACCAAAACCACCCAAGAGATCACTCAACGCAATCTTACAGGAGTTGCCCTGCGGCAAACTGGCACAGTCAAAAACATGTTGACGACGAGCATCAAGCGCTTTCAGCTGGGCCCCCTGGAATTGCACAGTAAATCCGAGCGCATAAAACAGCTCTCTGCCATCCACGAGAAATATCTCTCCATCATACCAGGCACGTACCATTTGCTCTTTGCCCGGCACTTCCAACAGGAGCGGAACTTCCATGAGCACCTGTGCCGTTGCCACACGCAGCACAAACATCCACAGAACGATCGTAAGGCTCCGTTTTCTCATCGATCACCAGGTCAACTCAATTGATGAAGGGACCCCTAGTATTCGCTGAATGGAGCGTGGTAACCCCGTATACTCTGTGTCGAACTGTAACTGTATCCGGCGTTTTTCCAGACCCTGATATACAGGAATCCGTACAAGACGCGTGGTATAGACGGCAGCCTCTGCCCTGCCGTGTTCCTGTCCATCCTGCAGAACACGTATGCCTCCCAGGAAAGGCCATGGACCGTGACTCTCCAGATACAGATGCAATGCGTTCGGTGTGCTTTCGAGCACACGGGCGGTGAGGATTGGGACCCCACTGCCCTGTAAATACACGAGCGGTGCGACCAAATTGTACACAATGCTGAGTCCGGTTGCAACGGCAGGCACCTGTCCGTTCACAATAGCCCCCCGCTCCTGCATAGCAAAGTGCATAAGCGCAATATGCCCCCCTTCCGGGACCGCATTAATGCGATAACGTACTATCTGCTCACCGCCAGCCAGAAGGATGCACCTGTCCGGGAAAAACGTCAGATGCTTGGCCAGATCCCCTAGTTGACCCGCTTCGTCCAGTACAACAGCGGTCGTTGAATCCGTCGAAGCAATCGCACCGTAGCGTGCGCTAATGGTAACCTCTACCCCCTCGGTGCCCCCGTTATATAGTGTGAACGCCCCATAGGGAACTTCATTTGTAACCACGGCATAGGCCGGGGTCACGCTAAGTGCTGCCTGACCGTATGCCTGACACGCAAGAATCCCAATAATCAGCAAAACTAAAAAGCTGCTTACCATGATCTATAGAGGTGCGATTCGCACGGCAAGCTGCCCTGCATAACGACCCTGGGCCGCTCCCCAGAGCTGAATGGTCCCTCCAAAACGAAGCGCTGCACATCCATCGGCTCCAAGCGTGCCTGTACCTCGCCTTGCAGGCGTGAGCGCGAATGCGCCCTGATGACAACCTTCGCTCTGCGCCCAGAGCGGTGTAAAATTGACCCCGTCATCACTGCCGTGTTGCCGGAGCTGGACGGTCTGTTCAACACTGACCAAGAACCCGCTTTTGGCGGGCCCGCGCACGATTACTTCTCCTAGAGCATGTGTGCCGGAAGATTTGCCGCTGACCAGCCCAGTAGCTGGATCGAGCATAACGTTACCCGCATCGGCACGCTGTTGCGCAAAGTCTAGTTGACTGCTGCTCACGCTCACCGTTAGCACCCGGGGCAGTACTTCCAGGTGGACTTGCATAGTGCCACTGGTCTGTGCCTGGACCGCTGTCGAAAAAAACACCAACCCAATTAACTGTATATACCGCATGATCAATTGCAGGTAGCGGTTGCAGTGATGGTCCCCGTATAGGTACCGTCGGCATCGTTGAGATCAATTCCACTTACCGTACCTCCAAACCTGAAGTAGCGTGTGAATGACGTGCCCGCACCACTTGCCGTGCCACTGTATGAAGTGCCGCTAATCGATGAATAGCTGCTGTTGGAGGTTGAAGATTGTGCCCATGTACCACTGTAGCTCAGGTTATCGCTGGACTTTGTCAATGTCGTGGGAAATGTGCTCGTGACCGTATAGGAGGCCACATTCTGCCCTCTCAGACGTGCCTGACCTACGCTTTTGCTGCCGCTGATCGTCAGCGTACTGCTTCTCGTGCCGGTCTGCGCATTGATCGCGACGGAACCGCTACCCGTACCTGGTTTTTCCGCAGTACCAAAACTCAACGATGCATCCCGCGTAAACTCGCATGTTGACGAAGGGGCGGAAAGAGTGATGGATACCGGTACGGTAGTCGCCTGCCCAAGCATGGGAGTTACCCACCAAAGGGCTAACAGAAAGGTTGTTATTAGAGATTTCATGTGTGTGTTGTTAATTGCAGGTTGTGGTGATGGAAATTTGCCCTGAATACAGGCCAGGCCTGGTATTCGCCGACAGGCCTCGGATATGACCTCCTACACGGAAGTGTCGCTCAAAGCTGGACTCGGCTGAGGTATGCCAGATCGCCCCCTCTACAGACTGGAAGGGTTCTGCTGCCGTGCCGGCCTGTGCCCACTGCCCCTCATAAGCTAGTGGGGTTCCCGGGCCGGTGACATGCTTGGGGAAGTCAATACTGATCATGTAGCCCGAGGCGTACTGACCAGTTACGACAAACCATCCGGGTATCCGCCCGCTTTTGCCGGGCGTACCCGGAGGTAGACTGACTGCCTGCTCCCCGTCCTTTGCTACCCCAAAATTGACATCCTGCCGCAGGACAAGCGCGCAGGTGGCTTGCGGTGCCTTTATTGCAAGCCATACTTTGGTATTCACTGCCTGTGCATATACGCTGTGAGCCATCAGCATCGTAATGAGGATCGCACTCATTCGCATGAGCGTGTATGGATGCGGCCTTGCTCCGCGTACGTCTGGACACAGTCAGAAGCATCCTTGAAGGCCATAACAACCGCGGGCGCGGCGAACCGGAATGCCTGCCAGAGTGTGTCTCTGGCAATGGGCCTCAGAGGCAACCGGTAGCGTATAGCGTCCGGATCGTAGTTCCAGATTTCCAGGCGTACCCCCTGTGGATCCTGAGACATGCGCAGATCAAACTCATCACCCTCATAGTAGCGGGCAACGGCGCTGAGTACATCGTCTGTGAGGGCTGCCCGCGCATCCTGCCGGTTGTGCGCATCGGCAGCAATCCGCATGCTCTCTTCCCGTGTTGCGTCGAGTCGATAATCTGCAGCTATTTCCCATGATTTCATGGATTCCTGCAGGAGACGCGGCACATCGCTGCCCACCTCATAGGTCTCCATCGAGGGATAGAGCAGAACAAGATCATTGGGGCCAAACCCGTTAGCTGTCACGTCAACAACGTCCACTCGATCAACCCTTCCGATGGCTGGGATCAGGAGCGCATCCAGCATTGTGCTGATCTGTACGCTGTCCGACAGCGTAGCTACGGGCCGTGTGAGTTGGTCAAACTGTTGTGCATTCGCGGTCCGAATGCTCCCGAATACAAGAAGGGTTCCTATCAGTATTCTAATCATGTTGCTCACGTTTGAAGTATTTGAAGTCTCTCATCGGGTGGATGATGGTCAGTTGGAGTGGCACCTTGGTAATAACCTGCTGTCGATAGGTCATCGGTTCAGGGAGCGGTATGCGATACGTGATCGAATAGGCAAAGCAGCGTGCCTCATCGTCGCTGTATAGTTGTACAGGTCGTGCTGCCAGGAAAGCCTGTTCGAGCAGGTCGGTGCTTGCCTGGAGGCGCTGATTCACAGCATCATAGTATTCCATGATTGCTTTGCAGCGGCCAATCCTGTCTATACGGACAAGCAACTCACGCATTAGCAGATCCGTGACCAGCCGCCGCGCGAGGGGACTGGAAGCACTGTCGCTCAGGATCACCCGAGCAACCATGGATGAATCATGTGCAGCCCGTCGATAGAGCTCCCCGGATACAGGCTTCGTTGAGCGCACCCAGAAAACAAGCATCAGAACCAACGCCAGTGTGCCTGCACCGTAATAGAGGTATTTGGTTGACATACATGCCTTTCATATATCCACCGCTATGTACCTCTGTAACACCTGCAGGTAACAGCTAATTGTAAACGGTTCTGACAAAGATTGCCTGCACGGGTGGGTTTTTGCCCTATCGTTGCAGAACCGAAACAGACAGATAGGTCCGGCGGCAGACTCGTCGGAATATTTGCTCTCAGGATGTGGACCTACGGGGAGCAATTGTGCAGGATTACACTCAGCTATACAAGACCCTTTATCTGCGTCCGGGAGCCATCGGATTCGACGCTCCGAGGCGTGGTACCAAGTTAGCTGATTCTATTTGATCTGTATTATGACCGGTTTGGGGTTTCAAGTCTTTCCTTACCACGATTATACAATAGAATCATGTTCCGATCAGGTGAGTCGATGATACACAGCCGAGCAGGTTGACAGCCACTTGATGATGAAGATTACCCCCTGGATTCTATCCCATCGAAATGGATGTCAAGGGCCCGAAGCATGGAGAAGTGTTTTTACATCGTACTCCGAACTGACTGCAGACATCGGACAGCTTAATGCTCTTCCTGGAATCCGGCGCGGTTCCTCATTGGTGACCACAGTTGTAGCTTTAACACGTGCACGGGCGATGAGCCAACCGTCTGCACCCATAGTGAATTTCTCTTTTGCACGGGGGAGGAATTGTGGGTTTTATTGCACCCCTGACATAATCTCTCTGTAAGCAGTGACTACCTGATCGGTCTTCGTAGAATGGAAGAATTTATTGGGATTTCACTTCACCATATCGATGGCATACATGTTGCCTTCGACCTTAACCACGGCCTCGGCGACCCCGATGATGACCCTTCGATGCTCATTAGCTCTGGATACACGCACTGCTACCGACGCTTCGTCGTGATCCTCACGGATCACTACCACGGCTCGCGGAAATACGCGCTTCGGTTAAACTTCATATTGCAGGACTTGCATCCGCTACACTTTTGCCAGTCAGGCTGGCGTACGGCAAATTGATCTGAATACACAATGCTTCGCTAAGTAGGGCTACTCCAAGTCTACTGCCATAGAGTGTGAGAGTAGAAGCAACTGCACTGGACAACAATGGGACTGAGCGCCGAACCGAATCTCCTGATCCGGCTCGTACGTGATCTGGTCAATAATCTTCGTGGCCAAGGCCCCCACCGCTACCGCAACGATCGTTGCAGTAGCGGTGACCGGCAACGGAGTTAACACTTATCACCAGTACTATTAGCAGTGCAAAGGCGGAAGCCCAAGTAGTCGGAAACTTGACGTCGATTTGGATCGTCATCGAGTGAGGCCTGTCCTCATGATAATATGTTTGAATACTTGGAGAACGATTGTCTATCTACCTCAGCAGTCTGTTCAACAACGCGATCGACTTCTCCCATTCAGAGGCCTTGTTGATAGCATCAAGCGGCAATGCAACCTGGATGAGTGCTCTTCAAGTGGGTCACGATCTCGCTTCCCTCCACAGGCGTACCATGAAGCGATCATCCTCTTCGATGAGGTCAGGCTCGGTGCCGTTGTGCGCGCGCATCCCACCAATGATTCTGCGCGGTACTCCGAGGCCGGTGGCTTCGATGTAACGGTAGTCACGCAGCATCTCCTTAATCAACTCGTTGCGCGAGGCGCGGTATCCGGCCCGCATCTTGTCCACGGTAACCGTGTTCGGGAGGCGCCCGGGAGAGATGATCTCGATCCGATCGGTGTAGATGGATAGCTCGATGTCAGTCACGATGATGGTGTAGTCGCGGTGCACAACCGCGTTGACCAGCGCTTCACGCACGGCTTCGAGCGGGTAGTCCCAGCGCTCCAGGCGCCGTCCATCGCACTCGATCCAGGCGGTTACTTCGATGTTTCGGCGCACGAAATCAAGGGCTTGCTCGATGACGCCCGCTTCAACGGCATTACCAGCCTCCGAAAATGTACGCGGCAGCAAGGGGTAGAGCGGCTGCCCGGGATCGTTCGAGGGGGCTGGGAACAGGGACACCGCGGGCCCTCGCAGCGTCGCCCGAGCCTTGGCGTCATAGTCCTTCTCAATGCCGGAGTAGGCCACTGCGTTGATCCCGGCCTGGGGGAGGAAACGGTTTGGCTTCCGACCGAAAAGCAGCAGCCCGCCCGCACTCGGCATCAGCCGAGTACGGTCCTCTACCATCAACTCTGTGTTGACCAGTAGGCGCAGCCAGGACTCGAGGGCCGTGTTCTCTGGAGCCGTCTGCTGGCGCAAGTCACGGAAGTAATTCACCAAGCGTCGCAAGTCGAAGTCGCTGAACGTCGCGCCGGGAACCGGTTTGCGGTCGTACTGTAGGTGCCCGGACTGCATGTAGAGACGAGCTTCCTCTGCATGCGTCGCGTCGCGAGTGGTCGTGCCCACCCGAACCTGCGTCACCCACGCCGAGCCGCGCTTGGCCTTGTAAGGCTTGTCCGGTGCGTCGGCGGGAAGCGAGATGACTCCGACGATATTTCCGTCGTCGAGCGTCAGGGTCTCCCAGAACGGAATGGCCGCGGGGCGTAGGTGCTCACGCGCGACCTCCATGATCCATTCCTCGACCTGCTTGGGTGCGCGGACCAAACCCGTAGCAGTACCGTCATCTTCAACGCCAAGGAGGAGATACCCCCCTCTCAAGTTCAGCAGCGCCGCCAGCTCCTTGGCGAGGCGCTCTGGGAGGACAACGTCACGCTTGAACTCGACGCCCGAGTTCTCGCCGTTGCGGATCAACTCTTCCAGTTCGGTTCGATTCATCGCATCGCTCCTCAGAACCCATACTTCCGGCGCCGGCGCTCAAAGGCATCCTTGCCACCTTCAAGGATCTCCTCAACCAGCTCACGCACGGACTTGGTGTCGATCGAGCCCATGTACTCGGAGGCGATACGCGCGCGGCCGTGCGCAGCCTCGCCAGTGGCAGCAAGGCCGATGATCAACTCGGCATCGCCGAGGACCGGGATGTTGGCGTTGTGAGTGGAAAAAAGGAACTGTCGACGCTGCTTCTCTCCGCGCATGCGCGGAACGACTCCATCGGTGATGAAGCGGTTGTCGAGATCGTCCTCCGGTTGATCGACGATGAGGGGAGCTTCGGACTCGAGGAGGAGCAGGAGCAGGACCGCGGTGGCCTTCTGACCGGTGGAGAGCTCCTCGAGTGCATGCCACGTCGGAGGTTCCCCGACGGGAGCCGTATTGAGGCGGATTGTGGTAGTCGGCGGCAGCTCGAGTTCCTCGACGCGCATCAGCACCTCGGGTGCAGCCTTGGCGAGACGTTCACCTTGGGTTGGCATGATGCCAAATGTCTCGTTCAGCACCTCCGCTCCGGAACGACAGGCCTGGACGAAGTGAGTGAGAGAGAGATCGTGAGCGCCCCCGAGGCTTTCGATCGTTTCGGACAGTCGCTTGCCAACCAGTTCCCTGAGGAGGTTGAACAATGGATTGCGGTCACCGGCCGCGGTCACCTCTACTTGCACCCGATCACGGAGCTTCTTGTTGACTCGCTTCGCCGCGCCGGCTAGGCGTCGGAACTCAAGCGCCTTCAAATCCTCCCACTCCGCCAGCAGGCTGCGGCGGCGGTCGGCGTACTCTTTCTCAATCCGTTGGACCGAGGCCTGCAGCTTGCGCAGAGGTTGCAACTCTTCGATCTGTCGCCGCAGGCGGATAAACTCCTCGCCATCCACGCGCAACTTCTGCAGCTCTCGGAGGGTCTTTTCGTAGTCCTCTTGGATTTCATTCTTGTGCGTATCCCACTCGGCGCGCACAAGGGCGACACCCTCGTCGGCACCCGTCAACGCCTGCTCCAGATCTTTTGCGATTCGCTGGAGTTCGAGATCGAACGTTCTGAAGACATCGTTCAAGCGCTTAAGAATTACCTTTCCAGGCAAATTCTCGAGCGCTTTGGCGGAGAGGAACGCACGGTCCATGGGGATCTCGGACTTCAGGGTCTCGAGACATTCACGAAATGACGCGAGGCGCTCTGGAATGGAGGCAAGCAGACGCTCCTCGCGCACCAGCAAGCTCCGCTCCTTGAGCCGATCCTCGAGCCCGGCTTCGCGGAAGTGCTCCAGCGTCTCTTCTAGGCTCGGAAGCGCTGCTAGGCGCTCCTCAATCTGTACCAAATCGGCCTGTGTATCGAGCAGGCTCCTGCGATTTTTCTCCATCGCACGGCGCAGGTTAGCCTTCTTGTCCGGGATGTCGTCATCGCGATCAATGAAGCGATCTAGCAGGCGTGTCAGCTTTTCGCGGCTCTTGGTCAGCTCCGAAATCTCGTGCTGGCCAAAGACCTCGACACTTGGCAGCACGTCCTGAGGCGAGAGATTGGACACCTCCCCATATTCGTCCCGGACCAGCGGTGGGTTCGGGATCGTGCGCTCAATACGGTACTCGCGAACCACCGGGCGATGGACGCGGACTAGGAGCGAAATCTTTGTCCCGTTCTTTAAGACGTGGCGGATGATGCCCTCGTGGGCCTTGCGCGCCTCGTCGCCAATGACCTCGATGCCCAACACCGTGCGGATGCTCTCGATCACGGTCGATTTGCCGGTCCCGCGGCCCCCGACAAGGACATTGAGATTCGGATTGAAATGGATAGCGGCGCCATCTAGAAATCCTCCTTCCCAAGCGATCGCGACAAGTTCGGCGTGCCCCTCTGGCTCCCGTTTGCCTTCCTTGAGATTGAGGCGGATACGCGAGTTGGGGTCCAGAAAGGCCTGACGCAGCCCCTCGGTTGTCACCTCTGACATTTTGATCAAGCAGGTGGCCGATTGATCTTCGAGGTCTTCAGGTTCGACGATGTCCTTCGCGTTGACGACCGCGATAGCGAGCCCATCCTCAGCGGGAGGGTCGCGCCTGTAGTCAGAATTCTTGTTCTCCACGATGTGCTTCTCAGCATGGGGCAAATCGGCAACGGAACCTGGAATCTGAATTGCCAGCAGATCCTTACTCCGCCACGCCTGGATGCACGCCTGACCGGTAAGAACCTTAAGCAACCCTTTGTTGCTGGTCACGTGGGCAGCAATTGCGACACCGCCCTGCTCGCGCACCTTTGCAAGAACCTCCACAAAGGTCTTGTCAGCCAACTCGATCGAGGGTTCCGTGTCGGTGATGCCAAACCCGCCGAGGTAGCGCCCGAGAAGATTGTCGTCGGTGTTGGGGGAATAGATACACAGAACGTGAATACCCTCGCTCGACGACAGCTCGAAGCCAGGAAAGATGTGGATCCCACGCCCTTTAGCGGCGGCGCGGAACGCGCCGACGCCGCCGACGTGGTTATGGTCGGTGATGGCAAGTACGGAGACGTCTAGGTCCGACGCTTTCTGAACAATCGCCTCGGCGTGATCGACAACGTCACCGGACAGTGCGTTGCCCCGGTACGTAGAACCGTAGTGGCAAGGGTTCACCTGAAGCGCGCAACGATGGAACACCGCACCACTCGGGAGTTTCCTTGCCTTGGTGATCACATCATCGGCTGCCATGGGGCACCTCATGTTGGTACGGGGCGCTCACTCGAAACCTGTCATGCTAGGCCCGGACTGATTCCGGGAGTGTTTCAAAAGTAATTGACAGTGGGGGGCGTAAGTGAGTGCTGAGAATAGTGACTTGCGATGTAACGTCGGAGGTTTTCGAGTTGTTGCACCAAGGTTCTAAATTGTTCCATCTCGCGAATCGGCTTGAACTCTATTTCAGCTTCCTCGCACGCAACCACGAACCAGCGATGCAGTTGATCTGAGGTACTCCACCTTGTAGCCCTTCTTCTGCAGCTTTTGGATGACGTTCTGACTGATCTTTTGGTTTTTTCATTTTCAAAGGGAGGTTGATCCGTCCTCTCAAGCCGTCTTGGACATGGTTTACCAAGCTGGCCATTGCCTTTTGGGAGGATCCAAGTCTTGACCGAAATTGAGGACGGTTCTTTGTTTGGGTTTTCCATTGACGCGGTGGCATTCAAGAAATGCTTAGCTGTAGAGCGTAACACCAGACTTGCGTGTACGAGGTTAGCGCGGACATACATGAGGGATTGGGGGGGTGGTTAGACGTTTGAAATCACGCTACACAAACTTCACCAAAACAAGCATTTCTATAAACTTGGTTCTACCACAACATTCACGGTAGAACCAAAGAAACAGATAATTCTAAGCCAGATAGAGACCGTGCATAGATCACTCGAGCAGGTTACTGACGTCATTTGGCACGAGATGCACACGCGCTGAATGGGAAGCCGGCCACGGACCGAAGTGAAAGACCATCGCCTGCCGGTTGGGTGCCAGACCAAAGTCGTGCACTACTGAACCCGAGAAGACAGAGAAAGACGGCAGCCTGCCAAAGCAAATGATGATACTACACTATGGAAAGCAGGCATGGTTATAAGCCAAATTGGATCGTTACCCGCGACGCGGTACATGGGTGCGACTTGCGACTGTAACTGCCGCGCGATAATGCCCAATGGTGAGCGACTTACAGCGCCACTTTGGGCCTGTTGTTCTTCAGAGCAATATCATGAAGCAGTAAGAAAACTGACCCAGAAACTGAACGTTGCACCACGGACTTTGTCAAGTGCTCCGTCTGACGTGCAACATTGAACAGGCTTCGCGCAGACAGGATTTGCGGATGAATCCCCCAAACCCGCCTCAATGACCGTTTCGCGGACATCCGCAAGCGACAACATTTTCGCTCCAGTATCAGTTGCACGCCAAGCCGAATACCCCGGTTTTCGGCGATGCGGAGTGGATCGGCGTGTGCTCCACATCGGAAGGTCACCCAGAAATGCTGGTCGATGCGCAAGGCTCCGTGACATGCCGACGATCCGTGATCAGGTGGCAAACATTCTGGAAGGTGGTTCGGGAGCTTTCATGCAACGCAAAAAGAAAGGGAATTATCCATTAAGGTGAACGGCTACCCTCGTTGTAAAACAGCATTTTCCTGGAGTATCGCTTACATTAATCCCTAAACTTAGGAAACCTTTCAAATATTTCTGTCGTACATCTCGAGCCAACAAATCTGAACGGAAATGAATGCCCCTTGAAGAGGACACCGAAGCTTATCAATTGTTAAGGAAGACAGGGCTGGAAGAAGTGGAGGCTTTTAAGTTATTAAACATAATTAGAGAAATGGCGTCGACAAATATTATTGCTAGACTGGAGTCTAAGATAGAAGCCCAAACGAAGGCCATGAACACCGAGATGAAGGCACAGAATATGAGGTATAATCTATTGATTTGGATGATCGGAATTGGAGTTGTACTGCTCATTGCCTCTAATTTCCTTAATTGAAGGCATGGGCATGACCAAGGCGACCACACTCATCGCAGTAGCCCTTTGCTTATGGCGGGGGTCGCCAACGGGCAATCAATAGAAGAGTTACAAGCAAGAGCTGAAAGGGGAGACGCGGAGGCGCAGTACGAACTGGGCGAGGCCTACGCCGGCGGTAGCGATATTCCCCAAAATTATAGACTCGCTGTCCAATAGTACAAGAAAGCCGCAGGGCAGGGACACGCCGAGGCCAAGTGTGATTTGGGTTGGGCCTATTACAACGGCAACGGCGTGGAACAAGATTACACAGAAGCCTATATATGGGCTAACTTAGCTAGGGTAGGGCTGCCCGAATTCAGCGTATCGCAGACATTTAACCAAAGTTTGATTAACATAACATCTGGCTACCTGACGCAAGCCCAGATACAAAGGGCACAGGACATCGCACTGGTGCGCTTCAACAAGATCAAGGCACGCAGAGCGCAGAACCGCTAGCCTGAATTCCCGGGGAGTTTCAGCCAAGCGTGTTTTCACGGAAAATCCTATGAATAAGGCCTGAAAATGGTCTTTTTACACCTATATTCATATTTTACGTGAACTTACGAACAGTATTCCAATATTATAACATCATATCCTGTCCTGGTGTTGCCGCCGAGCTATCCCAGCTCAATCCCTGCTCATAGCCTCTGAATTGGACATTTCGTCCGCTATTTCGTTGATTTTACTGGGTCTTTTAATGTATTCTAGTTCGTCGTTTGTTTTATAATTTTATTGTTATTATATTGGCTATTATTTCATAGTTCACGATATACAATGAACCGACGCTCCGATTTCTTTGCGCTGCCCGATGGCCTCCCCATGCGTCAGTATGAAGCCCTCCAAGCCTACCTCCACGAAGGATGCACGATTGAAGAAGCCGCCGAGCGCGGCGGCTATGCCCCCGGCTCCTTCCGTAACCTCCTCACACGCTTCAATAAAAATCCCTCCGCAGACTTCTTTTGGCCCCAATTAAAAAAATCCGAACCCCGCGCTAAGCCGACTGATCCCAAACGTGCCCGGATTCTTGCCCTCCGAAAACAACAGGGCTTAACCCTCTATCAAATTCAGGAGGCACTGAAAAAGGAAAACATGCCGGCCAGTGTAGGCTACATCCATAAGATCTTCAACCAGGAAAACATCAAGCGCCTGCCCCGCCGATCCGCCCAGCGGCCTGCTCCGCGAACCGCAAAAAGCTTGATCTCAGTCCGCGGTCCTTTTCGACTGATTTTGCAGGATTGTTTTTATTCGCCTTTGATCTGGCGCGAATAGGTCTTGACGAAATTCTGGATCAGGTCAAGATGCCGGGTACCCGTATGATCCCGGCCGGTTGTGCGGTTCGTTCGCTCCTGGCCCTGAAGCTCGCCGGGATCGGACGGCCCTCCCAGGTCATGGCCGAAACGTTGGATCAGGGCCTCGCATTGTTTACCGGTCTCAATGTCATCCCCAAACGCACGACCCTGACGGAGTACTCCATCCAGGTGGATTCGACCTTTTCGGGACCCTTGATGCACCGGTGGTATCATGCCGCTGCACAGCTGGCCAATGTGGGGGGTACGGGCGCCTCCGTGGACCTGGATTTCCATACCATCCCCTATCATGGGCATCAGGCCCTTTTGCAGAAACACTTTGTCTCCAAGCGAAGTCGACGCCAACGCGGGATCCTGACCATGTTGGCCCGCGATGCCGAAGCACATGTCTTCTGTTACGCGGATTCGACGATCCGAAAAGAAACCCAGAATGATGCCATTCTGGAGTTTGTCAGAGATTGGAAAGCCCGAACGGGGAAGCTCCCCGGTGAACTGGTCTTTGACAGTCGGTTTACGGTCTATGCCAACTTGGCAGAACTGGATGCGCTCGGCATTGACTTTATCACGCTGCGCCGCCGCCACGCTTCCTTGATCCGGCGCATTCATTCCCTGGATAAGTCGGCCTGGAAGAAAATCCGACTCTCCAACATTGGGCGTGCGTATCGGACCCCAAGCGTCGTGGATGAAACCGTCAAACTGCGTGCTTATCCCAAGCCCATTCGGCAACTGCTTGTCAAAAACTTAGGACATGACAAGCCAACAGTTTTGATTACCAATCAGATGAAACGCACGCCCCGGCAACTGATTGACCGGTATGCCCGGCGTATGGTCATCGAAAATGTCATCAGCGATGCCATTGACTTCTTTCACATGGATGCGTTGAGCTCGGCCGTTCCTATGCGCATCAAAGTTGATGTGCAGTTGACCGTTATGGCCAGCGTACTCTATCGACTCATGGGCGTGCGCGTCGGACAAGGCTATGAAAAAGCCGAGGCGCGGACTCTCTACCGTGACCTGATGCGACACACCGGAAAGGTCACCATTACCCAGAATGAAATCCTCGTCCAGTTGCGTGCACGCGCCAAAGATAACTACCTGGTCGCTGCCGGATACCCCGAATTACACCAGAAAATCCCCTGGCTCGACAACAAAACCCTACGAGTACAGTTCTCTAAACGACCATAATCCTCACATGAGAAAATGAACGCGGGAATTCAGGCTAGTGTACGATGCCAAGCATACGGAGAAGCCATCCGTTCCGGCAGACAAGATCGATCCGTCGAGCTTGGAATCCTTTCGCTCCGACGAGGGTGCAGCGTATGGCTTCTTTATCGCTGAGAAGTACGCAGCTGAAGAGGAGCCGGAGGGGAAGATGAATCGAAAGATGTTTCCAGAGTCGCCCCAGTCATCCTATCAGAAACTGACTTTGCTCAAAGTCGAGCATCTGGAACGACTGATCCAACTGCACTTGTACCATGGTCTGACTCTCACGGACCTATGGAAGATGTTCAAAGAGTGCCGAACCGTCACTGATGTAGACCAGTGGATCGCTGACATGCAACACAGTCTCTCGAGGAGTGACGTCCCCCTTGCCATCTTGATTAGTGCGCTTGAACGCTTGAAGAGTGACACAAAGGCTGTCCCGAACGTCAAGGTTGCCCGTGCCACAACCCCAGGCCTACAAGAATTCTCACCGGAGCGGCTGAGCGCCCGCCTGAAGGCAGTGGAGACTATTGTCGGGGAGAGATGGCTTAAGATAGACGATTCTGATGATGTTGTCATGCATCAGACAGGCGACCAGATCTTGGCGAAGCTCAGCCACCAGATTGGGACCCTGGATTCGTTGAATGAACGCGTTCGGAAAGGAATATCCAGGTAATGAAAATCGCGACCATACATCCATTTCCGGCACGTATGGCGCCGGAACTTGTGCGTGAGGCACTCGAAGTCGTACCGGTGGGCGGGCGAGTCCTTGACCCAATGTGTGGTTCTGGAACGGTTCCTCGAGCGGCCGTAGAAGCGGGACATGAATGTGTCGGCGTGGACATTGATCCACTAGCAGTGACGATGTCTCAGGTATGGACAAGTCGCTTGGACCCGGAGACAATCGTTGGTGATGCCGTGGACTTTGTCCAGAGAGCAGAGTCACTCCACCCCAGCACTGTGCAACGACCGACCGATCTGGAAACCCGAAAGTTTATTTCGTATTGGTTCGCAGCCAAGCAGGAAGACGAACTTGCGCGGCTTACGACGGTGCTACGAAGACATGACGTGCCGACGAAGCCCGCTTTGATGGTTGCACTTAGCCGTATCATCGTGTCAAAGAAAATGATGGCCTCGCTGGCACAGGACACATCCCACAGCCGACCGCATAAGGTCGCGGAGGAAAACGATTTCGATGTTTATTCCGGGTTCCAAAGGTCTGCTCAACTGGTCGCCCGCCGACTCCAACCAGAACGTATCGTTGGTGAGGCTTCCATTCGCCTCGGCGATGCACGTACTCTCGATGGAATAGGCGACAATGAGTTTGATCTGGTGCTTACGTCACCACCATATCTCAATGCAATTGATTACATAAGGGGGCACAGATTGTCCTTGGTATGGATGGGGCATATGATGGCGTCACTAAGGAAGACACGCGCCTCCAATGTGGGGGCGGAACGAATCATGGCCCGCCATCCGAAGTCCCCCGAGATCTCGCCTTATGTGAGCCAGGCTGACGGTTCAACTATCGGTTCACGGCATCTAGGATGGATTCGGCGGTACGCAGTTGATATGGAGGCAGTTCTTCAGCAAGTACACAGAACCGTTAAGGAGAATGGATATGTTGTTATGGTTCTCGGCAACTCGTTCATTCGTGGAGCTAGAGTCAATAACGCACAACTCATTGAGGCGTTGGCTATCAGGAACGGATTCAAAGTCCAAGACCGAAAAACCCGTGAAATACCGGCACGCCGGCGTTACCTACCGCCGCCGGGTGATGGAAAGAACGCCCTGGATACTCGTATTCGCATTGAAACGGTACTAACCCTACGGCCTGCTGCTTGAACACTGAGCGAGATTTTATCTCCACCGACCGCAAGTAGTCGAATAGGTCAGCCGAGATGTTGAGGAAGACCTTGACGTGATCGACCAGAAACGCTCGCAACTGAAAGACCTGGACCTTTTGGCGGTAAGCAGCCTGGTTTCTAGATTCCCGATCTGAATCTCATAGATGAATCGTAGCAGGATATGCTTGGGGGTTTATGGAAGGATACCAAAGAAAAGTTTGCAGTCTTTGACGAGGTTTGCGAAAGGGGAAGTGTGTAGGAGATGTCTAACGACAAGACTGAAAAGGGCATTCTCTTATTTGGCCGGAATAGTAAGCGAAACGCTAAAACAAGGCTCATGGATCTACTCGCCAACCCAACACGTGGCTCGAATCTCCACTGATACGCGCTTCTTCGGGAAGCCGGACCAGCTTCACAAATGCCTCTGAGGCTAACTTACCATCGGCCAAATAAATCATGCACTGGGCCTGACCATAACGGTCACTTAAATATTCCCGTCTGGCAATTATATGTAACGGCTCCTCAATAGGAACCGGATGCCGGTACTTGACGTCAAGTCGCACGGACATCATAAAAGCATGCATATCCGCAATCAGGGAAATACGTCCTGCAATCTCATCCAGAATTGATGCCTGTACACCACCGTGCACGATGCCCGGATAACCCTGAAACAACGCAGGGATAGTATAATGTGACTCGACAACGTCGTCCCCGTTGTCGTAGAAAGTCATGTAGAGTCCACGCGGGTTGTTTCGTCCACAGACGAAACAGTGATCGCTGTTCGGTTGCTTATTCACACTCAGACGGCCTTAACCTCGGTGACCAAATCTGATACCGAATCTTTTGCATCTCCAAAGAGCATGCGTGTATTCGACTCAAAGAAGAGCAGGTTGGGTACACCTGAGTATCCCGGGCGCATGCTCCGCTTGAGAAAGATCACTGTCTTTGCCTGATCCACATTCAGGATCGGCATTCCGTAGATCGGGCTTGACTGATCATGGCGTGCGGCAGGATTCACGACATCATTGGCCCCAACAACGAGTGCAACATCAGTGGATTCAAATTCACGGTTGATGTCATCCATCTCAAACAGCAAATCGTAGGGCACGTTCGCTTCCGCCAGAAGCACATTCATATGCCCCGGCATACGTCCAGCTACGGGATGAATGGCATATTTGACTTCCACTCCGTGCTCCTGTAGCACATCAGCCAGTTCGCGTACCTGATGCTGGGCTTGCGCTACCGCCAATCCATAACCCGGCACAATAATTACCTTGCGGGCATAACTGAGCAAAATCGCCGTGTCATCCGCTGTAGTGGACGTAATCGTCCGTCCATCTGCCAACTGTTTCGCGTCATCACTTGAATCATCTGAATCACCACCAAACCCTCCAACCAGTACATTCCACAACCTGCGATTCATTGCAACACACATGATTCCGGTCAGCATCATTCCCGAAGCCCCAACGAGCGCACCGCTAATAATCAAAACTGTGTTGGATAACACAAAACCGGTTGCTGCCGCAGCCAGCCCAGACATTGCATTAAGGAACGCCACAATTACCGGCATATCTGCACCGCCAATGGGGAGAACCAGCAGTATCCCCAGAGTCAACGACAAGCCGGCAAGGATTGTGATCAATAAGATCAGATCCCCCCCTAGGACGATCCAAACGATAGAACCCACAATGGCAGCTGCACATGTGGCCAGAACAATGTATCGGCCCGTGAACTGAATGGGGTTACCTGACATCTTCCCACTGAGCTTCAGGAAAGCGATAAAGCTGCCAGAAAAGGTGACCATGCCCACGAGAATACTCAAATAGGCACCGATATTGTTGACTGGATCTGCAAATTCAAGCTGTTGCTCCACCATCCGGGCTATCTCTGCACCAGCCACCAGTGCTGAGGCTAACCCACCAAAACCATTGAAGGCGGCCACCAACTCCGGCATACCGGTCATTTTCACGCGCTTCGCCATGACCGCCCCCAAAAAACCACCAACTACCAAGCCGCCAATCATTTCTGCGGGGGTCAGGATTTTTTGACTGAACAGCGTAGCCACAATGGCCAAAAGCATCCCGATTGCTGCGAGACGGTTACCCCACCGAGCAGTAACAGGAGACTGCAATTTTTTTAAACCCTGAATAAAAAGTATTGCCGCTATGAGGTAGGCCCCGGCAATGAATCCTGTACTAAGCATCCTGGGGTTTCTTCTTGAACATTTCCAGCATCCGATCGGTGACCATAAATCCTCCCACTACATTAATGGTTGCAGCAACCAGAGCTATAACACCGATCCACTTTGCCCATACTCCCCCAACCATCCCTGCCGAGACCAGCGCACCAATAATTGTGATCCCACTTATGGCATTGGACCCAGACATGAGCGGAGTATGAAGCGTCTGAGGGACCTTGCTTAGCACCTCACGTCCAATAAACATGGACAATACAAAAAACGTCGTATACGGAAGCATCGTTTTAACTGTCGATCAGACTGCGGACACGCTCATGCACTACCTGTCCTTCGTGACAGACACAAGCAGACTTGAAAATCTCATCCTCAAAATTAGCCCAAAAAACTCCATCCTCCACAAACTCACCTATCATCGCTGATACCGTCCGAGCATACAAAAAACTGGCATCTGTCGGCACAGTGGATGGAAGATTGGTGTACCCAATAATTTGCACGGCATGATGTGTCGTGACTCTGTCCGGAAGGGTCAGTTCGCAATTACCTCCACTGGCCGCGGCCAGATCGACAATGACACTGCCGGGTTTCATGGCTTTTACGGCCGCCTCACTCACTAAAGTTGGCGCCCTGCGTCCTGGGATCAACGCTGTGGTAATGACAACATCCGAGTTGGCTAGATGGGGCACAAGCAGTTCTACCTGCTGCTCTGCCTTCGCGGCCATCAATGCCTTGGCATAGCCACCTTCATCCTGCATATCCTCCATTTCCAGATCCAGCTCAACGAACTGCGCTCCGAGGCTCTTGACCTCCTCCCTGGCAGCTTCACGAATATCGTAACCCCATACACGAGCACCAAGCCTGCGGGCAGTAGCGATTGCCTGCAACCCTGCCACACCCGCCCCCAAGATCGTTACGTTGGCCGGACGGACTGTCCCTGCTGCGGTTGTTAACAGAGGGAAGAATCTCGGAAGCCGGTTAGCGGCAATCAGTGTAGCTTTGTAGCCCGCCAATGAGGCCATTGCACTCAGTGCATCCATCTTCTGTGCCCGCGATATCCTAGGTACCAGCTCCATCGCGAGAGCAGTTACTCCCTGGCCGGCTAACCGGGCAATCCGCTCAGGTACATCAAGCGGCTGCATAAACCCGACCACTATAGCCCCCGAAGGTAATCGCGCGATCTCTTCGTCAGAAGGCGCGGCAACCAACGCGAGTATGTCAGACTCCCACGCTTCCGTTTCCGATACAATCCGGGCCCCTGCTTCACTAAAAGCGTCATCACTAATGCCGGCTTCTCGACCGGCGTTCGACTGTACAAGAACCTCCAGACCCTTTTTGGACAACGCTGAAACGACCTGGGGCACGAGTGCCACGCGACGTTCGCCTGGTGTTGAAGCTCGAACCGTCCCTAATGTCATAGATCAGAAATTTTCAAAGCCCAATATACTAATGATTGGCGGCTATTCTTGAAATTTGTGCGCAATTGATTAGCCATTGCGTTGCTCAAAATCTTTCATAAAGTCAACCAGTACCTCTACCGATTCAAGGGAGCAGGCATTGTATATGGATGCACGCATACCACCTACCGAACGATGCCCTTTGAGTGCAATCAGTCCGTGCGCAGCCGCCCGCTCAATAAATGTTGCTTCCAGTTCCTCTTTGGCCAGGCGGAATGTTACATTCATGAGGGATCTGGACTTAGTCTCTGCAGTACCTCTGTAGAACTCACCGCTATCAATAGCACTGTACAAAAGATCTGCTTTTCTGCTGTTCGCTGTCTGAATTCCAGGTATGCCTCCTGCGCCTTCCAGCCAACGAAGCACCTTTTCCACAATGTAAATTGCAAATACCGGAGGAGTGTTGAAGCATTTTGCCGCATGTGTACCGTAATCTAACATTGTCGGCAGGTTCGTATTACGCTTTTCCAGGAAATCGTTTCTAACTAAAACGATCGTAACCCCGGCAGGACCGATATTCTTTTGAGCTCCGGCATAAATCAGGCCATAACGCTCCTGTTCAATTGGACGACTAAGGAAGTCACTTGATGCGTCACAAACCAATGGACAACTTACGTCCGGAGTGTACTGAAACTGCGTCCCGTAGACCGTGTTATTGGACGTAAAATGAACATAGGCATCTCGGGAATCCAGATCCCAATGAGCGGGATCGGGGATATGGTTAAATGCAGCATCCGCACTCGAAGCTACTACTCGTCCATTACCAATCCGTACAGCTTCCGCATGTGCTTTTTTGGCCCAGGTTCCAGTCAACAGATAACCCGCCTGTCCCCTTGGGGGAAGAAAGTTTAAGGCTACCTGATGGAATTGCATTGACGCACCGCCTCCCAAGAACAAGATATGCCAGTCGGTCGTGAGGCCAAGAAGGCTTCGGATCCGCTCGCGGGCAGAGGCCTCAATCTGCATATAGGACGGCGATCTATGGGATATTTCCATAACCGACGCGCCTGTCTCCCGATACACGGGTAACTCATTGTGCACATCTTCAAGAACCGGCAAAGGTAATGCACCGGGGCCAGCCGAAAAATTATGCAGGCGCCCGGTTCTATGTGATCTCATTGGGTTTAGATTTTGATTTGAGAAACAGCCAATACATCCTGAATGCCTTCAAGCAGATCCGTGAGTTCTTTTGGGGGAGTACCCACTAGACGAATTCTAGCAACGGCGGCATGTATGGGCCCGGTAAAAACGTGGTTTTCCATCTCCTGTACATTGAGGTTGCACTTTCGCACAACATCCAGAACCTTGGCGAGCACACCAACCTTATCCAAATGCCGAACAGTCAGCAGATGTGTCGCAGAAGATTGCACCGCAATATTTATGCAATTTGGCACAACGCTACTATTGGCATATGTGTTGATAACGCGCACGGCTTCGGCTCCTGTAGCCTCTTGTGCCTGCATCGTTGATGCTCCAATATGGTGCGTAAGGTAAACCGATCGATGGTTGCGAAGACCAGTTTCCAGTACGCCTTTCTTATAGGATGGCTCTCCTGCAAATACATCAAGCCCAGCCCGAATACCCTTGTTATCCAAGGCAGCAAGTAACGCATTTTCATCAACTACACTGCCACGTGTCGTATTGATAAAGAAAGCCCCAGATTTCATAGCCGAAAAAAAGTCTGCATCAGCAAGGTGGTGCGTCTGTTGTGTTGCCGCTACGTGTAGAGACACGATATCAGCCTGTGAAGCTACTTTAATTGGGCTATCCGCATACGTTACGCCGAATGCTAATGCATCGTCGGGGGTGAGCGAGCGGCTCCAGGCGATAACTCTAAGCCCCATACCCTGTGCCATCAGAGCAACTAGTCGTCCAATTTGCCCCATACCCACAATCCCCAATACCCGATCCTTAAGTCCTCGGGCTTTTGCATACTTGCCTTTTTCCCATTGACCCGCACGAGCATCCGAAACATTGTCTGCAATCTGCCGATCCAACGAAACCATGAGGCCGATGGTTAATTCGGCAACTGCACTGGAGTTCTTGCCTGGACAATTGGCCACGAATATACCATGCTCAGAAGCTGCTTCTACATCAATGGAGTCATAGCCGGCTCCGGCGCGCACTATTAATTCCAGTGATGATGCAGACTCCAGCATCTTTCGTGTCACTTTGGTTGAGCGCACCACCAAAGCCTCGATCGAATGCGTCGTCAATGCCTCTTGCAATTCGTCATCCGAGCAAATTTCAATTACCACTACATGCCCCGAATCCCTTAAGGCTTTGATACTGCTTTCAGGTAGTTTGTCGGCAATAAGTACGCGCATGGCTATTTCAGAATCGATGTATAAGAAGTCCACTACGGAGCTTGGGCTCAAACCAGGTTGATTTGGGGGGCATAAGCTCACCCGCATCTGACACATCCAAAAGCTGGTCCATGCTGGTTTCAAACATTGAGAAAGCAACCGTTCCGGGCGTTTGGTCGACGTGGTTTACGAGCCCTTCAACACCCCGGCTCCCACCTATAAAAGTGATATTTGGATCCGTGCGCTGGTCAATGATTCCCAGGAATGGTTCCAGAATAAATTCCCCCAAACGAGCAACATCCAGATCATCGGCCACACCGCAACGTCTGGTTGGGGGTAATTTTATTGTATGCCATGCTCCATCTGCATAGAGAGAGACCTCTCCCCGTGAGGCCGGTACGTCCCTGCCACTTCCTTTCTCAAGCACACCAAGAGAACCAATCTTCCCAATCAATTCACGCACATCAGGTACTCGAACCACCCGGTTATATGGCATAATATACATATTGCTCACGGGGAAACAGACGGCAGGAAAAAAATCGCTGTCTGGCAATCTCTCTTCAGTCCATGCCTGCCACGCAGCCTCACAGCGATGGTGTCCATCGCCTATATACAGTGCGCTGACATCAGCAAAAGCCTCCAAAACAGGTTCGTGGTCGGAGAATCTCCAAATAGTATGCTGGATTCCATCCTCCGCTGTAAAATCAAATAGAGGCTCCCCCTCTGTAGCCTCAGTCATCAAGCTTGTAACGAAGGCATCATCCCTGAACATTAAGATTACCGGCTCCGCATGTGCACGTTGTGCGAGAATATGCTTAGTTCGATCAGCAACTTTGGGAGGGCGAGTATTTTCGTGCTTCAGAATGATCCCTCGTTTGTATTCCTCAACTGAAACCAGACCATAAATACCAACTTGCTCATGCGTTCCCATCCGAAGCCGGTACAGATACAGTGCCGGGGCAGCCTCCTGACAACTGGAATCACTCATAGCAAAACAATCCAGGTTCTCTGCTCCTTTGTTGTACACAGCACTATCATACTCGTCTATGCCTGGGTTCAGGTCAATTTCCGGGCGGATAATGTGAAGAAAACTATGTGGACGTCCTTTTGCCAACACGCGAGCCTCGCTCGCGTTGACGACGTCGTAAGGTACGGAAGCTACTCGTCCAGCTACTTCAGGAAGAGGCCTGAGTGCGGCAAAGGCTTTGATTAGGGCCATTTGATCAAAGAGTAATTATTTCTATGAGAGCTAATTGCAAAACCCATTTTGCTGCAACTGGTGAACCGGCCAATTCGGGACATAAATGGGTCTGATTTTCTTGGAATACGTGAATGATTGGCCTGTGTTCACCGCTTTCTTCGAAGCTGTGGGTGATTGGCCTTCAACGAGGTGTTAACTTGGAGAATTTTGTCCACGATCCGTGCGGACTCTACGCATCGATCCCACGGCTTCTGTATTCCAGAACCCCCCCCCCAATTCTGTACGCGACCACTCGACGATCCGGTTTAGTGGACCATCCGCAGCAGTTGATCCACCGTGAGCACAACAATTCCAAACATCAGGTGACACATCACTTTGCTGTGCCCACGCACCCGTACATGGCGTCCACCAAACTCATCTTTGAGTCGTCCAAAGACCCGCTCCACGGTCGAACGTTCCTTGTAGCGCGCCCGCTCAGGTGGAATAAACCCGGCACTGCGCTGTGCCTTCTGCTCACGACGGTGCGCCGCCTTTCGATTACGCGGATTCGTGTCAATGATCGGCACATGTCCCGCTGCCGTACTGTGTGCGTGAATCTCCTTCGCGTCATACGCACTATCCATGAGATCATAGCAGTTGTCCACCCGCTCACCCGTCATGGTCGCCAATGGAATGGCCGCTTGGCTATCGTGCAGGGACGCGGAAGATAACATACAGCTGATCGGAATCCCGCCGTCTGCTGCATCTATATGTAGCTTATATCCCGTCCAGGATTGCGTATGCCCTTTCGCATTTCGCTTGCTCCCCACCGTGCACGCCTTGGGCAAATCCGCCAACATCTCCGCTTTGTTCATGGTACGCTGGCGCTCCAAACGCGTGGGGACCTTTGGACGTTCCTCCCCCTTCCGTGGACGCCCACGCTTGCGTTTCACCGGTTCCGGCGCCTTTTTCTTCGGCACCGGCTTCTCTCTTGCCTCAATCGCCGTCGAATCCCGCGAAATATGGCCCACCAACGAATCCGCGTAGCTCTCCTGAATCAAGACTTCGTGGATCCGTGTCGGTAACTCGGACTCCGCAAACTCCTTGAACGCACGGGAAAATGTGGACGCACTGGGCACATCCCGCTGCCGCGACCAACCACACATCGACCGAAGCAATGGGTCCGAAAGTAGGCGCTCTCGCAATCCGGCAGTCGTCGGAATATTCAAGACCATCTTGGCCAGAAACGACCGTGCAAGCGAAACCCGAGATGCCAGCGGGCGCCCCGGCGTGCGGAACGAGGTGCGGGGCAGAAAATCCTCCACACACACCATCTCGAATACCAACAACAACTTCTGGTACCGTTTGGGCAACGAACCAAATTCCTCCTCCACCCAAGGAAACAATTCCCGTTGGCAGGCAATATAAAAACCTCGTATTTTCTTCCTAAGGGACATGGGAGACTCCGGTTTTCGTGGAAAATTGTCGACACTAATTGATACGAAATCCGGGGGACTCCGGTCCCTTTTTTAGCCCTATCGAGGGATGTTTCTATGCTCGGGGCGGATACAAATCCCAATCAAAATCGCCTCCTCTACCCAGAGACACCAACCAGAAACAGTGACCTCAAAATTCCAAAAAATCCCCCGATTTGAGAGTTTTGCAACTGGCTCATGAGTTTCCAATTAATCAGACAGGACGGCCCGAATGGGACAGCCCGCTGGTTGAACAAACAGGACGACTAGCTGTGCCAATTAAACTCCAAAAACGGAACCTTCCTCATTTCTCCGCCGTAGAAGCTTTTTGCTGCCGCGGGGTGGAGCAGTGGTAGCTCATCGGGCTCAAGTTGCCGCCTTCGTTTGCTAGGGTACGCTACCCTGACAAGCATGAGTAACGAAGGAGGTTTTGGGCTGCGCGCGGATGGAAACTGGCGCGTGATTTTCTGTCAAATTCGGGGAAGCCTGTTGCGTGGTGATCCCGAGCCAAGCCCCTCTAGGGGGGAAGGTGTAGAGACTTGACGGCAGACCCCTAACGGTTCGGCCGAGGGTGAAGAGAAAGTCCAGACCACAAACGATCCTGTTCTGCAGGATCAGCGGTGAAAGTCGTAGTTGGTAAGCATAACCCGAAGGTCGCGGGTTCGAATCCCGCCCCCGCTACAACTAAAACTGACATTCCCCCGGGAGTGTCGGTTTTTTTGTGCCATTGCGGTTACAGTGCTGCCCTGAGGCGCACATCCTTGGCATCCTGCATGCTGGCCCCCAACACCACTCTAGTTTCATGCAGTTGTAACCGAGAAAGATCTTCGAATTCGGCTCTTCATCTTTTTAGGGAGAGCCATAAAATTAGGGAGGGGTTGTTCTCGTGAGAACAACCCCTCCCTTTTCTGGTCGTGCTCGACGACTAAATTTCGAATATGGTTCGCTACAGCTGTGCAGATACTGTAATGAACTGAATGTTGTCGAAATAATCAGTCGGAAGCATAGAGTAATCTAGGGTTATCTCGGTCCCAGCAAAATCCAATTGTAACCCACCACCAAAGGAGTAACCTTTGTAGAAGGTCTCGTTGTTCTGACGGGTATACTCGTAACCACCACGCACGTAGAGCACGTTCCTGAATCCAAGCTCGAGGGCACCACTGAATTGATCATCCTCAAAACTGTTTGACCGGAAATTACCCAGTAGCGTCGCTGATGCCCCCGCAGCCATCTGGCGCTCGTATGCAACCCCAAAATTGAGCAGTGTCGGATACTGAACGCCTTCAGATTCAAGTTGAACAGTATTAACACTGGCATCACTAGGTTGATCGGGCAGACGCACGCGGCGTCCGAGGCCTGTGCCGGAGTACTGGAGCTCATTGCCAATATTCTTCAGGGCAACGCCCAAGCGCAAGCCCGTTTCACCGACCACGTAAGTCATACCTGCGTCGAACACGATGCCACTAGCCGTTAGATCATCAATAGTGTGATTGACGATCTTGAGCGTCGCACCAGCCGCAATGCGGTCTGTGAGCGTCCGTGCGTAGGTTAATCCGAAATTGATGAAGGATACACGGAAAGTAGCCTCTGTCTTCTCGGGGTTGAGCTCAGTTTGCCGGTAGATATCCCCCATATCCCATGCCGATATGGCTAGGGCCACGTTGTTATCCCCGAACCGCTGCCCTAACGCGAAGTAGTTTACCCCAATGTCATCTACGTACTGCAGCCGACTAAAGAGTGCAGACGTGCTTCGGTTGTTTGTCAACCCAGCCGGGTTTGCATATAGTGCCTCAAGCCCATTCATCTGAGAGAGAACACTTGTGGTAGCACCTCCGAGTGCGCTATAGCGTGCGGTGAGCGGCACTAACAACTCTGCTGCACCGTTCGTACCCGCCCGGTTTGTGTTAGGTTTGTCGATACCACCACCAAGATCGTTCACTTGGGCGAATACGGTACCACCGGTCATGAGTACCAGCCCAGTTATTGCCAGGATTCCAGCACTCAGTTGAAAGAAACGTCGATAAGTTTTCATGTCTCGCTAATGTTTTCTGTGCTATGGATGTTGTCACACTGGCCGGCGGACATTTCAGCCGCCGGCCAAATGCGAGCTTAGTACACGTTCAGCTGAATGCGTTTTTTGACCACGCCGAATTTGATGGTAGTCGAACCTACACCGGGGACCTCAACATGAATTAGATACAACCCACTTGCTATGGGCAGATTCTGATCAGTCGCCAAATTCCATGAAATGGTAGCCACACCCGGTGATTGCTTATTGATCGTCTTAATAAGCGTACCATTGAGCGTAAACACACGAATAGTCGCTACGTCGGGTAGGTTCGTGAAGCGCACCTCATCAGTGAGCTGACTCACCTCGTAGGAAGACGATCCCTTGTACGGGTTCGGCACAATTCCAATATCCTCCAAGCGAAGTTGTTTGGAGGCCAGGTCAAACTCCGTTGCAGCATAACCTTCGGTTGAGAAGGTATGCACATCTCCAGGTTGGTTAGGCTTGGAGGTGACGATCCTGAATACTGTACCCAACTCCGCCATATCGGGATCGTACGGAGGTGCAGTACCAACATTCCACCCCACAAGTACCATCCTGGCAATGATTTCATGTCCTGTCCCACTGTTTCCAGCAAAAAAATCATTATGACCGTTCTCGCCGGGGGTCAGGTCCTCAGGTGGATACCAGTAGACCCAATCCGTAAAGGGATCATTGGCAGCACCCGAAGCAGGATGATCGCCGCCGATATCAAATACATCGTGCTCCGTTCCCCCTCCACAGGTATTTGTGTCACAAATAATCGGAATCAGACGCACATCATCACTGGCATCATTCGGCGTGGCGATCCCGGCATTCCATAGCTCAAATGGAATCTCCATCAACGTGCCGCCCCCAAATGCACGGAAGCCCAAACAGTCTGTCGCCTCAACTGTGCCATTTATCGTGTTTGCACAACGCTCAGTGAAGCGCATCTCATAATCATTAAGCCCAATGTAAGGTAGATTACCACCACCACGCGTGCTGCGAGCAATAAAAGATCCATACGCCTGCGTAGCACCACCCGCATGTATCATCCAAATTGCTCCATTGGTTTGTTGCCTCGCTCTACTGAGCGGTTCTCCTTGAGCATTGGGGAAGCTGTCGCTATTCCACGTTATTGCGGCACGAGCAGGTGGATCTACAGGCCCACCAGCATTAGCTGTAACCTGAAAATTCTTGAAACCCGGATCCGGCCCGCGAATCGTCCACAGCAATCCGTCAAGTACCATAACATTATCCCGCTGTGGAGCAGCATAATCAATGGATGAACCATCAAACAGCACCGTATCGTCACGCTTGACACTGTACGTAATCACACTCGCATTGATATCGTTAACTTTCTGGCGTGCCGTTACCGCACTCATCGGATCAAGCTCATTCTCGTCCACCGCTACAGAAGCAGAACCAAAAGTTTTGCCTGGAACATCGTGCTCAAAAAATTCAACCGTGTAAGTGGCTTCCTTAATCGCAGCAGGGTTGACAATGTCTGCGGTCACAAAACCATCCCCGATGCCTTCTTGCATTGCCGTGAAATCAGCCTCGTTAAAGTCCTCAGCTGCAGCGACCGCGGCATCTGCGATTTCCAGCGTCGATCTAGTTGGGGTAACCTCTACACGAGTTATTGGCCCGCGGGTAATCTTACGACCAGGATTGTCGTAATTGTGTGCGTACGCCTGTACACCAAAAAAGTAGGTGGTGTAATTCGTTAAACCCGATGCCACATGGAAGTTCTGGACCCCACGATCCGTTCCGTTCGCCACAACCGTCTGCTCCTCCTGGATTAATCCATCAATAATCGCCTGGCCTCCATCGATTACGCGCGTTACTCCATTAGGCACGTCGTATACCGCTACCGTTGTACCCACTTGATCCAAAGCACTGGAATATTGGATTATCTCATACCCCTCGAATACTACCACATTATTCTCCTCCGGTGCAAATGGGTCTTCAACCCGATAAGACTCAAGGAAGTTATTCGACTGAGGTGTATTGGTCCACTCTAGAACTGCACCTCCATCCACAGCAGTAACTGATACATGGGGTGGAGCCGGCGGCGCTGGAATCTGGAAATCAATATCATATGCCGACTGGGCAAGTGCACTTGCCGCTTTCATCTTCTGAACTGAATCAAAATTGTCTGCTCCCTGAGCCCAAACTAATCCATAAACGATCTGCTGAAAATCACCCGGATTGATCGTAAACGGCCCTGTTCCCATAACAAAGCGTCTATCCGCTGCCTCAATGTTCGTCCCTGCACCGTCTGAATTGCACTCAGCCCAGTACTGGCAATTATCATCGCTGGCACCAGGATCTCCCGGGAACATGTATGCGGTGCAGTCTTCCGAGAAATCTCGGCCGTTCCCCCCCTCCGTAATACACTTGCCATCCTTCCAGCGACCGCGCATATAGTTATAGTGGTCCAAAGCAGTACTGGGGTCTTCTGTGACACCTCCACCATTGTTATAGAAGGTGAACGAGGTCATTTCAAGATTCTTGAAATCCTGAACATAGGTATCGCTCACCTTGGCCGAATCACCAGGCGCTGGCACGATAGGCCCCTGGAAAAAGTCATATCCGGCCGCCGGAGCAGGAGAACCATAGCCATCACCTCCCTCATCCTCATTGTCTGAATTCCATACATAACCTACACCCAGCGTCGTATCAGAACCTACCCAGTCATCCTGGAAGTTTCCCAGATCGGGATCGGAAAATATTGCCATATGCACATCGGTGAATGGCTGATTTCCTTTGTAGTAAAGATCGTACTTGTAGAATGTGGCATTACCAATGTCTCCTGCAGTCCTGAATGCAAATGCTGTAACGTGCACTTCCAGACCAATAGGTGGCGAAGAAGCTCCGTTATGCTCGTTCCCACGATCATTCATAACCCACCAGATCGACTGGTCTCCTAGGATTGCTGGCCGCTCTCCGCCAGCCAGGTCAATCACTCGGCTTGCTCGTTGGGCAAGAGGCTGATTTAAGAGAAAGATCGTTTCTCCAGCCTCATCAACCTCTCCATCTCCGTCATCATCAACCCCATTGCCAGGGGGAGCATAGGTGGGAGCACCTAATCCCGTGGGCCAATCACGTAAGTCTGGAGTGGTTACTCCAGTACCTTCGTAATCCTGAATATCATCAATGCTCACCTTATAGAGTCGATCAAAAGGTGCACAGTCAGCCGGAGGGGCTCCATTGTCATCCAACGGACCAGCCCAGAAGTGATAGTTACCGTAACGTGCTGCCGCTACACGCAACTGTCCACCTACATTACCGCCAACCCATATACCACCGGTGAAGATAGCCTGTGCTCCCCCACCCTTCGGTACATTGTAGACGTGTGGACTTCCACGCCAGAAAAGGTTGCCGTTGTTGAAAATACGAGCCCGAACGTTGTTGATGTCCAGGTAAGACTCGCCGAGCGCCGAAGTGCATGTTCCAACTTGTGCACGCACCTCGAGTACTGAACCAAGTCCCAGTACAATCAGCAAGACCAGTGAAAGTAAATATTTGCGTTTGCTCATTTTTGTCGTCTTTATTTGGATGAGAGTAGCAACTTGGGGCCCTTGCGGGCCCGCTGTTGATTCACCTATTGTCTTCTTTGTCAAAAGTCGAAGCGAACTCCAAGCCGGGTCAAGCGTGGCCTTCCTACGCTACCCAATGCCCGGTTCCTGAACCTGTAGAGTGTCTCTGAAACGGGCTGCGCAGAATCCGAGAACTGGACTCCACCGGCCGTTGACAGGAATCCATCGTCATCCGGCAAGCCTGAGTATCTATACACATTCTGAACATTGACGGTATTCAAGACATTCTGCATCCACAGAAACGCTGTGATCGTCCCCTTGGCACTGACCGGGAACCGTCGCTGAATCCTGAGATCGATCCGATTTGTCCACGGCATCCGGTCTTCGTTGATACCACCACGTGGGAGTGGAGCACGACTGGCATTCACAGGGATTGGATCTCGCACGCCGGTATATGGGAAGCCGCTGCCTGCGGTAAAGAGTACGTTGAAGCCAAAATTCTGCAGAAGCTGCGTACCCACAAGCGTTGGTCCCTCTCCTTCACCCAAGCTGTAATCGAGCGTAACATTAATCTTGTGCCGCTGATCAAAGCTGAGCGGGCTGATGAAGTTTGGCGGTGTTTCGTCAATCCATACAATGGCACTAGTCGTCCCCGAGCCGGATCCCGTTCCCTGAGCAAAGGACAATGTGTAGTTTGCCCGCAAAGCTACGCCCTGGGTTCTCCGAAGATCATAATCAAACTCAAGTCCCTTGACGGTGCCAAAATCAACATTCTCAAATCGCGAGTAAGTAGCCGGACTTGCACCACGAATGTCACGGATTTGTATGAGGTTGTTGATCTGGTGGAAAAATCCACTGACCGTGAATGCTTGGCGAGCACCCAAACGTTGCCGGAATCCCAACTCGTACTTCGTCGTGTTTTCCGGGAGCAGGCTATTATTGGCACTGCAGGCCGTGGCCGCAAGACAACCCAACAAACCCGCACCTGCAGAGGGGCGCTTGGAGACAACACCATAGCTGGCAAAGAAGAGTGCCCTGTCTGTGATTGGGAAGCTTACTCCAATCCTTGGCATCAATGTCACCTGCGGCTCATAGTCTTCAAACATATCCGCCGTGACCTGCGAGCCCGTGTAGTTCACAAGACCATTCAATAGAATGTCGCCAGCACCGGCCGGATTACCGCCGCTGTCAAAGAAATTCCCCTCAAAATCGCGGTAACCTACGACATCACTGCCGCTGAAGTACACCGCATACTCCGATCCTATGCCTGAAGGTAGACCTATGCCCAAATCCCCGGCCCGCTGAATCGGACGGCGCGCGTATTTATCCCTCAGGACCGGGCGGTTGTTATCCCATACATCCACGCGGAGCCCCATGTTCAGGACTATATCCCGAAACTCAATCTTGTTCTGGACGAATGCTCCGTAATAGATCGGTTTATGGGGGGCCTGGTAGTAATGCTCCTCAGGTTTATCCCTACTGGTATCCAAGTACCCATCAAAGTTCTCAAAGCTGGTTTGCTCTGTGCCCATAGAGTTATAACCGACCCCACCCATAACCCGTCGAAGAATGTGGGTAGGTAAATCAGCGAAATTTGTATAACCGGAGGTGTTCAGATCCGGGTCATCTGAGGCAATATTTTCTGGGTTACCGTCTGCGAAAATCCGGGCCACATACTCCTCATTGATCCCCCAGGACCGGTTTACACTGGTCTCGTATTCGGCACCAAACTCCAACAGGTTCAGTCCGAGTTGGGTGGTAGCTGAAGCAGCTACCCTGTACGTGTGGCCATTACTCTTGCCAAAACCAAGCCGGGCACCACCAATAGCACCAACCAAGCCTGCCGTGGTTTCGCCCGAGACACGAAGTCCATCCTCGTATCTGCGAACATAAGTCGGTACCTGTACCGTGACCTCAGTGTCATCACTCGGATCATCGGTTCCATGATCATCAATGCGGGTTTCCTCAACATAGCTCAGGTTCCTGTATCCCGCGAGCGTTGCATGAACCGGATTGTCAATGTCCGCATAATTCCAAACATCATTGAGCGTGCGACCGAAGCGTGGATCAAAGCTCTCATTGAAGTAACTCCTCCAGCTGCCCTGTATCTGATAGAAGGTCGAGCCTGACAGATACTGTGTCCAGGTTGCAGCGGCCGAGTACTGATGGTTATCATACCGGCTGACGGTCTGGGGAGAAAATATCTCCCGAGGCCAGGAAGAACTCTCTCCCGTGAAATTGCGATACGTGCCAGCAAGCTTTAGTCGTCCGCTCTCAAAGACACTCCAGGTTATATTCCCGTTGAAGCTGTAGTTGTCATTAGACCGCATCGGCTTTTTATAGCTGTGCGTAAAATCGTTAGCGGTCAACTGCTCTGCACGAGCGATTGGATTAAGTGCTATTGTGCTGCCTTCTGCAACTGGAATAACCGTACCGTCATCAAAGGTTAAACCACCGCCACTCAAATCAGGATCTCCGTTGAGATCAACCATGAGCCTTGCCCCATCTGCCAAAGTTATCGGGATCCCCACGATAGACTCGTTTCCGTCGGCATCCATCACGGTGAGCCCAGCCGGTGCTGCCCACAGATCATCAAGTTGAGTCTGTGAAAGCCGAGGCGTAGTAATGTTCCGCGGATCACGGTCTGCCGAACCACTATATTCGCCGGCAAAAAAGAAGCTGAGCTTATCCTGAATGATAGGACCGCCAATCGTTGCTGATGCCAGATTATAGCCAAATGAATCGAATTGTGTAGAAGACAATGCTTCCAACGAGCCGAAGTAATTCGAAGAACCCGATTTGGTAGTAATGTTGATGATCCCACTCATGGCATCCCCGTACCGCGCATTAATGCTGCCAATCTGCATCTCCTGCTGCTGAACTGCCCCCTGGGGTACGCCGTATCCATCTTTGACACCGTCCACATAATAAGTGACTTCTCCACCACGCCCACCACGGATGTTCAGAGTACCTGAACCCTCCTTGCTAACTACCCCCGCCTGAAGTTTGGCTATTTCGGCGGCACCTCGAACCGGCAGTGTCTGGATTTCCTCAGCGTTCAGACTCTTCGGAGCACCAACTGCGTCCCTCTGGATTAGTGGGCGTTCATATTGTACAACTATCTCGTCAAGTTCGAGGCCTGGCGAGAGCTCAAAATTCAGCTCATGTGTGTGGTCAGGGGTGACCTCAACACCATCTACCGTTTGTGTCTGGAAGCCGACGAACTGTGCCTGCACGGTATGGATACCCGCAGGAACGCCAATGATGTAGTAGTTTCCGTCAATGTCCGTGGCGGAACCTAGTGTAGTACCGACTACGAGCACTGCCGCTCCAGGCAATGTCTCCCCTGTCTCCGCGTCAGTTACCTGCCCGGCAATCTTGCCCGTAGTCTGGGCGAGCACTGCCACAGGCAGTACCAAAGCGATGAGTATGAGTGCACTCAATTTACGTAGCATATTGGACCTCTGCTGTTTGTGATTTTTGTTCATGGGTTCATGCGCCTGAGTCTCGGCACATAACTGGCTCAACGACCGAACTCCCCATAACCGCGCGGCTGGGGACGCACCAATCGGCGTCCTACAGTACGGAGAGGGAGTGTCATCAAGAGGATAGCGGTAGCCGTTCCAGATTCGTGATTTATCTAGTGAGTGGTGTATGTCCGGTTAAACTCCGTGCACAGCACGTAGGGGTAAGATACAACATAATCAATACTTATGCACACCCATATCGTTAGCCCCGGCCGCTTGCGGAAGTATCAGTAATATAAGCATTGTGCACAAGATATGTGCACCGCACTCATAAATATTCTATCAATTCCCGCTGCTTCATGAAACGACGGAAAGAGCGTTCCCTATTCGATCAAGCAACTCGTTCCGCCCTGTAGAACCAAGTGCAGAAGTCACAACAATTGGTAATTCCATTCCATGGGCAGTCAGATCCTTTCGCACCCTCTGGATGCTCTTGGTAATCCCATTCCCCGACAACTTATCTGCTTTCGTGAGCACCAAAAGACTCTGCACTTGATTTTCGCATAAAAGCAACATGATCTCCTTGTCCAGACTTGTAGGTGGATGCCGACTGTCTACAAGGTGAAGCACAAGGCTTAGTGTAGTCCGACCGGTCAGGTAAGCACCAATCCTCCTTGCCCATTGAGCTCTTTTCTTTTTACTGACCTTTGCGTAACCATACCCAGGAATATCAACAAAGTATACTCCTTCGTTGACACAATAGAAGTTGAACGTCTGTGTCTTGCCTGGCTTTGCACTGATTCGTGCAAGTGCATTTCTTCGAGCCAACATATTGAGTAGTGCGCTCTTACCCACATTGGAGCGTCCGACGAAGGCGATTTCCGGAAATTCTTCATTCGGTAGCTGATCCATGCTTTCCGCACTCTTCACAAAGTGGATGCTTCGAATATTCATCGGACTCTCAGAACTCAAACTCCCGCACGCTGAACAGCTCGGCCTATATGCGCAGGATTACGAACCACGTAGGCTCCTGCATCTTCCAGCGCTGTGAACTTATCCTCCGCGGTGCCCTTGCCCCCCGCAATAATGGCTCCTGCGTGACCCATACGACGTCCTGGTGGCGCCGTTGCTCCGGCAATAAAGGCAATTACCGGCTTGGTCATGCGAGCTTTGATGTATGCAGCTGCATCCTCTTCGTCTGTCCCCCCGATTTCTCCGATGAGAACAACCGCGGCGGTTTCCGGGTCCTCCTCGAAAAGCTGTAGCGCATCTGTAAACCGAGTACCAATCACCGGATCCCCTCCTATCCCTACCGCCGTGGTTTGGCCATAACCCTTGCGTGTAAGCTGGTCAACTGCTTCATATGTCAGTGTGCCCGAGCGGGAAATGACCCCAACAGGGCCTTCAGCAAAGATCATGGCCGGCATAATGCCGACCTTGGCCTGACCGGGTGTTAGGGCACCTGGACAGTTGGGGCCAACCAAACGGGTCCCTTTGGACTCCACATAGTGGTAGGCCTCTACCATATCCTGCACTGGTATACCCTCAGTGATGCATATAATCAATCCGATCCCGGCCCCTGCTGCTTCCATAATGGCATCTTTGGCAAATGCCGGTGGGACAAAAATGACCGAGGTATTCGCACCCTCACATTCCACGGCTTCAGCAACCGTGTCGAACACCGGACGGTCAAGATGTCGTCGGCCTCCCTTACCTGGTGTAACTCCACCAATCACAGTGGTACCAAATTCAATCATCTGTTCCGCATGAAATGACCCCTCTTTGCCAGTGAATCCCTGTACCACGAGCCTTGTATTTCTGTCAATCAGTATGCTCATCAACCTGTTTACTTGACTAGTTTATTTGTCTATTGTACCAACTAATTACTGTACTTGGTACGTATTTCCTATCGATTCCATAATTGCCTTTCCTATACCGAGGAGCTTATGCTCGCTAAACGGCGGCCCTAAAAGCTGCACACCAACAGGAAGTTCCTCAGATGTTTTTCCCACAGGAACGGACAAACCGGGCACACCCGCCAGATTCGCGGTCACCGTATACACATCGCTTAAGTACATCTGCAGTGGATCCTGACCCCATTCGCCAATACGCGCCCCTGCCGAGGGAGTAACAGGGGTCAAGAGTATGTCTACACGCTCCCATGCATCATCAAAATCCTGCCGAATCAACGAACGGACGCGCTGCCCCTTGCCGTAGTAGGCATCGTAGTACCCTGCAGAAAGTACATAAGTGCCAAGCATAATCCGCCTTTTCACTTCAAACCCAAATCCGCGACTCCGTGTTCTGGTGTACATGCTATCAATTGAAGTACCTTTGCCCTCCAATCGCAGTCCATATTTCACACCATCGTAGCGAGATAGATTACTGGATGCTTCTGCTGCTGCAAGGATGTAGTAGGCCGCCACACCATAAGCAGTATGAGGCATGGACATCGGCACAAGTTTTGCCCCCATAGACTCCAGGTTTTTAGCTGTCCTCTCAATGACCTGTTGCACTTCACTGTCAAGCCCTTGATCATAGTACTCCCTAGGTAGCCCAATGCGTAAACCGAAAACGGACCCCTCTTCCAGGCCATGCTTGTGATAGACAGTGCGATCTATACTAGTTGCGTCGTTGGAGTCCGTTCCGGCCATCTGTGACAGGATAAGCGAAGCCACCTCTGCATTACGGGCAAGTGGTCCGATACAGTCAAACGAAGATGCATACGCAATCAGACCATAGCGACTCACCAATCCATATGTAGGTTTAAGTCCAAGGATACCACAAAAAGCTGCCGGTTGACGTACGGATCCGCCTGTATCGGTGCCAAGTGCAGCATGACACATACCCGCTGCGACTGCAGCCGCAGATCCCCCGGATGAGCCTCCAGGGACATATTCTCCATTGCAGGGGTTTAGCGTGGGCCCTTCTGCAGAGGACTCAGTCGTTGAACCCATGGCGAACTCGTCGCAATTGGTCCGCCCAATGAGTAAAGCGCCTGCTGCACGCAGGCGCTTTACCGAAGTAGCCTCAAACGGTGGGCAATACCCTTGGAGTATTCTTGATGCACACGTAACCGGCCAGTCCAATGTGCTCAATACATTTTTCACACCAAGCACCAGTCCAGCCAAAGGTAACTCCGAACCCTGAGCCAGTGCGTCATCAATAGCCTTCGCCGAACGATGTACGGATGCAGCATCCACGTATGTGAACGCGTTAAGTGCTGGATTTTTTGCCCGAATCACGTCCAGAGCCAGTTGTGCAACCTCCGCGCAACTCGTCTGTCCTTCAAGCAAAGCACGCCTACAATCAGCAAACAACGGCAAAGCCATCAGCGTTCAGTGACCGTGCCTGGGCCAAAGAGGGCTATTGGGAGGGAGGTGTAGGGTCGGTCGACTGCGACGCCCCCTGAGATGGCGGTTGAGACGGGTAGTTCTGTCCCTGTTGTGATGCAGGGGGGCGATATGCGGGTGGGCGGTCTTCCAAAGTGAGCTCACGGCTGATATCACTTGTAGCAGACTTGAATTCCCGAATGCCTTTGCCGAGACCACGCGCCATCTCCGGTATACGCTTGGCTCCAAATATTAGTAGAACTAGGAGCAGTATTACTATTATTTCCCAATGACCGAGTCCACCAATTAACAGTATCATTTCACTCTCAGGTATTAAGTTGACACCACGATGACCAAGCTGTACATTTACGCTTCCCTTGGGTTCCCCCTGGACTTCGGTCCAGCCGAAAATACGGGACAAGACGGAAAGGTAAGTGCGCCAAACATAGCAAGATGTCCTGCACGAAAACCAACTCTCGCCTTTAAAGAGAAGGTAGGACGAGGAAAAATTCAAATGAATGAAGGTAACATCATTTCTGATTTTTCCAGTACCAACATCTGCACTGCGTTCGTAGGTTATAATCCCATAATCATTATGATCACGAAGGCAAATTCATGTATAGCCCTCGGAATATGCACTGTACTGCGATCTCTGGACCAGCTCCCGCACTCTGAAGTTGAAGCTATGTCATGACACGATCCATTTCCCGCACAGACCGCTTTGCAGGAAGAGTTCTTCTTCCCGCAGACAAATCAGTGGCTCACCGTGCAGCACTTTTCGCAGCAATCGCAAACGGATCTTCCATCCTGCACAACTTCCCTCCTAGCGCAGATCCACAGTCTACGCTCTCCTGCCTGCGGCAGCTGGGGGTCCCAATTGAGACCTCCACAGATAGCTCGGTGATTATTCACGGTGTTGGGCGCGGCGGGTTTAGCGCGCCAGCTGCTCCACTTGATTGTGGCAACTCCGGAACAACTATGCGCCTACTGTCCGGCGTACTCGCCGGACAGCCCTTCAGCAGCGAGCTTACCGGAGACTCATCACTCAGCAGCCGCCCCATGGAACGCATTGCACGGCCTCTCCGAACTATGGGTGCGACGATCTCCCTCACAGACGGACACGCACCGATCAGAATACAACCCTGTGACAACCTGACCGGCATCCACTACAAGCTGCCAGTACCATCTGCGCAGGTAAAGTCCTGCGTACTACTTGCAGGACTATGGGCCAAGGGACACACCATTGTATATGAAACGATTCGGTCGCGTGACCACACTGAGCGTATGCTGAATCTCACAATACGCTCCTCCACCGAAGGTCGTACAATACATTCAGACTCATCACATACAATTCCTCATGGTAAGTTCACGCTGCCTGGTGATTTTTCCGCAGCCGCATTTATTCTGGTAGCGGCTTCCATTGCGGGAACCGCTCCAGTCTACATGTCAGGGGTTGGACTCAACCCAAGTCGAACCGGTCTACTTACTGTATTGAGACGAATGGGCGCAGACATTCAAATCAGCAACAGACGAACATCAGGTGTAGAATCCACAGGTGACCTGTCAGTGCGCCGAAAGTCATTGCGCGGAATCACGGTTAAAGGAGATGAAATTCCAAATGTAATCGACGAAATACCTGTAATCGCCGTGGCCGGTGCCTTCGCGAAAGGAATGACCATCATACGTGATGCGATTGAGCTCCGGTACAAAGAATGCGACCGCATTCGAGCAACCGTGACCAACCTCCGGGCACTGGGAGCCGAGGTTGAGGAATTCGAAGACGGATTGGCAGTCACCGGGATGGTGCCGCTGAACGGCACCAGGGTTTCAAGCTATGACGACCATCGCATTGCAATGGCCATGGGAGTCGCAGCCCTGGGAGCACACGGCACTACAACAATTGAGGATGCTCACGCTGCCTCCGTGTCATTCCCGGAATTCTGGGATACCATAGCTGCGCTGCAGGTATAATTCGGTGCAAGGCAGGACGCTTGCTGCACTCCCCCTACGAAATTGACCAGGGATAAGGAGTACATCTACCCTCGCAAGCCCTGCCCATTACCCAACTTTTTGACTTGACATTCTGAACAGTGCCCCATATATTGGTGGCATGTTCACGCAGAGTCAGGTTTTGCGCACCTTGAGTGCTCCGGAATCGCAGTCGCGTCTCACCGCGGTGTTGGGCGATGCCGCGTTGTCCACGCGCGCGGCGATAGCAAGGCGCGTGTGTGAACTTTTCACATTCGTTGATGCCTGCGGTCGGTTGCAGGTGTCCACTTGCGCCCGTGCGTTGTCAAAGCTGGCCGACCGTGGGCGGATAGCATTGCCTGCGCCGACGAACAATTACGCGGCGGGGGCGGGTCCCCGCCTGCTGGCCGAACCGGTGCCTGCCCCGGAACGTTTGCCTGAGGTTGTTAACGAGGTGGAGGGTCTTACGCTGGTTAAGGTGACCGACACCGATCAGCGTGAGATTTGGAACACGCTGTTGCATCATGAGCATCCGCGTGGAGTGACGACATTTTGCGGTGCCCAGGTACGGTATCTGATTGACAGTGCACACGGTTATGTGGGTGCGGTCGGTTTTTCGGCGGCCGCCCTGCGACTGGCGGCCCGGGAGCAGTGGATGGCCTGGTCGGACGCACAGCGACAGGCCCATCTGCACCGTGTGGTGTGTCTGAGCCGATTCCTGATGCGGGAGCGATGCCAGCATCTGGCCAGCTACGTGCTCAGTCGCCTGCTCAGGCGACTGGCTGAGGACTATCAGCAGCATTACGGCTACCGGGTGTGGATCGTTGAAACCTATGTGGATCCCGAATGGTCGGGTTCCTGCTTCAAGGCCACCAATTTTCAGTACATTGGACAAACCGCTGGCGGCCTCCGCCATGACACTCCGGAGCCGCCGAAGGCGTTGTATGTATACGAACTTAATCGCAGGTGGCGTCAGCAACTGGGGGTGCCTGCGGTGGAATTACGTCCGGTCAGACAACCTGGTGAGATGTTGGATAGCGAACAGTGGGCCGATGCCGAGTTTGGGGATGCGCCGCTGGGCAACGCGCTGCGCTCGGCGCGGCTGGTCAAGAGTGCGTCTCTGCTCGCCGATACCATCGGCGCGGCGATTACCGGGAACACGGGCTATGATCGGGCGGCGGTCAAGGGGCATTATCGCCTGCTGGCGAGCGATCCGGCGTCTGAGGTGACGCCGGAGAACGTGTTGGCCCCGCATCGGGCGCGTACCATAGAGCGTATGCGCAGCCAAAAGGTGGTCTTATGCATCCAGGATGGCAGTCGGCTCAATTACGGGTCGCGTCTGGCCTGCGAGGACTTGGAAGTCATTGGTCAGAATCAGACCACGACCAAATCGCGGGGACTGCATATTCATACCACGCTGGCGACCACCACCGATGGTCTGCCACTGGGCGTGTTGCGGTGCAGTTACAAAGATCCGACCGATGGACCGTTGAAGCCAAAGGCGCAGCGGTGGCTGGATGGTTATGCGGATATTTGTGAAGCCGCGCAGGAGCTATCGCGCAAGATCAAGGTCCTCTGCGTGATGGATCGGGAGGGCGACAGTTTTGCGCTCTTTGATGCGCAGCGGCAGCACAAGCGGGTTGATCTGCTGGTGCGGGCATCTAAGAATCGGCGTCTGGCAAAAGGCAAAAAGCTGTTTGAGACGATGTCCGGTGGCAAAGCTGCCAAGACGATCAGGATTGAGATTCATCGCCGGTCCGTGCGGTCGAAGACGGCCGGACGCGCCTATCGCGTCGCCGATGCCGAAGTACGCTATGGCCCGGTTACGCTGCCCGCGACTCCACTGGTTGCGGATGCGGATCCGGTGACGCTCACCGGGGTGCATATCAAAGAAGTCTCGCCGCCTGCGGGTGAAAAGGCGATTGAATGGTATCTGCTGACCAGTCTTGCGGTGCCCTCGGCCCGGGCTGCGGAGCGGGTGCTGGGGTATTATCTGAAACGTTGGCGGATTGAGGACTTTTTCCGGGTGCTCAAGAGTGGCTGCAAAGTGGAACATATGCAGCTGCGGAGCGCCTTAAGACTGGAACGGGCATTGGCGATCTACTGTGTGATTGCCTGGCGTCTCATGGTGCTGACGCTGTTGGGGCGAACCATGCCGGAGCTGGATCCGTCGGTATTCTTCACAGAACTGGAACTTGGATTCTTGACCGGCTACGCCAAGCGGGTACGACTGCCGGAACCCAAGATGCTGCGGGACGCCATGTTGCTGGTGGGGGTGTTGGGCGGCTATCAAAACCGGAATCGTGCCCCACCGCCGGGCCATCAGGTCATGTGGAGGGGAATCGAACGACTCGCTATGGCCTTGGTGGGCTATCAGATGCACATTGAGGAGACCCAGGCCCGCTGCTGCTGCTGTGCAGATTCGTGATACCCTCACGAAACGGGAGACTCTTACCCCAATGCTATGGCCCGGACGTACCGGTACCGTGAACCCAAGCGTGAAAACGCTCCGTCACCCTATGCTGCGGACCATCAAGGCGTGCGCTGTAAAGAGGCGCTCCGACCAGACAATCACGGCGGTAGAAAAAACGCTCACGGATCTCCCACAATAGTTAGACTACACCATTACTTGGGTAATGGGCAGCGCAAGCCAGTGTTATTGGGGGTGTCTGCCAAATATTTCTGCACCACGCAGCCCACAGTCTGAGTTGTCAGTAAGCGCGGTCGCCGATCAAAGCCGTAAGCATCGCGTCGTTAGTCGGGAAAGTGCGCATATGACGTGTCAGCGCCTGCATGGCTTCCATCGGCCGACGAGAGTTGAGTACCTGAAACAGTCGATTGTGCTTTTGCACCGATTGTCCTAGGAGTAACTCCTCATTCCGTGTTCCCGATTTTCGAAGATTTATCGCAGGCCACACACGCCGATTTGCCATTTCCCGATCCAGTACTATCTCTGCATTGCCTGTACCTTTGAACTCCTCAAATATCACATCATCCATCCGGCTGCCGGTTTCAATCAAAGCCGTAGCAACGATCGTCAGCGAACCGCCATCCTCAATATTGCGTGCACTCCCGAACAGGCGTCGGGGAACCCGCATTGCCCCGGCATCCAGTCCCCCTGACATCGTTCGTCCCGAACCCTCCCCCCAAAGATTGAATGTTCGCCCAAGACGTGTCAGCGAATCCAGTAGAAGAACGACGTCATCCCCCAACTCTACCAAACGCTTGGCATACTCAAATGCTAAAACAGACACGCGCACATGACTAAACTCTTCCTCATCACTGGAGCTGGCGAAGACTGTGGCTTTTGTGCTACGCCGAAAATCCGTTACCTCCTCTGGACGCTCGTCCACCAGAAGTGCAACCAGATGAATATCAGGATGATTTTGCGTTAATGACGCGGCAATTTCTTTGAGAATTATGGTTTTTCCCGTACGGGGTGGAGCCACGATCAATGCCCGTTGTCCCTTGCCGATCGGACACGCTAGATCCACAACCCGCATTGTTATGTCATTCGGGCCTTTGACCAAGTTCAACTTGGTGTCTGGATAAACGATATGCCCCTTCTCGAACTCAACCAGATTGGCCCATGCCACAGGGCGTTTGCCCATTACCGTCATCAGGCGGGATACCTGCAGATCCCCTCTCTTACCCGGCCGGGCATACCCGTCCAGCACCACACCATCGCGTAACCTGTAGCGGCTTATAAATGAAGGCGGGCAGAACGGATCGCTCTTGCTCTTTGGCATACCGGACTTCAATGCCCGCACGAAACCGAACTTGCGGTCTCCTATGATTTCGAGCATTCCTTTGAACGGCTTCTCAGGCCGTTTGGCTTTGGGGGCCATCAATCGTACGTTTCAGCATTGCCGACTTCACCAGCGATGCGTATTTGAGATAAAGCACGCGTGCCTAGACACTGGGCACACGTAAGAGGAGTGAACTTCGAACGCAATGTTACTGCGCAGTATACTTTGCTGTTCCAACAAGTAATACCAGATATGCTTGAACATGAAACCATACTATGGAATCAGGGGCTGATGCACGTAGGCGGAATCGACGAAGTCGGTCGAGGCGCACTGGCTGGTCCGGTTGTAGCCGCAGCCGTCATATTACCCCCTACTATAGCAATTGACGGAGTTATTGACAGCAAGAAATTGAGTAAACGTGCTCGCGAAAATGCCCTAAGTAAGATCTGTGAAATCGCCATAGATATTGGTGTTGGCTATGCAACACCCGAAGAGATCGGTGAATTCAACATTGTTGAAGCATCTTTGCTTGCTATGCAACGTGCGATTGACTTATTGGAATGTCTGCCACAGGCACTCCTAGTCGATGGCACCCGCCATGTCCCAGGCGCCAGCTGCCCGCAATTTGTAATAACTAAAGGAGATCAACGCAGTCAAACTGTAGCGGCAGCCTCTATAGTTGCCAAAGTGACCCGCGATCATCTCATGTACAAACTCCATAATGAAAACCCTGGCTACGGCTGGGCCACTAACGTTGGCTATCCAACTCCCAGCCATTACCGTGCACTCAGTGAAAATGGTCCGAGTACGCATCATCGACGTACGTTTCGGCTCCTGTAAGCTTCCCAGCACTTGTCTGCTGCAACCTCGGGGGTAACACCATCCACATTTAGTGTCAGGTGTGCTTGTTGATAGATTGGCTCCCGATGTTCAAGCATGCAACGAATTCGATCCTCCATTTCAGCTACAGCCAAAGGCCTGCCTTCCTGATCCTGTAGTAGAGGACGCACTGTTTTGTCAGACCGGAGCCTACGCACCAATTCCGGAACGCCTACACGAAGATACAGAACCTGAGCTTTTTTCAGAGCCCAGGCCCGGTTTTCCGGGTCCATGAACGTCCCCCCTCCCAATGCACAAACGACACCAACCGGCAGTGATCGCAGAGCTGCGGACTCCAACTCCCGGAAAGCCGTTTCACCTCGCTTAGCGAAAATTTCTGCTACGGAGCATCCTGCCATCGTAACTATACGATCATCCAAATCAATAAATTCAATAGAAAGCCGGGAGGCCAACAATGCACCCGTTTCACTTTTGCCACACCCCATGAAACCTGTGAGAAAAACCCTAGACATAACGTCTGGCTGGATGCGGAACGATTGTGATGAAACGTTAACAGAAATGATAAGGAATTTATAGCATGAGTAACCCATCAGTGTGAAACAAGTCATGCCACCCAAAGGGGGCTTTGTGTGAACCTGAGTGTGGCATACATAATAATGGCTTCTGGTATATGGACATCTGCACGACAGAGGAGATTATCGAACCCTGTGGCCCGCGATCCGATGACGGGTGCTCGGAAAGTCTTTTCGTTGTTCACCTATGAGCTCTGTTCATGCCCCCGGCCTCCGAACGCACCCGACTACTATGCCGATGTCGTCAGTAACATTGAATACCATCTCGGCCAAAAACTTCCGCGCAGATAGAGCTCGATGCTTGTGCGGACAACCCGCATGTGATCCCGTAGACGGGGAAAAATGCTCCAAACGCACTATCTCCAGGCCAGAAAAAACCTTCTGATAACGCCCGGCCACAGGGCCAACCATCCAGGAGAAAAGCTCCTGTTAGCAACTGATCCAGAGACTGCGTTCATTCGTTTTAAGTGATATAGATGCCTCCGTTTTCTTTGCGCTTGTTGCAATGAAGAGAACCAATCCGGATCCCCAGTCTCTGTCCTTTTGTTCTTAATGGAGAATCGTTCCTACGCCTCGCAGAGGCTGTATGAGACTTGATCTGCAACCCACCCTACGCCCAGTTGTACCAACAGGTGGCGAAACCCTAGCCCCAAAATCCCAAAATGTCATTCATGGGTTTGACAAAAGGCTCCCCGAATTAAGCCTTTGAGTACTAGAAAAACAGCAGAAACAGCCGTGTGTACCAACTCGTAAAGTAAATAGTGCAGATTCTTCCGAACTCTATCTCTTAGCTCCACCTGCCTAATAATTCACACTCCATGTCCAGATATGCATTACTACTGGAGTACGACGGCTCAGAGTTTAGCGGCTGGCAGCGACAAAGTGGGGACCCAACGGTACAGGCAGCCGTGGAGGAAGCTCTGCGGACGTTCACACGTCAGAGGAACTTGCGGGTTACAGGCTCCGGTCGCACAGATGCAGGCGTACATGCGAGAGGGCAAGTGGCTCATTTTGAGTGCGAAACCCTCCCCGAGAAAGCAGGACAACGGTTGGTAAAAGCACTCAACGGCCTAGTCCCCCCCTCTGTTGCAGTACGTACCGCAGCGCAAGTACACGAAAGATTTCATGCGCGGTATGATGCAAGGTTGAGAAGGTATCACTACTACATATCCACTGAACCACTGGCTCTTGAGCGCAATCGTCGATTAGTGATATACCCCTCACTAGATTTTGAGCGAATGAATCGCGCATGCGCTCTTCTTACAGGTAGCCAACACTTTGGGGCATTCTGCCGTACACGTAGTGCAACGGTTAATCGTATTTGTAGCGTAGTGAGGGCTCAGTGGGAGCCGGAAGCACCTTCCGGTTACTGGCGATTTGTGGTGGAGGCGAACCGATTCTTACACGGTATGGTGCGTGCACTGGTGGGCACGTTACTGGAAATCGGACGCGGCAAACGATCCGTACAGGACCTGAAACGTATTCTGGCAACACAGGATCGGCGTGAGTCCGGTGTGGCTGCACCTGCATATGGGCTCGTGCTTGAACACGTGATATATGATATCCCGATCTTTGGAGGCAACGGTTGATTCATGCGACATTGGTGGCTCATAGCATTGGTGCTCGTGGCGTGTGAACGTCCGTTCGTAGAAACTATCGAACCAGAACTCGTAGTCCTGGAACCTGATCTTTCCGAGGTGCAGACTGCTTCTGTCATTGAATTGCGCGTGCAGTCTACTCACTTTCGACCGGTAGGAGGTGTTTTTCTGAATGGAGCACCCATGGATCCCGCTCCACCCGGACCTGCTTTCTGGCAAGTATCCATTGCCTTACGGCTTGGTCTTAATACGCTTGTATTTGAAGCAACGGATTTGGAGAATATCTCCCGGATAGATACTGCATATGCTATCTATCTGCCCCATCGCATTTCGTTAAATGCGCCGTCACTACCCGAAGGAAGAGGAGGACATTCCATCGTACGTCTCCGAAATGGAGAGTTGATGGTTACCGGAGGAGCTAGCATGCAAGGAGGGCCCGCACGAGGTGAGTCGTTCCGGCTAGCTTCCAACTCCGGGATTTTCGGCCACATGCAGGAGCGCCTGATCACTCCAAGAACCGGACATACCTCCACTGTTCTCCCGAATGGTCAGGTATTGATTGTCGGGGGAAGCAGGGTTGATTCGCCTACCATTGTAGGAGATTTGATAGAGTCCGCAGAAATCTTTGACCCTGACGGATCCATGCGTGGCTTCCGGGAGATACCTGTCAACGGGCAACCGATCCGCCGCGTATACCATGCTGCCGTGCTACGCCAGTCTGGTAATGATTTATTTCTTGACCTTATCGGAGGCAACGGCGATACACGTTACGGCACCAGTCCATTCTTTGGTGTGCGGCAGGATGTGCGTACCTTCAGGATTGAGCCTGATGAGTTGGTCGCTTTAAATACAAACGCTTCCGCCCCGTTTATTGACGAACCTGTGGCCGGATATACTGTAACCCGAACCCAACCTAACTCGTACCTCTTACTAGGAAGCCGATTCATAAATAACTCTTCCATCAACGGGAACATGCGTATAGATTATCCAGGAGGTGCTGGGTTGTTTTTCTCAGGTCTGCCAGGATTCTTGATGCCTCGCACTGCGCATGCGACGGCATCAGTCCTCAGCGGAGTATTCACGACCTTTGGCGGACATCAAAGTACACCCTCCGATGTACTGACACGCATGGAGGTGTTCCATGAACAGGCCAACCAATTTTTTGCCCTGCGACCTGCGCAAGCCATGGTAGGTCGCTATCGTCACACCGCTACTTCCTCTGGACTACGGTCCGTGCTGTTGGTCGGCGGGTTCGCTCGAGATGGAACCGCCATTACGGCCTCAGAGTACTTTGTGGTTTCTACTGAGTAGCTTCGACCTTTATCAGGACAAATGCGTCTAGACTTGATTCTTCGCTGGATCGTGATCGCGATTGTAATAGTCGTAGTGATCGTATTGCTTGATGTCGTACTCGGGTTGGTTGTAGGTTTGGCCAAGGCCGCTATACCAATCCTGATCATTCTCCTCCTGATAGGTGTCGTTGTGCGGATCATTGGCGGTAGGCGCTCTCTCTAGAGGGCATGACATTGTCACAATTGCTCGAACCAGATCGTCGCTTCATGAAGTCTGCCCTTCGGCAGGCCGATCAGGCAAAAGAAAAAGGGGAAGTACCTGTCGGAGCCGTAGTCGTGAAAGATCAACAGATTGTTGGTCGGGGCCACAACTTGGTTGAATCCTTGCGCGATCCGACTGCACATGCCGAAATGATTGCGATCACTGCAGCATGTGAAACACTTCAATCCAAAGCGCTGAAAGAGTGCACGCTGTACGTCACATTGGAACCATGCCCTATGTGTGCGGGCGCAATCGTACTGGCTCGTTTGGATCGCCTATGCTTCGGAGCTATGGATGCGAAGGCCGGTAGTGCCTCTACCTTGTATAATATCCCGCAGGATGAGCGCTTGAACCACCAAGTGAAAATAGTCAGTGGTGTGGAAGCAGACCAAGCCGAACATTTGCTTCGAGAATTTTTTCAGCAACTGAGAAGAACTCCTTCATGAGTGACGACACAGCAGCAGGCTGTCCATCGTCCAAGTAGATCGGATATGCAGGATATTGTAATTATCGGGGCCGGCCCGGTGGGCCTGGCCTGTGGAATCCAGGCTGCAAAACATGGCCTGAATGCTGTCATTATAGAAAAGGGGACGATTGTCAATTCATTGGTTGGCTATCCTACGCACATGGAGTTCTTCTCTACGGCCGAACTCCTTGAGATCGGTGGACACCCCTTCCCCACACTGCATACCAAACCTACTCGCCCCGAGGCACTTCAATATTATCGTCGGGTCGCAGACAGGGAAGCCTTGAATCTGCGGCTATACGAGCGTGTTCAGCGCGTAGATGGTACTGATAATGACTTCAAAGTCATCACGGATAAGGGGACACATCCATGCCGCAAGATCGTTGTTGCCACTGGTTTTTTTGACATCCCCAACGCCCTAGGTGTTCCTGGTGAGAACCTCCCAAACGTCACACATTACTATCGGGAACCTTATGCTTACACCGGACAACGGGTAGCTGTCATTGGAGCCAAGAATTCAGCCGCAAAGGCTGCTCTGGAATGTCATCATTTTGGTGCTAAGGTCACGTTAATTCACCGTGGAGAGGCGCTGTCTAACAAGATCAAGTACTGGATCAAACCGGATATTGAGAATCGCATCAAAGAAGGCAGCATTGCTACGCGGTTCAACACGCGAGTCACGGCTATTGAACCCGACCACATACTCCTGGAAGGGCCCGAAGGGCATTCCACACTGAAGAATGATTTTGTGATAGCCATGACCGGCTATCGTCCAGATTTTGCCTTTCTGGAAGTACTGGGAATCGTCATGAAGGATGACGCATTCCGCACGCCTGTTCACCATGCTGAGACCTTCGAAACCAACCGTCAAGGCCTGTACATAGCCGGCACTGTATGTGGTGGGCTTCACACAAGCCGCTGGTTTATCGAAAACGGCCGCTTCCATGCTGCTCAAATCATTCGTCATATAAAAACAGGGACAGTCGAACCTCTACAGCTTCACAAACGCTACTGGAAAACTGCCGAATAGATAAACTTTCAGGACTACATCCTACGAGGAAGCATCCATCCACTCCTGAAACCCGACATACTGTGAAGAATCACTCTGCCTATCAATTACTGCTGATATTTTCGCCCCATTCACTCTCTTTGCGCAAGTGTTCACAGTTCATCTTCACCCCGGAAGAGCTGTAACCCGCAAAGGGATGCCAATTGTACAGAGGCGGAGTCACGACTGAAACCACTCAAACACATGGATCAACTCCGCGCCCCGCAACCCACACTTTTGGAACATGTGCAACAACAACAGATAGAATGCGTCTGCAAACGGTTACGAATGCCAAATGTCATCTGACTTTGGGACTACGCCGGCTGAACCCGTGAGTTCGCGTCGCCGCTACAGGAACCCACCTATAATCGAGGCGGTGTGCGAGTTTCACTTCGCTCCTGGACTGGACTGGGATCCTACTCTACCCGGCAAACTCCACGCTGAATTGAGCAATGACTATCCGGGTACGCCACGACATCAGCAAAGTGTCGAGTTAGGTGTGCAATTTCGAGAAGGTTCTCCCCACAATTTCCGGTTTGGGGAGGGGCCTAGGAAAGTCCAGTTGATTACAAAGGACGAGAAACGAATAGTCGGGGTTGGGCCCAATGTGCTCAGCGTGCACATGCTCCGTCCTTATCAAGACCCACATGATTCAGATGAGATAGGATGGGATAAGTTTCGACCTCGGATCAGCAGGGCACTCGACGCCTACTGGGGGGTGGCGCAACCGCAAGGAGTAACAAGAATTGGGATTAAGTACATTAACAAGCTTGTTGTCCCAGGAGAAGTGGCAACAGGCAAGAAATATCTGAGATGTGCCTTGCCGGAGGTGGATGGTCTGCCAAATCATTTGGTCAACCTTATGAGTCACGTTGAGTATGCCTACCGAGACGGTGTAAAGCTAGTCTTGTCCCAAGGAACGGTTGAAAACGGATTTATACTTGATATCGACGTGATTTGGGAGAGCCACGACGCACTTGCTCGGGAGAATACGGATGCACTAATTGACGACCTTCGTACTCGAGAGAGGCAAGTGTTCGAAGCCGTGATCACAGATAAGGCGAGAGGGCTTTTCGATGCATCTTGAGCACCCGACAACCGTACGACCAACAGACTCATTTTTTGTGTTAAACACTACGGTACCGCATAGCCCGTCGCGGATATCAGATGATTTGCGCTATCCATTAGTCTTGGACATGTCACTTGTGGCTTCACCGGACATTGTTGAGTTACAGAAAAAGCATGAGGTTATTAAGTGGGGATTGCAATCCACATGGGCGATAGCGGACCAACGACTATTGCACTTAAGGGACTTGTTGTATGCCTCATTCGAGGCCGAACCATTCGAAGACGGCATAGATCATCCAGCCGAGGATATTATTGGTGACGCAATACGATCCACAGATGATGATCGCGTGTTTGATTGGCTTTATAGAGCTTGTTTTGATGCCGAGCACCCCACCTTCTCTGCTTCGGTATTGCGGTGTCTTGGACGGCAAATGCGTCCAGGAACAGAGTTGTGGCGTACCGAGCTTGTGCGGAGAGCTTTGACAATGGATGATGTAGAGATACGAGACGCAGCGCTGCAAGCAGCGGAGTTTTGGGGCGGCTTGGGTATACGAGATATACTCAAGCATATGGTGCAAACCGAGCCGTTACAGTGGCTTCGAAATTACATGCAAGATGTCATTGAGGACCTCGGATAGGAAGAATGTTTTTGGCGCGAATGATCTCACGGGCTAAATGGGAGCGAAAGAAATGGATGTCTGAAGAGGAGATCTCGGCAGATGCAGTGACTGCTGATCTCAGGACGCAGAATAACAAACTATCCCTTTGGCGATGTGGGGCAGGAACAAAGAAAGAAGTCAACAACGTTGCGCTGGCCATAGCGGCTGGCCGCGACAAGATTGATAAGGTTGAGATCGTCTTAATCGACGACAAGGACTTAGAAGATGATGGTCAAATCATAAAGGCTTCCGATGGGCGCACACCCGTCGAAAGTATGGTCAAGCTTCATGTGGATGTGATACAGCTCGATTATTGCCGGCTTGGCAAAGTCGCGCGCCGCGTAGCATCTGCGGTTGCCGCCGACCAATGTCGTAGGATATCAAAGAAATGTGTTGGGACACTCCTTGTGACAGCGGTTGCCGGAGATAAGGTACTACAGGTCGATAGGCTAAACGAGAAACTCCGTCTGCAAGTGGAGGAGTTGCGCAACTAAGACTAATATGCACTCCATGTAGCAAATCGTACCTGAACTTTCGACTGCAGGGGATACTGCCTAAGGGTATCACGTAAATTTGAGCGAAAATGAGTGCTGAGCAGTCTCGCCGCGGATTAATCCGGTTGTACAGACTCCTCCCTCTGTTCGAAATCAGAGTCGGGACCGGAACTGGAATTGAGGAGCATCCGGGTGAAAAGCAGGCAGCGTATCCGACAGGGAGTAACATACAGGGACATGCTCTGCAGAGTATCCGTTTGATGAAGAACGGGGGAACGGCAGCTTCGTCCATTCCGAAGGGTCCAGGACGGCTGGAAGGCGGAGAACAAGTGGGCTTGCCGGATCCGGGCCAAACGGCGATTGGTAGCTATGCAGTCTTGTCTTTGCCAGCTTGCCGTGCCTGTTTCCAATGATGGGATAGGAATTCAGTGACGCACCTGGCTGGATGCGTCGGAAGACGGACGAGCATCGCTGTGGGCTTCGAGGGCCTAGCTTAGAGGAAACGTTCGGGGCTCTACCGGCACATTGCGATGAGCCCAACGCTCCACGCGGCTTTGAAGATGTTGGGTCTCGAGCGACCCGAAGAATGGCCTGTAGTACAAGCGGATCACCGACAACGTCGATTTCGAGCGGGTTTTCAAGGATCACCTCTTCGACGATTACATCCGGCGACACCGCTGCGTAGGGGAACTGCTCAAGCTGCGAGAGTCGAAGACACGCGAGTTCAAGTCCAGCCCGCGCTGGATCCGCAAGGATGACAAGCGCGTCACCTATGCAGTTCTCAAGACCATTGCGGCATTTCACCACACAGATGAGGTCAGACATATACGCCACTGACTATTCATATCAGAAGCAGGCCTCATCAAAAGCAATTCTGAAACTCACCAGACTGCAGTATCTTAGGACCGATTTAAGCTACTTCTCACACCGTGTTAACACGCAGCTTAACATACTCTTCCATTCGTCCTTGCCGATCGCCAAGGGTGGGCATTAGAACTCAGTACTTTTTGGGATTGACAAGGAGGGACTCGGGCCTATTCTGCCTGCAAATGCTCCCACTCAGACGACGCTACCTCAGCTGACGAACCTATATGAACAGTTCCCCTCTGCGAGCTTTCGCCCATTTCAAATCGAATAAAATCTGGAATTCTCCTGATTCATTCGCCCCGGTAGCCAAAAGTGCACATTCCCGTGACAATTCCATGCCTCCATTGATCAATTTTCTTGGTCAAACATTCAGATCGATGCACCCGCTGATCGGGGTCATTCTCATCTGTGCGTTCTGGGCTTTTCCTGCAGGAGGAGCTGTGTATTTAATTCCAGAGAAGCCGGAGATCGTACCTGGATCAGGTGCTCATCCAAATACCGTTCTCTCCACAACCTCCGAATATTGGCAGCCCAATAATGTAATCGCGAGACCTATCAGGATCACTTGGAAAACAACATCCCAACCCCGCATGGAATGTTATGTGCGAGGATTGTCTTCTATCCCAAGCCTCGAAACGACCAAAGCAACACCTACTGATAATAGTCTGGAGAGCGACAGAACCGACACCTATATCAGTCCAGAGATTAATCCTGGGACCGATAGAATACGCTCCTTTACCATCTATACCGATATAGATATACTTTTCGAAAACGCTGGTGCTACTACAATTACTGTCACGGCTGAGATCGACGGAGTCCCCCCATTTAACACAAATACCACGCTCCCCATTACGGTCACCGGGTCTGGTACGGCTTCCGCTGTTGATTTTACTCCTGTCTCAAATTTTAACATCGTTGTTCTGGCGGGAGCCAGCAGTGGCTCAGAAACCTTCACACTCATACCAGAAAGCGATTCCGTAGACGAGACTGATGAAACCATTACCGTAGCCAGCACAAGCTCACTCGTAAACGGAACGGATACGATCTCACTGCGAGATGACGATGCTGCGCCAAGGGGCATCAGCCTCAGTGCTACACCATTTGTCGCACAAGAAGACGAAGGAGCTGAGGAGTTCACTGTCACTGCCACTGTTGATGGGCCCACAACCTATGCCACTGCTCAAACTATCCCGATTACCGTCACAGGCACGCTCGCAGCTGGCGCAGTTGATTTTACTCCTGTCCCAAATTTCAGCATTGAGATACCGGCTGAGAGCAACTCCGGAAGCGCAACCTTCACCCTCACACCTGAAAATGATTCAGTGGATGAAACCGACGAAACCATCACCATAGCCAGCTCAAACTCAGCTGTGACGAACTCTGTAACATTCCTGCTGCGAGATGATGATGCAACACCACGTGGAATCAATATTCTCACCAATACAAATGCAATTTATGAGGAACTTGGTGCACAGGATATTACACTCACTCTGGAAGTTTCCGGCCCCACAACCTATGCCACAGAACAGATAATACCACTTACTGTCACAGGAACCGGTGCAACTGGTGTAGTTGGTTTCGCTCCCATCGCGAACTTTAGCATAGTACTCCCTGCGGGAGCATTGACTGCAAGCTCAACTCTTACGATCACACCTACAAATAATTTGGTGGATGAGGATAACGAGACCATTACCTTGGCTAGCTCTTCTCCCGAGATAACCGGGCCAGCAATCATTAACCTCATAGATGATGACCCAACTCCTTCAATTACACTCAACGCTACACCAGTAGCTATCAGCGAAGCCGAAGGTTCTACCCAGGTCACGATTACTGCGGCGTGGGATGGTCAAGTGGTCTTCCCGACAGACCAGATAATCCCGTTGTCCATTACCGGATCAGGTACGCTTTCAGCCGTGGACTTTATGCCGGTCGCTGACATTGACCTCAGTATAGCGGCCGGAGCGAACAGTGGAACTGCAACTTTTACCCTTACTCCCATTGATAATACTGAGCCCAATGTGAATGAAATTGTGACTGTTTCCAGCACCAGCCCATTGGTCACAACGTCAGCACTGATCAACTTGATTGATGACGATGAAATACCAACCATTACGCTCAGTGTGTCCCCCGAGTCGATCCTGGAAAACAATGGTGCTACGACTGTGACGGTGACGGCAACACTGAACAGACAACTCCCCCTCGACTCCGATCAGATACTTCCAATTCGCGTAGCTGGATCAAGCATGCCTTCTGCAGTTGATTTTTTACCTGTGCAGGATTTCGATCTTACTTTGGCAGCTGGCACGTACACAGGAACCGCAGTATTTACGCTCACGCCAACGGATGATTCAGAGGATGAGATAGATGAAACTATCACCGTCGGAAGCACTAATGAATTTGTAACCAATTCAGCGACCATTGTGCTTGTGGATGATGATGCTACGCCGAGTATCAGTCTTTCCTCGGCCCCAGGTTCAGTCAGAGAGGATGAGGGACCAACAGAAATATCTGTGACCGCAACGGTGGGCGGCACTACCACATTCGGTGCTCCTGAAGTTCTACCCATTAATGTCAGAGGATCCGGCGTACCCTCAGCAGTTGACTTTTTACCAGTTGCAGACTTCAACCTCACCGTTGGTGCAGGCAGCTCAACCGGTACAGCAACCTTCATACTCACACCCGAGAACGACATCGAAGACGAAGTTAACGAATTAGTTACAATAGCCAGTTCCAGTCCACTAACGACTGATCACACGACTATCACACTAATTGACGACGATGATGCCGGCCAAGTTGAACTTTCCGTGACTCCCGAGACCATCTACGAGGATCGTGGAACGCAACCTGTTTCTATCACCGGTACACTCGCGAGTAACCAGGCTTTTTCCACGAACCGCATCGTTACGCTTTCGATCAGCGGAAGCGGCGACCCAAATGCAGTGGACTTTGAACCTGTTGCTGATATCGATCTGGTGTTTCAAGCTGGCTTACTTACGGCTACTGCAATGTTTGACTTGATCCCGGTTGATGATCTAGAATTCGAATCAGACGAAATTATCACCGTGTCCAGCACTGATGCTATCGTCTCCGCCCCGGTACTTGTAACCTTGGTGAATGATGATGCAGAACCGGAAGGCGTAATTCTGGAAGTTTCTCCGAGCATCATCAAGGAAGATGCCGGTCCGACCAAGGTGGCCGTTACTGCCGACGTACAGGGAGGTACTCAGTACTCCACTGACCAGAACATTGTCTTAACTATTACCGACGATGGTGATCCGACTACGGTAGGGTACACCTCAGTTGGTGAAATCACCCTGACCATTCCGGCAGGCACATCATCTGGAAACGTTGAATTCGATATAACTCCCGAAAACAATGACACTCACCAGCCCGATGGTATAGTCACAATCAGCAGTTCCAGCCCTCTTGTATTGGGAACAACCAATGTTACGCTTGAAAACGACGATGCTCCACCAACAGGTATAGCCCTGTCGGTCCAGCCCACATCAATCTCGGAGGCTGCAGGTGCAACCCTGGTAGAAGTCACGGCTACTGTGCAGGGAGGTACAACTTACCTCACTGATCAAATCATATTCATCACAGCAAGCGGCTCTGGACAGATTAATGCTGTTGATTTCGACCCCATATCGGACTTTGCGATCCTAATCCTCGCCAGATCCGAGAGTGCCAGTGCGGCCATTGAACTTGTTCCTGAAAATGACCAGGAAGACGAACAGAACGAAACCATTACTTTCAGCAGTACGAATTCCCTCGTCACACAGGAAGGCAGTGTAACGATTGTCGATGACGACCAAGCCCCCACGGGGATTGCAGTAACACTCAACCCCGATGTAGTTGCTGAGAATGCTGGACCAACTGAAATAACGGTAACCCTTAACGTAACCGGGGGAACACAGTATGCAGAAGAAAAATCACTAACCTTGCGCGTCACCGGCTCCGGCCTACCGGGAGCAGTCGGCTTTGCACCAATTCCCCCAACTATGCTGTCGCTCCAGTCTGGAGAAGACATGCTCTCAACAACTTTTGCGCTGGAACCCGTAGACAACCTGTTCGATGAGACCGATGAGATCCTAACAATAGCTGTAACCGGAGATGGTATTAGGACTGAGGCGCAGCTTACGCTTACAGACGATGATCCTGAACCAGCTGGATTTACCCTGGCCGTAACTCCTGAAATTATTATAGAGGGAGACGGCCCGACAACCATCAATGTGACAGCCACGGTTACGGGGAGTTCACGCTACTCGACCATGCAGACTCTTGATATCTCAGTCGCTGGCGCAACTGCTGGATCTGTCGGATTTGAGAGTATACCCGACTTTACCATTGAGGTCGCTCCCGGTGCAGATTCGGGTACCAACACCTTCGTACTAACCCCCCAGGAGAACACCGTTCTGGAAACCGATGCATCAGTGACGGTCACTGCCCTGCACATGGGCAAGACTATCAACGCGACACTATTACTCAAGGATGATGATCAGGCAACTGCGCGGGTCACTGATGTAAATGCTGCCCTGCTGCCTGAAGCAACCAGAGCCATAATTGCCAGCTCAGTAGATGCAGTGAGTGTGCGCATTGAAGCATTCAGGAACAACCACTCGGCATCTGCAGGGAGTTTTTCAAGTACACTGTCCGGTTTGATGATGAGGTTCAATGGTGGTGCACCACACAGAAGACCTGTGCCAGAATCAACCTGGGCTTCCCGGCTTGACAATAATTCGCTGGCTGCAAGCTTGAATGGCCGCATCACGGTTTGGGGGCATGCAGACCATCGTTCACTATCCGGCAACAACTCCGACTACCCTCTTGGGTATGACGGTGGTGTCAGCAGTTTTCATGCTGGTGCCGATATGGCCTTCGGTGCGTTCCTTGTCGGCATTTCTGCATCACAATCCAATGGTGATCTGGATTACGAATACAGCGGTGGTACGAACTCAGTAAACCTTCGCGCTCCTCTAAACGGGCTGTATCAGATCAATACACGTATGCTCAGCCCATACGTCAACTGGTCCTGGCGTGCGAACTCTGGGGTATGGACAATGGCCAGTTTCGGCGCAGGTGACGTAGAACTGTCAGATCCAGGCATGGCATCTGAACAGTCTGAAACTTCTTTGCTGGCCTTCGCTGCGGGTATTGATTTACGATTGATTACGGCTCAAAGCGGCTTTTCTCTCGCTGTAAAAGGAGCCGCCTGGACTGGGCAAATGGATCTGGACGAAAATGCCAGTCGCATTAGCGGACTTGCCGTCAATGTTCGTCGCATCCAAATGTCATTTGAGGGAGCATACCGGATTGGACTTGCATCAAAAGGAATGTTTCAGCCCTTTGTAGAAGCTGGCGTGCGGGGCGATGGAGGAGATGGACAAACAGGGGCTGGCCTGGAAATGGGAGGTGGTGCACGGCTTGTTCTGCCTTCTACAGGACTTCGATTTACCGGAAAAGGGCGTGTGCTTGTCGCCCATAAAGGCAATGTAGACGAATGGGGATTTGGTGGTATGCTGAGTTATTCCCCCGGTGGTAATACCGGACCGACACTGGAATTAGGCTCGTCTACGGGTCATATGTTCGGTGGAACTCAAAAAATCTGGAACGACACCGCATGGCTCACTGGACCTAATCGGGGGGTTCTCGTAACAAAGTTCCAGTCAGTGTTGGGCTATGGGTTTGCCATGAGAGCCGGAACTGTCACGCCATATACCGGAGTAGAGCTGGATCGCGGTGTTAACACACGGATGGGGGCAGAATATCGCTTTGGCACCAGACTGAATATTCGGCTGGAAGCTTCTCATAGAATAGCGTCAACCATCCATCACTCATCCCCCGTCATGCGCGGATTAATCACACTGCGCTAATTTGAACTGGCGTGCAAACACGTAGATCATGGCTTAGCATATGCGCCCAGCTCAGATCAAGCCCGGTTGCGTAGTCATTCAATGTTCGTCCATTGCCGCAGATACAGATGAATTCAGACTTCGTGGTGTCGGCACATGAGATATTACAGGGTAGAACGCTGGGTTGGATTTTTTTCTTAAGGTCTGACTGTTTATGTCTGTAATTCAATGCTTCGACGGCGCACACGACTGGGAAGCTAACGGTTTTGTTGGTCTATTGAAGCACTCCCGCAATCAAACTCCATGACTGACTTCGGCGATATTACGATGGTAATGCGTACATGCCTCCCTTACCAACTTATAGTTCCCCACTCTACCAATCGCTACCTGTATTACCGTGGATGCAATTATAAGCTTGCGGCTATAATCCCCCTAAGCTCCTGTCGTCCGCGCCCGACTAGATACCCAAGCGCCCCCTCACCGCATCCATTACGTCCTCATCGATCTCGAAACAACCATGTTCGAGGGCAAAATTCTCGACATTCCGCTTGACCATAGGTTGGATATAGTCTGGTACTGCTTCAATACGGGCCAAGGCTCCCTCCGTCCAAACGGGTTTTTCTGGTTCAGACTCCGCAGCACCGATCGCATCATTGACCATCCCCGTGAAAGGACACTTGCCACCTGTACTGGGAACTGGTCCTTCAGGCGAGACCTCCTGCCCAGATGCGAGATTTGATCGAAGGGTCTCCATTGGTTCCTCCGGTGCAGTTCGTCCACCGATTTTGACACCCAGCGAACGAACCATCTGAGTCTCGGCCCTGTTGGTCAGCATAGCTGTCTGCATTGAACAGGTCGGACACTCATACACGATGGACATTGAGCCGTCAAATGGACCATGCGTAGACTTCAGCGCCATTGGCTGGTCACAGGAAACACACAAAAACTTCATTTTGATTGATTTTTCAGCCAGAAATGTACACGTTGGGCCACTTCCAGTATCGAATGGGCTGCCGGGTGCTCCCCATGCATCTCAATGTAAGATCTGCCAGTCTCCAAAAAATCGGCAAGCCCAACATTGAAAGGAATAGCTCCCAAATAGGGGACGCCATGCCGTTTAGCCAGTTCCTCTACCGTTTCGACCCCGATAAACATCCGATCCTTAGACCCACACTCTGGACAAACCATCGTGCTCATGTTCTCAATCAAGCCGACAACCTTCACCTCCGCGATGGTCGATGCCATCGAAATCGAACGGGAAACAACCGTCATCGCTGTCTGTGATGCCGTAGAAACCACAATTGCACCCGTCAGATCCGGTAACAGATCAGCCAAATTCTGAAACCGTTCGGCTCCAGGAGGCAAATCTATCAGCAGTACATCCACGTCGCCCCAATCCGTGTCCGAAAGCAATTCTCGAAGCGCACTCATCTCGACCATTGAACGCCAGGTATAGGCACCCTGCTGGGATGGTGCTTCCCATACGAGCGGGGTTTCGTCCTCCGGCAAAAACATATCCATGGACATGACCGGCACACCAAACGCATTACGGGCAGCAATCATTGCACCATTTTGCGGCGACGGCTTATGGTCTTTTACTCCCATCATGCGCGCCATGCAAGGTCCATTCAAATCTGCATCCAATACTCCCGTTCTCACACCTAGCCTGGTTAGCCCGTCCGCTAAACAGGCCGTCACTGTACTTTTGCCAACCCCTCCCTTTCCGCTCATCACTGCGAAAATACTTCCGATTCGCGCCAGACGCTCCTTTAGCCGATCGCGCTGCTGGGCAACCTGTCCCAGAACATCAGATCCCCCATCGGACGTTATATCGTGGTAGGTTTTCAGTTGTCAGAATCGGTATTCGCTTGTTCCTGGATCATTTCCTCCATCAGTTTAATCCCCTCTTTGATTCCTTGCTCAGTAATTGCCAGCGTGATCAGATTCGTCTTGGAGGTACGCGCTACCGATTCTATACGCTCCTTGGTACGTGTACGCATGAAGCCCTCAGGAACCCGTGTGAGCCTCGCTCGAGCATTTCTCGCCCATAAAAATTCTCCATCCTGTATCAGGTCCTGTGCGGCCTTTCTGGTTGGAGCTTCACGTGAACCATCAGCATGCTCGCCAACCGTCTTCAAGTGTCCTCCCGGTGTGAGATTTTGCAGCTCTTCGGCATTACCGGTCAATACTGCACGCACCATACCGAGCGTGATCGTTGGTACGCGCTGTACACGTGCACGTTTTTCAATCTGCGCTTTGGCTCGACGCATCTGATAGCCGTCAGGAACAGAACGAAGTTCTTTTAACGCCTCCTTGGTCCATTTCAGGCGGACATCATCAAAGGTTTGCTGCTCTTGTGAACCGCCTTCCAGTTTGGCCAACTGCACAATCGCATCCTTATCCAGCTTCTGGAACGCCTCCGCAGGGCTACCGCACACGGCGCATCGTACAGGTTCAAAGTCACGTGCTGAATATCCACACTGGCTGCAAATCCATGTTACAGAATCCCGGTTCACGATTTCCTTGGCCGCCGTATCCTCTGCAATTATGCCCATCTTGATCATGGACGAGCGCGGCAGGATATTGCCCATAGCCTGTTCGACAATCTTGCGGGTGATCACCGAATGTCCACGCTCCATAGCCCACCGATGAATTGTCGTGCGTGCGATACCACGAGCGAAGTCTGGGGCAGTGTTCAAAAGGCGTGTAGCAGGCTCCGTCCATAACATGGACTCCTCTGCGCTCATGTCCACAGGAGGCACGTACCGCTTACTAGATAGCAAGATATTACATGGTGCCTGGCGCAAGAGATTCTCAGTATTACTCCCTATGTCCATATCCTCATCACTGTGCACACCGATGCGACCAAGGATCAACAGCCACGGCTCTTCACGTCTGATGTACTGCAGCATCTTCTCGAATGCCTTGCCGTCAAGTAATGTGATTTTAAGATCTACTTCTGCCTCATCAGCAATCCGCCTCGCAATGTCCAGATGTGATTGATAGATCTTGGCAAGTCCGGTATCAATAACCTCTTCGTGCAGCTGCTCCTGCTCCTTGAACCTGAAGACCTTTGATGCTTTTTCCGTCAGCACATTAACAATGCTGTTGAACATTGCATAGTGCAGGTAGGGATCATATACAGATACTGCTTCGACCTGACGTCCCGTCTTCTGACCAAGCGCTAGCGCAGTGCGCAGGCCCGCAAAAGACTCTGGGCTGCCGTCAATGCCCACGACAATATTGCCCTCGGGCTTTCCGTCAACGCCAATCGTTTCTGGATCAAGGTTCTTGATCACCAAAGTATCCGTGCGTACCCGGCGTGTGACACGCTCACAAACACTCCCTATGGTGCTATCCTTCACTGCCCCCAATCCCAATGCCCCCATGATCACAAGATCATAGTCACTTTCGTCAATGTCCTCAGCGATCACCTTCCAGTTCTTACCGTCATACATCTTCGGTTCAAACGGAACACCGGCAGCTTTACAACGCTCTTCTGCCACGACCAGATAAGAATCACTGATGAGCTCGAGCCCCATTGTGATCAATGTGTCGTGAATCTTGCGTTGCTTCTCCATCGCTTCCTCAATCAGATACTCCTCTGGAAGCGTGTATTCCATTTGTTTGAAGCGATAATCATGCATACGTGCCGCGTACGCGTGACTCGCTACTACCGTCGAATCAAACTGTCCCGCAAGGGTTACCGCCATATCAACGGCACTGAGCGAATGCTCAGAATTATCAACCGGTACGAAAATCTTCTTGTACATGAGTTCGGCGCGTACACCGCGCATCAATAGACATAGGGGATTCGATCACGCACGTAACGAAGTCTATCAATCACATAATCCATTTCCGGGCGATCACTAATAGCGGCCACGTTTAATAACGCAGCGTCAAGAAAAGCTTCACATGAACCTCTCTCTTCTTCATCTGCCTCCTCCACACAGGCAATAAACCGTCTGAGTTCAAACCGCGTTTTAACCAATTGGTTACGCGTATCCGAGGAGATCTCTTCAACTGCAATGTGCCGAGAAAGGCGCCTGACCTCCAATCCAAGGATTGGAGGCACCATCTGACGAAACTGCTGCCAAGGAAGATATTGAATCTCGTTTTCAACCATTGGCAGTGGGCGTAATGGTCGAGATAGACTCATTTTCCGTTTCGGGGACCGGCTGAATCGCATCAACCTCACAGAAGGCCAAGCACTCCATAAAATCTGTACACTCGGGCTCAATCACGTAGATCGGATCGTCAACCCTAATAGCCTCAATTGGACACATGTCTACACAATCACCACATGCCGTACATTCCTGCGTGATATGAAACGGCATAATCTAAACGAGGTGTGTAGGTTTTCGTGAAAACGCAGGCGCTCCGCCAAATGGCTTGGTCCGCTGCATACCGCTGAGTGCGCCATTCATGACCTCAGTAGTAATACTTGCTACCCCCTTATTGCGAGCGTACGCTTCGACGCCTTTCCGGGTCTTGTTGCGAATAAACGAAATAGGAATCCGCATAAGACGCTCCTGGGCGGCCTGATCCCACTGCAGTACAGCCTCCGGCAAAGCTGTTCCTGTAGGCTGATAGGCGCAGGCAGGATCTTCTGCCAAATAATCTCCTGTGGCTGCAAAGGCCCGACACCGACAACCCCCGCATAGGTCTTTGAACTCGCATGCACCGCAGCGCCCTTTCAGGTTTGCGGTTTCCCTGAGCTCTGCGAAAACAGAGGAATTATCCCATATTGTCGTGAAAGACTCCTCCAGCACACTTCCAGCCACGACATCCATGTAGGGGCAAGGCGTGACATTTCCTTCCGGTGTAATTCTGCAATATTCTGTTGCCGCCATGCATCCACCACTTTCGAGCCCTCCACGCCCCATAGCGTAGGCAATCTGCTTGAACTGTGGCGCACACTTGCTGCGTACTAACATGGGGCGATAGTCCTCCTGCAGATCGACCAGTCGTGTAAGCATAGCTTCTGTCGCCGCAGCCGAGAGATCGGTCATACCCTGCCCCCGCCCGGTCTGCACCAGAAAATACAGATTGAACGACCACGCCCCATGATCCCGCGCAAAATCCAGGAGCGCAGGAATCTCATCGTAATTCTCTTCCATTACCGTAGTCTGCACGAGTACTTCCAGCCCCTCCTCTTGACAAATATCCAGCGCACGTACCGAATGCTGCCACGCATTGCGTCCACCCCTGAATGCGTTGTGGCGATCTGGATCAGCGGAATCTATACTGATCCCGACTCCCTTGACACCACATTCGATCATCTTGCGAGCAACAGCACGAGTCACAAGTACTCCGTTTGTGCCCATCACAACCCACATGCCCATAGAGCTTGCTGCCTCTGCAAGATGGTAGATATCTTTTCGCAGGAGTGGCTCTCCCCCTGTCAGAATCAGCATTTCGGTACCAAGAGTCCGCATTTCACCAAGCAGTGCAAGGCATTCATCGGTAGTCAACTCCCGATCAGCTGCACGTCCAGCAGACAAATAGCAGTGTGGACACTGTAGGTTACACTTTTTGGTCAGGTTCCACGATACGAGCGACGGTATGTACGTCCTCCTGTCCACTGCTTAAGCGGTTTTCCTGCGACGTGCCCGCAGATTTACCAAGGCCACAATCAACAACTCTGCGCCCAATACAATCAGGAACCACTTTGCCATAGGGAGTACCGCAGATTGCGCCTCCATTGGTTCCAGATACAAATGATACCACGCCGAAAGACCGCGTTTATTACCTCGCTCCCCACTAAATCCGTCCCACACGGTAAACGAAATCGGAACAAAGGTCGCTTCCGGAATAGTCAACTCTCCCTGAATACGGGGACCCTTGAACTGGACAGTCCAAACCCCATCTTCATAGCTGGCTGACCTTTCCAGAGCGATCCCGTTATCAGCTATCCTTCCCGCCCCCTGCCCTGTTAATACCGCGGCTGAATCCGTAGCAAGATCTGTGTACCAGATACTCATCGGAAACCTGCTATCGCCAAACATGAAGTACGGGCGTTCCAATCCCTCTGGCGTACGAGACGGCAGGAGCGCTGCCACCGCATCCGACCAGCCATCCATTGTGGTATCCGGTTGTGCTGGATCAATCATTGGCACTTCAATACCCGGGTTATTCATGCCTTCGATTTCCGCAGTCATATCGTGCCACCGGAGCTGGATAGCTATCTCCGAATCGTTGTAAACCGCTTTCACGCTTATTCCATTGACGCCGGGATAGAAAGCACGTCCGGGCTCAATTACCTGCCCAACGATTGGGAAATATGTTTCCGGTACTCCTTCAAACAGGCTTTCGCCCAGCACAAGCTCACCTGGCTGCCCCTGCACAATAACCGTCGTACCATAATCCGGGGTATCTCTAGACAGCGACCACACATAATCTACCAACGCCCACCGATCCTCCTCGTCGATCGTCTGCTCATACGAAGGCATTGGCGTACCATTCAAGCCGGTCATAAAGGTTCGATATACATCCTCACGCGTAGCACTGGCTCTGAATGTCCAGCGCTTGGTCATGTCTGCCGCACGGATAGGATATCCCCAGTCATCCACGAGTTCTGGAGCACTCTCGCCATTGCCGCGGCCGTTCTCGCCATGACAGTCGGCACATTGATTGGCTTCAAAAACTTCTCGCCCACGTGCCAGATGATCCGGATCTGCTGAATAGGCTGGCGCACGCGGAATCTCTACCACGGTAGGATTGCCATACGGCCCGTCAAAAGCTGACTCGAACGTCTTGAGGTAATAGGCCAGGTTGGTGATTTCCGTCTCTGACAAGATTCCCTCCCAGGCGGGCATGCTCGTGTAGGGCATCCCGAGGCGAATACTCCGCTTAATATCTTCCGTAGTCGGAAGCTCACCGCTCGCTGTCGAACGGAACTTATAGTTGCCTGAAGTAAAATCTCGGGGCGTCGGGCGTAGGTAGGGGGTCGCCACGGCACTGGCATCTCCTTCATAGCCATGGCAGTGTGCGCACTTGATATCATACACTTCCTTACCCTCAGCGCGTTGCGCCTCGGTGCCAAGATCGTTTTCCTGCTGTGCAACCACAGGATAAGCGGTGTACATCAGCAATAAAGTCAGCAAAATTCGCATCCTCGTCATCGGTTAATGCGGCATACCCTGCGCTCGTGGTTCGAATCCGGTGAATTCATACAGAAAAATGATCACATCCCAAATTTCCTCTTCCGTAAGAAAATCCTCCCATGCCGGCATTGCGCTCGACCATGGCGTCGATTCCGACGGTAGTCCCGGAGCTCCTTTTGCAATGCGCCAGAATAGATAGGACTCCTGGAGCATTGCTATCGTCGTTGCATCATTGAAGTTTGCCGGAAGCGGATCATAACCATGCGCAAACATCCCGGCTCCCTGCATATTGTCCCCGTGACAATAGAAACAGTTTTCAAAATATATCCGTCGCCCATTGGCAACATGCTCTGCAAAGGCCGCTTCATCCGTATGTTGAAGCTCACGGATGGGGTTATTGGCTGTTGTCAGATCAATCGCGGTGCCCTCAAACGTTATGGAGGACGGGGGCGGTGGGTGTATCGTACGACTGCTGGAAGGTGGCTGCGGCGCCTCGTTCATGCTGACATAGGTCCAGGCAGCAACTGCCGCTGGAATCGCAAACAGAACAATCAGCAGTGCGATCCGATACTGGCGCGCTACTATAAAGCGCACAATAGATTCCTGGGCCTGCTTCAACTCTTCATTATCCGCCGACAGATAAGCAACCAGTGCAATCGTGATGATCGCCATGAACAGCAGGATAATTGAATTTGGCAAAGGCGGGTTGATACCGTACGAGAAAGCGGCCCACAGGGCAACCCACCATATCCCCATCCAAGCCAGGCGGTTAAGCTTGACCCAGCGCGTAACCACGAACTGGATCAGAACCATCGCTGCCGCTATCGCAAGAAACACAAAAAGATTCATGGTGCAAACTATATCGATTCAGTAAGCTTACAGCGTAGCCAGATACTCTACCAAGGCCTGCAATTCCGAAGCAGACACCTGTTCACGAAAACCGTTTGCATCAAGCATGACGGTCATAACACCTGCAACATAGCCCTCAGTAACTGTTGCGTCTGGATCTACAATAGCCTCGTAGATCTCTGCTTTGGACATACGTCCTCCCAAGCCTTGAAGCGTTGGCCCGGCACCTGCTGTACCATCCATGGAATGACATGTGTTACACAGGTACGCAGTGAACAGTGTTTCTGCATCCCGATTCCCTCCTACCGCTACCGGAGCAGCGTCCTGTGATGCAGGTGCCTGCCCCTGCCATTCCAGTTGAGTGTCCATCGTAACCGTCGGTGTCCCACCAAGAGATTGCAAGTAGGCGATCACGGTGAGTATCTCTTGATCTGAAAGTGCAATCGGGGGACGGGCCACGTTGGGCATTCCAGCCACATAACCTTCCAAAACGTACGCGTTCGGATCATACATGGACTCAGCCAAATACTCAACATCACTTTGCCCCTCAACACGTTCTCCAGCTATAGCACCAATACCGGCCAGGTCAGGAAAACGTAACCCGGTTCCATGGTCACCCATGGTATGGCATGTCAGGCAGGTTCCTTTGCCTACCACAATTTCCTCACCAACTGGAATCATCTCCTCTATGGTAAGATTGGCGCCAATCTCAATGTCCTCAGGTGGCTCCGTTCGCTTCTGCGGTACCCACAAACTGACGTACCAATAGAAAACGCTGACCACAATGGTGAATCCAAATATTTTCAGGGCCTGTTTCACGGGACTACCTGCTAGTCTGTTGGTTTTTTATTAAGAGTCCTCTGTAGGTGCGGATGCCTTCGCTCTAACCCATCGTGATCCCGATTTAGGCTTCCAATCCTTTCGACCGGAGAGCCCAGCCAGGAAGAAAACAATCGCAATCAATAGGAAGAAGACAATTACAATCGCACTCACAACACCACCGGCAAAACCCAGTGTGGGTGTAAACGCATCTACGGACGTGTCACGCATCACACCATACACATGCCAATGCTGACGCATACCCGCGCGAACATAGCCCATGAGGCCCATCAGCCAGGTAAACGTGATCGCCAGGAAGAAAAGGGCATACTGAGATCGGGCAGAAATTTTACCCCACACAATTTCTCCGCGGGACTTTGCATTCTTGAACAAGAAAATATCAATGACCGTCACGGAAACCATCGCAAACAACACAGACATTACCTGCGGCCGACTCAGTCCAATACGCGTTTGTGCGTCCACAAAATATCCGTACACCCCCAGAAATACGACATAGATCACCACCGCAGCGAATATGCCGAATTGTACCCAGTTTCCGGTCTTGGCCCACGAAACTGTAGCCTCCTTGTTTGCACGCCGATAGAGCAGAAAGCTGACATAGGTCGTGAGTATGAGCAGGTTAACCGCTGTATTCTTCGCACTCATCACACCCAGTACATTCAGTATAGGATGATGCGAACCACCCATTGCACGGGCCTCCTCCACCGTTGCAACAAGCGAATGTGGTGTTGCCCACACGATAAAACAAAGCGTAATGATTCCCAGAAGGTACTTGATAAACCCTCGGAAGCGTTCGGCGCCCGGTATTCGGGCCATACTGAGCCACAGGTAATAATTAGCTGCCAGGAACAGGTTACCGATAAGTACCGCCTGCACGATAAACAACCACGAAAATGTACCTCCCATCAACGTGATTCCAAGGCTCTGGTCGTACGCATAAATCTCCACACCCAACCAGTAACCCGCAAACGGGAGAGGCAGCAGTGCACAAATAGCCACAAAAATGCCTATGTACCCCATCCAGTCGTAATGGGCCCGGGCTTCCAGTGTCTTTGCGCCCAAAAATTTGAATGCACCGTAAGCTGCCCCGATAGCTCCACCGAAAGCCACGTTGGCAATAATCCGGTGGATATTGATGGGCATCCAGATATAATTGTTAATCGCCTCCCAAATATTGGTGAGGTTGCCCATTTCGTCAATTCCGTTGGGCGTGTTCATGAACGTCAGCCAGGCATTGGCAATGAACATGATCGCTGTGCCCACAATGTTGAGCATCAGCCCCAGGAATAAGTGCAACCGGGGAGAGAGCTTCCCCCAGCCGTAGTAGTACGCGTAGAGGAAAAATGCTTCGAGGAAGAACAGCAGGACGTACGGCAAAAAGGTCCAACTGAATATCTTTACCAGGTATTGAGTGAGCGCCGGATAAAAAATGATCAGAGCGAAGGTGAGCAGTGCACCTAAGGTTGCCGTGAATGAGAACGACACCGAAAGCAGTTTCGTGAAATCGTATGCCAATTGGTCATAACGCTTGTCCCCCGTCTTGTAACCGATGAACTCAATGACGAGTGCGAAAATGGGGACTGCCAGCACGAACGCTGCAAACATCAAATGCAGCTCGGCAACCGCCCACATGAGCACACGACTGCTTATGAAGGGCAGCGCCCTGTACTCAGGATCGGCCTCCTGGGGAGCAGCCCAGGCCGGCTCAGAACACAGAGCCACTAGCACCAGCACGAGGATTCCCAGGGGAAGCCTCAGCAACCACGACCTTCGATCAATTGTTAGCATTGCAGTTATCGGACAGGCAGCACACTAAGTGAGTATCATAAGTAAAAAAGCAGGAACCGGAAAATAAACAATGATCTTCAAGTTGCGTCTCTCAAGACGGTGCAGAATAGGTATTTTTGGGTTGCGTAGCCCAAATTAGTTATTATTAACGTCCCAAGGTAAAAAAGAATTTAGTATGCTCCAAAAATTTGACGCGTGGCTTGACGAATATCGCGAAGTTGCCTTTGACCTGATTCGCATCTACCTGGGCATCGGCCTGTTTGCACGAGGGATTCTTTTTCTGTTTGACGCATCAACACTCGTGGCGCTTTTGCCGTCAGGGGCGCCGGAATGGCTGTCCGAAAGCTGGACCCACCTCTTCGTGGCTGGTTTTCATATGGCAGGCGGACTGCTGATCACGGCTGGGTTCTGGACACGCATCGCCGCCCTCTCCCAGGTTCCAATCCTGTTTGGAGCAGTTTTTCTGAGTCTAGGAAGTTTGTTTTCGGCAAACCAGTCGCTGGAACTGTCTTCGCTGGTACTCTTCATGTTGCTCTTGGTCGTGATCTGTGGATCAGGGAACTGGAGCCTGGATCGACTGATCGGGATGCCCCCTAATGATTTACGGCAAGTACTGGCCAGATTGTATCGCTTCCGTGCACATGCCTTTGATCTTCTGCGCATGTATCTGGGATTCGGCCTGCTTATCCGAGGGATGCTCTTCATCGCAGATGCAAACAGCTTCCTGGACCTCATCGGCGCGAATTCATCGGCTATGCTGCGGTCTACTGTTTTGCTGCACTACGTTGCATTGTCGCATTTGCTGGGCGGATTCATGCTGCTGACCGGACTGCTTTCACGCGTCGGTGCACTGATCCAGATCCCAATCCTCGTGGGTGCAGTATTTGTTGAAGAGATGGCCGGGGGGCTGACTGCAGGTACACAGGGCTTTGAGATCGCCATGCTGACCCTATTCCTGCTAATTCTGATCTTTCTGTACGGATCCGGAGAGCTTTCCAGCGATCACTATTTCTTCAAGCGAACCAGTGGACCTACACCAACGCGCACTGCAGTCACCGGACAGGCAGCGGAAATTCTTGACCAGGATGTACCGAAGGATCGTGAATTTGCAAATCCCGTCGACATTCTTGCAGTCCCGGAAGCACTGACCTCCGAGGAGTCCATCAAAGAAATAATGTCCAACCCCTATATCGTATCTCAGGCACGATACAGTTTTTGGGGCTGGGCTATGTTCCTAATGGACGTCACACCGCAACCAAAAGAAATTGTCTTCCGGGACGTCCACAGTGGGCAAATCCTGCGTCGCAGCAAGGATCCAAACGTTATCAAACAATTCAGGTACCGATAACCCCCGCGCTTCGGAGATACTGATCTTCTTTTCTGCGCATGATTTGCGCACCTTTGAGGGTATCGTCTTCATACCCCATGAGGTGAAACATACCGTGCACGATGTATCGGCAGGCCTCTTCGGTATAAGTGGCACCGTAGGTATGACAATGGATTAGAGCAAAATCCAGACTCACATAGATCTCGCCGTCTATCGCCGTTCCGTCACCGAGTGAAAAACTCAGAACATCCGTGTCATAATCTGCATTCTTCCATGCTCTGTTTATCTCACGCAGCTGATCAGCACTCATGAGGGTGACCTCCAGTTGCCGGATACGTTGACCTTCTCCCTTCGCCACCTGGCAAACCAGGTGCCGTACGAGATCTGGATCCAAATCAAGCTGTTGATGAGCAATAGAGACTGTTACCTCACCCTCCAACGCGTCGTCGGTCGGATCGGGCCAGTGATCAGGTGGGGCTTCCATCCTCATCATCGAATGCAAAACCTTCCAAGGCCCCTTCAGCCATCAGGAAAGAAATCACACTGTTCGAAATCTGCCGGGGCATTTTGGTGTAATCCATGTCCAGCAGACGTCGGTCATAATTGGCATAAAACTGACACCAGGCTGTGGCCTGCACAATGAGCGCGTTCACGACATTGTCCCCCTTCGCATAGAAGATTACCTCCTGAAACTCCTCCTCAGCTACAAGGCCAGTACATCCGACCAGGTGAAGCTGTCCACTTACCGTTTCGGCTGTCACAATGTGACCGGGAATCTCCCCCTTGAGCTCTCCTGGAAATTCAACATCTATTGAGATCTCCAGGTTGATGGTCTGGCCGAGCTCTTCGTTAGTGACCTCGTAGCATACAACCTGATCCTGCCGCTTGGGCACTGCACCCAGCGCACGGCCAATCCGTTCAAAGTCGTGTTCCTGAAACTGAAACGCCATGTTCGATACCAACTGATCTGATCCTCAAGCTACTGAAGTTCGTCTTGTAATCCCGAGTCCTGTACGGCCGATTCCTGTGTTGATATCCCCACTACATTCCCGGAGCTGTCAAAAACAGTTCCTTCCGGCAGCCCCATCATTAATGCACGCATTTGATCCGCAGTAACGTTTGCCTCTTCCCCGAAATCTTCACGAATATTGTTCTCAAACGCCGCCGCTCCCTCATAATCCCCCGCCTGTACATACGCTCTGCGTATTGCATCCACCAAGGCGTAGGTCATCTCATTCATACTCTGAGAGTTGTTGGTTGATCGTAACCTGTGCCTGGTGAGGGGTTCGGCATGTTGAAGGATTTTCAATGCCCTTGTGTACTCACCTGCCTGCTGATAAACCCGCGACGTGTACATGAAAGAAACGAAATCTCCCGGGATCGTCGAAAACGGGATTTTTTCCAACAACCCGTCCATAAGGGCGATGCCCTCCTCCACTCGGCCAGCCTCAATCAACGCTGCTGCAGTCTGAGCAAAAACATTCCTGTAGTTGTCCACCATACGCCGAATATTAGCATCATAGTAGACCTTTGGGTTATCAAGGTTCCTGAACCTGAAGGTCTTCAACCGCGCTGGGGTCACGCCAAGATCAATCCGACCCTGAGGATTGTCGTGGTGTATTGGAACGATACGTAACGACTGTCCTTCCAGCTGGAAATAATTCTGTAGATCAAGTCGGCCATCGGACGCCACGGTTACAGCAAAGTACACGGGGCGTTTCCATCCATCAGCGGCGGCTCCGGCAATTATATTCAGTGCGGCCCAATCTGCACCATATAGGAGATACCTTGTCTCACCAGTCTGAGGATCCGTGCCGAATGGCCGACCACTCAACGTCCAAGTCATCGCACTGTCGATCATGCTCCTGTCAGATTGGCCGATGAATACTTCTGATTCCTCAGAAAAGAGCTCTGGGTCAACAGGCAACTGTATTGTCCTCGGCTCCCATAGACTGGCACCGAGATCATCTATGTCTCTTTCAGACATGCCTATGGGTAAAGGGGCGGATTCCCGTGAATACTGGTTTTTCAGTTGCCTCACGTACCATGGTGTATTCAGCAGTGAGAGGTTTGCAACGCGTACATCCCTTCGAATACCTTCGACTTCCTGCGCATACCAGAGAGGAAAAGTATCATTGTCACCATTCGTGAACAGGACCGCATCCGATGCAACGCTCATCAGCATATTATGCGCGTAATCGGGCGCGACGTAACGACCGGACCGATCATGGTCGTCAAAATTCTCGAAAGCCATCCAACCGGGAACAGCTAAGAAAACTACCGCAGCAACAACCCAGCTTATGTTGCGGAACGCATCGCCTATTGCGTCCTGTGCAAGCCGAAGAAATCCACTGGCTCCTATTCCAATCCACAGACTGAAAGCAAAAAAGCTCGCGACATACGAATAATCCCGCTCCCGCGGCTGCAGCGGTGTCTGATTGAGATAAAGAATGATGCCCACACCAGTGACCAAAAACAGGACGAGCACACTGAATGCGCGCCGCCAGTCCCTGCGGAAGTGGTAAAACATTCCAAAGAAACCCAGTAGCAGAGGTAGCGCAAAGTATCTGTTGCGACTTGCTTTTTCGCTGGGAGTCTGCTGCAATGTTTCGCTTGGCCCCTCAATAAATGTAATTCCCGTTATTGGTCGCGCTCCTTCAACGTCACTCTCCCGCCCGGAGAAATTCCATAGGAAATAACGGAGGTACATATGACCCAACTGATACTTCCAGAAGAACTCCCTGTCGGAGTCATAGCGCTGATAGACATTTACGTGCTGCGGCGCAGGTGAATATCGTCTGGGAAATAATTTTTCGTTGTTCTCATCGAAACCACCGGTCGCATTATTGAAGCTTGGGCCACTCAATAGTTTGGTTTCTCCGTACTGCTCACGCTCCAGATAGGATACAATTGCTTCTGGAGTTTCGGGATCATTTTCATCAATGGGAGGATCAGCCGCGCTGCGAATAAAAATGACTGCATAACTGGAATACCCGACCAACACCATAAGCAAACATACCGCAACAAGATTGGCCGTCTGTTTTTGCCGTGTATGCGTTATCCACACCGCTGCAACTACTCCGAGAGCCACCAGCAGCAACACGATCAATGGTTGTCCGATTTCTCCTGCGATACCGGGTAATTTTTGTACAATTCCCGGGTAAATAACAAGAAATGCAACGGACGCTATTACCAAAGTTAGCAGAATAGCCTGCCAGCGCTTCCCGGACTTCCAGCTAGGCTGTCCCTGAACATCCCATTCCTTACGGTCGTACTCGACAAAGAAGAATATCAATGCAATGAAAAAGAGTGCCAGTAAACTCAAGAGGTGCACACCGATAGCCAGCCCAAACAAATAGGCTACCAGTACAAGTATCCGGTTTGCCCCTAATCCCAAGCGATCACGCGTATTGGCAAGTTCCTCCCGCGCAAGATCACTCCACTTCATGATTAACCAAACTACGAGCGCAGTGAAAAGCATAGACATCGCATACACTTCCGCCTCCACTGCATTAAACCAGAATGAATCCGTTACTGCAAACGTGCAGGCCCCAACCACTCCACCGAACCGATGAAAAAAGGTCGCCGAGACAGGCCCCTTATAACCTGCACGCGTGTTCGGAGTAAACTCCCGGAGCAATCGAACGATGATCCAATACGTCAGCAGTATAGTGAATGCACTGGAAAACACCGAAACCAGATTGACCGACAGCGCAATCAACTCTGACGGAACAAACATGGAAAAAAGCCGCCCGACTAACATATAGAAGGGAGCCCCGGGAGGATGCGATACCTGCAGTCCGTGCGCAATCGCAATAAACTCCCCTGCATCCCAAAAACTCGCTGTGGGGGCAACAGTCAGTAGGTACAGTACCAGCGCATACGCAAATACTCCAATAGATATAAATAGGTCTGCACCTTTAAATTTCATGCTGCGATTGCCATGTTTTGAACGCGAAAAACGGAACCAGTGTAACTACGGACTGGAACGCGTGTTGCCGGATCGAGTGTTAAAGGTAAATTGTTCACAAGCTACAGTCCGATTATGTGGCTTTTTGCCGCGTCATGATTGCGCTGCCGAATGTTCCTAACATGCCTACACAGGTAACACCCGAATACGAAGCAACTGGACTGTTCGGGAATTGCAATCTTGGAAACACAAGTGCCTGGTCCTGCACCAGTAAGTCTGGACTCGAAACATGAATATTATTCATCGTATGGTCCTACGTCAGCTTCCCGGCCCGTTTCTGGGTTGGTTGGGAACGCTGCTTTTTTTGCTGTTCATGCAGTTTCTCATCAAGTTTCTGCCGGAACTGACAGGCCGGGACTTGCCATTTGGACTCGTGTTGGAACTTATCGCCTACAACTTGGCCTACATGGTTGTCTTATCTGTGCCCATGGCGGCGCTTTTGACTTCCCTGATGGTCTTCGGCTCATTGGCTGAATCGCGCACATGGGTGGTCATCCGTAATTGCGGTATTACGCTGTGGGGTCTGACCTGGCCAGTATTTGCTGTAGCCATCCTCCTCACCTGGGGCATGGTATACTTTAACAACGTGTTGCTACCGGAATCAAACTTCAGGGCACGTAACATGTGGGAAACGATCCGCACCGCTCGACCAGGATTCGATCTGGAGCTTGGTGTGTTCTATCAGGAGATCGATGAATACAGCATTCTGGTCGGCGAGCGGGATGGCAACCTTCTTCAAGACATTCTTATCTACGACTACACTCAAGGGGGCACCAATGGTGCAACTATCCGGGCAAATAGGGGCGAACTGGCTCCACTTGGAAATGCTGTGAACCTGATTCTGAACGATGGCGAGATGCACAGACTCACCCGCCGATCCAATGCAAAAGGGACTGAACGGTATGAGAAACTGACCTTCGAACGCCTTCAACTGCGCCTGGACCTCAGTGAGCTTGGTTTTCAGATGCGTGATCCGTCCACCGGGTATCGGTCAGATCGATCAACACCCATGGACCGTATGCTCAGCATCGTGGACTCTCTCGAGATCCGATTATCAGAACAGGAATCTGAGCTACGAAGCAGTATGCCAGTGCCGCTCCCTGAACAAGAACCTAACGTTGCGCCTATGGATGTTTCTCCTGAGAGCCCCGTAGAATGGCTTCGCGGTGAATCATTTACTACCTCAATGTTCGGTGATAACCCAGCAGACTCGACAGTAATTGTGCCTCGTGCTGTCCTCAGTGGTTTGACCGAAGATCAAATCAAGCGTACATTCCAGCGTGCACGTGATTACGGCCGAGATGCCCGAAGTTCTATTGGCAGTAAAGGCCGAAACCTGGCGCGTACAGCATCGACAATCAACCGCTATAAGGTTGAAATTCACAAGAAGTATTCGATTTCCGTCGCATGCTTCATTTTCGTCCTTATTGGCATACCACTTGGCTTGAGTATTCGCCGGGGCGGTCTTGGAACAGCCGGCATTGTAGCGGTCGGTATTTTCCTCTTCTATTGGGTCACACTGGTTCAGGGAGAAAAATTGGCAGACAGGGGGCTGCTCAGCCCTTGGATAGGCATGTGGTGCGCAAACATTATTATTGGCATAGTGGGGATCTGGCTCTTCGCAAGGATTGCCTTTGACATGAGGGCCCGACCACGCTATACCGGCAGGTTGATATCAAGACATCTTACCGCAAAAACGAAATAGATCGCTGGTATGCGTTGTTGGGACGGGCTGTATATGATTTGATTGGCATCCCCAATGCAATCATAGGAACTATCTGACCACTTGATGCTCTACTTGGTACCCACTCCCATCGGGAATTTGTCTGACGTTACATTCCGTGCGATTGAAATACTGGAAACAGTTGACCTTGTGGCTTGTGAGGATACCCGGCGTTCCTCGATCCTTCTCACGCACTACGGTATTGACACGCCAACGATCAGCTACCATGACCATAATGAGCGTAAGCGTGCACCACAGCTGATAGAACGAATGGAGACCGGACAACAGATAGCTCTGATCAGTGATGCGGGTTCACCTGGACTGAGTGATCCCGGTTTTTATCTGGTCCGCTTATGCTGGGAGAAAAATATCCCTGTGCATGCACTACCCGGCCCCACTGCACTGATTCCTGCACTCACCACCAGTGGACTGCCTTCTGAACGCTTTGTGTTTGAGGGCTTCCTGCCCCACAAAAAAGGCCGCAATAAGCGCCTGGAAGCAATCCGTGTGGAAACGCGCACAATTGTACTCTACGAGAGCCCACACCGGCTTGTCCGCACGCTGACTGATCTGGTAAACTCTCTGGGACCCGAACGTACCGGGGCAGTTGCCCGGGAGCTAACCAAAAAGTTCGAGGAGGTCCATCGGACGAATCTGCAAAAACTGCTTGAATATTTTCGTGATAAGAACACAATCAAGGGGGAGTTCGTGATTATTATTGCACCCCCTACATTTACCTGAACCCATATGCCCATCGTACACGTCAAATCATTCACGTTCAGTGATTTTGCCACCAACTGCTATGTCTGCGATAGTGACGGGGAAGCTGTCATCGTGGATGCAAGTTGCTCGACCGACGAAGAGACCTCGGAACTTGCCAACTATATCAACTCGAACAATCTCAACGTGCGGCATCTGTTACTCACACACGCACACATCGACCACATCTTGGGGTGCAACACTTTGGCAAAACAGTTCAACCTTTCATGGCAAGCCCATCGAGATACATCTATCTGGCTTGCCGGGGCACCAGCTCAAGCATTACTGTACGGCATACGGATGGTATGCCCACCTAAAACCGGTAGCTGGTTAGATGAAGGAGATATTATACAATTTGGCAATGCTCAGTGGCACATCCTGCACACGCCTGGACATGCACCTGGCTCCATCTGTTTTGTAGATGACGTCAACGGCTTTGTTATCGTCGGTGATGTACTATTTAATCAATCCATCGGAAGAACAGACTTGCCGGGCGGAAATATGGGAACCCTCATGGCGTCCATTTTCCAAAAGCTGTTCACTCTGCCGAACGACACGCTCGTCTATTCCGGTCATGGCCCGCCCACCACAATCGGTGCTGAACGCTCGCAAAATCCGTTTCTGGTGTAGTGGGCTACAGTAGGTTCTCTTCGAGTGTGTCATCGATCATGACCCTCACCTCCTGATCTGTCGGCCGATTGTCCAAACTCATAATGGAGTTGTATACCAGTTCTCCCATATGCTTGCACGTAGCATATCGATCATCCCCGTAGAATTTATCTAGGCTTGCTGCCAACTGGCACACATCACCTGGATTAGCAATTTTATCTTTCCGCATCACTTCCAGTAGCGCCTCCACACGCCCGTCACTAACACTGACACGATGGGCCATCAGTGCCCGTTCCTCTCTGCGATATTGTGCCACTACCGTCGGGGCGAGTACTTCCTGGACCGCTTTCATCAAGGGAGCATTGGCAGTGTAAGCTTGTGGGCGATAAACTTCAATATTCCGGTGATGACTCTGCTGATCAAAATCGATAGCCCGAAACCGATAGTGATGCTTCTCAAAGTCCCGCGTAATGTTAACAACAAAGTTGCCCGTATGCATATCGCCAAGCAGCTGTAAAAGACAGCGCGTGTCGAATTTGATAAACTGCTTGGACAACCGTACGAGATCGAAGCGGTTCTCCGGCATATCATTCGCCAGAAATACATCTCCTGGCACTCCCACGATATGCTCTTCTATTGTAGTATCGCCCCGAACGAAGTAGTGAATCCGGCTCGGTGAGAGCAGGTGTTCCAGCTCCAGACCATAAATACGGTTCGCATCAGTTTTCTTGACGTAATAGTAGTCGCAGTTCTCGTTGAGTGCATTAACAATCCTTACTCTGTATGGCTTTGTATTCCCGTACACGCACAGATCAACCCGATCTACATACAGGTGTTGTACGATTGAAAGATCCCCGTGGGCTTTCAGGTCAGCGTAGGTTACGACAAGATCATCATTGATTTCCCGTTGCTCACTGGGGGGATAAAACACGCTCATCCAGAGTGTATCCTTGCCATCCTCACCGTATAACGGCACTCCCTCAACATATCGGCTGAGATCCTGATAACGAACTCCCCTTGTCTGAAGCCTGCCATAACGCCTCAGGTATCCTCCGAGGTGTTTATTTACCGGGTAGAATGCTTTCTTTCGACTTACCAGATGCCGATCAAGTCGAGCCACGTTCGAATCAGAGTTCTCCATACGATCAAAAACTTTGTTTCCGGTGGGAACCCCGTCGTTCAGTCCATCCTGAACCTCCTAGATACCAGAAGCAGGGAAACCTCGCGAAAAGCCCACTACAATAACAAAGATGCGTAGCAATCGTTCGAACGTATATGCACTGACTAGACGTCCCACAGAAAATCGGTTATCTATGCAGACTTATGGACTCGGTCATTCTCTATATCATGCTTGGTACCCCCTCCTGAGACCCCATAAGCGCTAACTTGTTATAAATAATTGTTGTAGTTTTCCCTGAATCAAAGGAACTTGATCGGGATTTTTTATGAAGCGAACGGTTACGACGGCTCCGATTAGTGAGGATTGGAGTGTATTGCTTTCGTTTCTGCCCGAGAACTGGAAGGATTTAGCAGCGGATACGGGCGCATTGCGCGGACTTCGTAAGGATAAGTCTCCGGAGACGCTTCTGCGAACCCTCCTCATCCACTTGGGATGTGGGCACTCTCTACGTGAAACTGTCGTACGGGCTCGTCAGGCAAATCTGGCCGATCTATCTGATGTAGCGCTCCTCAAGCGTCTACGCAAATCTCGGGACTGGCTTTATGCACTCTGCAAGGTGCTATTTGAGGAACATGGGATCATCACCTCCGGTGATCCGAAGCATCAGGTACGTGCGTTTGATGCCACGGTGATCTGCGAGCCTGGGCGGACTGGATCGCAGTGGCGAATCCATTATAGCGTAGCGCTGCCTTCCTTTGGGTGCGATTTTTTCAAACTCACGCCGACCAAGGGAAAGGGAACCGGCGAATCATTGAAGCAATTTCCGGTTCATTCTGGGGATTATATTTTGGCAGACCGCGTCTATGCAACGGCCAGTGGCGTGCAATATGTGACGAGCTCTGGTGGGTATGTCACCGTTCGTGTGAATACGGGTACGCTTCGTTTCAATACGAATCTCGACACGCCATTTGATCTGTTGCATGCGGTGGAGTCGATAACGCGCATCGGTGCGATTGGGGAATGGAAGGTATTGGTCGGGTCGGATCCTCCGGTCCCTGGACGTATTTGCGTTCTTCGAAAAACAGAGGAGGCGGCCCAGAAAGCCTGTAAGAAAATTCGCAAGGACGCCCAAAACCATGGAACAAAGCCCCTGGAACAAACGCTACGCTTTGCACGCTACGTCATTGTATTTACCACGTTTCCAGAAAACCAATTTTCTGCATCGCAAGTGCTGGATTGGTATCGACTGCGGTGGCAGGTTGAACTCGTATTCAAACGATTCAAATCCCTGTCTCAATTTGGCCACCTACCGAAATATGACCCAGAGAGTGCGAAGGCTTGGCTCTATGGAAAGCTCCTCGTAGCGCTGCTCACGGAAAAAATCGTTCGTCATACACGAACATTTTCCCCCTGGGGCTACCACATTCCAGAAGAGTCCTTGGAAAGACTTCAAGTTCGCCTTGAACCAAGTAACTCGGGCGATTGAGCCCCCCTGTGGTCTGGAGACCATGATCCAAGACTGGGAAACGATCTCGAAGGGACTCAAAGAATCTACCCGTAAAAGAAAAGTCCAGATTGAAAAATATTTTTTCAAACAAACAAGTTAGCGCCTATGCCTGAGACCCCTGGCAGCCCGTTGAAGACGAAAAGCGAAGGAATATCCGCTTTGTAAGTCTGCTGTTGCTGAAAGGCAGACCAGATCGTAGCCTTCTCGTCGGTAGGGTTCTTGAGTTCAATTACAACCAACGGCAGACCATTGACGAACAACACAATGTCTGCGCGGCGCATTTGCCGATTCTCCTTCACAGTGACTTGGCTGACAGCAAGCCAATCGTTGGCGCTATGATCTTCAAAATCAATTACTTGAACCTGGGCACCCCGAAAGCGTCCATCTTCATCACTGTATTCGACCGCCACACCTGGTATAGTAGGACTCTCCAGATCAGGTAGAGCTTACACGGCGCTATGTTTCTTGTAAATCTACATCAAAAAATATATTTTGGCTTATGGAGAAGCGACTTGGCAGCTTCGACGGTTAATCAGTCTGGTATTCGCGTGCTTTGACCCAAAGGGCTGTAACGCATGATTTCGGGTTCGTGCGGAGCTGCCACAATCTCTAAACGCGCACTCACCGGCAAGATGCCGGCTATCGCAAGGTGTGTTCGTGGGCCCTCCTACCGTGCCAATCGCTTCTCCATAAACCATGATTCAAACCCTCGCACGGGTGGTGATCAAAGGGTTTTCCAAGCGCAGTGCTTCCCAGAGAAAGCCGACCAGTTCGCGCGCGACCGCTGCATTGGCAACACATCGTGCTTTGGTCTGACTCAGTTTGTGAAAACGTTTGTACAGTCGACGCTGCGCCTTCCATGCCACGGAGATCACCTCAGCAGAGATCGCTTCTTGCCGTTGTCGTAGCACACGACTGCGGCGGGGTGGGTTTGCATACTTCCATGCGGCGGAGATGACCGCATTTCGCACATGGACATTTCCAGTTTTGGTGAGGCCTCCCCGTTGCGTGTGATTGCCTGAACTGTGCTCGCTTGGCACCAGGCCCAGATATGCCATCAACTGACGTGGATGTGCAAAACGACGGAGATCTCCCAACTCGAAGACCAGGGTCAACGCCGTCACCAAACCAATCCCTCGGAATGCCATCAAGACCTTGACGGGCGCTTGATAGGGGGCGCGTTCGGCCTGCGCGGCTAAGTCCCCCTCAATTCTGCGTACTTCTTGCGTTAGTTGATCTAATTGGTGCAGATACGTTTGAAGCGTGATCTGGTCAATCTCGGCCATCGGTAAGGCGCCAATCCATGTGTGAAAGGTCTTGGTCCAATTGGTCTTGCCTGGATACTGCAACCCGCGTGTCTGAAGGAAAGTCAGAATCCGCTGCTTGGTCCGGGTGATCGTTTCTGCCAGATCTCCCCGACAACGCAACAAGGACCGGATGGCCTCCTGTTCCTCATCTGGAATACAAACAATCGTCAGCAATCCAGCAGCGTACAGCGTTGCCAACTTTTTGGCATCTCGACGATCCGTTTTGACGCGCTCGCCTGGACGACGCGGAATGGACGAGGGCGCAATTACTTCACACGAGATCCCGCGGGCCTGTAACGCGCGTTGCAAGCCAAATCCACAGGAAGACGCTTCATAGCAAGAGCGTACCTGACCATGACGATCTTGGACCTTCCGGAGATATTTAGTGACCTTCGGCAGATCATGCGGCAATCCCCGCTCATCCAAAATCACGCCTGTACGCGCATTGTAAGCACACAACGCAATGGTCCTTTTATGCACATCCATACCGACAGAGATCGTGGATGCAGAAGTGGAAGAGTTGATGTGAGGTAGCATTGGACTGTTTCTGGTTAATGGACAAAGTTAATACAAGCTCATGGAGCTCAACCAGTAAGGAGTCCTGCTATAAAATCTCTTATAAGCGTGCGGTAAAATCTACGGTTTCGGGTTTCTATCGTGGGGCCTTCGGGGGAAATTATCTTGTTTTGCGCATAGATCATGGCTTCGAGAGGTAACCCTGAGTTCAGTTGATCAGGGGCATCACATAGCCTGCTTTCCAGAACAACCTCGTCGTAGCCTCTCCTCTGTCCACTTTCCGTGTGCGGAACAATATCGCAACCACGGACGACTTGCTACCCAAGGGTTTCAAGCCACTCGAGTGCGGCGGCCTCAACCGCCGACTCGGTGAGGAAGTTTTCGCTGCTGGTCATCTTATAATTGACCTATCATGGTTTATCATAACGATAGTCGAAGATGCAGGAAGCCCCAATCATCTCACGAAACCAAAGTGTGGCACTGGCTCCAGATTCGTCTCTAAGATACACGGGTTCGTTCAACGCAAAGTGGACTGGCTGGGGTTGTCCTTCGTTGATGATGACACTGTCTGCGTAGAGGTAGGTGCGATCCAGAGCGTCTAGTATGGGGTTCAGCCCTCCCCGAATACCGGGTAGGTGTCCTGAGCGGTTGGCTATAATCCGCGATCCTCCCTCCGGGGCTGGGCGAATAGAAACTTCAAGTGGTCTGTCGGGCAAATAGTATCGTTCCACGTGCGCTTTGAATCCTTCTGCCGCACAGAAAACGATAATAGGAAGTCTGGAATGGATTAAAAACTCAGCCCGTCCGCAGGCATTAGTCTGAGCCTCACTGAACGTGTTGTTCGGGTTGAGTATCAGCACATGTACGTCCGGTTGCGGCTCGCCCGTATCGCCGTGAGAAACCACTATATGAACCTGTACACCCTCTGGTACTGGGAGACTGGCTGCTGGCAGAACAACCTTCAGTTCACGTCCACCTATCAACTGAAACATGGGCCGCTGACCAGTCAAAGCATAGGTCTCAGTTTCAATCACGGCAACCCCCTCACCGCGCCGTTCAATAAAGTACTCGCGTCCGCCAGATCCTGGAACATCCCCCACAGGACATTGCCCTAACCGCGAAGCGAGTAGCTCATTGCGTGTAAACTGACTAGTGCGTAAGTCGTCAGTGGTCATGGAATTGCACAGGCCGCCGGGAGAATACAGTTCCAGGCGATCCTCGAAAAGAAATAGGCGAATCCGTGATCCACGTACTGCATAGTCACGATGTACCACCGCATTCACAACAGCCTCAAAGACCGCTCGCAAACTGAACTGAGGCAGTTCAATGCGTGCAGGATTTTTATACGCCGCCACTCGCTGGTTGGCTACCACGAAGCGCATTGCTCCGCGAATCTGTTGATCAAGAGGACCAGAAATGTCACGAGAATCAATTTGCTGGTTGCCATCTAGACGTTGTCCCCGGTAACACACTGCCTGAATCCAAGCGTTCGGCAACCATTCGCGTGGATCCTTTGACGCCAGTAGCACCCCCCCTACCGTCGCCAGAAAATTACCGCTCGAATCTTCCTTGGCGAATTTCAACTTCGTCAATGCAACCTCGGGCACGTCATGTACTCGGGAACTCACATATCTGCGCCACAGCTGCCTGTGGAGACTTTTGATAGCAGTACTCCTTACGACTTGGGTATCTGTTGAGGTGTCATCGGACTGCCCACGCGTGTGTGTCAATCGGTGGACTTCAACCGAATCCATCTCATGCTTGCGATCTCCTCGTCGACGAAAATATCCCCCAGGGGAGCGATGCACCGTTACACTCTCCGGTATGTCAACAAGAAGTGCACCGCCATCAGCAGATCCTACAGGCACTCGAAAGACATTGTAGTCAATAGCAGGCTTGATGCTTTCCCTGCAAATTTCACCCACGAACCTGACTAGTATGTCTAGTTTCGATCGATCAAGAGATTGCGGGTGCCCATCATCCGTTACGCCTAAGACCAGCCGGCCTCCCTCTCCATTTCCGAACGCCGCAATTTCATTCGCGAGCGAATCGCGCCGGGGTGCAGAAACCTTCATTCCACGGAATTCGACGGCCTTCAACTCCATGCCTGTATCCTCACCCAAAGCAACCTCCTGCCACAACCTTGTTGGATTAATTGACGACATTATTTCGTTTCACTGAAGCCATCAAATTCTTTTGGATCACGGTATCAGGCCAGAGCCTTCCACCTGTCGTTCGCGGAGTTCAACTACCAGCCTCTCCATCCTGTCCTCAAACGGTTCGTCATCATTCTCTTGGGTACTACTTTTTTTTAGGCCCGCACGACGATCATGGTTTTACATTGGATACAGAATTATTATCCATATTTTCGGATGATGACACGAAAACTATCCTTAGCCTTGGCCAATCTACGATAATCCACACTGGACGGAAGACTACAATCAACAACTTCCTCACCCAAAGCCGAGAGTATGTGCGGCGGCAAAGGTGTCTCGCCCATAATATTAATACCCCGGTCCGAGTAGTCTTTGCAGTCCAAGTCGCGCGAGATCCCAACACAAGCACCTAGCGATCTAGAACACATCACCAGCGATGTTGACGTTCGTGCCTGGAAAATTTCCCGAGAAAGACGGCAAACCGCGCGTGTACCTGCAACGGGATTCTCCACGCCCAGACACTGCAAAAATTATACACGGTACAGCGAAAAGTGGGGCGGCTCCCTGAAGATACAAGCAGATTTCCTACCAGTACGAGGTAAGGCGATCAAGAAAAAAGGCAGTCCCAATGCCGAAAAACTAATCATCACGAACCGGTCGGCCTATGATGTCCTTATTTCCTGTAGCCTCCACAACCACCACATACTCCCGCTCGACCTCCTGGTGGAATCGCTCCGGCAGTCTCGTCCAGTCCCTCGCCTCGACGAGAATAGGAATCGTCGATTCCCGCACGGCCTCCTCGAAGTTCATCAACCGTTCGAATGGAATTTCGTCGACCCCCGGCCCCCGCAGCACGAGGTCGAGGTCACTGCCTTCGTGGCCCCGGCCGCTCACGCGACTGTCATATGCCCACACCTCCACACCGGGCAGGTGCTCCCGCAGTAAGATTTTCAGGATGCGCCGATGCGTTGCTGCGAGACGTAGCTGGTCAATCATCCTCGGCCCGCTCAATCATGCCAGCAAGAGCTTTCGCGTCCTTGATGAAGCCCGGAAGTAGCCTGAGTGTGGCTTCCGCAAAATCCTCACCGTAGTCGTGCGCCGTGAAGTTACAGTTATCACGGTAACGTAGCCACCGCTCCGATGCATTTGGCGAGATCAGACCGTGGCGCGTCGCGTGGCGGAAGAGATCCTTAAAATGGAGATGGTCGGCCTTTCTGTTACTGGCGAACCAGGCGGCCAGCAGCTTACGCAGTAGCTTGCCGGACTGTTCGAGTACAAGTTCAAATTCCTTGACACACGCGGCGCGGTAGATATCGTACATAACTTCGTCGCCACCCTCATACCGTTCGATTTCCCCTACCGCTCATTCGAGTGAGGCAATACAGCGGCGCAAAAAGGTCGTGTCTATGTTCATCACCCCCATCCTCCGAATCCCAATGACTCCAGATTCTCATTGATCGCGACATCGTGCCGAGTACCTTCGGCCTATTGTTTTCGAAACTTGAATACCAATCGCTCAATCTTGTCCTCAAACAGCTCTGCATCCTCTTCCTGAGGCTCCAAACCAACATAGCATCCAGGCGTAAGCACATAGCCATGCTTACGAACTTCTTCAAGTGAAGCACTCCTGCGGTAGCCCGGAATGTTCTCGTAGCCATCAACATCCTCCCCCTTTTGCCAAGAATGATACGTATTGGCAATGCGGCTTATCTCTTCACTTGTCAATTCCCGGTGTGTCCTGCTTACCATCCGACCCAGTTTACACGCATCAATAAATAAGATACCTTCGTGTCGCTTGCGTTCACGTGACAGAAACCATAAACATGCCGGGATTGAATTGTGTAGAAAAGCTGCCCGGGAAGGGACACCATACAGTCTACCAAGCCCTTTTCGATCAGATTCTTTCTAGTCGAGTCAATCAAGCGTTCTCCGTGTGTGCCAGACATCCATAAGAATGTATTTCCCTTGCTGATCTTCCCCTTTTCTCCTAATACAACTCTGCATCACTGCACTAATGGCTAATAACAGCGTGAACGTCCACAAGACCAATCCTTGCGGCTTCCGAGGTTGGTAGCCGCTTGCTGAACAACAATTCTCCCCCCAGGTCCATGCCTGCCAGCACACAGTAGCCAACATGAGTATCAGGGCTAGGGTACGTCATTTGTCGCACATGATTACCTCCTGTCTGAACTTATTGCAAAGACTGCTGAAGAATTTGGGGGAGAATTCAAAAACCGATGTACACCTGACGAGCGTGTGATCTGATTTTCCGAAACTATCCTGTACGAAAAAGCATAAGTATAACCGAGAACACTCGCCACCTAGATGCCATGGTGATTTAAGTTTGAAAGTGTATTCTTCCGGATATTTCGATATTATACTATTTCGATGGTTGTTAGCCATCTAAAAACACTATAATCAAAAACCATCCCTGATACGCTCCGACCAGGATACCACTCGACATAAATAATAAGGGTCTTGGGCCAATCTTGTGAAAACGCAATTTTCATTTCATTCTGGGGGAGAGGTCCAAGCCTCCGAGATGGAAGTAAATGGCGGTTGCAAATCGTTCATTATTTCGGAATCCGCGGGCGCGTACTTTGACTGTTTTTATTCGGCTGTTGATGCTTTCGGCCGGGCCATTGCTGACCTTGAGAATAATTGCATTGATGATTCCCCACAGGTGGTTTTTAATGGTTTTGGCGGCTTCCTTGACCGGCTCCAAGCGGCAGCGCATGGCCCAGGAAAGCCATCTTTTCCAGCCCTTGCGGGCCCAGGTGGGATGTACATAATGCCATAAATTTCGTGCCATCTCCTTGATGGCCCACGCCCGGGCGGTTTTCAACGAACTGTTCTTCAACGATTGAAACCGCGCTTTCTGCTTCTTGGACATATTTTCCCGGTTCGTTAGCCAGTCGTACTTACTTCCGGTGAGGGTCGTATCTCCTTCGGCGCGTAAAGCCTTGTGCTCTTGCCGACGCACTTTGTCCACGGCCTCCCCCAGATACTTCGCCACATGAAACCGGTCAAACGCAATCTTCTTCGCTGCATCAGCTACACACGCCAAGGTGGCAGAGATGTAGGCGGGCCACATGTCCATGCTCACGCTCTCAATCCCCGCCAATTGTTCTGGTGTGAGACTTAAATACCAGCGCTTTAGCACCGCTTTCGTGCGTCCGATCCCCACATACAGGACCCTGCCTGCCTTTGCATCGGAAACGACCGTAACGTATTTATGTCGCTTACGGAAGGAGGTCTCATCCACGCAAATGTGCGGAATAATCTCCGTTTGTCTGCGCCGAAGTCCTCGCTCTACCGCGTGCTCCATGATCCTTGAAATCACTTTCCATCCCACGCCGAGCTGCCGCGATACTGCGGATACCCTCGCATCCCCAAGCCATCCAATTACCATCTCTTCAAAGTCAAAGGTGTGCCGGGAACTCGACGATGCCCAAGGAACCTGCACCGTCCGAACTCCACACGCTGGACACTTTACACGCGGAACCCGGGCAATCAACTCCGTACGATAGGTACAGGTATCTAAGTGCCGCCAGGAACGTGCCTCGCGCAAATCATAAAAGGAACAAGCCGCCTTACACTTCGGACATGACAGCAATGATGTATCCGTGCAGATCACCGTTACCCGCCGTACCCGATCCTTATCATCATAACGATCCTCTGAAATCTCCCAAGGCGATTCAAGCCCTATACTCCTATGGATACTCGCCTCATCCTTTTTCATTGTATTCGCATCTGTTTCAAGTGAAATTTTCCCCAGAATAACAACCAAAAATAGAGCACATAAACACTACTGTCATGACCACCTTATACCGAATTTTCCTGAATTTACAGATCTCGTCATAATATTGGGTGAAGGGCCAATAATAAGAGTAGCTGGCAAGAGGCCTTGATCACGGCTATCCAATGCCTACAAACTAGCCTGAATTCCCGGGGAGTTTCAGCCAAGCGTGTTTTCACGGAAAATCCTATGAATAAGGCCTGAAAATGGCTTTTTTACACCTATATTCATATTTTTCATGAACTTGCGAACAGTATTCCAATATTATAACATCGTATCCTGTCCTGGTGTTGCCGCCGAGCTATCCCAGCTCAATCCCTGCTCATAGCCTCTGAATTGGACATTTCGTCCGCTATTTCGTTGATTTTACTGGGTCTTTTAATGTATTCGAGTTCGGTCGTTTGTTTTATAATTTTATTGTTATTATATTGGCTATTATTTCATAGTTCACGATATACAATGAACCGACGCTCCGATTTCTTTGCGCTGCCCGATGGCCTCCCCATGCGTCAGTATGAAGCCCTCCGAGCCTACCTCCACGAAGGATGCACGATTGAAGAAGCCGCCGAGCGCGGCGGCTATGCCCCCGGCTCCTTCCGTAACCTCCTCACACGCTTCAATAAAAATCCCTCCGCAGACTTCTTTTGGCCCCAATTAAAAAAATCCGAACCCCGCGCTAAGCCGACTGATCCCAAACGTGCCCGGATTCTTGCCCTCCGAAAACAACAGGGCTTAACCCTCTATCAAATTCAGGAGGCACTGAAAAAGGAAAACATGCCGGCCAGTGTAGGCTACATCCATAAGATCTTCAACCAGGAAAACATCAAGCGCCTGCCCCGCCGATCCGCCCAGCGGCCTGCTCCGCGAACCCTCAACGCAAACCGCAAAAAGCTTGATCTCAGTCCGCGGTCCTTTTCGACTGATTTTGCAGGATTGTTTTTATTCGCCTTTGATCTAGCGCGAATAGGTCTTGACGAAATTCTGGATCACGTCAAGATGCCGGGTACCCGTATGATCCCGGCCGGTTGTGCGGTTCGTTCGCTCCTGGCCCTGAAGCTCGCCGGGATCGGACGGCCCTCCCAGGTCATGGCCGAAACGTTGGATCAGGGCCTCGCATTGTTTACCGGTCTCAATGTCATCCCCAAACGCACGACCCTGACGGAGTACTCCATCCAGGTGGATTCGACCTTTTCGGGACCCTTGATGCACCGGTGGTATCATGCTGCTGCACAGCTGGCCAATGTGGGGGGTACGGGCGCCTCCGTGGACCTGGATTTCCATACCATCCCCTATCATGGGCATCAGGCCCTTTTGCAGAAACACTTTGTCTCCAAGCGAAGTCGACGCCAACGCGGGATCCTGACCATGTTGGCCCGCGATGCCGAAGCACATGTCTTCTGTTACGCGGATTCGACGATCCGAAAAGAAACCCAGAATGATGCCATTCTGGAGTTTGTCAGAGATTGGAAAGCCCGAACGGGGAAGCTCCCCGGTGAACTGGTCTTTGACAGTCGGTTTACGGTCTATGCCAACTTGGCAGAACTGGATGCGCTCGGCATTGACTTTATCACGCTGCGCCGCCGCCACGCTTCCTTGATCCGGCGCATTCATTCCCTGGATAAGTCGGCCTGGAAGAAGGTCCGACTCTCCAACATTGGGCGCGCGTATCGGACCCCAAGCGTCGTGGATGAAACCGTCAAACTGCGTGCTTATCCCAAGCCCATTCGGCAACTGCTTGTCAAAAACTTAGGACATGACAAGCCAACGGTTTTGATTACCAATCAGATGAAACGTACGCCCCGGCAGCTGATTGACCGGTATGCCCGGCGTATGGTCATCGAAAATGTCATCAGCGATGCCATTGACTTCTTTCACATGGATGCGTTGAGCTCGGCCGTTCCTATGCGCATCAACGTTGATGTGCAGTTGACCGTTATGGCCAGCGTACTCTATCGACTCATGGGCGTGCGCGTCGGACAAGGCTATGAAAAAGCCGAGGCGCGGACCCTCTACCGTGACCTGATGCGACACACCGGAAAGGTCACCATTACCCAGAATGAAATCCTCGTCCAGTTGCGTGCACGCGCCAAAGATAACTACCTGGTCGCTGCCGGATACCCCGAATTACACCAGAAAATCCCCTGGCTTGACAACAAAACCCTACGAGTACAGTTCTCTAAACGACCATAATCCTCACATGAGAAAATGAACGCGGGAATTCAGGCTAGGGTACCTACACACACTCACATGAGACTGAAGAACGCTGACAGATCAACGGGCCGCAGCAGGTGGGGCCTTCTTTTACTGGCCGTTTGCGGCCTGTTGGTGCTTACCCAATGCGATAGCGGCATTGACCCGTACGTAGAGCCGCCGCCCTCTGAAACGGACGTCTCCCCACGCATAGAGGCCGTCCAAAAGTGGTACAAAACCGCGTTAGCGGAGGAACAGAGCGCGCCCGCAAAGCTGCCGGAGGGGGCCGCCGGAAAGATTTCCGAGGATAGCACACTGGCCGCAATACTTGAGGCGATGGTAAGTGCGTATCCGCCGGACTGGGATCAGATGGAGACTTGGGATAACGGGATCGGAGGCTATTATGCCGCGACTACACTAGGTCCAGCAACAGGCAGCCCCTCCCACCCGGAAGTGTCGGTCGTCCGTACACTGGTTGCCGACGTGGACGAAAATGGACAGATTCTATCGGGGCGCCTGGTTGAGTTCGTCGCGCCCGACCTGGACGCGTCGCTATTCAGGGACTACGTCGTGCAGTGGCTCTCGGGAGCCTTTGACAGTATGCGGATTTTGGTGCCGGAGTACACGATCGGGTATGCCTCCACGCAAGCCTTCTTGTATGAGCCAGGGAAGGCGCCCGAGCCGGTAGAGATGCAACTGGTGAGCAAGGACGGCATGGGTAAGACGCATGCAAGCGAGTGGTTTTGCTGGGAAAGCGATTACACGCGAGGGGGCGATGTGTGCTTCCCCAGCTATGGAAATGTTTGTAACCACACTCCCGCAGAGATCGAGATTACCTGCGTTTGCGTTTCCGGCTGCGGGGATGACGATGACGGCGGAGGCGGCGGGGATGACGGAGGCGATGATGACGGTGGGGGCGGTGACGACACAGGCGGCGGAGATGGTGAGGACGACGAAGAAGAGGAAGAAGAGGATGAGATCACGTTTAGCTTTGGTTGCCTCGAGTCCGTTGTGCGTGGAGGATCAGCAAGTTGTGTAGTCAACGTAAAGTACCCCGAAGACACTCCGGAACAGGTGTACCAGTTCAGCTGGTCTTCAAGCGAGGGTAGGGTTTTATTAACATCGGATGCAAACAGCAGTGAGTGGAGCGGAGTGGCAACCAAGGAGGTGACGGTCACGGTTGCCGTAAAGTCGGAAGAGTGGTCTGACTCCAAAACCATAAAGGTGAAGCCCAGGACAGGTTACAGTGCCCCCAAGCTCCGGGCCGATGTTGAGTATAGTGGCGATTTGAGCGGTAATAGACACGGCGATTATGCTCTTACTGACCCTGGCAAAGGGCCGACCCTCCTGGAGGGTACCGGGCCGTGGGCTGGTACAGTCATGGCGGGACCTATCGCTGCATTAAGTTCCAGGCTCCGGATCTTAGATGACTACGATCCGGCTGGTGGACCTAAATACGATGGCGTTCACAACAACACCTGTGATCTAGCTTCGGAGAAATTGGAGGATAGTGATTCCTGGTTAAACGTTAACGATGGGTGTGGTACTTCGGCGGGCTACGGTGCTATGAGGGATGCCATCATTGCTCACGAAAGAGCGCGCGAAGCCGGTTTCAATACGTGTCTGAGCAATGCCGCTAACTTTACTGAATTGGAGGCAATCCTGGATGCTGAGAAGATAAATAACTGGTGGAACGAGTTCGCTGCGGGTCGGCTGTTTCATGCGGGCGAAAAGGCACCGGGATACGATGGAGGCACAGCTGACTGGTGGCATAATCTCGGAGGGAGGGGGTGGCAGAAAGGTATACTGCCAGGAAAGAGCACGGCCGGTAATGTGGGTTGCCCTTCCCAATAACAACTAAACACAAGAGGTGACAAAATGAAAAACCTGATTTTATTGATGGCCTTCCTGATCCCGGGCGTTGCCCTGGCACAGGAGGCGTACGATCCTGACGCGCACGAGAAGTTCTTTGTATTTGTAGAAGACGACCACGGCAATCTTAGAACCGTTATCCCGACGCCGCAATTTGCCTTGGAGAGCATACAGGCACAGAAAAGATGGGGAGGAAGCGCTGCGGAGATGATTCTCCGGCAAGTGGATGAGCAACGTTTCGTGTCCGCCGCGGAGCTGGATGCGTTTGCCGACGATCTGGGCAGGCTTATACTGGAAACCCCCTCGTCTAAAGTCGCGAGGAAGGTCGAGTTTCTTTTGCAGACGGCGGCGAGTGAGCACCCTTCGACCGCAGGGATTCCGTATGAGCGCGCGACTGAGGTGTTGATTAACGTGTACGAGGCAATGGATGGCACCGAAGCCGTTCCAAAAAGGGACGTATTGTCCTCAATACTTGATGCAGGAGTAGGAGGTGCGGGTGAAGCTTATGTCAGAAATCTGTTTGCGTCAAGCGAACCGCCGGAGAAACCGTGCTGGCTTCCGCCAGTATGGATAGTGTCTGGCGAAGAACAGGAACCAGAGCCTCCCAAAGAGGAATGGTGTCCGTACAAAACGCAGTGGTGCGAAGTGGGCACCTTGCTGATACAGAGGGAAAGAATAGCGTTAGCAACAGGATATGCGGAATATAGTCCGTTTAAGGCGGGGGTAGACCCAGACCTTGTTTTCCCGCTATGCGACCAACGCATGGAGAAGGATAGCAACGGTGACTGGGGTCTATTCCCAGTCCGCCACTAAGGCCGGTCTAATTTTGCCCGAAGCGCACTAGGACGCGTAGAGTCAAGGGGCCGGCGCGGTGCTCTTAGGGTCCTGTGGCAATTCCATCGCTTTCGCTTTGGCCCTCAGTCAGGCTCCCGTAAGTCGTCTCCGGCCCCCTGCTCTCCGAACCGGGCGTGCGGGTTTCCCGCACCCGGCTCTCCAGGTGGATCATGCGGCTCGTACTCGGATTACCATGCCTCAGTACAGTCCTGCCTGTTATGCAGACAATGGCACATTGCCTGCGGACAGACCAACTTCGCATGACATGCGGACGGGCCTCGCTACGCCCCGCCAGCACCGTCGCCTTGACGATCCCTTCACTTATGCATGTGCAGATGCCGGACGCACTGACATTTTCCCAGATATTAGGCGTTGCCATTTTCCGATGCCCTTTGTCCTTATTATCTGCCCTCCAACCCTGCGGTCCCTTTCCTCAACAGGCGTTACCCCGCGTCTACGGTACTACGGACCACTCCGCCACCCTGACGGCCCGGCCTGCTCCTTACGGAGTTCCGGTTGCCGTGTGCCTCAGCACCGACAGGGCTTCCCGTGTTGCTACTTCCCTGATCTTCCATGCGTGCCAGTCTTCCCCATATGACCGGAAGGTCGACACTCACATTGATCGTTTCGAGGCCTGCTCGACGTTTACTGCACGTTCCGGCCCGCATGGTCGCTAAGCTACTCGCGTAGCCCGTTAAACCTCAGTGCTTCATATCATTTCGTTACCTCCATAATACGCTAAGGCCGCTACCAACCGGAGCGACAGGTGTTGGGCGGGATTCGCACCCGCCACAGGAAAGCGCCTTTCCACGGCGCACGATCAAACGGAATCTAGCCTGAATTCCCGGGGAGTTTTAGCCAAGCGTGTTTTCACGGAAAATCCTATGAATAGGGCCTGAAAATGGCTTTTTTACACCTATATTCATATTTTACGTGAGCTTACGAACAGTATTCCAATATTATAACATCATATCCTGTTCTGGTGTTGCTGCCGAGCTGTCCCAGCTCAATCCCTGCTCATAGCCTCTGAATTGGACATTTCGTCCGCTATTTCGTTGATTTTACTGGGTCTTTTAATGTATTCTAGTTCGTCGTTTGTTTTATAATTTTATTGTTATTATATTGGCTATTATTTCATAGTTCACGATATACAATGAACCGACGCTCCGATTTCTTTGCGCTGCCCGATGGCCTCCCCATGCGTCAGTATGAAGCCCTCCGAGCCTACCTCCACGAAGAATGCACGATTGAAGAAGCCGCCGAGCGCGGCGGCTATGCCCCCGGCTCCTTCCGTAACCTCCTCACACGCTTCAATAAAAATCCCTCCGCAGACTTCTTTTGGCCCCAATTAAAAAAATCCGAACCCCGCGCTAAGCCGACTGATCCCAAACGTGCCCGGATTCTTGCCCTCCGAAAACAACAGGGCTTAACCCTCTATCAAATTCAGGAGGCACTGAAAAAGGAAAACATGCCGGCCAGTGTAGGCTACATCCATAAGATCTTCAACCAGGAAAACATCAAGCGCCTGCCCCGCCGATCCGCCCAGCGGCCTGCTCCGCGAACCCTCAACGCAAACCGCAAAAAGCTTGATCTCAGTCCGCGGTCCTTTTCGACTGATTTTGCAGGATTGTTTTTATTCGCCTTTGATCTGGCGCGAATAGGTCTTGACGAAATTCTGGATCACGTCAAGATGCCGGGTACCCGTATGATCCCGGCCGGTTGTGCGGTTCGTTCGCTCTTGGCCCTGAAGCTCGCCGGGATCGGACGGCCCTCCCAGGTCATGGCCGAAACACTGGATCAGGGCCTCGCATTGTTTACCGGCCTCAATGTTATCCCCAAACGCACGACCCTGACGGAGTACTCCATCCAGGTGGATTCGACCTTTTCGGGACCCTTGATGCACCGGTGGTATCATGCCGCTGCACAGCTGGCCAATGTGGGGGGTACGGGCGCCTCCGTGGACCTGGATTTCCATACCATCCCCTATCATGGGCATCAGGCCCTTTTGCAGAAACACTTTGTCTCCAAGCGAAGTCGACGCCAACGCGGGATCCTGACCCTGTTGGCCCGCGATGCCGAAGCACATGTCTTCTGTTACGCGGATTCGACGATCCGAAAAGAAACCCAGAATGATGCCATTCTGGAGTTTGTCAGAGATTGGAAAGCCCGAACGGGGAAGCTCCCCGGTGAACTGGTCTTTGACAGTCGGTTTACGGTCTATGCCAACTTGGCAGAACTGGATGCGCTCGGCATTGACTTTATCACGCTGCGCCGCCGCCACGCTTCCTTGATCCGGCGCATTCATTCCCTGGATAAGTCGGCCTGGAAGAAAATCCGACTCTCCAACATTGGGCGTGCGTATCGGACCCCAAGCGTCGTGGATGAAACCGTCAAACTGCGTGCTTATCCCAAGCCCATTCGGCAACTGCTTGTCAAAAACTTAGGACATGACAAGCCAACGGTTTTGATTACCAATCAGATGAAACGCACGCCCCGGCAACTGATTGACCGGTATGCCCGGCGTATGGTCATCGAAAATGTCATCAGCGATGCCATTGACTTCTTTCACATGGATGCGTTGAGCTCGGCCGTTCCTATGCGCATCAACGTTGATGTGCAGTTGACCGTTATGGCCAGCGTACTCTATCGACTCATGGGCGTGCGCGTCGGACAAGGCTATGAAAAAGCCGAGGCGCGGACTCTCTACCGTGACCTGATGCGACACACCGGAAAGGTCACCATTACCCAGAATGAAATCCTCGTCCAGTTGCGTGCACGCGCCAAAGATAACTACCTGGTCGCTGCCGGATACCCCGAATTACACCAGAAAATCCCCTGGCTTGACAACAAAACCCTACGAGTACAGTTCTCTAAACGACCATAATCCTCACATGAGAAAATGAACGCGGGAATTCAGGCTAGGTCAGATGCTCTAAATCAATCTGAATACACACACGAGATGCGAGAGCGTAGTAAAGGATGTAGTAAGAACACGAATTATAGACTGGCCCCTCATTCGAGGCCAATTAGTTGAAACTGCATAACACCGAACCACAGTACAGAGGGCGGAAGCAGTTATTTAATACCCCAGTAACCGTGTGACATAAGGTGAAACACCACAGAGATTCAAGAGGGAAACAATTTTATCTTTATCTAATTTTAATGGCTAACAGCCATATTATTGAACATTTTTCAATGTTAATTTTCGAAAATTTTGATCTTTGATGGCTATGAGTCATTCAAGAACACCTAGATTAAAGCCTCTCCTTGATGCACTCCCGCCAGGATTCATCGTGGATACGGCGTGGCTCAGGGCTAGGGGAATTGACCCAAAGTCCATACACAACTACGTCAATCAGGGATGGATTGAACGTATCATTCGCGGAGTGTATCGGCGTCCACTCCCAAACCGCGTTGAGTCTGACAAACTATCTTGGAAGGCAATTCTCGTATCACTTCAGCAACTCATGGACTGCGATGTGCACTTGGGTGGGAAAAATGCTCTGGATTATGCTGGCTACGCCCACTATATAATGATGGGAGAAGGACAGCGTGTTCATTTCTACGGCAGTGCACCTTCTTGGCTCGAGCGTCTTCCGACAACAGATAAGATCATCTTACATGGATCCAAGCTATTCGGAGACAATCCAGTCGGAATTGTTGACGCCCATCCTCTTAACTACCGAAAAGAATGGGCCGTGGATATTTGGCGCTGGCCCATCAAAGCATCGTGTCCCGAACGTGCAATTCTTGAATTGATTGCTGAATTACAGGGAGATTCAGACTTCGAATATGTAGAACTGTACTTCCAAAGCTTGATAACGCTGCGACCAGAGCTTCTCATGACGCTCTTAACGGCCTGCCGCAGTGTCAAGGTTCGGCGGCTATTTTTCGTTTTTGCGGATCTATACCAACATCCCTGGCGAAAATATCTGGACACAGATCAGATTGACTTCGGCAGCGGACCGCGTGCGCTAGTTCCAGGCGGAAAGTTCCATCCCACCTACCACATCTCCCTTCCAGAATTTTTCGTGGATACTTCATACGAAGATGACTGCATCTTCTGATTATCTTGCCCAGGCTCACCTGCTGATGGATTTGCTACCAAATGTCGCGGAGGAATCAGCATTTGCACTCAAAGGCGGCACGGCCATCAACATGTTCTATCAGAACATGCCACGGCTCTCAGTAGATATTGATCTCTTGTGGCTGCCGATAGCCGACCGTTCGTCGTCACTCAAGGAAATTGCTAGCACACTTGACCGTATCGCCGCATTGATCATAGACCGACATTCTGGAATCACGGCCAAACGCGCAAGTGTAGGAAGAATCAGTAATCCGCGAATCTTTGTGATACAAGGCGAGACGTTAATCAAGATTGAGGCATCCACGGTGGTGCGGGGCACGGTATTCCCTCCACGCACAATAATGACATCCAAGACCGCAACAAAACAATTCAAGTCAATAGAAATGAATGTGGCGTCCTTTGAGGATGTGTACGCCAGCAAGATATCTGCGGCGCTTGACCGTCAGCATCCACGTGATCTATTTGATGTTATGGTACTTTATGAAGACAATGGGCTGACAGACGACTTCTTCCGTGTGTTCATGGTCTATGTCGCGTGTTCACGCCTGCCGATACACGAATTGCTAGCACCAACGAAGCCACTGCAGAACGACTGGTACGACGACCGCTTCGTGGGAATGACCCAAAAGAAGGTACCTCTTGAAACACTGATCGAAACGGGCCGATATCTGCAGACCGATATTGCGTCACGGCTTACGGGTGCGGTTGCAACCTTCCTGCTCTCACTCCACGATGCTGAGCCAGATTTCGGATTGATTGGATTGCCCGAGGCTGCAGAACTGCCTGCAGTTCGCTGGAAACTGCTCAATTTAGAGAAATTAAAGCGAAAAAATCCCAAAAAACATACAGAACAGCGCAATGCACTGGAACAGCTATTTCGATGAAGACGATCGTCAGGCGGAGCTTGGTAAAATGCCGAATTCATCTGCATGTACAAGACCGTTCCGGCAAAAACATGCCCGCGTATTTGCCTGCCGTCTTATGGAATATCAGATCCGGCCCAAGACTGGCCCCGCCGTTCACATACCGCGACAAGTATCGTGCAAAGCAGCGACATACATGATCTCTCCCTTACCCACTGAATAGACCATCCCCCAACTGACTCAATATTGCCCGAACGGACCGAACAACCAACGCACTGTACACGATCAACAAGGTATACGGAAACAGCGCAGCCCCAAACTATTGTTAACTGGAGCAAAATCGTGTTGAATGGGTTCTTGGGATATGACCGGTAACCAGCCATTCCCACCGCCAGCAGGCGCCGGCACATCATACGAACCTCTGAAGGTATCGGTGATCATCGTTAACTATAACGTAAGGGACTTGCTTCGCCAGGCCCTCCGTAGCGTCGAACGATCATTGACCGACATTCCTGCCGAAATAATTGTGATCGACAACAACTCGGTGGATGGATCAGTCAGTATGTTGGATGAGGAATTTCCAAAAGTCGTTGTCATTGCCAATCGCTCGAATGTGGGGTTTTCTGCGGCCAACAACCAGGGGATACATGTAGCAAGCGGAGAGTATCTGTTCATCCTGAACCCGGACACGATTGTTGAGGAAGACACGATAAGCGTGCTCACGAACTTTATGGACGCCCACCCAGACGCTGGGGCTATGGGATGCCGTATTCTTAATCCCGACGGAACCTTTGCTTTGGAGAGCCGCCGGTCATTCCCTACCCCCGAAATTGCATTCTACCGCATGACCGGGCTCAGTCGGATATTTCCACGGAGCAGGATTTTTGGCCGCTACAACCTCACCTTCCTGCCTCAGAGTGAAGTGGCAAAGGTTGACGCGCTGAGCGGTTCCTGCATGTTCGTGCGAAGTACTGCGCTCACGGGATCAACAAACAACAAGACCGTCCCTGGCGGCGCCGGCTTGTTTGACGAGAAATTTTTCATGTATGGCGAAGACCTGGATCTGTGCTATCGAATCCAGAAAGCCGGCTGGGCGATCTACTACACACCAGAAACCCAGATCATTCACTACAAAGGTGAGAGTACAAAAAAGGGAGACCTCAAGTACGTGCGCCTCTTTCACAGCGCGATGGTTCGCTTTGCCAGAAAGCATTTGAGTGAAGATTATCCCAAGGCCTTTCTGTGGGTTTTACATCTGGCCGTCGTTATGCGAGGGATAGCGACGGCGCTTGGAAACGTGCTGCGCCATGCAGCTGTGCGTGACTGGGTATTATGCGTTGGGGTTGTAGCTGCACTGGGGTTGTTTCGATCCATCCAGACCGGAACGCAATTTCCGCCACTCTTCTATTGGGGCTTGTCTCCACTATTCGCCCTGATTACTGTTGGCATGATCGCTGCCCTGGGAGGGTACCGGGTACGCAAGCCACGTCTGGGGCTCGTGTTTCTGGGACTGGTGACTGCAGTTACCTCGCTAGCTACGCTATCATTCTTTGTAAAACAAGTGGCATTTTCCCGTGCAGTTGTGATGGCCAGTCTGCCCGCCTGTTTGCTGGTCCTGTCTGCTGTGCGTCTGATTCCCGGAACCCGCCAGCGCCCGCGCCGCCGTACACTCATCGTAGGGGATCTTTCTGACGCTGATATTCTCGCTGTACAGCAGATGCCACAGCACACACTGGTGGGGGTTGCAACACATGACGGTGTGTACAACGTGTCCTCTATACTACCTCATTTTGGTGACTATGATCAGTTGGGAGACATTGTGCGCGTACATGACATTGAGTCAGTAATTTTTGCATCCTCGAGTCTGACGAACAAGAAAATTTTCGCACTTATGCAGCAGCTTGCCGGACTCCCCGTGCAAACGCATATAGTTGACGCGGGACAGGACCACATGATCGGCAAAGCATCCATTGAAAAGCTGGGCAAACAGCCCCTTCTTGAAGCCGAAGAGGTTATTGGAGCGTTGCGGTCATATACTGCGCGCCGAGTATCCGACATCATGGCTGCTCTGACCGGAGCAGTTATTCACCCGGTCGTTTGGCTTGCTGCCAGGATGGCTGGCCCGCGCTCCCGGTGGATGCGCAGAAGTGAACGTACCAGGCAATGGCGTGCGGTTCTGCAAGGACAGCGCCCATTAATCGGTTTCCACGAGGGAAGCGGGTTTACCCCTCCTGCCGAATGGCAACTGCAGCCAGGTGTATTTGCGGTCAGCGAAATGCTTGGACCAGGTATCAGGCGTCCGCCGGAAGAAATCGCACAGGCATACTGGTACTACGTACGGAATCAATCCGCCATATTGGACTGGTTCATTGCCATACGCGCCCTGCGGGCACCGGCTTAGGAACAGTCCCCCCTTGCACTTGTTGATTCTGCCCCTTCCAAGGTCAAGGATGCATAAGAAATCCAATAAATTCCTGCTGGACTTCGAGAAACCGATCGTTGAGCTTGAACAAAAGCTCGACGAGATGCGGTCCATCGAAACAAGCGAGGTTGATCTTTCTGACGAAATCAACGCACTTGCATCGCGTATTCGGGAGTTACGCACTTCCGTCTACGGCAACCTGACCCGCTGGCAGCGTGTACAGATTGCCAGACATCCCCTGAGACCCTACACCAGTGATTACATCTCCGCGCTTACGCAGGGGTTTATGGAATTACACGGTGACAGATACTTCGGGGACGATCCTGCAATTATGAGTGGCTTCGCTACTCTGTGCGGCAATCGCTACAACTATCAGGATCATACCATACTCGTAGTAGGCCACCAAAAGGGGCGAGACACAAAAACACGCCGCTATCGCCGCTTTGGAATGCCTAATCCTGAGGGATACCGAAAGGCACGGCGACATATGCAGCTTGCAGAAAAGTTTGGCAAACCCATCGTCTGCCTGTTGGATACACCCGGAGCCTATCCTGGTATGGATGCAGAAGAGCGTGGGCAGGCTGAAGCGATTGCCCGCAATCTGTTTGTCATGGCTCGCCTTGAAGTCCCAATTGTTATCGTCGTTATTGGGGAGGGAGCCTCAGGCGGCGCACTGGGCATCGGAGTAGGTGATCGGATGCTTATGCTGGAAAACGCCTGGTACTCGGTAATCTCCCCGGAAAGCTGTTCATCTATTCTATGGAGGTCCTGGGATTACAAGGAAGAGGCAGCCCGTGCTCTAAAGCTCACAGCGCCTGACCTTGTCGATGTAGGCATTGTCGATCAAATCGTGAAAGAGCCACTGGGCGGTGCACACTCCGATCCGGAAACAACGTATAAGTATGTTGGTCAAGCCATTTGCGAGACTCTGCAAGAACTGAAAAAACTATCTACGGAAGACCTGCTGAATCAACGCCTGAGGCGGTTCGACCAGATTGGCAAGTTTAACGCGGCGGCATAGTGCCCTCATGCCTGCCAGTGAACCATTCCCCAGCTATTTGTCACCAAAAATCCTGACGTGCATTCTTCAGAATGCTTTGACGGAAGACGTCGGCAAAGGTGATATCACATCAAAGGCATTAATACCAGAACATCATCAAGGCCAGGGAAACCTGGTAATGCGGGAGGATGGCGTGGTCGCCGGCTTGATGGCGGCCCAATACACATTCACCTTGGTTGATCCAACGGTGGCGTGCAACTGGGCTTTCGAAGAGGGTAGCCATGTACCGGCAGAAACGGTAATCGGTACTGTCACCGGCCCCCTGCGTTCTATACTTACGGCTGAACGCCTGGCCTTGAACCTCCTGCAGCGGATGAGTGGTATTGCCACTGCAACCGCTGCCATGATAGGGAGCGTGCGAGGAAGCAAGACCCTTGTTCGCGACACGCGTAAAACAGCCCCTGGACTACGACTCCTGGACAAATGGGCGGTCATGTTGGGGGGCGGCACCAATCATCGAATAGGTCTCTATGACCGAATCCTAATTAAGGACAACCACATTGAGGCCGTTGGAAGCCTTGCAGCGTCTGTGCGCCGTGCCGCAGAGAAACTACCCCGTTACCTGATCGACGTGGAAGCCCGTACGATGGCAGAAGTTGAGGAGGCACTCACCGTTGCCGAATTGATTGATGTACTTCTTCTTGATAATATGGCAGTACGTTATGCTGATGGCACAATAGACTGCTCACAGTTAAAGCAGGCCGTAAATTGCATTGGCGGTCAAATAAAGACCGAGGCAACCGGTGGTGTTACCCTGGAAACGGCTCCCGTCATAGCAAAAACGGGGGTGGATTACCTTTCCTGCGGTTCACTCACACACTCAGTTCGGGCCATAGACATCGCGCTAGGTGTATTTCAGACTGACGGATCGCCCACGATTACCTGAACATATGGTCATAAACGCGTAAACCGTTTGTCACTTTTACAAGGGTCGGTATAACATGCACGCCGTACTGTATTTGCATTCAACCTGATGCAGGATATTCGCATCGCGAACAGATACAAGAAATGACAACCCCGAGAGATGCCATACGCGTCAACGAGACGCGATTTCTGGAGGATTTCTCACGACTTACACGGGATGGAGCTACGCCGGAGGGTGGACTGAACAGGCCCGCATTGAGTGAGGCACATTTAGCTGCACGGGAAACGTTCCGCGAAATGATCAAGGAACGAGGGTTTTCGATCCATGAAGACAATGCAGGCAACCTTTCTGCGTGTCATACTCCTTCTGAGGCAAAAAAACCTGTGCTATTACTGGGCTCGCATCTCGACTCCGTAGCGAATGGCGGGCGATTTGACGGTGCACTGGGCATTGCAGCAGCATTCGAAGTATTGCAGGTCTTGCGTGATCATGGAACGGACTTAGACGCGCCTGTTGAGGTCATCGACTTCACAGATGAGGAAGGAACATGGGTTTCACTTCTTGGAAGTCGCGCCATGTCAGGACAGCTGACCCGGAAGGATTTGACCAATCCCAGAGGAGATCCAGAAGCTTTTCGACAGGCACTACAAAGGGCCGGACTATCGATCGATGGTCTATTATCCGCTACCCGACCAGCGGAAAACCTGCAAGGTTACCTGGAACTGCATATAGAGCAAGGTACACGCCTTGAGCGCAGCAGGACTGATATTGGTGTAGTGACCGGCATGGTCGGCATTCACATGTACCTAGTTACGTTCCTAGGACAAAGTAATCACGCTGGTACAACTCCCATGAACGAACGCCGCGACGCGGCATTGGGCGCCGCCGAATTCTGCCTCATGGTCCGGAAAACTGTAATGGACGCTTACTCGGATTGCGTTGCCACAGTAGGGCGTATGGACTTCTCACCAGGAGCCTTCAATATTGTAGCCAACAGAGTCACAGTATTCATGGAGCTGCGCAGCGAGGATGCTACACGCGCAGGTGAGCTGGAACAGGCCTTGCGGGAAGCCTCTCTGAACATATCTGTAAAGTTTGGTCTGAAGGTTGACTTCCAACACCTCGAATCTGTTACTGCACGCAAGATGGCATCTACAATTATTGAACAGTTCGAATCATCGGTTGACCTGCTCGGACTGTCCAGCCGGCGCCTGCCCTCACTGGCTGGACATGACGCCCAGTCGATGGCAACCCTTTGTCCAGCCGGCCTGATATTCGTTCCCTCCGCAGGCGGATTCAGCCACTCGTTCCGTGAGTATACACCATGGGAAGCCTGTGTTCGAGGGGTAAACGTGCTGCTGCACACCGCAATGCAGCTTGTCGAATCCTCGGAATAAACCCGGTTTCCCATTATCAGGTACAACACTTCCAGATATACGTAACCCCCAATGCTGCAGGAACAGAGTCGATTCTACCAACAACTGCTGTTCTTCATGGATATGCTGCTCGTTGGCTGCGCTTGGATTGCTGCCTACTACCTCCGGTTCGAGGTCCTCGTCAACTGGCCGGTTCCCCTTCCCGAGTGGCATCCGTTGAGTCGGTATCTGACATTTTTTCCGTGGATTCTGATTTCCGCTGCACTCACTTTCTGGGCCTCAGGCCTTTACGTGCCGGATCGCGCTCAGCGCTGGACCACACTGATACGAAGTGTAGCCAAATCTGTCGGCCTGGCGCTAATCATAACAATGGCTTTCCTGTCATTCTACCGTGACTTCAACGTTTCGCGCCTGACCATTCTACTCTTTGCCGCACTGACTCCAATCTCTATGGTTACGCTGCGGCTGTGCATATACTTTTATGTACGAAGTGCACGGCGGCGCGGGCGCCACCTGCGGCGCGTCCTTATCGTCGGAGCCGGAACTGCAGGAAGACGGCTCGCTAAATCCTTTGAGCTTTATCCATGGATGGGATTCCAAGTGATCGGCTTCCTGGATGATCACAAAACCGAAGACGCCGACGTTTTGGGGGAAGTGGATGACGTGCTGCTACTGCTTGATTCGGCAGAAAACCCAATCCATTACGTTTATATTGCCCTGCCCCTCCATGCAGTTGGTAAGATCGAGACGCTTCTCAGCTCACTCTCTACACGCCTCGTGCATGTTTGCCTGGTACCAGACCTCCTGCAGCATGATATCATCAACAGCCGCATTACCGACGTAGGTGGTCTCCCTGTACTGCATATCATTGATGAAGCACCAATAGATTTTCGGAGGTTTGTCAAAAGATGTCTGGATGTTGTGTTTTCTTTACTGATACTAATCATTCTTTCACCGCTCTTGCTCGTAATTGCCGCGTTAGTGCTACTTTCTTCGAAGGGCCCCGTGCTTTACAAACAGGAACGCATGGGGCTCAACGGCCTGTGCTTCGACATGCTGAAGTTTCGCTCCATGCCTGTTGCCGCCGAGAAAGAGTCCGGGGCTGTCTGGGCCCAAAAGGGTGAGAATCGAGCAACTCCGGTCGGCCGTATTCTTCGACGTACCTCCCTTGATGAACTGCCTCAGTTCATCAACGTGCTGAAAGGAGATATGTCCGTCGTTGGCCCGAGACCAGAACGACCAGTATTTATTGAGGATTTCAAGAATCGCATTCCACGCTATATGCTGCGACATAAAATGAAAGCAGGGATCACCGGCTGGGCGCAAGTCAATGGGTGGCGTGGAAATACATCCCTGGAAAAACGCATTCAGCACGATCTCTACTATATTCAGAACTGGTCCCTGTATCTGGATGTAAAAATCATGATCTTGACCGTCTGGAAGGGATTTGTTAATCGTAACGCATACTGATTCAGCATCTTGATTCAGCTACAAGGCATTAACGTTGCACTTGGGGGAAACCAGATACTTGAAGGGCTGACCTGGACCCTTGGAGATGGTAAGCGAATAGGTTTGATTGGTCCCAATGGTGCAGGAAAAACAACACTCCTGCGTGTGATCGGGGGATACCTCGAGCCTGATGCCGGCCAAGTGACCCGATCCGGTTCGGTAGGTTATCTGGCCCAGGATGTACAGGAAATAACATCCGGGCGATCGGTGATCGAGGAAACATTGACTGCCTTTGATGCTATCGAAGCACTACAGGATCGTGAAGAGTCGCTCACCCAGGCACTTGATGTTCCCGGCGCAAATCAGAGAAAAATTCTGCAGGAGCTAGAAGCCATCCACGAACGTTTGGCGATCCAGGAGGCACATTCCGCACAGGCTCGTGCAGAGACGGTTCTAGAGGGATTGGGGTTCTCGACTGATGACTTGACCCGACCTTTAGACACCCTCTCTGGAGGTTATCGAATGCGGGTATCATTGGCACGCATCTTGCTGCAGAGACCGGATGTATTGCTTCTTGATGAACCCACCAATCACCTCGATATCCTCAGCATAGACTGGCTGGAACAATACCTGAGCAGCTATGCCGGTACAGTTGTTCTGGTATCACACGACCGGTACTTCCTCAACAGGATGATCAACACTGTCGCACACCTGTATCGCGGTCGTATTGCAGAATATGCCGGGAACTATGATTACTTCCTCATTGAACGGGAAAAACGGCGCACCCTTGAACAAGCCGCCTATGAAAATCAGCAACGCGAAATCCTGCAGGCCGAGCGCTTCATAGCACGCTTCAGGTACAAAGCATCAAAAGCACGCCAGGTTCAGAGCCGAATAAAACATCTCGAAAAGCTTGAACGTCTCCTACCACCTGACTCACCAGATGCTCAGATTCGGATACGGTTTCCGTCACCGAACCGATCCGGCCGTACTGTTCTATCTGTAAGCGAATTCTCGAAAACATATACCAGCGCAGAAGAGACTGATGTGTGCGTATTTGACAAAGCTGGACCTCTCGAGATCACCCGCAGGCAAAAAATTGCTCTCATCGGCAAGAACGGTGCAGGTAAATCAACATTGGCGCGCATTCTTTTTGGAAGCGAGGCGATTGAAGGATCCCGTAAGGAAGGACATAACGTAGAAACTCGGTTCTTTGCCCAGCACCAGGCAGATTCACTGACCGCAACTGATACTGTGCTTGAATCGCTTAATCGGGAAGCCATTGGGCGTGAAGAGGTCTACTTGCGCACACTTCTTGGGGCATTTCTGTTTACAGGTGATGATGTATTCAAGCCGGTCCAGGCCCTTTCCGGGGGCGAAAAGAGTCGTCTGGCACTCGCCAGAACACTCGTTAATCCCGCCAACTTCCTGATTCTGGATGAGCCGACCAATCATCTGGACATCCAGTCGATCAAGGTATTGATTGAAGCTCTTCGACAGTACAGCGGGACCTTTGTGGTTGTGAGCCACGATCGGCATTTTCTTGACCATGTTGCCAACGTAATCTGGCATATTGGTGACCAGGGGATACGCACATATGAGGGTACTTATTCGGAGTATCGGTGGGCGCTTAACCATGGATCACTTAGCCGAATTGGGCTAGATCGTCCAGCTGCTAAAAAGCCTGTTCGCAAAACCCGCACACGATCCGGTGGACCCAAAACCAAGGAAGAAAAACGGCGCGAGGCTGAGGCCCGTAATCGCGCATACCGCGAGGCACAGATGAATGGGCAACCTGCTACAGATGAGCTGACACCTCATCAAAAACAGTGGCTCTGTGATGAAGCTGAGTCGGCTATTGCGGAAGCTGAGTTGCGTAAGCGTGCAGCAGAAAAAGCTCTGGCCGATCCGAACGTTTACTCGAATCCAGTGCGCGCAAAGGAGGCAAGTGCCACATACGCATCTATCCAAAAAGAGCTGGACGACCTGTATACACGCTGGGAAGCACTAGTGGAATCGTTGGGGGATCATATACGTGAGTAGCCAACCGTTGCAATGAAGGATTACGCGCAGAGATACCTCCTGAAATTCGGAGTGATACTGATTTGGGGATTGGGCTGCACGTTCTGTGTACAGGCCCAGATCACACGGCTGCCTCATGCAGACACGACCAGTGGCAACTATTTCGGAACTTCGGTAGCCCTGGATGGAAACCGCGCGATTGTTGGGGCAAGTGGGGAAGCATCCTGTGGGATAGGTGCCGGAGCCGCCTATATCTTCGAGTTGGTGGATTCTACCGGTTATTGGCACAAAACAGCACGACTCATCCCTTCGGATTGTGAGGAAGGCCTCGTTTTTGGTCGAAAAGTCGCGCTTGATGGCAATGTGGCCCTTGTGGCAGGCAGCCAGGAATATTCTGCTGCCGAACGCTCGAATGCGGTCTATGTGTTTGAACGGAACGATATAGGCAACTGGACACAGACAGGGCGCCTCACCAGTACCGGCCATAACCGGGAGGGACCGGCAGGTGCCGCCGTTGCTGTACATGATGATCGCGTACTCTTCACAACTGCCGGTGATGCAACACTTGGCAATCAGCTGAACGGCGCTGCCTACATCTATGAAAAACACGACAACACTTGGTCATTGAACCATAGAGTGACTGGCAGTGGTGGAGTATCGGCCGGTATTTTTGGTGGTAATGCTGCACTCCACCTTGACCGCTTGGCGGTCGCAGGCAGCGCCTACTTCAATCGGCGTGCAGGCTCAGTCTATCTATTTGAATCTGACCGAGATGGATCGTGGTCAGAGGTTGCTCGGCTGGAAGGAATCGAAGATTTTTTCATTTCACTGGACCTGCATGGCGATGAACTGCTCGTTGGACAGGCCAAAGCCGGACAGAATGAGTCTGGACAGGCTACTTTATTCGCCCGCGATTCAACCGGAGCCTGGCTGAAAACTGCCACACTGGAACCCCCTACACCCTACCGAAAAGGGGCTTTCGGTACAGAGGTAGCCCTGTATGGAGATAGGGCCCTTGTCGTTGGCTACGACGAGCAGCTCCGTCTGAATTTCAATGTCGATCGCGTGGTCTACATATTCGCACGCAACAATGGACAATGGCACTACCAGGGAATCATAGATATTGGGGAAGCCGCCTTCGGCAACTCCATTGACCTTTACAACCAGACTGCCCTGATTGGCACCACAGGCAGCACTGATGCGGGAGCAGTTTACGTTATTCAGATCCGGTGAATATACTCTTGGAAATTCTTGAAGAACGGCTTCTGGAAAGCGTCGCTGTGCTTACGGGCATCCTGTGCGTGTGGTTTAATATTCGCCAAAACATCTGGACGTGGCCGGTTGCCATCATCAGCAGTCTGCTTTTTGCCGTTGTGTTCTTTGAGGCCCACCTCTACACCACCATGCTCCTCCAAGGGTTATTCGTTGGCATATCTATCTATGGATGGCGGAGCTGGCTAACCGGAGGCCCCGAAGGCGGAACCTTGATGGTCACCCGCCTCCGTCCCGTTGTTGGTTTGATACTTCTTCTTTTGACCCTAATGGGGACCACAGGGTTCACACTGCTGCTCGAATACTTGACAGGATCACCCTACCCACTAACAGAAGGCCTAACCACTACACTCAGTGTGATTGCCAGTTGGATGGCAGCCCGTAAAATCCTCGAGAGTTGGCTCGTCTGGATTGTTACTGACGCGATCTATGTTGGTCTCTATATAGCAACTGAACTCTACCCTACACTTCTACTATATACGCTTTACCTCGGTCTGGCCACCACAGGGTATATAGCTTGGAGAACCTCCTACCTGAGCAATACCATTCTGCGCGAGGCTACTTGAGTGCCCACACGCAACTGATAGAGATAAGTCCCACTTGGAAGTCCACCAGCATCAAACTGAACCGAGTAATGTCCGGGAGGCAGCGTCCGGTCCACTAATGTCTTTACCCGTCGACCCGTTACATCAAAAACGTTAAGCGTGACCCTGCCATACGCTCCAAGTTGGTACTCAATAGTCGTCGCTGGATTGAACGGATTGGGGTAATTCTGATGTAATACAACAGAAATGGGGACTTCAGCTGTACGCTCAGCACCGGTATATATTGGATCAGATGGATTGGCAATAACGTCCAGTGGATCGAATGACTCACCCAGAACCTGTGCACTGGTAGGACCTGTGAAACCAAACCAGTGCTGCAACACCGTTGAATAAACGGCACGAAAATCAATCCCATACTTGAGATTTCCATGAGCATCCAAATCACGAAGCGAAGGCGCATCGCCTAGGAGCCCACCTTTGACCCCCGGACCAAATAGAAACAACGGCGCTGCAGTGCCATGATCCGTCCCATCCGAACCGTTCTCGTTTACCCGCCTGCCGAACTCCGAAAAAGTCATGACCAGCACCTCCTTACTGAGTTCCCCCAAGTCATTGAGGAAGGCATTGACCGTATCCGCCACAGCTCTCAGCAGTGTTGCGTGTCGGCCATACACACTACCCTGGGAACCATGAGTGTCGAATCCCCCCAAACCAACATGATACACCCGAGCCCCAAGATTCCCTTTGATGAGACGGGCAACCGTAGAAAGTCTCTCGGTGAGATACGCTGGTACAACCCGCGGATACGAAATAGCGTTGCCCCCCCTCGAAACAGCTTCCTGGACTGCCTTGCCGTAAGTAAATGTGTCATTGGCAATACGGCGCACGAAAGCAACTTCATTGCCATAAGCGTTGTCGGGAGCAGATTTTTCGTCAAACAACCGACCTGTACGCACAAGCCTCCGAAATACATCCACATTGGCCATGGTCATACCCATACCCTGCTCATGTCCGTCGAACAAGCGCGAAGAAATTCCTCCTACCTGCACAGCTAGAGGATATTCGCGTGGTTTTGTTTCGAAGTCGGGATGACTGAACTCCAACTTTCGCCCTACCCATCCGGATGCATCATGCCCGACCGATTCAGTGCCCGACATCCAGTTGTCGGTGCCCTGAAAGTGCGATAGACTTGAATTCTTATATCCGACTCCCTGGATGATGGCCATCTGCCCATCATCGTAGAGCCCACGCAGCGTTCTCAGCGCAGGATGCAACCCCAACGTGTCCGTCAACGGCAGGGCTACATTTTTAGGGATAGACAGTGTCGGACGTGCACGAAAATAATAACCATCCTCAATTGGAATAACTGTATTCAGACCGTCATTCCCACCTCCAAGCTGCAACAGGACCAATATCCTCTCGGAATTATGGCCGTTGAGTATATCCAGCACAGGAGATTTTGCCAGTGCATTGACCGTCGTGGAACCAAGAACTATTGAGGAGCCAATGGCATGTCCCAGGCTGGTCAGGAAATTCCTTCGTGACCACAGGCTGTGCTCATCCGTATGTGCACAACCGTGCTCCAGGCAGCTTCCAAATCGTTCACTTTCGCCGTGCTCCATGATTCCTAGGTGAGCTGATACTCCGGTAACCCGGCTATCCATCTGATGTATTCCATCGTCTGGTACGCGATTCCCTGTCGGCTTAGCTTCCAACTGTACCATGGAAAACCGCGGAGAAAAATGCGTGTCAGATCCAGGACATAGCCCGGACCATTCTGTATTTCGTCTGGAATTGGATGGGTGATCAGATCTCCGGCAAATTCCGGAGGTGCATCGATAGAGATGTCCTCGAGTGGTACAGCCAAAAGGTGTTCGGCTATTGCTACCGGAACTTTAAATACCGCCATATCGTCATTTTCATCCGCAAGTTCCCGCGCAAGCTTGACACCATTCAAACTGAATATTCCGAATTGAGTCGACTGTAACAGCTGACTGAGCTGCGACCATCGTTCAGGCAACGAGGATGTCGAAACCCATGTACGATACCCGGGCCAACCGGCGACGCTGGGAGGGTCAAAAATATTCTGAGAAAGGCGCTCCATCCCGTAACGAATGGTATTCAATCCAGAACGTGGAGGAACACCTTGCCCGAAAGTCCTCAGAATGCCAACAAACATTGCAGCCGGGCTCTTAATTTGTGCCCCTATCACCTCCTCCGAGTAAAAATGACGGCTGGAGAATAGGGCTTCCAGCACTGGAGCGATTTCAAAATTGTTGTCTAGAAAACATTGGGCAAGCTGCTCGACGACTGCTTCGTGCGGTGTTACGTAAACGAATTCCTTGTACAGCTTGCGTGCCATGAAGTCAGCAATCTGAGGGGCACGTTCCTCGAAAAGCATTAGATGCGCCCCCCCAAAGTCAAACCGCTCGGTTCTGCCAAAGATGGTCTTGTTTGTGGCATCCCGCAAACTCTGTACTAAATGCGCCCTGAAATATCTATAGTCTACCTGATAGCCTGTCAGTGCTCGCGACAGTTCGACAATATCGTCCTGCGTGTAGTTAGGATTACCATGTTTGTCGAACTGCCCCATGGTGAAGAGCTCAACGAGCTCCCTTGCATAATTTTCGTTAGGACTTTGCCGTGTACTGAGTCTTCCATCAAGATATATCAGCATCGCAGGATCGATACCAACGGCAACCACGAAATCCTTGAAGTTCCCCAATGCGTGTTTGCGCAGTGTAGTGAGGTGCTTGTGGGCCAGAATTGCGTAGAAATATGTAGCGCGCTCTGTTGCAAAGTGATCGTGCCAAAAAAGCGTCATTCGGTCACGTAGACCATTTTCGACCATCTGAGCAAGCCAGATAGCTGAAAGCTCCGCTGCCCAACCAAACTGCTTGTCAAAATAAGCCTGTTTGATGGTGTCTGATCCACTCCACGGCGGCCAGTCCTGGTGCCAGGAAGGCGGGGCAGGCATCGGGCTTTGAAGTCCATCCTGCACGATCTGATGTACTGCCTCGGGGGCTAAACGCCCGACAGCCGCTTCTACCTGTGCAATGTTGCCCCCAAATGCGACCCTTCGAAACAGATGCGTGGCCTCTCGACGTGTCAGAGGCTGGTCATAGGGATCCAAACCCGCATTTGTCTGCACCGGTGCTGACAATATTTCACCTGCTGAGGGCTTTTGCCCACGCTCCTTAAAGTAATGCCGGAATTTGCGAGGAACTTCGAAAAGAGGATCTAACACAACAACAACTGATTCTAACCGACAGGCAAATTAGTATGGATTCCCAAGATTACCCCGTACGCCCAAAATCGGGCTTGGATCAATAACGCATCAACGATGGACGGCGTACACTCCTGCCGTGTTAACCATGCACTCAACATATCCCGACATATTCTGAGAGGCGAATCAGTAGATCAACCACAATATTCCGTGCTAGAATACAAACGTGTAGGATAACCGGATATCCCTACCCGGTAGTGGTACAAGGCCCTTCACAAACGATGTGTGCTCCCTTGCCAGGACATTTGTCAAATTCATGCCCTGCAGGGAGATATTCTGAACTGTAGAGCCCAAAATTAAGCGGTACCTTGCTGTAGCATTGATCATTGTATAGCCATGGGTTTCCTCCTCTCCCGGGAAAACCCGTTCCTGATCGGTCACATGTTTCACGGAGAAGTCAATATCAAAATCGCCGAACTCGTACCGCAGTCCCGCTCCTACACGCAAGGGAGGCATGCGAGGCAGGTCCTGTTCATTCGCGACTAATCGCCCCCTTACATAATCGCCCCATAGACGCAGCACCAGGTGCGACGCTTGACCATGCAGCAGCTCAAACCTTGTATCCACTTCCACCCCGGAAATCCTGGCCTCGGCCTGGTTCATCTGGTAGATTGGGCTGCCCTCGTCTTCCTGTCCTGTCGGTGCAAGATATATAAAGTCGTCCGTGTGGTTTGTGTATGCGCTGATCGTTGCCTTCAAAGGATCTGCCTGGATCTGGCTGGAAAGCGTCACTCCGTTGGTAGTCTCAACCTCAAGATCTTCATTGCCTAATTCCACAACACGTGTTGCTGTGTGCAACCCTCGGGCGTATAATTCCGCCACATCCGGCATTTTTGCCGCACGGGCCCAACTGAACGAGAATACAATGCCCTCACTTCTTTCGTAGTTCACGCCTCCACTCAAACTTAAAGCCGAGAAGGATCTTGCTGTAAGCTCAGATTCTCTTGGGTCATGTGACTGCCATTGCATTCGACCAGCAAACTCAAACCTCAATGCGTCAAGATCAACGCGTTCAAGCGCAAATATGCCAATACCGGTAGATAACGTGTTTGGCAGATAAGCCTCACTCCCCTCAGTCGTCAATTCACTGTCCTCGATCTGTATGCCGGCAACCCCTGTCATATTGCTCGCAAGTACATGATCCACTTCCAAACGACCCTCCAGCTGATCATTGCTCAAAATAGTGCTAAACCCCTCCTCATCTTCTTCGATATGTTCCAGCTCGGCATTTTCGTAGTCGGTGAGCGCGGCCCTGAAGCGTATTCCTCGAAATATCGTGTTGGAGAAGCGGTACGCACCTTCAAGATCATATGTCCTGGAGGTTAGGTCTGCCGTCACTTCTTCCACTCCTTCTTCATGGCCTTCTTCCTCATGACCTTCTTCTTCGTGACCTTCTCCTTCCCCCTCTTCATGCTCCTCCTCGTGATGAGCATGTCCAGGCACACCATGACTGTTATTATGCATGGTCACGGCACCGCCAAAATATCCACGTCGACCAATCCAGGATAAACCAAACGATCCTCTTGTCAGCGAACTCCCGGAGTTCTCGACACTTGTTAAATACTCTCCATGCATTTCCTCCTCCTCATGATGTTCCTCTTCTTCATGATGTTCCTCTTCCTCACCATGTTCATCGTGCTCTTCTTCCGGCGTGAATTCAGGTGTGGCAACATCACCACTTTCGCGCACCAGGGCACGTGCACGCCAGACGAAATTTCCGAAAGCTCCGGACACATTTCCACCCCCACTCCGCTCATCAGCTACCGATCCAACCCTGCCCATTACGGTTCCTCCAACAAATCCTGTCGGTCGCTCATTTGGAACCCGACCATCAAGAATGTTTATGACCCCACCAGTTGCATTGCTTCCGTACAACAGCGCACCTGGTCCGCGAATGATCTCAATCCGCCCAGCATCAAAAGCATCAATATTCACTGCATGATCTGCGCCCTGATCACTAAGATCGCCTGTATCTACGCCCTGTTGAAGAATTTTCACTCTGCTGCCTCCAACCCCACCAATAATCGGTCGGCTGATTGCAGGACCAAAATATGTTGATGAAATTCCCGGCATCTCCTTCAAAGATTCGCCTAGGCTAAGCGCACTTGATTCGACCAGATCCTGATCGGTCAGAACTCCTGCCGGATTAACCAGTTCGGAGCGGGTAAGAGCTATGGGACCTGACGAGACAACAATCTCTTCCATGTGGAAGTGACGTAAGACTTCAATATCTGCCTCCGTCGTTTCGCCTGCCACAACCGTGACCATCATTGAATTCCGTCCCCAACGCGGGCTCGTAACACGTAGAAGTACCGAACCGGAGGGCACCTCCTCAAACACGTACTGTCCAGATTCATCGACTTGCTGGGAGTAGTTCAAACCCACTAGATTAACCGTTGCATCCGTTGCCACGGTGCCATCCGTAACATAAACGGTGCCTTCAATACGCCCCCAATCCTGCGCATTCGCAAACTGAAAGGACACCAAAATGGTTACAACGGCAAAAATCAACGTATATACTTTTCTCATCGAAAAACCTCTGTCTTGAGCTGAATGATAAGTGACACTTTTGATGGTCTAAAGACCGTCTCTTGACTCCGGGTTGGCTGGCCGGGAAACATAGGAATTTACGAAAATTTATTTATATGAAATTCCATCCTGCAGACCAGTAGAAAAACCGATGTGGTTTTCGATTCCCTTGTCCCGCTTCCGTTACAACCTACTTACTCACTGAGGCAGATTCAAAATCCACTTTCCTTGCCCGATGGTTTAATGTAGGGCTGCAATCAACGGGACCATACTTAAATCGTTTTCACCGAGTCCTGTGTATATTCTGGGGAATCGGAAGCTGGGGCAACACGTTCCCCAGTCGACAGGAAACCGTTTAGTCAGGTCAAATATGAGAGCTCTGTCCAATCCATTCAGGACTGGTTTAGGACAACCGATAGATGGTGGGCCGGGAAGATAGTTATCAACATTAGATATTAACTCTGGATTTTGTCATGGAATACACACGTTTGGGAAATACAGGCATCACCGTTTCACGCCTTGCACTTGGATGCATGTCATTCGGAGACCGTTCCTGGCAGCCCTGGCTGTTAGATGACGAGGCCTCTCAACCATTTTTCAGGCGCGCGATTGAGCTTGGTATCAACTTCTTCGATACGGCCGACATTTATTCCAATGGTGTGAGCGAGGAAATCACAGGCCGTGCGCTCAAACGCTACGGCAACATGAATGAAATCGTACTGGCCTCAAAAGTATTCTTTCCCCTTAGGGATGCGCCCAATTCTGGAGGGCTCTCGAGGAAGAACATTATCCAGTCGTGCGAAGCCAGCCTGCGCAGGTTGGGAGTCGAAACGATTGATCTGTACCAGATTCATCGCTACGATGAGAACACGCCCATCGAAGAGACTCTTGCCGCCTTGGACATGCTCGTCCAACAGGGCAAGGTGCGCTACATCGGAGCTTCAAGCATGTATGCCTGGCAACTGGCACGCATGCTAGGTACTGCTGTGTTCAACGGATGGAGCCGGTTTGTCAGTATGCAAAACCACTACAACCTCATGTACCGCGAAGAGGAACGGGAAATGATCCCCCTCTGCCAGGAAGAAGGACTGGCAGTTCTGCCCTGGTCCCCTCTGGCCCGCGGCTTACTGGCCCGTGCGGAGTCTCTCGAAGATCCACTCTCCACACCACGAGCCAGGAGTGATGAGCTTATGCACGAACGCTATACCGCCCCCGAGGACGCCCATGTTATTCATGCTCTGCGAAAACTCGCCGATGAACGCGGGGACCCACCCGCGGAAATAGCCATGGCATGGCTGTTGTCAAAACCAGGAGTAACGGCTCCCATTGTAGGAGTATCAAAATTGCCCCACCTGGAAAGTGCTGTTCGCAGCGTTTCGCTTGAGCTCTCTGCCGAAGAGATAGCCAGGCTGGAAGCTCCTTATGTCCCCCATCGTATCCTTGGACATTAGCGAAGGAACGCTCCTTTAAGTCCAGCATCGACGGTTAGGATTTGTCCTGTGGTTTTTCCAAGCTTGCTGCTGGCCAAAAGCATTGCAGCCTCGGCCTGATCTTTGGCTGTCACGCGCTGCCCGGTGAGCGTTCGTCCAGCATAATAATCTGCGAGACGCTCGCGCAACGTGTCCGTGGATTCGGTAGAACTGCAGGGCAGCGAATACTTGCGTAAAGAATTGATCACACGCGCACGTCCGAACATGCTGCTGCCGGCGATGACCGTTGCAGGTGCAATCCCATTAACGCGAATCAAGGGGGCATAGGCAACCGCAAGTTCACGCACCAGATGATTGAGTGCACTCTTACTCGTATCGTAAGCCATGCTCCCTGACTTGGGAACGACTCCATTTACACTTCCGGTGAGGACGAGGCTCCCTCGCAGCTCCTGCGCCTCCCAGATGTTTGCTGCTTCACTGGCCACGATGTAAGGTCCCTTCACATTTACTGCAAACGTTTTGTCCCACGCTGCATCTGGAACACCCCCCGTTGCATCAGTTCCAGGAAACATCCCTGCTGTGATTATCACATGATCCAGCCCGCCATAAGCCAGAATTGTGGTCTCCATCACCTTGCGAACAGCGGTGCGCTCCGTTATATCGCAACCCAGACCAATCGCACTTCCGCATCCTGATACCCCGGTTCCTGCTACGCCTATCCCCGCCCCGACAGACTGCAGAATAGTTTCGCTCACCTCTTTCGCTGCAGTTTCGTTGAGATCGATGGCAACGATATTCGCCCCTGCGGCCGCCATACGGACTGCTGTCTCCCTACCAATTCCGCTGCCCGCACCAAAGATTGCAACAACCTGCCCCGCAAATTCCTTTCCCTGTGGCATTCTGCGAAGCTTGGCCTCTTCCAGTGACCAATATTCAATGTCAAAAGCCTCCTGTCTCGGTAGAGCAGTGTACGTCGAAACCGCCTCGGCACCTTGCATGACGCCAATGGCTGCACGATAAAATTCTGCTGTTACACGACTCTCACTCTTTGATTTACCCCAAGCGATGAGACCAATCCCCGGAATCAGAGTAACCGTAGGTTCCACAGTTCTTATCGGTGGAGAATCTGCATGCCTATGGGACGCGTAATAAGCTGCATAATCCTTTCGGTATTGCTCAAGGCCTGTATCAAGTGCTACTTTTAGGGCATCAACATCTCCCTGCCTGGAATCCCATTCCACGTAGAGCGGCTTGATTTTAGTGCGCAGGAAATGATCCGGGCAGGATGTCCCCAACTCCGCGAGACGTGGGGCATCTGCAGAATTCACGAAATCAACGACCTGTGGATCCAGTTCCAGTGTAGCAATACAGCATTTATGTTGACTGACTCTTCCGCGCAGCCACGGCAGAATGTCCACCAATACAGACTTGCGCGCTGCCCTGTTTAACGCCTTGTGGCGTACTCCGCCGAACGCATAAGTACCTGCCCCCCGATCGGCGAGATAATTTTCTGCACGCTCGGCAAGTGCTAGGCTGAGGTGGTAGCATGCTTTATCGCTCTCTGCCCAGTTGATCAGGCCATGCCCTCCCAGCAATACACCTTTTGCTTCCGGGTATTCTGCACAAACGGCTTGCAGCTTTAACCCAAGCTCAAAACCCGGCCGCTGCCAGTCAACCCAGATCACATCCGTTCCGTAGATCTCACGTGTTAGCGCAGGGCCATCCGCAGCCGTCGCCAGTGCTATGCAGGCAACCGGGTGCGTGTGATCCACATGCGAGAACGGTATAAAGCTGTGCAATGGCGTGTCGATAGAAGGTGCCCGCGTGTTAAGATTAAAAACACAATGCCTATATGCCGCAACCATCGCATCTTCGGCCGCAGACTTTACACCTCGTCGAGATTTGCTGTTGTATAGCTGCTGAAGCGCAAGTAATCGGTCCTGATACAATGATGCAAAGTTCTTCCGTGTAGCAGTCCGAAGATCACCGCCCGATCCCTTGATCCACAACACGGACACCCTCTCTCCGGTCAACCGATCTTTCTCTTCGAGTTTGGTGGATGTGTTGCCACCACCTGTGTTGGTGATCCGCCAATCCTGTCCCAATAAATTTGAGCGATAGATGAGACGCTCCACGGGATCAAGCGTATTCGCGACATGGTCCTCCCAGCGATCAGTGATGTACTTGAAAGTAGAGGGTTCAGGAATGGACAGAGACATCTGCATAAGTTTTTGATGGTCGACAACTCCACTGGGCATAACAGAATGTGATGATGAAACATCCAGTGGTACAAGGAAATAGCACAGAAGCGTCCGCCCGGTCAGGAGTCGATTGATCAGATTCAATCCTGGCACCACATGCAGAGAGGTTAAACACATTATCCAGATACACCTCAGAACAACACTGCTTCATTTGGGGGATTCTATGCGAGAAAGCATGGCCTGCCGGTAATGTTCATCGCTGCGACCCGCAATGCGTACCACCTCCGATGCCTCCATAAAGATCGGAGGCCCCAGCGCTGCTGCATCCAGGTAAATGCGTGCAGCCTTTTCGGCCATAGAAAGCGCAGCTGCAACCTCCTGCGCTGTACTCCCCAACGCAATGATACCATGATTTTTTAGCAATATGGTCTTGGGGACATGACCAGTGGCTGTACGATAGGTGCGAACGGCCTCTGCTATGTGACGCGCAAGCACTATGCCGGGATCTACATATGGTACAATTACAGATGAGGGGCCTGTATAAACGACCTGATCGGGAACCAGTCGATGCAAAGCAAACTTCTCTGCGTGTGCTGAACACATAAGGGCGCTAACCGCTCTGGCATGTACATGCCCAACATAAGCTACACCAGGAAGCGTGAGCAGCCAAGCATGAAACGTGGTCTCCACAGAGGGCTTGAGCGCATACGAATGCTGACGGGACTCCAAAAGTGATTTGTTGGCTTCCTCATCGGTCATCGGTGATGCATCCTCAACAGCATCAACAAGTGAGCGCGCTCTGACCTCGACCAGTTCGTCCTCAGTCAATGTGGAGAGAGAGGTGCCGCTCGCCTTGACAAGAAAAAACTCTGAATCCAACTTGCCAGACACGTTGCCCTCTCCAAAAATTGCCATCTGTCGGGCATCTCCTAAAAAGTGTGCAAGTTCAAGAAGCTCTGCACGAACCTCCGATACGGAACCCATTGCAGCAATAGTGTCTAATGGCGTGAAGTCACGTTTTTATGGAATGAGCATGCAAACCCGATCAACCTGCAGACCTATTGATCATTAGTAAATAGGAAGGTTGCAATCCCGGTTACAACAGATATAAGCGTCATTCCTGCCCAGATTAGGATTTATTGGGAATTAATATACCTGATTACCCGCTTCCTGTCGCTATACGCAGTACTGAAAATATGCTGTAAAGGAATATGATTCTGAGAGTAGCGTATAATTTTCTGTCATTTCCCCCATCAGTCACCCGGTATGCGTGACTGGTCTATACATGTACAGTAAGAATTACTGTCACTTAGCAGTCACTGCAAGACGCCGAGACTGACCGGCAAGTGCATACAGACATGTGTGGACTCCATACTGTCTACCACACGGGCGGTTAGCGATTGGTTTTTCGGTCTCTGATCCCTACAACAGCCATTCTCCCTATTGGTCCACGACCAAGATTTGCTGTCTTGCTGCTGTATTTGTTCTTTTCCAGTCCACCGTGCTCGCCAGCGAAATGGCAACCAGGATGCCTACACATGGTCACGTATAGTTTCCGCCAGAGCATTCTTTTTAGCTATTCTGAACCAACATATCGCTTCAAAAACCATTCCTTCATTGCGCCCCCTATACCCCACCCAAAAGCCCCTAGACCAATGAGGAAGATCAGAGACGAAAATGATGTTTCGGGAATTTGCCCGATTCCCAATACGTTGAGGACCGCGGATAAAACCATCAATAAAATCCCACCGAAACCTATCAAATAGAAAGTCCTGTCCTGAACCTTGATTAAGTAGTATGCAGCCACTGACAATGCCATAATGCACAAAACGCAATTAAAAAAGCTGTGGTACTAATCTGATAGCCCCTATATCTAGTATTGATTTTTGCTCCACCGCTCCCGCTGGGCAGACATCGCCCCTTACACCGCAGATGTCGTCTACCCACCCCAACAGAATGAACATACACAAAGAATACGCTCCCCGAGGACCTAAAACAAGTCGCCATGGTCGTGACAAGGCGCAAGAAACCAGTGTTACACCTCCACATACTAATGAGTGGTCACCACATGCAATCTACATCATCCCCTCCTCCACAGGGAGCACTGGGTATGTCCCCACTGTTTGGATCGTAAACCGCAGCATTGCGGTTATGGATTTGTCATTGTCAACAGCTTTATTGGTAACAACTATCAACTCGCGCTGCGAAACACCAATATCCCGGGCATCTTCATATCTAGGGATTCCTTTTAAGCTGGTCAACTCCAAGTAAATCGCGTTAACACAAGTCAGATGGAGTAATCTACTGTTTTCCATAAGCGTTCCTTGCGAACACTGAAGAAGCCCTTGCATGGACGGCAACGATGGGAAGTGTCTTGTGTGTAGACTCGTGTGTATCCGTTTCTTTGCAACGTGGGCATACTCGACCGATCGGCCAAAGAATACGCTCAATCCATACTCTATCCGTTTCCTCATCGGGAAACTTTTGAGCCAGTTGGATCACGGTAATTCCTTCCCGGTGGTTACGCCGCGGGCCTTTTACTTTGTTCATGATTCCATTCTGTTTGAGTTGTTACGTACCTTTTTATACATGACATCACGTCCAAATCTTAACTTCTCTTTTTTATTCCCTAAATCAACAACGCGATGCTTCGTCTGCTGACTACTTTCTGTTTTGCCACCCTTCTCTGTGTGCCTGTGACGACTGCACAGGAACAGGTGCTCAATAGCACGCTGAGTACGGAGGGCGGCCCTCTGCTGGATGTGGACCGCGGCAGTGCCGGTTTGTGGCAGCAGCTGCTGAAATTGTCCACTACCGCGAGCATGCTGCATACAGTAGCCCATCCGGACGATGAGCATGCCGGGCTGTTGACATACCTAAGTCGTGGCGCCGGCGCCAGGGTCGCCCTTCTCTCCATCAATCGGGGTGAGGCTGGGGCCAATGCCATTGGGCCTGAACTCTTTGATGGCCTCAGTTTGATCCGTACCGAGGAGCTGCGGCTTTCCGGACGTTACTATGGGCTGGATGGACTCTATTTTTCGAGCGCGTTGGATTACGGCTATTCTAAAACACTTGAAGAAGCCCTTAGGAGCTGGGATGCGGAGCGGGTACTTTCCGACATGGTTCGGGTCATTCGCATGAATCGCCCGCTGGTGGTGATTTCCAGGTTTCACGGATCACCCCGGGATGGGCACGGCAACCATCAGGCTGTTGGCATGCTAACGCCCGATGCCGTAGCGGCTGCGGCGGACCCTGAACGGTTTGCAGAGCAGATAATCGATGAGGGATTGCGGCCATGGAAAGTGCGCAAGCTGTACCGCGGCGGTGTGCGGGAAAATGAGCCCCAAAATGTGAACTTTGATGCCGGTAGGTACAGTCCCTGGCTGGGCGATTCCTACTATAATTTTGGCACTTATGGACTAAGTCTGCAGCGTTCGCAGACCAGCGGCCGCACGCGCACCAGCCTTGGCCCAGTGCCGTACTACTATGAGCGCATGTCGGAACCGGGCGCGGAGGCTGAATCTAGCTTCTTTGACGGGCTGAATGTGACGCTGGCCGGGTTGTTTGAATTGACCGGTGACATGCCCCCAGAGGGGGGGGCTAATCTGCTTGATGAGATTGCAACACATGTGCATGCCGCCCTCATGGCCGCCCGCCCAGGCCACCCTGATGCCGTGGTCGGCGATCTGACGGCTGGCCTGGCCAAGACACGCGAGCTCCTGGGATTGTTGCCGGAGGAATCCGAATCAGCCTTCATGCTGAAGATCAAGGAGGAGCAGTTTCAGCACGCAATTGCCACGGCCGTGGGCCTAGCGTTCACGGCCACCGCTCAGCCGACAGGTACACCGCCGGCTTTGAGCTTCTGGCAGGCCCCCTCCACCATGGGACCTGTCGTACGCGGGCAGTCCTTTGAAATTGACGCGCGGGTCTATATCCCGGCCGACATTGCCGCTGATGCTATTACGGTGACCCTCAGAGATCCGGCTGGGCTATCACAGGAAGACTGGCAAATCAGCAGTAATGTGAGGCAGACAGCACCGTACCACCAGGTGGTATTTGCAGCTACGGTGCCCAATGATGCAGCCTATGCGCGGCCCTATTTTTTTCGCAACAGTGTCAAGGAGAATCATTACCAGTGGCGCGACCCGCGTTGGAAGCACCAGCCGACCCGGCCTGCAGGCCTGCAGGCAGCGGCTAGCCTAAATATCATGGGGGTACCTATTCATCTGGTGCGCGATGTCCAAACTCGTGAGGCGAATCTGCCGTACGGATACGTAACGCGAAAGCTTCAGGTGATGCCTGCTTTGGTGGTCAATGTGTCGCCAGCCCAGCGAATCGTAACCCCACAGGCATCAGGCAGTCAGTTTACCGTCTCCACTGAGATAGTTAACAATGTCCCAGGAGGCACTGTCGGTTCTCTGGACCTTCAGCTGCCTGAAGGCTGGACAGCCAGCCCTTCCAGCCATAAGCTGACATTCGCGCAGGCCGGAGAACGTCAGCTCTTCGCCTTTGAGGTCCATGTGCCGGACTTGGAAGCTGGTCATGTTTATGATGTACGGGCTGTCGCGCAGGTGGGAGATGTTACCGTATCGGAGGGCTACCAGGTTATCCGGCACCGCGATATGGAAACGCGGTATCTATTTCGCGAGGCCACCACACAGGTCACCGGACTTCAAGTTGACATGTCCCCGGACTTGAATGTCGGCTATGTAATGGGGGTCGGAGATGAAATTCCTTCAGCCATCCAGCAGTTGGGCGCCGCCGTAACGCTACTGCAAGAAACTGATCTGGCTAGTGGCACCTTAAGCGAATTTGATGCGATTGTGATCGGCACCCGCGCTTATGCTGTGCGGCAAGACCTGCTGACCTACAACCGTCGTCTGCTTGAATATGCGCATGCCGGAGGCAATTTGATTGTGCTCTACCAGACGCAGGAGTTTGTCCCGGACCAGATGGCACCTGTATCCGCCCAACTGCCCAGAGGCGCGGAGGAGGTTTCCGAAGAAGATGCCCCTGTGACCATTCTTGCGCCCGACCACCCGGTGTTTGCGGGGCCTAACCCGATCACCGTGGCGGATTTTGATGGCTGGGTTGAGCAGCGCGGATCGAAATTCTTCACTGAGTGGGATGACGCCTATACACCACTGATTGAAATGCATGATACAGGTCAGGCGCCGCAGCGGGGGGCGTTCCTTGTCGCAGATCACGGACAGGGACACTATACCTACTGTGCGTTGGCGTTACACCGACAGCTCCCCTATTCGGTGGCTGGCGCATATCGGCTGCTTGCCAATCTGCTGTCCATGTAGCCAATGCCCGTCTATATCAATTCGGACCGACAAATTCAAAATACCAGAATTATGCCGACTGTAATCCGATACGCTGCCGCCGTTGACCTGATATTATTGGGGTGGATCCCTTGCACTTTCTTATGCCCTAGCATATTGAGCCAGTTGCAAAACTCCCAAATCGGGGGATTTTTTGGAATTTTGAGGTCATGGTTTCTGGTTGGTGCCTCCGGGTAGAGGAGGCGATTGTGATTGGGATTTGTATCCGCCCCGAGCATAGGAACATCCCTCGATAGGCCTAAAAAAGGGACCGGAGTCCCCCGGATTTCGTATCAATCAGTGTCGACAATTTTCCACGAAAACCGGAGGTCAAGTAGCCGGGGGGAATCTCACCCCCCGGCCCTCACAGAACCGTGCGTGAGCCTCTCAACTCACACGGCTCCTACCATGCAGCCGTTCGGAATTGAATAAAGGTGAACCATGAAGAAACTCCCAGTGCACGAACAATCCCGAATCCCGACGAGCACGCTCTATTAACCACGTAAACGCCCGAAGCCACCGACCACGGAAACGTTTATATTTCCGCATTAGCCACCGTGTTAGGTGACGGTCAATGCCTTCCAATGGCCGCCTTAATGCTGATTTAAAGAACGCACCGTAATAATCAATCCATCCACGTACCGTGGCATTGATCTTGCCCGCTATGTACGTAATCGGGTGTGGACTCATTCGAGCCAACCTCCAACCATGGATCGTCTCTTGTACGGCCTTCATCGCCTTCCGACTTATCGCCGGATTGAACCCAAGAAAATTCCTCCCCCTCCGACTCCGTGTCTTCCGCGGTCGAAACGTATACCCCAGAAAATCGAACGAAGTGTTTGGAAATGAACCCCGAAAGTATGCCTGCTTGCAGTATACAATCTTGGTTTTCACTGGGTGCAAGGTTAAGTTGCAAGCCTTAAAGCGTTCCCTCAGCACCTTCCAGAGGTAGCGCGCTTGCTTCTTTGTCGTGCAATGGCACACGATGTCGTCTGCATACCGCTCAAATGGAATGTGCGAATACCTCCGTTCCATCCATTTATCAAACGCGTAATGCAGAAACAGATTGGCCAGCAGCGGACTGATTACCCCGCCCTGCGGGGTCCCAACATCCCGAGCCTCTTCCGTCCCGTCTGGATGAATCACCGGTGCCGTCAGCCAACGCTCTATATATAAGAGCACCCACTTCTGATCCGTGTGTAGCCGGACCGCTTTCATCAACAGAGCATGGTCTATCGTATCAAAATAAGATTTGATATCCATGTCCAGTACCCAGGCCCGCTTCCAGCATCGCGTTCGCGTCTGCCGGAGTGCGTCATGGGCCGATTTGTTCGGTCGGTATCCATAGGAATCGGGATGGAACTCTCGTTCCAGTTCCGGCTCCAAAACCTGCTTCACCACCATCTGTGCCACCCGATCCGCAACGGTTGGGATTCCCAAGGGCCGGACGCCTCCGTCCGACTTCGGAATATTTACCCGTCGCACCGGCTGTGGATGATAACTGCCCGATGCCATTCGATTCCAGAGCTTGTAGAGATTATCCGCAAGCTTGGCCTCGAAATCTGCGATGGACTGCGCATCGATCCCCGCCCCGCCTTGGTTCGCCTTTACACGCTTCCACGCCTCCCAAACTTGTCGCTTGGTCACTGGAAACGGCTTTGCGTTTTGCGTTGAAGTCCTCCCTTTCGGTTGCTTCCTCGCGTCCTGCTGCATGGTTCACCCCCTTCGCTCCTCTCCCGTTACAGGAGTCTCATCACTACTACGAGGTGATCCGCCCGTGTGGAGTGCCTTGGTACTCAATGGCTTACAGGTACTGCCTGCTTGCCACGCTCCCTTCTCATCACTCCGACACGTTCCCACGTTCCGTATAAGGGCCCAAGTCGCATTCTCGCCACGTTTATGCCGGAGGCCGGTTGGCCAGTAAGCAGGTCCCCGCCAACCTCGTCCCGGGATCAGGAGAATACCCCGGTTTTGACCATCTTCTAAGGACTTTCGACTCGTCATCCGTGATTCACTTGCGTTCGACTCTACGACTCTCACCTGACAGGTTCCTACACCTGCCTTTTCCCAGCACGCTCACCACCACACCTCTTTAGTGCAGCAGCTGTGGGCGGTTTGCAACCTCCGCCTGCACGGCGATTGCGGGGGGCCGTCCCCCATCCCTTATACAGTTCGTACATTTCGGCTATGTCATTGACTCACCTCCGTGTACTTCGTGGCACACGCTCCCAGGTCCCTTAGGAAGAAAATACGAGGTTTTTATATTGTCTGCCAACGAGAATTGTTTCCTTGGGTGGAGGAGGAATTTGGTTCGTTGCCCAAACGGTACCAGAAGTTGTTGTTGGTATTCGAGATGGCGTGTGTAGAGGATTTTCTGTCCCGCACCTCGTTCCGTACGCCGGGGCGCCCGCTGGCGTCTCGGGTTTCGCTTGCACGGTCGTTTTTGGCCAAGATGGTCTTGAATATTCCGACGACTGCCGGATTGCGAGAGCGCCTACTTTCGGACCCATTGCTTCGGTCGATGTGTGGTTGGTCGCGGCAGCGGGATGTGCCCAGTGCGTCCACATTTTCCCGTGCGTTCAAGGAGTTTGCGGAGTCCGAGTTACCGACACGGATCCACGAAGTCTTGATTCAGGAGAGCTACGCGGATTCGTTGGTGGGCCATATTTCGCGGGATTCGACGGCGATTGAGGCAAGAGAGAAGCCGGTGCCGAAGAAAAAGGCGCCGGAACCGGTGAAACGCAAGCGTGGGCGTCCACGGAAGGGGGAGGAACGTCCAAAGGTCCCCACGCGTTTGGAGCGCCAGCGTACCATGAACAAAGCGGAGATGTTGGCGGATTTGCCCAAGGCGTGCACGGTGGGGAGCAAGCGAAATGCGAAAGGGCATACGCAATCCTGGACGGGATATAAGCTACATATAGATGCAGCAGACGGCGGGATTCCGATCAGCTGTATGCTATCTTCCGCGTCCCTGCACGATAGCCAAGCGGCCATTCCATTGGCGACCATGACGGGTGAGCGGGTGGACAACTGCTATGATCTCATGGATAGTGCGTATGACGCGAAGGAGATTCACGCACACAGTACGGCAGCGGGACATGTGCCGATCATTGACACGAATCCGCGTAATCGAAAGGCGGCGCACCGTCGTGAGCAGAAGGCACAGCGCAGTGCCGGGTTTATTCCACCTGAGCGGGCGCGCTACAAGGAACGTTCGACCGTGGAGCGGGTCTTTGGACGACTCAAAGATGAGTTTGGTGGACGCCATGTACGGGTGCGTGGGCACAGCAAAGTGATGTGTCACCTGATGTTTGGAATTGTTGTGCTCACGGTGGATCAACTGCTGCGGATGGTCCACTAAACCGGATCGTCGAGTGGTCGCGTACAGAATTGGGGGGTTCTGGAATACAGAAGCCGTGGGATCGATGCGTAGAGTCCGCACGGATCGTGGACAAAATTCTCCAAGTTAACACCTCGTTGAAGGCCAATCACCCACAGCTTCGAAGAAAGCGGTGAACACAGGCCAATCATTCACGTATTCCAAGAAAATCAGACCCATTTATGTCCCGAATTGGCCGATTCACCAGTTGCAACAAAATGGGTTTTGCAACTAGCTCTATTGCATTAGAATTTCGCATATTGTATATTATGTACACGTATATACTCGCGTACGTTTGTTAGTTCGTACGTACCCGAATGAACCTAGTTGGGAATATTAACCGGACTCATGCAGAATACGAAAAGAGCATTACTTTCAATTATGTTGATTGCGCTTGCGGTGCCGTCGGTGCTGGCGCAGTCAACGGTATCCGGGACTGTGCGTGACGGCACAACCAGCGACCCGCTACCCGGAGCCAGCATCGTCATCAAAGGTACCACCCAAGGCGGAACGAGTGACATGAACGGCAATTATGCCGTAACTGTCCCTTCGCTGCAGGACACACTGGTGTTTTCCTTTGTTGGCTTTGACACGCAGGAAATCGCCATCGACGGACGTAGTGAGATTGATGTCACGCTGCTTGAAATCGAGTACGAAATCGGTGAGGAGCTTGTGGTGACTGGATACGGGTCCCAGGAGCGTAGGACAATTACCGGCGCGGTGGCCAGTCTAGACGACGAAGACTTCGTATCCGGTAATGTCAACTCAGCGGCCGAGCTCATTCAGGGCAAGGTGGCTGGACTTCAGATAACCACCCGCAACGGCAACCCGAATGATGAGGCTGAGATCCGCCTCCGCGGTATCTCCTCGTTTGGAGCCAATCAGTCGCCACTCGTCGTGGTAGATGGCGTGATCGGAGCTAACTGGGACAACTTGGACCCCTCGGATATTGCCTCAATAGAAGTACTCAAAGACGCCTCCGCCGCGGCCATCTACGGAACGCGCGGCTCCGCCGGCGTTATTCTGGTAACGACCAAGAACGGTGAGGCGCGAAGAGGCGTGTCTGTAGATTATAATGCCTACTACACGTTTGAGGGTATTGAAAACCGCTTGGATGTGCTAAGCGGTGATGAGTACCGCCAGCTATCGAATGAAACCGGTCTGAACGCTCCGGATCTGGGCTCAAGCACCGACTGGTTCAAGGAAGTCACCCAGCAGGGATCGAACATGGTTCACAACCTCGCGCTTAGCGGCGGCAATGAGAACACGGTCTATCGCGTATCCGGTAATTTCCGGGACCGGAACGGCATCCAGCGCTATACCGGCTTTCAGGAAATCGGTGGCCGACTAAATTTCACTCAGTGGGCCTTGAATCATGATCTGGAGCTTACGATCCAGTTGGCGGCGACGAAGAAAAATCAAAATTTTGGATTCGCCGACGCTTTCAAGTTTTCCGGCATCATGAATCCGACCGCTCCCGTAACCGCCGATGGCTTTGAAAATACCGGTGGCTACTTTGAGCAACCCCTGTTCAACTACTTCAACCCGGTCGCCATTATTGAGGAAGGCGAGCGTCTCGGCGAGAGCAAATATTTCACCGGTGTATTTAGGGGCGAGTATAACTTGGGCTTTGTACTGCCCGGACTGTCGTTTGCTACGCAATATTCCTTCCAGACTGAAGACCAGATTGCCCGTCAGTTCTTTTCGCGCAAGCATAAAGTTGGTGGCGGGGCCACAGCCGCTTCACTGGGCCCGGGCCGGGCTACACAAGCCTATCTGGACTTGAGTAGTGAGCTTTTTGAAACCACGCTCCACTATTCCGGTGATGTGGCAGGATCCACTTCACTGGAAGCCTTCGCCGGCTACTCATTTAACGACTTTGTTGATGAGGGCTTTAATGCGTCTGGCGGTGATTTCATCGCGGACAATGTCGCGTTCAACAACTTCTCTTTTGCGCAGGACTTTAGTCAGGGTGAAGGGTCAGTAAGCAGTTTCCGAAGCACGCATCGTCTGGTGGCTTTCTTTGGACGGGCTAATATCAATTATGACGGTACGGTGTTTGCCAACGCCAGTCTGCGACGTGAAGGCTCTTCACGCTTTGGAGTGGACAACAAATGGGGTCTATTCTGGGCCGCAGGAGTTGGACTGGAAGTCAGCAACCTCGTCGACATCCCCTACCTCAGCTCTCTGCGGCTGCGTGGAAGCATAGGTAAAACGGGGCAGGATGCTCCGCTGAGCGGCCTTGCCCTGCAGCGATTCGCTCCGGCTGGCAACTTCTTTGTCAACGGTCAATTCATCCAGAGCTTCGGCCCGGTGAGTAACCCGAATCCGGACCTGAAATGGGAGGAGAAGACGGAGCTCAACATTGGTGTCGACTTCGTGACAGCCGCCGAACGTGTCAGTGGTCGTATTGATTTTTACAATTCTACCACGAGTGACTTGCTGTTTGAAGTCAGCGTCCCAGTGCCGCCGAACCTGTTTCCCACTACCTGGACCAATGTAGGTGAGCTGGAAACCAGTGGTCTGGAGATCTCGCTTGATGTTGATGTGCTGCGTGGCGGCAGCCCGTTGACCTGGAATACCGGGCTAGTAGCTTCCTTCTACTCGGAAACGATGCTTAACAAGTTTCACACTGAGGATGTGCAGTTCCTCGCCAGCCCAGGATCACCCGGTCTCAATACACCGGACCTGATCCGAGTTAAACAAGGGGAGCCAATCGGACAGCTTTGGGGACCGCAGTTTTCCCGCATCGGTGATAACGGCCAATGGCTCTTCCTGAAACCGGATGGATCGGAAGTGGAATACGGTGGACTGTCATTCCCGGATGATGAACAGATCCTTGGCAACGGCCTTCCAGACTTTCAGATCGGCTGGACCAACTACATGCGCGTCGGGGACTTTGATTTGAGCTTCTTCCTGGAAGGCGTATTTGGGCACCAGTTGGCCAACATGTTCAGCCTGTTTTATTCCGTGCCCAAGCAAATTTCGTCCTACAACGTGCTGTCGCACGCGTTTGAACTGAGTGATCTCAAGGACGACCCGCGCTGGTCCAGCTACTACATTGAAGATGCTGACTATTTGCGTCTGAACAATGCCTCCGTGGGCTACACGTTGCCGGCTCGGGTGTTGAGTAACAGCCCAGTCCGCCGTGTAAGACTATATCTGACCGGAAACAACCTGTTCACTATAACGGGATATACCGGTCTGAATCCGCAGGTGCGGTATGTGGATCGCAACCAGGGTCAGTCGGAGCAGGGCTCCAGCGGAGGACCGCTGGCTCCTGGGATTGAGCGGAGGATTGAGTGGTTTACCACGAGATCCATCAGCTTTGGCATAAACGTAAGCTTGTAAACAGAGAGGAACCACAGATATCATGAAACCGAGAACAATCCTTTCTTCGCTGGCCCTCGCCGTTGGTCTGCTGTTTTATTCAGTGGGCTGCACGGATCTGACGGACACAGTCGACAGCCAGGTTACGGCTGAAACCTTTTTTCAAAATGACCAGCAATTCATCTCAGCTATGGGTGATGCCTACAGCAGGCTAACAGCCTTGGGCGGTGGTGGAGCGCCGGCACAATTTAATGAGGCCACCACGGATGAAATCATAGTGCCTGCCCGGGGGCAGGACTGGTCCGAAGGTGGATTCTGGTACAGAGTCAACAGCCACAGTTGGACCGATGCCGACGGTACATTCGACGGATTCTGGCAGACTTATTTCTCAGGAATCAACAACGCCAACAGGCTGATTTTTCAGTTTGAAAGCGCCGTGGAGTCCGGGGCTGCCGATCCTGCGCTTGCCGCGACCTTCATTTCTGAGCTGGTGGCTATGCGCGCTTTCTATTACTACTGGCTGCTGGATGCATTCGGTAATGTTCCGATTGTAACCAGTTTCGTGGATGCCGAGGAGAAGCCATCACAGCCGTCCTCAAATTTTGCGGAGGGACGACAGATGGTGTTTCAGTTTGTAGAGAAGGAGCTCCTTGATAACCTGGGTAATCTTAGCTCCGATCCGCGTGCTACCTACGGGCGCATGAACCAGTATGTGGCGCGCATGACGCTTGCCAAGCTCTACATGAATGCCGAGGTCTACACGGGCACCGGGAGGTGGGGCGATGCGCTGACGCAGCTGAACGAGATCATCAACTCCGGCCAGTATTCCCTGGCGGCGAATTATCACGACAATTTTGCCGTCCAGAATGACGGATCACCGGAGAACATCTTTGTCGTCCCTTATGACAAGGTGTTTCTGACCGGGTTGAATCTCCACCAGATGACGTTGCACTACGGTAGCCAGAATACCTACAACTTCCAATTCCAGCCGTGGAACGGATGGAGCGCCACGCAGAAGATGTATGAGTCAGTCATTGATCCAGTGCAGAATCCAGGACCCCAAGGTGAGGTCTGGGGCTCTCAGCCGACCGCGGATGACGCTGGCGTGGAGCGTGTAATGGGTACGCTAGATGACCGGCTAGGCAATTTCCTAGTGGGTCCCCAATATACCTCCGGTGGCGAAAGGATCACCGACTCTGGCATTTATAGTGACTTTGACCTGAACGGACCGCCCCTTACGTTCACACCGGCTATGAATGACCTTGAGGCGGTGGCCTGTCGCCAGTGCGGAGCTCGAATTGGCAAGTATGCATTTGAGAACAGCATCGGCAGCTCCGGCAGCAATGATTTTGTGATCTACCGCTACGCAGATGTATTGCTGCTTAAGGCGGAGGCTTTGTGGCGGATGAATTCGGGAGATTCGGAGGCTTTGGCCCTTGTCAACCAGATCCGTGTGCGCTCCGGTGTGGATCCGTTCACGAGTCTGGATGCCGACAAACTCATAGGTGAACGCGGCCGAGAACTGTTCTGGGAGCAGACCCGGCGCCAGGACCTGATCCGCTTTGCCGGCGTGGAAGGCGGACAGACCCGCTATAATGATCCTTGGCAATTCAAGCCAATTTCGGAGAGTTGGCGCAATGTCGCCCCGATTCCGCGCAATCAGTTGGAAGCTAATTCCAATCTCGTGCAGAATCCCGGATACTAGGCGAATCACCTCGCACAACCATAGCGCCTCGTCGAGCAACCGGCGGGGCGCTTTTTCGTTGCGCCGGAATGGACAGGCCGGTCAGTAGTCGATGCAATAATCTGATCGCTGGTTTCGCTTAGTCCTCGCTCTCTTGCTGGGCTCTACACTCCGGCGCGGGCGAAGTCGGAAACGGTGACCTGAATATACATACCACGCCGTTGGCTACGAAACCCTAATGTCCCGGTACAGCTTCATAACCGGAGATTCCTTTTAAGATGGTCAACTCCAAGTTAATTGCATTAACCCAAGTCAGATAGGGCATCCTACTGTTATCCGTAAACGTTCATTTGCAACACCGAAGAAACGCTGCATGGACGGCAACGATAGGGAAATGTCTTGTGTGTAGACTCGTGTGTATCCGTTCCTTTGCAACGTGGGCATACTCGACCGTTCGGCCACATAATACGCTCAATCCATACCCAGCCATTTCCTCATGGGAAAGTTTTTGAGCCAGTTGAATCACGGTAATTCCTTCCCGGTGGTTACGCCCCGGGCCTTTTCCTTTGTTCATGATGTCATTCTGTTTGAGTTGTTACGTACCTTTTTATGCATGATATCACGTCCTAATTTTCACTTCTCTTTATATTCCCAATTCAGTGTATGCCGGTGGTCATGGGGAGACTGGATGCGACTGCAAATATACTGGGCTCGGGGCATTTGCACGGCGAGGAGCGTTAAATCATGAACCGGGTATTACTGCGTAATATGGGATCTCAGATATACCACCGCCCGGCTAAACTCTTCTCTGGCACACTCACACAGAGCTCCCTGCCCATTGTGTCTCTATGCCTCGTGTTCGGTGCATGCAAGCACGATACACAACTGTTTGAACTGTTAAGCCCCGATCAAACCGGTATCACCTTTGCCAATAACCTTGTACCTGCCGAAACCCTAAACACCTATGTCTTCCGCAATTTCTACAACGGTGGCGGGGTTGCAATTGGGGATTTAAACAATGACGGGCTAGCAGATATTTTCCTGACCGGTAATCAGGTATCCAACAGACTCTTTCTAAATCAGGGAGACTTCCGCTTTGAGGATATTACCGAAAGCGCTGGCCTATACTCAGCGAATGTATGGACTACGGGGGTCAGCCTGGTAGATATAAACAGCGATGGTTGGCTGGATATCTATTTAAGCAAATCCGGGCCACCGGGCGGAGCACATCGCCATAACGAACTGTTCATTAACCAGCAGAACGCTACTTTTATTGAACTGGCGCATGAGTACGGTCTTGCCTTTCAGGCCCTCGGAATACATGCCTCTTTTTTTGATTACGATGGTGACCGTGACCTTGATGCCTATGTTCTGAGTAATCCGATCCGTTCGCTTGATGACTTGGAACCTGCTCCGAATCTCCGACAATTCCCCGATCCAGACGGTGGTAACCGACTCTTGCGTAACGACGACAATCGATTTGCCGACATAACAGCAGACGCAAATATCTACAGCAGCAAAATTGGCTTCGGCCTAGGAGTCTCAACCGGAGACCTGAACCGGGATGGATGGACTGATCTGTATATTTCCAACGACTTCTTCGAGCGTGACTACCTATACCTCAACCAGCGGGACGGCACATTTATGGAAGTAGGTACCAACACGATAGGTACTATGAGCCTGAGCTCCATGGGGGGGGATATCGCAGACTACAATGGTGATGGGTGGCCCGATATTTTTGTTTCTGACATGCTGCCTGATCTACCATGGCGGTATCAATCCCGCATTGCATTCCCATCTTGGACAGATTATGTCGGTAGCCTGGTAAACGGCTATCACCACCAGGCCACACGCAATACCCTGCAATTAAATCGCGGAAAATCACCCAATGGGCAATTGCAGTTTAGCGAGGTGTCCCGCATTGCAGGTCTGGAAAGTACTGACTGGAGCTGGGGTGGCCTGATTGCAGATTTCGATTTGGATGGTCGACGGGATATCTTCGTACCCAATGGCATTTTCAAAGACCTTCTGGATCAGGACTTTATTGCCCAGGCCTCCAATGCTGACTCTCTGCGAGCATTCTTCCTCGCGCATGAACAACCAATTCTGCAACTTTTGGAGGATGTACCATCGCATGCATTACCGAACCATATGTTCGCAGGTCAGCAGGATCTGCATTTTAACGATGTAAGCAGGGCATGGGGCTTGGCATCACCAAGTTTTTCCAATGGAGCTGCATATGGAGATTTAGATAACGACGGGGATCTGGATCTGGTCGTCAACAATGTTAACATGCCGGCTTTCATCTACCGCAGCCATGCAACATCACTGTATCCTGAACACAACTGGTTGCAGGTAAAACTGGAAGGTGCCCCACCCAATACCTTCGGGGTCGGCACCCAAGTGAGCGTCTGGGCGAACGGAATGCAGTGGTACGCCGAACAATTCCTGCAGCGCAGTTTTCAATCCAGTGTTGATCCCGTGTTGCACTTTGGCTTCACCGGACCGTTAGATTCTGTCGTTGTGCAATGGGCGCACGGTAACCAGCAAGTCATTACAGATGTCAAACATAATTCGCGTCTGACTATTACCGAAGTCCAATGAGCCAATCCGGCTTTTCGTTATTCTGCTTTTTGGGGCTTCTTTTGTTAGCGGCCTGTGAACGAACCCCCTCGCACGAGGCCATAGTAGCCCGTGAGTTGGCCCGGCCTGACACAGTCCGTGAGATATTCTTGAACTACGAACTGGGGATGTCACGCCAGGCATTCTATGATTCAAGTTGGGCGTTGAATCGGCGCGGTCTGGTCACGCACGGCCCCCAAAACCAGAATGTGCTTTACAAGCTCTCAGATGCCCTTCCCTATGAGGCTACAATGCTTTTCTATCCCGACATCAAGGATGACCGTGTAGTCCAGATGCGCGCCCGCTTCCATTACGATGCCTGGGCCCCCTGGAATCGGCGCCTTTGGTCTGACAGTCTGCTTCTGGATGTTAGGCAATTAATGGAAGCATGGTATGGCAAAGGATTCATCACACAAGAGGTCTCCATACCATTGAATGGCCTCACCCGCGAGTTCGTGAAGATTGACGCAAACCGTCAGATCACCATCCGACGTGCTTCAGACAGTGATGTTCTTGTGATGATCACGGATCTACGAGCTACTTTGCCCGAAGACGATGGATAAATCGGCATGCGTCCTGCTGGCGGGCTTTCTGTGTGCGTGCGCCGCAGAACAGGAGCCGCTTTTTGAACAAATCCCCGCCATAGAGGCGGGGATCGACTTTGAGAATACGCTGCGGTATGATGACGACTTCAATGTTTATCGCTACCGTAACTTCTATAACGGAGGGGGCGTCGCAATCGGGGACGTTAACGGCGATGGACTCCCTGATGTGTTCCTGACCGGCAACCAGGTGCCCAACCGTCTGTATCTGAACCGGGGTAACTTTCTGTTTGAGGACGCATCCGAAGAGGCAGGTATCATGGGCACACACGCCTGGAGTACCGGGGTCAGCATGGCGGATATCAATGGGGATGGACGCCTGGATATTTATGTCTGTAACTCGGGAATTTCACCCGGAGATGACCGGCGAAACGAGCTTTACATCAATCAGGGCGATGGGACCTTCTTGGAAACAGCACACTCCTATGGACTTGATGATGCCGGACTGTCAACACATGCGACTTTCCTGGACTACGACCTCGACGGTGATGTGGACATGTTTCTGGTTAACAACTCATTCCGCAGTATCCTGGATTTTAATCTCGAAGTCAATACGCGCCATATACCACATATGGTCGGCGGGGACCGGTTATTCCGTAATGAGGCCCCGGATGCACGTTTTACTGATGTAACTGTATCGTCCGGGATCTATAACAGTGAAATTGGCTTTGGTCTTGGTGCTTCCGTGGGAGATGTCAACCGTGACGGATGGCCCGATCTCTATATCTCCAATGATTTCTTTGAACATGATTACCTCTACATAAATAATCAGGACGGGACTTTCTCCGAGTCGCTTCGCAAGAGCATAAAGAGTGTAAGTGCAGCAGCGATGGGGGCCGATATGGCTGATCTTAACGGTGATGGTTATCTGGACATTTTCGTTACCGACATGCTGCCGGCAATGAATGATCGCCTCAAGACTGTATCCTCGTTCGATAGCTGGACGCGCTATCAAGCCTATGTACGCGATGACTACTATCACCAATTTACGCGCAATACGCTGCAGATTAACCGGGGACCCGCCCCTGATACTCCTTCTGAGATTCGCTTCACTGAAGCTGGTCGGCTGCTCAGCGTTGAAGCGAGTGATTGGAGTTGGGGAGCACTCATAGCTGACTACGATCACAACGGAAAACGAGACATCTTTGTAGCCAACGGTATCTACCGTGATCTTACCAATGCAGACTATCTGAAAGCAATTCGTGACGAAAATACCCGAGACCTCCTGACCAGTGAGAATTATGTGGATTGGAAAATACTAATCGAAATGATTCCGGTTCAGGCAGTCCCGAATCACATGTTTGCCGGCCTCGAAAGGCGGCCTTTCGTTGATGTAACCCAGGCGTGGGGCCTCGCGACACCAGGTTTTTCAAATGGAAGCGCGTACGGTGATCTGGATATAGATGGCGATCTGGACCTGTTGGTCAACAACCTTGGCGGTCCCCCCATGATTTTTCGCAACCGCGCAACCGACCACTTCAGTGACCGCTATTCATTGCAGATCGAACTTGAGGGAATCTCTCCAAATACACAGGCGGTGGGAACCCAGATCAGCGCCTGGCATGACTCCAAGCTTTGGTATATCGAACAACAACCTGTGAGAGGCTTTCAGAGCAGTGTTGATCCCGTATTACATCTGGGCCTTGGGGATAATATTAAAACATTGGACTCGCTAGTGGTCCGCTGGCCAAATGGTGCGACATCCCTGCATGAAGCTGTGGGTACAAACCGGCGCCTGCAACTCCAGGAACCTCCAGCGAGCCCACACACCAACCAGGGTATCCAAGTGTTACCTACACCACTTCTGATCCCTCTTGATGCGAATTCGATCGGGCTTAACTGGCAACACATAGAGAATGTGTTCAGTGACTTTGACCAGCAGCCTATGCTTTTTCACATGCGCTCAACAGAGGGACCGGCCATGTGTAAAGGAGATTTGAATGGAGATGGAAGAGAGGACCTGTACCTCGGCGGAGCAAGGGGACAACCCGGAGCGATCTTTGTCCAGACTGACCAGGGGTCATTTGAACGAATTGAACAGACCGTCCTTGCAGAGGACGCGCCTTCAGAAGATGTGGACTGCGAATGGCTTGACGTAGATGCTGACGGAGATCAGGATCTCTACGTAGCGAGCGGCAGCAGTGAATTGCCGAGTAGCAGTTCCGCCCTGGTGGACCGGTTATACATCAATGACGGTGACGGTAATCTCCAGAGAGGTGAATCGCTCATGAGTCTGGCTACACGCGGGTTTAATCCGACTTCAGCTGTCTGTTCTGCTGATTTCGACGGAGATGGAGATATAGATCTCTTTCTCGGCACCCGGCTGCAGCCATTTGCATTTGGCCTTCCAGCCACTAGCCGACTGCTGCTCAACGATGGAACCGGAAAATTCGCCAATGCCACTCCACGGCTTGCCCCGAGCCTGGAATCCATTGGTCTTGTAACGGATGCAGCGTGTGCGGATTTTGATGGGGATGCTGAACCGGATATTCTCGTCAGTGGCGAGTGGATGCCGCTCATTTTGTTGAAAAACGACCGCGGTACACTTACCCCCATGGACACTGGGCTGCAAAGTGCCACAGGATGGTGGCAATCAGTCCTAGCAACAGATATTGACGAAGACGGAGACTTGGACTTTGTTGCGGGCAATCATGGCCTGAACTCACGCTTCAAGCCACCTGTTGAGGTGTGGATCAGCGATTTTGACCGTAACGGTAGAGTAGAGCAAATCTTTTCCCGGACCATAGACGGTCGCCAATTCCCTTGGCATCTGCGTCATGACCTGGTCGAACAACTGCCCCATCTGGTACGCACATTCCCCACCTACGCATCTTATGCGGATGCCACCATTCAGGACATTTTTTCAGACGAGGAACTGACCCGGGCCGTGCACCTACTGGCTACTGAACTCAGAAGTATGATTGGTATTAACGACGGGACGGGGAGCTTCACGCTCATTCCGGGGCCAGAAGAACTACAACTCTCTCCTGTTTACGGGCTTGCTGACCTACAAACTGCACATGGACACATCATACTGGCAGGAGGTAACCTGCACGAAGTAAAGCCGGAAGCGGGAAGATATGATGCGAGCTATGGTACTGCACTCAGGAGCCCCTCTATGGAACCCCTGACCTGGCACGAGTCCGGCTTCTTTGTCGAGGGACAAGTGCGACAAATCCTGACACTGGAAGCCAACAACCGCACACTGGTGATTGTAGCCCGCAACAATGATACGCTTAGCGTCTTTGCGCATGCGCAGTAGCTATGTTCTGCTTCTGGTGATCCTCATGGGTTGTTCCAGGGTTGGCCCAGATAATACGCTGTTCACACTCTTGGACGGAGACCGGACCGGTGTTTATTTCAGCAACACGCTCGTACCGGAAGACGATTTCAACATCATTGACTATCTGTATTTTTACGACGGCGGCGGCGTCGCAATTGGCGACATCAACAATGACCGTCTGCCTGACATCCTTCTCACGGGCAATCAGGTGTCTGACCGACTCTACCTGAATCGCGGAGACTTCCGGTTTGAAGACATTACCGCAGCAGCCGGAATAGGCTTCAGTGAAAACACCTGGTCAACCGGTGTCAGTATGGCAGACGTGAATGGTGATGGATGGCTTGATATTTATATCTGCCGGGTGAACCACCTCGGAAAAACCGGCCATAACCTGCTTTACATAAACCAGCAGGATGGCACTTTCCAGGAGGAGAGCCGCCGCTACGGGCTCAACTTTGAAGGTCTCTCCACCCATACGACCTGGCTGGATTATGATCGTGACGGAGATCTGGATCTGTACCTGCTCAATCATGCGATTCACTCACGTGAATCACATGTGCCCTCATGGCGAAGAATTATCGATGCTCCAAGGGTCGGGGATAAGTTTTACCGCCAGGACGATGGTTATTTCGTAAGCATTGCGGCGGAAGTAGGGATCTACAGCAGCGCACTGGGCTACGGTCTGGGCATAGCAGCAAGTGATCTGAATATAGACGGCTGGCCTGACCTATACGTCGGCAATGATTTCCATGAAGACGACTACCTGTACCTGAATAGCGGACGCGGCACTTTTGTTGAATCTCTTTGGCAAACAACCGGCTATACCAGTCGCTCGACCATGGGGATTGACGTGGCTGACCTGAACAATGATGGCCTTCCAGACATTGTCGCACTGGATATGCTACCATCGGATCTGGCTACGCGACGAACATCCGGCGGCTCGGATGCCGACGTGATCGCCCGGATCAAAGCAGAGCTTGGTTATGGCTCACAGGTTTCACGCAACACGCTGCAGTTGAATCGCGGAGTAACACCTGATGGGCGCCCCTTCTTCAGCGAGATAGCCACCTTTGCCGGCATTGAAGCAACCGACTGGTCCTGGTCTCCCTTGGTGGGTGATTTTGATGGTGATGGCTGGAAAGACCTATACATTACTAATGGGATCCCTGGCCGCCCGAATGATCTGGATTACATAGAGTACGTCTCGGCGCCTGATGTTCAACGTATACTCAATGTGGGCACACCAGCACAGGAAGCTAAAATTGCACAACGAATGCCTGCTGCTGTTGTGCCCAATTATGCATTCAGAGGTGGAAGCAACCTGCGCTTCGAGGATGTTGGTTCTGACTGGGGACTGGCCGAGCGTGTCATAGGTAATGGTGCAGCATACGGTGATCTGGATCTGGATGGAGATCTCGACCTAGTCGTCAACGCACTGAATAATAACGCGCTGATTTACCGTAACGAATCCACGAGCGGTTACATTTCTGTTCAGTTGCGCGGTGCAGGAAAAAACACATCCGCATTTGGCGCCAGAGTCAGCGTATGGGCAGCTGATATCTACGGTACTCAAGAGCAATTCCCCTCTCGCGGGTTCCAATCATCTGTCGATCACGTATTGAGTTTTGGAATTGGTGACGCACCAGATGCTGATTCTGTGGTTGTGACCTGGCCTTCTGGTCTTCGCACAGTCGTAGGACCTGTGGCTGCCGGTTCGCGCCTTATCCTGGATGAGGTGGATGGTATAGTAGTTGAGATTCAAAAGACTCCATCCCCCGATATAAAGGTGGAACCGGTGATTGAACATGGTCTCTCGTTCGAGCACCAGGAGGATGAACCACGGGATTTTGAAATCCTTCCACTCCTACCGTACTGGCGCAGTATGCGCGGCCCCGCGCTGGCGGTAGCAGACGTGAACGGAGATAACCTTGAAGATGTCTACCTGGGAGGTGCTCGTGGCCAGTCTGGCGCGCTTTATCTGCAATCGCAGGAAGGTCGTTTTCGGCAAACATCTTTTCCGGACTCGCATGAAACCCATGAAGATACCTATGCTCTATTCCTGGATGCCGATGGGGATGGTGACCAGGATCTGTATGTAGCAAGTGGTGGATGGACCGGACCAAGCACACTGCATCAGGACCGACTGTACATGAACATGGGGCATGGAGGCTTTCTTGCAGATTCCAGCCGACTGCCTGTGATAAACTCAAACGGGACCATCGTAGCTGCGATAGATTTTGATGATGACGGAGATATAGATCTCTTTGTTGGATCAGATACTGCTCCTGAAACATATGGAGAACCCGGACGCAGCAGTCTGCTGCAAAATGATGGAACCGGACATTTTATTGATATCACTGCACAATTGGCCCCTACTTTGCAACATGCCGGACATGTAACAAGTGCGGTCTGGACAAACCTCTTAGGTTCTTCACTTCCCGATTTAGTCTTAGCTGGGGAATGGATGCCCATCACGATCTTCGAGAACCTAGGAACCACCTTGGTTAACCGAACAGACTCTCTTGGGCTTTCTGAAACAATCGGTCTCTGGCAAAGCTTATCTGTCCAAGACTTGGATGGAGATGGGTTCAAAGATCTGGTAGCGGGCAATCTCGGCTTGAACACCATGTTGAGTTTACCCCTAGCGTTGTTTGTCGGTGATTTTGATCAGGACGGACGCACAGATCCGGTCGTGGCACAGTGGCAGGAAAAGCAGTGGTATGCATGGGCCACACGCGACATGCTGCTCAACCAAATACCCGGATCCGCCTCAAAAATGCCCACCTATGACGCCTATTCAGATCTCTCCATTGCAGATTTGTTTGGAAATAGTATTGAGCCGAGTTACGTGATTCAAACCCTGGAATCTGCGGTTTACTGGAACATGGCAAATAGAGGCTTCACTACGGAACCACTGCCTGATGAACTCCAATGGGCACCAGTATTGGTTTCAACCTCTGTCCCGTTGGATAAATCCGGGGAATCTGCCTGGTTTTTTGCCGGCAACCTGTCTGGAACCAGCGAAGCCCTAGGTACACTGAGTGCAGGATGGGGCTCGGTCGTTTATTTCACAGAAACGCGTGAGATGGCGGTTATTCACGGCACTGGGTTTCGTGTTCCGGGCGATACCCGTGGGATTCGTTTACTCCAGGGCAGTCCCTCCAGGATTATAGTAGTCCGCTCAGATGATGGCCCAATGGTGTTTGAAGTGAGGTCGAAGCTTGATGAATAATCGGCTTAGGAACAACCCTTTGGGGATGTTTGATTGAGCTGAGTTCATTCATATACCACATAGCCGAGATCTTGGCCAACCTGATCACATTAATCGAGAAAAGGACCCAAAGCACCAACCTGTCGCTCTAAAGGCGTGGGGCAAAGTTAATCGCCCCCAGGTGCGGCCTAGACCCCCGGCAGTCTCTGGACAGTGCGCTTGCTGTTGATGGGAAACCTTCAGATCTTTAGCTACGGTTTTATAGCTCACGATCCCCCTCCGATGGTGCTATTAGCAACGTGAGAAAACCGTATGATGCTCTTCCATTTGTTGCTCCGGCACCCCGCGAAGCTCCACCCCGGAGCTTTCACACTTCAGCACACCGGAGAATCCTGCAGGTTCGTAAGAGGTCGACCATCGCGATCAACCTAATGATCACTCCAGACCGCAAGTTCGTTACCGTTGGGGTCAAGAAAATGAAATCTCCGACCACCCGGAAAAGAAAAAATTGGCCGACAAATTTTAGAACCAGCAGAGGTAATGCGCTCCAATGTGGCCTCCAAATCCTCCGCATAAAGAACCACCAGCGCAGCGCCCTTGTTACTGTCAGACTTCAACGGGGAGCGGTAGAAGCCGCCATCAAGTCGGCCGTCGTTGAAGGCACAGTAGTCATTACCAAAGTCTTGAAATACCCAACCAAACACCTTCTGATAAAAAACCTTTGTACTCGCAAGATCTTCTGCAGGTAGTTCAATGTAGTTGATTCGGCTGTCTTCAAGCATGATTAGATATTAGATTCCAAGCATATACCAGACCCGCAACCTCGTGATCCATCGCGAATCATCCTTTCTCCCACCATACAGAGATCCTCGTAGAATCAATATACCCTGACTGCCCTTCCATTATCACCCGAGCAAGCCCCCTTTGTAGACGTCGTGTTACCTATATACATAAGAAGATCCCGCTTTACGGGATTGTTTGACCCATGGTGATCTCCGAACTCCCGTTGAGGCTTCTTAACCGAATTCGCTTCATGAGCCGTCATCTGTTCCCCCTGGCTCCAGGGACATAATTCACCGCTAGTCCAAACCGACGATGCCATTAATCTGATGCATCCTATCACCAATCTTGCGCGAAGCGGCCATAGTCTAGGATTTTTTTTGTATCACTCCTTTTTCTAGGTGAGTTATGAGCTAATTGCAAAACCCATTTTGCTGCAACTGGTGAACCGGCCAATTCGGGACATAAATGGGTCTGATTTTCTTGGAATACGTGAATGATTGGCCTGTGTTCACCGCTTTCTTCGAAGCTGTGGGTGATTGGCCTTCAACGAGGTGTTAACTTGGAGAATTTTGTCCACGATCCGTGCGGACTCTACGCATCGATCCCACGGCTTCTGTATTCCAGAACCCCCCAATTCTGTACGCGACCACTCGACGATCCGGTTTAGTGGACCATCCGCAGCAGTTGATCCACCGTGAGCACAACAATTCCAAACATCAGGTGACACATCACTTTGCTGTGCCCACGCACCCGTACATGGCGTCCACCAAACTCATCTTTGAGTCGTCCAAAGACCCGCTCCACGGTCGAACGTTCCTTGTAGCGCGCCCGCTCAGGTGGAATAAACCCGGCACTGCGCTGTGCCTTCTGCTCACGACGGTGCGCCGCCTTTCGATTACGCGGATTCGTGTCAATGATCGGCACATGTCCCGCTGCCGTACTGTGTGCGTGAATCTCCTTCGCGTCATACGCACTATCCATGAGATCATAGCAGTTGTCCACCCGCTCACCCGTCATGGTCGCCAATGGAATGGCCGCTTGGCTATCGTGCAGGGACGCGGAAGATAGCATACAGCTGATCGGAATCCCGCCGTCTGCTGCATCTATATGTAGCTTATATCCCGTCCAGGATTGCGTATGCCCTTTCGCATTTCGCTTGCTCCCCACCGTGCACGCCTTGGGCAAATCCGCCAACATCTCCGCTTTGTTCATGGTACGCTGGCGCTCCAAACGCGTGGGGACCTTTGGACGTTCCTCCCCCTTCCGTGGACGCCCACGCTTGCGTTTCACCGGTTCCGGCGCCTTTTTCTTCGGCACCGGCTTCTCTCTTGCCTCAATCGCCGTCGAATCCCGCGAAATATGGCCCACCAACGAATCCGCGTAGCTCTCCTGAATCAAGACTTCGTGGATCCGTGTCGGTAACTCGGACTCCGCAAACTCCTTGAACGCACGGGAAAATGTGGACGCACTGGGCACATCCCGCTGCCGCGACCAACCACACATCGACCGAAGCAATGGGTCCGAAAGTAGGCGCTCTCGCAATCCGGCAGTCGTCGGAATATTCAAGACCATCTTGGCCAGAAACGACCGTGCAAGCGAAACCCGAGATGCCAGCGGGCGCCCCGGCGTGCGGAACGAGGTGCGGGGCAGAAAATCCTCCACACACACCATCTCGAATACCAACAACAACTTCTGGTACCGTTTGGGCAACGAACCAAATTCCTCCTCCACCCAAGGAAACAATTCCCGTTGGCAGGCAATATAAAAACCTCGTATTTTCTTCCTAAGGGACATGGGAGACTCCGGTTTTCGTGGAAAATTGTCGACACTAATTGATACGAAATCCGGGGGACTCCGGTCCCTTTTTTAGCCCTATCGAGGGATGTTTCTATGCTCGGGGCGGATACAAATCCCAATCAAAATCGCCTCCTCTACCCAGAGACACCAACCAGAAACCGTGACCTCAAAATTCCAAAAAATCCCCCGATTTGAGAGTTTTGCAACTGGCTCTTATGAAACTTTTTTTATCTTAACAGTTATACTGTATATATTAAGTGTCATGAAAGAGCAAAAACACATATTCATTTTGCGCGAACTGGCCGACCTCGTTGGTCTGCCAATACGAACAGTTCGCTATTACATCCAGATAGGACTCATCGACCGTCCCGAAGGAGGTGGGCGTGGCGCCCACTATACAAAACGCCATCTTGAACAGCTTATCGAGATTCGTAAATGGCAGCAGGCCGGTTTGTCTTTGAAGCGCATACGGGAGCTGCTGAAAGTGGATGAAACAGAAACCCTGGTGCCACCACCAAGGCCACAGGAAAAGGGATCTATCGAAATTAGAAGCCATGTGATGATTGATCGAGGCATTGAGCTAACCATCGATCCAGCGAGGTCCAATTTGACACCGGAAAAAGTCAGACAGCTTGTTGACAGCGTGATAGAGGCCTACGAAAAAACTCAAACAAGCAGAAAACAACAATCTTAATGAGATCTCTATTGGTAGCGGGTCTCACTTCATTATTGAAGCCAATCAGAAACTAATGATGGATTCACAAAACACGCCTGCGGAGGCACGACCATGACAACCGCAACCTTAGCAAGACTTGAATCAGTTGACGGAGCTGAAATTATTCTTGAATCCGTAGACGTTCGGGCACACTTACAGGGTCTGGTATCCAGAGTCACGGTGACCCAGACATACAGGAATCTGCAAAACACTAATATTGAGGCCGTGTATACTTTCCCGCTCCCCTCGGATGCGGTGTTATTAGATCTTTCTCTGGAACTGAACGGCAAAACACTGCGAGGAGCAGTGACACGAAACGAGAAGGCGGAGGAGAACTACGAGGATGCTATCGTCGACGGTGACTCCGCGGTACTTCTGAAGAAAAGCAAACTCGATCTCTTTACAATAAACGTAGGGAATCTCCTGCCCAATGAAAGAGCCACCGTTCAGTTTGAATATGCTCAATTGCATTACTGGCAGGGCGATAGTCTTCGATTTCATCTTCCAACCACAATTGCCCCCCGATATGGCGATCCAATCGCCGCGGATCTTGCTGAGCATGAAGTCCCGGAATACGCATTATCAATAGACCATGGGTTTTCGCTAACCTTCCGTGTTGAAGGAGAACTAGCACTGGCCGACTTCGAGTGCCCCTCACATCCAGTGCGTGTATCAATGAAAAACGGCGTTAAGGAGTTTGTCCTCTCTGGTGGACGTGCTTTAATGGACCGGGACTTCATCATGGTCGCCAAGCAGTCTTCCCAATCTGTACTTGACGGACTGTATGCACAGGATGGTGAAGAGTATGTAGCACTTGCATCGTTTCACCCGGTGCTCCCCGAGGATTCCACAGAATCAGCCCGGTGTGTAAAGTTGGTGGTAGACTGTTCGGGATCCATGAGTGGAGATTCAATTGATCAGGCGAAATATGCCCTCCACGAAATCCTTTCGTCACTCAATGCGAACGATTATTTCAATCTGATCAACTTTGGTTCTGACTACAATCTCCTCTTCCCTGAAGTTGTACCCGCCAACGCGAACAATATCAAGGAGGCATCACAGTTTGTCGACCGTATTGATGCGAACATGGGGGGAACGGAGATTGGTGCTGCGCTGGAAGCGGCCTATGAGTGCGGATCAATCAAGGGGTTATCATCTGATCTGTTGTTGATCACCGATGGCCAAGTCTGGGATGATGACCGCGTTATTGCTGCCGCTCAAAAATCCGGACACAGGATCTTTTCCGTTGGCGTAAGCAGTGCAGTGTCTGAAGGCTTTGTTCGGAGAATCAGCGAGTTAACTTCTGGGGCCTGCGAGCTGGTATCCCCTCGAGAGAATATGTCAGAGCGCATTGTGCGCCACTTCAGGCGGATCCATCAGCCGAGCGCCAGTTCGATGCGGATTAAGTGGCCAGAAGCACCAATCCGGCAAATACCGGATAAAATTGAAACCATCTATACCGGCGACACGCTCCATGTATTCGCCTGGTTCAGTAACCCTCCTGAGGGAACCAGCGGCTTGGTGATGAGACTCGAGGATGGTCGTACTGTCACGCAGGAAGTGCAATTCTCAACCAAATCCCAAAACAGCGAAAATCTAATCAGCATTCTGCCCAGGGTCGCTGCCCATACTCGGTTACAAACAATGGATGCCGCTAAATCTGCCCAGATGGCGGTGGATTATCAACTGGTAACCGAGTACACGAGTTATGTGCTGGTGGCTGAAAGAAGCGAAGATGAAAAGTCGGAGACTCTTCCCGCACTTCGGAAGGTCCATCATGCATTGCCTTCCGGCTACGGTGGGATCAGTACGGTATGTTATGCTCCTCCCCCAGTGCATTCTTTCCATGAACAAGCCCCGTCTGAAGGTGTGATGTATCTCTCACCACCTCATAGATCGCATCTTGGACGACGCAATATGAGACAACCGGATTGGGATTTCGATTCTATTGGGAAACCAGCACTTCCTGCATTCTCACGGAACCATCCATACAACAATTTTTCTCGACTGGTTGAGAGATTGAATGTTCTATACGCGGATGAATCAATCACTCACCTGAACATTGACACCTTTGAAGAGCTGATACTCTTTGAACTGGATCAAGCAATCGCAGATCAGTTGGTGGCCCTAACCCCTGACGGAACCGATGAAAGCAATATCGTTATCTGCTTCCTGATGGAACTGTCGCGTAGTGAACCCGGCAAGGATCTATCCCGCCATGTAAAGAGACTCATTCGCAAGGCCAGCAGGAAGAATCCTGCGGTGCCCGCATCTGTGTCTGATACAATATCCAGATTGATAGAAAGCAGCCAAGGCGCAAGGTCCTCTTCGGCGGGGACAGCATCGTTGTAATGCGCCCGCCACTGAACTGGCCGCGTATATTCAAAACCGCCAGACCAATCGCATCCGTATCACTTACGAATGGGAATGTCAAGTAGCCCGGGGGAATTTCACCCCCGGGCTCTCACAGAACCGCGCGTGAGCCTCTCAACTCACGCGGCTCTTACCATGCAACCGTTTGGAATTGAACAAAGGTGAACCGTAAAGAAACGCCCAATGCACGAATATACCGGAATTTTGACGAGCAATTCTCGTTAACCATCGCCACGACCGTCTCCAATGTCCCCGGAAGTGCTTATACTTCCGCATCATCCATCGGATGAGGTGTTGGTCAATGCTTCTCAAAACCTTTTTCAGTTCCGATTTGAAGAATACGCCATAATAGGCAATCCATCCCCGCACCACGGCATTTATCCTGCTTGCAATGTGTGCCATTGAGAATGGACTCATGCGAGCCAATCCCCAACTGTAAATGGTCTCCCGTATGGCTTTCGCCGCCTTTCGGCTTATCGCTGGATTGAACCCAAGAAAGATCTTGCCCCCGCGACTCATTGTCATTCGAGGTCTAAACGTGTAGCCCAAGAAATCAAAGGAAATCTCCGGATACGTGCCTTCTCGGCGCGCACTCTTGCAGTATACGATCCGGGTCTTATCCGGGTGTAACTTTAAGTTACAGGCCGTAAAACGTCCCTTGAGCACCTGCCAAAGTTCGTGCGCCTGTTCCTCACTCGTGCAGTGGCACACAATATCATCTGCATATCGCTCAAATGGAATCTGCGGGTAATACCGCTCCATCCACTTATCAAACGAGTAGTGCAAAAACAGATTGGCCAACAGTGGACTGATGACCCCGCCTTGGGGTGTCCCAATGTCCCGAGCCGCTTCCGTCCCGTCTGGGTGAATCACCGGTGCCGTCAGCCAGCGCTCTATGTACAAGAGCACCCACTTCTGATCCGTATGTCGTCGGACCGCTTTCATCAACAGCGCATGGTCTATCGTGTCAAAATAGGACTTGATATCCATGTCCAGTACCCAGGCCCGTTCCCAGCACCGCCTTCGCGTCTGCCGGAGCGCAGCATGAGCCGATTTGTTCGGTCGGTACCCATAGGAATCCGGATGGAACACGCGTTCCAGTTCCGGCTCCAAAACTTGTTTCACCACCATCTGTGCCACCCGATCTGCCACCGTGGGTATTCCCAAGGGACGAACCCCTCCGTCTGACTTCGGAATATTCACGCGGCGCACCGGCTTCGGATGATAACTGCCCGATGCCATCCGATTCCAAATCTTGTAGAGATTGTCCGCAAGATTCTCCTCGATATCCGCAATAGACTGTTGATCAATCCCTGCCCCGCCCTGATTCGCCTTCACCCGCTTCCATGCCTCCCAAACTTGTCGCTTGGTCACCGGAAACGGCTTTGCATTTTGCGTTGAAGTCCTCCCTCTCGGTTGCTCCCTCGCGTCCTGCTGCATGGTTCACCCCCTTCGCTCTACTTCCATTACAGAAGCTTCCTCACTACTACGAGGTGATCCGCCCATGTGGAGTGCTTTGGTACTCAATGTCTCACGGGGGGCGCCCGCTTGACACGCTCCCTTCGCATCACTCCGACATGTTCCCACGTTCCATACAAGGGCCCAAATCGCATTCTCGCCATGTATATGCCGGAGGCCAGTTGGCCAGTAAACAGGTCCCCGCCAACCTCGTCCCAGGATTAATATACGACCCCGGTTTCGACCATCATCTAATTCTTTTCGACACGTCATCCATGGTTCATTTTCATTCGACTCTACGATCCTCACCTAACAGATTCCTACACCTGCCTTTTCCCTACACGCTCACCACGATACCTCTTAAATACCGCAGCTGTGGGTGGTTTGCAACCTCCGCCTGTACAGCGGTTGCGGGGGGCCGACCCCCATCCCTTGCACAGTTCAATACATCTCAGCTAAGTCATCGCTTCACCTCATATGTATTTTCGTGGCACACTATATACGTGAGTGACCCAAGGGTACTGCCGTATCCATTTCACGGGTCGTAGGGGTCGGTAACCCGAACGCCCCTCGCCGTGCAGATACCCCAATCCCGGAGGCCAATATGTTTGCGGCCGCATTCAGGTCCGCATGATCCGCATGGCCACAAACCATACACGTGAATTTGCTCTGCTCCTTTCGATTACTCGCTTCGGTATGCCCGCACACGAAACAACGCTGGCTAGTGTACGCGGGATTGACCTTGATCACCTCACGGCATTTATAATCCAGCATCTGATCTAGTTGCCCCCAACCCGTTCTTAGTATCTCGCGATTGAGACCGGACTTCGCCTTTACGTTCGTACCCGGAGCCGCTGCTGTTCCCTTTGCCGAACGCGTCATCCCCGAGATATTCAAGTCTTCCAGCACGACCGTTGAACTATGCCTGGCTATACTCCGGCTTACCTGATGGTTTGCGTTCATGAGGATGTTGGCGCGCTTGCGGTGTATACGTGCGATTCTGTACTTCCGCTTATTACGCCGGCCAGAGCCTTTCTTATGCCGAGCCAATCTGCGTTGATGACGTCTTAGCTTGGCATTCAAACGGTTCGTCTTTTGTTGAGATATGATCTCTCTCTTCCCAACAGTTGACACCGTAGCCACCTGTCCGCAGTTACGGTCAATGCCCGCAGCAACACCATTATCCTCTATCTCGGGTACATTAACCCTGTAGCAGATGACAGCATACCACTTACCCGCTCGTTTCTGGATGACCGCTTTGACGGGTTCACCATCAGGATATGGGTTGCCCCCCTTGCGGCGAATCTCGATATAACCCACTTTCGGGATATACAACTTGTTATCTCGAATCTTTACATCCTCCGGGATCGTGAACGAAGGGATGCTGCCATGTCTGGAATGAAACCTCGGCCTGCCCTTACCCTCCTTGAAGAATGCTTTCCATGCGTCTGCCTGATATTTCAAAGTGTAGCGAACGACATGAAAAGAATATTCAGGTAACCATTCAATGTTGCGTCGTAATTCCGTGAATCGCTTTCCCAGTGAAAAGAAACTTACAGAGGGCGGCTTCTCGCCAGCCTCCTTTGCTTTCTCATAGGCCTCGTTTTGTTGGGCCAGCATCACGTTCCATACAAACCTGCAAGCTTCTTCGCCTTGCCCCGGCTACCAGGCAACAACCTGTAGGTTATGTTGCGATATGCACTAACCGTCTCCGTCATGGGTTACTCACGCATATAATTCCCTTACGAATCCGGTCCACTGGGCTCAGCCACCTCAACCGACGCCCCTGCATTTTTTACATAGGTGTCCAACCAGCGGGTAGTTTCCCAGAGAACATGTCCTACAGATTCCCTTGCGCGATATCCATGGCTTTCATGAGGGAGCATTACCAGACGCGCCGTCTTACCTAGCCCCTTCAATGCACCATAGAAGCGTCGACTCTGTAGCGGGAATGTTCCAGAGTTATTGTCTGCCTCGCCATGTATGAGCAGTATCGGTTCGTTCACCTTATCCACATGCATGAAGGGCGACATCGTATAGTACGTTTCTGGTGATTCCCAGAATAAACGTTCCTCTCTCTGAAACCCAAAGGGTGTCAGTGTGCGGTTGTATGCCCCGCTCCTTGCTATCCCGGCCCGGAAGAGATCCGAATGTGCCAACAGGTTCGCAGTCATAAAAGCGCCATAGGAATGACCCGCTATTGCCACCCGATCGGGATCTACAACTCCTCTGGCCACCCCCGCATCAATCGCTGCCTGGGCATTGGCCACCAATTGCTCCCGAAAAGTATCATTTGGCTCTTTATCACCTTCTCCAATCACTGGCATAGATGCACCATCTAGTACCGCATAACCCTGCGTCACATAGGGAATTGCCCCAGAATAGCTGATGTACTTAAACCGAAAAGGACTGCCGCTGCGCTGACCAGCAAGAGCTGCACTCTTGAATTCGCGCGGGTATGCCCAAATGAGCGTTGGGAGTGGGCCGTCACGCTCGACATCATATCCAGGTGGGAGATACAGCGTCGCCTTCAGAGGTATACCATCGGCCCGCGTGTACTCCAATTCATCCTTGGTCACAGCGGCTAACTCTGGATATGGATGCTGAAAATCAGTCACTGCCATCAGGGATCCATCTTCCAGGTTGCGCACAAAATAGTTTGCTGGGATATCACTAGATTCCCGTATCGTTAAGATGTGCGATTCGTCGATTATAGTGACCGGACGTTCGTAGTAAGGTGCCTCGCTTTGAAACAATGTCACCATTTTGCCGGTCTCCAGATCCATCGTTCGAAGAAAAGGGCGATCGCCCTCCTCGGACGCTCCTGCCCCCGAGAGTAACAATTGACCATCGTGCATGCGCAGCACCGATGTGCCTTGTTCAGTACGCATCATGTGAAAAGAACCAGGATCGCCGTACCGATCCTCAGTTGAGCGATCAAACAACACTTTCGTGATCTCGCCTGGTGTGGACGGATCCAGAACAGATGTTTTTGTCTGCCGCGTAGACCACCATGTTTCCCGCACGAGAGCCAAAGATTCATGACCCCATTGCATGCCACTGTACCGCAGCTGCAGTTTGACCAGAGAAGTCGGGGCTGACTCAAAAGGTGCCGGAAGCATAAAAACTTCGTCCCTCCACATCGCTTCGGCGCCGGCGTCGCCGCCATCCAGTGCTTCAACCCACACTAACGTAGAGGGCGCATCTGCCCGCCAACTCATGCTGCGCGGTCCTGTTGTGGTTGAGCCAAACGCTACCGGTACATTCTCTGCTAGGGGCAACTGCGCTACTTCCCTGATCAACTGACCATCCAAATCATAGATGGTGTAGCTGTGCGGGAAACGCCCCGACGGCACCAAGTAAGAAAACGGACGATGCAAGGCACGGATCAGGACATACTGTCCATCCGGGGATGGTGACGGCGTAAGTGCCAATCCCTCTGGACCGAGAAGCTTAACCTCTCCATCCAGTGTTACGTGGAGCACCTGAGAGGCCATGAACCAAGCAAAAAGATCCTCATCATGAGGATTAGAGAGTAGATCTTGGTAAGTTCTCGCAGGCGCCTGCTTTCCCAAATTCTCCTGGACAACCGGGCCTTTGGGTGCGTTTGGCCGGACCGGCATGATTCCCCGCCCTTCCGGAATTGCACGAACTAGTAAAGCTTTTGAGCTCGGATGCCATCGGACGCTGCCATATGTCGCATCATTGACAGCAATATCCGCCAACTTTCGGGCAACGCCTTTGGAAACTTCTGCGACATACAAATCGATCTGATCAGACGAATTTACCGTAAATGCAATATGCCGCCCATCCGGTGACCAAGACACATTGCGTACTCCACCTGATTCCGGTATACCGGTGACTGCACGTGCCGAACTTTCATCAATCGGTTTAATGCTTATCCCCAGATAGGCCGATGCCCGACTCGGGCCGTTGATCCTTGGATTAATTCTCATCCCCGCCAGACGCATCTCAGGAGCAGCAACCTCCGCTATTGAAGGAAGACTAGACCTGTGCAACAGGGCCATAAGACCGCCATCCGGACTTAGCTGCACCGACGGGGTGACCGGTGCATTAATCAGACGGTCCAGCGGCGAGGGAGGTGCCTGGTAATCAATCTGTGCTTCTGCTGATTCTGCGTTGAGAGTGATCATGAGCACCACAAACAGTACTGGAATACGGGATTTCATTTGTCCTGAATTAGGCTGGAAGAGAATGATGTAACTAAATTACGTAATCTGGAGCATAGACAGAAAATGCTGTGTCATTAGGCGAAAGTCAGCGCAAAATAATCAGGCAGGGGCTCCACACAAGTGATTCTGCCGGGCCACACTGTTTGATCATCTATAAATCTACAGGATTACACCTGCATGCTGACGCTGGGCTGGGATACTTGTTGCTTCGAGCAACAACGGGCTGCCTATCTTAGATACGCGGTCCCTAACCTGACCTTTCAGCCCATACTTGGCGGAGCTAAGTGCGGCTAATCCGAAATAAATGCAATTCAATTATGGGGCTTCCGCTTTTTAAGTGGGTTTGATGTCAGAATTAGGCTGAACAAGTAAGTGCTGGAATAGATTCGGGATTGATTTCGTTGTTATCTTAGCTGCGTTTTTGTGACGAAAATCAATCACAATCATTTACCAACGATGGAACAACGTATACAAGACATAAATCATCTTTTAGGGATTGAATCTCCTTGGGAGATTTCGGAGATCAAGCAAGACAAGACGGCTTTTACGGCTGAGATTCATGTAATCTGTTCAAAGGGTTCGGTATTGCACTGTCCAGAGTGTGGGGAAGTTTGTCCTGGATACGACCATCGTCTTCGGAAATGGCGCCACACGGATATCTGCGAGTATCGGACGAGCGTGGTTGCGAAAGTTCCCCGTGTGGCCTGTTCGGAGCATGGGATCAAGACCGTTTCGGTCCCTTGGGCGGATGCGCGGATGCGTTTTACAATGGCTTTTGAAAGAAAGGTAATTGACTGGTTGCAGGATACAACCAGTATTTCAACGGTGGCCACCAGGCTGGGCGTCAGTTGGACGATGATCGCCAACATCATGGCGCGTGCGGTAAAGCGCGGACTCGCCCGTAGAGAGCCGCAACCGGTTCCCCATATATGTGTGGACGAGACCTCGTACAAAAAGGGCCATAAGTATATCACGGTGGTTTCGGATTCCCAAACGGGCACGGTGCTGTTTGTCAAGGAAAAGCGCACCCATACGAGTCTGGATGCCTATTATGAGGACTGTTCGGCTGCGCAACTGGAAGCGATTGAGAGTGTGAGCATGGATATGTGGCCCGCCTACATCAAGTCCACGAAAAAACATGTTCCAGATGCAGAATCCAAGATTTCATTTGATCGTTTTCATGTGATGAAAAAGATTGTAGAGGCGGTGGATAAAGTTCGTCGGCAGGAGAACCGGGAATTGCGGAAAGCGGGCATTGAGGATCTCACCGGAACCAAGTACGACTGGCTCACCAATCGGGAGAATATGTCTGCCCGACAAAAGAAACGATTCCAGCAATTAAAGCACAGTTCGCTGAAAACGGCGCGTGCATGGGCCATCAAGGAACTGTCCCAGAAATTGTGGCACTATGTCAGTCGTACTTGGGCCCTCAAGGGCTGGAAGCGCTGGTTATCCTGGGCCATGCGTTGTCGACTTGAACCCATGAAAAAAGCTGCTAAGACGGTTAAGAATCATCTATGGGGAATCATAAATGCGATCGTTCTAAAAGTTAGTAATGGCCCAGCTGAAAGCATAAATAGCCGCATCAAAACCGTCAAAGTTCGTGCGCGTGGATTCCGAAACACACAGCGGTTTGCCCATGCAATTTACTTCTATCTCGGAGGACTGGATCTGTACCCCGAAGGCCTCCAAAAACAGGCGCCCCACTCATAAAAGTGAAGAGCCTCAATTATAGGACGTTTGTCTGCTTGTTGGGAATTTGTACGATAGCACAACTCTCAGAATCCCAGCCGCTTCGCTGCGCAGACATTTCTATGCTAGATGAACTAGAGAGGGGCGGTGCCGTGTACACGTCCCAGAATCTTGCGGGGGATGCCTTCCGTATTCTGCAGGCAAACGGCCTGAACAGCATTCGGTTAAGACTCTTCCATACGCCAACCGAACGACGCGACGGCCTGCCGGATGTGTTGGAACTTGCGCGTAGGGGGCACGATCTCAATTTGCAAATCATCCTCAATCTGCATTACTCGGATACATGGGCCGATCCAGGAACTCAGATAAAACCATCTGCGTGGTCCCAGCTCTCGGAGAGCGCACTGCGTGACAGTGTCTATGCGCATACCTATCAGGCTATCCAGGCCCTGAAAGAACAAGGCACACCACCGATAATCGTCCAGACCGGTAACGAAATCACAACCGGTATGCTATGGAATACCGGACGCGTTGGTGGATCATTCGATGTTCCTGCGCAATGGGATAAACTAGCCGGGCTACTTAGCTCGGCAGCAAAAGCCGTACGGGATGCCAGCTCTGCCATGATAATGCTGCACATTGACCGGGGAGGTGACCTCGGAGGGGCCCACTGGTTTTTCGGTAATCTCGCGCCCTATGCACTTGATTACGACCTGATTGGTCTCTCATACTATCCGTTCTGGCATGGCCCGCTTGACCAGTTCTCCGAGGTTGTTCGAGAATTGGAAGGCCGTTACGGCAAACCTGTTATGCTTATCGAAACTGCGTACCCGTGGACGCTTGCCTGGAAGGATAACACAAATAACCTTGTTGGGCTGCCCGAGCATGTGTTACCTGACTATCCTGCAACGCCAGATGGGCAAGCTGCCTTCATCAGGAAACTATGGGAACATGTATCTTCGGGTATTTGCTACTGGGCGCCTGAATACATTGCTGCTCCAAGCTTCGGCTCTCCCTGGGAAAACCTCGCATTATTCAATTTCGAGGGTGAAGTGCTTCCAGGCGCAAGCGCCCTGGGAGCACATGGTCCCACATCATCCAACGCTCCCCCAGCCCCTTCTCCATTGACTCTCTTTCCCAATCCTGCACGAATTGGCAAGAGTTCGGTGAATATTCACTTGGTCAACCCAACATGCGGAGTTATTGAAGTCTATAACCAGTTGGGGCAACGCGTACGGACACAAACAACCTTATGCCAAAGAGAGGTTACTCTTTCCGTATCCGGGCTTCCCACCGGAACCTATTGGGTCCGTATTCCTGGATTGCAAACCATGCCCTTATTCCTCGTGCCATAATCCCCCCTTGGGCTTATTTTGAACGAGGGGCTTCCGGTAATGCGGGATGCCTATGGATAGACTGACCTCGCAGCCCACGGGGTTTGGTACGCCGAACACTGAGTTGAACTTCATACGTGTAGCGCTGAAATGCGAGATTGATGTAGTGGGCAACAGAATTTCCAGAGCGAAGTGATTGGGCTTGCATGTCAGCTTCCGACAAATGAAAGCGATCGTGGATCAGACGGGCCTTTGGGAATAACTCCTGGACCGTGGTAATGTAGGCCTTCCACATATCCGTCGTAATCGTCGTGACCGCTCCCTTTTTCGCGGCCAGAAGACGATTTAACAGCATTTTTGTGCTGACTTTGTCCCGCCCTTCCCCGATATCAAGGACCACGCCACGCGCCGAATCACTGACAATAGTTGCGTTGGAATGCCCCCGCTGAAAGGCCTTCTCATCTATGCTCACATGCGCAATCGCGTCCAGTGACCTCCGCTTCATCCCACGCGCTACACTGCGGTGCAGAATCCGATTGACCGTGTCAAACTTGCTGCGAAGTAGCTCCGCCGTCTTCGTCTGGTTCTTGGTCGCCTGCAACAAATTAATCGTCCACCGCTCAAACGCATCCGTATACAGATTCGAAGCACTCGCCCAGGGCGTCTTTATCGTTCGCACCCCCACCGATGACTTGATCCGCGGAACCCGACAATGGACAAAACACTTGAATTCGTAGCAATCCAAGTGACGCCAAGTCGCTCTTTTCGATGATCGTAGAGCGTCCCGGGCTCTCCCGTCTCGGGGCAAACCAATGCACCCCCCAAATGCGAAATGTAGATGTCTACCTGCTCCTTCTGCTCATCCGGTAGCACCTGGTCAATCTTCCAGTCCTCCCCCAGTCTCAAGGTGAGTCGCGTCAAATCCAGATAAGATTCCATTGAAGTACGCTATATTTTGGTGGAACCCAAATTTAATTATTCCACAAAAATTGCGGTAGGACCTGTAGAGTTCAATTGGTTTTTTTTGGCCAGCGACTTGAATTTCGCCAGAAGATAACCGCAGAATGAAAGTTTTGAACTCTTCTCTACCCCAATCATCAGTTTTGATATCTTGTGTCAACCCCTATGTGCATATTCCTACCATGTGGGCCACTGATTCCGAGCGATGCGGACCAATAAACCGAAAATTAGCCCGAAATATTCTCCAGGATTGGAGAGAAATGGCGAACTTGTGTGAAGCGCAATCGGGCAATTGTGGCGACGATCAGGCAATTGCATGGCAAATTGGAGAACGCCCTGAGGCAGCTGGGTATCGGGCGGTCCGATTAAGACGGGTAAGAATATGATTGGTCTGCTGCTCCAATACCTGGTTTTTCGCCTTGTGCGACTCTTCTATAAAGGAATTGAAGTACACGGTACACTTCCCAAGGATGGCCCTGTCATCTTTGTGCTCAATCATCCGAACAAGGTGCTGGATCCAGTTCTGCTTATGGCAGTGTGCGGGCGGCCTATTACCTTTCTTGCCAAAAGTACAATTTTCGCACACCCTGTTCAACGATGGGCTGCTTGCCGGTTCGGTGCATTGCCGATTTGCCGTTCCAAGGACATCGGCAAGCCCGGCGGGGCCTTGGATTCGGAGGATATGTCCGCACGTAACGAGGCGACCTTTGCCCGATGTCGTGAGCTTTTACGCCAAGGACGGCCCATGGCATTATTTCCTGAGGGCGTTTCACATGATGCGCCGCAGTTGTTACCCTTGCGCAGTGGTGCGGCACGCATTGCTCTTACGACTGCCGAAGCTGCAGACTGGAAGAGTGGAGTGGTCGTACTGCCAGTTGGGATCTGGTATGAGCGCATGACTCGCTTCCGCACGCGTGCCGCGCTATCGATAGGTGAAGCGCACGGGGTCGATGCCTACCAAAAGCAGTATGCGGAGGATGCGCGGCAGGCGGTACGGGTTCTGACAGTCGCAATCGAGCGCGGTCTGGACAAGAATGTCTTGCAGGCGGAGTCTGCACGCCTGCTAAGAGTCGTGCCAATTCTGGCCGCGTGGACCGCTCCCAAAGAACGGGCAAAGAATCTGGCTTGGCAGCTTGATTGGTCCTCACGGCTGCTGTCGGCGTACAGCAGCTTGAGCATGCGCGATCCTGAGCGGGTGGAAGAGATAAAGAAGCTTGCAAATCAGTACAGCTCCCTATTGCAGGCAGCTGGAGTTTTAGACCCCTGGAAACTCGAATTAACTCTCATTACGTGGCAGCGCATGGTGCGCCGCGCTGTATGGCTCTCTGTCCTACTTTTGCCTGCGATAATAGGGACGGTGTTGAGCTGGCCGCCCTACCGGCTCTCGGGCATTGTAACACGCCGCGCACTGCCACACGACCGGACTCAGGTCGGCACCGTGAAGCTCCTCAGCGGGGCAGTCTTGATGGTCATTTGGTGGTTAATTGCGGCGATCGTCGTGGCAATCGGGATCGGCTTAGCGTGGGGGGTGGGGCTGCTGCTTGCCGCACCAGCCTGTGCTTACGCAGTACTGAGCTGGAGTGAGATCTATCGGTCCACGCGTCAGATAATCACGTACTCCCGACTGCGGAAGCGCCATGCACCTCTGGTGACTCATCTGGCGGAATGCAAGCGCGAACTGGCCATGTCCGTGCGTGACGCGTTGGCGATTGCAGAGGCCGAAAGCTAAATCCATATGGACACGCACCGCGGTGCTAAGTGCGGTAAAGGGCCCCATTACGGTGGAGCGTCTTACGTTACAGCCGCCCCGAACCGGTGAATTGCTTGTCAACATTGAGGCATCCGGCGTGTGAAAGAACGACTGGCAGGAGTGTACTGAGACAACGTCGCATGCACTGCCGGTAGCGCTGGGACATGAAAGCGCGGGCATCGGAGTCGAGACCGGTTCCGGCGATTGCCAGTTGCATCCCGGCGACCGGGTGGTGCTCAACTGGATACCCGCATGCGGTAAATGCTTCTATTGCCAACTGAACCAGCCGGGACTGTGGCAGAACGCGGAAGTGACTGTATGAGCGGGCGTGATGCAAGACGGCACGCCCCGTCTTACAGTGTCGGATGGTCCCGTGAACCGGTACTGTACTCTGGGTTGCTTCTCCGAGTACGTGGCTGTTGCCGCTTCCGCTTGCGTGCCGGCAGGTGCACAGATGCCTATGCCATTCGGGGCACTGATTGGACAACGAATTTTTTCGCGAGCCCTTAGACGGGGCAGTTGTACAATAAAGTATTTAGTACCCCAAAAAACCTTGGGGTTAAGACGCATAATGAAGGCAGTGCGTATGACGCGGCAGAGAATTACGGTACAGCAGAGAATTGAAATACCAACTCAGCATTAATAAGAAAGGGATTTATAAAGCAAGGTGAATCATGGGAAGCCTTTTACCACGTTGTGTAGAATGAATCGCGAGACTTGAGAAAATTCAAGTGCATGGTTTGTATCCATGCGGATAATGCAGACCAAACATGTCTGCAAATAGATCGAGGCCTCCGGGATTGGGGCATCTGCGCGGCGAGGGGCGTTCACGTTAGTGACCCCTATGACCCGTGAAATTGAAATCAAGGTTGCACCCATGTGGTTGCACCTTGCTTTATAATTCCCATAAGAAACCCCGCCCCAAGGAAGCCGAGGTTATCCCTCCTAAGCGTGTACGCTCAAGAGAGCGTCCTATGGTGAAACGGGTTTCGGGCGGCCCAAGGATGAGTTTGGCAGACAAAACATACATGTGTCGGTACCTGAAAGTGACCTGTCATCTGTTGTTCGGAGTTTTGCAATCACCCTGGATCAGCTGATGCGTGGCTGCTCTGAATCTGGCCTCTCGGTGCCGTTTCGCAGGTTTTGTGCTTTCTGTTGGGCAGGTGTTTTGGGATAGGTATGCACATAACCCTACGAATTTTGGACAAAATCCACGACGGAACACCCTATTCGAGACGATCAGGTATATTTGAAGGAAACAACGGCAACTTCGCGCCGTTGGTCCGGCGACATCTAGGATTATTAACCGAAATCATGCGAACAAATCACTTGACTTCAACCTCTGAAAATAGTACTTCAACAGGCTCATCATTCAAACCAATGCGCTACCTGATTTTGTTTTTCGCTTTCCTAAGCCCCCTTACCCTTCTTGCACAGGATGAAGGGACGGTTGAGTACTCCATGACGACCGAAATGAAAATGGATGTCGAGACAGTCATGGCTAATCTGCCCGAAGGTATGCAGGTAGATTCGGCAATGGTCGCACAGATGGCGCAACAATTTGAGAGTATGCAGAATCAGCAAGCCACCATGACAATGCTGTTGCACTACAGTGGTGCACAAGCCCTCATGGAATTGGTGTTGCCTGATCTACCGAGGTCACCCCCAAACATCAGCCCCTTTGGAAGTTTCGACAACGATATGGGGATGGTCATTTTTTCAAACTTCGAAGAGCAGACGACAATAACCAAATTCCCTAGTCTTGGTGAGAGCGTGCCCTATGTGGTGTCAGATGAATTGCCGATGTTTGACTGGATGCTTGTTGATGTCGATAGCACTATTCTTGATCACGCGGTAAAGAAGGCTGAGTTTATTTCGGACACTTTAGAGGTTGTGGCGTGGTATGCACCCGGTATTGCATCTACTGCCGGACCCTACCAGTTTGGCAACCTTCCGGGTCTCCCACTATTAATAGAATCCGAGGGGGAGATGCAAGGTACTTCTATGAAGATGAACTTTGCTGCCAATAGCCTAAAACAGGGCCTTGAGGAGCCGATCGCCCCGCCGGTGGGCATCTCGGTAACACAGGAAGAGTACACGAAAATTATGATGGAAAAAGTTGGCGGGGGTGTACAGTTTGTGCCGTAGATCCAGGGGTTTTTGAGATTGATGTGAGCCAGCGCCCAACATATTCTCGTTATGATGGATGGGATTTAGACCAATTTTTCGAGAGGGAATTCCACTAAATCCTGCCACTGCTCCTCGCCCGAGCCGATGGGCGTAATCTGTATGGTACAGTAATTGTGGTGATTCCGATACGATTCATGATCACTTACATTTGATCCGGTACCTCAATCAAACAACTGGCAAGGTGCACGGGGGAGAGGCAAGGACTCACAGGGAACCGAAATATAGCCGATCTGGCTCTTGAACACCAGCAGAATCAAGGCAAGCGCCTACTTCTGACTCTGGTTTGCTAGTATAAACGATGCCGGATGAACCGTGTGACGGAGATCGCACACATGTTGAACGATACACCCAAGGAATCTGTAATGCGCTTGCCTTGAACGATCCAACTCATAGCATGCAATGGCAATATACAGGAAATCACAACCGTTGAAGGGTTGCTGAGCTTTGGAAATTTCCCGGATTCTAGATCGTGGGATTTCTTCTTCTGTAATGACTTGCAACCTATAAGCGACCACGTCCGTAGCAATTCACTGTGGCGGTTTTTCGTAAATGCCTTCTTCTGTACGAATATGACTTGCCTCACGTATTCGAAATCAACCTGCCATTTATCAATGATTCGTCCTTCTCCCAAACTCTCATCGCTCCTATTCTTGGTTGCGATGACATTTACAGTACTCCCCACACAACATGCGGCAGCGCAGTCAGGTACAGTAACATATACCCATACGATTAGCCTGGATATTGAGCTGCCTCCCGAGATGGACCAGTTCATGGAACAGTTCAAGGACATGATGCCAAGCTCGATTACTAACTCCTATGTGATGGATTTCAACGAAACCCTGAGCAGTATGCGTCTCCTTGAGGAAGAGGAGGAAAGTGCAAAAAACCCTGGGGTTAAGACACAAAGTGCAGACAGGGCTCTAAATATGATATTCTCCTTCTCCCCCGGTTCTTCAGGTTCGGGCGGTTCAGGCCCCCAGTTGATCGCCTCCGTAGGAAATCTGGACGAAGGAACCCGCACAAACCATTACAAATTTCTTACTCGTGACTTTTTGGTTACCGGGGAACTGCCTGAATTGGCCTGGAAATTGACAGGAGAAGAAGGGATGCTCCTTGATCGACAGGTCATGAAAGCAACTGCTACAATGGATACCGTATCGGTGGAAGCGTGGTTCGCGCCAGAGATCCCCGCTCCCTTTGGTCCAGATAACTATGGGGGATTGCCCGGCCTGATTCTTATGCTGTCCATTGATGATGGAAGTAAACTCTATGAAGCCACTTCCATTACACTTGATACCGAAGTAGAAATTACAGTCCCCGATAAAGGCCGGCCTGTGACTCAGGAAGAGTTTGAAAAACTCGTGCTGGAACGGATGGAAGAACGAGTATCTGGAATTAATCAAATTATTATCCGTGGAAACTAGTATGCACATTCGATTATCTGTCCTTACAAGTACGATACTGTTTCTTTTGCTGTTGGCCCCTGCCACTGTGGCACAGACTGATCGTTTTGATGTGAGCGGCAGCGTAGTTGATGACGAAGAACTCCCACTGCCAAAGGCCACGGTGGTGCTGCTCACCCGTACTGATTCGGTACTGACCAAATTCACTACAACGGCGTCCAATGGTACGTTCATACTGAGGCGGGTCCCGGCTGGCGAGTATATCCTCCAAATCACATACGTCGGTTTCTCCACTCTGCGTAAGGATATTGCGCTGCTTGATGAGGATCTAGATGTCGGCAAGCTAACCATGACTATGCTTGTTGAGGAACTGGGAGAGGTCGTAGTCAGCGCTGACCATATCCCATTTGTCGTTAAGCGTGATACGCTGGAGTACAATGCCAATGCATTCACAGTGCGTCCCAATGATGCAGTTGAAGATCTACTGAGACGCCTACCTGGCATAGAAGTGGAAGCGGATGGCTCCATCAAAGCCCAAGGAGAAACTGTTGAGAATGTTCTGGTTGATGGCAAAGAATTCTTCGCTGACACCCCCTCAGTTGTTACAAAAAATTTGCCCGCACAGGCAGTAGATAAAGTGCAGGTGTACGATAAGGACAGTGATCAGGCAGAGTTCACCGGTGTACCGGACGGACAGGAGGAGAAGACTATTGATCTTCTGCTCAAGGAGGATTCCAAACAAGGCCTGATGGGAAATTTGACGGGAGCTATCGGAGGAGAACAAACACCGGGTGGGCGTTATGCCACCCGCGTGAATCTCATGCGCTTTTCGCCAAATACCCAACTTTCTCTTCTCGGTAATGCAAATAATGTGGGACAATCCGGTATTGGTGTCGAAGACATTGTCGGCCTTATGATGGCAAGTGGTGGGAAAAGCTTCATATCTCCTTCCATGCTCGGTGCCCTGGGTGCAGGAGGGGGGGGCGGATTTTCGGAGTCCATTACTTTGGGACTGAATGCCGGTCATGATTTCTCGAAAAACAATTATTTACGCGGCAGTTATTCCTTGGATAAGCTGGATCAACTACAAAACAGTACGACGCAGCGCCACGAGCTTGCAGGCCAGAATGCGTCAGCTTACGGAGATGATTTTTCAACGGTTAACGCAGACAATCTGGGACACAGAGTAAACCTCAACGCACAGGTACAACTATCACCCGGCCATCGAATTCGGGCCCGCAGTACGGTGCGATGGAGCCTGTCCGGCCTTGCGCAGACAGGAGTACAGCAAACCTTCGGCCATCAGCAACTTCTGCTCAACGAAGCCCAAAGTGCCATTGATTCAGAAAATACCAACATCAACGGATCTGGAACACTTACCTGGAGGAAAAAACTCTCAGATAGCGGAACCAGTCTGGTTGCAACGGCCGGCCTGACGTTATCCGACAGTGACGAGCTTGCAGAAATACTCACCCGTACGGGCCTCGCCAGAACAGGCAATATTATGACCTGGGAAGAGATCCAGCAGGATCAGGACCAGTTTGGAAGAACTGAAGGGGCCGACTTCCGATTGTCCTTGACGCATCCTATGGACAATGGTTTTTCAATTCTGACCTTCGGAGAACGGGACTTTTCACGACGAGAGGAGGATAAACGCTTCTACGATACGAAAGACCGCATCCGTCAATTGAATCCTCAACTTAGCCGTGCCTTTGAACGCACCTACACCTATTACAGGACTGGAGTCAGGCTCACACGAGACAATGATAGCGGATGGCTCGCACTTCAAGTCCACCTGCAACGATCGCAACTTGATGGCACCTCGGATAACAATTTTCCTGCCGTAAGCGCTGGATATACACATATCCTCCCCGAAGTACAATACAAACGAACTCTAAAGGAAAATCAGACCATAGAGGTGCGCTACGGAACAGATACGCGTGAACCTACGCTACAGGAACTACAGCCCTTCTCCAATAACCGTGATCCACTTCGGATATATACAGGAAATCCTGATCTCGAACCCGAGACTAGTCACACGGTGTCTGGGTCCTTTCAGTCCTTTGATCCGTGGACCTACCTGAATATTTTTGCATATCTCCGCACAACCTACACCCGAAATCAAATTGTACCAACCCGCTCAATTGATACGTCACTCCGTCAAACCGTCAGCGCAATTAACTCCGATGCCGGCTGGAATACTCAGATGCGTGCAAGTGTGGGCGTGCCCATCCGACCACTTAAAATTCAAGTGAGACTGAATAACAATCTGACCCTATCTACAGGGTCAGAGTTCATCAACTCAGTCGAAAACGCTAGCCAGATCATACGCAACGGCCTGGGCATTTCTATATCCAACCGAAATCAGGATATCATTGAACTGGAAGCGGGGATTCGGGGAACCTACAATTATGTCGACTACTCGATCAATAAAAACCTCAACCAGCAGTATATCAACAGCTCCTACACCTTTGATGTGAGTTGGCACCCCACCTTTAACTGGACCATAAATGCTGATCTACGCTACCAAACCTATGATCAGGATGTATTTGGAGAGGTAAGAAACAAAGCACTGGTCGGAGCATCACTTAAGCGCCTGTTCATGAATGAACGTGCGTCTATTACGCTTGAAATCCACGATCTGTTTAACCAGAACTTAGCCGTGAACTTCAACAACTCTGCAAGCTATATCTCTGAGCGCCGCACGGAAACACTGGGGCGCTACATCATGCTGCGGCTTTCCTACCGCCTGAGTGCACTTGGTGGAGGATTATTCAAAATGTAGTACCGGGGGCGGGACTCGAACCCGCACGGCCCTAAGGCCAACGGATTTTAAGTCCGTTGCGTCTACCATTCCGCCACCCCGGCCTGCGGCGAGCAAACGAATTTACGTCATAAAGCGTTCCTTGGCAGAATGGAAAAACCTATAGCCAATCGTCTTCGCCGTCGCGTCCGTGCAGCTGCCCTGCATTCTCGTGTACCTTATTCCGGCCGCTCAAGAGCCGTGTTGGCATTGATGGTTGACAGCCACTGGATGTGTGGGGTTCGGGTCGAAAATGCCTCCTATCCACTGGTCATTCCTGCACTATCTGCAGTACTTGCAAGTGCAAACTCCATTGGACGACGGGATATCACTGCCCTTGTGTTCAGTGGTCACGTAAAACTGGAAGAAAAAACAATGATCCAGCAATCATTCACCGGTCCTATGGAACAGCTGGCCGAAGATATTCTGGGATATCCAGGGAGTATAAACGAACTTGGTGATGAGCTGATTACTGGCCGGCATTTTCCAGATAAGCTGGATACAGCAACCGGAATACGTCTCGCGCGACAGGTGACACAACATGCTTACATTCCCGAATCGGACTTTCCCGTAGGTGCTCTCGTCGTCACACGCGACCAAACGTACTACCAGGGCGTCAACGTGGAGCACGGTGACTGGACACAAATGCTCTGTGCTGAGCGGATAGCAATTGCTGCAGCTGTCAGTGCTGGGGATACAGATATCCAGTATGTCTATATTTCGTGCCCGAAGGCACCTGCTACTGCCACTCCCTGTGGTGCCTGCAGACAGGTGCTCTGTGAGATTGCCCCCGAAGCTATCGTGTGGATGGATCGTGGAGAACAAACTCCTGAATGTTTTCGTACTTTGGACCTACTCCCGAGGGCTTTTGCTCTGAATAAGCCGGGATGAACCTCAATATTATCTACCACCGTCAGTTTCAATCTCATGCGTCAGATTACACTTATTGTACTCCTGCTTTCGTTGGTTCACGTTGCAATCGCCCAAGAAAAAACTAAACACTGGATATTCTTGACCGACAAGCTGGATGCAGCCAGCAAGCACACCTTGGTTGAGTCTGAATATCTTACAGAAGCCGCTGTGGCACGACGTGCTCTACGGGGAAAGCCAAAACTGGTTACCAAGTTTGCCCTGCAGGATGCTCCGATTTCTCAGGCCTACGAAGCAGACCTCGCAACAATGGGAATTACTGTTGCCCAACGCAGTCGCTGGCTTAATGCTGTCACTGCATGGCTGAGCGAAGATGAGATCACCCAGGTAGCTGCCCTACCCTATGTGCGCGATCTACGCCCCGTAGCACATCTGAAACCGTCTGTACTGCCGAACATCCCCGTTTCCCCCGTGATTGCCGAACGGACCTCATCCCAATGCCCATCAGCCGTTTACGGAAACTCCTGTGGGCAACTGGATATCGTGAACGCTATCCCACCTATCAAACGAGACATAAATGGCCGCGGAGTAATCTTGGGGTTTTTGGATACTAACTTTTCTCCACCTGGGGAAAGTCCCTTTAGTCACTCTTCACTAAGACATATCCGTGATTCCGGGCGCCTGACCGAGGTACGGGATTTTTCGGAACGGGATCCCACGCACCCTTGCAATAGCACTAATACCCACGGCATGAATGTTGCCTCAGTTGCAGTAGGCTATCATGAAGGTGAGCTTATTGGCCCCGGTCACGGTGCAACGATATATGCGGCAACAACGGAATGCACTACATATGAGCGGAACATCGAGGAAGATAATTTTGTGGCTGCTGTAGAATGGATGGAATCGGAGGGAGTGGACGTCATGACTTCATCGTTAGGATACCTTGGTTTTGACATCGGTCAATATAGCTACCTAACGAGTGACTTGGATGGCGATACCGGACTCACAACAATAGCTCTTGACTGGGCTGCGCAGCGCGGTGTGGTCACCGTAACAAGTGCGGGCAATTCAGGGGCACGGGGCCCGTCATCGATTACTACCCCCGCGGATGGTGACTCGGTGATAAGCGTAGGAGGCGTAACTTCCTCCGGGCGTTTATGGAGCACCAGCAGCCGTGGTCCAACAGCTGACGGTCGCATAAAACCCGACGTTTCTGCACAGGGCGCAGGGGTGACCGTAGGACATACCGGCGGGTATGGCCCCTCAAACGGTACGTCATTTTCCGCCCCAATGGTTGCTGGAATCGTGACGCAGATTCTTCAAGTTAACCCGAGGCTTGGACCAAGAGACGTATGGCATGTCTTAAACTCAACAGCCAGCCGGTCTGGCACGCCCGATAATAATCTAGGCTGGGGTATTGTGGATGCCGATGCTGCAGTCATGATGACGATCGCACTCAATCGCTCAGATCAAACTACACCAGTCCCTGGCAACCTGACTGTGCATCCCCCATACCCCAATCCGTTCCAGAACACTGCTCATTTCACTATTGAAGCGTTTGAGCCTATACTGCATGCCCGACTTGCAATTTTCGACATGTTGGGGCGCGAGGTTGCCACCGTTTATGAAGGGTCGATCAGTGCGGGCGGTATGCCTGTAGCTTTTGACGGGACCCATTTACCTCCTGGCGTTTACGCATATACTTTGGAGGTTGATGGGAGAACCCAGTCCGGCATGATGACACGTCTGCGCCATTAAGCATTGTGAGCTCTCGTTTACTCTGCTGATCATGCAAGGCATAATCTGCCTGCATTATGGTTCCCGCTCGTAATACAAGTATCATGCAGGCGCTTATCCCCAGAGACTGTTGAAAAAAGGCGTTCAAATTTCAAAGAAGAGGGTCTTGGGCCAATCTTGTGAAAACGCAATTTTCATTTCATTCTGGGGGAGAGGTCCAAGCCTCCGAGATGGAAGTAAATGGCGGTTGCAAATCGTTCATTATTTCGGAATCCGCGGGCGCGTACTTTGACTGTTTTTATTCGGCTGTTGATGCTTTCGGCCGGGCCATTGCTGACCTTGAGAATAATTGCATTGATGATTCCCCACAGGTGGTTTTTAATGGTTTTGGCGGCTTCCTTGACCGGCTCCAAGCGGCAGCGCATGGCCCAGGAAAGCCATCTTTTCCAGCCCTTGCGGGCCCAGGTGGGATGTACATAATGCCATAAATTTCGTGCCATCTCCTTGATGGCCCACGCCCGGGCGGTTTTCAACGAACTGTTCTTCAACGATTGAAACCGCGCTTTCTGCTTCTTGGACATATTTTCCCGGTTCGTTAGCCAGTCGTACTTACTTCCGGTGAGGGTCGTATCTCCTTCGGCGCGTAAAGCCTTGTGCTCTTGCCGACGCACTTTGTCCACGGCCTCCCCCAGATACTTCGCCACATGAAACCGGTCAAACGCAATCTTCTTCGCTGCATCAGCTACACACGCCAAGGTGGCAGAGATGTAGGCGGGCCACATGTCCATGCTAACGCTCTCAATCCCCGCCAATTGTTCTGGTGTGAGACTTAAATACCAGCGCTTTAGCACCGCTTTCGTGCGTCCGATCCCCACATACAGGACCCTGCCTGCCTTTGCATCGGAAACGACCGTAACGTATTTATGTCGCTTACGGAAGGAGGTCTCATCCACGCAAATGTGCGGAATAATCTCCGTTTGTCTGCGCCGAAGTCCTCGCTCTACCGCGTGCTCCATGATCCTTGAAATCACTTTCCATCCCACGCCGAGCTGCCGCGATACTGCGGATACCCTCGCATCCCCAAGCCATCCAATTACCATCTCTTCAAAGTCAAAGGTGTGCCGGGAACTCGACGATGCCCAAGGAACCTGCACCGTCCGAACTCCACACGCTGGACACTTTACACGCGGAACCCGGGCAATCAACTCCGTACGATAGGTACAGGTATCTAAGTGCCGCCAGGAACGTGCCTCGCGCAAATCATAAAAGGAACAAGCCGCCTTACACTTCGGACATGACAGCAATGATGTATCCGTGCAGATCACCGTTACCCGCCGTACCCGATCCTTATCATCATAACGATCCTCTGAAATCTCCCAAGGCGATTCAAGCCCTATACTCCTATGGATGCTCGCCTCATCCTTTTTCATTGTATTCGCATCTGTTTCAAGTGAAATTTTCCCCAGAATAACGACCAAAAATAGAGCACATAAACACTACTGTCATGACCACCTTATACCGAATTTTCCTGAATTTACAGATCTCGTCATAATATTGGGTGAAGGGCCAAAGAAGAATACTTCAAGGGGCAACTTTGTATACATGCCAGACCACCTCTAGTAATTTGTTTACTTCGGGATCGTTCTCCCTAAGGTCAGCTAATTCCCTGTTTAGAAAATCCCTAGCTTGGATCTCCCCCAATCCGTATGAGCCAAAATATTCACGATATGAATTAAAGGTGACTTCTATTGCCCCCTGTATCTTTTGCAAGATACAGGGGGTGCTGAATTGACGCTAGACACTCGGCGACCGCCGCTCGTCCACCACCCTTCGGAGAAGAAGGCCTTTCGGTTAGACTGGCATCTACTATTGCCCCACCGTCACGGCCAGACCATGTGCGTGCAATTGATCGTTGACCGTCTCCAGTAAACCATCCCAAGCACCCAAGGCAACCAAACGCGTGCGAAAACGACTGATCGTAATGTGGTCAGGAACGAAATCCTCAATCGCTAAACCACAAAAATGCCGCGCAGAAAGCGTATCCATACACGTAACTCAAGCTCCCGATCCGACAACTTGTGCCATTGTCTCACCAAAAGCATCTTGAACGACTTCAGCGGTTCATACGCCTTCTGACCACGAGGCCGCTTCCCCACCGGGTAAATCTCCAAAAAGAGCCGCCCGATGAATTCCCAGTTCATCACCTTATTTTACGCCACGTTAATGGCCCGCTTTGCTGCTGTGGCATCCATCAAATGTTGACCAAAACTCATCCGCACGATACGGGATGTGAAATGATAAGGCATACAACCAACTACTAACTGAACAGCACGAATCTAACATAATTCCATAGTTTTGTGCAGCCGTCTCAGATTGTTGGAGGTGGCTAAACCTGGACGCTCAAACCGCTAGGGAATCCAGACACAGGAATTAATGAAGCGCATCCCAGATGAAGTAGCGGCTCGCTAGTGGTTCGAAGGTGTTCACCGGCCAGACGGTAACCTGTTTTGCCTTTGCTGTGGATCTACAAATGTGTACCGCTGTACGCATAAGGAAATGCCTTTCAGGTGTCGTGACCGCGAGGAGTATTTTAGTGTTAAGACCGGCACGGCAATTCCGCACTCAAACCTGCCCCTAAAAACATGGGTCTGAGCAATATACCTTGAGTCAATGTCTCTCAATGGTATATCAAGTATGACGTTGCATGCCGAACCTTGCGCAGGTGACCAAGGTTCCAGTTCGACATGGTTCCAGCTTCAAACCCAAAAGCCCGCCGACCATTCGGATTCCAGACTGGCCAGCGGGTCCCCCTCATTCCTTCCAAGACAGACTACCAAGCGTGCAGGGGAATATCAAGCCCTCCCCACCTCTTCCTCATCAAATGAAAAACGAGCGCTCCGAATGTGAGGAAACTTTAACATCTCACAATATGCGTCATAAGCACGTTGCAATTGCTCAGGAATATGATATCTTCTCAAAGGAGCAGTAAACATCCTGTGAGGATGCTTAAACACCAGTGAAAATATCCATATCATAACAACAACATTGCCTAAGTAATATACTCCCCTACCTACAACAAAAGAAGAGAAACCACCTAGAGGTGTCCACATCCAAGCTTCAAAAAATGCAACGGCACCCAAAAACACCACATTGAAAATCATCAGTCCTTTAAGAACTGTTATTTGTCTTCTAGCACGACCGTATGACTGGAATAGAAAATCCGCTGCGTCTACTTCAGGAAGGTTCCTCAAAAATTGAGAATCTCTCATCTTCTTCTCACGTGTGAACTTATTCTTGCAATTCCATCGTCACTGCAATTCCCCAAACAAGATGCCAACGTAATTCCAGTATGCGTCAGAGCGAGCATCTTTATCCCTGTAGCAACACCTGCACAGACGGGATAACCTAATAATGCACCAGCACACCCGACCATAGCATATACCCAAGCAGTCTCAATGATTGCAATTTCAACTACCGCAGCCGCTGCACACAGTTCCTCACAATTACTTTGTTTGTTGGCCCTCATCCTCGCATAAAACAGCTCCGCTATCCCATCTTCATCAAGCTCCTTCAGGTGTGGAAACTTGGCAAACATCTTTTCTGCTGTATCTGAAATAATCTGCATAGACCCACAATTTTCAAAGGCGCGATTATACAAAAGCTCAGCGTGCTGAACTGAGAGATTAATTCTCTCAATATCTCCACTTTCACGGGCCTCATCCAACTCTCGGGTAGCTATATCCAACTCATCAGAAAGCTCATCAGGATCAAGAATCTGACAGGTTGAAGGATTAGAAGAAAGAGAACTACTGTGACTAATTATCAAATCAACATGGTCCTCAACTGTAACAAGATTATCAAAATCTAATGCAACTGAATTCATCTCCTCCTGCTCTATTCTTTCATCTGAAGATTCTACCCCGACAAACACATCTTCTGTACAGCCAGCAATGACTGAAACCAAAACCACACAAATTGTACTACCAATAAAACGAATCATTTTACGTCGCGTTTGTTTATAGAAAACCGTCTCCAGTATACAACTTCCGAACTAAAAACAAAATGTCAGACTGTTGAACGAATCGTGCTGATTATTCTTATTCAATCCGATCACTGTTCTTATTTAGTCCGATCACTTGTGGCGGCGAATCAGGTGATATTCAGGTGGTTGGTTTCGTCGCTTATTGGAGGGGTTGGCTTTGTCGATCTGTGTTGTATTCTGACACATGAGACAGGGTATTCTGCGTTGTGCTGGTGTTATGACCAGAGAAGATATTCTGTGTTCTTTTCTAACCAAATTGACCACAAAATGTCGAGACAACGAGTTTCTATGCGCAAAATCAGATCGGTTCTTCGCTACCACTTTGGCGAGGACTACAGTATCCGAAAGACGGCGAGGTATTCGCTTCTTTCGTTCAGCACGGCCCGGGATTACGTGCTTCGCGCGAAGCAGGCCGGATTGGGTTAGCCCTTACCGGAGGGGATGACTGATGCGGAGTTGAGTGCAAGATTGTTTCCAGATTCAACGGTCAGCAATCCGCGTCATCCTGCGCCGGATTGGGAGGTGATCCATAGGACATCATAGATCTTATAGTAGGGCTATACCAGACATTGGACCGGAAGGGACAGACGCTGCAATTGGCGCACGAACGGCACCTGCAGGTCTTTCCAAGTGGATACAGTTACAGTCGGTTTTGTGCGCTTTACCGCGCCTGGTGTAAACGAAAGGTGGTGGTGATGCGGCAAACGCATGAGCCGGGCGAGAAGCTGTTTGTGGACTACGCGGGCAAAAGGATCCCCTATGTGTCGCTGCCTTCAGGCGAGCAATGCGTGGCCCAGATCTTTGTGACAACGATGGGATTCTCGAGTTTCACGTATGTGGAGGTCTCGCGGGATCAGAAGCTTCCCAGTTGGATTCGTGCACATCAGCGGGCGCTGGATTTTTTTGGAGGGGTACCCAAAGCCATCATCTGTGATAACCTGAAAGCGGCGGTGAGTCAGCCCCATCGTTATGAGCCCAAATTGAATCGAACCCATGCAGAACTGGGGGAGCATTACAATGTTGCGCTAATTCCAACACGCACTTATCGCCCTAGGGATAAGGCAGCCGTGGAGAGTGCTGTGGCCCATATTACGAGACAGATTCTGGCCCGCATTGATGATCGACAGTTCTTTGGTCTGGAACAGATTAATGCGGCGATCTGGCCGCTTTTGGAGGCGGTCAACGATGCCGCCTTCCAGAAGTGGCCCGGGAGTCGACGCAGTCAGTTTGAGGCGCATGACCTTCCGGCCCTGTCTCCGCTTCCTCGGGACCGCTTTGTGTTGCGGCAATGGAAGCTCGCGCGCGTGAATGTGGATTACCATATTGAGGTGAACAAAGTGATTTACAGCGTCCCCAATATCCATGCACACGAACAGTTGGAGGTTGCGGTCTCTGCCTGCACCGTAGAATGCTTTCTCAACGGAGAACGAATTGCTTCGCATTTGCGCGGAGCTCGTGAATACAGTTACCATACCAACCCAGATCACATGCCGAAAGCGCATCGCAACTACCAGGATCGACAAAAACTGCTAAAAAAAGTCCGGCCGATTGGTCCGCATGCAGAAAAGGTGGCGCAGAAAATTCTGGCACGCTTTATTCATCCAGAACAGGGATACCGGAGTATTCTTGGACTCTTAAGCTTAGCGAGGACCTACGGTCAGCAACGTGTGGATGCTGCCTGTAAACACGCGCTCTCCCTAGGGGCCTACTCCTCCAAGAACGTTAACGCAATTCTCAAACACTGGCGGGATTGCTCCCCGGAACCGGAGGATCCCCAACCACTGATTCACGAAAACCTTCGAAACGGTGACTATTACGCCTCAAACGCTGAATAACATGGGCGCTCATCAAAATTTGCCTCCCCCCGGCTTAAAGGCAGGGTGCACGCACGGGGTGCCCCCCTTTTTCCATGCAGAACGGCGGGATTCACACATTCCTGGAATTTTGCGCTTAGCGAAGCTCCATGGTCAACAACCTATAAATGCCGTCTGTGAACACCTGTGCGCCTTGGAAATCTGCTCCCCGAGGAACGTAGCTCAATACGCAAACTCTGGCGGGAAGCGCCCTCCCAGACCGGAGGCGCAACCGCACACCAACCTTCAAACTGGCGTGTAACACGCCCCAAACGCTCAATAACATGCTCGCTCACCCCACACTCGAAAAACTTGAACAACTCCGATTCAAAGGCATGGTGCGCGCACTGCGTGCCCAGCTGAATACGCCTGAAATTGATCAAATGAACTTTATGGATCGCCTGGGACTATTGGTTGATCACGAAGCCACCGTCCGCGAAAATGCACGATTACAATCCCGATTACGTCGGGCAAACTTGCGCCAAAATGCGTGTATTGAAGATCTGGATTACTGGACCAGTCGTGGATTGGACCGTCCCTTGATCATGCATCTCGCCCAATGCAGTTGGATTCGGAACCATGAAAACATCGTCATTACAGGGCCGACGGGCGTAGGAAAAACATTCATTGCCTGTGCACTTGCACACAAAGCCTGTCTACTTGGCTACTCGGTTAAATAGTGCTTGCCAGAAAATGATTTTGGTTGTGGGATTATACGATGAATTCGGGTATTTGGGAGCAGATTTGGTCATTTTTGGTGGATTTGGTCAGGATTTAGCCTGTATTTGGGGTTCTCATCGCATAGGCGTGGTCATCGCAGGAGGATGAATGAATTTGCGAATCTGGCGGCAATTTTGGGGTAAGAGGTCTGATTTGGGCGTTTAAGCGTGTACATTCGCCCCTTTGTTGCCATGCGAGTAGTAATGGAAGCCCAACGCGCGTTTGGGCAGGTTCCGATTGAAGAGATTGAGCTTGCCCCCCGAAGCCGGGATGACATTCCGGCGGTATTGCGTGGTTTGCGTTCGATATACAAGAATGCAAAGACGCGAGCGAAGATTTTCGAGCTTTTGGAAGGGGGTGTGGCTTCGGGAGTCAGTCACAAATTGGGGCGCCGGGGGATGGATCTGTGGAGGATTTTCGTTCTGGGGATGCTGAAGCAGGCCCTGAATTGCGATTATGATCGACTGACGCATATGGCGAACAACGACAAGCTCCTGCGCCAGATGCTTGGGCATGGTGGTTGGCGCGAGGGATCGGAACCGGAATACCATGTACAGACGATTCTGGACAATGTGAGTTTGTTATCGGAGGAGTTACTGGGCAAGATCAACAAGGTTGTGGTGGAACATGGGCACGCAGAACTTACGAAGAAGGCCCAGGAGGAAGGGTTACGTTGCAGGGTAGATTCAGCGGTGACGAAGACGCATGTTCATTGGCCTACGGATGTGAATCTGCTAAGGGATGCGGTGGGTTGTTTGCTTCGGGAGTCGGCACGTATGAGCCGTTCGCACGGCCTGCCGGACTGGCGCAAGGCGTCGGATTGGGAAAAGCGGCTTGATCGTTTGTTTCAAGGGGTACGCAGGTCACGGGGCTGGCGTCGTCGTGATCGGGTGCGCAAATACCTGTGCCACTGCAGAAAGCTGGTGAAGAAGGCGTTGGCTTCGCAGCGGAGGTTGGGGGCAGATTGCAGTGATAAGGGGCTACATTACCTGGAATGCAGCTTGAAACTGATCGATCAGGTGGATCGGCGGTTGCTCAGGGGCGAAAAGATTCCGCATTCGGAGAAGATTTTCTCGGTTCACGCGCCGCATACGCGTTGGATCAGCAAAGGTAAGGCGGGGGTACAGGCGGAGTTGGGACTCCCGGTCTGCGTCTTGGAGGACCAGCATCGGTACATTCTTTACTACCAGGTGCTCTACGAGGGGGGCGATTCGTCAATGATCGTGGATTTTTTACGGGAGGCCAAGACACTGTACCCGTCCCTGACTTCGTGCAGCATGGATACGGGGTATTCATCGGAACACAACCGGCGCGCATTGGAGCAAATTCTGGAACTGGTGATTATGCCGAAGCGGGGTCGTTTAAGTCATGCGGACAAGGAGCGCGCATCCGCTCCGGACTTTGTGGAGGGTCGTCGTCAGCATCCGGCGGTAGAATCCGCGATCAACAATTTGAACCAGCGCGGACTGGACTTGGTGCGTACGCATGGTAAGGAGGGGTTTGGTCGCACGGTAGCGCTCTCTGTGGTCGCGGCCAACGTGCATCGTCTTGGCTTGCAGTTGAAGCGGAAAGAGGAGCGGCTCAAGCGCTGGCATCGGGCCCGAAAACGAGCGGCGTAGCGCCGCTGTGATCCTACCGAAGGAATTTGGACAGGCTCCGCCATAAGCGGAAAGGCAGACATACGTCGGGTTGGCACGCATGGTCGCGTCCCAGCTGCATCGGAGAGCAAAAAATGTCTTCCAGTGACCATTCAGCAAGCCGAAAGGCACCTGATTCCCCCGAAACTCCACCAACGACGCCACAATTATGGGCCCAGATTGTTATGAGTATAGCAAGAATCGCAAAAATGACCTATTCTCTGACAAGCACTAAATATGTACGCTTGCCCCGCCTACTGCAGGAGTTCGCACTTGCACGGGCCGAAGGGCGCTACCTGAAACTGCTCAATAAACTCGCCAGACTGGACCCGCTTGTCCTGGATGACTGGGCCATGAAAAAAATCAGTGGCGCCCGACAGGAAGACTTGCATGAATTGCTTGACGATCGAATGCAAACCCGATCCACTGTCGCCGCAAGTCAAATCCCCATTGAATCATGGCATGAAATGATGGCCAACCCAACCCTGTCGGACGCCATCCTTGATCGACTCGTGCATATTGCACACCGCATTGAGCTCAAGGGCGAATCCATGCGAAAACAGTTGGCGGAATTGTCCAGACCAGTGCATCAATATTCACCCGATCACGTTAACAAAAAAAACGGATAACTACATGCGATTACCAGCAAAGCGCAGACCTCCAAATGATCGGATTAAATAAGAACAGTGATCGGATTGAATAAGAATGCTGATCGAATTGATAGGAATAATCATCGTACAAAATTCAATAGTTTTGTGCAACAGTCTCCCTACAGTACTTCACCGGTAAAAACGGATTATCCGCCTGAGTAAGGCATACCGTTGATCAGCAGATGCTCCAATTCGAGGCCTACGCGTGGCCACTTATATTCCTATTAGCGCTGGCCGGCCTGCTGACCTGGTTTTCCTACCGTCGTACTGAACCAAAACTATCGGGGGCGAGTCGATGGTATCTTCCTGGGCTCCGCGGAGCTGCCCTCACATTACTGCTTTTTCTGCTGTTTGAACCAGTCCTTCACCGCACACTCAGACAAGAGAGGCCACCAATATTAGCCGTTCTTATTGATGAAAGTCAGAGCATGTCTCGACAAGAACTACTGGAATCACTCCCGGCTATCGATGGAGACGTACGGTTCTTTGGATTTGGGGGAGACCTGCATCCACTCGAAAACCTCAGAGCTGCCACGAACTCTGCCCCTCGTACAAACATTTCCGGGGCTTTGAGGAGTGTTCAGACTCTACTGCGTAACGAAAATCTGAGTAGTGTACTGCTGGTTTCCGATGGTCAACACAACACGGGGATTAGTCCTGTCTATATAGCTGCCGATTACAACATCCCCATCCATACCTTGGTCGTGGGCGATACTACCCAGCAGCAGGATCTGATGATCGCACGCACAGCAACAAACGAGTTTGCCTATGTCGGCCAGACTGTGCCTGTTGATGTGACCCTATTGCTGCGAGGTTATCGGGATGAAACTACTACTACAAACCTTTATACCCAAGATTCCTTACTCTCAACCCAAACATTAGTCCTTCCCGAAGGCGAGTCTACTGCATCCCTGAGCTTCGTTCCACAAAAAGAGGGACTCTTCCAGTACACTATAACGACCACTGAGCTGGAAAATGAAGCTTCCGTAATAAATAATCAGTCGACGTTTACAGTCCGTGTACTAAAAAAGAGCCAAAAAATATGTCTCATTGCCGCTGCACCACACCCGGACGTTACCGCTATACGCAACATTTTGGGTCGACATGAGGGACGAGAAATTGACAGCTTTGTCCAAATGCAACCGGGTCAGTTCTACGAAGGCCCCCTACCCGACACTCTGGATGAATACGATGCCATTGTTCTGGTTGGTTTCCCGGGAAGTGAAGTCGATGAGGCCTCACTGAATGCCGTAATTCGTGTCGCAGAAACTGGTACTCCTTTACTCTTTTTATTAACCCGTCAAACCGACCTGGTGCGTCTGAGACGTGCGTTTGCAAACGTGTTGCCAGCCCTACCGACTGAGGGAATCATGATGTACGATGAGGCATCCCTTAGACCAACTGAAGTTGGCTTCCGGGATCCACTGCTGAGCTTCCCGGAAACGCTATGGGATCGTCTCCCCCCATTGATTGCTACTACCGGACATTGGGAGGTTGCACCAGACAGCCGTGTCCTGGCACAGGCACATATACGAGGAATCAATCTGCAGGAACCTTTACTGGTCATACGCAGTCGAGCCGGATATCGAACAGCTTCGGTACTTGGAGGCGGTACTTGGCGATGGCTCAACCTCGCTGACGATCCAGCGGATGTACCTCGCATTTGGCCGGATCTCGTCGAAAACCTGATACAATGGCTTACTACACCCGAGGATGATCGAACAGTGCGTGTAGAACCTGCTTCGGTAAGCTTTGATGGCAGCGAACCTATAGATTTCTCCGGCCAGGTCTATGACGAAAGTCTCAATCCTGTCCCAGATGCCGTTGTAACCCTTGAGCTAACCGCACCTGATGGTGCACAGTACCCCTACACGATGACCAACCGTGGTAGTGGACTGTTCGCCCTGCGGATTGAAGCTTTACCCGAGGGCGTATATACTTATGCTGCCCAGGCTATGAGGATGAATGCATCCCTAGGAATTGACACTGGGACCTTTACGGTTGGCTCACTCGGTTTGGAGCAGCGTGTAACAAGGAGTGATGGGGCACTCTTGCGACAAATTGCTTATCGATCCGGTGGGGAATTCTTTGCTGATGCTTCACTGACTGAACTACCCGATGTACTCGCATCGGACAGCCTGTTCGCCGCTTCCCCACTTGTTCAGGTACGTAAATTTGATTTGTCACACATCCCCTGGATGCTCGGTTTGCTGGTCCTGCTGCTCGGTGCGGAATGGATCATTCGTAAACGAAGTGGACTTGCATGAGCAGCACTTGTGTACCTCTTCTCTACAAAATGGACCTCGGTTGACCGGCAGTAGCGCATCTGTTGTCCAGATCTCCAGCACTCCAAACGAGACCGTCCTACAGGGAAGAATCTCCATTCCAAAAGTCTGTCTGGCGTCATTTATGTGACATCAGACACCATTTTGAGGGTCCACGAGGGATAGTGACCGTTTGACAACAAAGATTTTATGTGATCTTAACATTCGTCACTCCCGGGCTCACATCCAGGCATTCCAGTTCCTTGACTGCCTCGGCCGCTTTCAGATACTCATGAATTGCACTACGCAGCGCACCCGTACCGACTCCATGGATGATTTCAACTGAGGGGAGATTTGCACTCATTCCCTGATCCACCAGCTTTTCCACCTCTGCAAGCGCCTCACGTACACGAAGCCCGCGGACATCAACCCTTGCTTTGGGTGTGCTCATTTTCACATTACTCTTCCGTCGCGGCTTGCGTTCATAGATGGGCTTGATCCGATCCAGGGCAACCTTCATACGCATGTTACCTGCCGATACTAATGCATAGCGTCCCTCAATGGAGATGATTTCGCAAGGGGTATTTCCCGCGTCAATTACCGCTTGCTGTCCTATAACAAGTTTTGTAGTAGGTAATGAGGCTGCCTTACCCGGCTTCCTACGCACGTTCCGATCTGATGACTGGGATTTGGACTGATCCTCCTTCTTTTTCTCGACTACCGGTGCGCTCAGCCGTCTTTTGAGTTTTGAGTTAAGGTCACGATAACTTGCAATAAGGGACTCAAGTTTAACTTCCGGTTTCCCCAGAATCTGGCGGGCACGCGCCAACACACCGGAATTAAAATTCATTCGATCAGCGATGCGGAAGGCATAGGATGATCCCGGGAGCCCCTGTCGAAAAAGAAACGTTGGTTGCAACGTGCGCTCATCAAAGTCCATGGATCCATTGACGACACCAATGTTTTCATGCGCGTACGCCTTCAATGTACCATGGTGCGTGGTTACGATAGTCAGTGCACCCGAAGCTGTAAAATGCTCTAGTACGGCTTGGGCAAGTGCTGCACCTTCGGCAGGATCTGTACCTGTTCCGATCTCGTCAACGAGCAAAAGGACCCCGGTGGCAGCTGCGTCACACATTTTCTGCAGCCCTGAAATTCGCGCGCTAAACGTTGAGAGATCCTGCTCAATTGACTGCTCGTCGCCGATCTCGACAAGAATTTGCTTAAAGCATCCGAAGACTGATTCAGGATGCACAGGAACAGGGATGCCACATCCCAGCATAACGAGCATCAGTCCGCACGTTTTCATCGCCACCGTCTTTCCTCCCGCATTCGGGCCCGTTATGACTAACGTTCGCACCTCTTCACCAATTGATATGGTCAGAGGAATGATTGCTTCAGCTTTCCCCCCTAAGCATAGGGTTGGATTATTGCCCTCACGAATATCCAGCACAGGGGCATCCAGCAGTTTTGGTACCACTCCTCCCAGCTTTATACTGAGTAACGCCTTTGCATGCAAGAGATCAATGGTACCAAGAACATCAAGATTACCCTCTATAGCATCAATATCTTCCCTGACACGTCCAGTTACTTCACGCAGGATACGCTCTATCTCGCGTTGCTCTTGAGCTTCAAGTATCCGAACTTCATTGCCCATATCGAGACATACAGCAGGTTCGAGATAGACCGTCTGCCCTGTTGCTGAACTATCGTGCACAAAACCACGCATTTTCCGTTTGGCCTCTGCACGCAGCGGAATCACCATGCGACCAGCCCGCACAGTCAGCTGTGATTCTGCAGCATATCCCTGTCGCACTGCCTCGCCGAGTAATGTTCTGAGCTTCTCTCTCAGGGCCTGTTGGCGCTGACGTAATCTGTACCGAATTCGACGTAATTCACTGGATGCAGATTCACGTATCGTTCCATTGGAATCAACCGCTTGCTCAATACACTGCTCCAATTCCTGGAGGACGAAAATCGGGGACACCACCTTAGCCAACGTTCCATAGCCTTCTTTGCGGAAGCAGGCACGAATTAACCGACTCGCACGACAGGTCCTCCGCACTTCATCCAATGATGCTGCGCTGAGCATAGCACCACTCGGTCTCGCTTGCTCAAGATATTGGCGAACATCAAGAAAGTCTTCCAAGGGAATGGGGTCTCCCCGCAATACAACGCGTTGCAATGCATCCGTGTGAGCAAGAGCAATTTTACGCGCACCCGGATCAGTAACCGGACGCAATAGGGTAAGCTTTTCCATCCCTAAGGAGCTTACCACGGCCTCCGATAGTGCCTTACGCACGGTATCAAAACCTAATTTTTCTGCAGCTCTATCCGATAACATCCATTTAATCAACTAATCAATGTCGTAGTATTTACCTTGTTTATCTGCGGCTTTTATCCCACAAAATCACATGCGTTGGCAGGCACTCACTCTGATACTGATACTTTGCGGCTGCGCCCAGCCAAAGAATCCCCAGCCCGAATCTACGATTGAATCGCACGAGGACCTTGTGAAATTTTTCATGGATTGGCGTGAATTTGTCGCACCGAACGTCGTGAATGGCATTCCGGATTACTCGTCTGAGGCCATGATGGAACAGCATGCAGCGCTCGGGAGCTGGAGAGTACAGCTCGAGAATGCAGACACCACCGGCTGGCCAGTGTCGGAACAGGTTGACTGGTACCTGGTGTGGATAGAAATAAATGGTCTCGATTTTGCGCATAGAGTCAAACAACCATGGAGACGTGATCCCGCCTTCTATGTTTGGTTTTACCCATCACCAACAGACGTGCCCGAGCGAGAGGCACCCAATATTCACGGTGCAATCGAGCTCCCCAAATACACGCAACCCCTGAGTAATGATGATGCAGCAGGTATGGCTGTACGCCTTGGACGGGCAACCCAGGTATTTGAGCAGGCCAAAATCAACCTTACTGGCGAAGCTCATGACCTCTGGCGAACAGGTGAACGCAGTATTCGATCACAAAGTCGTGCACTGGAAGCATTGGCTGAAAGCGTACAGGATACATATCCAGACCTAGCTGCGGCGGCGCTTGGTGCACGGAGTGCTTCGGATAATTTTGCTGACTGGATCGCTGAGCGATCAGCTATAAAAACCGGCATCAGCGGAGTCGGAAAAGAAAACTATACGTGGAACCTGCGTAATGTACACCTGCTCCCGTACAGTTGGGAAGATGAAGTACTTCTTATGCAGCGGGAGCTTGACCGTGCACATGCGGCGCTAAGGCTTGAAGAACACCGGAATCGAGAGCTCCCACGACTGACTAAAATACAGACACCGGAAGAATACGGTCGCAGATTCAATGCTGCAGTGGACGAGTACCTGGTATTCCTCCGAGAAGAAGAGATTCTTCCCATCAAGGAGTACATAGAACCAGCGCTGCGAGCACGCGTGAATGCATTCACGCCTTCCGAAGGCTTGCGCGGCTTCTTTTCAGAGATCACTTATCGCGATCCACTGGTCATGCGGACTCATGACTACCACTGGATTGATTTGGCGCGCTTGCGGGAAGAGCCTTATTCAAGTGTAATCCGACAGGGCCCCCTTCTGTACAACGTTTTTGACAGCCGGGCCGAAGGCATGGCTACCGGCATGGAAGAACTGATGATGCACGCCGGACTCTTCGACGATAAACCCCGTACACGCGAGCTCATATGGATACTCCTGGCACAGCGGGCAGCGCGCGGCTTGGGTGGATTGTATCAGCATGGACACGAAATGTCGCTTGATGAAGCCGCAGAGTTCGCTTCAAAATGGACCCCGTGGGACCTCCTTCCAGCAGATGGTAACACCATCCAAGGAGAGGAGCAATTCTACTTGAGACAACCTGCTTACGGAACCAGCTATGTGATCGGTAAGCTGGTTATTGATCGCTTGATTGCAGAATATGCCCGGCAACGTGACGGTGGGTTTGTCCTTAGTGAGTTCATGGATGACTTCAACGCCTCGGGAATCATCCCAATGTCGCTGATCTATTGGGAAATGACCGGGGATCGTTCACTTCTGGATCAAGCCCTGAGTAGCGACTAACTCTAAGCATTCTGGAAATTTGTATTTTAGTTCCAGAACAAGATTTCAACCTACATGAAACGTGCATTAACCCTGATCGCAGTGCTCTTCAGCGCTTCGACAACTCTCCATGCCCAGTATGCCGTCCAATACGGTGCTGCCGTGGCAGTCAATGACGGACAGATTATCGTTGGTGAGGGACGGCAACTCCTACTCCCGGGAAATGTATTCGTCTACGATATGAAAGACGATGGCAGTTGGTCACAGGCTCAAGTACTTACACCTGGTGGAGAGGTCGCCATTGGGTTTGGACAAAGCCTGACAGCTGACCATACAACTTTGGCTATTGGAGCCCCACTTGCCAGTGAGGTCCACATATATTCGCGTGATGATGATGGAGCATGGTCTCCATCTGAGGTAATCACGCATTCACGTGCCCAATTCGGTGGCGCGTTGGACTTAAAGGGGGATCACTTGATCATCGGGGCCACTGGCGGCCGAGACACAGCAGGTGGAGCATACCTGTACATCAAAAACGACGACGGTAATTGGCAGTTAGCGGATGAACTGATACCCGATGACGTATCCGAAGGAGATGAATATGGTCACTCAGTTGCTGTCCACAGAGACGAACTTATTGTTGGTGCTCCCCGCTGGAATGATGGCGAAGGTCGTGCGTTCGTGTACTCCTATAACGACACTGGCGAACGGCAAGTAGAAGAGATTGGAATGGACAAAGGAACGGGTGGAGCACTGTTTGCATGGTCTATCGCATCTGCCGGAGATTTTCTGGCACTCGGTGCACCAAGGCACAATGGGGGGACGGTTACACTCTTTTCCAGAAACGACAACGGCATGTGGGGACAGATGCATACCCTGTCTCCACCCGATACAACGGACGACGAGGGGTTCGGAGAAGCATTGGCGGCATCTGATAACAAACTTTGGGTCTCAGCTACCCTGTTCAATGAACGAACCGGTGGCGTATACCATGTGGACGTACCAGATCTGCAAATATCAGAGATTCTCAGCCCTGACGCGCTGCAGTTCCGGAGTGGATTTGGTGCAAGCCTTGCTGCAGGCAATGATATTGTGGCGGTTGGTGCCACCGGGCAGGACAATTTTGAGGGTGTGGTTTTTCCGCTCCATGTCACAGATGACGGTGTCCTGATTGGTGAAAAACTCTTTAACGCCGCAAGTGAGATTGCATCAATCACCGGGGAGATGACCGAATGCGAAAGCGGCGCTGCCGGGATGTTTCCATGTGCAGAAGTTGATATGATTTCATTTTTAACCCGGGAAGAGATCGGGGCACGGCGTGGTATTCAGGTTAATGATGTCTGGGGCTGGGAGGACCCGCAAACGGGAAGGGAATATGCGTTGGTGGGGCGCACTGACGGTACGTCATTCATCGATCTGACGGATCCCTACAATCCGGTATATCTGGGAGATCTGCCGAAAACTTCAACCGCCAATCAGAGTCTATGGCGTGACATCAAAGTTTATAAGGACCACGCCTTCATCGTAGCCGACGGGGCTGGCGCACACCATATGCAAATCTTTGACTTGACCCAGCTGAGGGAGGTAACCGAACCGCAGGTGTTCACGGAGACCGCCATATACAAAGGCGTCTACAGCTCCCATAATGTCATTATTAACGAAGATACTGGGTATGCCTATGCCGTTGGCAATGATTCCGGTGGAGAAACATGTGGAGGTGCGCTACACATGATTAATATTCAGGATCCAGTAAATCCGACGTTCGCGGGATGCTTCGCAGACACGCGGACCGGCGGACGAGGCACCGGAGCTACACACGACGCACAATGCGTGACGTACAACGGCCCTGACCGTGATTTCCAAGGCCGTGAAATCTGTCTCAGCTCCAATGGAAATGCGCTGTCGATTGCCGATGTGACGGATAAGGATAATCCCGTTGCATTATCGATCGCACAGTATCCCAATGTGGCCTACACCCACCAGGGTTGGCTTACGGAAGACCATCGTTATTTCTATCTCAATGATGAGGGAGATGAAGCTTCCGAACTAGTAGAAGCTACGCGTACGCTAATCTTCGACATCAGCGACCTAGAGGATCCAGTCCTGGCCGGTGAGTATCTCGGCCCCTCGAGTGCCATTGACCATAATCTGTATATCCGCGGCGACATAATGTACCAGACCAACTACGTCGAAGGTCTCCGTTTGGTAGACATATCTGACCCGGAGAATCCGATCGAGGTTGGCCACTTTGATACAGTCCCTTATGGTCCGAATGATAATTCCCCTGTTTTGGGGGCATGGAGTAATTATCCATACTTCAAGAGCGGCACTATCGTTGTTACTTCGGGCCGGGAAGGTGTATTTTTCCTTAAACGACGTCCTATTGACACATAATTGGCACACTTATTGCTGTATCGCTCGTATGCTGGCCTCTGCACAATGGGCAGCCGCTTGGAACCTGACCTGCGTAAAATGGTATTCCTGCGCTGCCGAATCCACTTGGCATTTGACTTCTTGGATTAAGTTGTCTCTCTTACACGTTCAAACCAAACAAGACCCACTACCTGCGGAATGAAAGCTCTTCGCATCACACTACCTGGACTTTTTTTGATGGCAGCGATACTCGTTGCCCCTGGCCCCGTAACTGCACAGCAGTACAAGGAGGACTTTAACGCCGCCATCGAAGCGGCAAATAGTCCGGACTCTTGGGTAGATGCACGTTCCTTGTTCATAAGTGCAGCTACTGGTGCTGACGGAGCGTCCGACACCGAAACTGCTCGAAAGGCCCGCCGCAGTATCGCCGTGATTGATTATAGACTGGGTACGGCGGCATTGAAATCTGAGGATTACCAGGCCGCCCTCGAACATTATTCGAATGGCGCGGATGTCTTCCCCACCTTCATTAGAAATCTCTACGGCAAAGGTTTAGCCTTGAAGAATCTAGGTCGACTTGACGAAGCCTTGGACATCTGGAAGACGGTCGCTACTGCGCAGGGTGATCGCAGAACAAGCCTCACAGCAGAAAAAGCTATTCGTGATAATTTTATCAGTCAGGCTTCAGCTGCTTTGGCCAAGCGTAACGCTACCCGCGCGGATGCAGATGCTGCATTGGCCGCACTTGCTTCTTTGTCCGAGTTCATGGAGGCGGACGCTGACGTACACTACTACACTGCCCTTGCCCACTATACCAAGGGAGAAGCTGAAGCAGCTATTGCGGCTGCCCAGCGAGCGCTGGATCTTCACTCTGGTAGTCGGTCCGACAAAGCTAAAATCTACTACGTCTTAGGTGAAGCTTATGTAAGTGCAGGGAATAGGGATGCAGCCCGAGATGCTTTTTCGAATGCCGTGTACGGTACTTGGAAACAGTCCGCCGAACATTACCTGGAAACACTGTAGTCTCTCCAAGTTCTAGGATTTTGGAGCCCATGGTCTGTTCAGGACCGTGGGCTTTTTCATGATTGTCATACTGTGATGGACGCATCAACTACTATTATCGGGCAAAATTCGGTGATCGAAAACGATGTCGAACTGGGCCCGAACTGTGTGGTTGGCCATCATGTAACAATTAAGTCCGGTACACGTGTGGGAGCTAACGTGCGGATTGGAGATCATAATGTGCTTGGTGCAATGCCAATGCGAGCACACCAAAGCACCCTGCGTACGTCGAAAAATCAAGGCTATCTCACGATTGGGGACCATTGCCTCATTGGGAATGGCACAGTTCTTTACAATGGCTGTACCCTCGGAGATCGTGTCATGGTAGCTGACCTGGCTACGGTTCGCGAACGGGCCTCAATTGGTGAGTCCACCATTGTTGGTCGAGGAGTAGCCATCGAAAACGACTGCATTATTGGAGTCCGCTGCAAGCTGGAAACCAATGCCTATATCACAGCCTACTCCGTACTGGAAGACTTCGTATTCATTGCTCCCGGTGTCACCACCAGCAACGACAACTTTACAGGCCGGACCAAAGATCGCCATAAGTACTACAAGGGAGTGACTGTACTTCGTGGAGGACGCATTGGTGCGGGGGCTACAGTATTGCCGGGTAAAACAATTGGCGCTGATGCCATGTTAGCTGCAGGCAGCGTACTCACGCACAATATCCCTGCACGTGAACTGTGGGCAGGAGTACCTGCCAAATATCTACGCATGGTACCCGCAGATCAATGGCTTGATAATCAATAGTCCCTTATGAGTATCCAAATGGTCGATCTCAGGGGGCAGTACCTGAGAATTAAAGACGAAATTGATACTGCCATAGGTCAAGTTCTGGATTCGACACACTTCATCCGTGGGCCTGTCCTGTCACGCTTTGAAACATCACTCGCTACCTATACAAAATCTGAGTACGCCATTGGGGTTGCGAACGGTACGGATGCCCTTCAGATTGCTTATATGGCGCTCGGCATCGGGCCCGGCGATGAAATAATCACCCCCTCCTTCACCTTCATTGCCACAGCAGAGGCCGCAGCCCTCTTAGGGGCTACACCTATCTTTGCAGACATAGATCCCGACACTTTTTGCCTTGCCCCAGACAGTGTAGAGGCCTGTATCACATCCAGAACACGAGCCATCGTGCCTGTACACCTGTTCGGACAATCTGCCGACATGGATCAGATTCTGGCCCTGGGTGCGAAATACAACATACCTGTCATAGAGGATAACGCACAGGCTATAGGAGCAACCTACAATGGGATGCCCACCGGAAGTATGGGAACCCTTGCAACGTGTTCCTTCTTTCCGTCGAAGAACCTTGGTGCTTACGGTGACGCAGGGGCTGTTCTCACATCCGATCCTGAACTGGAAGCTCGTGTTCGAATGATCACCAATCATGGTGGCAGACACAAATACTACAATGAAACTATAGGCCTGAACAGCCGACTTGACGCCCTTCAGGCTGCGATTCTGGAAGTCAAACTCCGACATCTGGGGTCCTTTACTAAGCTCCGGAGAGCAGCCGCTGCACGCTATGAAGCGCGCCTTGGGAACGTTGACGGGATCATATGTCCATATGAAGCCTCCTGGGGACGGCATGTTTATCACCAATACGTTATTCGTGTAGCACGACGTGATGCACTGGCCGAATCACTCAAAACATCTGGAATCCCGTACGGCATCTATTATCCGGTCCCATTGCACCAACAGCCCGTCTTCCAAGATCAAACCAAAGGTGTCACTCTGCCCGAAACCGAAAAAGCCTGTGCCGAGGTCTTAGCATTGCCCATGCACACAGAGCTTACACCGGCGCAGCAGGACAGGATCATGGATGCAGTTATCGCTCATGTAAACCATGCCATCCATGCGTGAAGTCAGACTAGCACAGATTGGGGTCGGGTACTGGGGCAAGAATCTACTAAGGAATTTTGATGCAATTCCGACCTGTCGTGTCATGGTCGTGTGTGATGCAGATCCCGAGGCAAGACAATTTGTCAATGAACGTTATCCTGATGTAGCTATCGCTAAGGATTTCAAGGAAGTGCTCGCCCGGGATGACCTTGATGGCGTAGTCATTGCAACAGAGACCCCGACTCATTTCTCGATTGCGCGCGCAGCCCTGGAAAATGGTCTGCATGTTTTCGTCGAGAAACCAATGGCACAGCAGGTGAGCGAAGCCGAAACCCTGGTCGAGCTGTCCGATCAAACCGGTTGTCACTGTATGGTCGGTCATCTACTCCTGTACCATCCTGCATTCAACTACGTGGAGGAGCTGATCCAGAACGGTACACTCGGTGACATATACTATATGTACAGCGTGCGCGTCAATCTTGGAATTGTGCGTCAACACGAGAACGCTCTGGAAAGCCTCGCACCTCACGACCTTTCTGTTGCACTGGCCTTTCTCCAACAGCAACCTGTAGCCGTTGCGGTCCATGCCCAGGCTTATCTCCAGCCAGATGTTTGTGACGTTGCATTCTCAACTATATTTTTCGAGGATGGTGCCTTGGCACATCTCCACACGAGTTGGCTAGATCCGCACAAGATCCGAAAAGTCACCTTGGTAGGTAGCAAGAAAATGGCAGTCATTGACGAAATGCATGGTGCAGAAAAGGTTCGCATCTACGACAAGGGGGTGGATTCGCCCGGCTATGTCGGATTTGCTGAATCCATGACCACCCGTGTTGGAGACATCAATATTCCTAATATCCGTATGTCAGAACCACTGCGCCTGGAGTGCCTGCACTTCGTTGATTGTATACGCACTGGTAAAACGCCCCGCACGAATGCCCGTAACGGGTTAGCCGTTGTTCGCCTCCTTGAGGCTGCCCAAGAGTCCCTTAAATCGGGCGGAGTTAAGGTTCCAATCAACTCTTAGGTCTCGCAACAAATAATTTATCCAACCAATTTGTCACACAATGCCAGCCGGTTGATGGCGAAAAAACCATGGCTGGAACACGCTGACGATCAACGCCTTTGTCTTAGCCGTTGCCACCATCCAGGAGCCGAACCTTTGAACGACACTCTTAGCGTAGCATGCTAGCCGGCGACATAGTTATCGTCCTAGCGATCGTCGTGGTCGCGATCGTCCTTTTCGTCACGGAATGGGTCCGCTACGACGGCGTAGCACTCATCGTCCTACTCGCGCTGGCCATCAGCGGTGTGATCCCTATGTCTCGTGCCATTGAGGGGTTTGCGAATCCAGCCGTCGTAACAATTGCGGCGGTACTAGTGCTGAGCGGAGGATTATACCGTACGGGCGTTGCAAACCTCCTCGGCACCCAGTTGATGCGCTTTGCCGGAGCTTCCCCGCTGCGCCTTACCGTAGTCATGATGCTCGCCGCTGGGCTAATGTCCGGCGTGATGAATAACATCGCGGCCACGGCGCTTCTCCTGCCGGTGGTACTCGACATCGCCCGCCGTCTCGGGATACGTCCTTCCAGACTCCTCATCCCGCTCGCCTTTGCCTCGCTTCTGGGAGGGATGACCACGCTCATTGGAACCGGACCTAATATTCTCCTCTCAACCATTCTTGAGCGCTCAGGCCAGGGCTCATTTGGGCTCTTCTCATTCACCCCGGTGGGCACGGCCGCACTTGTCCTAGGCATTCTGTATATGACCCTGGCCGGACGTCACTTCCTCCCGGACCGACGGACCAAAAGTGACAGGTCAATGACCGAAATCGACCTGCGTGACCGCTACGATCTGGACGAAGCAATCTTCTGCTTGCGGGTGCCACAACTCTCGGCACTCAATGGTCGGACCCTAATGCAGACCCACCTTGGGCGTGTCTTAGGAAGTGATCTGCTCGCCGTCCACCGACAGGGCCAACTCCTCAGGGCGCCCGAGCCCACGTTTCAGCTACAGGACGGAGACATCCTCGTCTTCGAAGGCTCCCTAGATGCTATGGATGATCTGAGATCATGGGGACATCTTAAGAAACACGGTGATCCGGAGGATACTCTATGGACTCTGATGAGGGACACCGCAGCCTTCGCGCGGGCCGAAATCGCACAAAATTCTCCCCTCGTCGGAAACACTGTATTGGACCTGGATTTCCGCAACCGCTTCCAAGCCCATATCGTAGCCATCGAGCGCGGTGAAAAAATCCGAAGTGCGTCTCTCCAAGAGATCCGGCTACAAGCGGGTGACACACTGCTCCTGCTTGGACAGAAGGAACAGCTACAACAACTCCGCTACGCGGATGAGTTTATCTCAATTGACTGGATTGACACCGAGGCAACCACCCACGAGTATGACCTCGAAAGCTTGCTGATGCAGCTTGAAATACCGGAGGGGTCCAGACTGCACGGGCGCACGTTGGCTTCGATTCGTCTCAGCCATGCCTTTGACCTCACGGTCCTCAAAATCCAACGCAGCGAAGAATCGGGCAGAAAAAACATCTTCCTCCCAAGGGCTTCCGACACTCTCCGATCCGGGGATCGGCTTATTGTGCAAGGAGGTCCAGAAGGTTATGCGGTGTTCCGGGCCCTCCAATTGCTTGAGTCCCACGAAACCAATGGTCCTTCCATGATAGCAGAATTGGAGTCCGAAGATGTTGGATTCGCAGAGGTCACGCTCGCCCCCACCTCGAACATCGTGGGAAAGACGCTAAGCGAGATCTTCTTCCGGGATTCTTATGGTCTGACCATCCCCGCGATCTGGCGCAGTGGCGAGATCATTCGCTCCCGTATCCACCTAAGTGAAACGCCGCTCAAATTTGGAGACGCGCTCCTTGTCTACGGCCAGCGAAAAAAGATTCAGGCACTGGCGAAGGATACGCGCTTCTTGGTGCTCACGCCCGAACTCAGAGAGGTATTCCGGACGCGCCGAGCCCCTCTCGCGGGGGCGATCATGTTCGGTGTCATCCTAGCAGCCTCGCTCAACCTCCTTCCGGTGTACATCGCCGCACTTCTCGGTGCGCTGCTTATGGTCTTTACAGGGTGCGTGAAGGGGAGCGAAGTGTATAAACTCGTTGAGTGGCGTGTTGTCATCCTGCTAGGTGGAATGTTGGCGCTTGGACTGGCCATGGAGGAATCTGGCGCTGCCGAACTTCTTGCGCGCGAGGTCATCGGGCGAGCGGCGGACGTAGGTCCCCGATTCCTGATCGCGAGCCTCTTTCTACTTTGCGCCCTTGCGGCACAATTCATACCCACTTCGGCCGTGGCTGTCCTCGTGGCCCCAATCGCGCTCAGTACCGCGATAGAACTGGATCTCTCTGCTCAGGCCCTGTTCATGGTCGTAGCCGTGGGCTCGTCGTGCGCATTCTTGACCCCCTTCGGCCACCCTGTGAACCTTCTAGTGATGAGTGTAGGTGGATACAAGGTGACAGATTACACGCGCACAGGAGCACCTCTCTTCGTCCTCCTACTTCTCCTCGTCGTCTTCTTTTTGCCCTTGGTATGGCCGATATGAGGCCGGACTGGGTGCTACATTATTCAAGGCCTGTTACATCACAAGTGTCGCACAAATAAACTTTGCGCGACATTTGATCACGCGGACGTATCAATGGTTGGGCATTAGCCCTGTACCAATCCTCCGTTTGAATATTTTGAGACCAGAGCTCTGTTCTACCTGTCTAGCGACAAGTAAAGTTTTGCTGTATCCCTTCGAGAGCCCACAGTGACTCGGGTATGCTTGTGTTTGGTCGGAACTTCACATCGCACGACTTACACCCGCTACACTATTGCCAGTTAGCCTGACGCACCACTACCTAAACTCTGGTAGTTCGTAGTGCAGAATCAATGGCGCGGGCCGGTGATAGATAGCATACAGATCTAGCCCGTCCGATGACACACTGATTGCCAATGCTCCATGGTCTATGTTTAGTACAGCTAAGGGAACACCCGACCACGAGAAAACAATCACAGTTTCGGATGGAGGACTTATCCAAGAACTATTCATTATATCCTCCATTGTCTGGCCTGAATACAGGGCGAAGATCAAATCATTGGTTACGGTGACATCGACATAACTCTTGATAGTTTCGTCATCTAGGGAGAGTCATGTATTATCACCTTCGTCATCACTATGCAACGTGTACACCGGTTCGTCAAACCCCGGACCACGAATAACGTGAAGAATTCCCTCAGTGTCATATATCTCAATCAAATCTGTATTCTGCGATACAACAGCAATTCGGCTTCCATTGGCATTTGTCTGTACTCGTGCCTCATAAGCATGCTGACGTACCGGAATCGGAACTTTAGCTTCGCCCGGCGGATGTGCGCCAATAAACCGCCCAAATGAACCGTCAGGGCCGTATAAGGCCAACCTCCCGTCTTCATACATGCCCACAGAGGCTATACTGTCGCCTCTGATCCAAGTAGGCCCCATCGGGGGGCCCGTGGTCTGAAGGCGAATACTGTGCCCTGTCAACGAGTCACCATCAAAGAAATGCATGGTTCTATCGGAGAACTCAAAAAGCCAACCACTTTCACTAATCAGTGCCCCCGGTGCGGGGCAACCAAGCGTGCTCGCTTCCGTCTATGCAACGACTGCTGGACCGCCCTGATGCGAACCGATGAATGCGGCTGCGGAGCGACCAAGCAGGTGCGTCACAATTTCTGCAACGACTGCTGGACCGAGCGCAGGCAGAGTGACCAGTGCACCTTCTGCGGAGCTCCGAAGGAGCGGGAGCGGCTTTATTGCGAAACCTGCTGTATCCCGGTGAAACAGAGCAACCAATGCGGCTGCGGAGCGGCAAAGGACCCCGGCCATTATTCGTGCAGGGACTGTCTCATAGCCGACCGGATCGACCGGAGCAGGGCGAGCGACCAATGCGGCTGCGGAGCGACCAAGAAAGCGGGAGTGCTCCGCTGCCATGACTGCTGGACCGAGCTCAGACAGAGCGATAAATGTAGGTGCGGGGCGGCAAAGAATCCCGGCTGTTATGAATGCCTGGGCTGCGCCACGGCGGGCACACGGTGCCACTGCGGAGCAACCAAGAAACTGGGATTTATCCGCTGCCCGGAATGCTACCTGAAAAAGAAGGCCAAACAGAAAGCCAGGGCCGGCATACAGACGAAGCTGAAGCCAAAGCCCCCGCGAAAGCGGCGAAGGCGCATGACCGCCGCGCAACTGGCCGCCAGACGGGCGGAGGGCCTCTTCTAATTTTGCCCGGAGCGCACTAAGACACGTAGAGTCAAGGGGCCGGCGCGGTGCTCTTAGGGTCCTGTGGCAATTCCATCGCTTTCGCTTTGGCCCTCAGTCAGGCTCCCGTAAGTCGTCTCCGGCCCCCTGCTCTCCGAACCGGGCGTGCGGGTTTCCCGCACCCGGCTCTCCAGGTGGATCATGCGGCTCGTACTCGGATTACCATGCCTCAGTACAGTCCTGCCTGTTATGCAGACAATGGCACATTGCCTGCGGACAGACCAACTTCGCATGACATGCGGACGGGCCTCGCTACGCCCCGCCAGCACCGTCGCCTTGACGATCCCTTCACTTATGCATGTGCAGATGCCGGACGCACTGACATTTTCCCAGATATTAGGCGTTGCCATTTTCCGATGCCCTTTGTCCTTATTATCTGCCCTCCAACCCTGCGGTCCCTTTCCTCAACAGGCGTTACCCCGCGTCTACGGTACTACGGACCACTCCGCCACCCTGACGGCCCGGCCTGCTCCTTACGGAGTTCCGGTTGCCGTGTGCCTCAGCACCGACAGGGCTTCCCGTGTTGCTACTTCCCTGATCTTCCATGCGTGCCAGCGCCAGTACCCCGGTGAGCCGTTCTGGTGCGCTTGTCGCTCGCTTCCCAAAACGTGCCAGTCTTCCCCATATGACCGGAAGGTCGACACTCACATTGATCGTTTCGAGGCCTGCTCGACGTTTACTGCACGTTCCGGCCCGCATGGTCGCTAAGCTACTCGCGTAGCCCGTTAAACCTCAGTGCTTCATATCATTTCGTTACCTCCATAATACGCTAAGGCCGCTACCAACCGGAGCGACAGGTGTTGGGCGGGATTCGCACCCGCCACAGGAAAGCGCCTTTCCACGGCGCACGATCAAACGGAATCTAGGCAAAATTAGACGCCGTTTCTTAGGGCAAAAGAGGCCCTGAAATAGCCTCGGAGCCTCGCGGAGCCTGTCCGGAGCAAAGCAGGGGCAAAGTAGCCCTGAAACCGCCTCCCGGAATGGCGGAGCCTGTCCAGGACAGACCGGAACAAAGTAGGCCCTGAAATCGCCTCCCGGAATGGCGGAGCCTGTCCAGGACAGACCGGGGCAAAGTAGGCCCTGAAATGGCCTCCCGGCCTGGCGGAGCCTGTCCCGGAGCAAGCCGGAGCAAAGTAGGCCCTGAAATAGCCTCCCGGAATGTCAAAGCCTGTCCGGAGCAAGGCAGGCACAAAGTAGGCCGGAAATGGCCGCCCGGCCTGTCAAAGCCTCGCCAGGGCAAACCGGAGCAAAGTAGACGCTGAAATAGCCTCGGAGCCTGTCAAAGCCTGTCCAGGACAAAGCAGGCGTCAGCCGCGATCGCGGTTCAGCTGCGCAACATTCGGCCATTTATAGCGGATAATGGCCGAGTACCAGGACTGGCCATAAGCCGGAAGCGTCCGGGCGGCGCCCCAACTATTCCGGCCCCCGCGATTTGCCGTAGCGCAGGCGGCCCCGGACAGATTTCGCCAGGCAGGGCAAAGTAGGCGCCCAAATGACCTGATCGAACTTGCCCCCAGGGCGAACCACCGCGCATAACATAACGATGCGTATCTTGGGGGTACCTACACAAACTCACATGAAGCTGAAAAACGCTAATAGATCAACGGGCAGCAGCAGGTGGGGCCTCCTTACGCTGGCCGTTTGCGGCCTGTTGGTACTCACCCAATGCGATAGCGGCATTGATCCGTACGTAGAGCCGCCGCCCTCTGAAACGGACCTTCCCCAGCGAGTAGAGGCCGTCCAGGCGTGGTACAAAACCGCGTTAGCGGAGGATACAGAACGCGCCCGTGAAGCTGCCGGAGGGGGCCGCAGGAAAGATTACCGAGGATAGCACACTGGCCGCGATGCTCGATGCGATGGTGCGCGCGTATCCGCCGGACTGGGATCATATGGAGACCTGGGACAATGGGGCCGGGGGCTATTATGCCGCGACTACACTAGGTCCAGAAACAAGCAGCCCCTCTGATCCCAATGTGTCGGTCGTCCGAACGCTGGTTGCGGACGTGGACGAAGACGGACGGATACTATCGGGGCGCCTGGTTGAGTTTGTCGCGCCCGACCTGTACGCGTCCGAGTTCAGGGATTACGTGGTGCAGTGGCTCTCGGGAGACTTTGACAGTATGCGGATAGTGGTGCCGGAGTACACAATCGGGTATGCTTCCACGCAGGCCTTCGTGTATGAGCCAGGGCAGACGCCCGAACCGGTAGAGATGGAACTGGAGGAATGGGCCGGGATGGGCAAGACGAATACAGAGAGGGGGATTTGTTGGATTGTCAAGCTATATGACTTCTTTTGCAGGACGGACGACGAGGGTGTGCGTACTGATTGTTACCGTAGCCCTACTGGCTATAGGATTACCTGCGTCTGCATTTCCGGCTGCGGGGATGACGATGACGGCGGAGGCGGCGGGGATGACGGAGGCGATGACGACGGATGCCCGAATGGATGCGGTGACGACACAGGCGGCGGTGATGATGATGACGACGATGATCCCGAAGATGAGATCACGTTTGAGATGGCGTGCGCCCCGCAGAGTGTTCCCCGCGGTGGAAAAGTATCCTGTGCCGCCATCGTAACTACCCCCGAAGGCATGGATAAGCAGAGGCATCAGTTTGACTGGTCGTCGTCGATAGACTCTGATATCAGGGATAAGGCTGCCACGAAGTCCGAAACGCATACAAATCCCACTAGCACGTGGAGCGGCGTGGCAACCGCAAATGCAAAGATCACGGTTCTCATAGGGGAAGAGAAATTTGAGAGTGATGTAACCGTAACGGCCCGGAGCGATTTTGCGCCTTCCGACGAGATAAAAGCAGATGTGAAGTATACGGATAGGCCGCGCCCCCTTGGTCTTAATGGCTTTTATGAGCCGAAGATAACGAGTAGCCCGGCCCCGGCGGAAGGCACGGGCCCCTGGGGCGGGACCTACTACATAGCCGGGCGTGCTGGATTTTCTTCCGAAATTCACATTTTGAACGACCTTTTGGACGACGGGCCTAAATATGATTTCCCTGGAGGCGTCCCCGACAACGTGTGTCCTTCAGCTGCGGTCCTAGCTGAGGAGCCGCAATCCTACGCCAGCGTTAACGCGCATTGCGGTACTTCGGGCGGATTCGGGACAATGCAAAGTAGAATGCTCCAGCACGAACGTGGGCACGAACAAAGTTTCAATGCTTGCCTGGCCGAAACGACCGTCTTTACGACACTAGAGCCGTTTGTCAGTTCGGATAAAAGCAAGATTGATGAGGCCTTCAAAAAATGGGATGAATTCGAGGACGACTTAAATGAAGCGACCGCGTACTCGCGGGGGTTCTCCGGTGTGAGGAGTTGGTGGTTTCGCCGCGATGATAGTTGGGGGAGAGGTCTAACAGTAATACAGCCACACGGCTCTGGCAGTAGGCATAAGTGCGACTAAACACAAAAGGTGAAAAAATGAAAAATCTGATTATGTTGATGGCCCTTCTGATTCCGGGCGTTGCCCTGGCGCAGGAGGCGGACGAGACCAACGCGGCCAAGCAAGCGCGTGGCATGATCTTTGTGACGAACGAGAACGGTTCGGTGCAGCCGGTCTACCCTACGCCGCAACTGGCACAGGAGGCCCTGGACGACATACGGACAGAAAAAGGATGGGGTGCGGGAACTGCGAAGGTGTTGCTTCGGCAGATTGGCCGACCGCTGCCCGCCGCGGAACTTGACGCACTGGCGGACGCACTGGCAAGGCTTATACTGGAAAGCTCTTCAAGGAAAGTAGCCTACGATGCCCTCACTGTTTTGCGGTGGGCGGCGTATGAGGGAACTTCCGGCTCCGAGATTCCGTATGTGCGCGGGCTTGATCTATTGATCCAAGTGTACGAGGCCCTGGACGGCACCGAAGCCGTTGATGCCGAGGACCTTTGGTACGCGATAATCGGTGCCGGAGGTGAGGATTATGTCATGAACCTGTTCGCGTCAAGTGAGCGGCCCGAGGCGCCGTGTTCGATACAGCCCTACACTCCGAATATAACGTATTGGGCTGGATCTGGACAAGAACCGGTACAAGAACCGGCAGGCCCTCCCCCGGGGGGATGGTGTCCGAACGTGTCGCAATGGTGCGAGCTGGGTTTTGCGCTTGGCATTAGTAAGGTTGAGGGAGTAGATCTGAAGCATGTTCTTTCGATCTGCAATAAAAGCTTGAAGGTGGAGGACGGCAAGTTACAGCTCGGGATATACTGGTAAGCCGCACCCGTCCAGGCAGGGCCTTGGGTGCAACTAAACACAAGAGGTGACAAAATGAAAAATCTGGTTTTATTGATGGCCTTCCTGATCCCGGGCGTTGCCCTGGCACAGGAGGCGTACGATCCTGACGCGCACGAGAAGTTCTTTGTATTTGTAGAAGACGACCACGGCAATCTTAGAACCGTTATCCCGACGCCGCAATTTGCCTTGGAGAGCATACAGGCACAGAAAAGATGGGGAGGAAGCGCTGCGGAGATGATTCTCGGGCAAGTGGATGAGCAACGTTTCGTGTCCGCCGCGGAGCTGGATGCGTTTGCCGACGATCTGGGCAGGCTTATACTGGAAACCCCCTCGTCTAAAGTCGCGAGGAAGGTCAAGTTTCTTTTGCAGACGGCGGCGTATGAGCGCGCGGCGGAGGTGTTGATTAACGTGTACGAGGCAATGGATGGCACCGAAGCCGTTCCAAAAAGGGACGTATTGTACTCAATACTTGATGCAGGAGTAGGAGGTGCGGGTGAAGCTTATGTCAGAAATCTGTTTGCGTCAAGCGAACCGCCGGAGAAACCGTGCTGGCTTCCGCCAGTATGGATAATGCCTGGCGAAGAACAGGAACCAGAGCCTCCCAAAGAGGAACATTGTCCGTACAAAACGCAGTGGTGCGAAGTGGGCACCTTGCTGATACAGAGGGAAAGAATAGCGTTAGCAACAGGATATGCGGAATATAGTCCGTTTAAGGCGGGGGTAGACCCAGACCTTGTTTTCCCGCTATGCGACCAAAGCATGGAGAAGGATAGCAACGGTGACTGGGGTCTATACCCAGTCCGCCACTAAGGCCGGTCTAATTTTGCCTGGAGCGCACTAGGACGCGTAGAGTCAAGGGGCCGGCGCGGTGCTCTTAGGGTCCTGTGGCAATTCCATCGCTTTCGCTTTGGCCCTCAGTCAGGCTCCCGTAAGTCGTCTCCGGCCCCCTGCTCTCCGAACCGGGCGTGCGGGTTTCCCGCACCCGGCTCTCCAGGTGGATCATGCGGCTCGTACTCGGATTACCATGCCTCAGTACAGTCCTGCCTGTTATGCAGACAATGGCACATTGCCTGCGGACAGACCAACTTCGCATGACATGCGGACGGGCCTCGCTACGCCCCGCCAGCACCGTCGCCTTGACGATCCCTTCACTTATGCATGTGCAGATGCCGGACGCACTGACATTTTCCCAGATATTAGGCGTTGCCATTTTCCGATGCCCTTTGTCCTTATTATCTGCCCTCCAACCCTGCGGTCCCTTTCCTCAACAGGCGTTACCCCGCGTCTACGGTACTACGGACCACTCCGCCACCCTGACGGCCCGGCCTGCTCCTTACGGAGTTCCGGTTGCCGTGTGCCTCAGCACCGACAGGGCTTCCCGTGTTGCTACTTCCCTGATCTTCCATGCGTGCCAGCGCCAGTACCCCGGTGAGCCGTTCTGGTGCGCTTGTCGCTCGCTTCCCAAAACGTGCCAGTCTTCCCCATATGACCGGAAGGTCGACACTCACATTGATCGTTTCGAGGCCTGCTCGACGTTTACTGCACGTTCCGGCCCGCATGGTCGCTAAGCTACTCGCGTAGCCCGTTAAACCTCAGTGCTTCATATCATTTCGTTACCTCCATAATACGCTAAGGCCGCTACCAACCGGAGCGACAGGTGTTGGGCGGGATTCGCACCCGCCACAGGAAAGCGCCTTTCCACGGCGCACGATCAAACGGAATCTAGGCGACGTGAGGCGCCGCCAGGCAGGCCCAAAGAGCGCTGAAACCGCCTCAAGCCCTCGATCGGCCCGTCCAGGGCAAAACAGACGCAGGAAAAGGGGCGAAATCGGCAGCCAGAGGCCCCTGACTGGCAAAACCGGCCGTTAAGACGTAGCTGGGGCCAGAAACCGGCAGGAATGGCCGAGATTTGAGCGACGTTGCAAATAAGGCCCCGGAGGCGGGGCGTCAGGCAGCGGTCGAGTGATGCATCAAGCCCCCAGAGCCTCGCTAGGGCAAAGTAAGCCGAGCATAGCAGCGCAACTATTCCGCCCCCTGTATCTTAAACGCGATGCTTAACTCAGTTCAATTTTGGAGTGATTGGTGAAGTTGAAGGTTGGAGGCACAGCCGAAGATTTTTGACTAGGTGCAGGAGTATTTTTCCGAGAACACAAATGCATTGAGCTTGTGTTGTGCATCGCGTAAGCGCGGGTGACTCCCTGGGAGCAACCAACCGCCCCCTGCGTCTCGAGCGCCTGGGGGGGAACTGTGCCCCAGGGAGTACCGTGATCCACGCCCCGTAGGGAGTATGTGCCATTGAGCACCGATACAGGGACAGACGGAACGTCACGGTGACCCGCAAACCCTTCAACCTAAAAGATACTTAATCATGTCTACGAAATTTCAATCTATCATTTTTGCGGGGATTGACTGGGGCTCCCAGTTGCATCAGGTCTGCATCCTGAACTTGGAGGGCACGGTTCTCGGGGAGCGCGCTTTTCCCCACTCCGGGGAGGGACTCGGTCAACTGCTGGATTGGGTGCTTGCATGTGCAGGCTGTGCTGCGGCTTACGTTGGCGTCGCCATTGAAATTCCGCATGGTCCCGTTGTGGACAGTCTGTTGGATCGAGGCCTTCGGGTCTTTTCGATCAATCCCAAACAGCTGGACCGCTTCCGGGATCGGTTTTCGCCGGCGGGGGCGAAAGATGATCGTCGGGATGCGCGTGTGCTTGCGGACGCGCTCCGTACCGATCCGGCTTGTCTGCGTGAACTTGATCCACTGGATGCCCACATCGTCCAGTTGCGGGAGTGGTCACGGATGCACGAGGAACTGACCCACCAGCGTACCCGACTCACGCATCAGGTCCGAGACCAGCTCTGGCGGTACTTCCCGCAGTTCCTGAAACTCGGATTCTCGCTGTCCTCTCCGGTGATGATGGCCCTGTGGACGCTCATTCCCACCCCAACACGCGCCCGCCGGGTACGCCTTTCCTCCGTGGAGAAGGTGCTCAAAGCACACCGGATTCGGCGTTTGAATGCGGAGCAGGTCCTCCAACGCTTGCGGACACGACCGGTCACGACGGCTGCTGGCGTCTTGGAGGCGGCAACGACACGCGTCAAGTTGCTTCTGCAGCAGCTTGCGTTGATCGAGCAACACATCAGCGAGGCGAAACACGCCATGGAAACGCTCCTCGCATCGCTCTCCACCGAGCAGAGACCAATCCCTGCTTCTTCAAGAGAAGAGGAGACCGATCCTGGGTGTGAACCGTCCTCTTCTGGATGTACGTCGCGGGATGTAGCAATTCTTTCCTCCATGCCCGGCGTGGGAACAACGGTGCTGGCCACGCTCCTCTCGGAGGCATCCAGTTTGTTCCAGAACCGAGATTACAGGGGCCTCCGTTGCTTGTGTGGCGTCGCCCCCGTCACGCGACGTTCGGGAAAATCCTGGCGGGTGGTCCGGCGACGAGCCTGTCAAGCACGCCTGGTCAATGCCGTCTACCACTGGAGTCGTGTGGCGGTCCAGCACGACCCCATCAGCAAAGCGAAGTACAAAGCCCTACGTGCGCGAGGCCATAGTCACGGCCGAGCCCTGCGATCGGTCGCAGACCGCCTGTTGGCCATCGCTTGTGCGATGCTCCGCGACCAAACGTGCTTTGATCGCAGTCGAGCAACCGCCGCAGCTAAATTGCTCCAACCAGCCGGTTAGCCCAGGAGGGTAACAAATGAAATGGCAGCAGAAGACGAGAAGGATAAACAGATCGAAGAACGATCTCCGAATTGAATGAAAAACGAAAAATCAATCCGCATCATGTAATTCCAGAGGAGCTAATTGCAAAACCCATTTTGCTGCAACTGGTGAACCGGCCAATTCGGGACATAAATGGGTCTGATTTTTTTGGATTACGTGAATGATTGGCCTGTGTTCACCGCTTTCTTCGAAGCTACGGGTGATTGGCCTTCAACGAGGTGTTAACTTTGAGAATTTTGTCCACGATCCGTGCGGACTCCACGCATCAATCCCACGGCTTCTGTATTCCAGAACCCCCAATTCTGTACGCGACCACTCGACGATCCGGTTTAGTGGACCATCCGCAGCAGTTGATCCACCGTGAGCACAACAATTCCAAACATCAGGTGACACATCACTTTGCTGTGCCCACGCACCCGTACATGGCGTCCACCAAACTCATCTTTGAGTCGTCCAAAGACCCGCTCCACGGTCGAACGTTCCTTGTAGCGCGCCCGCTCAGGTGGAATGAACCCGGCACTGCGCTGTGCCTTCTGCTCACGACGGTGTTCCGCCTTTCGATTACGCGGATTCGTGTCGATGATCGGCACATGTCCCGCTGCCGTACTGTGTGCGTGAATCGCCTTCGCGTCATACGCACTATCCATGAGATCATAGCAGTTGTCCACCCGCTCACCCGTCATGGTCGCCAATGGAATGGCCGCCTGACTATCGTGCAGGGACGCGGAAGATACCAAGCAGCTGATCGGAACCCCGCCGTCTGCTGCATCTATATGTAGCTTATATCCCGTCCAGGATTGCGTATGCCCTTTCGCATTTCGCTTGCTCCCCACCGTGCATGCCTTGGGCAAATCCGCCAACAGCTCCGCTTTGTTCATGGTACGCTGGCGCTCCAGACGCGTGGGGACCTTTGGACGTTCCTCCCCCTTCCGTGGACGCCCACGCTTGCGTTTCACCGGTTCCGGCGCCTTTTTCTTCGGCACCGGCTTCTCTCTTGCCTCAATCGCCGTCGAATCCCGTGAAATATGGCCCACCAACGAATCCGCATAGCTCTTCTGAATCAAGACTTCGTGGATTCGTGTCGGTAACTCGGACTCCGCAAACTCCTTGAACGCACGGGAAAATGTGGACGCACTTGGTATATTCCGCTGCCGCGACCAACCACACATCGACCGAAGCAATGGGTCCGAAAGTAGTCGCTCTCGCAATCCGGCAGTCGTCGGAATATTCAAGACCATCTTGGCCAGAAACGACCGTGCAAGCGAAACCCGAGATGCCAGCGGGCGCCCCGGCGTGCGGAACGAGGTGCGGGGCAGAAAATCCTCCACACACACCATCTCGAATACCAACAACAACTTCTGGTACCGTTTGGGCAACGAACCAAATTCCTCCTCCACCCAAGGAAACAATTCCCGTTGGCAGGCAATATAAAAACCTCGTATTTTCTTCCTAAGGGACATGGGAGACTCCGGTTTTCGTGGAAAATTGTCGACACTAATTGATACGAAATCCGGGGGACTCCGGTCCCTTTTTTAGCCCTATCGAGGGATGTTTCTATGCTCGGGGCGGATACAAATCCCAATCAAAATCGCCTCCTCTACCCAGAGACACCAACCAGAAACCGTGACCTCAAAATTCCAAAAAATCCCCCGATTTGAGAGTTTTGCAACTGGCTCTTGAGATTTACGTGAGTCCTCTGGAATTACATGATGCGGATTGATTTTTCGTTTTTCATTCAATTCGGAGATCGTTCTTCGATCTGTTTATCCTTCTCGTCTTCTGCTGCCATTTCATTTGTTACCCTCCTAGGCTAACCGGCTGGTTGGAGCAATTTAGCTGCGGCGGTTGCTCGACTGCGATCAAAGCACGTTTGGTCGCGGAGCATCGCACAAGCGATGGCCAACAGGCGGTCTGCGACCGATCGCAGGGCTCGGCCGTGACTATGGCCTCGCGCACGTAGGGCTTTGTACTTCGCTTTGCTGATGGGGTCGTGCTGGACCGCCACACGACTCCAGTGGTAGACGGCATTGACCAGGCGTGCTTGACAGGCTCGTCGCCGGACCACCCGCCAGGATTTTCCCGAACGTCGCGTGACGGGGGCGACGCCACACAAGCAACGGAGGCCCCTGTAATCTCGGTTCTGGAACAAACTGGATGCCTCCGAGAGGAGCGTGGCCAGCACCGTTGTTCCCACGCCGGGCATGGAGGAAAGAATTGCTACATCCCGCGACGTACATCCAGAAGAGGACGGTTCACACCCAGGATCGGTCTCCTCTTCTCTGGAAGAAGCAGGGATTGGTCTCTGCTCGGTGGAGAGCGATGCGAGGAGCGTTTCCATGGCGTGTTTCGCCTCGCTGATGTGTTGCTCGATCAACGCAAGCTGCTGCAGAAGCAACTTGACGCGTGTCGTTGCCGCCTCCAAGACGCCAGCAGCCGTCGTGACCGGTCGTGTCCGCAAGCGTTGGAGGACCTGCTCCGCATTCAAACGCCGAATCCGGTGTGCTTTGAGCACCTTCTCCACGGAGGAAAGGCGTACCCGGCGGGCGCGTGTTGGGGTGGGAATGAGCGTCCACAGGGCCATCATCACCGGAGAGGACAGCGAGAATCCGAGTTTCAGGAACTGCGGGAAGTACCGCCAGAGCTGGTCTCGGACCTGATGCGTGAGTCGGGTACGCTGGTGGGTCAGTTCCTCGTGCATCCGTGACCACTCCCGCAACTGGACGATGTGGGCATCCAGTGGATCAAGTTCACGCAGACAAGCCGGATCGGTACGGAGCGCGTCCGCAAGCACACGCGCATCCCGACGATCATCTTTCGCCCCCGCCGGCGAAAACCGATCCCGGAAGCGGTCCAGCTGTTTGGGATTGATCGAAAAGACCCGAAGGCCTCGATCCAACAGACTGTCCACAACGGGACCATGCGGAATTTCAATGGCGACGCCAACGTAAGCCGCAGCACAGCCTGCACATGCAAGCACCCAATCCAGCAGTTGACCGAGTCCCTCCCCGGAGTGGGGAAAAGCGCGCTCCCCGAGAACCGTGCCCTCCAAGTTCAGGATGCAGACCTGATGCAACTGGGAGCCCCAGTCAATCCCCGCAAAAATGATAGATTGAAATTTCGTAGACATGATTAAGTATCTTTTAGGTTGAAGGGTTTGCGGGTCACCGTGACGTTCCGTCTGTCCCTGTATCGGTGCTCAATGGCACATACTCCCTACGGGGCGTGGATCACGGTACTCCCTGGGGCACAGTTCCCCCCCAGGCGCTCGAGACGCAGGGGGCGGTTGGTTGCTCCCAGGGAGTCACCCGCGCTTACGCGATGCACAACACAAGCTCAATGCATTTGTGTTCTCGGAAAAATACTCCTGCACCTAGTCAAAAATCTTCGGCTGTGCCTCCAACCTTCAACTTCACCAATCACTCCAAAATTGAACTCAGTTAAGCATCGCGTTTAAGATACAGGGGGCAGCGTAGACACAGGGCAACCGGGGCCCTGAAATAGCCTCCCGGCCTGTCAAAGCCTGTCCAGGGCAAAGCAGACGTCGCGCGCGATCGCGGCGCAGCTGCGCAACATTCGGCCATTTATTGGATATATTGGCCGAGTACCAGGACTGGCCATAGAATGCGCGTACAGGATATAAAGACTTTGGAGGCACTCAAAACGAGACGGATTGAGGGCAATCAAAACGCACGATGGAAGCAACGACTATGCTTGGTCTACTTGGCTATGAAAAGCCGGACAACGACCAGGGAAATCCGCGTCAACGTAACCAGCATGGCGCTGGACCTGGACATACCAGGCCGGACAGTTCGGCGCGCGCTTGCACGATTGGAGGATACCGGACTGATCGCGAAATGCGCTTACCAGTACGGGCCGGACAGACGGTACACGATCGAGTTCTAACACCATCAAATGAGGACACTGACACACATAGAATCCGGTGAAACGGCTACAAGCGAAACGGGAACACTGCCGCAGTTGATGCGGGCTTTGCCGTCAAAGTGCCAGGTGCGTAACCTGCACGACTTGGAACATACGGACCAGGCAAGAGCGCAATACGTCTTCGAGAGTGGCAATGGCGACAAATCATACTTCCGAGAGATGCGGCGGGGCTGAGTAGGACCCTGCGAGCCGTCCAGGCAGGCCCCTGGCCGCGTCTAATTTTGCCTGGAGCGCACTAGGACGCGATCAAACGGACTTAAGGCGAAATTAGACGGGGGTTGACGGCCTAGGGCACACAGTCGTCAACCCTGGCATCCGGGATGTTATTCCACCACTCCAGAAATACCGCATCTTGCTGCCTGCAGATTCCCGTACCCGTAACATCGATATTTTTCAGATTGAGTCTGAGGAAGCTGCGTGGCAAGGGCCCTTTTAGATCGTTATCCTTCAAGTCGACCCTTTCCAGCAGTGCAAGGTTACCGAGTTCGGGCGGGAGCGAACCCGTAAGAGAATTGTACTGCAAGTGTAATATTTCCAGCCGTTGGAGGTTACCGAGTTCGGGCGGGATCGAACCCGTAAGAGAATTGTCCTGCAAGGCTAAGCTTTCCAGCTGTACCAGGTTACCGAGCTCGGGCGGGATTGAACCCGTAAGAGAATTGCGACTCAAGGCTAAGCTTTTCAGCTGTGCAAGGTTACCGAGTTCGGGCGGGAGCGAACCCGTAAGAGAATTGCTACTCAAATTTAATCGCTCCAGCCGTGGGAGGTTGCCCAGCTCGGGCGGGATCGAACTAAAAGAATTACTCTCCAAGAATAGACCCCTCAGCTGTGAGAGATTGCCCAGCTCGGGCGGGATCGAGCCCGTAAGAGAATTGCGATCCAAGTGTAAGTATTCCAGCCGTGGGAGATTGCCGAGCTCGGGCGGGATCGAACTAAGAGAATTGCTACCTAAAGAGACCCTTTCCAGCAGTGCAAGGTTGCCGAGCTCGGGCGGGATCGAACTAAGAGAATTGCTATACAAGGCTAAGCTTTCCAGCTGTGCAAGGTTGCCGAGTTCGGGGGGGATCGAGCCCGTAAGAGAATTGCCCCGCAAGGCTAGGTATTTCAGCCGCGAGAGGTTACCGAGCTCGGGCGGGATTGAGCCCGTAAGAGAATTGCTACTCAAGTCTAGCTCTCTCAGCTGAGCCAGATTGCCGAGCTCGGGCGGGATCGAACCCGTAAGAGAATTGTCCCACAATTCTAAGTCTTTCAGCCGCGGGAGGTTACCGAGCTCGGGAGGGATCGAACCCGTAAGAAGATTGCCTACCAAGTGTAAGTTTTCCAGCTTTGGGAGGTTGCCAAGTTCGGGCGGGATTGAGCCCGTAAGAGAATTGCTACTCAATTCTAAGTCTTTCAGCCGCGGGAGATTGCCGAGCTCGGGCGGGATCGAACCCGTAAAAGAATTGTCCTGCAAGTTTAAGTTTTCCAGCCGTGCAAGGTTGCCCAGCTCGGGTGGGAGCGAGCCCGTAAGAGAATTGCCCCGCAAGAATAAACGTCTTAGCTGTGGGAGGTTGCCCAGCTCGGGCGGCAGCGAGCCCGTAAGGGGATTATCATTCAAGTCTAATCGCTCCAGCTGTGCAAGGTTGGCGAGTTCGGGCGGGATTGAACCCGTAAGAGAATTGCTACTCAAGCTAAAATATCGCAGCTTTGAGAGGTTGCCGAGCTCGGGGGGGATTGAACCCGTAAAAAAATTATAATCCAAATCTAAGTTTTCCAGCTGTACTAGGTTACCGAGCTCGGAAGGGATCGAACCCGTAAAAGAATTGCTATGCAAGTTTAAGTTTTCCAGCTGTACCAGATTGCTGAGCTCGAGGGGGAGCGAGCCCGTAAGAGAATTGCGACTCAAGTCTAATCGCTCCAGCAGTGCAAGGTTGGCGAGCTCGGGCGGGATTGAGCCCGTAAGAGAATTGCCCCACAATTCTAGCTCTCTCAGCTGAGCAAGGTTGGCGAGCTCGGGGGGGATTGAACCCGCAAGAGAATTGCTACTCAAATCCAAGTCCGTCACATTACCCTCTGCGTCCGTCCAAACTCCGTCCCAATCCGCAAGGGGCGCATCGGTCAACCACCCTCCTCGGCGAGTCCATTGTTCTCCTCCGGTCGCTTCAAATAGGATCTCAAGGATCTGCCGGTCGGAAGACGTCGTGCCATTACGCTCGCGCTTAGCCGCGTTGGACTCGACCGCTTCCTGTGCCAGGGCAACGCCCGGGATCAGAAGGGCCATCAATAAAATCAGCTTTTTCATTTTTCACATCACTTTTTGTTTAGTTGCCAACAGCGCCTTCCCCGTGACCCACTATTGGTCCGCGACCTTTCGCCCAGTGAGCAAGATACATTTTGCAGGGCAAAGCGTAACTATTCCGCCCCCCCGGATTTGCCGTAGCGCAGACGGGCGACCGCGCCGCGCCGCGCCATTTCACCTTTGCAGTAGCGGGCCGGCATCGACGGATCGCGCCAGCGACCGGCGGTCTGCAGATCAACGAGCGAGCCTCCGGCCCGCGCCAGGGACTGCGCCGAACCGATCCGGAACGCATGCGAAGAGCGGCGGAGCCCGTCATCGGGCAGGAGCTCCGTCATGTGCGCCTTCAGGATTTCGCGGAGGCGCCGGTGGGAGAGCGGATCGCCGGTCACGGTATCGCCCCGCCAGACACGCGTGAAGAGCCGCTGAGAGGGAGGAAGCCCCCAGGGCTGCTGCAGACTGGTGGAACCGACCGCATCGCTCAAAGCCCGCAACCAGGCACGGAGGGCGTTCGCAGTGCCCTCCCCGAAGAAGAGCTCGGCGCCCCGGCCTTCCTGGTCGGTCTTGCTGGACCGGACGGACAGGACGCCGACCCCCTCGGCATCGAAGGTCAGATCGCCGACCTGGACAGCCAGGAGCTCGGAGACGCGGAGTAGGCAATCTGACGCCAGGCACACTGCAGCACGATCCCGCAGGGAGGCGGAGGGCGCATGCACGTTCGGATTCTCGAATAGCTTTTGCGCAATTCGGTCCGATTCTTTCCAGGACACGCCGGCAGACTGGCCCCGACCGCGGTCGCGCCCCGCGCGGGATACGCCGGCCAGGGCCCGCTGGGTAAGGGGGCCCGCTGGATTCGGACGCCCTCCCAGGCGCAGGACGAACTTCGGCCCGGCCACCATCAGGTGGATGGACGCGGGAGCAAGCCCTGCCCATTACCCAACTTTTTGACTTGACATTCTGAACAGTGCCCCATATATTGGTGGCATGTTCACGCAGAGTCAGGTTTTGCGCACCTTGAGTGCTCCGGAATCGCAGTCGCGTCTCACCGCGGTGTTGGGCGATGCCGCGTTGTCCACGCGCGCGGCGATAGCAAGGCGCGTGTGTGAACTTTTCACATTCGTTGATGCCTGCGGTCGGTTGCAGGTGTCCACTTGCGCCCGTGCGTTGTCAAAGCTGGCCGACCGTGGGCGGATAGCATTGCCTGCGCCGACGAACAATTACGCGGCGGGGGCGGGTCCCCGCCTGCTGGCCGAACCGGTGCCTGCCCCGGAACGTTTGCCTGAGGTTGTTAACGAGGTGGAGGGTCTTACGCTGGTTAAGGTGACCGACACCGATCAGCGTGAGATTTGGAACACGCTGTTGCATCATGAGCATCCGCGTGGAGTGACGACATTTTGCGGTGCCCAGGTACGGTATCTGATTGACAGTGCACACGGTTATGTGGGTGCGGTCGGTTTTTCGGCGGCCGCCCTGCGACTGGCGGCCCGGGAGCAGTGGATGGCCTGGTCGGACGCACAGCGACAGGCCCATCTGCACCGTGTGGTGTGTCTGAGCCGATTCCTGATGCGGGAGCGATGCCAGCATCTGGCCAGCTACGTGCTCAGTCGCCTGCTCAGGCGACTGGCTGAGGACTATCAGCAGCATTACGGCTACCGGGTGTGGATCGTTGAAACCTATGTGGATCCCGAATGGTCGGGTTCCTGCTTCAAGGCCACCAATTTTCAGTACATTGGACAAACCGCTGGCGGCCTCCGCCATGACACTCTGGAGCCGCCGAAGGCGTTGTATGTATACGAACTTCATCGCAGGTGGCGTCAGCAACTGGGGGTGCCTGCGGTGGAATTACGTCCGGTCAGACAACCTGGTGAGATGTTGGATAGCGAACAGTGGGCCGATGCCGAGTTTGGGGATGCGCCGCTGGGCAACGCGCTGCGCTCGGCGCGGCTGGTCAAGAGTGCGTCTCTGCTCGCCGATACCATCGGCGCGGCGATTACCGGGAACACGGGCTATGATCGGGCGGCGGTCAAGGGGCATTATCGCCTGCTGGCGAGCGATCCGGCGTCTGAGGTGACGCCGGAGAACGTGTTGGCCCCGCATCGGGCGCGTACCATAGAGCGTATGCGCAGCCAAAAGGTGGTCTTATGCATCCAGGATGGCAGTCGGCTCAATTACGGGTCGCGTCTGGCCTGCGAGGACTTGGAAGTCATTGGTCAGACTCAGACCACGACCAAATCGCGGGGACTGCATATTCATACCACGCTGGCGACCACCACCGATGGTCTGCCACTGGGCGTGTTGCGGTGCAGTTACAAAGATCCGACCGATGGACCGTTGAAGCCAAAGGCGCAGCGGTGGCTGGATGGTTATGCGGATATTTGTGAAGCCGCGCAGGAGCTATCGCGCAAGATCAAGGTCCTCTGCGTGATGGATCGGGAGGGCGACAGTTTTGCGCTCTTTGATGCGCAGCGGCAGCACAAGCGGGTTGATCTGCTGGTGCGGGCATCTAAGAATCGGCGTCTGGCAAAAGGCAAAAAGCTGTTTGAGACGATGTCCGGTGGCAAAGCTGCCAAGACGATCAGGATTGAGATTCATCGCCGGTCCGTGCGGTCGAAGACGGCCGGACGCGCCTATCGCGTCGCCGATGCCGAAGTACGCTATGGCCCGGTTACGCTGCCCGCGACTCCACTGGTTGCGGATGCGGATCCGGTGACGCTCACCGGGGTGCATATCAAAGAAGTCTCGCCGCCTGCGGGTGAAAAGGCGATTGAATGGTATCTGCTGACCAGTCTTGCGGTGCCCTCGGCCCGGGCTGCGGAGCGGGTGCTGGGGTATTATCTGAAACGTTGGCGGATTGAGGACTTTTTCCGGGTGCTCAAGAGTGGCTGCAAAGTGGAACATATGCAGCTGCGGAGCGCCTTAAGACTGGAACGGGCATTGGCGATCTACTGTGTGATTGCCTGGCGTCTCATGGTGCTGACGCTGTTGGGGCGAACCATGCCGGAGCTGGATCCGTCGGTATTCTTCACAGAACTGGAACTTGGATTCTTGACCGGCTACGCCAAGCGGGTACGACTGCCGGAACCCAAGATGCTGCGGGACGCCATGTTGCTGGTGGGGGTGTTGGGCGGCTATCAAAACCGGAATCGTGCCCCACCGCCGGGCCATCAGGTCATGTGGAGGGGAATCGAACGACTCGCTATGGCCTTGGTGGGCTATCAGATGCACATTGAGGAGACCCAGGCCCGCTGCTGCTGCTGTGCAGATTCGTGATACCCTCACGAAACGGGAGACTCTTACCCCAATGCTATGGCCCGGACGTACCGGTACCGTGAACCCAAGCGTGAAAACGCTCCGTCACCCTATGCTGCGGACCATCAAGGCGTGCGCTGTAAAGAGGCGCTCCGACCAGACAATCACGGCGGTAGAAAAAACGCTCACGGATCTCCCACAATAGTTAGACTACACCATTACTTGGGTAATGGGCAGGGCTTGGGGGTAGAGCAGGACGATAAGCAGGCCGCCTACTGGTACCGGAAAGCTGTCGAGCAGGGACACACAATAGCGAAGATTATGCTCGAGTTTATGTTCGAAAGATAGTTGCTAAATAGCCGTTACTATTCCGGCCCCGCGGATTTGTCGTAGCGCAGGCGGGCGACCGCGCCAGTGAAGGATCAACGCCCGGAGATGCAACGTAGGATCAGGGAACCCACTCCCCCGGCACGATGACCAAGGCAACCACACTGATCGCACTTGTCCTTCTGATCGCAACAGGGGCCGCCAGGGCGCAATCAATAGAGACGGTGCACCAGATACTGAGTGCGTTTTACACGGCGACGGACGGAGACAACTGGACGAACAATGACAACTGGGACATCACGCAGATTCCGACCGAACAGGAGCTGAACAGCTGGTTTGGCGTCACTCTTCAGCAGGGACGGCTGATCAGGCTAGACTTGCCGAATAACAATCTTACGGGACAGCTGCCGCCAGAGCTGGGAAAACTATCGCAGCTGCAGGAGCTGAGGCTGTGGGGCAATTCCCTCACGGGACAGCTGCCGCCAGAGCTGGGAAACCTCACACAGCTGGGGTCGCTGGCGCTGAGCAACAATTCCCTTACCGGGGAGATTCCGCCCGAGATCGGCAACCTCACGTCGCTATGGGGGCTGTATCTGAACAACAATTCCCTTACCGGGGAGATTCCCCCAGAGCTCGGTAACCTCATACAGCTGGATACGTTGGAGCTGCGCAGAAATTCCCTTACCGGGGAGATTCCCCCAGAGCTCGGTAACCTCACGGAGCTGGGGAGCCTGAATCTGCGCAGCAATTCCCTTACCGGGGAGATTCCCCCAGAGCTCGGAAACCTCTCGCAGCTGTGGAGTCTGGATCTGCGCGTAAATTCCCTTACAGGGGAGATTCCCCCAGAGCTCGGTAACCTATCGCAGCTGGAGCATCTGTATCTGGACGGAAATATCCTTGCCGGAGAGATTCCCCCAGAGCTCGGTAACCTCGCGCAGCTGCGGAGTCTGGGGCTAGGTAAAAATTCCCTTACAGGGGAGATTCCCCCAGAGCTCGGTAACCTATCGCAGCTGTGGAGTCTGGATCTGCGCGTAAATTCCCTTACCGGGGAGATTCCGCCAGAGCTCGGTAACCTATCGCAGCTGCGGAGTCTGTGGCTGTACGGCAATTCCCTTACCGGGGAGATTCCACCTTGGCTCGGCAACCTCCCTCAGCTGTTTGGTCTGGGGCTGTCCAACAATTCCCTTACCGGGGAAATTCCACCAGAGCTTAGCAAACTATCGCAGCTGACTGTGCTGTGGCTGAACGATAATTCCCTTACCGGGGAAATTCCACCTTGGCTGGGTAACTTCCCTTTGAATACGCTGGATCTGCGCAACAATTCCCTTACCGGGGAAATTCCACCAGAGCTGGGTAACCTATCGCAGCTGAATTATCTGGGGCTGGACGGCAATTCCCTTACAGGGGAAATTCCACCAGAGCTGGGTAACCTCACGGTGGATTATCTGCATCTGCACGACAATTCCCTTACCGGAGAAATTCCACCAGAGTTAGGAAACATCAAGTCGCTGTTGGGGCCATGGGGACTGCGGCTGGATGGCAATTCCCTTACCGGAGAGATTCCTCCAGAGCTCGGTAACCTCACGTCGCTGCGGGGGCTGAGGCTGTCCGACAATTCTCTTGCCGGGGAGATTCCCCCAGAACTCGGTAACCTCACGTCGCTGCAGTTGCTGTGGCTGGATTACAACCATTTTACGGGCGTGCTGCCGCGCAGCTTGATGCAGTTGAACGATCTCAGAGATTTCCGCTTTCACGGCCAGGCGCTGTGCGCTCCGGCTGACGATGAGTTTCAGGGTTGGCTAAACAACAGTGTCTGGGACGTACAAGGCCCGACCTGTGGCCCGCAATTTGCAAGTGATGCGGAGAACCGGACCTTTACCGTGAATCGGCCCGTTGCTTCGCTTGTCCTTCCCGAGGCCACTGGCGGTGCACCTCCGTACATCTATGAACTGTTGCATGCACTGCCAGCAGGATTGGACTTTGACAACGCCTTGCGGACCATTAGCGGCACACCGACTACGGTCACGCCCGCCGCAAGCAATCTATATTTGGTTACTGACAACTTCGGGATCACCGACGCCCTGTTGTTCACAGTTGAAGTCGTTCCGGCCGTTTCGTTCGGAGACATGATAACCGACCTGTCCTTTGCTCGCGCACAGCCCATTGATCCACTCGTTCTCCCCGAAGCCGCAGGAGGCGGTGCTCCGGTAACGTATGCCCTGACCCCCGCGCTTCCGGCAGGACTGGCTTTTGACGCAACCACACGCACCCTGACCGGAACGCCGACCGTGGCCACAGATGCTCCAAAGCCGTACACGTACAGCGCCACAGGGGCAAACGGCTCCCGCGACAGTTTGCTGTTTACCGTGGAGGTATTCTCGCCGGTGGCCGCCGAGCGCGAATCGTTGCCCGAGTCCTTTGTCGTGCACGGCAACTACCCCAATCCGTTCAGAGAGTCCACGCACCTGGTGTTTGACCTTCCCTGGCCTGCCAGCGTGACGGTGGAGATCATGGACGTAACGGGCCGGCGCGTGTCTACCGTGCAGGCAACCGGCAAAGCGGCGGGCTGGAAGCACACGATCCCGCTGAGCGGTCGTGCGATGTCCTCCGGCTTGTACCTGTACCGCCTGACGGCTACTTCGCCGGAGGGAAGCTCCGTTCACACAGGCAAATTCGTACGCATAAGGTGACGACATAACAGAAGCCCCTAAGCCCGGGCTGCGGAGGGACGGGGGCGGAGCCGCAACTATTCCGGCCCCGCGGATTTGGGGCCAACACACACAAACGCCCGGAGGGCACAAACTGGATGAGCATCCCCAGCGCCGACAACCGGAGCCGCGGGAGTGTGCTAGACCTGGTGCGGCCCCACCTGAAAACCCGGGACTGCCTGATCGTCACAGGATTCCTCGACATGCTGTCAGCCCTGGCAATCATCATCACCGAGCTGGGGCCCGCGTCCGAGACAAATGCGGATCGGGTTCCCCTCAGTATCCGTCTCGCGTTTGGCGTGGACACGGGAAACACCACCGGATTCAGGGGAGCTAGAAGCGTGAGGGAGGGCGTTCGAAAACACTTCCTGGAGCGCCGAGGCCTCGAGGTGGAGGATTACGCGGACCTGATGGCCATAACCGCCCTTGATGCGATCGAGGCGGGCCAGATAAGCATCCGGGTATACGACTCCGGTCTTGCGAAAGACCGGCTCGGGTGGAGGAAAACGGGAAAGATGCACGCGAAGATCGTGTCGAGCTCGCTGGGCGCGGTGGTTGGCAGTGCCAATTTTTCACGCGCAGGACTGACGCACAATGTCGAGTACGCCCGCGACTATCGTTACAGTGGAACGGAAGCGCCCGCCGCCAGAGACGCCAAGAGCCTGGCCAAGGAAATCTGGAAGGCGAGCGATGACTGTAACAAGGAGGTGCTCGAGGTGCTGAACAACCTTTTGCGCCCCGTCACCCCCGAAAAGGCGGTGAGCCGAGGCCTGGCGGAGCAGCTCGGATACCAACCCTGGCGCGTCGACCTGATGAAGGGGCGGCGACTGACGAAGTTTAAACTATTCCGGCACCAGCAGCGCCTGATCTACGATGCGGCCGCGACGGTCTACGAGCACGGGCTCGCCTTTGTCTGCGCACCCGCGGGATCGGGCAAGACGGCCGTAGGAATGTACCTGGCGGTCATCATTGACCAGACCTATAAAGACGCGGTCCCACAACCCGAGAACGCATGCGGCCAAAGGGTCTTTATAATCTCGCCCCCGCGGGTTAAAAAGAGCTGGGAGGATGTCACGGCGGCGCCGTTCGACATCGTCACACACACCGAGCTGGCGAAAAAAGAAAAGAGCGGCGGCCTTGAAAGAGCGGCGGCGTACATCGTGGACGAAAGCCATCGGGTGGCCTCCAGATTCGAGGGCTCGTCCAAGCAGAGCCAAGCCATGGAAGAGGCGCCACCTGCATGGACGGTGTTCCTGTCAGCGACACCGCTGGGCAACCACGACATCGACACCCTGACCTATTTCCAGGAAAAGCGCGCCTCGATTTTCGCCCCGCCAGACTACGTAAAGTCCATGAAGGACCTGCTGGAAGCATGGCGGCAAGAAGAAAACCCGGGAGCGCTTTATGAGAGCAAGCTGCCCAAGAAGGTTACAGACGGGCTTGTCAAGCTGGCACATCCGTGCGTAGTCATTTGCTCGCGGGAAGAAATCGGAATCAGGACGAAAAAAACCGCAGGGCAAACGGGGCTCTACCCCCGCATAAAGGCGCACGGACGCCACAAAAAGACGCGGGTGGGTAAACGCGAGCAGGAAGTGATTACGGCGCTGATTGACACGCTGCAGTCCCTCGAGGGAGGGGCCAGGGTGTGGCAAGAAAAGCAATCTCGGATTGGGACTTTTCAGAAGCGGCCGATAAGCACAAGAAACCTTCCAACCCGGAATCTGCAGGCCCTGCTCCGCATGTGTCCCCTTGAGGCGCGCAGGGAGATGCGGCACGGCCACATTGGCAGGAGCCTGCGCGAGATCGAGGCGCAGGCCCCTGCCAAGCCCTGCCCATTACCCAAGTAATGGTGTAGTCTAACTATTGTGGGAGATCCGTGAGCGTTTTTTCTACCGCCGTGATTGTCTGGTCGGAGCGCCTCTTTACAGCGCACGCCTTGATGGTCCGCAGCATAGGGTGACGGAGCGTTTTCACGCTTGGGTTCACGGTACCGGTACGTCCGGGCCATAGCATTGGGGTAAGAGTCTCCCGTTTCGTGAGGGTATCACGAATCTGCACAGCAGCAGCAGCGGGCCTGGGTCTCCTCAATGTGCATCTGATAGCCCACCAAGGCCATAGCGAGTCGTTCGATTCCCCTCCACATGACCTGATGGCCCGGCGGTGGGGCACGATTCCGGTTTTGATAGCCGCCCAACACCCCCACCAGCAACATGGCGTCCCGCAGCATCTTGGGTTCCGGCAGTCGTACCCGCTTGGCGTAGCCGGTCAAGAATCCAAGTTCCAGTTCTGTGAAGAATACCGACGGATCCAGCTCCGGCATGGTTCGCCCCAACAGCGTCAGCACCATGAGACGCCAGGCAATCACACAGTAGATCGCCAATGCCCGTTCCAGTCTTAAGGCGCTCCGCAGCTGCATATGTTCCACTTTGCAGCCACTCTTGAGCACCCGGAAAAAGTCCTCAATCCGCCAACGTTTCAGATAATACCCCAGCACCCGCTCCGCAGCCCGGGCCGAGGGCACCGCAAGACTGGTCAGCAGATACCATTCAATCGCCTTTTCACCCGCAGGCGGCGAGACTTCTTTGATATGCACCCCGGTGAGCGTCACCGGATCCGCATCCGCAACCAGTGGAGTCGCGGGCAGCGTAACCGGGCCATAGCGTACTTCGGCATCGGCGACGCGATAGGCGCGTCCGGCCGTCTTCGACCGCACGGACCGGCGATGAATCTCAATCCTGATCGTCTTGGCAGCTTTGCCACCGGACATCGTCTCAAACAGCTTTTTGCCTTTTGCCAGACGCCGATTCTTAGATGCCCGCACCAGCAGATCAACCCGCTTGTGCTGCCGCTGCGCATCAAAGAGCGCAAAACTGTCGCCCTCCCGATCCATCACGCAGAGGACCTTGATCTTGCGCGATAGCTCCTGCGCGGCTTCACAAATATCCGCATAACCATCCAGCCACCGCTGCGCCTTTGGCTTCAACGGTCCATCGGTCGGATCTTTGTAACTGCACCGCAACACGCCCAGTGGCAGACCATCGGTGGTGGTCGCCAGCGTGGTATGAATATGCAGTCCCCGCGATTTGGTCGTGGTCTGATTCTGACCAATGACTTCCAAGTCCTCGCAGGCCAGACGCGACCCGTAATTGAGCCGACTGCCATCCTGGATGCATAAGACCACCTTTTGGCTGCGCATACGCTCTATGGTACGCGCCCGATGCGGGGCCAACACGTTCTCCGGCGTCACCTCAGACGCCGGATCGCTCGCCAGCAGGCGATAATGCCCCTTGACCGCCGCCCGATCATAGCCCGTGTTCCCGGTAATCGCCGCGCCGATGGTATCGGCGAGCAGAGACGCACTCTTGACCAGCCGCGCCGAGCGCAGCGCGTTGCCCAGCGGCGCATCCCCAAACTCGGCATCGGCCCACTGTTCGCTATCCAACATCTCACCAGGTTGTCTGACCGGACGTAATTCCACCGCAGGCACCCCCAGTTGCTGACGCCACCTGCGATTAAGTTCGTATACATACAACGCCTTCGGCGGCTCCAGAGTGTCATGGCGGAGGCCGCCAGCGGTTTGTCCAATGTACTGAAAATTGGTGGCCTTGAAGCAGGAACCCGACCATTCGGGATCCACATAGGTTTCAACGATCCACACCCGGTAGCCGTAATGCTGCTGATAGTCCTCAGCCAGTCGCCTGAGCAGGCGACTGAGCACGTAGCTGGCCAGATGCTGGCATCGCTCCCGCATCAGGAATCGGCTCAGACACACCACACGGTGCAGATGGGCCTGTCGCTGTGCGTCCGACCAGGCCATCCACTGCTCCCGGGCCGCCAGTCGCAGGGCGGCCGCCGAAAAACCGACCGCACCCACATAACCGTGTGCACTGTCAATCAGATACCGTACCTGGGCACCGCAAAATGTCGTCACTCCACGCGGATGCTCATGATGCAACAGCGTGTTCCAAATCTCACGCTGATCGGTGTCGGTCACCTTAACCAGCGTAAGACCCTCCACCTCGTTAACAACCTCAGGCAAACGTTCCGGGGCAGGCACCGGTTCGGCCAGCAGGCGGGGACCCGCCCCCGCCGCGTAATTGTTCGTCGGCGCAGGCAATGCTATCCGCCCACGGTCGGCCAGCTTTGACAACGCACGGGCGCAAGTGGACACCTGCAACCGACCGCAGGCATCAACGAATGTGAAAAGTTCACACACGCGCCTTGCTATCGCCGCGCGCGTGGACAACGCGGCATCGCCCAACACCGCGGTGAGACGCGACTGCGATTCCGGAGCACTCAAGGTGCGCAAAACCTGACTCTGCGTGAACATGCCACCAATATATGGGGCACTGTTCAGAATGTCAAGTCAAAAAGTTGGGTAATGGGCAGACCTTGGTCCACGGATACCCGAGCAGGCCGAGGGGAAAGGCGCGCTTCATGCTCGCGATGTCCGGCTGCATTTGGTGCGTAATGCGGCTGCCGGAATACTCGTTCGCGAAACCGCAGAAGTACTCGGGGAAAACCCCCATGGTCGACGCAAAGAAAATATGTTTCAAGCGCGTTGCTAGGCAAAGGTCGAGCACACCGCGGATGCTCAACACGTTGGTCCTGCGCAGAGCGACGTAGGGAGTCGCTACGCTTAGGCTCGCGGCAAGGTGGTAGACGGCGTCGATCCGCTGGCAGAGATCCGCGAACTGGGGGGCCTTCAGGCCGAAACGTGGAAGATGGATGTCTCCCGCCAGTGCACGGATGCGCGGCGCGAGTTCATCCTCCCAGATTTCTGCCTCTTCGAGGGCGGTCTGGATTCGGGAGAAAGCGTGTTGCGAATGATCTGCCCGAACAACGCAGGTAACTGTTAGATCGGGGTTTCGACGCAAAAGGTCTCTCAGAAGAAAGCGGCCGAGGAACCCTGTCGCCCCCGTAAGCAGGACTTCCCGGAAATCCGAGGGGTTGACAGGTGCGTCCATGGATGAACGGCTGGCCGTTTTGTCAATGAATCGCCGGAGCGAATCAATATCCCGTTGACATTGAGGCGGCAGGGTTCCCGTGAGTGGAGTGACCTCCGGGCGCAAAGTGTCCAATTCAGGCATGCACGGCCAGTTTAGTGTAGTATTTAGTTAAGAGCCGGAAGAGTGCTGTTTGCAAGAGTCCTGTCGAACATGGTGTCCAAGGCAAGTTGAAAATCCGAAACGGATTCAGTAATGCCGTCCCCCGTGTAGCGAAATTCCTCGGGGATAATCTTCTTGCGGGCATTGATTCGATGCAGTGTTTCTTGCTTGAGCTTGTCTGATAGCTCCGGTGCTGACCTGCGCTGCGACATATTATTGTTCATCCTTGTCAACTCTGAGGTTAGATACTCCTTGAACTCGCGGATCATGGTTTGCTGACGAGTGAACTTCTCACAGTGATGCCCCGTAGCTGCCAGACGAATCGCGAGGGGCAACAGGCGAGGATGGTCTTCGGAAACTTTGGCAATATATCGCGAAAAGACCGGTAGCTGTTGGGGTGTCAGACGCTGCCGGATTCCCATGATGCCCGCATACAGTGCATGCTGGCTCACGGGTTTATGGAGATGTGGTACCGGATTGAGGTTTTCCAGCAAGGTTAGGCAGCGGTCAAAATAGTTTTCCAGTGTCGAGTCGTAGATCGTCCCAATGACACGAAGATATCCCTCAACCAGTGTTTTGGGATCCATTTGCGGCCTGAAGTTCAGGGAGGTTGCATTGATTTCGATAGGCATGTCAAGCAGCCGGTTCTCGCGCTCTAGACGTTCCCAGAGGTTAGTTCCCTTGAGGGCGGTCAACAACCCGACAAGTGCAATCGGAATACCAGTCTCCTGAATAAATTCGATCTGACCATCAAAGGCGTTGTTATCATCTTCGTCTAGGCCCAGGATGAAGCCGCCCTGTACTTGCATTCCCTTCTGCTGAATCTTTCGCACAGACTTGAACAAGTAGTTGTCATCGCGCATGTTGATATTCTGAGGCTTCTTCATCTTCTTGAGAGCCTTCGGGTTGGGCGTTTCAATGCCTAAGAAGACGGTGTCAAAGCCCGCGGCAATCATGACATCCATCAAGTCGTTCATCCGAACGAGATTGACACTCGCCTCGGTAGACAGGGAATAGGGGTAGCCACGCTCCTGCTGCCATTCGGCGATCACGGGGAGAAGCCGTGTAACTTCGCGCTTGTTGCCGATGAAATTATCGTCAACTAGGAAAAGAGGCCCACGCCATCCTAGTTCAAACAGATGATCAAACTCGGCAACCATTTGTTCTGGCGATTTGGTTCGGGACACGCGGCCATACAGCTTGGTGATGTCGCAGAACTCGCAATCAAAAGGACATCCCCGCGAAAACTGCAGACACATTGAGTAGTAGTCGTTCATGTTGATCAGGTCGAAGCGGGGAAGCGGAGTCAGAGTTATGTCCGGCTTTCTCGGTGCCCGATAAATCCGCTTTGCGGTTCCGTTTTCCAAGTCGCGAAGGAAGGACTGGAAAGTCTCTTCAACCTCATCAAGTACAAAATGGGCGACTCCCTCCATCTCCTCATGAAAAGTGGTGGGGTGTGGTCCACCGGCAATGACAGGAACGTGTGCACGGTTACATCGATCGATAATCTGATCAAGTGATGGGCGTTGCACGATCATGCTTGATGTGAAGGCCAGATCTGCCCATTCCAGGTCGGTATCTTCAAGCGAAGTGACGTTCAAATCCACCACACGGAGAGCGTATCGGGGTGGAAACATCGCGGCGACTGTGAGCAGACCGAGTGGAGGAAATGCGGCCCTGATGCCCAGTAGGTCCAAGGCAAAATTGTTTCCCCAGTACGTAGGTGGATGCTTTGGGTAGATGAGGATCGTATTCGGCATAGGTATGAGACCTCTTATAGTGTATCTATGCAGGCTGAGCCTTCAAAGAGGAGGTGGCAACAGGGCTATTGTTGGAGTCCTGAGAGGTAGCTGTGGGCAGGTGATCTTCCAGAGCATTCGCAAAGCTGGAGGGAATGCGGGGAGCTTGTGGCCAGGAAGCCTCGGAAACAGCCTGGGCTGTCGGATCCCCTGATTCACTCTCGTCCTGAATGGCATCTTTCTTGCCATGGATGATGCCCTGTGCCAGCGACAGGGATGAGGCGGTAGTCATGAGTTCGAGAGCACTCACGCGGTAGTTGAATTCAGACTGGATGAAGGTCCCGAGTTCGGCGACCGAAATGGAGGTCAGTCCAAAGCTTGACAGTGGCTCGTCCACCTCGCCTTCTTCATAACCACACAACTCCGCGACTTTGGCAGCGATCAATTCCACAACCCTCTCAAGGGTAAGTTCATCGTCGGAGGCTGCTTCGAAGGCATCATGATTATGCATAACGCGTCCGATCCGCATGTAATCCGGGAAGTTGACAGTCCATGTCGGACGCTCAAAGAGCGAAGTGATGAGATGGGGGCGATCCGGCAATGCACGTAACGCATAATCCAGATTTGCGATCGCAAGATCGGAGCTCACCGGTGGGATACCGATCGCTCGCATCATTCGGAGCACCGGGAGGCTGCGTGCAGCCATACCGGCATCAGCGACAGCAGGCATATTGTGGGTCAAACAGGGCAGACCCTGTTGGTGACGGGCAATGGCCAAACCATCCAGAAAACCGTTGGCTGCACTGTAGTTGATCTGCCCTGGATTGCCTAGTGCTGAAGCCGTGGACGAGAATAGAACGAAGTAATCAAGGGGGCAGTTGGCGGTGGCATTGTGGAGATACAGTGCACCAGAAGCTTTGGGTGCAAAGACACTCTGCAGAGATTCTATGGTCATGTCGTCAAGCAAACGATCATCCAACGCACCGGCTAGGTGAAACACACCCTTCAGCGGTCGCTTGATCTGTTGGACACAACGCTGTACCTCGGTCTCAATCGATACGTCTCCAGAAATGATTTCGATCTCGCACTCGGTATCCATGTAGACGAGTGCACTTGAGAGACGAACCCATTCTGCATCGCGGCGACGCTGAGGATCACGGTCAAGTAAAGTCAAGTGCCGCGCACCAGATGCCACAAGGTAGGAAATCAGGCGGAGTCCAAAACCGCCCAGTCCACCGGTCACGAGATAGGTTGCATCTGTATCAAAGAGTGGTCGAATGTCCGAGACGGGAAATCCAGAATCTACGTTGGGCGTCTTTAGGACCAATTTTCCCTGATGTTGCCCGGTCGTCATCAAACGCAGGGCCTTTGCGTAGTCCCTGTAGGGGAAGATGGTGACCGGGAGCGGGGATAGGATGCCCTCATTCAGTAGGTCCATGCAGGTTTTGGAGAGCTCACGCGTTAGGTGGGGGTCGTCAAGCATCAGGCGGTCCACATCAATTGCCGCGAAGCGAAGGTTCTTACGGAACATGCGCATTCGAAGGTGATTGTCGGCATAAATGTCTGCCTTACCAATCTCGCAATGCCAGCCGCCCGGGCGAAGTGCTTGCAGGCATAGCTCAATATGACGCCCTGCCAGCGAATTCAGCACAACATCCACTCCCTCCCCATCGGTTGCCGCCATGAGGTCTTCGTACCAATCATAGCTATGAGAATCGAAGGCCTCTTGTGCGCCCATTGCTAAAAGCTGTTTGCGCTTGATTTCACTACCGGCTGATGTGTAGATCTGCGCACCAACATGTCTGGCGATCGACATCGCGGCGTGGCCGACCCCGCCCATGGCGGAGTGGATGAGCACACGTTGATTCTTCCGCAAGCGAGCCAGGTAAATGAGCGAATAGTAGGCCGTAACATAGACAGACAAGCTGGATGCAGCTTCCTCCATGTTGAGCCGGTCGGGTTTGGCAAAGACGAGGTACTCGGGGATCACTACGCGGTTGGCAATGCAACCACCTGCAATGAACGCGACCTGGTCACCAACCGAGCAGTGCTGTACCTGCACCCCAATCTGCCGGACGATTCCACTGCCTTCCATGCCCACCTGGTGTCCGAGCGCCGAGCGCTCATATGCCAAAGCGGGCAGCAGACCCAGGGTGACCATTACGTCGCGGAAGTTGAGTGCCGCTGCTTCGACATCAATTTCCACATCGTTCGGTCCGAGGATAGGGAGGTTGTACGTTTTCATCTCGAGGCCGGTAATCTGGCCCGGATTGTCTAATGTAAGGCGGTATGCGGCTTCGCTATCCGCCGTTACATGGGAATACCGCTCCCTGATGCTGACAATCCGTGGAACCCATAAGCGGTTCTCCCGCACCGCCAACTCCCGCTCGCGTAAGTCGCAGTGAGCGAGCCAGTTTAGCGTCTTTAGATCATCTAACCCACCGAGGTCTATCAGACGGAAATCAAGCTTTGCTTCGTCGCCGACTTCCATAGCCATGCTGCGTATTGCTCCCCAAAGGGCAGATCCTCGTGGATGCTGCACATCAAAGGCTGCGCGGTGAGTGATCACGGTGAGTTGACAAAGATGATTTGCATTCGTCAATCGAGCGGACACCAGGGCCTGCACGAACCCAATCAACTGTGCAGTTGCCTTCTGGCCAGTCGGATCGGTTGGGTCAGAACCACAGAAGAAGTCAATTGCGAGGACATCGGGCGCCTGTGACCACGCCGGGACAGATTCGAATTGCCCACGGATGACCGCCTCGTGGGGAATTGGATGCACCGTATCGGGAGCGTCTAGGAGGGAAATCCATTCCGATGACCAACTGTCTGGCTCCCCCAACACCCAATGTGGGCCTGGAATCGGGTCGTCTGTCGTCTCGCCTGTGTAGGAGCACTGTGCTTGCAACAGCGTGGTAAGCCGGCCAGCTCTAACAATTGACCACTCTTCATCCGGCTTGATTACGGCACCCTCATCGTGGCAGATCAGCACTAGACCGCCAGCTATTACCAGTTGGCGCAGGAACTGCCAGCCGTCGGGGCCAGGCAGGTTGTCCGGTCCGTGCAGAAATACAATTTCTGCGCCACCGGGACGCAGAAGGCCACTGTCCATAGGGGGTGTGGCCTCTGGATCAAGATTTTGAAAGCGAAGCGCGGCATCCCGTTGGCTGAAGGCATCAAAGTGGGCTCGGGTCGTTTCCTCATTATCGCTAAAGAGCCAGAACTCGGACCGAGAATCTGAACTCGTCAGATAGTCCAGACACTTGGATAGGATGGTTTGATCAGGCTCCCGTAATCCGGCAAACTCGGCCACATGACAGCTGTACGCTCGCGCTCCCTCCGGATTTTCCAAGGCAGTGATCAACGCGGAGGGGCTGATCTCTCCCGCGGGAAGTCTGTCAAGATAGGACCGGTGTTCATGGATGAATTTCGGTTGCCAGGCGATCTCATGCTTACTGCTTAATAGATCATTCCAGCGCGGATTGGAGGTGAAATAGGTGTATTGATCAATGTGGAGGATGAGATCTCCTGTCGCACGGTCGTAGAAACTGATTGCACCGGCGGCTCGCTCTCCGCGCTGCACCGAGTACTGACCTCGCTCGTTCGCATCCATCCAGTCTTCACTGGGCCGGGTCACATAACATGTAATCTGTGGGCCGGTGGGCGGTCGCAGGAAGGTTGTCCTTTCGGCTCTCTGCGGGATCGCAAATAAATGTGAAGCCGTCAAAAGGTGTGACAAGAAGATCTGGAGTCCCCCATCCAGCAGCGGCGGACATCCTACATATCCCTCTTGCTGCCCTGTCGTCCAGAGCTCCTCATCCATTTCAATGTCTACAATCAGAGCCCTAGATTTGGGTTCTAACTCAAACAACTGTATGGTCTGGAAGTATGGCCCATACTGGAAAGTCTCGCTGAGGACTGCTTCAATCCGTTCGTAGAAATCACTCTGCTTCACGAATACGGTCTCACACGAGGATCGGTCAATGTCCTCAAGGCGGGCCGGAACATCAATGAGGTGGGCCGAATCAACCTGCTTTACCCGTCCACGGCAATGCACCTCGCTGGTGGCGTTGACATCGTATGATCGGGATGAGATTGTGAATACAAACTCGTCCGGGGTATTGGAGACCGGGCGCAGGGCAGTCTGGAGCCGAACCGGTGTCTTGGGAATCGGGCATGGCTGAAGGAATTCAAGTACTTCGAAGTGAACAGGAACGCCACTAAAAGCCTGGAGGATCAGTTCGATATAACCAGCAGCAGGCATGATCGCAGCATGATGCACGCGGTGGTCTGCTAACCAGGGGAAGTCCTTCTTGGAGAGCCGGGCTTCGAAGAGAAGGTGGTCGCTTGGTACCCTGTGGCCGATCAGCGGACCATGAGAGTACTCGCCCTGTCGGACGAAGAATTCGTTGTCGCTGAGGATGTTGATCGCTGCCCGCTCGTCCCGAGGATGTCCAGGAAGCAGATGGGAAATAGGCTTGGGTAGCGGGTACTGAGCCGCGAAATCCAGGGCCACGCCGGATTTGAAGAGCGAAGCAAGTGCCTGTTGGAACCCGAGCCGATCATCCAAATTTCGAGAGAGACTAGGAATACTGACCGGCAGTGGCGATGTCTGTTCAAGACATTGACTGACTGTCGATTGAAGCGCACCGTGCGGGGAGATCTCAAGAAATATATCGGGCTTGAAATCACGCATGATCGTGTTGACCCCTCGTGCAAACTGCACGGGTTTCCGGATATTTGTCCACCAGTACGCCCCATCCAGATGCTCTGTTTGCTTGCCGGTCACGGAAGAAATGAACGGAATGCTGCCATCAAAGGTGCTCTTATCCAAAAAAGATGGCTCTTCACTTTTATGAGTGGGGCGCCTGTTTTTGGAGGCCTTCGGGGTACAGATCCAGTCCTCCGAGATAGAAGTAAATTGCATGGGCAAACCGCTGTGTGTTTCGGAATCCACGCGCACGAACTTTGACGGTTTTGATGCGGCTATTTATGCTTTCAGCTGGGCCATTACTAACTTTTAGAACGATCGCATTTATGATTCCCCATAGATGATTCTTAACCGTCTTAGCAGCTTTTTTCATGGGTTCAAGTCGACAACGCATGGCCCAGGATAACCAGCGCTTCCAGCCCTTGAGGGCCCAAGTACGACTGACATAGTGCCACAATTTCTGGGACAGTTCCTTGATGGCCCATGCACGCGCCGTTTTCAGCGAACTGTGCTTTAATTGCTGGAATCGTTTCTTTTGTCGGGCAGACATATTCTCCCGATTGGTGAGCCAGTCGTACTTGGTTCCGGTGAGATCCTCAATGCCCGCTTTCCGCAATTCCCGGTTCTCCTGCCGACGAACTTTATCCACCGCCTCTACAATCTTTTTCATCACATGAAAACGATCAAATGAAATCTTGGATTCTGCATCTGGAACATGTTTTTTCGTGGACTTGATGTAGGCGGGCCACATATCCATGCTCACACTCTCAATCGCTTCCAGTTGCGCAGCCGAACAGTCCTCATAATAGGCATCCAGACTCGTATGGGTGCGCTTTTCCTTGACAAACAGCACCGTGCCCGTTTGGGAATCCGAAACCACCGTGATATACTTATGGCCCTTTTTGTACGAGGTCTCGTCCACACATATATGGGGAACCGGTTGCGGCTCTCTACGGGCGAGTCCGCGCTTTACCGCACGCGCCATGATGTTGGCGATCATCGTCCAACTGACGCCCAGCCTGGTGGCCACCGTTGAAATACTGGTTGTATCCTGCAACCAGTCAATTACCTTTCTTTCAAAAGCCATTGTAAAACGCATCCGCGCATCCGCCCAAGGGACCGAAACGGTCTTGATCTCATGCTCCGAACAGGCCACACGGGGAACTTTCGCAACCACGCTCGTCCGATACTCGCAGATATCCGTGTGGCGCCATTTCCGAAGACGATGGTCGTATCCAGGACAAACTTCCCCACACTCTGGACAGTGCAATACCGAACCCTTTGAACAGATTACATGAATCTCAGCCGTAAAAGCCGTCTTGTCTTGCTTGATCTCCGAAATCTCCCAAGGAGATTCAATCCCTAAAAGATGATTTATGTCTTGTATACGTTGTTCCATCGTTGGTAAATGATTGTGATTGATTTTCGTCACAAAAACGCAGCTAAGATAACAACGAAATCAATCCCGAATCTATTCCAGCACTTACTTGTTCAGCCTAATTCTGACATCAAACCCACTTAAAAAGCGGAATCCCCTCACAAGTTAAATATTTGGCGGTCGAGGAATCTTCTTTGGCCGGCTGGATCGCCGGAGCCCTTCGCCCCTACGAAACCGAAGTGATTGTTTGTGATCCCCGACACAATGCACTCATCAGTCGCAGCAGCAACAAGGATGACTACACGGACGCCGTCAAACTCTGCCGGTTGCTTCGATTAGGTGAATTAGCCCCGGTCTATTACCCCGATCATGAGCACCGGACGGACTTCAAGATTGCAGTGCAACAGTATTTAGTCTTTCGGTGCGATAATGCTACTTTGAAAAGACAAATCAAGGCCAAGTATCACTAGGCGGGACTGGTACGCATGACCGGGACCGCAGTCTTCAGCAAGACGCATCGCGGGAGTTATCTCAATCAGTTGTCGACGAAGGCCCGGCAGCAGGTTGTTGCGCGTCTGTACAAGCGTCTGGACGCGCTTGGCAAGCTACGGCAAGAGGCCCGCACCGCCATGATTGAGCTGGGGCGACGCGATCCGGAAATCACCCAGTTCCAGCGTATGCCCGGCATCGGCGTTGTGGGGGCGCATGTGTTCAGTGCATTCATCCAGACCCCGCACAGGTTTGCCACGAAGCAGAAGCTGTGGCGGTACTGCCGACTCGGTGTCGTTGAACGCAGTAGTGCAGGCAAGCCGTTAGCCTACAAACGCCTTGATCGTTCGGGACAGGGGGCACTGAAAGCCCTGAGTCATCCGTGCTGGCTTTCTTCTTTGCGAACGGCACAACCGAATGAGGTCTCCTTGTTTTATGATGCCTAATTACGTCGCACCCGTGACACGGTGCACGTTCGGCTGAATACGCAGTGCAAAATACTCAGCGTGCTCTGGACGATCTGGAAGAACAATGTAGACTACAACCCACAACTTTTTTATCAAGCACCTGCACCCGCGGTGGGCGCGTAATCTGTGGTGAATCCATTGAGATATGAGAAAATTCCATTCTCATAACCCTCTACACGCGTTTAGGGTTTTCTTTTCCTAGGAACGAACCTTACTAAAATGGTAGCGCTGCAGGCCTCCGTCAAACATAAATCACTTTGCGTAACCATGTCCAAACAATACATCCTGACCGCTCTGAGAGCCATCAAGTACGTGCTATTCCTACTACTGGTGACTGCGGTCATTCTTGTCTTTCTGCCCGAGACATCAGTTAGTTACAATAGTGCAGAGGTTAATTTGGAAGAGCAGGAAACCACAACCCTTAGGCCTACCCATAGCTGGACTGAATACCGTTGTGAGGGAGTAGCAGAATGCCGGTACAAAAGCTGTGAGGAAGAAGGAACTGAATGTCACCCCGGTGATAGCACACCATGCTTAGATTCGGAAGGCGAGTCATGTGGTCAATGATTCTTGGCAACTGGATCGTTTGTTAACGACCATTACGACCATAAAACAATTCCATATACCCAACAGACATCCCCGTATTCCTTACATGGAAGGCTGTTGTTGGTTTAGTGGAGACTTTTCAAGTTCATGCCAAGCGACTCAAAAATACTGACTCCGCAAAGTTGCAGGACAGGTGGCTTAGTGTGCAATATCCTTCTGTGCGCTCTATTGTTGTTTATAACGCGTCCATCTACCGCATATGGCCAAGCCTCTGAATTAGAGGATTTTGAATCGTACATAAGTGCAGCCTTTCGCAAAACACACACCATATCCTTTTCGGGCAACGATACACTGCTGATAGGCGTAATCTCAACGGTTGATGTGGGTAGTAATGGACGATTAATGATCACCGACAGAGTAGGTAATCAGGCTATTCTATTCGAGGACGATGGCACCTACATAGCACATTTGGATGCCCACCAATGTAACCCTGAGGTTCGCTTTTTTTTCACCGGCACAAAGATCCGACCTGATTCCCAGGTACTGGTGCTGGGTACCAGTCCATGGGGGTTCTTATTTGACGGAGGAGGGCAATGTAAAAGCGCTATGTCAATAGAGTTTGCCGGCACCAGACATAACAATTTGGTCTTGGAAAATGCTGATAAAATGATTGGCGTCTACGATACGGGTACCGGGCAAGTCTTGCGATTCATGGATGGCGTTGGTCGAAAAACACGAGAGGTCGAGCTTCCTAAGAGCCCGGCTCCGGGCGTTGATTATAGATTTATGGGAGGGGGATTAGTCAAGACTACGAAGCATCTCTATTTTGCAACACCATCCTCAGTTCTTACACAATTGGATTTGGAAGGTCGTCTGATTCGGGTATTTGAGTTTGAAAACCCCTGGTTTCGCCAGATCAATCAAGATGTGCCCGACCCATTTGATCCTGACTACCCCCGCTTGGATAGACATTTGAAAAGAGTTGTGCGGAATAGGTCTATGGTAGAGAATGTGTTATTGCTTGACCATGACCTAGTGATGATTCAGTACCATAATGGTGCAGATCGCGGAGCTGGCTTGCAAGTATTTGATGACGCGGGCAATTTAGTTACCGAACTGCTAAAAGGTGATGACTATTTCATCTACGCCCGCGACGGCTTGGCGTATCGTGTTGTTCAGCCTGACATGGATGCCTCAGGTAATTTGCCAAACCCACACCTTGAGGTATATGAGTTTAGGGGACGGTGATCAACAAAAATGTCCTCTAAAGTGAGTTATTGCAATAACCGTGGTGATTTTTGGCCTCCTAGCCGTTGGAATGATTTCGTGGGTGGGAGGGGTTCAGAGTAGCCAGTATATATTTCCTGATCGAGACACATAATAGCCATTCCTTGATCACAGCTTGCTGAGTTCCTAGGATGCGACCATCCGGGAGCGCATTAGTAACCACTTGTCCTTCCGCCATGCGGGCAACTGCCACGTATACGAAAAAGTTGGCCGACTTCGGAACCTAATGCTCTGATTGACCTTACCTGTACCCGGTATGGTTACATCCTAATCACCTACCGATACAGTACCGCTGATGCACTTTCTAGACGTGAAGCATATCTCTACAGACCTCAAGGCCCTGTCTCCCTCCGGGCTAGAGGAATGGGTTATGGAATTGGGTGAACCAAAATGGCGTGCACGTCAAATTCTGCGCTGGATGTACTCGAAGAAAGCTGTGGATTCTTTCGAGTCCATGCTGAATCTACCTGTATCACTTAGAGATACGCTTATAAAGAGTGCTCGCATGGAGCGCTTGAAGGTGCAGGCACTCTTCACAGCACGTGATCAAACGGCAAAAGCACTTATGCAGTTACCCTCAGGGCGAAATATTGAATCAGTCCTAATTCCGCATTTTGATGATCACGGGAATCCGGTCCGGCTGACAGTATGCGTTTCCAGTCAGGTCGGCTGTGCGATGGGTTGTACGTTCTGCGCAACAGGGAGAATGGGTTTTCAGGAAAATCTGACCTGTGGACAGATTGTAGATCAGGTCACCTATATGCGTAAAGTGGCCTACGAACGCTTCGACCGGGATATATCTAACGTGGTCTATATGGGGATGGGAGAACCACTCCTTAACTATAAAGCACTCTTAGCCAGTCTGGATATCCTAACACACCCGGAAGCCTGTGGGCTTTCTCCACGGAGGATCACTGTATCGACCGTCGGACTTGCGCGTCGCATACGCGATTTGGCAAACGATGCCCCCCGGGTGAGCCTAGCCGTTTCGCTGCACGCACCCACTGAATCCAAGCGGGCAAGTATCATGCCCATCAGCCGCAATGCCCTCACTGGTCTGAAAGCATTGACACCTGCCATGCGATATCATACAGATACTACAGGGCGCCCGCTAACATTTGAGTATTGCCTGTTTAAGGGATTTAACGACTCTTTAGAGGATGCAAAAACCTTGGCCCAAATCTGCCACAGCGTTAGCGCAAAGGTTAACCTGATTATGTACAACAGCGTGCCCGGGACAGCATTCGAACGTACAAGCGAGAAACAGCTGAACGAATTTATGGCGCAACTGTCGAAACATGGGGTAACCGTGACGGTGCGGCGAAGCCGTGGAGCAGACATTGCCGCCGCATGTGGACAACTCGCCGATCAATCGCAGGCATAACTCGCGATCGAAAACTGCTCCGAAACTCTCGCAGATCCTACCGGTGCATCCCAACCCCCAGGCTGCAGGCTACCCATTATCCAACCAAGGGGCAGGTTTATGACTCCTGATCAGCCTTCAGAATACCGCACTGCCATGAAATCCCGACACGCATCAACAGGTTTACATTCTTTGGGTAACCACACACTACTCACCCTCTCTCCATATAAAAATGCCCGTGGTATCAATATACCCAGACCGTCCCTCCAGCGTTACCCAGGCAAGTCCATGATCGAACGAGGAGGCTCTCTCGTATCGCGGCGGGATAACCATTGTTCCTCGAGGATTTATAAAGCCATAGCCGTCACTGGTCAGGACGAGCGCTCGTCCTCCTGAAAAGTCGCCGGCTCCAAGGTAACTGGGCGAGACTACAACTTCACCGGTGCGATCAATAAAGCCCCACAAGCCATCCTCATTCACACGCGCACGGTTTTCTTTGAAGGGAAATATCTGCTCATAGCGAAGCTCCAGCACAAAGGCACCCGTAGAATCAATGAATCCCTGCTGTCTACCTCTTCGGGCAAGGGCCAGCCCCTCGGTGGGATTGCGCATGGCATTGAAGATCGGCTCAACCACCCAGGTGCCAGTCGTATCAATAAGACCCCACCGGGTATTGACCCTGACAACCAGGACCTTACGAACAACTTCCACTGCAGCCAACCCATCTGAGAATGGTAGTGCACGAACAAACTCCTCGGGTAAGATTGTTTCACCTGCCTTGTTGATGTAACCCCATTTTGGCTCAAGTCCTACAACTGTACCGGGGCGTCCGCGAACAGAAGCCAATCCCTCACTGAAATCCAGCGCCGCCGTAAAGTACTCATCTGTAATCCGTGAACCGGTCCTGTCGATAAAACTCCAGTATTGACCGGACTGAACGCGCGCAACCCCATTTGCAAACGGAAAAACAGAAGAAAATTGCGGCTTAACATGCACCGAGTCCTGTGTATCAATGAAACCCCACGCGTAACCGAGTCGCACCGCAGCCAACCCCTCAGACGACACCTGTGCTCCATCATACTTCGGTTCAATGACAAGCTCACCTGTAGCATCAATGAACCCGAACCGACCATTTTCTATGATCGGGTATATGGTTTCAACATCCTGACCATAGACCGCATTACCTGCTGACAGAAGACCCGTAAGCAGCACGCATGCAACAACTTTATCCCGACGGTACCAGAGCAAATGCATTATCAATCAGACGAACACAACGAAAGTAAACCGCAATAGCCACAATCACTTCAATGCCCGGCACTAGTTTCTTAACCGGCTGGAGTGTATCACCTGTAACGACCTCCGCATATTGCAGGTTTGCAAGCGGTGCTTGCGCAATAATAGTTCTCATCTCCTCCACCACGGTATCCAGACGATCTTCTCCATCTTCAATCATCCCCGCTGCCGCAGTTACAGCCTTCCAAAGCACGCTTGCCTGACTACGCTCGTCAGCAGTGAGATATGCATTGCGGGAAGAATACGCAAGACCATTGGACTCACGGGCTGTGGGCTCCCCTATGATCCTGACATCAAGCAATAACCCCCGTGCTAATTGCCGTAGCAACATATACTGCTGTACATCTTTAAGTCCAAATACACTGATGTGCGGTTTGCACACTGCAAACAATTTTAGTACCACAGTTAAGACCCCTTTGAAATGCTCCGGCCTGTACTTGCCGCAGAGATGCTCCGACAGTTCAGGACAAATCACCCAGACACGCTGTGCTCCTGCACCCTCGGGGTACAGTGCCGAAGCTTCAGGGGCAAAAACAGCATCAACCCCACCGATCTCCTCCAGCAACCTGCAGTCCGTCTCAAAATCCCGCGGATACGCTGCAAAATCTTCGTTAGGACCAAACTGTGTCGGGTTCACAAAAATAGAAACGATCACATGGTCCGCTTCAGTTTTTGCGCGCTGTACGAGGGACAAATGCCCTTCATGCAGAGATCCCATCGTAGGAACCAAGGCCAGAGTACGCCCCTCCGCACGCTTCTTATCAGCGTACACCCGCATCTCCCTTACTGTCTTGATAAGGTCCATTGACTACGTGAAATCAGCCTTAATTTACAGCGTCTTAACAATAAGGGAACCAATTCGTTTAATTAGAACTTTGTGTTCACAATTCATTTTAGTTACTAATGAATGATTTCCGGATCGAAAAGGATTCGTTAGGTGAGGTTCGTGTACCGGCCGATGCTATTTACGGAGCTCAAACACAACGCGCCGTAGATAATTTCCCAATCAGCGGGCAACGCATGCCCCGTGCGTTCATCGGTGCGCTTGGTCAGATTAAACGTGCAGCTGCGATGGCAAACGCGGACACCGGTATGCTGGAGCAGCCCGTGGCAGAAGCGATCATTAAGGCCGCAGAAGCGGTAATTGCCGGTGACCTGGACGATCAATTTCCGATTGATGTCTTTCAGACAGGTAGCGGCACCTCGAGCAATATGAATGCAAATGAGGTGATCGCTCGACTGGCAACCGGAATGCTGGAAGATCAGAGCGTGCACCCGAATGATCAGGTTAATCTCTGTCAGTCCTCGAACGATGTGATCCCCACCTCCATGCAGATAGCTGCTGCGTGTACAATTGAGGATCAACTCTTACCAGCTCTGGGGCGACTGGAGCTTGCACTGCAAGAAAAAAGCCGTGCTTTTGACGATATCGTAAAAAGTGCACGTACACATCTCATGGACGCGACTCCAATCACAATGGGACAGGAGTTCAGTGGCTATGCCATGCAGATTACACGAGGGATCCGCCGTATCAGAGCTGGCCAAGCCGAACTGAGCGAGGTTCCTCTGGGAGGAACCGCAACGGGCTCAGGTATCAATCGGCATCTGGAATTTCCACAGCGAACACTGGCTTACGTAAGCAAAAGCACCGGAGTGACCTTCCGCGAAGCGGAGAATCATTTCGAGGCGCAGTCCGCACGGGATGCTGTTGTTTCAGCATCAGGCGCACTCAATACAGTGGCCGTTTCCCTGATGAAGATTGCAAACGACATCCGAATACTCTCGAGCGGACCCACCAGTGGAATCGCAGAAATCACACTTAAACCTCTGCAGCCCGGTTCTTCGATAATGCCCGGGAAAGTCAACCCGGTTCTTTGCGAAGCTATGATGATGGTTTGTGCCCGGGTTATGGGAAATCATACAACAGTCACTATTTGCGGGCAGCACGGAAACCTGGAGCTTAATGTGATGATGCCGATTATGGCTGTAGCGCTGTTGGAGAGCATTGAGTTGCTCGCAGGTGCAAGCAACGCTTTTGTTGATAAATGCCTCGCCGGGTTAGAAGCCAACCGCGCGCGATGCCAGGAGCTGCTGGAGCTCAACCCCTCACTTGCGACCGCACTCAACAGTGCTATCGGCTATGACATGGCGGCTAAGGTTGCCAAGGAGGCAGCCGCCTCCGGGCGCACCGTACGGGAAGTCGTACGCGAGATGAACATCCTTGACGAAAAGACACTCGATGCACTACTTGACGTGCGCAATATGACACAACCGGGAATTCCTGGCAGTCAATGATACTATCAAGCAACTTTGGCCCGTTGTTTGCATCAGCCACTACACATCGCAATATCCTGGATTCATGAATAAACCCCAGATTTTTTCAACACTCATTCTCGTCGTAGTTGTCTTTGTTGCAGGTGTACTATTTGCCACTACGGGTGCTAATCTGTTCGACCAGGGGCATCGTATTGGCACAGATACGCAGGCCAGCAGCCCGAAAATCCTGCGTGCCCCTTCGACGGCGGCACGCCTAGAATGGGAGGAAGCTTTCATAAGCGTAGCTGACGCTGTCAATCCTGCTGTAGTTCAAATCCGTTCGGCAGAACGGATTGAGATAAGCGGTGACCCTGATACATGGGAAGGAACCCCGTGGGAGTATTTTTTCCAAAACCCTCAGCCAAACGGTTTCCCACAGGTTCGCCAAGGCTTGGGCTCAGGCGTCCTGATTCGCTCTGATGGCTACATTGTCACCAATAATCACGTTATTGAGAGCGCAGACAAATTGCAGGTACTGCTGCATGACGGCCGTACCCTCACCGCTACAGTCATAGGTCGAGACGAAAACACTGATTTGGCTGTAATTAGAATTGACGAAAAGGATCTGCCTACAGTGACACTTGCGCCGCCAAACGACGTACGGGTTGGACAGTGGGTGATGGCCTTCGGGTCACCGTTGGATGCGGCACTAGATAATACAGTCACCGCCGGCATCGTGAGTGCCATTGGCCGCACCAGTGCGCGACTGTCTCTGATCAACCGGTACTCTGACTTTATTCAGACCGACGCCGCCATCAATAGAGGTAATTCAGGTGGACCGCTCGTCAATATGAGCGGTCAACTGGTCGGGATAAATTCAGCTATTCTCTCTCCCACAGGCAACAACGCCGGCATTGGATTCGCAATCCCGGTCTCTATCGTTGATAATGTCGCAATGCAACTCATCAACAAAGGCCGTGTCGACCGTGGATTCCTAGGAATCAACTTCGATCGGGTCTCACGGTCTCTGGCAAATGCATTGGACGCCCCTCCCGGCTCTGCACAGGTTAGACAGGTAATCGACAACAGTGCCGCCGATAAAGCCAATCTTAGGGTAGGAGATATCATCGCCGGAATAGACGGCGTGGAGCTAGAGGACTATTTGCTCCTTCGCACGATAATCGGTAACAAGGCACCCGGAGACCAAGTACTTCTCGATATTATTCGAGACGAAAATCGTATACAAATTGAAGTTGCACTGGGCGAGATGCCTGACGCAGATTCGCGAAATGAAGAATCCAATGATCGGGGAGAAGAAAACCAAGATAACCTCGATGAGCTTGGACTGCAGCTGCGTAATTTAGACAACGAAATACTGCAGGAACGCTTTAACATATCGGAGAGCCTCGAAGGAGTTTGGGTCCAGTCCATCGACCAAAGTAGTACTGCATATGACGAAGCAGACCTGCGAGCCGACGATATCATCGTTGAAGTAAACCGCGAACCGGTAAATGATCGTGATGATTTCAGGCGCATTTACAGGAACGTTGCCCCAGGCGACGTCTTTCTGGTTAAGATTTTGCGCCATCAAGAAATCACTCAGACGACCGGCGAATTTCTTCCGCTAATGACCGCTCTAACCAAACCTGAGTGAGTTGTAACGTTAGGGGGCCGTTTATGCGGCCCCCTAAAGCATCCATATCATATGGCCCAAGATGTCGTACACGTCCAACTGAGTGGTGGGCGATCCTATCCTATCCATTTTGCTCCATTTCGGGAAGTCCCTCGGCTGCTTGCTGCGGCCGGACTACGCAAAGGCTCCTGCCTCATTGTAACCGATGCCAATGTGGCCGACCTCTACCTAGAAAAACTGAAAGATCATCTTTCGGAGGCCGGATGGAGGCCTATTCCTGAGCTCATTCTACCTGCAGGCGAAAGGTCCAAGGCACCTGAGCTGCTTCAACAGATCTACGATCATGCCTTGGGAGCAGGTATTGATCGACAGACCCCTGTCCTTGCACTAGGGGGAGGGGTCATCGGTGATCTGGCCGGCTTCGCAGCGGCAACCCTGCTTCGCGGTCTGCCGCTCGTGCACCTGCCAACATCGCTAATCGCCCAAGTCGATAGTTCAATCGGAGGAAAAACCGGAATCAATCATTCCGTGGGGAAGAACCTGATCGGCTCCTTTTATCAGCCGAAACTGGTTTGCGCCGACCTGGACGCGCTACAGAGTCTTCCCGAGCTTGAATGGACCAGTGGACTCGCCGAAGTAGTCAAACACGGCCTGATCGCACACGCAGATTTCGCACACGAACTGTCCACCAACTGGGATAGCATCCTTCGCCGGGATCAGGATATAGTTCGGCGCATGGTCATACAGGCCGCAGTCATCAAAGCTAAGGTCGTCAGCGAAGATGAGCGCGAAACCTCACTGCGGGCGATCCTAAACTTCGGGCACACCTTTGGTCACGCAATTGAACGTATTGCGGGATACGGCCAATTCACGCATGGAGAGGCCGTGGCAGTGGGAATGCGCGCTGCTCTAAAGGTATCCGCCCTCCTCAACCCGGATCTGCCATACACCACCATAGATTCTCTCCTGAAAAGACTCCCTGTGAGAAACTCAATCGAGAATCTTGATCCAAAAACACTCACCCAAACCATGTACTTTGACAAAAAGGTGCAGGCGGGGCGTTTGCGTTTGGTACTGTTGCGTAAAATCGGCAGTGCATATGTTACGGACAAGGTTACCGAGGAGCAGATATCAGCGGGCTGGGACTGTGCCCGGAACGCCTAGACGTTATATTGTGGCGTACTGCGTGTTCATTCGCGGTGTTTTATTTTGGGGCTTTTGTAGCTTATAAATCTATGCGTAGCAATATCCATAAGGATATAAAAAAGGGCGGAGAGTGGAAGGGGGCTGTCGATGCGGATCGAAGCAGTTTCAAGGAATTTATGCGAGAAATCAGGAGGGATGTCAAAGAGATAAATAGTGCTTGCCAGAAAATGATTTTGGTCGTGGGATTATACGATGAATTCGGGTATTTGGGAGTAGATTTGGTCATTTTTGGTGGATTTGGTCAGGATTTAGCCTGTATTTGGGGTTCTGATCGCATAGGCGTCGTCCGAGCAGGAGGTTGAATGAATTTGCGAATCTGGCGGCAATTTTGGGGTAGAAGGTCTGATTTGGGCGTTTAAGCGTGCACATTCGTCCCTTTGTTGCCATGCGTGTAGTAATGGAAGCCCAACGCGCGTTTGGGCAGGTCCCGATTGAAGAGATCGAGCTTAACCCCCGAAGCCGGGATGACATTCCGGTGGTATTGCGTGGTTTGCGTTCGATATACAAGAATGCAAAGACGCGAGCGAAGATTTTTGAGCTTTTGGAAGCGGGCGTGGGTTCGGGAGTCAGTCACAAATTGGGACGCCCGGGGATGGATCTATGGAGAATTTTCGTTCTGGGGGTGATGAAGCAGGCCCTCAACTGCGACTATGATCGACTGACGCATATGGCGAACTACGACAAGCTTCTGCGCCAGATGCTTGGGCATGGTGGTTGGCGCGAGGAAGCGGAACCGGAATACCATGTACAGACGATTCTGGACAATGTTAGTTTGTTATCGGAGGAGTTACTGGGAAAAATCAACGCGGTCGTGGTGGAGCATGGGCACGCAAAGCTTACGAAGAAGGCCCGGTAGGAGGGTTTACGGTGCAGAGTAGATTCAGTAGTGACGAAGACGCATGTTCATTGGCCCACCGATGTCAGTCTGCTAAGCGATGCGGTGGGTTGTTTGCTTCGGGAGTCCGCATGTATGAACCGTGCGCACGGCGTGCCGGGCTGGCACAAGGCGTCGGATTGGGAAAAGCGGCTTGATCGTTTGTTTCAAGGGGTACGCAGGTCACGGGGTTGGCATCGTCGTGATCGGGTGCGCAAATACCTGTGCCACTGCAGAAAGCTGGTGAAGAAGGCGTTGGCTTCGCAGCGGAGGTTGGGGGCAGATTGCAGTGATCGGTGGCTGCACTACCTGGGATGCAGCTTAACACTGATCGATCAGGTGGATCGGCGGTTGCTCAGGGGCGAAAAGATTCCGCATTCGGAGAAGATTTTCTCGGTTCACGCGCCGCATACGCGTTGGATCGTCAAAGGTAAGGCGGGGGTACAGGCGGAGTTGGGCCTCCCGGTCTGCGTCTTGGAGGACCAGCATCAGTACATTCTTCACTACCGGGTGCTCTACGAGGGGGTAGATTCGTCAATGATCGTGGATTTTTTACGGGAGGCCAAGACACTGTACCCGTCCCTGACTTCGTGCAGCATGGATACGGGGTATTCATCGGAACACAACCGGCGCGCATTGGAGCAAATTCTGGAACTGGTGATTATGCCGAAGCGGGGTCGTTTAAGTCATGCGGACAAGGAGCGCGCATCCGCTCCGGACTTTGTGGAGGGTCGTCGTCAGCATCCGGCGGTAGAATCCGCGATCAACAATTTGAACCAGCGCGGACTGGACTTGGTGCGTACGCATGGTAAGGAGGGATTTGGTCGCACGGTGGCGCTCTCTGTGGTCGCGGCCAACGTGCATCGTCTTGGCTTGCAGTTGAAGCGGAAAGAAGAGCGGCTCAAGCGCTGGCATCAGGCCCGAAAACGAGCGGCGTAGCGCCGCTGTAATCCTACCGAAGGAATTTGGACAGGCTCCGCCATAAGCGGAAAGGCAGACATACGTCGGGTTGGCACGCATGGTCGCGTCCCAGCTGCATCGGAGAGCAAAAAATGTCTTCCAGTGACCATTCAGCAAGCCGAAAGGCACCTGATTCCCCCGAAACTCCACCAACGACGCCACAATTATGGGCCCAGATTGTTATGAGTATAGCAAGAATCGCAAAAATGACCTATTCTCTGACAAGCACTAAATAGTAAAATCGGTCAGGTTTTTTCTCGCTTGGGTATTCCTATAATCAGTTCCGATAGTCCGCTTCGACTTACCGCGTTTGGAAAAACTATATCGAAAGAGAGCGCAGCGCAAGCGTGGGTTGAGAAGGTATCGGACTCTCTCAATGAGGAGATCAAAGGAATGGATGCTTATGAAATACAGGCTTCTTGCTTCAAGTACGTAGAAAGTACTAATGAGTATAGCAATGAAGAACAACAAACAATCCGGGGGATGCGTCAAATTTAGTGGGGGTTCGGGGGAGTAACGATAATGACTTAACCCGATCCTTCCTTGATGAACCCAGAATCTTCTTTTCCTTTCTCTCCACCAATTCAGGAGCCTGTTCAGGATCTGCAGGTTGAATTGGTTCGGCATTATGTGGATGTACTTCGCATGCTGACCGATCGGATTTCCTCCGTACCTGCGGCACCTGATCCTGCGGCGCCTGATCCTGTGGTATCAGCTCCTGAGGAGTCGGCGGCGGTCCCGGGGGCTCCTGCGCCGACTTTATGCTGGGAATCTGCGGTATCTGTGCTGGCGTGCCGTGACTGGCATACGGAGTCTCTGGTCCATTTGTGGCTTCGGCCCTCGTATGTGATGGGGCTGCATGTATTGTTTGGAATCGGGGTGAGTCTGCGGGGGCATCGTCGGATCGTGACTGTGACCGAATGCGGCCCCCAGGATCAGTCCGGTATGGAGGCGGTGCTGGACGATTTGAGCGTTCGTGGATTGGGTTCGGGGATGCTGTTGACGCTTCCTGGCAATGTCGCACTCCACGCGGCGGTGTCCCGCGTATGGGGAGGCCGCGTGTGGGTGCAGCGATGTCTGAATACGGTCATGGCCGAAGCGCTGAGCGGACTGGATCCCGATGAGGCGCTGCGGTTTCGTCACCGCCTACGACAGGCATGGCAACAGTGCGATGCGTCCCAGGCTCGGACAGATCTTCAGCAGATCACAGCAGCGTTGACCCAGGTGAATCGCTCCTCTGGAAGCGTGCTTGCGCATGCGCTGGAATCAACGCTCACCTTGCAACGTACCGGACGATTGCTCCATAGTGACCGGGGACTGCGCGTGCTGAATTCACTCAGGACACTCTTGGCTCGTGCAGGACGCAGACTGACGGCTACGCCGGTCCACCAGCGCGAGATGCACCTGTGCGCGGCACTGTTGGAACTTGAACCCCGACTGCGTCGGGTGCGACATGCGACGTATCTTCCGCAGTTGCATGCTGCACTGAAAACGTCTCTTCCTTCTAAACCATCGAACGCATGATTGCATTATCTTCTCTCTTTCCTTCCGCCGTTTTCCAACCGTTTTTGGCCAGGAATGCGGCCAAACTGGCTCGGTTGTTTCGTAGCCCGGATTGGTTCATGGAATTGGTTCCGCTCTTGTTTCAGGCCGAAGTGAGCGAGCTTTGCGGAATTCGCTGGAAACATATCCCGACGAAGTGCCAGCGTTGGGGAACCAATCCCGGTTCAATTCGCTGGAACGGGGCGAAGGTGCCCGTTGAGGTCCCCCGGGTTCGTAACACCGAAACGAATCAGGAAGTGCCGCTGGAGACGTACAAACTGCTGCACCAGGCCGAACCCGGCTATGAACAGGAACTGGCACGCAGTGTGCTACTTGGACTCTCTCAACGCAAGTATGGGCAAGTGGCGCAACACCTGTCAGAGAGTTTTGGTCTCAGCGGCTCCACCACCGGACGCGTGTTTATCCACGAGACGGCCAAAGCACTGGAGACGTTCATGAGCCGGCGGTTTGATGAGACGGAGTTTGTCGCCATTCTCATTGACGGGAAGACCTTGCGGAGTGAACAGATTCTTTTAGTCGTGGGATTGACGGGACAAGGACAGAAGATCATCCTCGGGTTCATGGAGGTCAAAACCGAAGCCCATCCGTGTGTGGTTGCCTTACTGCAGAATTTGCAGGCACGCGGCTTCCAGGTTACGGGCCCATTGCTGGTGCTGCTGGATGGCTCCAAAGGATTGCGCAAAGGCGTACGAGAGGTCTTTGGAGATCGGGCGCTGATTCAGCGATGTCAGTGGCACAAACGCGAAAATGTCGTCTCCAAGATCCAGGATACCGACTTTGCTGAGCAGGTCAAGAAACAACTGGAAGCCGCCTATGCAACGCGTACGTATGCAGAAGCAAAAAAACGACTGACGACCTTGATTCAATCCTTGGAATCCCGCTGCCCAAAAGCAGCGGCCAGCTTAAAAGAGGGACTTGAGGAAACCCTCACCCTTCACAAACTGGGGCTCCCCAAGTCGCTACGCGATCGGCTTCGAACCACGAACATCATTGAGAGCATCAATAGCAGACTGGCACATACAACGCGCAGAATCACGCGATGGAGTAACTCGGACCAACGCCAACGATGGATTGCTGCCGCGTGCCTTGACATTGAACAACGATCCCTGAACCCCATCCCGCAAGATTGGCAGTGGGAAACTTTGCTACGGGGACTGGAACGACACGACCGAACCAAACATCAGTACACCGGTAGACTCTCACAACTCCCCCTAAACCCCCACTAAATTTGGGGCATCCCCACAATCCGAGACGCTGCCTACAAACGTGGGGTAAAGGTCAAAGATATTCGCCAAGTCTTCGCTATCGAACTTCGGGATAAATTGCTAAAGGATGCTGGACTGGAAGTTCCCTAATTGAAAGAGTCCAAACCAACTATCTCAAACGCTAATCTGTTATATAATTCCCGCTTTCGTGCCAAGGCAATAATGAAATCGTGGGCTATCTTCATTGTCTTCGCATCATCTGATCACTCAGGAACTTCTCGACCATAAAGCTCCCAAGCTAAATCCTTCATCTTCTTTTTCAAATGCAGGTGTGCACTCTTTGATACCCTCGGATCAAGTCTACATTGCCATTTAAGAGCAAAATCAGCTCTATAAACTCCGATTAGGATTAAAGGTAAACTAACCAGAAAAACCCAAAAATACTCCAAATAATTCACGATTGTACGCTCTTCCACTAAAGCAGGAGTGGTAAATGAAAGTATCGTAAATGAAACAAAACAAAGGCCGAACAGCACATAGCGATAACGATGGATATTTTTTGCTCGATCATATAGATGATCTATCACCCAAATAGATTTCTTAGGAGGCATGTCATTCAGATTTTATTCGTGCAGGAGGACCTGCGTTAAGACATTCAGCAAGACAGTCATCTAATGCATACTCCACCATTAATTGTTCTGCCGTATGCCATACACCAACACCTAGGGCGCAGAATATTGCTGCCGGGCCTGTCATCGTACAACCAGCGTAAAGAACTACCGCCATTCCGGTAAGGGCCGCCGTTTCTAAAGGGCCTTCACCCAATATTATGATAAAATCTGTAAATTCAGAAAAATTCGATATAAGGCGGTCATGATAGTAGTGGTTATATGCTCTATTTTTGGTCGTTATTCTGGGGAAAATTTCACTTGAAACAGATGCGAATACAATGAAAAAGGATGAGGCGAGTATCCATAGGAGTATAGGGCTTGAATCGCCTTGGGAGATTTCAGAGGATCGTTATGATGATAAGGATCGGGTACGGCGGGTAACGGTGATCTGCACGGATACATCATTGCTGTCATGTCCGAAGTGTAAGGCGGCTTGTTCCTTTTATGATTTGCGCGAGGCTCGTTCCTGGCGGAACTTAGATACCTGTACCTATCGTACGGAGTTGATTGCCCGGGTTCCGCGTGTAAAGTGTCCAGCGTGTGGAGTTCGGACGGTGCAGGTTCCTTGGGCATCGTCGAGTTCCCGGCACACCTTTGACTTTGAAGAGATGGTAATTGGATGGCTTAGGGATGCGAGTGTATCCGCAGTATCGCGGCAGCTCGGCGTGGGATGGAAAGTGATTTCAAGGATCATGGAGCACGCGGTAGAGCGAGGACTTCGGCGCAGACAAACGGAGATTATTCCGCACATTTGCGTGGATGAGACCTCCTTCCGTAAGCGACATAAATACGTTACGGTCGTTTCCGATGCAAAGGCAGGCAGGGTCCTGTATGTGGGGATCGGACGCACGAAAGCGGTGCTAAAGCGCTGGTATTTAAGTCTCACACCAGAACAATTGGCGGGGATTGAGAGCGTTAGCATGGACATGTGGCCCGCCTACATCTCTGCCACCTTGGCGTGTGTAGCTGATGCAGCGAAGAAGATTGCGTTTGACCGGTTTCATGTGGCGAAGTATCTGGGGGAGGCCGTGGACAAAGTGCGTCGGCAAGAGCACAAGGCTTTACGCGCCGAAGGAGATACGACCCTCACCGGAAGTAAGTACGACTGGCTAACGAACCGGGAAAATATGTCCAAGAAGCAGAAAGCGCGGTTTCAATCGTTGAAGAACAGTTCGTTGAAAACCGCCCGGGCGTGGGCCATCAAGGAGATGGCACGAAATTTATGGCATTATGTGCATCCCACCTGGGCCCGCAAGGGCTGGAAAAGATGGCTTTCCTGGGCCATGCGCTGCCGCTTGGAACCGGTCAAGGAAGCCGCCAAAACCATTAAAAACCACCTGTGGGGAATCATCAATGCAATTATTCTCAAGGTCAGCAATGGCCCGGCCGAAAGCATCAACAGCCGAATAAAAACAGTCAAAGTACGCGCCCGCGGATTCCGAAATAATGAACGATTTGCAACCGCCATTTACTTCCATCTCGGAGGCTTGGACCTCTCCCCCAGAATGAAATGAAAATTGCGTTTTCACAAGATTGGCCCAAGACCCTTTCTAAATAATAGCCCCTCTAACATATTTCTTCACAAGTAGTTGTTTTCGCGGCTACTTCCACCAGAGCATTGTCCAGAAATACTTTCCATTCCTCATAGTCTAATTCAGACAAATGCGGAAACTGAGATATCAATTCTTCTATGATCAGCGTAAAATTTCCACCTAGTACATCTGGGGCGCAAATAGCTTCTCTGAGAGAATTTAGATCCTCCGCATAACCTATACGTTCTTCATCCGAAAGCGTCGGATCCCTAACCATGGTTAATGTAGATTGTAATTCAGACTTAAACCCTTCTGAGAAATTGCCGGGTACCTCCGTACATGAATCAGAAGAATAGTTCGCAAAACGCTCTTCATATAACCTCACATACTCCCGAACATATTCTTCTGGCGTACTGAAATCATACGTCTCTGTTTGCTGAACATCCTCTATGCTCAAGACAGAACTATTATCCGGTTGTTCTTCTGAAATTAATTCATCAGAACACCCAGCAACCAGCACAAAACCAGCTATGAGTAATACCAAAATCACGCGATTCATTTTACCTGAAGTTTGTAAATAAAAATCCCACCGCTATACACATAACGGCCTCTTTTATTCCAGCTTCTTCAGTGTACGATATTTTTCCGATAATTATGAGCAGTCTTGCGAAAAAAATAGGCTAGATTAGTACAACTAAGTAGTGCTTGCCAGAAAATGATTTTGGTCGTGGGATTATACGATGAATTCGGGTATTTGGGAGCAGATTTGGTCATTTTTGGTGGATTTGGTCAGGATTTAGCGTGTATTTGGGGCTCTCATCGCATAGTCGTCGTCCGCGTAGGAGGATGAATGAATTTGCGAATCTGGCGGCAATTTTGGGGTAAGAGGTCTGATTTGGGCGTTTAAGCGTGTACATTCGCCCCTTTGTTGCCATGCGTGTAGTAATGGAAGCCCAACGCGCGTTTGGGCAGGTTCCGATTGAAGAGATTGAGCTTGCCCCCCGAAGCCGGGATGACATTCCGGCGGTATTGCGTGGTTTGCGTTCGATATACAAGAATGCAAAGACGCGAGCGAAGATTTTCGAGCTTTTGGAAGGGGGTGTGGCTTCGGGAGTCAGTCACAAATTGGGGCGCCGGGGGATGGATCTGTGGAGGATTTTCGTTCTGGGGATGCTGAAGCAGGCCCTGAATTGCGATTATGATCGACTGACGCATATGGCGAACAACGACAAGCTCCTGCGCCAGATGCTTGGGCATGGTGGTTGGCGCGAGGGATCGGAACCGGAATACCATGTACAGACGATTCTGGACAATGTGAGTTTGTTATCGGAGGAGTTACTGGGCAAGATCAACAAGGTTGTGGTGGAACATGGGCACGCAGAACTTACGAAGAAGGCCCAGGAGGAAGGGTTACGTTGCAGGGTAGATTCAGCGGTGACGAAGACGCATGTTCATTGGCCTACGGATGTGAATCTGCTAAGGGATGCGGTGGGTTGTTTGCTTCGGGAGTCGGCACGTATGAGCCGTTCGCACGGCCTGCCGGGCTGGCGCAAGGCGTCGGATTGGGAAAAGCGGCTTGATCGTTTGTTTCAAGGGGTACGCAGGTCACGGGGTTGGCATCGTCGAGATCGCGTGCGCAAATATCTGCGCCACTGCGGAAAGCTGGTGAAGAAGGCTCAGGCTTCGCAGCGGAGGTTGGGTGCAGATTGCAGTGCACAGGGGCTGCACTACCTGGGATGCAGCTTGAAACTGATCGATCAGGTGGATCGGCGGTTGCTCAGGGGCGAAAAGATTCCGCATTCGGAGAAGATTTTCTCGGTTCACGAGCCGCATACGCGTTGGATCAGCAAAGGCAAGGCAGGGGTACAGGCGGAGTTGGGACTTCCGGTCTGCGTCTTGGAGGACCAGCATCAGTACATTCTTCACTACCAGGTGCTCTACGAGGGGGTAGATTCGTCGATGATCGTGGATTTTTTACGGGAGGCCAAGACGCTGCACCCGTCCCTGACTTCGTGCAGCATGGATACGGGGTATTCATCGGAACACAACCGGCGCGCATTGGAGCAAATTTTGGAACTGGTGATCATGCCGAAGCGGGGGCGTTTAAGTCATGCGGACAAGGCGCGCGCATCCGCTCCGGACTTTATGGAGGGTCGTCGTCAGCATCCGGCGGTAGAATCCGCGATCAACAATTTGAACCAGCGCGGACTGGACTTGGTGCGTACGCATGGTAAGGAGGGGTTTGGTCGCACGGTGGCGCTCTCTGTGGTCGCGGCCAACATGCATCGTCTTGGCTTGCAGTTGAAGCGGAAAGAGGAGCGGTTAAAGCACTGGCATCAGGCCCGAAAACGAGCGGCGTAGCGCCGCTGTAATCCTACCGAAGGAATTTGGACAGGCTCCGCCATAAGCGGAAAGGCAGACATACGTCGGGTTGGCACGCATGGTCGCGTCCCAGCTGCATCGGAGAGCAAAAAATGTCTTCCAGTGACCATTCAGCAAGCCGAAAGGCACCTGATTCCCCCGAAACTCCACCAACGACGCCACAATTATGGGCCCAGATTGTTATGAGTATAGCAAGAGCTAATTGCAAAACCCATTTTGCTGCAACTGGTGAACCGGCCAATTCGGGACATAAATGGGTCTGATTTTCTTGGAATACGTGAATGATTGGCCTGTGTTCACCGCTTTCTTCGAAGCTGTGGGTGATTGGCCTTCAACGAGGTGTTAACTTGGAGAATTTTGTCCACGATCCGTGCGGACTCTACGCATCGATCCCACGGCTTCTGTATTCCAGAACCCCCCAATTCTGTACGCGACCACTCGACGATCCGGTTTAGTGGACCATCCGCAGCAGTTGATCCACCGTGAGCACAACAATTCCAAACATCAGGTGACACATCACTTTGCTGTGCCCACGCACCCGTACATGGCGTCCACCAAACTCATCTTTGAGTCGTCCAAAGACCCGCTCCACGGTCGAACGTTCCTTGTAGCGCGCCCGCTCAGGTGGAATAAACCCGGCACTGCGCTGTGCCTTCTGCTCACGACGGTGCGCCGCCTTTCGATTACGCGGATTCGTGTCAATGATCGGCACATGTCCCGCTGCCGTACTGTGTGCGTGAATCTCCTTCGCGTCATACGCACTATCCATGAGATCATAGCAGTTGTCCACCCGCTCACCCGTCATGGTCGCCAATGGAATGGCCGCTTGGCTATCGTGCAGGGACGCGGAAGATAGCATACAGCTGATCGGAATCCCGCCGTCTGCTGCATCTATATGTAGCTTATATCCCGTCCAGGATTGCGTATGCCCTTTCGCATTTCGCTTGCTCCCCACCGTGCACGCCTTGGGCAAATCCGCCAACATCTCCGCTTTGTTCATGGTACGCTGGCGCTCCAAACGCGTGGGGACCTTTGGACGTTCCTCCCCCTTCCGTGGACGCCCACGCTTGCGTTTCACCGGTTCCGGCGCCTTTTTCTTCGGCACCGGCTTCTCTCTTGCCTCAATCGCCGTCGAATCCCGCGAAATATGGCCCACCAACGAATCCGCGTAGCTCTCCTGAATCAAGACTTCGTGGATCCGTGTCGGTAACTCGGACTCCGCAAACTCCTTGAACGCACGGGAAAATGTGGACGCACTGGGCACATCCCGCTGCCGCGACCAACCACACATCGACCGAAGCAATGGGTCCGAAAGTAGGCGCTCTCGCAATCCGGCAGTCGTCGGAATATTCAAGACCATCTTGGCCAGAAACGACCGTGCAAGCGAAACCCGAGATGCCAGCGGGCGCCCCGGCGTGCGGAACGAGGTGCGGGGCAGAAAATCCTCCACACACACCATCTCGAATACCAACAACAACTTCTGGTACCGTTTGGGCAACGAACCAAATTCCTCCTCCACCCAAGGAAACAATTCCCGTTGGCAGGCAATATAAAAACCTCGTATTTTCTTCCTAAGGGACATGGGAGACTCCGGTTTTCGTGGAAAATTGTCGACACTAATTGATACGAAATCCGGGGGACTCCGGTCCCTTTTTTAGCCCTATCGAGGGATGTTTCTATGCTCGGGGCGGATACAAATCCCAATCAAAATCGCCTCCTCTACCCAGAGACACCAACCAGAAACCGTGACCTCAAAATTCCAAAAAATCCCCCGATTTGAGAGTTTTGCAACTGGCTCGCAAGAATCGCAAAAATGACCTATTCTCTGACAAGCACGAATTAGGGGGGCCCTTTATTTTCCAGTTTTTCACATGATCGCCTAAACATGCGAAGAGTTTTCTTGCTGATGTTGTTACCCCTTTGGGTTGCAGTAGCCAGCGCACAACAACCTAATATTGTCCTCATTGTAGCTGACGACCTCGGTTACGGAGATCTCTCGAGCTATGGGGCAGAAGATCTACACTCACCTGCCCTTGACAGCCTGGCCGCCTCGGGCGTTCGATTCACACAGTTCTACGCCAACTCGCCCGTCTGCTCACCGACAAGAGCCTCCTTGCTATCCGGTCGCTACCCTCCGTTGGCAGGCGTTCCCGGTGTCATCCGCACACATGCGTCCAACAACTGGGGAAACCTCGCACAGAATATCGAACTGCTGCCGGAGATGCTCCGACGTCGTGGATATCATACTGCAATGGTGGGCAAATGGCACCTAGGCCTCAATGCACCCCAGCGGCCGATAGACAGAGGATTTGACCATTTTGAGGGCTTCCTGGGTGATATGATGGACGATTACTACAACCACCGGCGTCATGGAATTAATTACATGCGCCGCGGTGAGGAGGTTATCCATCCTGAGGGGCATGCCACAGACCTGTTCACAAACTGGGCTATGCACTACATAGAAAGTCGGACAGTCTCCACAGCACCATTCTTCCTCTACCTGGCCTATAACGCCCCACACACACCCATTCAACCACCTGAGGAATGGGTTACCAAAGTGCAGCAGCGAGAAGGTAACATCGACGAAACCCGAGCTAAACTGGTAGCACTGATTGAACACATGGATCACGGAATCGGTAAAGTGATGGTTGCCCTGAAAGAGAACGGGTTCTATGATAATACCCTCGTGATTTTTGTCAGTGATAACGGCGGACAACTCAATGTCGGCGCGCGTAACGGTCCATTACGCGACGGCAAAGGAACCGTGTATGAAGGCGGTATAAGAGTGCCGGCAATTGCTTCCTGGCCGGGAAATATTGCGCCCGGTACTGCCAGCGATGCAATCTTGACCACAATGGACATTTATCCCACACTTCTTGAAGCAGGTCGAGCAAGAATCACACACGTTATTGATGGAACCAGCTTTCTCGGTTCGGTCCTGGGTGGCCCGGAACCTGACCCCAACCGTCTCTTGTTTTTCTCCAGACGGGAAGGAGGCCTACGCTTTGGTGGAAAAACTATTGAGGCGGTCCGGCAGGGGCCTTGGAAACTGCTTCAAAACAGTCCATACGCTCCGTTAGAGCTATACAATCTCGAGCAGGACCCACTTGAAACAACAGACCTGTCCTCGGCTGAACCCGATATCTTTCGCCGGCTTGCCGCTGCACTGCGACAATACGTACAGGAGGCCGGTAGTGTACCCTGGCAGTAGTCTGACTACAGCTTCCAGGGGCCTCGCATACTCCGGGCCACGAGCGCATTTGCCTCTTTGTCCTCTGTGAATTTCTCCTTCATCGGATTAAATTCCAGCGTGCGCTCCAGACGCATACAAATCTCACTCGTTAGGCAGGCTACCGACGAGCTGTGACCGATCTCGACATCACAAATAGGCCTACTGCGCGTTTTTACACAGTTGAGGAAATTTCTGCGATGGTCATCACTGCGATACAAATGTGCATCGCTGGATTTCATTGCAACTGTGAGCAAGTTCTCGTCGGAAGCCCAAATATCGCCGCGGCTGACACCAACCCAACCCTCCGTACCAATGAACTGGATCATTCCTTCATGCGGCCCCTTCTTTTTTATTATCGGAGGGCTGTCGGCATACATCAAAGTAACCTCGTCTTCTTCTGCATCAGAGGCATGCACAATCCGCGATGGAGCGGAGCCGTCAAGTCCCAGTCCCCAAAGGGCAATGTCAAAGTTGTGCGCTCCCCAGTCCGCCACATGCCCCGCAGAATACGGTATCCATGCGCGCCAAGTACCCTCTTCTGTGTTATAGCCCCCGCTCACACGCTTGCTGTGGTAAGGCGCCGACGGAGCGTTACCCAACCATAATTCATAAAGGAATCCGTCTGGAATGGGCTCCTCGCCGTGTGGGAACGGACGGGAAACGCCACCCACTTGGGCATAGACCTTCTGAATCTCACCAACGTATCCGTTGCGGGCCAGCTCACATGCATGCCTGAACTGCGCGCCAGAACGTTGCTGGTTTCCATTTTGAAATACGCGGTTGTATTTCCGTACAGCATTAACCATCGCCCTGCCTTCACGAATGGTTCGGGCCAACGGCTTCTCACTGTACATATCCTTACCAGCTTTGGCAGCTGCCACCGCCATATATGCATGCCAATGATCCGGTAGCGCCAGACACACGGCATCGATGTCGTCGCGCTCCAGGACCTGCCAGAAAAACGTATAGCCGTCACAACCCGTATAGCTGCTCGCGCCGGTCTTTTCTGCGTACGTGGTATTAACAAATTGACGCGATGGCTCACGCCCCTTTAATCCCCTTCCTGCATAGTTCTCCCCTGACGTGTTCACATCACACACAGCTAACACCTGCACATCCGGTTTTTCAATGAATGCCCGCAGGTTATTCATCCCCATACTTCCCATGCCAATGAATCCCATGGCAATCCGGTCACTGGGAGCGGGTCGGTTACCCCGCCCAAGCGCAGATGCGGGTACAATGATAGGGAGCGCTGCGGCAGCGCTCAAACCTTTCAAGAAATTGCGTCGACTAACGGACTTGGAACTCATTATTTTGTGATCTTATTGACTCTAAAATATACGACACTGCGTAGATTACCTGTCAACCTGCTCTTCACTACTTACTTTCGCACAGATTATATTGTGTGAACCTAAATCGTGCGGTTGAGCCCCCAAGTTGTTTGTGTTCATGCCCCGTAGAAATCAGGTTAAGGATGAGCCAGTTGCAAAACTCTCAAATCGGGGGATTTTTTGGAATTTTGAGGTCACGGTTTCTGGTTGGTGTCTCTGGGTAGAGGAGGCGATTTTGATTGGGATTTGTATCCGCCCCGAGCATAGAAACATCCCTCGATAGGGCTAAAAAAGGGACCGGAGTCCCCCGGATTTCGTATCAATTAGTGTCGACAATTTTCCACGAAAACCGGAGTCTCCCATGTCCCTTAGGAAGAAAATACGAGGTTTTTATATTGCCTGCCAACGGGAATTGTTTCCTTGGGTGGAGGAGGAATTTGGTTCGTTGCCCAAACGGTACCAGAAGTTGTTGTTGGTATTCGAGATGGTGTGTGTGGAGGATTTTCTGCCCCGCACCTCGTTCCGCACGCCGGGGCGCCCGCTGGCATCTCGGGTTTCGCTTGCACGGTCGTTTCTGGCCAAGATGGTCTTGAATATTCCGACGACTGCCGGATTGCGAGAGCGCCTACTTTCGGACCCATTGCTTCGGTCGATGTGTGGTTGGTCGCGGCAGCGGGATGTGCCCAGTGCGTCCACATTTTCCCGTGCGTTCAAGGAGTTTGCGGAGTCCGAGTTACCGACACGGATCCACGAAGTCTTGATTCAGGAGAGCTACGCGGATTCGTTGGTGGGCCATATTTCGCGGGATTCGACGGCGATTGAGGCAAGAGAGAAGCCGGTGCCGAAGAAAAAGGCGCCGGAACCGGTGAAACGCAAGCGTGGGCGTCCACGGAAGGGGGAGGAACGTCCAAAGGTCCCCACGCGTTTGGAGCGCCAGCGTACCATGAACAAAGCGGAGATGTTGGCGGATTTGCCCAAGGCGTGCACGGTGGGGAGCAAGCGAAATGCGAAAGGGCATACGCAATCCTGGACGGGATATAAGCTACATATAGATGCAGCAGACGGCGGGATTCCGATCAGCTGTATGCTATCTTCCGCGTCCCTGCACGATAGCCAAGCGGCCATTCCATTGGCGACCATGACGGGTGAGCGGGTGGACAACTGCTATGATCTCATGGATAGTGCGTATGACGCGAAGGAGATTCACGCACACAGTACGGCAGCGGGACATGTGCCGATCATTGACACGAATCCGCGTAATCGAAAGGCGGCGCACCGTCGTGAGCAGAAGGCACAGCGCAGTGCCGGGTTTATTCCACCTGAGCGGGCGCGCTACAAGGAACGTTCGACCGTGGAGCGGGTCTTTGGACGACTCAAAGATGAGTTTGGTGGACGCCATGTACGGGTGCGTGGGCACAGCAAAGTGATGTGTCACCTGATGTTTGGAATTGTTGTGCTCACGGTGGATCAACTGCTGCGGATGGTCCACTAAACCGGATCGTCGAGTGGTCGCGTACAGAATTGGGGGGTTCTGGAATACAGAAGCCGTGGGATCGATGCGTAGAGTCCGCACGGATCGTGGACAAAATTCTCCAAGTTAACACCTCGTTGAAGGCCAATCACCCACAGCTTCGAAGAAAGCGGTGAACACAGGCCAATCATTCACGTATTCCAAGAAAATCAGACCCATTTATGTCCCGAATTGGCCGGTTCACCAGTTGCAGCAAAATGGGTTTTGCAATTAGCTCGGATGAAAAGAAATGCACACAGTAATTTATCGAAACTAAAAAGTGTCTGAGATTGGGCTCTGTTTGAGAGGCGCTTCCGGTGCCAGCGGGATGCAGGCTTTGGCAAATACGGGTGGAGTGTGCTTCTGGATACAATGATATTCACGTCCCTCGGGTACTTGTCCCGAACTCCGCTTACTGCATCAACCACGAGGGACACTGCAATGTGCAGGTATCCCCCTCTCCCATCCCGGAGCTGATTCTCCTCAACCCGATGGGGGTGTTCATAAAAGATATCTCCATCACAACGGTCTCTACTGATTCAGGATTAATCACCACCCGTTAGCGGATCTATACCTTGCCCTTCACCCGCACATCCCGCACCCCCAGTCGGATTCAGCCATGCACATGAATGCTAAGGAAGAGCTTCAATCCATCGCACCGCAGCACGTCTCCGAGGTCACACACGAGGCGTTGCTGTCCGCCATCGCCTCGGAAACGCGCCGGATCTGCCCCCAGAACACCCACTTCATGGGAGAGTGGCTCGAGGGGGAAGTGCCGGAAGCCACGTCGATCGACCCAGCCAATTACAAGGGGCCCGGTATCCGACAGAAGTCACAGCTGGCGCCGGCGGGCCGTGGCCACAAGCACCGGTGGTTTTGAGGAGGCCGGCCTGGATTCGCCCGCCACACCCTGAAAAGCATCCATTGCCGTTTCCGAGATAATGTTTATATCCGGTGCGCGAAAAAACTAAGTATTCCACACGAATTGTGGTAGTAACTGCACAAATAGAACCGGATATCATGACGTATTTGCGATGGACTGTCTTGTTAACGCTGGGCCTGCTTTCTGCCGGCATCAGCACAGCGAATAACTGCGAGGAAGCCGCGCGGTCGGCGTCGGGGCCCACGATCGGTCTGGACGCGGGGGGACCGCCGGTGACAGTGGATGTGGAGTGTCATTTCACGTCGGCCACGAGCGGTCAGGCAACCACGGTTGTTTCCTCAGACCCGCTCACGGTGGCAGCGAGCCTGAACGGGACGCTGTTAACGCTGAATCCAGGCAATGTCCAAAACACGACGACGGCGACGGTGACGGTGACGCGGGGCATTGAATCCTATGCGATTGACGTGGCGGTGACGGCCGAGAACCAGCCGCCGACGGTTCATTCGCCCTTGCGCGACACGACGCTGGCCTCGCACGGCTACATGACCTCGTACTCGCTGTCGGATACCTTCATAGACCCGGAAGGTAGTCAGCTTTCGTATTCGGTGACGTCGTCGGACCCGACTACGGTGGGGGGCAGCTTTTATTACAGCTCGCTGAGGGTAACCACGGGCGAAGTGACGGCTACTACGAAGGACTCCCTCTTCGTGACGGCCACGGATCCGGGCGCACTGTCGGCCAAGGACACCCTGGTGGTGACGGTCACGCCGAACGTGGCGCCCAGTAAGTACAACGACATCCCGGACACGGAGCTGCCCGCAGGGGGCACGACGGCGTCCTACACGCTCTCGGCGTACTTCAGCGATCCGGACGGCACGCCCGAGGACCTGACGTATGGGGCTACGACGTCGGAGCCCGACACGGTGTCGGCCGACATTGAGGGTGGCGTGCTGACGGTGACCACCAAGAATGTGACCGAGCCCGGCAAGTCGACGATCACGGTGACGGCCACGGATCCGGGCAGGTCGTCGGTGTCGGACGAGTTCGTGGTGTCGGTGACGGAGGCGCCCACCTGCGAGATTATGGTGGATCCGTCGATTCCCGACGTGTCCCTAGGCACGGGCGGATCGAGGCACGAAGTCACGCTCGCGAATCATTTCTCGGGAAGCAACTGCGGGGAGCTTTCCTATGCGGACCCGACATCCTCGGCTCCGGGCGTGGCGACGGCCACAATTGCAGACGGCACGCTGAAAGTCACCAGCGGCAGCACGCCGGGAACAGCCAGGATTACAGTCGAGGCGACCGGTTCGGGTGGGATCAGCGAGTCCACCACGTTTGATGTGAGGGTGACATCTGGTTGTGCCATTGATGTAACGCCCATTCCCGACGTGCCCTTGGTCTCGGGCGGATCGAGGCACGAAGTCACGCTCGCGAATCATTTCTCGGGAAGCAACTGCGGGGAGCTTTCCTATGCGGATCCGACATCCTCGGCTCCAAGCGTGGCGACGGCCGCTATTGCAGACGGCGTGCTGACGGTCACCAGCGGCACCACGCTGGGAACAGCCACGATTACGGTCGAGGCGACCGGTTCGGGTGGGATCAGCGCGTCCGCCTCCTTTGATGTGAGGGTGCAAAACAACGAGGCGCCGGTGACGGAGGATCCCATTAATGACATCGTCGTGCAGCCGGACGACGACGATGAGGAGTTCAGCGTGGTGTCCTATTTTTCGGACCCCGAGAACGAGGCACTGACGTACACGGCCAACTCCTCCGCCCCCGGCATCGTGACCGCCAGCATGGGGACAGGCGAGAATGCGGGCACGCTGACGCTCTCGGACTATTCCGCTGGCACGTCGACCATTACCGTGACGGCCGAGGATCCGCACGAGGCCACGGCCGCGCAGGCCTTCAGCTTCACGGTATGCGGCATTCCCACCGCTGGCATGATTCCGGACCAGGTCCTGCTGCTGGGAAACGACGCGGAAATCGATCTCGACGACTACTTCTCGGATCCGAACGGCGGGGAGTTGTCCTACACGACCACGCGGACGGGCGTCCTGGTGACGCTCGAACTCTCGAATGACAATACGCTGACCATCGAATCCGATGTCGTCGGATCCGCCACCGTACTTGTGACCGCCACCAACGACTGCGACAGCTCCTCGGACCCTCAACCCATCGGTGTCACCGTTCGCGGCGTGCCCGTCGCCCAGGGCACCATGCCGGACCGGTCGCTGACCGTCAACGGATCGCCACTCAGCTTTGACGTGGCTTCCTATTTCTCGGATCCGGACGAAGACGAGCTCACGTATTCGGTAAGCCTTGACTATCCGGTCCGGGCACGCATTCCCGATATTGTCACGGCCAGCATGTCCGGCAGCACGCTGACGCTGACGCCGCTCTCAACGCGGGACAAGATCACCGTCATAGTCACTGCCACGGACTCCGACGGCAGCGCCTCGCAGTCGTTCGTGGTCACCATAGCCGGCGGCTTCTAGACGCGCAGGCGGGACGGGTCCTGTTGGAATCGCCCGTCCCGCCTACGCCCTCCCAATCCTCTTATCAAGACACAGTCATGTTTGCTTCTAAGATCAAATACATGTTAACCCACTCATTGCAGGGGGCAACAGTGCACGGGGTCCTGATCGCCTGCCTGCTCTTTTGCGGCGCGCAGAAGGCCCATGCCCAACAGGAAGTCCGCTACCCGCAGCTTTTGGAGCACGGCGGCAAACAGTTCGCCGTCTACGTCAACGAAATCAACGGCACCCCGACCTGGATCATCGATACTGACTCCCTCGACTTTACCCTCGGCACGCCCTTGACGCTATCCAGCGAGATCGGCGTCAAAACCGCTGCGGACGCCTTCGTGGACGCCCACAAGGCTGTCTTCGGGCTGGACACGAAGCAGCTGGGGGAGCCATGGGTCCTCACAAACGGGCGGATATGGTTTGTCCGGTATCCGCAGCTCTACGACAACCACCGGGTATGGATGGCAGAGCTCGTGGTTTCGGTGTTGTATGACGGCGCGCTCGTCGCCGTGTCGGCCAGCGTCTTCCCCAAGGTGAACGTAAATACAACCCCCAGCCTCAGCAGCTCGGCCGCGCTGCAGGCCGCGTTTGGCGCCGCTGCATTACCGGACCTACAAGGGCGTGTAAAGACCGATCTGGTCATCGTTCCCGTGGAACTGGAAGCATCGTATACCTACGGTCTCGCCTGGGAAGTCATCGTCTACGACTACGACCGCGATCCACCTTTCAGCAAGACCTTCCTGATTGATGCACATTCGGGAAAGGTGCTGGAAGAATACGGCGGCGGTGCCGGCGTAATGGACACTGCGGCGGACGCTCCGGCACTCACGTCGGCAGGCCATACCGTGCCGGCCCCTTTCGCAAAAGCATTTGAGCCGCGCCGCTCCGCGTTCATGAATAACGCGGCTGTGTCTATGACCAATGCCTGCAGCAGCGATCCGACCAGTGGCGCTCACGGTATTGAAGGTACCATAACTCTGAATACGTCGGCCACACCTAATGATTACGAGCGGGGAAACTTTGTCGAGTCGTACGGGGTGGGGTTCCCGTATGCGAAATTTTCCGTTGCAAGCAGCGACGGCACTTCGTTCAACTGCACGGGCTACGCGGATGCAAACGGCAACTACGCCGCCTACTTTTCCGATGCCGGCACCTATACCGTTGCGTTTGAAATCGCTACGGACCGGGTTCTCTTGTCCCCTGCAGGCGATGTTAGCACCTGCGCGTCGCGCCAGAGCTTCACCATGGCAGTCGACGGGACCGAAAAACTGGACTGGGATTGGGGCTGGGGCGCGGACGGCAAGGTAGGCGCCTCAGCGATCGGACTCAACGGCGTCTTTTTTACCGATGCGATGTACCGGCACGTGTCAGGGACATTTGAGGGTGATGTATTGGATCAGCGAACGGTACTTATCGAAGTTGAGACTGGTGAGTCCGCATTCGCTCGCTATGGCAATCCTACCGTCATTGAAGTAGGGTATTTATACGGTAAGTCAAGTGAGATTCTTCTCCATGAATACGTGCATGATTTTCTGTATGCTCTGCATGGAAAAGATGAAGCCCCTGGCGAGGACTACGGAGCGATATCGGAGGCAATTCCGGACTTTTTGGCGGCTGATTATACCAGTCATTCAGTCTTTGGAGGCCCTGCCCCCCATGACGATGCAACAATGGAAGACCAGAATATCGTGTGGAGGGACCTGAACCAGAACTGCGTCTGGAAGGCAAGTTGCTCAGCGCATAAACTCCGAACAGAAGCGACGAAATACGAGGACTCGATGGCCATTTCGGGTGCGCTTTGGGCTATGCGCGGAGGTAGTTCCAGCGCAAGTGGGCTCCTAATGGCGTCGCTCGTGGGGTCTACTGCCGCGACTTTCGGCCTCGTGGAAGACGTACGTATGGCTTTGGCCAATATTGCAGGAGGCAACAATTCCGTTATTGAAAGGGCCTTTGCGGAGCGGAAGATCGGCGGTCCGAATATGCCTACCGAGCTTGGAACTTCTTGTCAATCGGGGGTTGTACAAGTGGCTTGGGAGGACAACTCCGTTGTGGAGTCCGGTTATGTCGTGGAACAGGAAGCCACAAATGACTGGACGCGGGTTGCCAGACTCGGCGATAATACGTCTAGCTATACAATCTCGGATTTGTCCTGCACCGGATTGACGGCCGAAAACCCGGCACGCTTCCGGGTAGCAGCCTTCAAGGCCTTCGGTACCGATACACTGTGGACCTACTCGGTTGAAACGCAATATCCACCTGGGGCACCAGGCGGTAGCCAGTCTAAGGGCTCTACGGAATATTCGTCAGCGCAAATTGAAGGAGAAGATCTTACGGTTGCGGAACCACGTACGGCCACGGAGCTGATGGGAGCGTATCCCAACCCCTTCAACCCGTCCATGGCAATCGACTACAGCCTGCATCGCAAAAGTCACGTTCGGCTGATGGTCTATGACATGTTGGGACGCAGAGTCGCTGTTCTTGTTGATGCCGTTCGACCGGAGGGGAGGTATTCGGTCAGATTCGATGCTTCGCAACTTCCGAGCGGTACATACGTTCTTCAAATGGAAACGCCCCAGGCAGCATTCACGCGTGTTTTGACACTGCTTAAGTGAGTCGCACGAAGCATCGTTGTCCGTACCGGTTGGGTAAAGAAGCCATGCACCGTTTAATCCCAGTCATGAAGCGTACATTACTGATCAAGGCCGTTCTGCTCACGCTGCTGGCCACAGGCGGCGCGGCGGCGCAAAGCTTTCAGCCGGCCACATGGATCGTGCCGGTCGGGAGAGTGCTCGGAATGGACGTGGGCCCGGGGGGCCACATCTATGTAGGTGGCCAGGATTGGAATATCGGGGCGGACTGGCCTGGAAGGGTTTTGCCGGTTAACTGGTATAGTATCGCATTTCTTGCCAGCATCAATGCCGACGGGGAACTCCTCTGGAGTCGACCCGGATTCAACCTGGACGGCCGGTTGGCGTCTCGGGTTTCAAGACGTCATGTATTGGATGTCCATGAGATTGTGGCCCACGGTAATCGACTGTTCACTAATGAGGGATACCTTCTTGCTTTGCACTCGGGAACCGAATACTGGACCAAACTAGGCGGCGTGATGACGGGGGTCTACTCGCTGGGCGGCGATTCGCTGGCCACGCTGTTTTTTGGCCAGCGGGATTCGACGGCGCAGCATATCGACCTTAAAAATCCGCCCGGTTTCATCCGGGGAATTGACCTGGATGCCGCTGGCAACCTGTACATTGTTGGCAAATTCCTGGATACGTTGCGTGTGGCGCCCGGCACGGTGCTATTGCCGAGAGAACCGGAACACCGTTTTGACCAGCATGTCGCCCTGGTCAGCTACACGCCTGACGGCGAACTCCGCTGGGCACAGCGCATCGCTGGCACCAAGTCCCAGGGACAGTGGCGCGAGCGAATCTCGCGCGGAGAGGAAATTAACGCCTGTTTCACGGTTGACGATTTGGACAACGCCCTCCTGTGCGGATTCTTCCGGAAGGGCTCCGTGTTTGGCGAGGGGCAGCCCGACAGTGTGCGGTTTACCGAGAATGCCGGAGCGGTGGCAGCATTCGATGCCGACGGGGGCCTGCAATGGGTAAGGACCACGACCGAGCTGGGCGTGCCCGGACCCGTCGTTCCGTGGACTTTGGCCGCCGACAACATGGGCGGCTTCGCTGCGCTCTGGCACAGCCACCACCACGAGAACGTGCCACCATTCGTCTATGTATTCGGCGACACCACGTTTCATCGGCAGCACGGCGATCTCAATGTGCTGGCCAAACACTCCGCGGATGGCGCCATTGTCTGGGCGCGGCAGATCGAGACCGAATGGGGCTATCTGGATATCACGGATCTGGTGATGGACCGCCGGGGCCACGTCTATGTGGCAGGCGATCACCGGGGACGATGGCTCAAGGTGGAGGGCCAGCTGTTCGTCGACGAGCACAAACCCGAACTGTCTCCGGGGAGTACTGGCTTTGTCCTTCACTATGACGCGAACGGTCTGTTGGTTCGGGTCCTGTATGTACCTGGTGTCGGCGACGACAACCGGGTCCATGAGATAGCGCTGGGCGAATCCGACGAGCTGTACGTGGCTGGCTACATGGAGAACATACCCACGCGTGGCCGCCCGTACATATTGGGACAGGACACGCTGAGCTCAGACGCCCGGATTTTTCCGTTTCTGGCCCGTTATGAGTATACGAGTACAAACGTGGAAAACGCGCCAGACTTGCCGAGTAGTGAGATCCGCGTGCTCCAGTATCCGAATCCGTTCACGGATGCCACCACCATTGGATTCGAATTGCCGACCGGCACGCGCGTGCGCCTGCGCGTGTACGACCTTCTGGGCCGGGAAGTCGCTACGCTGGTGGACGACTTTCGGCTTGCTGGGCAACATCGTGCGGTTTTCAGGAAGGAGGGTCTTCCAAGCGGCACGTACGTCTACCGGCTGGAAGCCATGGGTCAGGTTCAGCTTGGGCGGATGGTTTTGGTGCGGTAAGGGGAACAAGAATGAGACAGAATACTTGCCCCGGACCCCAATAGACACCTCGTTGTGAATAACTACGAATATGGGAAGCTGTTTAGCGGGGTAGTGTGGGAAATGCGCGGAGAATTCGGTTCGGCAGCGAGCTCGCACTTGTTCCGGTCGCTTCAAACAAGGCCCCTAGCTACAACTTTTCTTGCGATTAGAGAGCAAATCTCGCAAGGTCAAAGTGCAACTCTCAAATACATTGCAGATCGGACTGCAGTTCTGGGAACTATCAGTCCGTGTCAAGCCCCGAGAGCTACCCGAACATATCCCGGACCCACTCAATCAACCCCTGGAGGATGTCTGACTCCGTCTCTAGGTCACGATCCAGTACATCCCTCAGTCGATCCCCTAGAGCTGCGGACTGCTCCTCAAAGAGCAAGAGCACTGCGCCGGGATCTTGCGCGAATGCGGGTGGGTGTGCGAGCAGCACGCAGCTCCCTAGAGTCGCCAGACTCAATAGATAATATGGACGCGGCATTGCACTCTACTATATCTCCGTTATTTGACTGAGCGAATAATCCTCCGCAGAGGTCCGGTATAGACTTCAGCTACAAGTCTCAAAATACCACATGTTTGAGACTTGCCTTCGCCCGGGTCCAGAAAACGGCGATAGGCGCAAGTCAGCGTCTGTTTTATGGGACGGTTCTTCAAAATGACCCGTCTAATTTTGCCCAAATGGCGTTTGATCGTATCCAAGTATGCTCAAGGCCACGAGAGGCACCCCTAGGTGGACATAACGGCCCCTGAGAACGCACAAACTACCATTTAGGCTTGCTTGGGGGCTACTGGCGCACGATAATGCCCGTGAGTGCGCGTCAGAGCGCATCAGCGCACATCCAGGGACTTGGGCGCTCCCGAGATACGTTAGCACAACCAAGGGCATGTCAGTGCTAATGAGCGTCATGCAGAGCGGGACGGGCTGGTCAAGTGTGGCAGAACGTGCTCCGGTAATCCGTGTCCGACTCGGGATAGAGGCCAGTCCTCTGGACACGAGCCTCTCGTATCTGAGGAACCTGGCCAAGGATTGCAAGAAGGATTACGTGCTGTGCGGACGCGAAAACGAATACGAGATGAGCCTGGTGCTTTCGGGAGCCGTCTGGTCATTGCGCGATGCGGCGGCCCTGAATGCACAGCGGGCGACGGAGTTGTTCTATCGCGCACTGGCTATGGAACCGGATCCGCCGGATTTTTATACCGTCGCCAATAATATGATCAACGCAACTGACGAAGATGATGAGCAATCTGCGTTACATCTCGAGTTCTGGGATCGCTTTGTGCTTGGCCCTCTGCGGCCAACCGACCCGATCGCCACGTGCGGCACATCGGGCAACATAGTGCTCACTTGGACGGACGAGGCCTCGAGCGAAGCCGACTATGAGGTCATGCGGCAAACCGATGGCGGAACGCGGCAGCTGGTGGTGCGCCTCGGTCCAAACGTCGAAACGTATTCCGACACCGGTGCGTCGTGCGGAGGCATTTCACAGACGACGTATTCCTATCACGTGACGGTATTCAGCACGTTCGGTTCGGCGAACACCGATACGCTACGGACGGTGTTCGTGCCAGCCACATATCCCGCAAGCCAGAGCCAGAGTCAAATCCGAGCGTCAAGTCTGGTCGTACCGGAAGCGCTCCATACCGATGAACAAGTAACGTTTGCAACGGAACTGCACGGCGTGTATCCGAACCCGTTCAATCCTGTAACCACCGTATCGTATGCGCTGAAGGATGAGGATCAGGTGCGCTTGGTCGTCTATAACGTGCTGGGCCAAAGAGTGGCGGTGCTAGTGGATGGCGTACAGGCGGCAGGAGAACACACCGTTGCTCTGAATGGGAACCGGCTGCCCAGCGGGCCGTATTTTTTGGGGAATTATAGGGAATAGTTGAAACAGATTTACATATATCCTCTATGTCTGTATCCGCCCACCTGTGTCTTCTGGAAAGATTTCTTGGGATTGGGCGGCTTCGTGTGTGGAGTGATCAGTCGTTGGCTCATTCTTACGCAACCACTACTTTCCACTTCTCGGAGTGCTAATCCGCCGTATCGAGGATTCGTACATGACTCATCCAGCAACTCGTCTGCACGGTGCTTCTGGGGCTGCGGACACGGTCGGTCATTGGTCTTTTTTTCTTGAATGCTTGGCTTTAATCTCGTCTTTCATACGCTCGAAAAAGCGGTCAATGCTAAGTCTTGTTTCCAGAATACGGAAGTTTTCTGGCGAGACATCTGGAAGATCTTCTTCTGTGCATTGCCTAATTAGTGCTTGGCAGAGAATAGGCAGTTTTTGCTATACTCATAATAATCTGGGCCCGTAATTGTGGCGTCGTTGGTGGAGTTTCGGGGGAATTAGGTGCCTTTCGGCTTGCTGAACGGTCACCGGAAGACATTTTTCGCTCTCCGATGCAACTGGGACGCGACCATGCGTTCCAACCCGAGCTACGTCTGCCTTTCCGCTTGTGGCGGAGCCTGTCCAAATTCCTTCGGTAGGATTACAGCGGCGCTACGCCGCTCGTTTTCGGGCCTGATGCCAGCGTTTGAGCCGCTCCTCTTTCCGCTTCAACTGCAAGCCAAGACGATGCATGTTGGCCGCGACCACAGAGAGCGCCACCGTGCGACCAAATCCCTCCTTACCATGCGTACGCACCAAGTCCAGTCCGCGCTGGTTCAAATTGTTGATCGCGGATTCTACCGCCGGATGCTGACGACGACCCTCCACAAAGTCCGGAGCGGATGCGCGCGCCTTGTCCGCATGACTTAAACGACCCCGCTTCGGCATGATCACCCGTTCCAAAATTTGCTCCAATGCGCGCCGGTTGTGTTCCGATGAATACCCCGTATCCATACTGCACGAAGTCAGGGACGGGTACAGCGTCTTGGCCTCCCGTAAAAAATCCACGATCATCGACGAATCTACCCCCTCGTAGAGCACCTGGTAGTGAAGAATGTACTGATGCTGGTCCTCCAAGACGCAGACCGGGAGTCCCAACTCCGCCTGTACCCCCGCCTTACCTTTGCTGATCCAACGCGTATGCGGCTCGTGAACTGAGAAAATCTTCTCCGAATGCGGAATCTTTTCGCCCCTGAGCAACCGCCGATCCACCTGATCGATCAGTCTCAAGCTGCATCCCAGGTAGTGCAGCCACCGATCACTGCAATCTGCCCCCAACCTCCGCTGCGAAGCCAACGCCTTCTTCACCAGCTTTCTGCAGTGGTACAGATATTTGCGCACCCGATCACGACGACGCCAGCCCCGTGACCGGCGTACCCCTTGAAACAAACGATCGAGCCGCTTTTCCCAATCCGCCGCCTTGCGCCAGCCCGGCATGCCGTGCGCGCGGCTCATACGTGCGGACGCCCGAAGCAAACAACCCACCGCATCCCTTAGCAGACTGACATCCGTAGGCCAATGTACATGCGTCTTCGTCACCGCTGAATCTACTCTGCAACGTAACCCCTCCTGACGGGCCTTCTTCGTAAGCTCTGCGTGCCCATGCGCCACCACGACCTTGTTGAGCTTGCCCAGTAACTCCTCCGATAACAAACTCACATTGTCCAGAATCGTCTGTACATGGTATTCTGGTTCCGTTCCCTCGCGCCAACCACCATGCCCAAGCATCTGGCGCAGGAGCTTGTCGTAGTTCGCCATATGCGTCAGTCGATCGAAATCGCAATTAAGGGCCTGCTTCATCATCCCCAGAACAAAAATCCTCCACAGTTCCATCCCACGGCGGCCCAATTTGTGACTGACTCCCGAAGCCACGCCCCCTTCCAAAAGCTCGAAAATCTTCGCTCGCGTCTTTGCATTCTTGTAAATCGAAAGCAAACCTCGCAATACCACCGGAATGTCATCCCGGCTTCGGGGGTCAAGCTCGATCTCTTCAATCGGAACCTGCCCAAACGCGCGTTGGGCTTCCATTACTACTCGCATGGCAACAAAGGGGCGAATGTACACGCTTAAACGCCCAAATCAGACCTCCTCCCCCAAAATTGCCGCCAGATTCGCAAATTCATTCAACCTCCTACGCGGACGACGACTATGCGATGAGAGCCCCAAATACACGCTAAATCCTGACCAAATCCACCAAAAATGACCAAATCTGCTCCCAAATACCCGAATTCATCGTATCATCCCACGACCAAAATCATTTTCTGGCAAGCACTAATTATTTTGCCTCTGTGGCCCGAGAGTGAAAATGCCGCCATACACTGTATGTCAGGTACGTGGTGTTTACCATGATCTTCTGCTAAACTTGCATACAGTTCTATTGCCCCATTGTCAACTTTTTCATTATGCTTAACCTCTCCCCCACTTTTCAAATATGGTGTAGGATGAGTTCGTAACATAATGTGTCCGAACACTATGTCGTTGCCGCAAAGGGGATGCGTCAAATTTAGTGGGGGTTCGGGGGAGTAACGATAATGACTTAACCCGATCCTTCCTTGATGAACCCAGAATCTTCTTTTCCTTTCTCTCCACCAATTCAGGAGCCTGTTCAGGATCTGCAGGTTGAATTGGTTCGGCATTATGTGGATGTACTTCGCATGCTGACCGATCGGATTTCCTCCGTACCTGCGGCACCTGATCCTGCGGCGCCTGATCCTGTGGTATCAGCTCCTGAGGAGTCGGCGGCGGTCCCGGGGGCTCCTGCGCCGACTTTATGCTGGGAATCTGCGGTATCTGTGCTGGCGTGCCGTGACTGGCATACGGAGTCTCTGGTCCATTTGTGGCTTCGGCCCTCGTATGTGATGGGGCTGCATGTATTGTTTGGAATCGGGGTGAGTCTGCGGGGGCATCGTCGGATCGTGACTGTGACCGAATGCGGCCCCCAGGATCAGTCCGGTATGGAGGCGGTGCTGGACGATTTGAGCGTTCGTGGATTGGGTTCGGGGATGCTGTTGACGCTTCCTGGCAATGTCACACTCCACGCGGCGGTGTCCCGCGTATGGGGAGGCCGCGTGTGGGTGCAGCGATGTCTGAATACGGTCATGGCCGAAGCGCTGAGCGGACTGGATCCCGATGAGGCGCTGCGGTTTCGTCACCGCCTACGACAGGCATGGCAACAGTGCGATGCGTCCCAGGCTCGGACAGATCTTCAGCAGATCACAGCAGCGTTGACCCAGGTGAATCGCTCCTCTGGAAGCGTGCTTGCGCATGCGCTGGAATCAACGCTCACCTTGCAACGTACCGGACGATTGCTCCATAGTGACCGGGGACTGCGCGTGCTGAATTCACTCAGGACACTCTTGGCTCGTGCAGGACGCAGACTGACGGCTACGCCGGTCCACCAGCGCGAGATGCACCTGTGCGCGGCACTGTTGGAACTTGAACCCCGACTGCGTCGGGTGCGACATGCGACGTATCTTCCGCAGTTGCATGCTGCACTGAAAACGTCTCTTCCTTCTAAACCATCGAACGCATGATTGCATTATCTTCTCTCTTTCCTTCCGCCGTTTTCCAACCGTTTTTGGCCAGGAATGCGGCCAAACTGGCTCGGTTGTTTCGTAGCCCGGATTGGTTCCGCTCTTGTTGCAGGCCGAAGTGAGCGAGCTTTGCGGAATTCGCTGGAAACATACCCCGACGAAGTGCCAGCGTTGGGGAACCAATCCCGGTTCAATTCGCTGGAACGGGGCGAAGGTGCCCGTTGAGGTCCCCCGGGTTCGTAACACCGAAACGAATCAGGAAGTGCCGCTGGAGACGTACAAACTGCTGCACCAGGCCGAACCCGGCTATGAACAGGAACTGGCACGCAGTGTGCTACTTGGACTCTCTCAACGCAAGTATGGGCAAGTGGCGCAACACCTGTCAGAGAGTTTTGGTCTCAGCGGCTCCACCACCGGACGCGTGTTTATCAACGAGACGGCCAAAGCACTGGAGACGTTCATGAGCCGGCGGTTTGATGAGACGGAGTTTGTCGCCATTCTCATTGACGGGAAGACCTTGCGGAGTGAACAGATTCTTTTAGTCGTGGGATTGACGGGACAAGGACAGAAGATCATCCTCGGGTTCATGGAGGTCAAAACCGAAGCCCATCCGTGTGTGGTTGCCTTACTGCAGAATTTGCAGGCACGCGGCTTCCAGGTTACGGGCCCATTGCTGGTGCTGCTGGATGGCTCCAAAGGATTGCGCAAAGGCGTACGAGAGGTCTTTGGAGATCGGGCGCTGATTCAGCGATGTCAGTGGCACAAACGCGAAAATGTCGTCTCCAAGATCCAGGATACCGACTTTGCTGAGCAGGTCAAGAAACAACTGGAAGCCGCCTATGCAACGCGTACGTATGCAGAAGCAAAAAAACGACTGACGACCTTGATTCAATCCTTGGAATCCCGCTGCCCAAAAGCAGCGGCCAGCTTAAAAGAGGGACTTGAGGAAACCCTCACCCTTCACAAACTGGGGCTCCCCAAGTCGCTACGCGATCGGCTTCGAACCACGAACATCATTGAGAGCATCAATAGCAGACTGGCACATACAACGCGCAGAATCACGCGATGGAGTAACTCGGACCAACGCCAACGATGGATTGCTGCCGCGTGCCTTGACATTGAACAACGATCCCTGAACCCCATCCCGCAAGATTGGCAGTGGGAAACTTTGCTACGGGGACTGGAACGACACGACCGAACCAAACATCAGTACACCGGTAGACTCTCACAACTCCCCCTAAACCCCCACTAAATTTGGGGCATCCCCTTCGCAAATTCGCAGTCTCTCCAAGTTGTTGTTCAAAGTAGTTATTCTTGTTCTGCCGGTAGTTCGTCATCACGAATTTCACGCTTACAACGCCCAACGTAATACTTGAACGAGAAATTGCTACGTCTACATTTTTAGGGTTGTGTATTCAGATGAAATTGCCGTGCGCCAGGCTAACTGGCAAAAGTGTAGCGGGTGCAAGTCCTGCAATATGAAGTTTAACCGAAACACATATTTCCGCGAGCCGTGCGTAGTGATCCGCGAGGATCCCTGCGAAGCGTCGGTAGCGGTGCGTGTGGCCAGAGCTAATGAGCATCGAAATGGTCATGATCTGGGTCGCCGAGGCCGTGGTAATGGTCGAAGGCAACATGTATGTCATCGCTATGGTGAGATGGCATACAGGCCCACGGTGTCGAAGAACTCATGGACGCATGTACACACTTTGTCGGGACCTGGGATATCTCCATTTTGCCCTGTTGTCGTACGGGGCCGTTTAGAGAAGGCGGAAGAGGCCGAAGACTAAGATGCACAAAATGGAGAAGTCAGATGAGGGCATAGTAGCCGTGAGACCTGCGAACAAGGGGCAACCTACGGAGCAGGAGGAGCCAAGGCCCTCACCCGAGGGGAAGGCGCAAGATTCTACCACACACCATGCGCAGAAATGGGCACGTGTGCACCAGGGGATTGCGCGTCTACGGGAATTCGTTCAACGGAACCCAAAGGAGAAGCTTACCACGTTACTGCACCATATCAGCGAGGATTCACTGAGGGCGGCGTTTTTCGCATTAAAGCGGGATGCATCACCGGGGGTGGATCAGGTGACATGGGAGGCGTACGAAGCGGAAGTAGATCAGCGCATCGCGGATCTATGCACGCGCGTACACCGTGGATCGTTTCGAGCAACCCCAAGTCGGCGGGTAAATATACCCAAGCCAGACGGGGGGACACGACCGCTCGGGATTGCAGCCCTGGAAGACAAGATCGTCCAGACTGCAATTGTAAAGTGTATCCTGGAGCCCATTTATGAGCATGAGTTCTGCGGGTTCAGCTATGGATTCAGGCCGGGCCGCAGTGCCCATAATGCACTGGATGCCTTAGCGTATGTAATCGAACGCCGGAATGTGAACTATGTGGTGGATGCGGATATTCGCAAGTTCTTTGATATGGTAGATCAGCAATGGCTGATGCGCTTTCTGCGCCACCGTATTGCAGACGAGCGGTTATTACGCATCATCATAAAGTTCTTAAAGGCGGGAATAATGGAGGATGGAGAGTGGCAAGCAAGTGAGCAAGGTACGCCACAAGGCGCTGTGATCTCTCCAATACTTGCAAACATCTATCTCCATTATGTGCTGGACATATGGTTTCAACACCAGCGCAGATTACAAAAGATCGGCGGCGAGTCGTACATCATCCGATATGCGGATGATTTTGTGGTGTGTTTTGAGAACAAGGCGGCGGCGGAGAGATTTCTACAAGCATTGCGGACCCGATTGAAGAAATTTGGATTGAGTTTGCACCCGGAGAAAACGCGACTGATTGAATTTGGTCGTGAGGCAGAAGAGGCTCGTAGAAGTCGCGGAGAGGGCAAGCCCAAGACCTTTGACTTCCTGGGATTTACGCATTATTGCCGTAAAACCCGCGGGGGGACATTTGGACTGGGCCGCAAGCCAATAGCAAAGCGCATGGTGCGCTTCATAAAACGAATCCGTACCGAACTATGGCGTAGGATGCACCAAAGTGTGCATGAGACGGGCAAATGGCTCGGCCAAGTACTCAATGGTTGGCTAAATTACTATGCCGTCCCATGGAGTTATTGGTACTTACGGAGGTGTTTTAAGTCTTTGAAATGGATCTGGTTGCGAGTGCTGCGGAGACGATCCCAAAAGGATCGGACGACCTGGGAGCAATTGGAGCGCCTAACAGAGCGCTACTGGCCGAAGCTGAAAATACGCCATGACTGGCCGGCGAGACGATTTTCCGTCACGCACGCGAGAGTAACCCAAGGGAGGAGCCGGATGCGTTAGCGCGCCCGTCCGGATCTGTGCGGGGGGCCCGAGGAAACTCGGGTCCCTACCGCGATCACCTATTCAGATCGATGTTGCCCACCTTGGGTGGATTTTTTTTGGAGCATTTTTCATGTTTGGTTTCGGGTTCGAATGAATGTATTTTTCTCTTGTTTCATGGCATGGATTTTTCGGGGTTTGTGAATTGTTTTCTCATGGAGTCGCCTTCGAGTTCAATTCGATAGGCGGGTTGAATGAGTCGGTCGAGAATGGCATCGGCAATGGTGGGATTCGCCATAGACTGGTGCCAGTGTTCGACGGGTAATTGACTGGTTGCAATGGTTGAGCGTTTCTGGATTCGTAGAGTCAAGGGGCCGGCGCGGTGCTCTTAGGGTCCTGTGGCAATTCCATCGCTTTCGCTTTGGCCCTCAGTCAGGCTCCCGTAATTCGTCTCCGGCCCCCTGCTCTCCGAACCGGGCGTGCGGGTTTCCCGCACCCGGCTCTCCAGGTGGATCATGCGGCTCGTACTCGGATTACCATGCCTCAGTACAGTCCTGCCTGTTATGCAGACAATGGCACATTGCCTGCGGACAGACCAACTTCGCATGACATGCGGACGGGCCTCGCTACGCCCCGCCAGCACCGTCGCCTTGACGATCCCTTCACTTATGCATGTGCAGATGCCGGACGCACTGACATTTTCCCAGATATTAGGCGTTGCCATTTTCCGATGCCCTTTGTCCTTATTATCTGCCCTCCAACCCTGCGGTCCCTTTCCTCAACAGGCGTTACCCCGCGTCTACGGTACTACGGACCACTCCGCCACCCTGACGGCCCGGCCTGCTCCTTACGGAGTTCCGGTTGCCGTGTGCCTCAGCACCGACAGGGCTTCCCGTGTTGCTACTTCCCTGATCTTCCATGCGTGCCAGCGCCAGTACCCCGGTGAGCCGTTCTGGTGCGCTTGTCGCTCGCTTCCCAAAACGTGCCAGTCTTCCCCATATGACCGGAAGGTCGACACTCACATTGATCGTTTCGAGGCCTGCTCGACGTTTACTGCACGTTCCGGCCCGCATGGTCGCTAAGCTACTCGCGTAGCCCGTTAAACCTCAGTGCTTCATATCATTTCGTTACCTCCATAATACGCTAAGGCCGCTACCAACCGGAGCGACAGGTGTTGGGCGGGATTCGCACCCGCCACAGGAAAGCGCCTTTCCACGGCGCACGGTCATCGAGTATCTGGAAGATATCTTCTTGTTGCGTTTGGGTCAGGGCAGTAAGTCCCCAATCGTCAAGCACGAGGACATCCAGTTTTTTCAGGGCATTCAAGATTTTCAGATACCGACCATCGGCCCGGGCAAGGGTTAATTCTTCCAGGAGTCGTGGTAAGCGATGATAGCGGGCGGTAAAGCCTTCCAGACAGGCTTTGTGGGCCAGCGCACAGGCCAGGTAGCTTTTGCCAGTCCCGGTGGGGCCGGTCAGGATTACATTCAGATGACGGCGGATCCAGTCACAGCTGGCCAATTGTAACATTTGTTGCTGGTTGAGTCCCCGTGCAGTCCGATAATCAATTTCTTCCATGCAGGCGATCTGATGCAGTTTGGCCCGACGCAGCCGCATGTTCAGGGCCCTGTTTTCTCGGTCGCTGGTTTCACAATCCAACAGGAGTGCCAGACGATCGAGAAAGGACAAGCGGTTGATATCGGGCTGGGTCAACTGGTCGCGCAAGGCGCGGGCCATCCCATGAAAGCGGAGTTTTTCGAGTTGATCAAGCGTTGAATGATGAAGCATCGGTAGATTCATTTTTGGGTTTGTTGGCATAATAGTCTCCGCCCCGAAGATTTTTATGCAGGATGGTTGGGGGATCAGGGACGGTCTCCTGCAGCAAATCCCGTCCTTTTTGAAGGATGGAGGCAATGGACGGATAATTGCAGGCACGCGGCCCCAGCAACGCTGCGAGGCGACATGCGGACTCCAAGCGCTCGGTCTCTGGACCCACGGATCGGGCACGCACCAACAAATGTTCGCGGTCCCGATAACGACGATGTTTTTCCGGCATGTGATTGCGGTGAGTACTAAAGCATCCTTTGGTACGAATTCGTTGATGGATCGCCACCAATTTGTTCTTGTAATAGCATTTGACCAGGGTTTCACCGATGCATACGTCCAGTTTCTTGCGACGAAGGCGGTGGGGAACACTGTAATAGGCGAAATCGGCTTGAATATGGTAATCCACATTCACGATCAGCTTCTTCCATTGTCGGAACTCGTACCGCGTATCTGGAAGCGGGCGCATGGCAGGCCGGTCCAGTTCCTCAAATTGACCGCGACGCGTACCTTGTTTCTTCTGAAAGGGAATCTCGTTCAGCTGCTTCAGTAGGGGAGCGATGGCTTGATTGAGTTCCTCAATACTGAAGAATTGACGGGTACGGATACACGTCAAGATTCGCGTCGTTACAAATTTCACTCCAAGCTCGACTAGGCTCTTATCCTGCGGTTTCTCCACGCGGGCAGGTGAGATTTTCGTGTTATAGTGACGTGCAAAATCCAGGTAAGTGGGTTGAATCTTTTGATTCCTACGATTCGCACGCACGACCGCCGCTTTCAAATTATCACAGACCACGACTGCGGGGACGGCCCCAAAGAACGCCATCGCCCGGACATGCGCCCCAATCCAACTACGAATCGTTTGATCCGGCGTCGCCTCCACATACGTATAGTTGGAACAGCCCAGCGTCGCAACAAAGATCTGCGCCTGGGTCACTTCGCCCGTGTCTGGATCAATGATCGCGACCGTCGTGCCTGCATAGTCTACAAAAAGCTTGTCGCAGGTTTCCAAATGCGAAACCGGTGGACACATCCCTACCCCAAAAGGATGCCTCCTCTCCCCAGGAGGTTTCTTCAAGTAGCGCTGAGGATTGGGTAGAAGTCACCCATCCTCTCCATCCGTGGTACGGCCGAAAATTGCGGCGCCAACACGTTCTCACAACCGGAAATGTGCAATTAGTACGTTGTATTGTGGATCAGGACACGCTTCGGTGTCTTCCCAGAGCATGGACCGATCTACGTATCGTGGACGACTTTGAGCGGGTATCGTCGGGTCGGGCCTTCTTCCGTCTTGACGACCTGGTGGCGTTGAGGGCCTTTGTGGATGTGCTTTTAGATGATCAACAATAAAACAACATTATGATCATGAATTGTGCAACAAACGGAGAATAAATGCGATATATTGCAAATATAGCGCGCGCTTTCGGCAGATTGTTGCAAACTTGTCGTGCGTTATGTATCTTCTATTTTAATCATTTAAGGTGGCCTAATGTCCAATACCAAGCTCAAGCGCCTGCGCGCGTCCGGGACGCTCAACTCACGCCCGGAATCGGTCACCGATTCCCTGTTTGCCAACAGTTCCTTCTTCGATCCGAACGATCTGCTGCAGGTCCGCTACGAGATGATCCGTTCGCACACCAAAGACACAACCCTCAAAGAAACGGCGGACCGGTATGGGATGTCCATTCCGACCTGTGTACGGCTCAAGCGCGACTATCGCGAGGGTGGACTACAGGCGTTGATTCCAAGACGTCGCGGACCCCGGGGGCCGCGAAAAATCACCCCCATGGTGGTGGCGTTTGCACACACGTATCTGGAGCAACATGGCGATACGAGCATCCGCAAACTCGCCGAACGGGTCGGCGAGCACTTCCAGATCAGCATCCACTTCAGCGCATTGTATCGGGCGCTGTCAAAAAAAAACTCTGGAAGGGATTCCTGAGCAGCGGACCGGAATGCTGGACCGTCACTGGTACGGCCAATGGCGGGATCAGTGGTTGCATGGGGGGCAGACCCAGGCCATCTCGCTGGTGTGTCACCATGGGTTGGCGCGGGCACTGGTGCTGGCGGCCCCCTTGCCTGCCCCGGCACCTGCCCAAGATCCCGTCGCGATGGCGGCGCCCGGTTCTCTGCTCACGCAGGCAAGCTCAATGAGTTGTGCCCTACTTCACACGATCCAAATGAACCATGTCGTCAAATTCTAAAGTTACGTCCGCACATCTGCGGCGGCGGGCCTGTTTGTATATCCGGCAGTCCTCGCTCCACCAGGTGGAAACCCATAAAGAAAGCCAATTCCGGCAGTATGACCTCCGCCACCGGGCGCTCGCGTTGGGCTGGTCCGAGGATCAAATTGACATCATTGATGAAGATCAGGGCAAGTCGGGGGCAAGTACAGCCCAGCGAACGGGATTCCAGGATTTGCGTGCTCGGGTCGGGGCAGCTGAGGTGGGGATTATCCTGAGTCTGGAGGTGTCTCGCCTGTGCCGGGATAATGCCGAGTGGCATCAATTGCTTCGGATTGCCGCGGTGTCGAACACCCTGATTCTAGACGAGTACGGGGTCTATAATGTCAGCGATCTCAATGACTGGATGTTGCTGGGGCTCAAGGGGCAGCTTTCGGAATATGAACTGCGTGGCATCCGTGAGCGCATGGTGGGCGGCCAGCGCAGCAAGGCCAGACGGGGAGAATTGAAACTGCCCTTACCGATCGGGTTGGCCTACACCGCTACCGATGAGGTGGTTCTGGATCCAGATCAGTCCATCACCGAAGCCGTGGACCTCGTGTTCCACACCTTTCGGCGCCTAAACTCCATCATGCAGGTCACAAAATGGTTCCGTAAGCGGGGAATCCGGTTGCCCTCACGTCCGAGATCCGGGGCTGGGGCGGTATATTGGAGCGTTCCGAACCACAGTCAGCTCCAGCGCATGCTTCACAATCCCCGGTATGCGGGATGCTATGCCTAAGGTCGCACGAAGACGGAGCAACGTGCAGACGGATCCATGAAATACTCAAGGATTCCCATGGATCAATGGATGGTCTGTATTCCGGAGGCCCATGCAGGATATATTTCCTGGGAAGAATATCTGCAAAATCAAGACACCATCCGTGCGAACGCCACCAGCTTTCTGCGGGGAGACCGGGTGCCATCGCCGCGGAAAGGCGTAGCTTTACTGCAATCCCGGATCATTTGTGGCCTCTGTGGGCAACGAATGCAAGTCTCCTATAATCGGAATAAAGGACGTGCTTCGGCGCCGAAGTGGTACTATCTGTGCAAGGAGAATAAGGTCCGCCATGGAATGCAAACCTGTCAAAGCATGCGTGGAGACCTGCTGGATGAAGCGGTGGGAACCTTTGTGGTCGCCGCAGTCAATCAGGAGAATCTAGCCCTGTCTTTGATGGTACGCGAGCAGCTACGTACCGATTTTGAGACGGCCGACCGGCAGCGAACGAATCATATCCAGGCGCTGCGGCATCAAGTAGAGCTGGCCCGCCGCAGATTCATGGAAGTGGATCCCTCCAATCGCCTCGTGGCTGCAACGCTGGAGGCCGAATGGGAGGCCCAACTAAAACGCCACACGGAAGCCGTCCGGGAACGAGAGAACTATATGGACGCACAGACCAGCATGCCGGAACCCGAACGGGACCAGCGTATTCTGGAACTGACCCATGATTTTTGTAAGGTGTGGAAGGCCCCCGAGACTTCCAACGAAGATCGAAAACGCCTACTGGGCTTTTTGGTGGAGGACATTACGCTCACGCGCAACGGCTATCAGGTTGAGGTGGGACTGCGTCTGCGCGGGGGACGGATTCACCAACTGGAACCCGTTGCATTACCCCTGCCCTGGGAGGTGATCATACGACGGGATGCCTCCACCAAGGTCTTGGCGGAATTGGAGATCTTGCTTGAAGCGGGCTGTTCAGACAGCCTTGCAGCAAAAGACCTAAATCGGCGCGGACATCGTGATTCCCGCGGAGATCGGTTCACCCGACAGAGCATCCGCCTCATTCGTACCCGATACAACATCAAAAACGGGCTTCGGCGGAAACGAGATCAATTGCGTGAACAAGGCTGCATCAGCGGAGTCGAGCTTGCAGCAGAACTTGGCGTAGCCTACTCGCAGCTCTATAAGCATGTACCCGATAACCCACGCGTGGAAATCTATGAGATTCCCAGCGCAAAACGTATCTTCAAAATGTACAAACTCATCCCGGAACCGCAAGACAAACAAGTATCGTAGGCATGTCCTCGACAGATCGCATTCAGACATCAAAGACTTGTCCCCGGCTTTGTGATGAAGCCGCATGGTCACCTCCAGGAGACCACTCCATTCATGGTAAAGAACACAAAAATGCCCGTAGCTGTACCCCTCCGGATGAACTTGGCGGTAGGAATGCCAGATCCGCTCCAGGGTCATCCCCTTCCGGGATAACTGCCTGTTAAGCTCCGTCCAGTCCGGCTGGGGACGATCGGAAGAAACCTGATCGCGCGGGAACAACAAGGCCTCAAGGGTCTCATCGGTGTACGCCTCCGGAAGAGGCCAAGACACGCCCGCGGCCTCGGCGCGACGAAGATAATTACGCACCGTCCCCGGGGAGATCTGCAGGTAGCCCGCGATTTGACGCTTACTGCGGCGCTCATCGTAGTAGTAGCGCAGCACGTCTCGTATGGTCTTCATAGAAATTCGTTGTTGTGGCATGAGTTGCTCTGATTGGTTCAGGGCCGCTAATGCCTTGTAATTCTTCCTGCTCCAACAACAAATCCTGTCTCGAAATTCAGATCAAAATTGCACCGAAAATCAATTGGATTTTATCCACCCAAGGTGGGCAACATCAATCTGAATAGGTGGGCAACATCAATCTGAATACCCGGGCAACATCAATCTGAATATACATAGGGTAATACCTGCCTTCGACCTTAGATTCTCTACCTCCAAAATCAGATAGGCCTTTAATCTGGTACTCATGACCAAGCACATGTTCTAATTCAGAAATCACCCATCCGTGCAAGGCTTTTATCTTGCTGGTTGAACGTGCTCCATCGGCGACATACCTCGAATATGCTTCTTGCACTGCAGACAATAGGCGATCTCTAAGTCTTGTACTCATGTTACTAGGCAGTGGCAAAAGATGCTTCTATTGGAAAGTCTGAAATGTAGCGTTTAGCGTAGCTATACCAACCACCCCGAAATGGCTGCGCGAATGTCTTTATGTGGTGATCCATTTCTGGACTGTTGAGCAATTTTTGTAAAGCTGATAACCTTATCCCGTTACGAGGCTTAATGCAATAGCCGGAATAAAACAAGGTGTCAGGGTCGTTGCATATTTGGAAGTTTGGTTTGGGGTTCATTCCAGATGTTAGAATCTTGCGTCCAAACGCACTTCGTATTCCAACTTCTCGCCCGTATCCATACCATTTCGACTCACAGAAAGTGCCTTTATCCCGGTCCAGTAATTGAATCTTATTTGCAAGAAGCCATTGATACGCACGGGGGAATCTATCTGAAAATTCATCTTCAGGTATCAGCGTTCCTTGGTTGTAAGGATAGATCACAACTCTGTCAACTTTATCTTTCCCCTCCTTCAAAACAGACGCTTTCAAGATTCGCCTAACTGCCATTTCTTCAATAGCAAACTGCGCATGACCACCTTTTACAATCACACGCTCGCTGGGGATGCCCCAAATTTAGTGGGGGTTTAGGGGGAGTTGTGAGAGTCTACCGGTGTACTGATGTTTGGTTCGGTCGTGTCGTTCCAGTCCCCGTAGCAAAGTTTCCCACTGCCAATCTTGCGGGATGGGGTTCAGGGATCGTTGTTCAATGTCAAGGCACGCGGCAGCAATCCATCGTTGGCGTTGGTCCGAGTTACTCCATCGCGTGATTCTGCGCGTTGTATGTGCCAGTCTGCTATTGATGCTCTCAATGATGTTCGTGGTTCGAAGCCGATCGCGTAGCGACTTGGGGAGCCCCAGTTTGTGAAGGGTGAGGGTTTCCTCAAGTCCCTCTTTTAAGCTGGCCGCTGCTTTTGGGCAGCGGGATTCCAAGGATTGAATCAAGGTCGTCAGTCGTTTTTTTGCTTCTGCATACGTACGCGTTGCATAGGCGGCTTCCAGTTGTTTCTTGACCTGCTCAGCAAAGTCGGTATCCTGGATCTTGGAGACGACATTTTCGCGTTTGTGCCACTGACATCGCTGAATCAGCGCCCGATCTCCAAAGACCTCTCGTACGCCTTTGCGCAATCCTTTGGAGCCATCCAGCAGCACCAGCAATGGGCCCGTAACCTGGAAGCCGCGTGCCTGCAAATTCTGCAGTAAGGCAACCACACACGGATGGGCTTCGGTTTTGACCTCCATGAACCCGAGGATGATCTTCTGTCCTTGTCCCGTCAATCCCACGACTAAAAGAATCTGTTCACTCCGCAAGGTCTTCCCGTCAATGAGAATGGCGACAAACTCCGTCTCATCAAACCGCCGGCTCATGAACGTCTCCAGTGCTTTGGCCGTCTCGTGGATAAACACGCGTCCGGTGGTGGAGCCGCTGAGACCAAAACTCTCTGACAGGTGTTGCGCCACTTGCCCATACTTGCGTTGAGAGAGTCCAAGTAGCACACTGCGTGCCAGTTCCTGTTCATAGCCGGGTTCGGCCTGGTGCAGCAGTTTGTACGTCTCCAGCGGCACTTCCTGATTCGTTTCGGTGTTACGAACCCGGGGGACCTCAACGGGCACCTTCGCCCCGTTCCAGCGAATTGAACCGGGATTGGTTCCCCAACGCTGGCACTTCGTCGGGATATGTTTCCAGCGAATTCCGCAAAGCTCGCTCACTTCGGCCTGAAACAAGAGCGGAACCAATTCCATGAACCAATCCGGGCTACGAAACAACCGAGCCAGTTTGGCCGCATTCCTGGCCAAAAACGGTTGGAAAACGGCGGAAGGAAAGAGAGAAGATAATGCAATCATGCGTTCGATGGTTTAGAAGGAAGAGACGTTTTCAGTGCAGCATGCAACTGCGGAAGATACGTCGCATGTCGCACCCGACGCAGTCGGGGTTCAAGTTCCAACAGTGCCGCGCACAGGTGCATCTCGCGCTGGTGGACCGGCGTAGCCGTCAGTCTGCGTCCTGCACGAGCCAAGAGTGTCCTGAGTGAATTCAGCACGCGCAGTCCCCGGTCACTATGGAGCAATCGTCCGGTACGTTGCAAGGTGAGCGTTGATTCCAGCGCATGCGCAAGCACGCTTCCAGAGGAGCGATTCACCTGGGTCAACGCTGCTGTGATCTGCTGAAGATCTGTCCGAGCCTGGGACGCATCGCACTGTTGCCATGCCTGTCGTAGGCGGTGACGAAACCGCAGCGCCTCATCGGGATCCAGTCCGCTCAGCGCTTCGGCCATGACCGTATTCAGACATCGCTGCACCCACACGCGGCCTCCCCATACGCGGGACACCGCCGCGTGGAGTGCGACATTGCCAGGAAGCGTCAACAGCATCCCCGAACCCAATCCACGAACGCTCAAATCGTCCAGCACCGCCTCCATACCGGACTGATCCTGGGGGCCGCATTCGGTCACAGTCACGATCCGACGATGCCCCCGCAGACTCACCCCGATTCCAAACAATACATGCAGCCCCATCACATACGAGGGCCGAAGCCACAAATGGACCAGAGACTCCGTATGCCAGTCACGGCACGCCAGCACAGATTCCCAGCATAAAGTCGGCGCAGGAGCCCCCGGGACCGCCGCCGACTCCTCAGGAGCTGATACCACAGGATCAGGCGCCGCAGGATCAGGTGCCGCAGGTACGGAGGAAATCCGATCGGTCAGCATGCGAAGTACATCCACATAATGCCGAACCAATTCAACCTGCAGATCCTGAACAGGCTCCTGAATTGGTGGAGAGAAAGGAAAAGAAGATTCTGGGTTCATCAAGGAAGGATCGGGTTAAGTCATTATCGTTACTCCCCCGAACCCCCACCAAATTTGACGCATCCCCCGCTCGCTCTCCCGATTAACCACTTCGAGTATAAATATTTTGTCAGCCAAAGTCTGAATACCAACACGAATGTCAGCAATATCAGAGAGTTTGATAAAGTTTGATGACCTTGCTGTTTCGGATACACTATCAACAACAGCCCATCTCAATTCCGACTTGACAAGGTTCGCTTGTACAGAAAACGAATCTCCATCCCACTGGCGAATTACTTTGTGACCGTGAACAACATTTTTGCGGATATGGGTTATGCAAGTATAGGTACTTACGCCTGGGAATACTTGAAAGTCGCGGAAATCGCATAAAGAAACGATGCCGTGGTTGACTTCAAAGTCGTGGCGCATACGCTTCCCTGCATCATTGCGTACCCAGCCACTCGGAGAAATAAATCTGGGACCTCAATAAATATAGTGAATTAGTCCTGATCTTATCCAATTCTGGGCTAAGGTTTCAGACGATTTATCGCGTCATGCGTCATTCTACTCAAAGGTTTTATCTTTCATTTTTTCGACAATCACGAATCGTAATGGGGGTGAAGATTAAAGGAATAAACAAGGTTTATGGCATTTCGTCACCTTGGTCAATTTCGGAGGTAACAGCGGATCATGATGCCGAGGAGGCCCATATCCATGTGATCTGTACGGATGAATCCAAGCTTCGGTGTCCAAAATGTGATCAAGCGAGTCCGGTGTATGATCGTCGGACTCGGAGTTGGCGTCATCTGGATACCGGAAAATATCGTACAATCGTAACGACGCAGTTACCTCGTGTAAAGTGTGCAGAACACGGAGTGGTGACGATTTCGCCCCCTTGGGCGGATCGGAGTGTACGCATGACCTATGAATTTGAGGCGCTGGTCATTGATCTGCTTCGGGAGTCAACGATCTCGTCAGTGTGTCGGCTCCTGCAGATGAGTTGGCCTGCGGTTGCAGGGATTATGGACCGCGCAGTGGAACGGGGGCTTGATCGCAGAAAGGCGCAACCGGTTGCCCATGTGTGTGTGGATGAGACCTCGTATAAAAAAGGCCATAAGTATATCACCGTGGTCTCAGATTCTCAAACGGGTACGGTGCTGTTTGTCAAGGAAAAGCGCACCCATGCGAGTCTGGATGCTTATTATGAAGGCTGTTCTACTGAGCAACTGGAAGCGATTGAAAGTGTGAGCATGGATATGTGGCCTGCCTATATCAAGTCCACGAAAAAACATGTTCCAGATGCGGCATCCAAGATTGCATTTGATCGTTTTCATGTGGCGAAAAAGATTGGAGGGGCGGTGGATAAAGTCCGTCGGCAGGAGAACCGAGAATTGCGGAAAGCGGGCATTGATGATCTCACCGGGACCAAGTATGACTGGCTGACCAACAAACAGAATATGTCGGTCCGCCAAAAGAAGCGATTCAAGGCGTTAAAGGATAGTTCGTTGAAAACGGCCCGTGCCTGGGCCATCAAAGAATTGTCCCAGAAATTGTGGCACTATAAGAGCCGAACCTGGGCACGCAAAGCTTGGGAAAAATGGTTGTCCTGGGCCTCACGTTGCCGGCTTGAAGACATGGTTAAAGTTGCCAAGACGGTCAGAAAACACCTTTGGGGAATTCTCAATGCGATCATTCTCAAAGCCAGCAATGGGCCAGCAGAAAGCATCAACAGTCGAATCAAAACGATCAAAGTCCGTTGCCGCGGATTTCGAAATACCAAGCGGTTAGCAAATGCAATCTACTTCTATCTCGGTGGACTGGATCTATATCCAGATGCTGTCTCAAAAACAAGGGTTTCACTAAATTAGTTGAAGCCCCATAAATCTTAGATTTCCACCATTTTTTAGCAACCGGATCCCTAACTCAAAAAACACTATGTAAAGATCGCTTGATCCATAATAATAACTCCATCCTGCCTGTTTGATCTTGTCTCTACGATCAGATTCTAAGTGTTGAATCCGAACATAAGGGGGGTTTCCTACAACCCAATCAAATTGTCCCTGGTCATGTATCCATGCGTCCATAGCATCCATTCTCCGTACACGCCAGAAATCGCTTGGGAAATCTTGACCAAGTATATTTCTTGTGACAGACGAAAGCCTTTTCCTACAATGCTTAACGGCTTCCTCATCAATATCGTATCCAGTCAATCTCTTCAGTGTGGAAATATATTTGGAACGTTCACTAATGGGGGCTTTGAGTGCGCGCTCGCAAACTTGTTCGGCTATTGGCACAAGAAAATCACCCGATCCACACGCGGGATCGCAGACACGAACATCTTTTAGTGATCCCCCAAACAAGGGAATCAACATATAATCTACAACCCAGTTAGGCGTATAAACTTTCCCAAAAGACTTGACCGCATCCATCACGCAATCAAGTCTTTATACCTCAACCGCGTCCCTACCATTTCATGAACAACCAACAACATTTGGTCCGCCGTGCCCAAATCATGGAGATTATGCCTCCCTGCAATTTGAGTTACGTAGCGGCTGAGACGTTTCTTGCTTAACTGCTTGTAGGTGCCGTGATAGGCACGTGTGAGCGTTGCCCAAAGCGATTCGATCCCATTAGTGTGGGCTACTTCCCCCAGCGTAGTGGATACGGCCCACTGCTCCTTGTTATGATTGACGGATGTGTGATGCGTCAATCCCTCGTAACTCGTATGATCATCGGTAAATACCGAAGCATCCTTTGAGCGCACATCGTTCACGAACCCTTGGATCGTTGGCATCGTGGTATCCTCGATCACTTGTGCTTGAACCTGATTAGTTTTTCGGTCTTGGATTCCGAGTACTGCACTCTTTCCGACCGTGCCCTGTACAGCGTTGAGTGTCTTGTTCTCATGAGCCAGTTGCAAAACTCTCAAATCGGGGGATTTTTTGGAATTTTGAGGTCACGGTTTCTGGTTGGTGTCTCTGGGTAGAGGAGGCGATTTTGATTGGGATTTGTATCCGCCCCGAGCATAGAAACATCCCTCGATAGGGCTAAAAAAGGGACCGGAGTCCCCCGGATTTCGTATCAATTAGTGTCGACAATTTTCCACGAAAACCGGAGTCTCCCATGTCCCTTAGGAAGAAAATACGAGGTTTTTATATTGCCTGCCAACGGGAATTGTTTCCTTGGGTGGAGGAGGAATTTGGTTCGTTGCCCAAACGGTACCAGAAGTTGTTGTTGGTATTCGAGATGGTGTGTGTGGAGGATTTTCTGCCCCGCACCTCGTTCCGCACGCCGGGGCGCCCGCTGGCATCTCGGGTTTCGCTTGCACGGTCGTTTCTGGCCAAGATGGTCTTGAATATTCCGACGACTGCCGGATTGCGAGAGCGCCTACTTTCGGACCCATTGCTTCGGTCGATGTGTGGTTGGTCGCGGCAGCGGGATGTGCCCAGTGCGTCCACATTTTCCCGTGCGTTCAAGGAGTTTGCGGAGTCCGAGTTACCGACACGGATCCACGAAGTCTTGATTCAGGAGAGCTACGCGGATTCGTTGGTGGGCCATATTTCGCGGGATTCGACGGCGATTGAGGCAAGAGAGAAGCCGGTGCCGAAGAAAAAGGCGCCGGAACCGGTGAAACGCAAGCGTGGGCGTCCACGGAAGGGGGAGGAACGTCCAAAGGTCCCCACGCGTTTGGAGCGCCAGCGTACCATGAACAAAGCGGAGATGTTGGCGGATTTGCCCAAGGCGTGCACGGTGGGGAGCAAGCGAAATGCGAAAGGGCATACGCAATCCTGGACGGGATATAAGCTACATATAGATGCAGCAGACGGCGGGATTCCGATCAGCTGTATGCTATCTTCCGCGTCCCTGCACGATAGCCAAGCGGCCATTCCATTGGCGACCATGACGGGTGAGCGGGTGGACAACTGCTATGATCTCATGGATAGTGCGTATGACGCGAAGGAGATTCACGCACACAGTACGGCAGCGGGACATGTGCCGATCATTGACACGAATCCGCGTAATCGAAAGGCGGCGCACCGTCGTGAGCAGAAGGCACAGCGCAGTGCCGGGTTTATTCCACCTGAGCGGGCGCGCTACAAGGAACGTTCGACCGTGGAGCGGGTCTTTGGACGACTCAAAGATGAGTTTGGTGGACGCCATGTACGGGTGCGTGGGCACAGCAAAGTGATGTGTCACCTGATGTTTGGAATTGTTGTGCTCACGGTGGATCAACTGCTGCGGATGGTCCACTAAACCGGATCGTCGAGTGGTCGCGTACAGAATTGGGGGGTTCTGGAATACAGAAGCCGTGGGATCGATGCGTAGAGTCCGCACGGATCGTGGACAAAATTCTCCAAGTTAACACCTCGTTGAAGGCCAATCACCCACAGCTTCGAAGAAAGCGGTGAACACAGGCCAATCATTCACGTATTCCAAGAAAATCAGACCCATTTATGTCCCGAATTGGCCGGTTCACCAGTTGCAGCAAAATGGGTTTTGCAATTAGCTCTCATGCTTGTTCTTTTCCAGGCCGCCGAAGACGATTCGTCAACCTCCACCGGATCTTCAAACACTTGCAGGATTTCTGGCAGTAAGCCTTCACGGATACAATAAAGCATATGCCACGTATTGGACAGGGCAACTCCAAGATCACGTTGCAATTTCATAGAGGATACACCTTTCAGATTAGTCATTTCCAAGTATACTGCCCAAACCCATTTCCTCAAAGGCAGATTGAAGATACCATTGCTGTTCCTGTTTTGACGCTAAAGTACTTCTTGCAATCCCGACAACGGAAGGGCATGGTCTTGTGTTTGCACTGATAGGCCTTCTCTCTTCCGCAGCATAGGCAAAATAGTTTTCCGTATGGCCAATGCACTTTCTCGAACCATTTCTGGCAGATTCCTCATCGGGAAATTTTTCTGCAATTTGCAAAAGCGTGATACCTTTCTGTGTGACCGTCCTGAACCTGCCATAAGATACAACCTCTAATTATGTTTGTCGTATTCCTTAATACGGAGATTTCTCAAGATTTTTCAACTATTCACTATAATTCCCCTGGTATAGTAGGACTCTCCAGATCAGGTAGAGCTTACACGGCGCTATGTTTCTTGTAAATCTACATCAAAAAATATATTTTGGCTTATGGAGAAGCGACTTGGCAGCTTCGACGGTTAATCAGTCTGGTATTCGCGTGCTTTGACCCCAAAGGGCTGTAACGCATGATTTCGGGTTCGTGCGGAGCTGCCACAATCTCTAAACGCGCACTCACCGGCAAGATGCCGGCTATCGCAAGGTGTGTTCGTGGGCCCTCCTACCGTGCCAATCGCTTCTCCATAAACCATGATTCAAACCCTCGCACGGGTGGTGATCAAAGGGTTTTCCAAGCGCAGTGCTTCCCAGAGAAAGCCGACCAGTTCGCGCGCGACCGCTGCATTGGCAACACATCGTGCTTTGGTCTGACTCAGTTTGTGAAAACGTTTGTACAGTCGACGCTGCGCCTTCCATGCCACGGAGATCACCTCAGCAGAGATCGCTTCTTGCCGTTGTCGTAGCACACGACTGCGGCGGGGTGGGGTTGCATACTTCCATGCGGCGGAGATGACCGCATTTCGCACATGGACATTTCCAGTTTTGGTGAGGCCTCCCCGTTGCGTGTGATTGCCTGAACTGTGCTCGCTTGGCACCAGGCCCAGATATGCCATCAACTGACGTGGATGTGCAAAACGACGGAGATCTCCCAACTCGAAGACCAGGGTCAACGCCGTCACCAAACCAATCCCTCGGAATGCCATCAAGACCTTGACGGGCGCTTGATAGGGGGCGCGTTCGGCCTGCGCGGCTAAGTCCCCCTCAATTCTGCGTACTTCTTGCGTTAGTTGATCTAATTGGTGCAGATACGTTTGAAGCGTGATCTGGTCAATCTCGGCCATCGGTAAGGCGCCAATCCATGTGTGAAAGGTCTTGGTCCAATTGGTCTTGCCTGGATACTGCAACCCGCGTGTCTGAAGGAAAGTCAGAATCCGCTGCTTGGTCCGGGTGATCGTTTCTGCCAGATCTCCCCGACAACGCAACAAGGACCGGATGGCCTCCTGTTCCTCATCTGGAATACAAACAATCGTCAGCAATCCAGCAGCGTACAGCGTTGCCAACTTTTTGGCATCTCGACGATCCGTTTTGACGCGCTCGCCTGGACGACGCGGAATGGACGAGGGCGCAATTACTTCACACGAGATCCCGCGGGCCTGTAACGCGCGTTGCAAGCCAAATCCACAGGAAGACGCTTCATAGCAAGAGCGTACCTGACCATGACGATCTTGGACCTTCCGGAGATATTTAGTGACCTTCGGCAGATCATGCGGCAATCCCCGCTCATCCAAAATCACGCCTGTACGCGCATTGTAAGCACACAACGCAATGGTCCTTTTATGCACATCCATACCGACAGAGATCGTGGATGCAGAAGTGGAAGAGTTGATGTGAGGTAGCATTGGACTGTTTCTGGTTAATGGACAAAGTTAATACAAGCTCATGGAGCTCAACCAGTAAGGAGTCCTGCTATAAAATCTAAATATTGGTCGTCTCAGGTTGTTTCTGAGAATGTTTTAACGGATTTTTGGCCGTATTTCGGCTTATTTGGCCTGATGTTGGGGGCTGAGGGTTTTCTTAACCCCGAGGATTGTTCTGGCGAATGTTGCCCAGTATTGGGGTAATTCGGGGAGGATTTGGGCATTATCCCCAGGATTGCCGGTAAATGGGGGTTTTATTCGATCCATTTATTTTTGTCTGTTATGCGCAAGACACACGATTCGCAATGCGATCTCTGGAAGGTTCCGATCGCCGATATTGTGTTTGATCCCAAGGATCGGGACGACATTCCTGCGGTGCTGATGGGGCTGCAGGCGTTGTACGTTGCCCCAGAAATTCGGGCAAAAGTCTTTGAGATTCTCGGGAGGCATGTGCGTCCCGAGGTCAGTCATCGGCACGGTCGTCCGGGCATGGATCTTTGGCGTATTTTTGTTTTGGCCGTGGTAAAGATGGCGCTGGATTGTGATTTTGATCGTCTGACTAATCTGGCGAACCATCATCGGACTTTACGCCAGACGCTGGGTCATGCGGAATTTGGTGATCGGACGAAATATGCGCTTCAGACGGTGATTGATAATGTTAGCCTGTTGACCGAGGAGGCTTTGCAGGAGATCAACAAGGTGGTTGTGGCCTGCGGGCATGGACGTCTGAACGTAGAGGCGGAGGCTCCTCTGGAGTGTCGAGTGGATTCGGCGGTAACGAAGACGAACGTGCATTGGCCCACGGATGTGAGCCTGCTGCGGGACGCGATGGACAGTCTGCTCCGCGCGTTGCATTGCACCTGTGCGGCGCACGAGGTTCATGGCTGGCGCAAGTACAAGTATTGGTTAAGGGAAGTACGGAAGGCATTCAATCGGGTGCGCGATTCCCGTCGGTGGCGCAGTGTGCGCAAGGTTACGACCTACCTGGAATTGTGCAGTCAGCTTGTTGCGCGGGCCTTGGCGACCCTTGAAGCGCTGCGGAAGCGTGAGATCGCCACGGATAAGATTGCCACCTATCTGGCGCATGCGCTGCGTCAAATAGATCAGATTGGGCGTCGATTGATCAAAAACGAGACGATTCCCCACCATGAGAAGGTATTTTCGATCCATGAGCCACATACGCGCTGGATCAACAAAGGCAAAGCGGGGGTACCTGCGGAGCTGGGGTTGCCGGTTTGTTTTATGGAAGATCAGTATCAGTTCATCCTGCATCATGAAGTGTTGCATGAAGGGGTGGATTCGGACATGATTGTACCGTTCATCAAAGAGGCGCAGGCGCTTTATTCATCCATCGTTTCGTGCAGCATGGATAAGGGCTACCACTCGCCGCTTAACCGTGTGGCGTTGGATGGTCTGCTGAGGTTGAACGTGTTGCCAAAGAAGGGCAGTAAGTCAAAGGCGGACCAGGTGCGGGAGTTTGCGCCGGAGTTCGTGGCGGCGCGCCGGAAGCATCCAGGGATTGAGTCGGCGATCAACAATCTGAATCATCGTGGACTGGATCGGATACGGACGCACGGCGAGGAGGGATTCGTTCGGACGGTCGCGCTGGGGGTCGTGGCCGCGAATGTACACCGGTTGGGTCAGATCGTTAAGGAGCATAGGAGGCAATACGACCGGTGGCATAAGGCGCGCCGAAAGGCGGCGTGAAGCCCCCCTGATCGTACGGATACGATCAAACAAGGTGTCCAGAACCACAGAACTGGCCCGAGGTATGTCCGCTGGACAGATCAGATCCCGAAAAATTTGCGGAAACCGACGTAAATCCGGCTTTTAGCAGAGACGCCAACCCAAATACGATGTGACCAAGCTACTACCCCCTCGAATTGATACTTCAGACGTACGCAAACCAAGACCATGACGCCCTTGACTCGACCAGGATAGGTATTTTCTGGCAGACACTAAATAGTTCATAGACCAATTCAGGAGCCTCCTGAATGACATCATCCATCCAGCTCTCTTTTCCCTGCCATTCAATCTGACATGGTTCAGTGGCATTGTTCCTGGCGCGCCCCAGCACCACTCTGCAGCCCAGGATCTGATCCGTTCGAGACATGTAATCCCCATTTCGCGCCAGAATAGCCAGGGCAGATACAGGGGACTCTCCCCGGTCCATCCCTCGAGAAACTGCGCGGAGGGCGTTACTCACATGCTCGGGATCCATGCTCCAAGCGTACAGGGCGTGACCTTTCGCCAGCACCGGATCAAGGATCTGTCGAAGGTGATATTGATGCCGCTCAATCCTACCCGATGCCCGCTCCGCCACTACCTTTCTCCGCAGTTCCTTCTTCGTTCGCTGCGAACTGGACTGTGCTGGGGCCGGTGCCATGTCTCCAGCCTGGCAAGCCCCCACCACCGCATTCCTCCTTTCTCCTCGTCCCATATGGGAGACATCCACAAGTGCGGAATCCGTTTCGGTGAGTTGCTGCTTTCCCCGACAAATGGGGCAGGTGGGCTCGGAAACTTCCGGCGTCGAGTCGTTGGGAAGGTGGGTGTGATCAGGAAATATATTCCTGCACGCCAAGTCCACCCTCTGCACCTCGTCCCGAGGTTTGGCTTGAATCCTCCTCTGCAAATTCAATAGGGACTTACCGGGACTTACACCGTTGAGCACCCCACTCGAAACCACCCGCACGGCATCCTGTACATGCGCGGGATCCATGCTCCAAACATACAGTTCGTGATCCTCCGGGATCAATTCCGCAAGGAAAAACCTCAGTCTTTGCCGGAGTCGCTGGATTCGCTCCTCCATTCCGCCGGCTCCCGCCGCCGTTGTTTGTCCATGATCTCGCACATGCGGATGCGGGGCTGCGGGTCGTGAAATGGAGGGGGCTGCAGGAGTCGCCCCGCTGTGAGGTTTTCCCGCTTCTGCCTTCTTAGAAGTTTGTTTAAATCTTCGTTCTTCTAGAAGGGCACCGTCAGGTTTAACGGTAATGTGGCGGTTAGGCGCACCGTCAGGTTCAACGGTAATGTGGCGGTTAGGCGTATTCGCCGGTTTGAGCGCATATTTGGTCAGATCTGGGGGTGTAAGAATCCAGAAATAACGAGGCCCAAATTCGCCGTTTGCGTATCGTTCCCGCTCCCCCAACAAGCATCTCGCTTTCTTTAATTCAGCGATTGCTCGCTCCACCGTTCGCTTTCCCATGCATAGGCTGGCTGCAATCCTCCCCACCGTGTGCCAGCATTTCAAATAACCTTCCTTCCTCGGATCCCGTCGACAGTGGGTAATAAAAAACTGGTACACCATGACCACCCGATCTGACAAACTGCGCCCGCGTGTAGCATCTCTCTGCCAGAGCAGCAGAGCCGATTGGATGTCACGGATTTGTGATTCCGCTTCCAGGTGTCGCTCTGAGGGTGTAAGTGCATCGGGGTTAGTCAGGACAGGCTTCTTTCCGGGTGCGCCAGAGCGACCCTTGAGCAACCGCCCTCCATGCTTACCTGGCTTCGACTGCCATTGCCGAGAGGAATCATCATTCACAACCCGTGCCTCCCCATGCCTTTCATCAGGGATCCCAGGTTTGACGACCACCGCGCCCCCGGGAATCTTCTGGACAGGACTGGCGAGCGGCGTGGGAGTCGAGACCGATTGCCTCGGATGTTCCTCAGTATGCCCCCCGTTTTCCTTACCTTGACAAACTGGACATCCCCCGCCCTTTTCAAGATATGAGGGTGATAGGTTCGTACAGATTATACTATTATTGGCACTCATGCCTGCTACATCATAACTCGACATTACTAACATTATGCCCAACCCCTGGACTGGAATTGGAAATCCATACACGCGCACGGAAATGCTTGAGCGCCTGCATGCCACGCTGGACCGTGGCGAACCGATTATAGCAGCTGGCGCCGGCACCGGTATCAGTGCCAAATTTATTGAACAGGGCGGTGCAGACCTGCTGATCATCTACAACTCCGGGCGCTTCCGTATGTCTGGGCATGGTTCGACTGCGGGACTTATGGCATATGGAGATGCGAATGCTGTTGCTATGGAGATTGGTGAATTTGAGGTACTTCCGGTCGTCAAAGAGATTCCTGTGATCTGTGGTGTTCATGCTTCGGATCCACGACGACGCATCTGGCATCACCTGCTCAAGGTGAGGGATATGGGATTCAGCGGCATTAATAACTTCCCCACCCATGCGATTGTGGATGGGCTCTTCCGTCAGGTACTTGAAGAGACGGGCATGAGCGTGCAGCACGAAATCGACATGGTTGCTCTCGCCCAGAAACAGGGAATTGACTTTTTCTCAATCGTGTACGTTGCTACACCAGAGGAATCCCGCAGGATGGCCGAAGCTGGAGCGGATGCCATTATTGCCCATGTGGGCTGCACGATTGGTGGATCTATCGGCGTCACTGGAGCCACCTGCACATTGGAGGAAGCTGCAACACGTACTCAAGGAATTATTGAGGCTGCTCGCAGTGTCCGCAGGGATATAATTTTCCTGAGTCACGGAGGTCCAATCTCTACACCCTCAGATGCTGCGTACATCAATGAGCACACTGACACCGTCGGATTTGTGGGTGCCAGCAGTCTTGAACGAATGGGAGTCGAACAATCCCTCATCAACCTTACAAAGGAATTCAAACAAATCCCGTGTCCCGCGGCCCGTCAACGCTGATGTCCAGACAATTCTTTCTAACCAAGGAAGCTCAATGGGTAGAATCCGTTGATCAAGGTGCCAATACCTGGATCAATTACCCGGATCCTGTTACTCCAGGTCTGTTTGCCGCTAAGGCCGAGATTGCACCTGGAAAGGGGCATAACTTTCATCGCCACCCTGGACGCGAGGAATTAATCTTTGTACTACAAGGCACCGTTGAACAATGGATCGGCGAATCCTGCCAGATTCTATCTCCCGGAGATGCCGTGGTGATCCCCGCCGGACTGGTTCACGCCTCTTTTAACACAGGAAAAGATTCTGCAGTACTTTTTGTAACATTGACCCCAACCCAGCTTGACGCCCCACTCGCCGAGGATTTATCGAATCTGGAACCATGGAACAAGCTTCGTACCCGCAACACCTAACTCAGATGAAAACCTATCTGCCCACCGCCCTTGCCGTACTGCTGCTGACCGGCTGCTCAGGACAAGCAGCGCTGCACTATTCACCCGCGAGCAATGACGTAATGGTCCATCAGCTACAGGCACCGCTTACGCCAGAAGAGACATTGACACGACTCGAGGTTCCAGAGGGATTTGACATCCATGTATTCGCACATGAACCGGACATCGTTAATCCTATTGCACTTACCTGGGATGAGCGTGGACGCTTATGGGTAGTCGAGTCGACGAACTATCCACACGATCATGTTGGTGAGGAATCCGGCACCGACCGAATCACTATCTGCGAGGATACAGACGGCGATTACCGTGCAGACAGGTTTGTGCGGTTTGCAGAAAACCTGCCCCTAACAACTAGTATCACCTTGGTAAAAGGAGGAGCAATTGTCGGACAAGCACCGGATCTGGTCTTTTTGAAAGATACGGATGGCGATGATCGTGCGGACGAAAAACATGTGATCGTGGACAATGCCTTCGGCACATTCGATACCCATGCTGTGATGAGTAACACAAAATTGGGCCTAGACAATTTTCTCTGGGGAGCCGTCGGATACAGCGGTCTCTTCGAACCTGGACGTGCTCCTGATCAGGAGGCAATCATTTTGCGTCGGGGAATATTTCGGGTAAGGAAAGACGGAACAGATCTGGAGCCTATCGCCGAATTCAACAATAATACATGGGGACTGGGCATAGGAGAAGACAATACCATCTATGGATCCACAGCCAATAATAACCATGCAATTGTAGTGGGAATCCCTTTGAGGCACCAGGCAGGTATGAATGTAGCCAATGTCCAAAGCCACTACCTCGTACTGCACTCGTCTGAGCGTCAACTGCAGCAGGTGGATTATCGGGACGGCTACACTGCGGCTGCAGGAGCGTTTCCCTACAATGGTCGACGGTTCCCATCCAAATATTGGGGCACACTCATGGTGACCGAGCCCACGGCTCATGTCGTGCATGCAGTACAGTTAGAACCTGACGGAAGTATCGAAAAGGAATCCGAAGGAGAGATCCTTAACCTCCTAGCCAGCAGTGATGAGTGGGTCGCCCCGGTTTTTGCCGATATCGGCCCCGATGAGAATCTATGGGTTGCCGACTGGTACAATCCGGTGATTCAGCACAACCCGGATCGACGGGGCATGGTTAATCAGGTATGGAATGACAACGCTGGTCCCGGCAACGCGCATCTGAATCCATTGCGTGACCGCAAACACGGCCGTGTGTACGTAATCACTTACGGCGAGACCTCGCCCCAAAGAAGCCTTTCCTATGAGGACACCGAAGGTCTCCTGGAAGCCCTACAGAGCACCAACCAGTTCTGGCGTCTTACAGCTCAGAGAATGCTGATTGAGAGTAATGCACAGGAATTGGAAGGGGAGCTTACTCAACTGGTGCTTCAACAGGATTTAGATGAAACAGGGTTTGATCCAGGTGCTGTACATGCACTTTGGACACTGCACGGCCTAGGAGCAGACGAAGCACTGGCTGTCGTTTCTGCCGCGGCGCTGGTACATCCATCGCCCGCCGTTCGTAAAGCTGGTATACAGACGCTCCCCCTAACCGTTGATAGTGCTAAGCTTCTGGCTAAGCACCGTGTATTTGCTGATGATGACCTTAATGTTCGCCTGACGGCCCTTCTGAAAGCAAAGGATATGGGACCCCAGATGGTTCCGTTAATCCTGACAGCGGCTCGAGAAGCTCTGCAAGGTGCGGATTCATGGATTCTTGCAGCCTATAACGCTATAGCTCCGATTGGAATCGTAGAAGACGAACCCACACCGGAAGCGGTAGCGGAGCCTCAAATGCTACCTCCCGCCCGCCTCAACCTGACGGCCCCCGATGGGGTAATGCGATTCGGCGAAAAGGTGCTGAAAGCCTTTGCCGGGCAGGAAATCACGATTGATTTCGTGAACTTGCACCCTGATCTCCACAATGCTGTATTTCTGAATATGGGAGCCGATGTACCGGCATTCGGAAAAGATCTGGATGAGTATATGACCAACCCCTCAAGTGTAGACACGGAGTATATCCCGCCTGCCCGGTCACAAGATGTTCTCGGTTCAACCGGGGTCCTGTCCCAGAGTGAATCAGCAAGCGTCACTCTTGGTCCACTGACGGAAGGAACCTACCCCTTCCTGTGCTCGGTGCCCGGACATTGGGCAGTCATGCAAGGCACACTGGAAATTACTACAGCACCCGACTTGCCCCGTAATGATGCAGGTTGGACATGGGAGGGCTCCGACCCTGATATCAATTCGATTGTGTATCTGGCCGGCAGTGTTAGCCGCGGCTCCCAATCCCACCACCACGCGCGCGTCTTTGGATTTGCAGATGGGCAGTTGCTGTTTGGAGAAGGAGATAGGACGTTCGTCTATACAGAAGAACCTGAGGATGCCTTCATAGAAATACTGAACAATGCTTCGCTGCTCGCACTTGCGAACAATAAACCCATCGGAAACGAAGGGAGTCGTCGGGCGATCATGCAGCACGTAGAGGCCGGCAGACCGCTTATGGTTACACATCCGGCTTCCTGGTATAACTGGGAAGACTGGCCAGAGTACAACGAACTGCTCATTGGCGGCGGCTCCCGCAGTCATGAACCACTTCAAGCTTTCACTGTGGAGGTCCTGCAGCCCAGTCATCCACTTATGGACGATGTACCTGCCAACTTTGAAATCACGGATGAACTTTACCGGGCTGAGCTTCTGCCAGACGCCCAGGCCGTTGTTCTGGCTATTGGGCGATCACACGAAACCGGTGCGATCTACCCGGTCATCTGGGTTCGTCAGGTTGGTGACGCCACAATAGTCATTAATACGCTCGGACATGATGATCGGGCACACAATTTGACGGCCTATAAGCGCATTATTGCAAATACGCGTCAGTGGCTGCTCCCAGATTAACCGACTAGTGCCTCGAGGCCTTTGACTAGACGATTCAGCGCCTCGGTCAACGTAGATACTTGAAGTGCACCGTAAGCAACGCGCAGATAAGTACCGTCTGTCATGCCGAATGTATCCCCCGGGATAACTGCGACACCATACTCCTGTATCAGGCGCGTCGTCAAGGCCTTGGCATCAAGCTCTGTCTCTACCGACAACAGAAAGTAGAACGCACCCTCTGAAGGGGAAACCGTAACCGGGGCCTTCACAGTACTCAGACGCTTCTGCACCATAGTGCGAACGTCGGCCATTGAATCCATATACTGCTTGCAGTAATCTGCTCCATCCTCCAGTGCTGCCAGCGCCATTGTCTGACTTATCATTGCCGGACAGATCTGATTCGTATCCTGAATTTTGCGAATATCCGCCAATATATGCGGGGGAACAGCCATGTATCCCAATCGCCAACCCGCCATCCCGTACGCCTTGCTCATAGAGAAAAGCGAAATCGTGTGCATATGTGCTCCATGAGCACTCCCCGGAGAGTAATGCACTGCACCGTCGAACGTGAAATATTCATACGCCTCGTCCGACATATGGTATATCCCATGCGCAGCACACAAATCATTGATTGCTCTGAGCGTGTCTGGGGCGTATACAATGCCCGTCGGATTGTTGGGCGAGATCGTAACGATTGCACGGGTTCGCGAAGTGATTGCATGTGCAATGGTGTCTACATCAGGTGTCAATGAATCACCGAGCGATATAAGTACGGGCCTACAGCCGGCAATGTGGGTGGCCATTTCGTGGTTGAAGTAGTATGGCACCAGCAATATGACCTCATCTCCGGGACTTGTAACAGCCAGCAGCGAAACAAAGAAAGCCATGTTGCTGCCGGCGGTGACTACCACTTCGTAGCCGGGATCCAGATGGTTTTCTGCGTTCAGTTTTTGGGCAAATGCACTTCGCAGCTTAGGCCTTCCGATTACGTAACCGTAACCATGCGTATTTGGGAGCGTGACAGCCTGCCGCGCAGCTTCGAGCGCCCGGTCAGGTGGACCATAGTGTACGACTCCCTGTCCTAGGGAAATCGTTCCTGGGTTGTTCCGCATGAGATCCGCAACAAAACCCATGACGGGCATTTGCACGGACAACATGCGATTAGATCTCGAAGGTGTAGTCACAGTTTCCTCTGGATTGCATTTACTATAGACTCAAAGATACTCCCTTGCACAATCTTGTCCGACGAGTGCATTGTTATCAAGATGATACTTCGTAAAATAGGTCTACAAAGTGATCACTTCTACCAGTACTGTGCCTTTACTCACCTGCGACGCGTTACTTTTTGATCTGGACGGTGTACTCGTAGATTCGAATCCGGTCTACGAAACACACTGGCTGATTTGGGCCCAGGAGCGGGGGGTGTCTTATCAGCACATTCTGGAGGTTCATCATGGCCGGCCCGTTACTGACACAATTCGAATTGTCGCGCCACACCTAGATCCGATCTCAGAGGCAGAAGCCTACCGGAACGCAGTTATAGCTGACGATCATCTGGAGCGTGTACAATCATTTTCCGGTGTTCCTGCAATACTCAGGGAACTCCCACCAAACCGATGGGCTATTGTCACTAGTGCACCGCGCATGTTCGCACTCAAAACGCTTCGCTATTTAGCATTGCCCGTGCCGAAAGTTTTCATCAGCAGCGAAGACATTGGCATGGGTAAACCAGCCCCTTACCCGTATTTACGAGCTGCATGGGGATTGAATCAGCAAATTGAGCGCTGCATCGTAGTTGAGGATGCACCCGCTGGCATCCAATCTGCCCGGGCTGCCGGTGCTCGCGTAATCGCAGTTCGAACTACCAATAGCCCGGAAGCCCTCCAAGAGGCAGACTTCATCGTTAACGAGGTTTCAGACCTGAAAATAAAAGTTAACGACACCTCCCTGAGGATATCCCTGGACTAATAACGGGGAACTCAAAGTTCAGCCGCTATACAGCATACAGTGCGGTTGCTCAACTGGGTTTGCTGGCATCCTCGTTCCCTTGACCACTGTACAGCTTAGCCCCGTTTTTCCTCATCATCTGTCAACTTATCCTGCTTAATCTCTAGCCAACCCAAGTTTTCACTTCTTGGTTTGGGCCCTGCGGTAACGAGAAAGCCTCTGTTGCAACCGACTGGTGCGGCCACATCTCAGGGCAGCCCAGCTTTGACACGAGGCTTCTAAAATGTCTATCCCTCAGACATTGTGGATTGATAATGAATTCAGGATTAATGTGAGCGAGATAGAATGGATTCGCAGTTGTTTTCATTCCGTTTTGCAGTCATGATTACAGGGTGTTCTAACGTTCCAACCCCAATCAAGCTATGGAAGTACGAACTCAAAACATCAACCAATTATTAGGCATCGAAGCTCCGTGGGCAGCTCCGAGCGTTCGCTCACGACGCCATTTGAGGCGCATCCAATTGGTTTGCTGGAGGAAATAAGCGTGTCAGCGGCGTAGAGTCAAGGGGCCGGCGCGGTGCTCTTAGGGTCCTGTGGCAATTCCATCGCTTTCGCTTTGGCCCTCAGTCAGGCTCCCGTAAGTCGTCTCCGGCCCCCTGCTCTCCGAACCGGGCGTGCGGGTTTCCCGCACCCGGCTCTCCAGGTGGATCATGCGGCTCGTACTCGGATTACCATGCCTCAGTACAGTCCTGCCTGTTATGCAGACAATGGCACATTGCCTGCGGACAGACCAACTTCGCATGACATGCGGACGGGCCTCGCTACGCCCCGCCAGCACCGTCGCCTTGACGATCCCTTCACTTATGCATGTGCAGATGCCGGACGCACTGACATTTTCCCAGATATTAGGCGTTGCCATTTTCCGATGCCCTTTGTCCTTATTATCTGCCCTCCAACCCTGCGGTCCCTTTCCTCAACAGGCGTTACCCCGCGTCTACGGTACTACGGACCACTCCGCCACCCTGACGGCCCGGCCTGCTCCTTACGGAGTTCCGGTTGCCGTGTGCCTCAGCACCGACAGGGCTTCCTGTGTTGCTACTTCCCTGATCTTCCATGCGTGCCAGCGCCAGTACCCCGGTGAGCCGTTCTGGTGCGCTTGTCGCTCGCTTCCCAAAACGTGCCAGTCTTCCCCATATGACCGGAAGGTCGACACTCACATTGATCGTTTCGAGGCCTGCTCGACGTTTACTGCACGTTCCGGCCCGCATGGTCGCTAAGCTACTCGCGTAGCCCGTTAAACCTCAGTGCTTCATATCATTTCGTTACCTCCATAATACGCTAAGGCCGCTACCAACCGGAGCGACAGGTGTTGGGCGGGATTCGCACCCGCCACAGGAAAGCGCCTTTCCACGGCGCACGGAGAACTTGATCTATATCCCGATGGCATCCAGAGATAAGCCCTCCGCACGGTAAGATAAAAAGCATTATCATTATATTGTTTGAGCACTTATGCTTACACAACTTCAAATGGCTGCTCAGATTAGCTGGCCGGTTGGCCAAAGGCAGGAACGGCGAAAGAAGTGCTCTTTTGATGCCTTCCAGTGCTTTTTATTAGCCGATTATAGATGTGTTTCCACTCTTTTTCGATAGTCTCATGAGATATTTGAAAGCGTTTTCTGTTATCTGTCTGATTTTATTGGGCGTATTCGAGGTAAATGCTCAGACAATCACCGTGCAGGGGACCGTGACCGACGCGGAAACAGGTGCCCCCTTGGAATTCGTGACGGTCATCATCGAAGGCACGCATATTGGTACGACAACTTCAATGGACGGCACATTTGAACTCAACCTTCGCTCTGCAAATGACGCGCTGGTGTTCTCGTTTGTTGGGTATATGACTCAGCGGCATCTGCCCCCTGCTGACGGTGCTGCGTTGAATGTACAACTCGTTCCGTCCATTGAGGACATTGAAGGTATGGTCGTTATAGGAACGCGGCGGCTGCCCCGGCTCGTAACAGATTCAGCTGTTCCGATTGACGTGATTTCTCCCCGGGATCTACAGAGCACAGCGAGCACGGACATTGACGACATACTCCGCTCCCAGATCCCCTCTTACAACGTCCAAAGGCACGAGATTGATGGGTCGACGACTTTTGTCAGACCTCCTACCCTGCGAGGTCTTTCGCCTGATAACACACTCCTGCTCGTAAATGGCAAACGCCGCCATCGTTCGGCCTCACTTTCCCTGTTTGGAAGTGCTCTGATCCTCGGATCGCAGGGACCTGACATGAACATGATTCCGAGTATCGCGGTGAAGCAATTCGAAGTGCTCCGTGATGGTGCATCCGCCCAATATGGTGCAGACGCTGTCGCCGGCGTCTTCAACCTGCAGCTGCGTGATGCCAGCCACGGGGTTTCGGTTCGCTCACAGGTAGGCCAATACCATCAAGGCGATGGACGCTATATCTCCATTGCAGCAAATGCAGGCTTTCCGCTGACCGAACACGGCTTTGTGAACGTCAGTCTTGAGTACCGTGAAATAGATCCTACAAATCGCTCTGTAGACCGGTCGGACGCGTTAGCGCTAATAAGTAAGGGATTCCCGGTCGCCCCAACGGCTCAGGTCTGGGGAAATCCAGATATTGATGATGCCTTTACAGGGTTTGTCAATGCCGAAATAGACCTAACTGCATCCACGCACCTGTATGCTTTCGGGGGATATGGCCGGCGCTCCGGCAATGGCAGCTACTACCTCAGAGCGCCAGGGGGCAGTACTGCGCGAGCCAATGTCTTCAGGTTCGGATCCGAACGCGCGGTTGCTGACCTTGATCCCAATGATGGGATCGACTGTCAGTCACTGGAAGACCTCCCCCCTCTGGATTCAGACTTTCGTGCAGTAGAATCCTTCGTCTCGGAGTATCAAGGAACATGCTACCTGTTTAATGAGGACTACCCGGGTGGATTCACCCCACGGTTCGGCGCTGATATGTCAGATCTGAGTGCAGTTACAGGGATTCATAGTGACAGCCGGTCTGGACTGAGATGGGATCTAAGTGCAGGTATGGGAAGGAGTCTCATGGATTACTTCATCCGAAATACCGTCAATGCCTCTTTGGGCCCTGAACAACCGGCTGAGTTCCGCCAGCGTGATTTTGTGCAAGAGGAATACAGCGTGAACCTGGATGTATCCTATCCGGTGAGCCTTGAAAGCTTTCACTCGCCGCTCAATATTGCTGGGGGAGTACAGTGGCGAACAGAGATATTCGAAACCCTTCCGGGTGACATTAATTCGTACTTGATCGGCCCCTTTAAAGACCAGGGCTTTTCTGTGGGTTCCAATGGAGATCAGGGAATTCCCCCAGCGTACGCTGGACGTTGGAAGCGTCCGAATTATGCCGCGTACATTGACCTTGAAGCAGACATCGTTCCAGCTTTTCAATTGGGTATTGCGGGGCGCTATGAAAACTTCTATGAGGACTTTGGAACCACGCTCACCGGAAAGGTGGCAGCCTTATGGCGTGCAACGCCGGTGATAAGCCTCCGTGGATCCGTGAGCACGGGGGTACGTGCACCCACACCGGGGCAAGTCAACCTCCAAAATATTCAGACAAATTTTGACTCCAAAGGGGGTCTGATTGATGCCGGACAGATTCCTTCATACCATCCGGTTGCACAGGCCTTAGGGGGGAAGCCCCTGACCGAAGAATCTGCGGTCAACCTGGCTTTTGGCGCCATCCTTCAAGCTTCTCCAGACCTGGTCCTAACTGTAGATCTGTTCAGCATCACTCTTCGTGACCGGATCGCACTTAGTGGTAGCATTCCACTGAATGATGAACTCGCCACAGTTCTCAGCGAATCTGGACAGCTCGCCGGGTTCGAAACATTACGGGAGGTGAAGTTTTTCTCAAACGACTTTGATACCCGTCAATTTGGCGTTGATGTACTCTTATCCTGGGATAAAGTATACAACGAAGATCGGACAGTCACCGCCAGCATCGCCTACAATTGGACACGTCCTGAACTGCTGAAATTCTCCGAACCCACAACAATCAATACATTCTTGGGAAAGCCTCTGACTGAATCCACTCAGGTCAGTATTCTGTCTCCCAGGCGGAAGATTGAAATGGAGCATGTGAATCCTCACCATCGTGTCATTGCAACCGGACGTCAAATTTTGGGACCCTACCACGGGATGGTTCGTCTCAATTATTACAGCGACTGGAAAGCATGTCTGTTCTTCAGTTTCTCATGCACCGTTGGCGGTCAGGATGCTCTAAGAACTTACGCCGGAAGCTGGATCGTTGATACAGAGGTAGGATATCAGATCAGTGATCGCTATGCTGCCGCGTTTGGAGTCAATAATATTTTCGCAATTGACCGCCCTGCTGATCGGATTGAACGTGACGGACAGGGTAACTCAAATGTGCCCAGTACACCATGGGACTATAACGGTGCTGCATTGTATCTGAGACTGTCGGCAGACTTCTAAACCCGGCTTTATGATGTCTTGGGGCAGGCGAGGGAGCCCTGCGGTTCCCTCGCCTGTCTTCGCAACTGCAAGAAGCAATCCCTGCCCTGATCGCGCTCAAACACGTCCGTGTCAAGTTTCTGCCCATTGCGACACCGAGGAGCCTTTAGTTCCACGCGGCCCGCATGTGTTCGTACAATTTGTTTACACTTCCCGTTACGGTATCACTAGCGCTTCGCGCGGGGATGCGATGTAAGTTAAGAGCGTTATATCACACTCCATTAACCAACTAATATTTACGCATCCCCGACGAGAGCACCAAGCGAGACTACCCGACACTGGAAAAACCTGTCTGTGCCCCCGAGAGTTCACTCTAGACAATATTATATCCATCTAAACCATATCTCCTGAACCGTCCTTCAGTCCCTACGCATCAACGTCAGATCAGAAAACCGGGCACATTTTCTCCTTTGGTGATACAGACCGTATGAACTCCATAGCAAGAAAAACATTCGTTGTGCTCGACCACCACGCAGCCACAGCACAACGTATTGCCAACGCGCGCCAATACGCGCACGGCACCCAAGTCATGACCATGGATGACCTCGTTGCCCGACTCGCAGGGGGGTTTGTGACAACCATTGATACCACACTCCTCCGCGAAACCGTACAGGAGGTACTACGCGAGACGCATCTGGGGGACATAGACACAATAAAGGATCTTCCCGGCTTCGTCGGTGCAGCGACACATACACTCTATAAAGCCTGGTATAGCAGTTTCGATCTGCGGCAAGACCATCCCCGTGTGCAGGCTATTGCACGCTTGGAGCAAGCCGTCTTGGAAAAACTACCCGTTTCCATGCTGCGACCAGAAGCCCTTATTGCGGCTGCCCGTAGCAGAATCAGGCATGCCCCTGCCATACTTGGACCGGTGAGCCTCCTGGGGATGACTGAACTCCACCCTTGCTGGTGGCCGTTGATTGAATTACTGGGTAACCACATATCGGTTACCTGGATAGCCGGTCCTAGACACATTCCAACCCGTCTACCCGAGAGCTGCAACCTTGAATCTTCCCCCGAAGAATACCCCGAAATCACAGCGATTAGCGCCTCTACACCCTACCATGAGGCCATAGAAGCAATTCGGTGGGCGCGCCAACTGGTCGTACAGGAAAATGTTAGGCCCGGTGACATTGCGATCGCAGCTACGGATACTGCTGCGTACGATGACTACTTCATCGCATTGCGCGGGGAATCTGACCTCCCCTTGTATTTTGCGCATGGCGTATGCGTTACCAACAGCCCCCAAGGACAGGCTACAGCCGCTTTGGCGGATATTCTGCTGCGCGGAATTACCGCGGACCGGCTTAATCGACTGAGCGCCCATAAGCGTTTTTTAGCCGATGACATTAAAGAGTTTGGCAAAAGCTGGCGTAAGCTATCCCGTCAAATTGATGCTGTCCACACGCTCTCGCATGAACAGCTCGGCGTACGCCTCGAAGCTATGGCAACTGACGGGGACAACGAACATCATGCACTATCCATACTGCTATCAGAAGTAACACACAGTTACGCCGTTTCACCGGGGGAAAACCCAACTATGAGGCTGACAGATCATGCAACCATGAAGCTCGTCTGGTTGCGAACGGGTGAAAAAATGCTTAAGGGCGCAGCCCTCACTCTCTGGAAGCGTGCATTGAAGGTTGCACCTGCCGCCTCATTTGAACAGACGATCTCCGGCATTTCGCTACAGGAACCACCAGAATTCTGTGAGAGAGTAGCTTGGATGCCCGCAAAATCTCTCGCTGCATCACCCCGCCGATATGTTCGGCTTCTCGGATTGAACTCTCGTCACTGGCCCCGTGAAAATACTGAGGACCGCCTTCTCACAGGTCCTGGCTTGGAAGACGCAGCCAAAACTCTGGACCCCCTGCCCGTAGCAGACGCAGATCAGAGAGACTTTACTACTATATGCAAGACCACGACCGACTGTGTTATTTGCTCCTTTGCACGTCACAATGGAGACGGAAAAGTACTCGGAAAAAGCTACCTCTTATCAACTGACCTGCTTGAACAGGCAATACATCTGTTTCGGAATGCCAAGCCCCTTCACGCCATGAGTGAAGCAGATCGACTGCAGGCACAGCCTGAGGATCTCAATAAAGATCCATCGGCCATGCGGGCGCTTGCATGCTGGCATAATTGGCGGACCCGCCGAGTCACCGAGCACGACGGCCTGATTCGAGCCAATCATCCCCTAATCAATCACATTCTCAGTAGACCAGCATCCGCTACCTCACTTACACGAATGCTGCGCGCTCCACTCGGTTATGTATGGTACTATGGACTAGGTTGGCGGGGAGCTGATATAAACACAGATACACTGACCTTGAATCCAAAGCAATTTGGCGAGCTAGTGCACAGTGTGCTGCAAGTTGTGTTGCAAAAATTGAATACTAATCAGGAAGCTCCAGACCAGAAACCCCTGAAAGAATGTATCAGAGATGGAGTCCAATCTGGAATGGGTGCCTGGGAAACGCTGCACGGAACACCACCAAAACTGCTCTGGGGGCACATGCAGAAACATGTGCTGGAAATCGCTTTGAATGTATTTCTCAACAAAACCTGGATTGCAAATGGATCCTCATATGCGGAAATTCCCTTCGGCTCCCAGTCCGCAGATGGAGACGATGATATTCCATGGGATGTTACTGCACCCGTTACCCTTAAAGGAACTGGCTTAAGTGTCACTGGATCAATTGACCGCCTGGATCTTGATCCAGACAATGAACGAGCCTATTTGTTGGATTACAAAACTGGTAGACCGTCCAGAGAAGCCGGATTAAATGGCGGGCGTGAACTGCAACGCTGCATTTATCTTGTAGCCGCGCAGGCACTACTCGGGCAGGATATAGACATCTCTGCCAAACTTCTGTTCGTAAAGGCTGGAGTACAACTTGAACTACCCGAACCACAGAACCACTATATCGATAAGCTCTCGAGTGGTGTCAATGCTGCCGTCAGTAACCTCAGAAATGGCAATGCACTCTTTGGTGCACCCCCTGCGAATAACAGCTGGGGTATCTACGAGGACCTGAGGCTGGCTTTACCGGCTGATTCACGCAGAGTATACGCGCCTAGGAAAGAGATTGATGTAAAAGCTAAGCTTGGCCATGATCTGTGCGATTTTTGGGAGACTGATTCATGATCGCTCAAGAACATCAACTCCTCGACTCCGAGTCCAGATATCGCGCGCTAACGGCCACTGATCAATCATTAGTCGTTGAGGCAGGTGCAGGCACGGGGAAAACCACGATATTAGCTGGACGAATTGCAATCCTGTTGGCCCGCGGCAATAGCCCCGACAATATCATTGCTGTGACTTTCACAGAGTCTGCCGCGAGCGAGCTTTTGCTGCGCGTTCGGGAATACGTCAGCAGGCTTCGGCATAATGATTTTCCACCTGGCCTTGGAGATGTATTCAAGAACGGGGTTTCCGAACAGGAAAAGATTTATTTAGAAAAAGCCGAGGAAAATCTCGACAACCTCATTTGCTCTACCATTCACGGCTTCTGTCAGCGGGTGCTCAAAACCTTTCCAGTAGAAGCTAATATTGATCCAGGTGCGGCCATTATGGACGCACGCCAATCTAACCGGGTTTTCAAGGAAGTACTGCACAATTGGTTACACGAGATACTCTCAAAAGAAAATGGAGCACTAATTGCGTGGTTAATGACACGATACGGAGATAACTACATCTCTGGATACGACCACATTGGGAACATAGCAGACCAGATACGGCCACATCGCAATATCAAAGCAGAGAAACCCGAAGGGTTCGACGAAAAACTGCAAGAATTTCGAGATGCACTCCAGTCATATGTGGAGTACATCGGAAGCTTACCTGTTCCCGAACCCAAGTCGAAGACCGTTGGGAATTCGTTTATCCAATGGCGGAAATTGTCACAGATCAACTCCGATAGTGACGTCAACCAGTTCCTGACCCTAATTGATTTTCCGTCAGCACATAGTCTCGTGACAAGAGAGCCCTCCCGTACCCAGCTCACTACCTACTCCCAAATAGCACGTAAGCGTGACTGGGATAGCACACTGGAAGGAACGAAAAAATCCATAGATGATGCCCGTAAGCAAGCAAGTGCCAAGTATGAACGCGTTAGAGCATTATGGAACACACAGGTTCGGTCTGCACTCGCAGACCAGCTCTTGGCAGACCTTGTAGATGACTTAAAGAACTTACTAGAGCACTACCAGCTCTACAAACGATCAGCAGGCCTGCTGGACTTTGATGATTTGATCATTGGTGCGAGAGACCTACTTCGCCATGAGAAACACGGTCTTGCTGTCCGACAGGCGCTTGCTAGACAGTACAAACACATCCTGGTAGACGAATTTCAGGATACAGACGCGCTTCAGGCCGAAATTTTCTGGCGCCTCTGCAGTGATGACGAAGACGATGACTGGAGCAATCTCAAACTTCGTCCAGGATCCCTGTTTGTCGTTGGTGACCCAAACCAGTCTATTTATAGGTTTCGTGGTGCGAATGTGGATGTTTATACAAGAGCAAGGAAGACTTTTGCGAGGGATAAAGTCCTCAGCATTGTAACAAACTTTCGATCCGGTGCGCCCGTTCTCGATTTTGTGAACGACCGATTCAGACAACCACTCTCGCGATCAGACCAAGCCGGATACAAAGCCCTACAATCATACAGACCGGATCCATCCAGCTCACAAGCCGTGGCATCTGTGACATTCAATCCCGACGGACAAAGACTTGCCTCCTTCCATGAAAGTGAGGCACAGATCGTCGCGCAAATCTGCCACAAGCTGATTAGAACCGGCTACTCTGCGAAAGACATCGCACTGCTCACTCCCGTTGGAACCGAGATCCATTGGTATGAGCGTGAACTCCAGAATCTCGGCGTTAGTTTTGTGACTCAGGCGGGTAAAAGCTTTTTTCTACTGCAGGAAACGCAGGACTTGATAACACTGACACGCATCCTGGCAAACGGCTACGATCATCTTGCTCTAGGGGCATTCCTGCGCGGTCCAATTGTGGGACTTACGGACGAGGAACTCCTTGACATCGTTTGGAACCTACACCGGGATCCAGACCAACCGGACAATGTGCCTAGGCTCAATGCTCTCGTTGAACTGAATCAAATCAAGAATGAAGAAGCAAAGAAAGCCATCGGGCGTCTCCAGTCTCTGCTAAGAATTGCCCACACGGTAACCCCACACGCATTGCTGTCAATAGCAATTGATGTCTTCCATATTCGAGCCTTGTTGCAACAACGCTTCGGCCAACGGTCGGCGCGGGCACTGGCAAATGTGGATTTATTTCTCGAATGGGCGAGAGCCTACAGTGTACGAGGCTTGAAGAGCTTTGCACAGATTATGTACCAGAATTGGGAGCAAGAATCCAAAATACCCGAAGCTAGACCGGACACAAACCAAGATGCGGTCACAATAAGCACTATACACAATGCAAAGGGGCTGGAGTGGCCTGTTGTGATACCAATAAATACTTGGAGAAAGTTTAAAAAACTGGACAATACGATCGTTGATCGGATCCATCAAAAGCTTTGCACTAAGATGCTTCATATTCCTACAAGCGGCTACGAAACTGTCAGGGAACGTGAGCGCAAGCAGGAGCGCCGTGAGCGGGTTCGCCTCTGGTACGTTGCCGCAACACGTGCCCGGGATCTCCTTCTACTGACACGTCCGGACTCACAGGAGGACGCACGTGGATGTTGGCGCTCAGCTGTTGACCTGCGTGTTGATGCGCTGCCGGAAATGGACTTTGAATCATTGCGGAGTCCCCCCACTAAATCAGAGGATAAAAAAACGGAACCTCAACCCAGCGTACAGTCACGTGATCAGTATCAGAGAGAATCAAACAGGATCAAGCAGTCATCCAGCCAGCTGAAATGGGTCACTCCCAGCAAGGATGAGGTACCGACAACTGATCTGGAAACCGTATTTCTTGATCTCGGCGACTCAATCCTTCGTGAGAACGAACTCCCTCCGGTGTCTGGTCCCGGGCTTATGCGGGGGCAGGTGATCCATCGATTGATTGAAGAAATTCTCACCGGGGAGACGCGCCTTGACCAAGCCACGCAAAGGGCTGAGATCCTCGTGACTCAGATTCAATCCTATCCCGAATTTGAACTTCCAGTCTCGATTGATCCTGTCGAAATAAGTCTTCGGGTAGCTAGAGCATTACAGCTTCCCCAGATTCACCCGATCATAGACTTACTTGTCCCCGAATGCCCGGTTTACAACTTCGTCTCAGACAATGAAGTATCCTCTGTTGTTGTGGGCATCGCAGATGCCATCAGCTTTGCCCCGGATGGCACACCACAACTGATCATCGACTGGAAAAGCGGCCAAGTTGAGGCACACCACGAAGAACAGATTGCTGCCTACATGAAAGCGACCAACATAGACCATGGCCTATTGGTCTATGTTGACAGCGCACAAGTCAAGGAAGTACGCCTGTAGACTCGTCGCGAGGCAATACCGCAGCTGTCTCCCCAATATCATCTGACAGCTACCTTCAGAGCTTTGTCAAATGCGTGCAATGTATGGGTAACAGCTGCAGTGTCGTGGGCTGTAGACGTGAACCAGGCTTCATATTGAGATGGTGCAAGATTTACACCACACGTAAGCATTGCATTGAAAACCTTGGCGAAAAAATCTGCATCTGATGCGGAGGCAGTTCCCCAATCGGTTACCGATTCATCCGTAAAGAAGCAACTGAACATGGTTCCTACACCATTCACCTGCATTGGAACCGACCAGCGCGTAGCGATAGATGCCAGTTCATTCATTAGAAATGATGTTTGCGAAGCCGTGTATGCCCACGCATCTTCGTCCAACCCCAACTCCAACGTAGCAAGACCTGCCCGCACTGCAACCGGATTCCCGGAAAGTGTGCCTGCCTGATACACTGGCCCCTCAGGGGCTATCCAGGCCATTATGTCTGCTCTTCCTCCATAGGCTCCGATCGGAAGTCCTCCTCCGATTACTTTGCCGAGCGTCGTCAAATCCGGGGTCACCCCAAACAGAGATTGTGCACCGCCTGGATGCACTCGAAAACCCGTCATAACCTCGTCGAAAATCAGAAGCACATCGTGCGCCTCCGTGATCCTACGCAAACCTTCCAGATAGCCATCGACCGGTGGGATCACGCCCATGTTGCCTGCCACCGGTTCAACTATCATTGCCGCAACCTGATCGGCGTATTGATTCAGAACTGTCTCTACCGCAGAGAGATCATTGAATGGCACAACCAGCGTGTCTTTTACCGTACTATTGGGAACCCCTGGACAATTCGGTAATCCCAGAGTAGCTACTCCGCTGCCTGCCTGCACCAACAGACAATCCGCATGACCATGGTAGTTGCCCGCACACTTTACAATCTTATCCCGTCCGGTAAAAGCCCTTGCCAGACGAAGTGCACTCATTACGGCTTCCGTTCCCGAGTTTACCAACCGCAAGCGTTCGATCGTGGGCATCACCGTCTGCACCTTGTCCACAAGCGCCGATTCATGCTCGGTGCAGGCTCCAAAACTCGTTCCCTTTGCAGCTGCATCCTGTACAGCCGCAACTACCTTTTCATGCGCGTGTCCCACAAGTAATGGCCCATAGGAGAGCACATAATCAACATATCGGTTGCCATCTACATCTTCGATCCATGCACCTGCCCCTCGCTCAACAAAGACCGGTGAACCACCAACTGCTTTATAGGCACGAACTGGTGAGCTGACCCCTCCGGGCATACGGTTTTTGGCAGCTGCAAAGAGTGCTTGTGAGCGGACACGTGGGTGCATGTTTTCGTTTAATATTGACCTGGTAGTAATTCTCTAATTAATTGTACTCGCTTGAGGGGATTTCGCACGAGTTGATTTTCCGCGTATCTGCTCGCTAACCTCATAACCTAATCTGAACTCCTATCGTGAAGAAATTCGGTTAATTCACAGCGTGGGGGATGCGCACGGCGAGGCTATCACAAGATATAGAACGGAAAATTTTCACCCTCTTTCCGTACTATTTCCCAAGGAATTGATGAAAACCGTGGAATATACACAAGGAAACCTCGTGCAAATAAGTCCACTACAACGACAAATTTGCGTCAAATGCCATCAATTCTGACCAAACTCTCAGTTTATCGCGGCACCACGCTCCCAGCAGGACTGCAGATTCTTTATCTTGCTGAGATAATTACCCTTAATTCCCATGCGCCCCACCCTTGCTTGTACACTCTTTCTCGTTTGCCTCGTCGGATGCGGCGGCCCGAGCAGTAATGAACCGCTTACAGTTGGCAAACTCTTTCGTACAGGTGCCGTGCTGCAACGCAATACAACCGTTCCCGTCTGGGGAACCGCTGCACCGAGCACCACTGTCACAGTTTCCCTTGACTACGCCGAACAATCCGTTCGTGCAGCAAGCGACGGAACTTGGATAGTCGAATTGGAACCACGCCCCGCAGGCGGCCCGCACCAACTCATGGTGATGACGAGCACGGATACCCTGATCGCTGAAAATATAGTATTCGGGGATGTTTGGATCGCATCAGGACAATCCAATATGGCATGGACCGTGGCAAATTCAGCTGACGCCGAAAGTGAAATCGCTTCGGCCGATGATACACTCTTGCGCCATTACAAAGTCCCCCTTTCCTGGTCCTATGATCCCGAAGATACACTTGCAGGTGGTGAGTGGTATCATGCCAATCCAGAACATGTGGCCACCTTTACAGCAGTTGGATACTCATTCGCCAGAGAGCTTCGTACAGCGACTGACATACCTATTGGCATTCTGAACACGTCATGGGGTGGAAGTAGAGTAGAGGCCTGGATGGATCCCACTGCACTCGAAATGGATGAAGCGCAAATCGCGCAGCTCCTGGACGCCCCACGAGCTCGTGCAGATAGTCTGGCGCAGGTTTATACCCAAAAACATGGAGCATCTGCTGATACAGATCCAGGCTTCGATGGAGAGGAGCCAATCTGGGCCGATCCCGACCTCGACTCATCGGATTGGATGGAGATTGCGGTGCCGGGTGCATGGGAAGCTGGCGGACTGGAAGGATTGAACGGCATCGCCTGGTACCGTACCAGCTTTGAACTCGAGTCTGTCCCTGCTGAAGCAGTACTGCGCCTCGGTACAGTGGATGATCGCGATATGACTTGGATTAATGGTCAACTGGTGGGAGAAACGAACCGGTATCTGGTCGAACGGGCTTACGCAATCCCCGACGGCATTCTGCGTGCGGGTACCAATCAACTGACCGTACGTGTACATGATACGGGAGGTAACGGGGGTATAGTGGTTGGTGATTACCCTCTAGCGCTGCAGTGGCCGGAAGGCGAAGTGCAACTGGGGGGGACGTGGAAAATCAGAGTTGGACAATTCCAGATTAATCCAGGAGGTAACCCCAATCAGCAGCCGACCCTGCTTTACAATGCAATGATCCACCCGATTATTCGCTACCCCGTTACAGGTTTCATATGGTACCAGGGAGAGTCTAACGCAAACGATCCCGAAACCGCCACTGCGTACGCTGGGCAATTCCAGTCGATGATTCTAAGATGGCGTGAGCTCTGGGATAATACAGCTGCTCCGTTCCTGTTTGTGTCTTTGGCCAGCTTTCGTGCGGCACAGGAAGAGCCAGTAGAGAGCAACTGGGCCATTATACGCGAATCACAGGCTGCTGCACTGGAACTACCCAATGTGGGGCAGGCTATCACGCTGGATATTGGCGAAGCCAACGATATCCATCCCAGGAACAAACAGGACGTGGGATATCGGCTTGCACTTTGGGCACGAAATCTCGTATACGGAGATGAACTGGTACACTCAGGCCCGATTTATCGTGATCATCTTATAGAAGATGGGAAGGTCTATATCACGTTTGATCATACCGGTGGAGGCCTTGTCACACGTGACGGCCCTCTTGGAGGATTTGCCATTTCGGGTCCGGATGAAGTCTACATCTGGGCGGAAGCCCAGATTCAGGGAGACTCGATCGTTGTCTCTCATCCCGATGTACCAAACCCAGTCGCAGTACGTTATGCCTGGGCGGACAACCCGGATACAGCTAACCTTATCAATGTTGAAGGATTACCTGCGGCTCCGTTTCGAACGGGACAATAGAATATGCATCGTGATACATACTGTCATGAACAACAAATAGAAGTAGTGACTTCTCGTGAACCACAAACCCTTTTCTGAATCTCAGCCCGATACACCTACCCGCAAAAAAAGAACGGTATTGAGATACTTCGGAGCAGCCACGGCCTTCTTGCTCGTGAGCAGCTTCCTTGTATACCTCGGGCTGACACACACAGAGGTAGGACGTAACTCCCTACGCCAAGAGCTCGAGTTCAGGTTTGCCGAAACCTTCAATGGCCGCCTCACCATTGGTAACATTTCCGGCAACTTCCGCCCCGTCATTCGCTTGCAGGATGTGGCGCTTTATGATGAAAAAGATCAACTTTGGCTACGCGCAGAGGAAATAACCACTCAGGCAAGTTGGTGGGCAATGCTCAGCCGCAAAATAGACCTGCGCACACTCAGCATTGTAGGTCCCTCGCTAAACATTGAGTATCGTGCCGACAGTACTTGGAATCTGGCCTCTGTACTAAAGCGTGATGGCTCGGCAGCATGGACATTTGAGTCTACACAAATTTCCCTCACTGATGGAAGCCTCACAGTATCGTATGAAGAACACGCTCCGCCTGCAGTCGAGTCAGGATGGTTATTCGACCTAGCCGCAGCAAATGTGTCCAATCTATCACTGCAGGGCGAGATCAGACTGGATCCCGGCAAGCGATTCCTGACAATCGATTCGTTCGGAGCCTCAATAGACACGCTTCAGGTGGAGGCCACTGGAGAGTTGGTACTGGAACATGGACTACTGCACGTAAACATGTTACAGCTGTCAAGTTCACTGAATGAGGTTGAGGTTGTAGGCGTGTATTTTGGTGATGAACGGCTCATGAACCTCTCGCTGGTTCAGAGCTTCATTACCCCTGGCTTTGCCAATGCCATTGTCCCCAAACTGATGCTCCCGGACTCGCTTTCCTTGAGCGTTGATGTAGAGCGTGACGATAAACGATGGAATTTGCAAGATCTCAGTGCGAAAACGAAACGCTCACAGATTGTCCTGAACTCCTCAGACATCAGGTCCGATAAAGATCTGTTATCATTTAACGCTACGATTGGACCCAGTGTGTTAGATCCCATGGACGCATACGCTCTTCTTGGCATAGACACTTGGAGCGAACGAACGATGCAACTTGAGGGCCAACTGAGCGGCCTGAAAACCATTGACGATATCCAGCTTGAGGGAACGCTTGAGATTGCCACCGAAGCGAGTGGTCGTGGACAACTCGAAATATCAGCCTCTCATGACACAACGTGGAGCTATACCGCCCAGTTAACGGCAACGGCTGTTGACTTACACAGCCACACAGGCCGACAAGAGCTAAGCAATACCCTTCTTAATGGTCAGCTCACGGTCGAAGGAAAGGGGATTCGTAAGCCATCTCTTCACACCTCGCTTGCTATTGCTCCCTCCACAATCGCCAACCGTTCGCTAGACAGTCTTTGGATTGCGGGAACCGTTGTTGACCGCCAATTAAATCTCAATGGGTTTGCAGTAGAGCAAGACGCTCGCCTCGAAACTGACCTTATGGCCACTTGGGCAGATAGTGTCCTTTCGTACGAAACTCAGGGAAATTTAACAGCAATTGATCTCGGGAAACTTCTTCCAATCCCTGAGCTGGAAACAAGTATAAATGCGACTTGGACGTTCAATGGATCAGGAACCGATTTGGCTACATTTTCCGCCGCGCTAGAAATTCAAACCGACTCATCAACGGTCAACTGGAATGATCTGCAACGCTCTGCCCCCCCCACCAAATGGTCTATTTCGGTAGCCGATCCAGCAGTAGCAGGCCCACGCCTGATCGTTGGGGGAGACGTACTAAACCTTGAGGCTTCGGGAACATTCCATCGAATCCTACTCGAAGGTATTGGGAATGCATGGATGGGAGCATTTTCTGAAGCGTTTGACAGATTTGCGGTTAAACTGAGAGACAATCCACCTACGACATATGCGAATGGACCCTCACTGGATCAACTCAACACGGCCCCTCAGATAGAGGAGGCATTGACTTCTGACCAATTAACTTCATTGGATCTGGATGTAACCTGGAACCTACTCGCACATCCAGTCACCAGTGCATTGCTTCCCATGCTGCCCGAGCTCTCAAGCAACATCCGGGGTGCGGTAAACATCCGGGCAGATTCTGACAAACTCAGTTTACGTTCCCAAATCCAAGACGAGGTACTCGTATTTGGCGGTGTTACGACCTACCAGACCAAAGGTACGCTCACGCTTGAGGCGGACCTGAGCCAAGCACTGGAATCATCATGGCAGATTGATCTCAGCCTGTCAGCTGACTCTCTGACCAATGGTGGAATGGCTATCCTGCAACCCGACATACTGATTAAGCAGGATGGACGAACAGGAATAGTAAACGCTAGTGCATACAGCAGAGACACAAACAAGCCGGGACATCTGTCATCAAATATCCTGCTACTCCCGGATCGAACACGCATCCAGATTCTAAAGGTAGTGCTCCCCTCTGAGGAAACCACATGGGAAACATCCCAGCCTGCCAGTATTGACCTGTTTGCTGACGCAGCCGTAATTACGCCATTTCGTCTCGAAAATGCTAATCCTCTTCTTGACGAAGTACAGTCAGTTACTGTTCACGGCCGTCTCTCGAGCCTCCCAACAGACACCCTTCAGCTGGGCCTGAAGGCCGTAGATCTGAATTATCTCTCGAACACATTCAACCTAAGGCGACCATTAGGCGGACAAATTAATGCGGATTTGCGATGGACTGGACTCTGGCAACCTGCGATCACTGGTACCTTGAAAGTTGATACGCTCACGTTCGACAAAACGCTGGTCGGTCAGGTACAGGCTTCCAGCACCCTGTTACCCGGTCGCACCGATCTGCAGGTCTCCATGGTCGTGGATTCAATCCGTTCTGCACCGGCAGGGTATGCGAATGCAAGTAATCAGATAGCACTCACCGGCAATATGATTATTCCCGGAAAAGAGAGTACTGGGGCGCTTGATTTTTCATTCGATGTACAGCGGCTTGATGCATCTTTTCTGAAGCTGATTCTACGGAATTTTGAGAATTTTGGAGGTGGCTTCAACGGACAGGTTACACTTAACGGCCCCCCTGACAATCTGGTACTGGGGGGAACATTGACCTGGGAAGACGGCCGTTTCGATATCCCAAAATTCAATACGTCCTATGAGGCTGCCGCGTCTGTCACACTTCTGGACGACAAAATCCACGTGGAAGAGCTATTGGTACAGGACGGTGATGGTGGTTCGGCCGATCTCTCTGGAATGCTTGATCTTAACGGCTTCAGATTTCTCTCCTTCAATGCATTTATAGAGGTTGATGCACTACAGATATTAAATGTTGTCAACTTTACGCGCGACCTAGCCTTCTATGGTGATATTCGTGTGTCCGGTGATGCCACACTAACCGGGCCTGTTCACACTTCCTTCCTGCGTTCGGACAACCTGGTCATAACGCCACAAAGCGAAATATATATTCCGGTTCGCGAATCCGATTCCGTTCACGATCCAGGATTCATCGTCTACATAGATCCTACACAGCCTGTTGAAGATCAGTTGGCATCTTTCAGGCAGCGTGACAATATTTTGGCTGTTCGCCCCAAAGGTGAGCGTGAGTTTCGGGACGGGCTGGACATGGATCTCAATATCACGGCCCCCCCTGGATCAACCATTCGCCTGGTTATTGATCCGTTGTTAGGTGATGTAATCAATGGCGTCGGAAGCGCCCGCGTTCAGATCCAGCGAACGGGCGGAGATGTAGCGACGTACGGCTCATTTGAATTGTCCTCCGGGGATTACCTCTTTACGGCAGGTGAGGTGTTCGTACGTCGTTTTCTGATTGACTCAGGCACGATCACCTGGAACGGTGAACCACTCAATCCTGCGCTTGATATTGAAGCGGCCTACCGCACACGCGCCTCGCGCAACGGCCTGCCCGATGATGTGGGCGGATCGATTAAAACAAGTTTACCTCTGTTCGTCAATTTGAATGTTGCCGGCACACTGAATGCAGTATTGATTGACTTGGCTCTGGAGATTGATCAACGTCAGGAAGCCATCAGCGATACACCACTGCTGGATTCCTATTTGAATCGACCGGATCTCGCCGCAGAACACGCTACCAGCGTTTTGCTCACGAATTCATTCCTGCTTTCGGCAAATGGTACACGCAGTGGAATTTTGACCAGTTCCGCGGTCAACAGTGTATCCAGTCTCGTAGCCAACCAACTCAACCGTTACCTGAGTCAGGTTATTCCACAAGCAGATTTCGCGCTGGGGGTTCAGAGCGACGAAGCCATACAGGATCTGGATGTGTCCGCAGAGATTGCGGTAAGACTTTTGAATGAACGCTTGATTATCCGCGGACAGGGAGTGTACCGTGGACTTAACGCTGAGGAAACAACTTCCAGGGGCCTTGAAGGCGAGTTCGTTGTAGAGATCCGACTAAGCCCTTCGGTAGCTGTGGAAGTTTTTTACCGACGTGAAGGAGATGTACTCAGTGAAACCCTCATCACGAACGAAACTGGGCTTGGTCTTAACTATCGCACAGAGTTCACCTCCTGGAGGAAATTGTTCGGACATCAAGTTTCTGAGCCGAAAGAACTTGCTGAAGAAAACCATTAGAAAATTGGGGGAATTATATACCTATAGTGCCAGACCTATTATTCCTGCGTCTGACTGAGGTTACCCCTGTTTTGAGTCTGGTCAGGGTGTTGCAAGGATTAACTCCCATCTTTGAGGTCGCGAAGTGCATATTTTTCGATAAAATCTCCCCCTTTGGGATTGATTGGGCATCATCGCAAGGATTTTCGCCATATCCGTCTCTATTAGGCGTGTTTTTGATCAGTCAATCTCCCTAAAATGACTGCCGATGTACGTTGCCCGAATTCCCAACCATAACTCATTCGAACCTCCACCTGAGACAATGGAAAGGTCCTCAAAACTACCCTCGTCAATATCACCAAGCTCCCATCCGACACACAGTTTCCCCATACCAGACTTCATTTGATCCGCCTAAATCTGCCTGCATCAGAGTAAAGGTGGTGCTCTCGTTTCGGCAGCAACTAAACAGAAAGCGCGCACGATGATAAACACCGCGCGCGCTCAATCTTGCAAATCCAACCCATCCGGTGAGGCTGGAGCAAAGTCTGCTGGTTACCCCGTGACCGGGTTCAGATGATTGCTGTAGTAGTCGTTCAACACCGATGCTACTGTCAAACGTCCTTCGTCGGACTCTGCCTGAGTTGCATTACGAGCGAGGAAATCCTGGACGCGGTGACCTCCAATAGCTTGAAGCAAAGCTAAAGATAGTTTGCGGTTCTTAGAGGATTTTGATTCTTCGTAGACCTTGCGTAGGAGTGATCTCTGATCAGCCAGATCAACCTTGTCTCGGTAGAGCGTAGCCAACACAATTGCGTTCTTGAGCGTTTGCTCACGAACCGACTGATATTCAGAGTCTAACGAAGTCTCAAGTTGAGCGATCACCAGATTCCACCGAACGGTTTCGTCTGCAAGCATTGGTGTGCTGTCCTGTGCAAGGACGGGTACTGCGAATAACACTAAGAGGTAAAGAGAGAGAAGTTTTTTCATCGTACTAGAGTGTTTAGTTTTGTTTGCGTGGACCTGCATGTCAGTACGAAAAGCGCTTACATAGGTTACATTTGATGCGTAAGTTTGTCACAATGACCCGATTAATGTAATCTTCGAAATGTCCCCCTTTAACATTGATGAAGCTGTGGGCGCCCTCCGGGCCTCCGACACACACATGGCCAACCTGATTGCTCGGGTGGGCCCCTTTGAATTGGTGCTAACCGATGACTGGAGTCCGTTTCAGGCACTAGTGCGCTCTGTCATCTTTCAGCAAATTTCAACACATGCCGGTCGAGCAATTCAGGGCCGCCTGTTCAGCTTGTTTGACGGCGCCCCCGAACCTGATGCAGTACTTCAAACAACACCGGAGGAATTAAGGGCCGTAGGCCTCTCCCAAGCCAAGGAAAAAACCATACGAAACTTGGCCGTACATGCGGCTGAGGGTACGCTCCCGGATCGAGCAGCCATAGAAACGCTGACCGATGAAGAAATAATCCAAGCGCTGACTATACATCACGGGATTGGTATTTGGACTGCCCAAATGCTCCTCATCTTCAACCTGGGACGTCCAGATGTGTGGCCTGTCACAGACCTTGGCATCCGGCGGGGTTACAAGATCGCCTATGATCTGGATGAACTTCCAAAACCATCCGAACTACGTGCCAGCGGTGATCGCTGGAGGCCATTCCGTAGCATTGCTAGTTGGTATCTCTGGCGAGCAAATGACCTCTGAATCAACTAGGCGGTCGCCAGCATCATATCCGATCCCGCCGTCTTGCTAACCAAATCAGACAGGGTTTCTGAGGAAAGATCGAGAGTTTTTCATCTAATAAAGCTTAGAAGTAATCAATACCCATACCGCGTATCCTCGATTGGTAATCTCCCTGCGAAAAGCGTCAACAGTCGAATCAAAGCATCAAAGTCCGCTGTCGCGAATTCTGCAACAAACAGCGGTTCGCGAATCTCATTCACCTCTATCTCGTGGACCTGATCTGTTCATTGGAAACAGTCTCTCTGTGGCACAAGCAACAAACTGGTGTGGGGTTATACAAAACCCATTGTCAGTACCGGAAATGACGTATTATATACCGACTAGACATTTTTGCAGTAAGTAGTCACATTAGCACCAAATCACTTTCATTCAATAATTTCCCCAGATGAGGTCTATAAATAACCTGATTATCTCCCGCAGAGGAGCGGAGGAGCTAAGCCGAGTATGCGGATGAAGGAGTTATTCCAATGGGTACCATGGTTTGAAGAGTTAGTGCTTGTCAGAGAATAGGTCATTTTTGCGATTCTTGCTATACTCATAACAATCTGGGCCCATAATTGTGGCGTCGTTGGTGGAGTTTCGGGGGAATCAGGTGCCTTTCGGCTTGCTGAATGGTCACTGGAAGACATTTTTTGCTCTCCGATGCAGCTGGGACGCGACCATGCGTGCCAACCCGACGTATGTCTGCCTTTCCGCTTATGGCGGAGCCTGTCCAAATTCTTTCGGTAGGATTACAGCGGCGCTACGCCGCTCGTTTTCGGGCCTGATGCCAGCGCTTGAGCCGCTCTTCTTTCCGCTTCAACTGCAAGCCAAGACGATGCACGTTGGCCGCGACCACAGAGAGCGCCACCGTGCGACCAAACCCCTCCTTACCATGCGTACGCACCAAGTCCAGTCCGCGCTGGTTCAAATTGTTGATCGCGGATTCTACCGCCGGATGCTGACGACGACCCTCCACAAAGTCCGGAGCGGATGCGCGCTCCTTGTCCGCATGACTTAAACGACCCCGCTTCGGCATAATCACCAGTTCCAGAATTTGCTCCAATGCGCGCCGGTTGTGTTCCGATGAATACCCCGTATCCATGCTGCACGAAGTCAGGGACGGGTACAGTGTCTTGGCCTCCCGTAAAAAATCCACGATCATTGACGAATCGCCCCCCTCGTAGAGCACCTGGTAGTAAAGAATGTACCGATGCTGGTCCTCCAAGACGCAGACCGGGAGGCCCAACTCCGCCTGTACCCCCGCCTTACCTTTGCTGATCCAACGCGTATGCGGCTCGTGAACCGAGAAAATCTTCTCCGAATGCGGAATCTTTTCGCCCCTGAGCAACCGCCGATCCACCTGATCGATCAGTTTCAAGCTGCATTCCAGGTAATGTAGCCCCTTATCACTGCAATCTGCCCCCAACCTCCGCTGCGAAGCCAACGCCTTCTTCATCAGCTTTCTGCAGTGGCACAGGTATTTGCGCACCCGATCACGACGACGCCAGCCCCGTGACCTGCGTACCCCTTGAAACAAACGATCAAGCCGCTTTTCCCAATCCGACGCCTTGCGCCAGCCCGGCAGGCCGTGCGAACGGCTCATACGTGCCGACTCCCGAAGCAAACAACCCACCGCATCCCTTAGCAGATTCACATCCGTAGGCCAATGAACATGCGTCTTCGTCACCGCTGAATCTACCCTGCAACGTAACCCTTCCTCCTGGGCCTTCTTCGTAAGTTCTGCGTGCCCATGTTCCACCACAACCTTGTTGATCTTGCCCAGTAACTCCTCCGATAACAAACTCACATTGTCCAGAATCGTCTGTACATGGTATTCCGGTTCCTCTTCCTCGCGCCAACCACCATGCCCAAGCATCTGGCGCAGGAGCTTGTCGTTGTTCGCCATATGCGTCAGTCGATCATAATCGCAATTCAGGGCCTGCTTCAGCATCCCCAGAACGAAAATCCTCCACAGATCCATCCCCCGGCGCCCCAATTTGTGACTGACTCCCGAAGCCACACCCCCTTCCAAAAGCTCGAAAATCTTCGCTCGCGTCTTTGCATTCTTGTATATCGAACGCAAACCACGCAATACCGCCGGAATGTCATCCCGGCTTCGGGGGGCAAGCTCAATCTCTTCAATCGGAACCTGCCCAAACGCGCGTTGGGCTTCCATTACTACACGCATGGCAACAAAGGGGCGAATGTACACGCTTAAACGCCCAAATCAGACCTCTTACCCCAAAATTGCCGCCAGATTCGCAAATTCATTCATCCTCCTGCGATGACCACGCCTATGCGATGAGAACCCCAAATACAGGCTAAATCCTGACCAAATCCACCAAAAATGACCAAATCTGCTCCCAAATACCCGAATTCATCGTATCATCCCACGACCAAAATCATTTTCTGGCAAGCACGAGTTAGCCAAAAAGGTAGGAGAGGGTCGGCGAGAGGGCCTCGTGGAAAGAGCGAAAAAGGTGAATTGGGCCGGGAAGAAGTGTGCCGTGCTCGAACAAGGGGAGGATAAAGCCGATCCGCTTACGTTCTTTTACCATCTTGCGTCGATCGCGGGCGGTAAAACAGAAAAAAGAAGAACGATCTACGCGAGCGTCTCGGAGGTGTTCGGGATCGAAAATGAGCTCGACTACAGCGTTGACGACTGCTTCATCTTTCCAATTCCGCCTGCATTACAGGTTCAATTCAACAACACCGGAGCTGATCCACAGCTTCTCTGGAGGATGTATGATCAGGCATGCGCGCTCAACGGTACAGCGTACGATGTCGACATTACTGATACCTTCGCCAAGATGTTGAATATCCGCGGAGTCGGCATCCCGAAGCTTACACAAGTCCTTTTTCTGATCAATCCGAGAGCATTTTTGCCCTTTGATAACAAGAGCGTTCTGTCGCTAGGCATTGGTAAGTCCAAGAAAAAACCCACCAAGATATCCTGGTCTGAGTATCTCGATGAGATGAAGAAGATCCAGACCACGTTCTCTGGCTGTCAATGCTACGAGATCAACATTATCAGTTATCTGTGGTCGAGCGGACGTCTGCCGCGCAAAGATAATCACTGGTATCAGATCAACACACCTGAGGAAAGATGGGCCGACTTTCGTGATAACAACTGGGTCTACTACGGAAAACCGGGAGACGAGACATGGACTGCGGAAGGAGATCTACTCCCAAGACTCCAGCGAGATTTCCCGCTCGACAAACCTGCTCCCGGAGATGTCATCTTTGTCCACTCAGGAAAAAAAGAAGGGTACGGGATCGGAATCGTTTACCGTAACAATTACCACGAATCATTACACGCGAACGGCCGGATACACGTGCTGTGGGTGAACAAGAAACAGGTCCCTCTGATCATCAACATGCCGGTGGCCCACTTTTCGAGAGTTGGCATAGACTACTACGAAGCCTTTGCCAACACCCCCGCCTATTCGGCGATCTCAGATTTGTTGCCTCCATCTCGCACAGATGCCGATCAATGGTATCAGGAGAGGTTCGGAACGGCTCGGGTTTGGATGCTCAGGGCCAGTGCGAAACACTGGGATGCGTTCCAAGAGAGGGAGATCATTGCGATCGGGTGGGGCGAACTCGGCAATCTTCTAGAGTTCGATAATAAAGAGGACATCTACGAACAACTCAGGAAAAGCACCGACGCGCCGAATCCGATCATAAATTCTCTTGCCTGTTATCAATTTGCCCACGTGGTGCAACCCGGAGACCATGTCATCGCTATGCGGGGGGGCAATTTGCTGTTGGGGTATGGGGTCATCAAATCCGAGTACACGTTTACGAGAACCGCCCTGAATTTCGACACGTACGTGATGTCAAGTGGGAAAAGATCGGTCGTTGGCCCGTGCCCGAGACACGTACCATTACTACCAAGACGTTCACTGATTTCAGTCCCTACAAGCAGTGGCTCATGTTCGCTTTCGAGAAGATCTTAGACCTACCAGACCCACCGCTACTGCCTGGCGACTACAAGCTCAACCAAATCCTCTACGGTCCACCCGGCACCGGGAAGACCTATAGCACGACCGCCCGTGCCATGGCCATCGTCAAGGGAATCAAGGTAGATGATGTAACTGAGGAGCATCGTAACGAATTCCGTGATCTCCGCTTCGATTCGAAAGAAGAGACAGGCCAGATCACCATGGTAACATTCCACCAGAACTATTCCTACGAAGACTTCGTGGAAGGCATCCGCCCCCGGCTCGCCGGGGATGGTGACCTTGACTACGAACTCCGGCCCGGAGTATTCAGGAAGATTGTGAAGGCTGCACTGGACAATCCTGACCGCCCCTACATCCTGATCATTGATGAGATCAACCGAGGCAACATTCCCAAGATCCTCGGCGAGCTCATCACGCTGATCGAACCGTCCCGCCGCCTCGGTCAGGACAACGAGACCGAGGTCACGTTGCCATATTCCGGCGACCGCTTCGGAGTTCCGGGCAATCTCTATATCATCGGCACCATGAATACAGCCGATCGCTCCATTCTTCCTCTCGATATCGCACTACGGCGCAGGTTCGACCATGTGGAGATGATGCCCAACCCTGATCATCCACTCATCTCAGATAACGTCGACGGTATTGACCTTCGCAAGATGCTAAAGGCGATCAACGCGCGCATCTCGCTACTCTTGGATCGTGAACGCCAGGTCGGTCACACTTACCTCTTCAACGTGGACAATATTAAATCGCTGGCCAACAAGTTCAAAACGGCTATCCTCCCCCTCTTACTGGAATATTTCTACGACGACTGGTCGAAAGTCCGGAAAGTGTTGGGGAGAGCAGCGTTCGTCGTAAAGAGAGACGGCAAGTACATAGACGAACCGATGAAGGAATATCTGTCGGATTCAGACACTTACGAGAGGCTTCCAGAAGAAGCCGAGGAATGGCTGGATCCGAGGCAGTACCGACTCATATATAAGAAGAACGACGCAGTCGGTAGCGACAAGCCGAAGGACAAGGATTCCGACAGTGCTGACGGTCACTCTTGAATCTATGCCTGGTGTCTACACTATTCGGGAGCACGAGGAGCTCCCAGTACTCGACAAGCACGATCTGGATGATCTGAGAGCCTTCACTAAAAAACATCCACACCCCCCAGTCTTTCACTTTGGCTGGAATGGTCGCCTCCATGCGAGCAACTACGTCGGCGTGATCACTACAAATCGTGGTACGGTCGTCGAGATCCTGCCTAAGATCGACCTTGGCGAGTCTTCGTGCACGAGCCACGAGCGGACTCGTGAGGCATTGTTGATGATGCTGCGTACCTACCGCGGCCTGAAAAGGACTGAGAGCCTTCCTCCCAGTGCCATCCGGGCGCTACGGCGTTTCCCTTTACTTGAGGTTTTTGTCCAACTTTTCCTAGAGAATGTCGGCCTTTTGGTTCGAGGCGGCCTCGGCCGACAGTATAGGACGGTCCAAGAAAATCTGTCCTTCCTGCGCGGTCGCATTGTCTTCCGAGATCACCTACGAGAGAACCTGATCGACCGCTCTCGTTTCTATGTAGAACACGACGAATTGAATCCCAACCGCCCCGCCAACCGACTCATCCGCACCACCCTCGACAGGCTCAAGCCCATTGTACGCAACAAGCGCAACCGACGGTTACTCGCAGACCTCGAGCCGGCGTTCAGCGCGATACCAACATCGCAAAACCTACAAGCAGACTGGCGAAGCCACAGTATTGATCGCTGCATGCGGCACTACGAGGAGGTCATGCAGTGGGTCGAACTCTTCCTCTTCAACTGGGGACTTACAACCTATTTCGGCAGTCACGTCAATCAGTCCCTACTCTTCCCTATGGAGCAAGTCTACGAGGACTTCGTAACCCATGGCTTCCGCCGCTATCAAACCGAATTTCAGGTGGTCGCCCAAGGGCCTAGGATGCAGATGATCCAGCCAAGTTCTGAGCGCAACGCAATGAAGCCAGACATTTCGCTTTGCAAACCATCTAGCACTGTCCGGTTCATCCTCGACGCCAAGTGGAGCCACCTCGGCGAAAACGAAAACAAAACGATCAGCGATGTCCACGGCAGCGACCTGTACCAGATCTACACCTACGGGAAACGGTACAAATGCCAAACCGTGGCTCTAGTCTATCCTAGAAACAGCACCTTCACCCGTCCACGCAACTTCCGATTCTTCGACGGCCTGAAACTCGTCCTTCTACCGTTCGACGTTTCGTCGCCCGCAGGTTCCGAGCGCAGTGTGCAGCGTGCGCTCCGCGAACTGGAGTGCGAAGAAAGGCATCAGGACCAATGAAGACCGAAGTCCTAAAAAGAAGACGGTGCCCGGAGGCGGTTCGAATCTCCATCGACTCTTCCTAGTCAGTCTCTACGAGCTTCAGAAGCTTAGTCGGCCAACTCTCGGGGAACGTAGCTTTTACCTCTACGGGCACCCGAGCTACAGGATGATCGAAAGTCAGGCCGCAACAATGTAATGCAATATTTCGTCCATCAAAACGATGACGCGCACCGTAACGTGCATCTCCCAACACAGGGAAACCTCGAGCAGCGAACTGACATCGGATTTGATGAGCACGACCAGTGATTAACTCCACCCATACAGACGTAACAATCCCATCACTGCTCAGTGCCCTCCAACGCAGACTCGAATACTTGCCGGACCCTTCGTCCTGAACAATGTGCGCCCGACCCATCTCCTTGTGTAAATAGTCTTCCATTACACCACCTCCTCCAATCAGGCCCTCCACAACGACGACATACTCCTTCCTTATCCGACGATCACGGAATGCCTGACTCAAGCGCCGTGCTGCCTTAGATGTTCTCGCAAGTACCATGGCACCTGATACAGGGCGATCCAAGCGATGCACCAACCCGATGTAGACATTTCCCGGCTTATTGTATTTCTTTTTCAGGTAGGCACGGGCCAGCGTTACCAAATCCGGATCTCCGGTAATGTCGGCCTGCGAGAGTAGACCCGCAGGTTTATTAAGCGTCAACAAATGATTGTCCTCGAAAAGCCACATGAGAATACAGCGTGTAAGCCAAACTAACGACGCCCGGCCAAACCAATGCTAACGAATAGTCCCGTTTGTCTTATTCTGCGGCTAAGATCTACACGTAATGGAAATCTTGCAATACTCAATGTGATTTCATGGGTCCATCTATCATCAACATACACATGCGCGGCTCCAAATCGCATGCTGACCTTTTGATCTACAAGTGGCCTGATACGCAACATCTCAAATGGTAAACTGCGAAAATCGTGCTCCCAATATATTCCTGCCATATGACGCCCAATTAAACGACGGTTGCGGACGGTACGGAGTGTACCGAGTGTTCCAATCGGACCCATGCTGCCCTCCGCCACATGCCATTGCTCGATGGGAGCCTTGAGTGTTGCAAATCCCGCCAAGACGCGTACCGACATTCCGGCAGACTGCGGGCGACGACGCATCAGCGTACGTATGTACCCATCCGTAAACAGGGTTGCCTTCAAATACCGACGGCTTCGAGGGGCGTCGCCATACTCAACCCTAACTTCAACCCTTTGCTGGGGATCTATGCGATACGGCTGCCAGTCGCTACCGGTAGCAACCCTGAGTTCGAAGGACTTATGGTGCCCCGGCGTGATTAAATAATTGTTCGGAAACTCCCGCTGATGCGGCCACGGACTCCTCACCTGGGTTTGAACAGAATCGATAGTGGCATACATCCCGGAAACCCTTGCCCTGATCCCATGCGCCTCATAACTTGCGTTCAAGCGAACCCTCGTGGCCCAATACCAGTCGAAGTAATCCCGGGCCAACAACCTCGCTGACAACGAGTTTGTGGCATCGGTGTGAATTGATGTGCCATTTTGCGGTTGCATATCCCGCTCAAATATCACGGAAGTTTGCAGGACGTTCGTCAGTTGATTGCTCAGCGCAGCAGCCACGCGCGTACGACCATATCCCAAAGATTTTCCAATACGGGCAGCCAATTCTGCGCGCTCTCCTATGGGAAATGCCTTGCCGACTCCCACGAGGGTGCCATCCACGCGATTATAGCGCAGCCATGGTGCAAAACCTCCGATGAGCGGCCAAACAAATTGGGGCGGATCACCCAGATGAAAGCTGCGTGCCTCCATTTCTGCACCGCGGACCGAGGCTGTAGCCGGTAATGCCTGACGCAGGGTTAGTGGTCGTTCACGGAGCAGGTCATCAATCACCTCCAATTCTTGGGCCGTCAAGGCAACCATATCCAATCCCATCAAAAACAGATCATCCCGAAAGACGGAAATCGAATCCACCTGTAACCGCTCTCGACGAGCGAATGGCGCTGTGGGTACAGTCTGGTTGATCTGATAGTTCATCATTCTGGCAACTTGCCGAACCGTAGTTGGGCTGGTAGCCTCGCCTTCCGGCTCCACATGAATGCGGCCTTCCAGACGAAGATCTATGGGCAGCCAAAATGAATCTGCCCGGGCAAAACTCTGACGATAAGCTACCCTCCAATCCCGGGTATCAGGGGGGAAAATCACGTGAGAAGCAGGTCTTAAATCGACTTCTACAAGCGCATAAACACTATCCAGCACAGAAATTCGTCCTATCAGTGCGGCTTCCTGATTGTTTTTTGGAGCAATGTATATATCATAGAGTTGCTGATCACCCCAAGGGCGACGCCCTGCAAGCGTAAAATTGTAATGATCCAGCGCATCTGGGTGTGTGGGCCCGAAAAATGCCAACCCGTTTATCTGCACATGATCCGACGAAAAATCCTGAGGTGCAGGGGTTAGACCCAGCTGTTCATAAAAATCAGCCGTCGAACGCATCGACCGTATGATATCCCGGGTTCCGGCCTGACTAGTGACAAATCGATCAAGAACGGCTTCACTTATCAGGACGACTCTTTCGCGGCGCCGCAGAGTTATTCTGGAATACATAAGAGCACTGTAGGATTCCAGATGGACGCGGCGGGCAACCTTACGGCGAATGACACGCTCCATGATACCGGCGGCTAAATTATCTCCTGTTACCAGTACTTCAGGCAAAGGAATAACCGCTGGTTCTAGATTCACGTTAATGACTCGTGGATCATCCGGCCCGAGCGTTACTCGCACAGGATTATAGCCGATGTGCCGAAAAATCAATGTGGCGGGCAAACCAGGAAGCGTGAGCTCGAAAGCACCATCCCGATTTGTGATCGTACCCTGAACAGCACCATCCAGAACAACATGTGCCGAAATTAGCGGTAGTCGCGTGACAGAATCCCGCACGGACCCTGTAACAAGCACCTGTCCTAATGCCTGCTGCGTACACACCTGGATAACGATAACGCTCAAAACAGCTAGCAGCCACCGCAGGATCGGGTGCCTGCATAACAGCCCGAAGCGTGACTCTGACAATCGAGAGCAGACAGGCATTCCTCGGAACAATCAATAAAAGTACTAGACCAAACGTCGGGTATAATAGGCGATTTCCCTGAATGTGATAGACGAAATCCGTGCGCCCTAAACCAAACATTCCACTCAATGATAACCCTAACTCATTATAGTGACTCCAGAGACGCTGTAATACCCCTGCCCCTCGAACAAAAGCATGCCCACCGAAGATCGATACGTCGTAGCCCTTATTAGCCGTGGACGATTGTCCCAGCAGCTCGAAGAGCAGCATACGAAAGTTGTGCTCCTAACATCCAAAAACTATTCGACTACCTTGATAAGGGCGTCCCCGAAGGGTGTGCAATGAACCATCCCAGTGATAGAACGTGGTGCCTCCCTCGACAATGAATGAACTCTGCAGTGGTAATGTCCGACCGCCATCAGAAGCCGAACCTACTGAAATACCGTAATCAAGGGTTGCCGGTATAAAACGTCTGGTCAATAATGTAATCACGCGCCCACCTCTTCTCAAATAGTACCGACGAAGGACGGTTGAATTAGAAGAATGTCAACCGGACGCATTCCATTTCGTTCGGTATGCGGCATACGCCTGACCAATTTGGTTATCCTCTCGGCCACTCGTACGTCGTGATCAAGCATCCAAAAAAGGCTCTTCACTAAATTGGGAGAGGCCGTGGACAAGGTTCGGCGCCAAGAGAACCGGGAGTTGATGAAACAAGGGATGGACGATCTCAAAGGGACCAAGTTTGACTGGCTGACCAATCCAGTTAATCTGTGGAGCGGCAAAAGAAACGATTCCAAGCGTTACGCAAGAGTACGTTGAGAACCGCCAGAGCATAGGCCATCAAGGATCTGTCCCAGAAATTGTGGCACTATGTCAGTCGTATCTGGGCACTCAAGGGCTGGAAGCGATGGCTATCCTAGGCTATGCGTTATCGACTTGAATCCGTGAAAAAAGCTGCGAAAACCATCAAGAATCACTTGTGGGCATTATCAATGCCATCATTCAAAGGTCAGCAATGGTCCTGCCGAAAGCTTGAACAGCCGAATCAAAACCATTAAAGTTCGGGGTCGCGGATTCTGCGATAAACAGCGGTTTGCCAATGCGATTTACTTCTATCTCGGAGGACTGGATCTCTACCCAGATGGCGTCCAAAAACAGGCTACCCACTCGTAAAAGCGAAGAGCCGAATTTCTAGGACTTCTTCTATCCCGCTGGATTCACCAGCCACCGCCATAGGATTCGGTGTGATTCAACAAAAATCCTGATAGACTTCAATTTTCGCTGGGCATGGGTAGAATAAGATTCGTGTTTGTGTATCCCGCAAAAACACCCAAACCTCCGCTCACATTGGAGTACACTGGAAACGGCTCTTGCGTCAATGGATCGTGGAAGACATTGCGTTCCAATGATTGAAGATATTTGTAGTAATCTTCACTGAGAGACGATATAATAAGACGTAACTCTTTTCTTCCGATTTCATCTGCTACGTTAATGGTGGTCCCACTCCACGAGTAGTCCTTCCCATCAAATAGTCTGTCTGTTGCAACAAATTCCGTACACAGACTACTGCCTACTCCTGGCTCAATCGGATCAACATCGTCGAAATAGCCACAGGACCATCCAGGAGTTAAGCCATCGAGCCATATTGTTCTATATACACTGTCTGGAACTATCCCACCAAATGCGTACCTATTCCGTACACGACGGTAAACCCCTATTCTGTAGAAATTCATGCCAGGCGTGTCTGAAAAAACGATTCTGAGATGATATCTACTCACAGGAATTATATCGAACCTAGGTGGACGATATTCAATTGAATAATCGGATATCGCGACTGGAGAAGGAGCCGCAGAAGTAGCTTGAATACTGACTTCGCCTGGAAAATCCACCTGAAGTGTATACTGGGTTCCATACGAAGGTAATTCACCTGTACTGGAGGCATATCTTCCATTTCCCTGGTAGTTCAAGATATCGACCATATTGGAACCATCCATGATCCTCACAGACGCATCTGAAATGTATTCGTGTGTTGCATCTCGCTTCACGGTGACCCCCAGACTTCTATGCATTGTAACGGACCATGTACTATCTGGGGAAAAGAAGCCGGTAGCTACCGGTTCTGAATTGTATTCCGGGGGGGACACCTCAACGACGGTCTCGCAACCCAAAAAAAACAGAATCAGTAGAGGCAATGGAGATTTCATGAGTGAATTATTAAAATTCAAGCCTGTAGTTTACAAAAGGGATGACGGGGAACGCGCTGATCTGCTCAAATACCAGATAATTAGTGCTTGCCAGAAAATGATTTTGGTCGTGGGATGATACGATGAATTCGGGTATTTGGGAGCAGATTTGGTCATTTTTGGTGGATTTGGTCAGGATTTAGCCTGTATTTGGGGTTCTCATCGCATAGGCGTGGTCATCGCAGGAGGATGAATGAATTTGCGAATCTGGCGGCAATTTTGGGGTAAGAGGTCTGATTTGGGCGTTTAAGCGTGTACATTCGCCCCTTTGTTGCCATGCGTGTAGTAATGGAAGCCCAACGCGCGTTTGGGCAGGTTCCGATTGAAGAGATTGAGCTTGCCCCCCGAAGCCGGGATGACATTCCGGCGGTATTGCGTGGTTTGCGTTCGATATACAAGAATGCAAAGACGCGAGCGAAGATTTTCGAGCTTTTGGAAGGGGGTGTGGCTTCGGGAGTCAGTCACAAATTGGGGCGCCGGGGGATGGATCTGTGGAGGATTTTCGTTCTGGGGATGCTGAAGCAGGCCCTGAATTGCGATTATGATCGACTGACGCATATGGCGAACAACGACAAGCTCCTGCGCCAGATGCTTGGGCATGGTGGTTGGCGCGAGGAAGAGGAACCGGAATACCATGTACAGACGATTCTGGACAATGTGAGTTTGTTATCGGAGGAGTTACTGGGCAAGATCAACAAGGTTGTGGTGGAACATGGGCACGCAGAACTTACGAAGAAGGCCCAGGAGGAAGGGTTACGTTGCAGGGTAGATTCAGCGGTGACGAAGACGCATGTTCATTGGCCTACGGATGTGAATCTGCTAAGGGATGCGGTGGGTTGTTTGCTTCGGGAGTCGGCACGTATGAGCCGTTCGCACGGCCTGCCGGGCTGGCGCAAGGCGTCGGATTGGGAAAAGCGGCTTGATCGTTTGTTTCAAGGGGTACGCAGGTCACGGGGCTGGCGTCGTCGTGATCGGGTGCGCAAATACCTGTGCCACTGCAGAAAGCTGATGAAGAAGGCGTTGGCTTCGCAGCGGAGGTTGGGGGCAGATTGCAGTGATAAGGGGCTACATTACCTGGAATGCAGCTTGAAACTGATCGATCAGGTGGATCGGCGGTTGCTCAGGGGCGAAAAGATTCCGCATTCGGAGAAGATTTTCTCGGTTCACGAGCCGCATACGCGTTGGATCAGCAAAGGTAAGGCGGGGGTACAGGCGGAGTTGGGCCTCCCGGTCTGCGTCTTGGAGGACCAGCATCGGTACATTCTTTACTACCAGGTGCTCTACGAGGGGGGCGATTCGTCAATGATCGTGGATTTTTTACGGGAGGCCAAGACACTGTACCCGTCCCTGACTTCGTGCAGCATGGATACGGGGTATTCATCGGAACACAACCGGCGCGCATTGGAGCAAATTCTGGAACTGGTGATTATGCCGAAGCGGGGTCGTTTAAGTCATGCGGACAAGGAGCGCGCATCCGCTCCGGACTTTGTGGAGGGTCGTCGTCAGCATCCGGCGGTAGAATCCGCGATCAACAATTTGAACCAGCGCGGACTGGACTTGGTGCGTACGCATGGTAAGGAGGGGTTTGGTCGCACGGTGGCGCTCTCTGTGGTCGCGGCCAACGTGCATCGTCTTGGCTTGCAGTTGAAGCGGAAAGAAGAGCGGCTCAAGCGCTGGCATCAGGCCCGAAAACGAGCGGCGTAGCGCCGCTGTAATCCTACCGAAAGAATTTGGACAGGCTCCGCCATAAGCGGAAAGGCAGACATACGTCGGGTTGGCACGCATGGTCGCGTCCCAGCTGCATCGGAGAGCAAAAAATGTCTTCCAGTGACCATTCAGCAAGCCGAAAGGCACCTGATTCCCCCGAAACTCCACCAACGACGCCACAATTATGGGCCCAGATTGTTATGAGTATAGCAAGAATCGCAAAAATGACCTATTCTCTGACAAGCACTAATTAAACTCATCTCCCACCTCATCGCGTTCGGTTACTTTCTCCGTTTGCAGAAGAAAAGGATTCTGTCTGCTGTATGCATTATAGGCTCCAAATGAGAATGTGCGATGGGCCCACCGTAGAGTTCGTTTCATTTGTATGGATAAATCAAGGCGATGATAAGCTCGCGCCCGGACCGAATTTCGATCACCAAACACCTGTAATACCCGCGAATTGTCCTGCTCAAAAAAATCCATTGCTCCACCTGGATCATGCCGCAATCCATAGGCATGACCAACGGGCAACCAGACTGCTTGACCAGTGCCATAGACCCAGACGGCGGACAGTTCAATAGATTGGCTTAATCGCCAGATGGCGGCCGCCGACACATCATGCAAACGGTCAAACCGGGAAGGAAAAGTTCGTCCACCGTTGAGAGCAGGAAATTTTCGGCGTGTCTTCGTCATACTGTATCCGATCCACCCCGTGACCCGTCCAGTACTCTTCCTAACAAACAGTTCTCCCCCATATGACCAGCCTTTTCCACTCTCAATCTGATCCTGCCAAGCGTCTCCCGATAAATTATGAATTCGAGCACCTTCGGTGTACTCAATCTGGGAATTCATCCATTTGTAGAAACTCTCCACCGTAACTTCGTATGTTCTTCGGGAAGAATTCCACGCAAAGCCAGAGGCCACTTGAGTCGCATTCTGGGGGCGTACTTGATCCGTTGCAGGAACCCACAAATCCAGGGGAAGGGATAGCCCACTCGCAACGGGCAACAAATGTGAATTCTGTTTCAATACGGTAAACGATGTTTTGAGGGCTAAATTTGCCGCGAATTTCCACCGAACATTGAACCTGGGTTGAAGAGAGTAATATTGCCGGTCTTTGACGAAAAAACCTGAAGCTCGAACCCCAGCATTCACGGATACATTTGAGAGTAGTTTGACTTCATCTTCAACATAAGTATGTGCTTCAAACGCTCTGATCCGATGATCTGGATTATACACCGTATCTACTGGAGCAATATCAATACCGAATTCCCGCTCTGAAACTACCCCTGTGTTGTATGTATGTACGGTGCCTCCTGCGCCGAATCGTATGTAATGGACAGGGTTCGGAACCCAATCAAAATCCATCCGACCGATAATATCAGTAATTCCGGACAAAAAGCTGGAACGAGAGAAACGCTGTATGTCAGAACTATCATCAAGTAGCCTGACCTCTTCCTGGCTTCGTATTCCGGTCCGATAGCGTGTATACCCCAGCAATGCGTTGGAAAAAAATTGCGCCCCCCATACACGATTCCAACGCGCGGTAGCCGTCAGGTTACGCCACCCAAGATTTTCACGCTTGCGATGCTGTTCATTGCTGGACTCTTGATTGCCACCTTTTCGCCGATACCCATGATCATGCCCAGCATAAAAACTCAGATAGAACCGATCGTTGCTGGAAGTGATGTAGTTGACCTTCGCGCTGGTGTCATAGAAATAATACCCGGTCCCCTTATTTTCGTCAAGGAAGGGGGACACCAACAAATCAAGATAGGTTCGCCTTGCGGCGACAATAAATGAAGCTCTATCCTTTTTGATCGGTCCCTGAAAGGTGAACCTTGAAGCGACAATTCCCACGGATGCCGTCCCTTCAAACTCTTTCATATTCCCCTCTTCCATGGTCAGATCAACCACCGAAGATAAACGGCCTCCGTAACGGGCTGGGATTCCCCCCTTGATCAACGTCACATCCTTAATCGCATCACTGTTGAATACACTGAGGAAACCATACAGGTGACTGGGATTGTACACCGTGACTCCGTCCAGCAAGACCAAATTCTGGTCAGGACTGCCTCCACGAACATACAAGCCCGAAGTCCCTTCTCGGCCCGACTGGACCCCAGGGAGTAACTGAAGCGTCTTAAAAATATGGCCCTTCACCCAATATTATGACGAGATCTGTAAATTCAGGAAAATTCGGTATAAGGTGGTCATGACAGTAGTGTTTATGTGCTCTATTTTTGGTCGTTATTCTGGGGAAAATTTCACTTGAAACAGATGCGAATACAATGAAAAAGGATGAGGCGAGTATCCATAGGAGTATAGGGCTTGAATCGCCTTGGGAGATTTCAGAGGATCGTTATGATGATAAGGATCGGGTACGGCGGGTAACGGTGATCTGCACGGATACATCATTGCTGTCATGTCCGAAGTGTAAGGCGGCTTGTTCCTTTTATGATTTGCGCGAGGCACGTTCCTGGCGGCACTTAGATACCTGTACCTATCGTACGGAGTTGATTGCCCGGGTTCCGCGTGTAAAGTGTCGAGCGTGTGGAGTTCGGACGGTGCAGGTTCCTTGGGCATCGTCGAGTTCCCGGCACACCTTTGACTTTGAAGAGATGGTAATTGGATGGCTTAGGGATGCGAGTGTATCCGCAGTATCGCGGCAGCTCGGCGTGGGATGGAAAGTGATTTCAAGGATCATGGAGCACGCGGTAGAGCGAGGACTTCGGCGCAGACAAACGGAGATTATTCCGCACATTTGCGTGGATGAGACCTCCTTCCGTAAGCGACATAAATACGTTACGGTCGTTTCCGATGCAAAGGCAGGCAGGGTCCTGTATGTGGGGATCGGACGCACGAAAGCGGTGCTAAAGCGCTGGTATTTAAGTCTCACACCAGAACAATTGGCGGGGATTGAGAGCGTGAGCATGGACATGTGGCCCGCCTACATCTCTGCCACCTTGGCGTGTGTAGCTGATGCAGCGAAGAAGATTGCGTTTGACCGGTTTCATGTGGCGAAGTATCTGGGGGAGGCCGTGGACAAAGTGCGTCGGCAAGAGCACAAGGCTTTACGCGCCGAAGGAGATACGACCCTCACCGGAAGTAAGTACGACTGGCTAACGAACCGGGAAAATATGTCCAAGAAGCAGAAAGCGCGGTTTCAATCGTTGAAGAACAGTTCGTTGAAAACCGCCCGGGCGTGGGCCATCAAGGAGATGGCACGAAATTTATGGCATTATGTACATCCCACCTGGGCCCGCAAGGGCTGGAAAAGATGGCTTTCCTGGGCCATGCGCTGCCGCTTGGAGCCGGTCAAGGAAGCCGCCAAAACCATTAAAAACCACCTGTGGGGAATCATCAATGCAATTATTCTCAAGGTCAGCAATGGCCCGGCCGAAAGCATCAACAGCCGAATAAAAACAGTCAAAGTACGCGCCCGCGGATTCCGAAATAATGAACGATTTGCAACCGCCATTTACTTCCATCTCGGAGGCTTGGACCTCTCCCCCAGAATGAAATGAAAATTGCGTTTTCACAAGATTGGCCCAAGACCCAAAAATATCTGTCTCTCCCGCCAAAACAGGGAGTGCCCGGATGGTTCCGACCTGCAACTTGATCTGACTCATCTGAACGGACTCTACTGACGATTCCCCGACTGCAATGACTTCCACCTCACCAAGCCTGGTGGCCTCGGGGTTTAATTCAATGTTCAACCGAAGGTCTTCTGTCAGTGTCTGATTCAGCGTACGGGAGAGGTAGCCAACATGGGAAACGACGAGTCGCACGGAATCCGCAGGAACCGAGAGGCTAAAAAACCCATAGCGGTTGGTCGTTGTCCCAATACCTATATCTGGCGCATGAACGGTCGCTCCGATTAAACTTTCAGTACTCTCGGCATCTACCACAAATCCACTAATTACATATCTGTCTTGTTCGTTATTCTGTTCAAGTTGCTGGTCAATCAATATCTCGCTCGCAGTTGCTTTGATCAGCAAATGGTTGGCGCTGGTTTCCTGGGACCAGCAAACCAGGAGGAGACAATAGACTACGGCTGAGAAACATCTGAGCATGGACGTATTCAGATCATTGGACCTTGATAGATCAACTGAATCCCCGATGATAACCTAACACGAGTGGAGCTTTAACCTCCTCCAAGAACAGTTATAACCTCAATTCAAGCCTTCTGTTGATTCTGATAATAAGACTGGTCTATGTGATGTTCGTATGGTAATCCAGTTACCCCGCCCAAAGTTGCAGTATGTTCGCTACTAGTGCCTCTTCCACGCCTTCTCCTTTGGCCCATGTTGATAATCTGCCAGATCCACTATTGCTACCATAGGAAGTCGTTACTGTTACATCTACTGACGCGGTGTGTCTGTCCAGCGACAATTAAAAGTTTCCTTTCAGTTCAATCGGGACGAATGGAGTTTTCGTGCGTGAACGCGCAAATTATTTTCCATTCAGTCTCTGGCGATGATCACAGATCAGCAAGCAAAACTTTTAGACAAGTTGGTAAACAAGGACAAAATGTCAGTCAAAACAGCCGCTGCGAAAATTGGGGGTTTAATATTTTTCATGGCTCTTCACCTTTTTAGTGGAGAACTGGATCTCTACCCAGATGGCATCCGAAATCGATCTCTCCATTAAAAAGATGAAGACCGAAAAATTCAACGTTCCAGTGTGAATCACTTGGCTGGCAAGCAGCGCTGAGGCTGCCCCCCCTAGTGCACGGAAATTGAAATTCACGATTAGAGACCACTCACACCAATCAAGGGAATAGGCAGCATTCACTCTGGCCTGATGCTGAACTCATTTTCAGATCAGTCAGAGTGTCCACGACGAAGCAAGAAGCCCATGCGATGATGCAGCATCATGAGGGCCGGCACCAGCATCATCAGGATTACCGTGGCAAACAGCACACCAATACCGAGGCTTACTGCCATCGGAATGAGGAATTGTGCCTGCGTACTCTGCTCAAGGATAAGTGGGAGCACTCCCAAGAACGTTGTTACTGACGTAAGCAGGATTGGCCGAAAACGCACTTTTCCCCCTTCCCAAATTGCCTCCTCCATAGACATCCCCGCCCGACTCCTTTTGTTAATGTAATCAATCAGCACCAGCGAATCATTAATTACAATTCCGCTTAGCGCAACAATTCCCCACAGGCTGAGCGTACTCAGGCTCAGACCCATAAAAATATGTCCAATCAGAGCGCCAACAAATCCAAATGGAACTATGGCTAGGATGATAAATGGTTGAACATAGGAACGAAAAGGAATTGCCAAAAGTGCATACATCACAAACAAAGCAATAATAAAACCTCTGGCAAGCGCATCCATAGCATCCGCTTGCTGGCGCTGCTCGCCTTCGAAACTCACGCGGAATCCCGGAATTTCCCCCTGCATCTCCGGGATGATTGTTGACTCCAAACGGTCCAAGACTTCGTTTAATGTGGCCTCTTCTTCGTTTACATCTGCAGATATCGTGATCACACGCCGACGGTCACGCCGATAAATACTGGCCGGACCAGTACCAAAGCTCACTTCGGCAACTTCGCTGAGAGGGACCTCAGCTCCGGCGGGCGTACGGATACGGAGGCGCTTCAGGTCCTCTGGGCTGTTGCGTTCCTCCTCCGGCAAACGAGTCATCACACGAACGTCGTCTCTTCCTCTTTGAATGCGCAAAGCTTCAGCACCAAAAAAGGCATTGCGCACCTGCTGTGCCATATCTTCAAACGTCAGACCAAGAGAGCGTGACTCTGGAAGTAGTTCTAACTGAACCTCACGTTTCCCTCGGTCCCGATCGTCGTCAATATTGGAGACCCCCGAAATACTCGTGAGTTCATCCCGGAAGCGTATCGCTGCCTCCTCCAATACCTGCGGAGTAGACGCGGTCAGTTCAGCCCGGATGCTACTTCCAAGAGATATAAGTGAGGCTTGGAATACAAGGGAGCTTACACCAGGAATTTCGCCCACTTTATCCCGCCATATCTCCTCGAACCTGAGTGCAGGAAACTTCCGTGTCTCGGCACTTGTCAGTTCAAAACTGACCTCGCCCAGGTGGGGCTGGACAATGAGATGTTGATCGGCCGACATCGGCTCCAACATAAGAGAGGGCTGGTCACCGACCACGGTCATCGTATTCGTTACCACAGGCGAATGATTCTCTGGGAGACTGGCTTGTAATTCGGCAGCAGCCTCATGACCCTGTGCTTCCAGCAATTCGGCAATCTGCTGCATCCGTTCAGCAGTAGTGCCTGGCGGCATTTCGATGCGAGCCGTTACAACTTCGCCTTCAATCTCAGGAAGAAAAACAAACTGGATCAATCCACTACCCACAATTGTGAGAGACAAACCAATCAGGATCACAGAACTGACCAGCACTAGAATGTAACGGCGGGTGGTAAACCGCAGTACGCGATCTAACGGACCATGTGTGAAGCGTTCCAAGGCCCGCGTCGTAGCAGACTGAATGAGATTCAGTCGTCGAGCTATCCTGCCAGAACTCTTCTTCCTTTTCATGTGCGATAGATGCGCAGGCAGGATGAAGAGTGATTCGATCAGAGAAAAGACCAGAACTGTGATCGCAACCGTCGGAATAGAGGCCATTAACTTGCCAATGGCCCCCGGGACAAACAGCATTGGCGAAAATGCAGCAATGGTCGTTAAGACTGCAAAGGTCACGGGAATGCAAAGACGCTGGGCCCCTTGAACCGCAGCTCGTATCGGGGGTACCCCACGCTCCTGCTCTCTGAATATGCTTTCTCCGATGACAATCGCATCATCAACCACAATACCAATTGCAATGATGAAGGCAAACAAAGAGGTCATATCAATGGAGACTCCAAGAAAAGCCATGACCGAAAACGTGCCGATAAAGCACACCAACAGTCCAAAGGAAGTCCATAATGCCAATTGAAGATTCATAGAGAGGACAAGAGCCAAAGTCACCAGTATGAAACCCGCAATTCCATTCCTAATCAACAGATTGAGACGGCTTTCGAGGTAATAGTGTTCGTTCCGCCACGTATCCACGGAGATTCCCTCAGGCAACTGAGAGCGGAGGTCAGTCAAGTACGCTTCGGTGGCTTCAGCGATATCCGAAACCCGCTCGTCCCCGGAACGGGAAACCGAGACCAACACCGCCGGCTGTCCTCCAAATCGCGCAATCAAGTTATCCTCCTTAAATCCATCTGTTACCGTGGCGAGATCACTTAGGCGAACACTTGCACCCGTCGGACTTGCCAGAACGATTATCTCCTCAAAATCTCTTGCAGTGTACCTCTGTCCTTTTGAACGAACCAGAATCTCTTCACTTCGGGTCTCTAGGCTACCTCCAGGCAGATCCAGACTCCCACGTCCTACAGCAGCCGCTATGTCAGATAGACGTAGTCCATAGGCAGCCAACGTATTCTCGGAGACTTCAATTGATATCTCGTAGTCTCGCACTCCCGTCAAGCGCACAAAGGAAATTTCGTCAAGCGCTGTCAGGTCATCCTTGACCTGTTCCGCCAGCGCCTTGAATGTGTGCTCACTGGCATCCCCGTAAATGGCGATCTGGAGCACATTTCTGCGGTTGGTCAACTCCCGCACAACCGGGCGCTCCACTTCGGCGGGAAATGTATTGATGCGATCCACACCACTCTTGATATCATTGAGCGCCTTGTCAACATCTGCGCCCAACTTGAGGCTTGCGGTCACCACTCCTACATTTTCTGCTGCAACCGACGAGATTTGATCAATGCCATCAATCCCTTCAATAGCCTCTTCAATGCGTCGCACGACTCCGTCTTCTACTTCTTCCGGGGAAGCACCGAGATAATCCGTCCGAATTTCGACGGATTCAAGACTGGCCTCCTGAAAAATCTCCTGCGGAATCCTAGACACGTTCAGGAGTCCGAGGAACAGAATCAGCAACATCAGCAGGTTCGCTGCGACACTGTTCTGTGCCATATATGCAATGGCTTTTTTCATATCGGTAAGCTCCTACTTCTCTACCCCAGCCCGTACGCGCATACCGTCAGTTACGACATTCAGCATATTGGTCACGACCGAGTCCCTCTCCGTGACTCCACTCAGAACATAGACGGTATCCTCCACTTCTTGAATAACTTCAACGGGTTGCCCATACAGGCGGCCCCCACGAACCACCCAAACCTCACCCGCTTCCTTGAGGGCTTCGCGGGGCAACATGTAGTATTGATCAAAGTGCCGGCCTTCCAGATATGCCGTAACGAACGTACCCACCAAAAGAGGTGGACGCACATTACTCCTCTCATATGGCCTCTGCACACGAACGATCACATTCAGGGTTCGCGTCAACTCAGACAGAGCACCTTCCGTGCGATGAACGACCCCCATCCATTCATGCTCGGCACCAGCATAACGGGCAATAAGTCTTGCACGTGTAGAGGGGGATTCACGACCGAGTAAGTCTCCCAACAAGGTCAAATCACGACCTGAAACGGACACGCTGATCTCGACCGCATCCGTCCCGTAATAAGAACCGATCATATGCCCTGACCCAACAAACTGCCCAAGCCCTGCACCCTTGGTTCGTAATCGTCCATTATACGGTGCAACGACTCTTGTCCTGCTCAGACGCATCTCAGCATCGCGAAGGCGTGCCTGAGCACTCTGAAGCTGTGCAACCGCAACCTTCCAATGCGGCTCCTTGAAGACAAGACTCCCGAGCTCAGTGCTGTCGGCCGGCCTATGCACACCTGTCCGGCTCTCCAGAAGCCTCCATTCCTGCTTTGAAATTGCCATCTCTTCTTCGGCCCTGAGCAAATCGAACTGTCGCTGAACTACCTCGGCTCGGGCAACGACGACCGCGTTGGCGTAATCAGTCGAATCAATCCTGAGCATCTCTTGACCCTGACGGAAAGAGCCGCCAGTAACGAACTCCTCTGCCACCCAGGTGATCTTTCCCCCAACTTCAGCTACAAGGGCCACTTCCTGCAGCGGTCGAACCGTTCCATTCCCCAGTATCTTGACACGTCCATCTTGCGACTTAGGTACAACCGTGGTGACAATAGGAACGGCCTGATTCGGCGTAGTTTCTGGAGAACTATTGCGTGGCCTCGGCAACATCATGGCCAAAACTATGACGCATGCAACAACGACGACAGTACCGACAACAAATACGAGTCTTCCTCGCTTCATGATCGCGAAATATACTTGAACAGCGACATCAACGGAAATCTACGGTGTCCCATGATCAAATTGTGATGCTCCGTGAATCCAAAGCCCACCAAGGGACCTGTGTACTGCTAAACGAGCCTCGGCCAAGGCGCGATGCGATTCCGTTAATGCCATTTCCGTCAAAGTACGATTGCGCCGGGCATCTAGAAATCCCAAATAGTCGCTTGTACCATGAGAATAGCGAAGTTCTTGAATACGAACCCTCTCAAGAGCAGAGGCACTGGCGGCTAATAGGGATGCATGCCGCTCCTTTAACTTACCATAGTTAATCAGTGCGGCTTCCACATCCCGGAAGGCCATGAGCACGGTCTTCTCATATTGAGCAGACAATTGCTCGTACTGAGCCCAGGCTACCCTGATGTTGGCCCGAATCCTACCGGCATTGAATATAGGAGCAGTCAGACCGGAGCTAAAAAGCCAAAATTTCTGACCGGTCTGTACGATATCGGACAGCACACTACTTTGTGTGCCGGCTGCACCAGTCAATGAAAAACTGGGAAACTGAGCAGCGCGTGCTACTCCGATGCGCTCACGAGCGGCTTCTAAACGCTGAAATGCGGCAACCACATCCGGCCTTTCCTGCAGTAACTCTGAAGGTAGACCGCTCGGTATTTCCTCTGAAGCATACGTGTAGGCACTTTCTGGCACCATCATGGAATCCATCGGGACTCGGTAGTGCCCTAGAAGTAGGGCGAGTCGCCCCTGGGCCGCCTCCAGCTGGATTTCGATCATGGGCATATCTGCTTTTGTAGCCTCAAGCTCCTGCTGGGCGGCGTAATATTCAAGGGAGGAGGCTAAACCTCGTTCATATCGATCAGACATGATCTGGGCACGTTCCGCGAGAATATCCACATTTTCGCGCGTCAGTGCAAGGTTGCGCTGACGCGCGGCAATCTCAAAATATGTAGCAACCGTCTCACCGATGACACCTAAGAGTATCGTACGAACATCGGATTGAGTAGCAAAAAACTCCCGCAGCGCTGCCCGTTTCGCTCCCCGCACTCGCCCCCAAAAGTCTATTTCATAGGTAAAGCCAAGGGAGGCGCTATAGGTGGTAAATTCGAAACGATCGGGGAAGTCGGGCCCCCCGGGTATGTTGAGACGATCCCCTAACTGCCCTCCTATGCCCGTATTGGAGGGCGTATCCTGCTGATCTCTTCTTGCAGCCAGTTCCATTGCCGGAAACTGCTCGGCCCGGACCATACGAAATTGGTTTTGTAGTTCCGCCACTCGAGCCACAGCAACGCGCAGGTCCAGATTACGTGCAATGACAGAATCGACTAACTGGTTCAGATACGGATCACCAAAGCCGTGCCACCAGTAATGCTGCGCATCCCTTTCGGCAAGCGTAGCAACCTCAAATTGTTCTGGAAGCGCCGACACCGGATCCTCCAAGCGTGGAGCCATTGAGCACCCGGAAAGAATCACTCCGGCAAGTAAACCCATCGCAAAAAAAGAGCATATGCGTCGGGACATGGTTGCCCTACCAAAAAATGTATCTCCCGTTCGTGATGGAGATGAGGAAAACGAATTGACCACATCTCTGAGTACCATACCTACCTCCAGTGTTTCAGCAATGCGAGTATCCGTACAAATCCTCACTGTTGAAGAAATCTGATAGCGTCTAACTGATCGGGGGCTGGTGCCAATAAATGCAGGTCGTGCGCTGCCGTACAAGTAAATGCCTCCTCTATGCATATGCTCGCAGAACAATCAGTGACTTGGAACTGGAGAACCGCAATCGCCGCTGAAGACAGGAGATCCAGACGGGCGTTCAATTTTAGCCCTTGTTCACCTTTACCTCAAGCGTAAAATAACGATAATATGGGGAATGTCAATACTGGAGCTTTATACACATGATCGGATTAGTAAGAATAAACCAGTAGAATCCCACGACCAAAATCATTTTCTGGCAAGCAATACTTAGTGCTTCCCAGAGATATAAATATTGGTCGGTTTAGCGTGTTTCTGTAGGGTTTTTTGGTGGCTTTTGGCCGTATTTCGGCCCATACGGTCTGGTTTTAGCATCTGGGGACCCTCTTAACCTCGGAGCTTATTCTGGCAAATGTTGCGCTGCATCTGGGTAATTCGGGGATGATTTGGGCATCATTCCCGGGACTTCCCGTAAATTGGGCCTTTATTCGGGCTATTTATCCTTGCCTGAATACACAGAGCCAACTCAAATACGCCGAGATCAAGCCACTACCCCCTCGAATTGATGCTTCAGACAAACGCAAACCATGGCCATAACGCCCTTGACTCGGCTGAGATAGGTATTTTATAGCAGAAACCACATAATCCCCCAGAGTCCCAATGCCCGAAGGCACGTTGAACGGAATCCCTTCCGCGTACATCGAAGGCCATGCCAGAGCTGCTGCAATCGACAAGAGGCTCGCCGACATCTACGTTCGGCACACCCGCATCGGCGATCCCCTAGCTGACGCGGCGACAAGGGACCTTAGCGCGCTGTCGCGAGGGGAGGCAGCGCGGTTCATCAAGGCTGGCATGAATCAGAACGAGAGTATTTTTTGCAAGGCGCCGAAGTCGCTACGCGATGTTTTCGCCGAACCTGAGCCGCCTTGGCTCGACCATGAGGTCTTCCGGCTGGGCTCCCGTGTCTTCCTGAATAATGTCGTCAACGTCTTCGCTGCATTCGTTGCCGGGACACTGATTGACGGCTTCTCAACGCTAATCAGCGAGTCCTTTGTCCAGACGGGGCGCATCTTCGAATATGGCGTCAGGCGACTTAGACAGAACAACCGGCACCAGGTGGAGATATTCTGGCCGGGCGGGATGCAACGGGACGGCGACGGTTGGAAGCTGTCGGTCCGAATTCGGTTAGTCCATGCGCAGGTCCGCTATCTGCTGAGCCAGTCCCCGGAATGGGATTTCAATAGCTACGGGCACCGATCAGTGCCGCCCACATGGGCTTTGCGACCGCCTGTTTCTCCGCGCGGACACTGAAGCACTCGGAAACCTTGGGCTCGATCTATTCTAAGGAGGAGCGGGAGAGCTTCTGCGCCGTATGGCGCTACGCCGGACATCTCATGGGCGTTCCCGACGACATCCTCTACACCGACGAAGACGATGCTCTGAGGTGGTTCTCCATCGGGTCTGCCTGCGAGCCGGCACCCAGCGACAGCGCCGTGATCATGACCCATGCACTCATCAGGTCCGCGCCCCTGGTCGCGGGGATCACGGATCCAGCCGAGCGGACGAAGATGATCAAGAGGACCATCTACCCCGTCACCCGCTTGCTGGTCGGCGAGGACCTCGCGGACCAGCTGAAGATCCCAGGGCATGGAATGCTCAAGATGTGGCTCGCGCTGTTCAAGTTCCGCCTGAACATCACGGTCGGCAAACTCCTGCGGCCAAGCGACCACGGACTGGCGGCGGCCTTCGGTGCGTCGATGTACGAAAACGCGGGAGGCCTGCGCTACGACATACCCGACCATGTGCACGCCGATCAATCCTCGCATTGGTAGCCGCCCTCGTGGGAGTGCTCGCGCTCTGGCTGTCGGTTCTGGCGTGTGGGGCCGTCATGGAGTACAACGCCTCGATGAAGTTGGTGCGGGAGACCTGGCGGACGGCTCGGAGACACCCGCCGATCATTTCGATGATCTGCCCCCTCAACTTTCTTACTAGTGACCCCTTACCAAGAAGCGTTGGTGACACGCTAACCCAAGTTTAATTGATTCTTCAATCCTCCGACTTCATGAGAAGTCTGAGTGAGGTGAGACGAGGGGAAGGTTGCGGCCAAGCCAAAAGAAAAGAGCTTTCAAAGCAAAATCGAAGCGTGCCAACCCACTGGTGGAGGCAACAACTGCTTTGACTGTACGCCGAGAAATTTTGACTTCCTGACCACTTTTGAATGTAGGCGTATTGTAAATGCGTCGCAAAGTTGGAAGGGCCATCCCGAGTGCCCATAAGCAAAAACGACGGATTCCAGTTTCGTGTGAGGGGATCAGAAGAATATATTTTAGAGCATTATTGAGGTGATGCTTTGTAATTCCAATGAGCGTGTTCAAACCCTGAATAAATCTTGGATCAGTCTTCTCTCGAGATAAACTGTTCAGATCAAAGTCGTAGTGAAGAAAGATATTTCGCGGCAACCAGCATACGCCACGCTTATGATCTTCCCACATGTCTTTAAGAATATTCGTCATTTGAAGACCTTGCCCAAAAGAGGAAGCCAATGCCAAGAGCTCTTCTTTCCTCGCATCGATCTCGTCGGAGTAATCACAGAAAAGTTCTGTCAACATTTCCCCTACAACTCCCGCAACGTAGTAGCAGTAGTTGTTGAAATGCTCAAGGTCACTTAACCCTTCCAGGGTTGCGCCTTCTTGGAATTTCGTCATGCCATTGGCCATGATATTTACACAGCACTGGAGTATTTGCTGCTGAGACTCTGAAAAACTCTGGGTGATTCTGATGACTCTGGGTGTGTTGACGATAAGATCCTGCTCGTGAATGGTTGCCGAAAGATTGAGTAGACTATCAAGATCTTGTGCAAATTCATGAGCGTCGTGACTGCCTTGAACAACTCTGATCCAACGCTCACAGAACTCACGTTTTTGTAGCGCCGAGAGCGCCTCTTCATCCTCAATTGTATCTGAAATCCTGCAGAGTAAGTAGGCATTACCCACCACCATTCCCAGCGGATCAGGTAACTGGGGAATGGTCAATGCAAACGTTCGCGAGACATCTTTTAGGATGTCCGTTTGGTAAGTAATATCTTCTTTTAAGTTGATTGAACTGTCAATTTGTGAATCCAGTTTTAGAGGATACATCAATTTTAGTGGGGACTCAGGGAAGTGCACCTGTAACAACTAAACTACGCACTTGATAAAACTATAACCCCACATTCCTTCCATCCTCGCTATTTAGGGGGGCTGCTCAGGAGATGAATAGCGAATTAATCGGCATTATGCCAATGTGCTTGCATGCTTGCTGCGCGGACTCCATCCGCGCCTACGACATCTGCTGCTGTGGACTCTGCTCCTTTGGTGTCCGATCCGGCCCCCAAGATTCATGAGGTGCCGCCTGATCCTTCCAGGAAGCGTGAGCTCGAAAGCACCATCCCTATTGTGATTGTACTCTGAACAGCACCATCCAGAACAACATGTGCCGAAATTAGTGGCAGTCCCGTGACATAATCCCGCACGGACCCTGTAACAAGCACCTGCCCCCAATGCCTGCTGCGTACTCACCTGGATAATGACAAGACTCAAACAGCCAGCAACCCCCGCAGGATCGACTGCCTACCTAACAGCCGGAAGCGTGCCTCTGGCATCGAGAGCAGACAGGCATACCTCGCAACAATCAAAAGATGCGTGCTAGACCAAACGTCGGGTATAAGAAGCGCTTTCCCTCAATGTGATAGGCGAAATCCACGCGCCCTAAGCCAAATATTCCGCTCAATGACAACCCTAACTCATTATGGGGACTCCAGCGGCGCTGTGATCCCTCCGCCCCTCGAACATAAGCATGCCCACCGAAAACCGATACATTGTAACCCCTCTCAGCAATGGACGCAAGGCCCAGCAGCTCGAAGGGCAGCGTACGAAAGTTGTGCTCCCAGTATCCAAAAACCATTCCACTACCTTGATAAGGGAGCCCCCGAAGGGTATGTAATGAACCATCCCAATGATAGGCCGTGGTTCCTCCCTCGACAATGAAAAAACGCTGCAGCGGTAAAGTCCGACCGCCATCGGAAGCCAGACCCACCGAAATCCCGTAATCAAGGGTTGCCGGTATAAAACGTCTGCGCAAAAATGTAATCACGCGCCCACCTGCTTTCAAATAGTACCGACGAAAAACAAAATCTGACTGCGGTGTTGAGAATTCAGCGCTGATAGCTAGATGTTTCGATGGATCCAATAGTAACACCGGGGGGCGGCCAAAATTAAGCTTGACCGTGAACGTCCGCATTTCGCCCTCGGGAACCAATACATTTGGCCGCTGGGGTTCACGCCTACCTAACAAGTCGTAGCTGATGCTACCGGTCAACTGTGAATGAATTGCATGCAGATACGTAGCCGATATAGTGCCCCGAGTCCCTTGCATGCGATAGCCCCCCGTGATTGATATCCCCTGCCGTCGGTAGTAGTCGAAGTAGTCGTTTTGCCCAAAGAGTATCAAACTACTGTTACTCAATCTGTTTTTGTTGCTGGACTGATAGGTAAATGTGTTTTCAGAACGGTAACCTGCGCCGATGAACCAATCTTTCTCCCAGCGTACAGCTCCATCATACGAAACCTGTGCAGCCCCTTTCTGCCCAGTGCTCAATCCTGCACCCACTTCTATTGCCAGTGTTCGATCGGATTCTTCGCGATAGAATTCTTTGCCGTATCCTACGCCTCCGTGGAAAGCATCTACCCGGTTGTACCACAGACGCGGCGTAACCCTAATGTCGGTAAAAAAACCAATGACCTTGTCCATGGATGAGCGTCGCTCTTCCATTTCGGCACTCCTGTTCAACGCACGTCCCAAAGGTCCACGCGGCTCGTAGGCTTCCCTAAGCGAGTAAGTACTATCTATGGATGCATAGGCTATTGTTTCTTCGGGATTGAGCGGAACCACAACTCCTTCACGTTGGAATCCTTCGCCAGATGCTACCGCTAATGAATCTACATGCAGCCTATCATCATCCTCGAACAGGCTGTCCGCCAGTGCAATATTCAACTGGTAATCCGTGAAGCGAGACACCTGATCGATGAAAATAATTGGAAAACTCAACAATTGTCTGAGCAATGGTCCTAAAGATATTTCTACAATGGCCTTCGAATGCAAGTCTACAGGCAGCCAAAAATCACCACCGTAGCTGGAAAACTGCTGCAGGTAGGTGGTCTCATATCTCTGGATTGGGAACGGAAATAAAAAGGCTGGCCCTGGGCTTAACCTGGCTTCAATAAGAGCAAAGACACCATCAACGACGGACACTGTGCCTACGAAAGCGCTTGTCTGTCTATACTTTGGTTCAACGGCAATATCGTAGATGAGTACATCATCGACACTGCGCATCCCTTCCAGCGTGAATACATACTTATCTAGCGCATCCGGATGCGTGACACCGATGAGTGTATGGCCGCCAACTTCCACGTCGTCATCGTACAGATTCACCATGGTCAGTGCTGCGGGCATTTCATCTCCAAAAGGCACATTCCCAGTGTTCCGCGTTCCTGTTATCTCCTCACGAATTCCCCGATCCTTATCCCACCATGCCGTAGCTGCAGATTCAACAATGGCAACAATGCCGGAGTCATTGGAAAACGTATACCGTGCATATGCCTGAACTTCAAATGTACTCAGCTCCCTTCGCCAAATTTTTTTGCGCTCAATCACCTCGCGCATGATCGATACAGCTGGATCTTCATCTGTCACTACCATCTGTCTCATCTCCATGACCACGGGCTCCAACCGAAATTCCAGCGGAGTTTCGGTATGGGCAGTAAGCGTATCGGTTCGGAAGCCGATGAACCGCACCACAAGATCAACCGGTAGATCATCCACTGCTATTTCGTAGACCCCCTCACTGTTTGTAATCGTCCCTTTGTAGGTACCTGCGATCTGCACCGTTGCCGCGGGGAGCGTTTCATTGGTGCTGGCATCAACAACACGGCCACGTAGAATCTGTGCTTTGATCTCCGGCGAATATGCCAAACACAGAAGCACGATCAAACCCAATGTTCTGCCGATACGTTGTTTATACATTGATGGCCTCCTCTAAGAATGTTTCTATGGCAGCAGATTGCCGCTTGCCATCTTCGTAACCCAGCTCCAGAACACGCCCAATGAATTCTGGATCAAACAACATCACACTCAGCCAATCCGGAGTCAGGGTATCCCCGCTTCCGAGCCCTCGCGTGAGCAACCGTAGGACACCCTCCGTCCTAACCTCCAGTCCTCTTGCCAGCCTACCGATGTCCTTGGACGGCTGAATCAGGAGGACATTAACCGGACGCATCCCATTTCGTTCGGCATGCGGCGTACGCCTGACCAATTTGGTTATCCTCTCGGCCACTCGTACGTCGTGATCAAAAGCATCCAAAAAAATGGCATTCAGCATAATACCCATTACCTGTGCTGCCGGCGGATATCCGGTAATCGCTGGCGCGTTTGCTTCCTCCCGGGAGCGTGGGTATTTGGGTGAAATACAGATGATGTCCGTTGCCCCTAAGTGCAATGCCGGTGCGAGTGGAGCAATCACACGAATACCACCGTCCCCATACCACGCTTCGCCCAGTTTTACGGCAGGAAATAACAGCGGCAAAGCCGAAGAGGCCATCACGTGATCGAGCGTGATTTCAGTCTTATGTGCTATGCGGTTCGGGCGATGCCACATTTCGATGTTACGCCCCTGTACCCAGCTCACTGACTGACCTGTGGTGAAGCTGGTTGTCGTAATACAAACCGATAATAATTTTCCGCTTGCGAGGTTCTTACGAATCTGCGGCAACGTGCCGTCTGGGGCAGCAGGTAGCTGCCCAGACAAATACCGGCGCAGCGGTTGTGTATTGAGAAGTGCTTCTCCTTCTTCCACACGAATCACGGTATTACCGAGCCGTATACGCCGCAGGATGCGCCTAAACAAACTTACACTGGACTCGGGCAAGTAGACCTTATCCTGATTGATATTCTGCCAACAGTGTAATAAGGCTTCTGTACCTCCCGGGTTAGGATGCCCCGCAAGAAATGCAGCATTGATTGCCCCGGCAGAAACTCCCGTAATGATCGGAAACGTAATTTCCGGGACCAATTCCTGCATGAAATGCACAACGCCAGCCTGATAGGCCGATCGTGCACCACCACCAGCCAGCACCAATGCCAGCTGCCTCGGGGGGCCCTCTTCACTAAGATTAGATGCATTGTTCATCTCCTATCAGCACTCAACTCCAAGTTATTGCGACTGATTTTGTGCAACAGCCACAAACATATTCAATCCATCTTACCGGGTACGAGATAACAATGCCTGCTACAATTCATCTGGATCAGCAATAATCTCCTGCACCAAGCGGTCGGCCCCGTAGACGTGGCGCAGCGATTCTAGAATGGCACGCACATCCACCGAAATAGCTCGTGCAGTACGATCAGAGAATACATACACATTGGCCAAGGCTTCGATGTTACCGTCGTGAAGTAACCCCACAATCTCCAGATTCTGGTTCAGGAGTGGAGACCCTGAATTACCCGCGGCTACATCGTTGGTGCTTACTATATTCAACGGCGTTGAGAGATCAAGCGCCTCAGGAGGATCACGCCAACGTTCGGGAAGATCCCATTCCCGACTGATATCACGATAAGCGTGAAAGTGGTCGTACAGCCCATAGAATGTTGTGAATGCTGGAGCACGAGTTCCATTATACGCATATCCATCTACACGCCCATCTGATATCCGCAACGAAAAAGATGCGTCCGGGGGCATATCTGTACCGTAGAGCGCGAATCGCAGTGATGCCAGCTCTGCAACAAGTAAGTCTTCGCGATTCTGAAAACTCTCTACCTGCTGTTGAACCGTGAAATACAACGGAGCCAAGGCACTGATCACCTGCACGGTCGAATCATCGCTCCCCAGGAATCCCTTATCCAAAAGCTCGGTAAATCCAGCCGAATCCGTGAGTGACGTAGTGGCGACAATGCTTGCGGCCAAACTATCGATCGTAAGTTCTCCCAACAGACTACGCATTGTCGGATCCTGTGCCCCCAGAGCTTCTTGAAGCTCTTGAAGCCGCAACTTGATCAGAGACTCATCCACCTCTGCGGGAAAGTCGTCCAGAGCCAGTGCATCCTTGCGAATATCAGCGAGCAATTCCTGGTCTACATAGCCTCTACGCTGCAGATTAGCATAATAGTACCCATACAGCGCACGCAAGAGGATCCTCGACCCAAGTGTTGTCCCGAAGAGTGCAAACCCCGCCATACGACCAGCCTCTGCCCGCTTTGAAAGTTGGAGATCATCCAGTTCCTGAAACAGGGAACCATAGCGCACCGACAGGGAATCCGATTTAAAAAGGTCCTCCCGGACCTGGTACTCAGCAGCGCTGCGTCGAACGATCAACGTATCGTTACGTAGACCCGACAACTTTCCCGAAAACGACTTGAGCGTATTACTGACATCAAACCACATGTTGTTAAGAGCATCCGCCGAATCCGATCCGGCGGAACCTGCGAACGGGCGAAGTAATTCTGCCCGCCGCTCCAGTGCGGCAACCTGTTGCGGCAACACGTAATCGCGCTCAAAAATCAACTGTGATGCACTGCCAAGCCGGCTGGTCGAGCCCGGATTACCCACAAGAAAAACCGCGTCGCCAACCGATGCCCCCTCAGTGCTCCATGCATAATGGTGCGGCGTCACTGCAGGGTTGCCGTCCTCGTCATAGGCCCTCAAAAAAGCCACATCAAGAGCATAACGGGGAAACGTGAAGTTGTCACTCTCACCCCCGAAGAAACCTATTTGCTCTTCCGAGGCCATGACCAAACGTACGTCCTCGTAGCGCCTATAGGTGTATGCGGCGTAGCGCTCACCACTGTAGAGCTCAACCACTTCCACATGCAGTGTAGAATCATGTACTGCTGCGGCCTCCCTTAACTCTTTTTCAATAGCCGAAGCTTTGTTGCGACGGGCCTGGACGCGCTCATTATCACCCCGTACGATGCGGCTGGCGCCGTGAACCCGACTCGTGACGTCTGTGATTCCCCAAAGCTGCTCAACATATAGGTCGGGTACTTTTCGCTCATCCGCACCAGTTGCAGCAAGAAAACCTTCTTCCATCAAACTCTCCCCGTCACGGGATACTTCCACAATGCTCTCACGCGTACAATGGTGGTTCGTCAGGATCAATCCCCGATCTGAGACAAAACTGGCAGAGCAGCCCGATGAAAGTCTTAACGCACCCAACCTGGCTTTCGCAAACCATGCCGAATCGGCATCTATGCCATAAGCTTCGGCAAACCAGTCAACCGGCGGGTTATCAAATGTCCACATCTTGCCTCCATCAAAACGACCGAGGTCAACATCGAACCTGTCTATCCCGAAGTGAACCTCCTCCACCGGTTCCGCTGCTGGAGGCGGGGCCTCCTCCACAACCAGAGGTTGCTCTATCACCTGCACAACTTCCACAGCAGCAGGAGCGCAACCCGCCAGTGCCATCAGAAGAAACAGCAACCCAGTAAACAACCAATTCATGCGGCTACGAGTCATCATTTACGGCAATGCTTGTTCAGCCAGCTCATCTGCCACGCCCTCAGCCTTCAATGCAGTGCGCAATAGTGCCAATATCCCAGAAGTAGAAATAGCCACGCAATACGTGCCTTCCTCAGTATCCGTGTTATCGAAGGCAACTCCTAGAATTTCCATGTCCACATTTATAAGCCCTGCACCTGTCTGTGCACATTCACCAACCACGGAAAAATTTAATGCAGTTGCCATATCACTCTCTTTGATACCAGATAGCCAGTCTTCCGATAACACCCATGAGCCTTTCGCCCCGTGCGAATAGTGCTGGTCCAGCATCCCATACAATGTGGTATACGGCGGTGAGATGGTACCATTGTAACTGAACGTGTTCGAGAGCGTCATTACTGTGAATGGCTCATTTGCGTCAAATGCAGTCGCGAAGAACCTCTCCCGATCAAGGGGCCTGCGATCATTCCATGCGAAATAGCTCTCCGTATCCAGAGGCTGAGCACTGTCATCGTAAACCCTGAATAGCGCAAAATTTATCGCATATCTGGGGTATACACCATCCTCGTTCCCAAAATCTGTGACATCCGCAGAAGGAATCACAACGAGCCTCACGTCATTGTATGTGCGCCAAACATATTCCCAGAAGGTGCTGCTATCGTCTGCTGCAATAACCTCTGCTTCGACCCCAGTCTCCAAATCTTCAGATGCATCCTCAATACGAGCAAACTCACGAATGTCCACCAGCTGCCGCACGGTCAACCCTGATAGTTTACGCTCATCCGACAGCGTACTGGCTACAAAGACACTGTCATTCGGACGGATCCAGGTCTCGAGAGAACGCAGGCACGTTGCGCTGGTTACCGCAAGACCGTCGGCACTTACAAGTGCCGCAGCGCACCCAGGTAACTGAAGTGTTCCTAAACGAGCATTTTCAATCCAATTCGCGTCTATAACATGTGGAAGTGAGGACTGGGATGCCGCCTCTTGGGCAAAGCGCCAGGCGTGCTTTACCTCGACATTTTCGTCCGTGCTCGGCGGAACAGCCTGTTCCACCTGAGCAAACGAATCTGCAGTAACTAATACAACTAGCAGAACGCCGACCATACAGCAGGGGATGGAACAATATTTCATAAGTTTATATCCACCTTGCTGCAATTTCCATGCCGGAGTGGCGGAACTGGTAGACGCGCAGGTCTTAGGAACCTGTGTCCCTTCGGATGTGTGGGTTCGAGTCCCACCTCCGGCACTTGCATCGATGGTAATCATCAGTGAGCGGCCTCGTCACTCGCTACGAATTTCATGGATAGTGAGTTGACGCAGTGACGCGTATCCTTGGCGGTAAACCTTTCGCCCGTGAACACATGCCCCAGGTGTCCATCACAGCTGGCACAAACGATTTCCGTGCGCCGTCCATCGGCGTCCGGTACACGGCGGACACGTCCCGGGATTTCATCATCGAAGCTCGGCCACCCACACCCAGAACGAAATTTGTCCTCTGACCGATAAAGTGGCGTGTCGCATTGTCGACAAATATAAAGCCCCGGGGCATAATGCTCGTAGAATTCCCCCGTAAAGGGACGCTCGGTTCCCTTGTTCAGAATCACATAGGCCTCTTCGGATGTGAGCTTATTCATCTCGCCTTGATTTGGTGTTCAGATCGACTCTGTCTACAACTTGGAGATATCGTCTTATGTTGCCCTCAGGGAGCGGGAGTCAGTGGATCAGGATACTTGAACGTATATCCCAATCGCTTGCGCACCCAATGATTCAGCACAACCTTGTCGGGCTGTGATTCCCCGAAACCCACCTTCGGAAGCGCTATACCTAGGCGTAAAGCCGCATGCGTATAGAATTCGGCCCTGGACGGATGCTGGTCCGCACATACGTTGAAGGTTTCCCCCCAGCAGTTCTGCATAATGGTGGCCAGGGCGATTCCCACGGCATCATCCCGATGCACCAGATTGACAGAATTTTGTGGATTCCGTAATGGACGCCCCGACCAAAATCTCCCAGGTTTGCGTTCGTACCCATAGAGCCCGCCACACCTTAGTATCGTGGTTTGAAATTCAGAGGCACTCCTGACTGTCTTTTCTGCGGCCAGGAGCGCACATCCCGACGCCGTCTCTGGTATGAGTTTTCCTGCGTCCTCCTCCCTAACATGCCCTGATCTGTAAACACTTGTTGAGCTCACAAACAACACCTTCTGTACATTACCACCTTTCAGATAGAAAAGTAGCGACTCCATCGCAGACTCCATAAACATTTTCACGTCCGCACGCCTGCGCCCTGGTGGAAAATTGAGTACCACCACATCAGAGTCGAAAAAATCACGCAGACCACGCCCCTGCAGATCCGGCGTTAACTTCAGTAGGTACGGCTCGACACCGTCAGACAACAGTTGGTCCAGCTTCGTTTCGCTGGTCGTGGACCCACGCACACGCCAGCCACGATCTAGTAGTAGTTTAGCCAACGGGCGACCGATATACCCGCAACCCAGCACACTGGCCGTTGGTTCTGTCATGATACAACAAGCGATCTGTTGGTGCGTAGCATCTGGTAATCTTTCGAAAATACCATGGAACTGCTTGATCCAGCAGTCAAGAGCGTCTGGACCATCAAGAGTCTATTACGTTGGTGCATCTTGCTTCCCTTTTCTGCGACAGCAGATGTTGTTCTCTTATTCTCCGATAGCGACACTTTTCTACCTGGACTTTGGACAGGTCTCCTAATAATCATTTGTTTGGTGTGGACGCTCACTGTACCTAAGCTACGGTACAGATACTGGTGCTATGAATTGCGTGAGGAAGATCTATATGCAATACGTGGAATCTGGAACCGTGTACAAACCATCGTGCCACTCCGGCGCATTCAACACCTTGATGTCGCGCAGGATCTGATCGAAGGAAATTATGACGTCGCCCGTCTGGTCGTACATACTGCAGGAACACGGAGCACCGATGTCGTAATTCCCGGCTTACCCTACGAAGAGGCCGTGCGCCTGCGGGACACCGTTCGGGACTTCGTCGCCGAGCATATGGATTAATGCAGGAGACCTCAGCAGTGTTTCGTCGTCTGCATCTGTTAACGTTCGTGCACTATGCGTTCCTGGCGATCATTGGCTTCGTGATAGCCTGGACAACATCGCCTGAATCAAACATTCAGAGAAATTCTCTCATCTTTAGCGTGATTTACTTGGTCATCATGGGTCCCATATCCCTTGCCAAGTATTTGAGATTCCGATACTACGTGACCAGCGAAGAACTGGTGATGCATTACGGTGTTTTCAAGCGCGTCCGACGCAATATTCCCTCTGATCGTGTTCAGAACGTGGCCATTGAGCGCAACTTCCTTGCCCGCATACTCGGGACTGCCGTCGTAAAGATCGAAACTGCAGGCACTGCACAGGCGGAAGGGGTACTGTCATTCGTCAGTGTTCGTGAAGCGAACCGCATACGAGATTTACTCCACACTGCAGAAACTACCCACACACCTGAGGAGGATACCCCCGCATTACCCAATTTTCATCTGACCCTCCCCCGGTTGTTGATTTCGAGTGTTTATCAGTTCTCTCTTGGGCTCTTTGCAGTCCTTGTAGGCGTACTGCAACAGCTGGAGTTTGCCGGCCTGTTAAATATCGAAGTGACTGCCGAACGCTTCCTTGAACGGTATTTCTTCGAGGTCACAAGTTCCCAGGAGTACACGCTGGCTATGCTCATTACGGCGCTAATTTTGATCACGCTCGTTCTTTGCTGGATACTCGGCTTCGCCCAAAACTTCATTCGGTACTACAACTTCCATATTGAATTGGGCCTTGAGAAAATTCATCGTAAATACGGTCTCATCACCCTGCGGGAAGGAACCCTGCCTTACAAGCGCGTCCAGTCTCTCCTAATGCGATCCAACCCTCTGATGAGATTTCATGACTGGTATCGAATGGAAATGCAGACCTTGGGCTTGGAGAGTGGCGAACGTGGATTCCAGCCCGCAATGCCCTTTGCAAAGTGGGCTGAGATTGTCGCATTGGGTTCCAAGATCCGCCCCTTCACGGTTCCTGAAACATACACACGTATCAGCCGGCTCACCATTCGGAGGCGTTGTTTGCGTTATACCCTGCTCATTTTGGCACCTGCCGCCACCCTGTATCTGTGGTGGCCGTATGCTGTCTGGGGTCTGACACTGTTGCCTATCGCGTGGGGAATTGCCTGGCTCCAATACTTATATCATAGCTGGACATTCCACGATGGAAACCTGTTCATCCGACGGCGCATTCTCAGCCAGCAGCTTTGGGTTGTGCCGGTCGAGCGCTTTCAGGCCTTTGAAATCAATGCTACCTTCTTTCAACGACGCTTGGGACTGTGTACGCTGAGAGTAGATACCGCTGGAGCGGGAATTTTGCGCCACCCCAAAATCATTGACCTAAAACGTGACGAAGCAGAAAAGCTGCTCACTGAACTGTACGATGTTTTCCAGGGCCGCGCTAAGCAGGATTCATAATGATCTCCGGTGCCTATGAATTCAGTTTTACAAGGGGCTCCGGGATACAAATTTTGGAAGCCCCCGTCCTTTACCGTTTCGGCTTGTGGGGAAAGGGACTATGCCGTGTATCTGCTCAAAAAGGCAGTGGAAGCTTCTCCCTGAACCTCCATACACACCCAATTATACGAGCCTAGGAACAGGATCTGCAACCTTCGCGAAGCCCAATAAATCCTCAATCTTAGCCCATACCTTGTCAGGGGAAATGACAAAGATGGACAAGGATAACAGACATACGACTGAACTTCTGTATACAGCGCACTGCCAAATGAACCCCAACGATATAGTAATGGCAGAATTCAATGTAATACGTGCCATGGGACAGTGGGAATACAGCAAGAGCATGGCGATCGGCCATGTGCCTGCCTTGATATGTATGGTACGATCATGAGCGGCATTACGAATGGTAACCCTCTCACAGCCGGCGTAACGCTGGCAATTACAAGCCTGCTCACCTCGATTATCATAGTTACCTTGGTCACTAGTGCTGCGGGGTCATCCCCTGCCGAGGTGTCATGGCTCGTGTTTGCTTCCTTGCTCATGACGGGTATTACCTCTATCCTACAGGCAGGTCGTCTAGGTCGTATCGGTACAGGACATATTCTGGTGGTTTCCGCCACCGGTATTTATATCGCTGTTGCTGTACAGGCACTCGAGGCGGGCGGTCTCGAATTATTGGCCATTCTTGTAGTCGCATCTGCACTATTTCAGTGTTTTCTGTCTGGCAAACTCTCCGTGCTCCGGCATGTGATAACGGCGAAGGTTACAGGTACACTGCTTATGCTGGTCCCTATCTCGGTTGTCCCAATTATCGTAACCCTCCCCCAAAATGGATTGCAGGCGACTTCTGCAGTCGGTCCCATCGTGAGTGCTGCTGCAACGGTGGTCACCATTCTTGGATTAAGGTTTTTCGCACGGAGTGCTCTACGGCCATGGGCCCTTGCCCTGGGCATTCTCACAGGTTCACTGATTGGTGCAGGATTCGGGCTGTATGACACCACATACGTGGCGGGAATTTCGTGGATTGACCTTCCCAAGTTGCAGTGGCCAGGATTCGACATAGCATTTGGAAGTTCATTCTGGTCCCTGTTGCCAGGGTTTTTGCTGGCAGCGACTATAGCATCGCTCCGAACGATTAGTAGCGCGACAGATGTGATGCGATTGTCACATGGCACATCAAAGGCCGTTGACTTTCGATTGGTTGAGAATGCAGTTACAACAGAAGGCGTTGGCAACCTACTGACAGGGCTTTTAGGTGCCCTGCCGGGAATGGTAATGCTAACGAATGTATCCTTTGCCCGAATGTTCAGGGGCACCTCGCGCAACACAGGAATTGCTGCCGGCATCATCATAATACTTCTGGCGTGGATACCAAAAGTGCAGGCCTTCATCATTGCAATTCCAAAATCGGTTTTTGGGGTTTATGTGTTGTTGGCTATGGCACTACTTTTTCTCGTGGGTTTGAGAATGGTAGCTCGGGATGGGGTGGACTGGCATAGTGGAACCATCATCGGGCTCTCTCTACTAATGGGTATCGGCGTAGAGGCGAATCTGATTGCACCGGGATTTTTTGACACGTTTGCGAATGGTGCACTGAAAAACGCGATGACCGCAGGTGGGATATGTTCGATCGTGTTGACATGGAGTATGAACCTGACGTACTCTCGTGCCCACAGGTTTGAGATGGTGTTGGATACAAGTAAGATTCCCAAGCTCCACGCATTCCTTCGTGATTTTGCTCACCGCTATGGTTGGGCGGATGTTAGTACTGGACAGCTGGAAAACATAGGAGAAGAAGCCCTTGTAATGCTACAGCGCAGCCAAGATGGCAAAACGGAGACCGGAATGCGACGGGTGCGGGTACTGGCACGACGAGTTCGGGGGGGCGCAACACTTGAGTTTGTTTCTACGTTGGAAACGGCAGATAATCTTGAGGATCAAATCGTGCTATTGGGCCGCCAAGTAACCCTGGACACATTGGAGGAGGAAATTCCACTGCGCATTCTACGAAATCTGGCCACGACCGTACACCATCAGCAATTTCATGGGGTAGACATCCTTACTCTGCAGATGCACACCCCTTCTGCCTAGCCTGAGTCTTGATGAAAAACAGGAGCGTGTTTCCGCACCATTCGTCATTCTCACTCATCAGACCTTAAGCCAGAACCAGTGTTAATGACCAGCCTGAAAGCTGAGAGCATAACGGCCATCAACGACCTGCTCTATACTATAACCAGGGGGCAAGAGGCGCAGATGAAAACGAATAATGTTTCTGGATATCAACCCTGCTTCTCGGCATCCAGGCGCATGCAGCTGAGCCCCAGATAGAGCAGAATCGGCACTACCTTGCGCCGGGCAGGTCCTTGGAGATCCAGCGCAGTCAATCCAATTGAGATCGTCCATGCCGCAGGTATGATGGCGTGCGCCCACCAAGGTACACGGGCAAAAAGAAAAGCAAACAGTGACGTTGCCAGCTTTAGGCCAATCAGGCGAGCAGTCAGCCCGAACAAAACTGTCTTGATTAAACCTTCGACCACAAGTGTACCAAAAGCCTGCAAAAATGCAGGTGCGGCAAATACACCACCCGTCTTCTTCAGGAAGGATATCGCCCGCGCACGCCCAACGCCGAGGGATTCCAATATTTGCTGCTGTTCGGCTTGTGTGAACTTTGAAAAAGTATCCACAGCATAATCCTGTGCCATGCGGACGAGCAAATCCCTCTCTGTGCCCTTATCAGCCAAGGGGACTTTCAGGAACCGTGCTGTGTCACGAATAATATACCGGAAATCGGCCCCCGGCTCCGAGCCTATAACCCTCCGAAAATTATATGCAATGTCGCTGCTGCCCAAGTAACGGATTTTTCTTTCGAGACCTTCACACAATGCTACCCGGTGATTCATCGAATCCAATGCCTCGAGGTGCTTCTTGAGGTCTGTACAGCGATCAAAAGGACCCTCAATGATTCGGATCATGTACGCGTAGTCCTCACGCGAAAGCTCCATCAATAAATTTTGCATGCGGCCACTTAGATAATGGTTCCTTGTGATAGGGTTGGCGCCCGCTGATCAGGTGAGCTCAAGTGCGTAATGATCGAAGGTCTCATCCAGTGAGTAACCCAGTTTCTCATACAGGCGCTTGGCACTTGCATTTGTTTTCTCAGTTGCCAGCTCCAGTGCAATGCATCCACTGTGCACCGCCCGAATCCTGGCTTCCTCCATTAATCTCTGTCCCACGCCCTGCCCTCGCCAACCACGTTGAACGTACAGATCATTCAGGATCCAGATCGCCCCCATACGTACCGACGAAAACGCAGGATACAACTGTACAAATCCAACCAGCGATTTATCCTCTACCCGTGCTACGAGAATAACCGAATCTTTGTGTCGCATGCGTGCCGCAAGAAAGGCACTTGCACCTACAGTATCCGACGTCATCCTGTAAAACTGTCGGTAATCATCGAACAATTGAGACAAGCGAGGCAATTCGCTAAATGTGGCCCTTTCTACGTAAATGTCAGCTTTCATGGCACGAAATCGTTTAAGTGAAGTTTGCGCGCTTGTTTACGCCGTCAGACTGCTATGCGCTCCAGTGGACTTCTGCTACATGTTACTTCCTTACCGTCTCGCTTTGGAATTGGAGATCTTGGGCCTGAAGCCCGGAGCTTCGTTGATACACTAGTCGAAACCGGACAGACATGGTGGCAGCTTCTTCCAGTTTGCCCGGCAGGACTGGGAGACTCACCTTATGCAAGCCCCTCATCATTTGCAGGCAACCCATTACTGATAAGCCCTGAACTTCTGGTTCAGGACGGGTGGGCAACCAAATCAGAAATTGACACCTACCCTGCCAGTCCGCCAGGTATCGTCGATTATCCGTCTGTTGCAGCATATAAGTCAAAACTGCTGAAGCAGGCATTTTCCCGATTTATCAGGCGGCCCCGTACGGATGACTTTCAGGCATTCATCAACAGGGAGTCCGACTGGTTGTTGCCATACGCCGCCTTCCGTGCACGGAAGCTCAAACATCAGGACAGGATATGGACCAGTTGGCCCATACATGACCGAACCTCTCCTGATAACAATTCGCTGAAGCCTAATCTGCAGGAGATTCAATTCTATCTGTTCGAACAGTTCATTTTCGATGGCCAGTGGCGTAACCTGTGCGACTACTGCAGGGAACGCAATGTGAAGATTATGGGGGATCTGCCGATTTACGTCGCGCATGACAGTGCTGACGTTTGGGCAAGCCCTGAATTGTTTCGGTTAGATGACTCAGGTGAACCCTCGGTAGTAGCCGGCGTGCCCCCCGATTTCTTCAGCGAAACCGGGCAACGCTGGGGTAACCCCATTTATCGTTGGGAAGTTATGGAGGAGCGCGGCTTCGAATGGTGGATTCGCCGGATGAAACGGGCGCTGAGCCTGTACGACAGTGTACGTCTGGATCATTTTCGCGGCTTTGCCGGATACTGGGAAATTCCAGCTACCGAAGACACTGCCGTGCACGGATGTTGGGTGAAGGGCCCTGGACAGATCTTTTTCGATCAGCTGATGTCAGAATGCGGCCCCCTGCCCGTGATCGCCGAAAATCTGGGGGTAATCACGCCCGATGTTGTCGAGTTGATGCAGGATAACTCATTTCCCGGAATGGCAGTGATTCAATTCGGCTTTGATGCAGGTATGGATAACCCGCATCTACCACACAACTATCTGCCGAACCAATGTGTCTATACCGGCACACATGACAATAACACTCTTCGCGGCTGGTGGGATGCGCTATCTGGGCATGAGCGAGAGTTCGGGCGAGAATACCTACAGATTGACTCCGACGAAAACATTTGCCCGAAGGCAATTGAGTGCTGCTTGGCTTCGGATGCAGACCTTGTAGTTACGCCCGTGCAGGATGTCCTAGGCCTGAATAGCCATGCCCGTATGAACTTCCCTAGCACTGCTTATGGCAATTGGCGCTGGAGGCTCTTATCCCGACAGCAGGCCGAACTGCGCGAAAAATTCGGCCCGTGGCTACGCAACGCCACTTCAGGAAGCAGACGGCTGAGCGTACAGAATTAGTACAGACTCGGAATCCACGCTTGCAAAATTCCCCTTTGATTCTGAGTCCATTAGTACACTACTCTCCCCCCAGCCCAAGCCCCAACTCCAGACATACTTGTCAGAGAGTTCAAATCGAACTGGTTCATCCGTGGGATTGAAACAGATCAACAACATATCGGGGGCAGCCAGCCACATACCAAATGCGCGCACGTTTGCCCAATCTTCGGACTGCATTACGCGCCCTTCCGGGTGCCACCAAACTGCATCTGGTACACCACGTGCCCCTACTTCCCCAGTTAAAAATCGATTGCGCCGCAGCGATGGATGGGCCTTGCGGAAGGCACTAAGCTGGCGAACAAATTCCAGCATATCCTCCTTCGATGGATCGATATCCCAGTCGTACCACGAAACCTCATTGTCCTGACAATAGGCGTTATTGTTACCAACTTGCGTTCGTCCGAACTCATCCCCTCCAAGGATCATGGGAACTCCCTGAGATACAAATAAGGTGGTTAGCAGGCTGCGCCTCAGGCGGTCGCGCTTTGCCACTACGCTCTGATCTGCTGAAGGCCCCTCTTTACCGCAATCCTGACTGTAATTTGCATTCGTACCATCTTGATTGCCTTCCTGGTTGTCTAGATTATGCTTTTGGCGATACGATACCAAGTCCAAAAGCGTAAACCCATCGTGCGATGTCACATAATTGATAGAGGAAGACGGCCGACGATGACCTTCCGCAAACAGGTCACTGGAACCCGCCAGTCTTGTAGCGAACTCGCCCGCCATACCCGACTCTCCACGCCAATAGCGTCGCACTGCATCACGATACTTATCATTCCACTCTCTCCATGGTGCCGGGTATGCACCTAAGCCATAGCCCAGACGACCAAGATCCCACGGTTCTGCAATCAGCTTTACCTTGGATAGAATGGGATCCTGCTGCACCATTTGCAGCCATCCGCTCTGCATGCTGACCACACATCGTTCCCGAAGCAAAGTGCTGGCCAAATCGAACCTGAAGCCGTCCACGTTCATAACCTCCACCCAGTATCGCAGGCTGTCCATGATGAGACGGCGAACAAATGGGTGTTCTGCCCGCAGTGTATTGCCACACCCGGTACTATCGTAAAGAAAACGTGATTGTCCTGGTTTTGCTACGTAATAAGAAGCATTATCTATGCCGCGCCAGGACAATGTTGGCCCTAAATGACTGCCCTCGCCCGTGTGATTGTACACGACATCTAGTATGACTTCGAGCCCGGCATCATGCATGGCATCAACCATTGCCCTGAACTCTGCTGCCGCAGAAGCAGCACCGCCTGCTGCAAAGCGTGAATCCGGCACAAAATAAGACAACGGATTATAGCCCCAGTATTGGGATAGCCCTCCCTGAACGAGGCGCTCGTCCTGCACAGCGGTGTGCACCGGCAGGAGCTCAACCGTCGTAACCCCCAGATACTTAAGGTGCGAAAGAACCGGATTCGACGCCGCTCCCAGGTAAGTGCCGCGAAGTGCAGGCGGAACATCTGGATGCAACACACTCAGACCCTTTACATGCGTTTCATATATGACCGTATCCGTCCAAGGTATGCGGGGAGAGGCCTTCGTGCCCGCGGTCGATTCGAGATCGACCACCATACCGATTGGGGCGTACGGTGCACTGTCTGCCGGATTCAACACCCTGTCGTCTTTATTGCGATCGTGACCGAACAAACTCTCATGCCACTGCGGCATTCGGCTTATCGAGCGTGCATACGGGTCCAATAACAGTTTTTCAGCGTTGAACCGGTGTCCATCATCAGGAGCCCAAGGGCCGTGAACGCGATAAGCGTATCGCTGCCCCGCACGTACACCAGCTACATAAACATGCCATACATCCCCGGTCCGCCCGCTCACATCTATTGTGCGCTCTATTCTGTGCTCCTCATCGAGCAGAACGAGTTCTACTCGATCGGCATGCGCACTATAAATGGCAAAGTTCACGCCATTATGGTCCAGTTGTGCCCCTAATGCTGTAATTTTGTCTACCATTCATCTAGCCCAACGGGCAGATACGATGTCAGGTAAGTTGGATGAACACATAGGAAATCATATCCATGAGTAACCATGAACTTTGTTGGTCAGGGAGGCATTCGGACCCACTGGACCAGATAGTCATCCGATCCAGTGCTTACCATAACATCAGTAGCATTGATGCTATGACTGTTTCCAGGTTAACCAAATTTTGGGTCGTTTGTTTATGAATGAAACGGCTAGTACATCCCACAACATCACGTACAGGTCATTACCTGGAAGCCAAGGCAAAGCGATGACGCGTTCGGCCAAGGGTACGATTGAATCACCCGGTACGAACGTGAAGAACACGTCTGGGCTCAACCGTAAGATTCTCAAAACGAGTTGGGGCCAGCTGGATCAGATACCGGACTATAAATGTCGTGAGGTGATCAAGGTCAAAGCGGTGTATACCAGTCGGTGGTGTTATTTGTGTGGACATACCGAGGCAGGTAATTGGACGATGCAGTACCAATTCGAGTGTGTGGCTTGTGGTCATGTGGACCTGAATGTGTCCACATATATACTGGCGTCCGGTATTGGGGCAACTGCACGGCGAGGGGCTTGCGGGTTACCGACCCCTAAGACCCGTGAAATGGATGTGTGGGGAACTACATAATGGTTACTCACGGGTATAATTCCCATAAACAATTGCCCGCAATATGAAGTCCGTTTCAGAACGTTGGTCTCGCGTTTTTATCACTTCTGTATACCCCTACGTTCATGATGGCGATTGGCCTATCAAACGGATCGTGGGTGAGTCTATCAGCGTAACCGCCGGCATAATTGTTGACGGACACGATCGGCTGTGCGCCAGACTCCATGCCACACGCCTGGGCGGTGCCACCGAAGAAATACCCATGACGCTGGTCCACAACGATGAATATACTGGTACTTTCATTACCGAAGCACCCGGCCTGTATACCTATCACGTGCGTGCTTGGATCGATCGTTACGGATCATGGCAGGAGCAGTACAAACGTCGAATCGAAGGGGGAGTGCCCGAAACTGAATTGAAAGTAGAACTCCTGGACGGAGCAGCCTTGCTCAAGGAGTACGCCGTGAATGCACCCCGTGAAGCTCGTGAGCAACTTCTGGCCTTCGCTGAGCAATATGCCGCAGGCAATATACGTGCTCCCCTAGCCCAGGAACCTCTGCGATTAGCTCTGGAAAATGATCCTCAAAAAGGCGCGGTCAAAAGCACCGTTATTACAGTAGATGTGGACCGTGAGCTCGCTGGCTTTGCGGCATGGTACGAATTTTTTCCCCGTTCCAGCACCAATGTGCCCGGTATGCACGGAACACTGGATGACGCGGCCTCCCGCCTTGAAGGTATACGGGAAATGGGCTTTGATATTGTCTATTTGCCACCAATCCACCCGATCGGTACTACCTTCCGCAAGGGTAAGGATAACAACTCAGTGGCCCAGCCCGGCGAACCAGGCAGCCCCTGGGCAATTGGCGACCCCGACGGCGGACATACCAGCGTACACAAAGATCTAGGTGGTCTGCCTGCATTCGATCGGTTTATCACTACAGCAAACAAATTGGGGCTGGAAGTTGCACTTGATATCGCGTTCCAGTGCTCTCCCGACCACCCATGGGTTAAAAAACATCCCGAGTGGTTCAAAAAACGCGCCGACGGCAGTATCCGCTATGCGGAAAATCCCCCGAAAAAGTACCAAGATGTGTTTCCGTTGGATTTCGAATGCGCGGAGTGGCGTACACTCTGGGAAGCACTGAAGGATATATTCGAATTTTGGGTAAAGCGTGGTGTAACGATATTTCGGGTAGACAACCCGCATACCAAGCCACTGGCATTCTGGATATGGTGCCTAACCCGTCTCCGGACTAAATATCCTGACCTGATTTTCCTGGCAGAGGCGTTCACGCGTCCGAAAACGATGTACACGCTTGCAAAACTGGGTTTCAATAATTCGTACACGTATTTCACCTGGCGTAACACGAAAGAAGAACTGACCGCTTACCTCCAGGAGCTGACCACGACCAATGTTGTCGAGTATTTTCGGCCGAATTTCTGGCCGAATACACCAGACATTCTGCACGAGTATCTGGCCAGCGGTGGACGCCCCGCACACATTATCCGTTACGTGCTCGCAGCTACTCTGTCTCCCGTGTACGGTATTTACGGTCCACCGTACGAACATGTGGTTGCCAACCAGCACCCGGACCGGGAAGAGTACGCCGATAATGAGAAGTACGAAATCCGCACATGGAACTGGGATGATCCTGATTCTCTGCAGTCTATTTTCCGGCGTGTCAACCGAATCAGAAGAGACAACAGGGCCCTGCAGCAATTGCGTAATTTGCAGTTCCTGAGTATCCAGAACCCACTTATGCTTGCCTATTGCAAGAATGCAGGACCAAACTCAATCGTATGCGTCGTAAGCCTAGATCCATTTCAGGTACAGGAGGGGGTAATTCGTCTGCCCCTTGAAGATTTAGGATTGCCTGCTGCGGCACCGTTCCAGATGCTTGATTTACTTGGCGGTGAGCGATATATCTGGCAGGGAAACCACGACTATATCCGCATAGATCCGCATGTTATGCCCGTACGAATTTTTCAAATTCTTCGCCGTGTACGGACAGAAGCGGACTTTGACTATTTCGTATAGCTGATGAAAACTGGATCCAAGACAGATGATGGAAAGTGGCTCTCAGATGAGGATCTCTATTTCTGGTCTCAGGGGACGCTTCTCAAGAGCTATGACCGACTTGGTGGACATTTGGTGGTAGACGGGGCTTGGTTTGCAGTCTGGGCACCCGACGCTGATTCGGTCAGTGTCATTGGCGATTTTAATGCCTGGAATGCCGATGCGCATCCCATGCAACGAACCGGGAGCGGCTGCTGGGAATGTTTAGTCCCCGGAGCTGCATGGGGGCACCGGTATAAATACCGTATTCGGCGTGGTCTGCATACGGCCGATAAGTCCGACCCTTTTGCGTTCCAGATAGAGCCGCCGGTACCACATGGCAGCAGTGTTCAAGGTCTGTCCGCAATCCTGACTCCCCTGGAATATGAATGGCAGGATGAAACGTGGATGGATCAGCGCAATGGACCTGGCACGCTGAACAAGCCCATGTCAATCTATGAGGTGCACCTTGGGTCCTGGCGACACAAGGATCTGGGTACCTCTCTTTCGTATCGTGAGATTGCCGCACCGCTCGCGAACCACGTTAAGAACCTGGGCTTTACACACGTTGAGCTTCTGCCCGTTGCTGAGCATGCATTCTATGGATCCTGGGGATATCAGGTAATGGGCTACTTTGCGCCCACGCATCGATACGGCCCACCCGAAGACCTGATGTTTCTTATCGATACATTGCATCAGCACGGTATCGGTGTGATCTTGGATTGGGTGCCGGCCCACTTTGCAACGGATCCGCAGGGATTGGTCTTTTATGATGGCTCAACCCTGTTCGAGTACGACGACCCCAAGATGCGCTATCACCCGGATTGGGGAACCTACATCTTTGACTATGGCAGAACCGAAGTGCGTAATTTTTTGACCTCAAACGCATTGTTTTGGCTAGATAGATATCATGTGGACGCGCTGCGGGTTGATGCAGTCGCCTCCATGCTCTACCGAGATTACTCTCGTGAGGACTGGTCGCCCAACATTTTCGGTGGAAATGAGAATCTGGAAGCCATTGATCTAATCAAAAAAACAAACGAGGCCATCTACTCCAATTTTCCGGGAGCATTTACGATTGCTGAAGAATCTACTGCCTTCAGGGGGGTCTCGGCTCCGACCTACGATCACGGATTGGGCTTCATGTACAAATGGAACATGGGTTGGATGCATGACACGCTCGCCTACATGCGGGAGGACCCTGTGCACCGAAAATATCACCACAACCGGCTCACGTTTTCCTTCATGTATGCCTTCAGCGAGCACTATGTACTTCCACTTTCTCATGACGAAGTGGTCCATGGCAAGGGCTCGCTATGGGACCGTATGCCAGGAGATGAATGGCAGAAAGCAGCCAACTACCGTCTGCTCCTCGGCCATATGTTTGGTCACCCCGGCAAGAAAATGCTCTTCATGGGGAGTGAGTTTGCCCAGACTGAGGAATGGAATCACGATCAACCGCTCCGCTGGGAACTGCTAGATCGTCCACTGAACAGCGGAATTCTCCGCCTCGTACAAGACCTCAACACTCTGTATCTGGAGTGTGCGCCTCTATGGAACGATAGCGCGGATGGCTGGTCGTGGATTGGTGAGCACACCGACGACTCGATTCTGATTTACGAACGCAAGCAAGGATCCGAAAGTATGATTTTTGTCCTGAACATGACTCCAATCCCACGCGAGAATTTCAGGATTGGAGTAAAAGAGGAAGGTTGGTGGCAGGAGCGGTTAAACAGTGATGCAACGGTGTATGGAGGAAGCGGCATGGGCAACATGGGACAGGTAGAAAGCGTGCCCATCCCCTGCCACGGACGCCCCGCAAGTGTCGTCGTCATACTGCCTCCGCTTGCCTTCCTGGTGCTGAAAAAGGCACCTGATACACGTTTGCATCCTATTGAGGCAAATATCGTACCAGAGTAGGTTACCTAAGATTTTCCATCAACATTGCCTCAGGCAAGCTCTTATGAACCGTTTTTTACCCCTTTTACTATTCTTTTTGCTGCCATCGGCTGCTTACGCACAGATAAATGCCTTTGGCCTCTCTTCCGAAAATAGCGGAAGTTCAATCTTCGTAGGACATCCTGTACCCGATGACGACGAATCAGGGCTGGTCTATGTGTATCAGCGTTCGGAGGATGGAGAAGGTTGGGAAGTTGCAGCCGAGCTCATGGCTTCGGACGCAAAACCAGGCGACGCGTTTGGCTACAGTATAGCCTTAGACGGAGATCATCTTGCGATTGGCGCGCCATCTCTGGACAGTCTTGGCGGAGCGGTCTACCTGTTTGCTCTCAACCCGGAAACCGGCGACTGGCTGGAAGTAGCTAAAGCGACCGGCTCTACAGAAGCTCCCATCGGGGGAGCCCTCGCCATTTCAGGATCTACACTTGTTACCAGTGGCATGGTCGGCGTTACTACTATCAATTCTGCTGCCGTCTACATGCAAACCGAGGCCGGCCTGGAACATACTGCCACACTGGCTCCTGAAGGGGTCCAGGACAGTGACTTATTTGGAACATCAATAGCCGTAGCCGGCAACGGGACCGTTTACGTTGGTGCCCCAGGCGCTAACGAAGGCGCCGGTGCCGTGTACCATTTTACTGATCACGGAGACAACTGGCACGGAGAGATGGTCCTGAGCGGTGACCACGAAAGCATCACTGCTGCAGGCCTTGGCACACTGGTAAAATCTGTTGGCAACGATTTTCTACTCGCAGCGGGCCCCGGAATCATTCCTAACGTCCAACCCACTGCGCCACCTCCGCCAGGTAAACTGGTCTGGGCAAGCATTGGAGTAGATGGACTCGAAATTTCCCAGGTTCTTGATGGTGAATCGGGTGGGCAACCTGACATCTTCGCCATTGGGTTTGACCATAGCGATACGCAATTGCTGGTAGGCACCCCAATCGCGAATGGCCAGGCAGGAGGTGCTTGGGCCTATGAGCTTGACCCCGAAACAATGATGTGGACCAAGACAGGCGAAATAGCAGGTGGAGATGGGGATCAGATCTTCGGGCTTGTGATCTCCTTGAGCGACCAGGGAGCCGTCATTAGTGCTCCCGCCTCCGGCATGGGACAAGGCAGAGTCCGCATAGCAACTTTGGATTCGGAAACAGGTGAGTGGGCAATAAGCGAGCCTCTGAAAACCGGCAAAGAACCACCTCCGCTCGTATCCAGTGGTGCAGTAGACTGCACTGAAGGAATTGCGGGCCAGTTTGGCTGCAACAATGTAGATCTATTGTCCTTCATGACTGTGGAAGATCTGATGGGGACCAGTAGCAGTCAGGCGAATGATGTCTGGGGCTGGATAGACCCCGAAACAGACCGTGAGTATGCATTAGTGGGCCGCAACGACGGAATGGCTTTTGTGGACATCAGCGATCCGGCCAACCCGGTTTTGAAGGGAGATCTCCCATTAACAGAAGGTGCAAACCCTAATACCTGGCGGGATGTCAAGGTCTACGCAAATCACGCTTTTATCGTCGCTGACGGCGCGGGACAACACGGAATGCAGGTATTTGATCTCCGACACCTGCGTGAGGATACCGAAGAGCCCGTGACGTATTCCGAAGATGCTATTTACGACGGTATCGCAAGCGCACATAACATTGTGATCAACGAAGACACTGGCTTCGCATACGCTGTTGGAAGCAGTGGCGGCGGCAACTCCTGTGGAGGCGGCCTGCACATGATCAACATACAGGATCCTCTCACGCCTGTATTTGCCGGCTGCTTTGCGGACGAAAATACCGGACGCTCAGGTACAGGATATTCGCACGATGCACAGTGCGTGATCTACGAAGGACCGGATGCAGATCACCAAGGCAAAGAAATTTGCTTTAACGCGAATGAAACCGCGCTGAGTATTTCGGACGTTACCAACAAGGAAGAACCAGTCGCCCTTTCATCAGCGGAATACCCGAACGTAGGATATGCACACCAGGGCTGGGTCACGGACGACTTTGAATATTTCTATATGAATGACGAGCTGGACGAACTGCAGGGAAAAATTGTTGGTACCCGGACACTCATTTGGGATATCACCGACCTGGATGATCCACAACTCGCTAAAGAATTCGTGTCAGAAAACCTTGCGAGTGATCATAACCTTTATATTCAGGGAGACTTGATGTATCAGTCTAATTATAAGAGCGGCCTGCGCATTTTCGACATCAGCGACCGAATCAATCCAGTAGAGGTCGGATTCTTTGACACCGTCCCTCATGGTGATGACGACCCGGGTTTTGCTGGTTCATGGAGCAATTACCCATACTTCCCCAGCGGCACTATTTTAATCACCAGCATGAATGAAGGTCTCTTTATCGTTCGGAAGCGGAATATTGACTTGTAGCCCATGATTCGCAGATACTCGATCAGCTTCGCACTGCTGTTCGCAGCAATTACGGGGCACGCACTGGCTCAATCAACGCCGGGCGTTTTTAGCCATGAAGTGTTGCCTCTTATTCAGGAAAAATTTGAACCGCTCCTCGAGCGGGAGACCGGCCTGACCCTCGAGTCATGGGAGACGTTGATGGCAGGTTCAGATCACGGAGAAGTTGTGATCCCCTACGACTCGGACGGAAGCCTACTTATCCGCCTGGCAACACAGCTATCCAGCGAGGATCCGCTGAGCATGCACGCTGTTCATATATCCGAAGAAGACCTGTCGACTGTCCGGTCATGGATTGAACGCGGAGCTCCAAGTGATGACGGAGACATTGCTTATTCAGATGCCTCCAACCTCCTTTATGCCTGCATCCAGGGGGCAGCTCAACTGGCAGTAATTGATATGGATGCGAATCTGGTGATTCGCACCATTGATCTACAGGAGTTAGGGTTCACAGCAGATTCCAGACCACACCATGTGGCCGTTGAGCCCGATGGATCCGCATTCTTCGTATCCCTGATCGGCGATGACACCGTGCTCAAGTTTAATCGTGAGAATGAGTTGATTGACCAGGTTGCCTTCGAGCGTCCTGGGATGCTGGTGGTCAACCCTGCTGATCACCAACTGTTTGTAGGTCGTTCAATGAAAGCCGTCAACCCGCCACAGCGGATCGGTATTATTGAACGTGAAAGTATGGATCTCGAGGAGTTGGACGTCTTTTTTCCTCGTCCACATGCACTTGCAATAGACCCAACCGGCAGGTACGTGTACGTGGGAAGCCTCGCAGAAAACCGTATGGCCACAGTCGATTATGCGTCGGAAAGCCCCGAGTTACAATCGATCGAAGGCGATACGCATACACTGGTACAGTTTGCCGTTTCGCCGGATGGCCAGACCATGGTTGTGGGCGGGCAGCTTACCGGAGAGTTCTTTTTCTTCGACACATCGAATCCTGCTACCCCTACACTGGTCGAATCAATCAAAGTTGGGATGGCGCCATGGCATCCGGTTTTCAGCCCGGATGGCAGCGTTGTCTGGTTCGGTAACAAAATGGGTAATCGGGCCACCGTCGTAGATATCGCGGAGCGTGCAGTAGTGGCAACAGTAGAAGGACTTTCCGAACCTCATGGAGCCGCAATATCACCCGACGGACATACGGTGTATATTTCCAACAATAACCTCAACGGAGCCTATCATGGACGATACACATGGCAGGATGAATATCTTCCAGGTGCGATCGCAGTCATTGACTCGGAAAGCCGTGAAATCACAAAGATGCTTGAAGTGGGTCCGAACCCTACGGGCCTCGGAACACGCTAGGAACCCGTTCAGGTTAGTTCTTGGGCTTGCCTCTGTACTCTTTGCAGGCTGCGCAACAACGCAGGAAATCAGTCCGGAAGCCCCGGCATTTCCACCCTCCTATGTGCATGAGGTCTACGGCATAGAGGTGTTCAACTCCGATGGCGAAATTTTGGATCACCCGTTCCACGGTGGATTAAATCTCCCTCGACCACAGTTAGTTGACATTGATGGAGATGGCGATCTGGATTTGTTTGTCCAGGAACTGACGGGTTATGTGAAGTACTTCGAAAATACCGGCAGTGCCACTGATCCCTCATTCACGTGGCGCTCAGATCAATACCGTAACCTGGACGTGGGAGAGTGGTACCGGTTTGTTGACCTGGACCAGGACGGTGACTATGATCTCATGGGGGAAACCCCCTTCAGTTATGTGCGCCTCTTTCGCAACGAGGGAACAGCAACTGCACCGTCATTCACTGCGCCGCTGGATTCTCTACGGGACGCCGAAGGTGTTCCTCTCTTTATGGATCGCCAAAATATCCCGACCATAACAGACCTTGATTGTGACGGATTGCTGGATCTGTTTATTGGCCGAGTAAGCGGTACTGTGCTTCACTACGAGTCCATTGGCTCAGATGACTCCGGGTTGCCTCGATTCGCGCTTGTAACCAACCGATTTGAGGATATAGAGATTGTGGGGATGTTCACCACACTGCACGGCGCAAATGCTCTCACCTTTCATGATGTGGATAATGATGGAGACGAAGATCTTTTTTGGGGTGATTTTTTTGAAGCTGGTGTCCTGCTAATCGCCAACACTGGCACATGTGCCGACCCCAATCTGCGCAATGAGCCCATAGCTTATCCGCCTGATGATCCAGTGAAGACCAGCGGTTATAATTCCGTGCTGTTCGCCGATTTAGATGGCGATGGAGATTCAGAGTTATTGTTTGGAGTGCTTGGAGGGGCCTTCAACCCCAACACATCTGCTGCGGAGAATTTCTATCACCTGGATCGCACACCAGATGGATATTCACTAACAACAAAAACGCTGCTGTCTGGAATTGATGTTGGCGCAGACTCTTATCCAGTATTTGCTGACCTGGACGGAGATGGGGATCAGGACGTTTTAGTATCCAACAAGATTTCGGCTCAGGATTTCGAGACTGGCGAAATTTTTTACTTTGAAAATATTTCTGAATCTGGAACACTGCGCTGGCAGCAGCGGGAGCCTCTGGATATTGGCGGGCATTATAATCTTGCCCCCGCCATTGCCGATCTGGATGCTGACGGTGACCTGGATATGTTGGTTGGTACCTGGAATAAGGGCAGTTTGTATTTCCGTAATGATGGAACGCCCAGCGCCCCAAATTTTGTATTGGACGAAAGCAACACTGTCACACTAACCCGGGGCAGCAATAGCACACCTGCCTTGGTAGATATCGATGCTGATGGCGACCTCGACCTGTTTATTGGCGAGTCTTCGGGAGATCTGAATTTTTATCTCAATAATGGTGGCCCCAACGCACCAAAGTTTGATCTGGTGAGCGATAAGTTCGAGGAAATTGATGTCGGACGTCGAAGTGTTCCACGCTTTGCAGACTTGGACGGAGATGGGGATCAGGATCTGATCCTGGGCCGGGAGGCCGACGGTGTGGTCCTGTACATGAATCAGGGCACTGCGCAAGCGCCCATCTTTGTTGAATCCGGTACACTGCCTGCTCCGTTCCCGATACTTGCGGTACCCGCTTTTATAGATATAGACAACGACGGTGACCTGGACGTGTTCAGCGGCGGACTGGGCGGCGGATTGCTGTTCTTTCGCAATACCCAGCACTGATCAGGTTCATCTACCATATCTGGATAGGTATTAGCACAACTATGTCCGCAAACGGTATTGGCTGAGTCGCAACTCCAGTACAAACTGGAGTCGTGATCTTAGCGACCCTTGTTACCTTCTGGTCACCCGTGATATCCGCTCTGTGCGCTATTGCGTCATACTCTTCTTTGGTCCTGTCCAAGAAGATTCTTCAGCTCCTCATCTCCTCGAGGTACGCTCTCATCCACAGCCACTGGAGCTTCCGCAATGTGTGCAAACATAACACGCTCCGCTTCGCACGGTAATTGATCCACAGGTTGGACATATGGGCGCATCGTCCTGGTGTTGGTAGGTACCGTTTTCTGTACTAACAGATTCTGCCGACTGCACGGCTCCTGCCTGGGGCGAATTGATCGGCGCAGGTCCAAGTTCAAGCGATACCTGCTGTTCCTCTTCAGCACCCCGCTGACTCGCAATGTCTGATTCTATTGCTCCAATGACGTTTTTTATGGCATCCGACATAACCTGCTCTTCTGTGAATGTGAGTGCCAAATACCGAAAGATGTAGTCCATTATGGACGCTGCCATCGGAATCTTTGGATTATTCGTGGATCCACTCGGTTCGAAACGCATAAAGCTGAATTTAGAGCACAGGTCTTCCAAGGGAACACCATACTGCAGAGCAATCGAAATACTCGTAGCAAAGGCATCCATCAGTCCAGATATCGTTGACCCCTCCTTTGCCATTCGGATAAAGATCTCTCCCGGCAGATTTGTGTCGGGGTATAGTCCAACATGTAAATACCCTTCGTGGCCGCTAACGCTGAACTTGTGTGTAAGGGCCGGTCGCTCATCTGGAAGACGCTTACGTGTAGACTTGTATATGATGCTGGATTCGACCCTTTCCACAACCTTCGGTGCTTCCGGTAACCCGTCACCTGAGGAAGCACCTTTGGTATTTCCACCCTTCGAGGTAGATAGGGGTTGGCTTCTCTTGGAGTTCTCGCGGTAAATAGCCAATGCTTTCAGACCTAAGCGCCAACCCTCCATGTAACCCTCGCTTATTTCGTCCACGGTAACCTCCTCCGGCATATTTACTGTCTTCGAGATTGCGCCTGATACAAACGGCTGACAAGCCGCCATCATGCGGATATGTCCCATAGAGTGTACACTTCGTGTCCCCTTGAACGGTTTGAATGCACAGTCAAAAACAGGGAGATGTGCCTCATCTAGATCAGGAGACCCCTCTATGGTATCATTCTCACTTATATAATGAAGTATGCTTTCAATCTGCTCTTCATCATAACCTAGACGAACCAGTGCTTCAGGTACCGTGCGATTGACAATCTTGAGTACACCATCCCCCTTACCCGCCAATAACTTGTACTTCACCAGTGCGATATCCGGCTCTATACCGGTGGTATCACAATCCATCATAAAGGCGATGGTGCCCGTTGGAGCAAGTACCGTCACCTGTGCATTCCGATAGCCGTGATCTTCACCCAGCGTGACCATACGATCCAAAGATTCCCTGGCAGCGCTAAGCAGATAATCCGGGCAACTTTGATCAATTTCGTCGACAGCATCCCGATGCATGCGCATCACGTTCAACATACTCTCACGGTTTTCCGCATAGCCATCGAATGGCCCAATTCTAGGATTAGCAGCGATTTCAGCGCTCCGGGCATACGCTTCTGCATGCTCCATTGCCATGACCGCACCAGCCACTGCACGCCCTTCATCGCTGTCGTACGGCAGGCCCATAGCCATCAAGAGAGCACCCAAATTGGCGAAGCCAAGCCCCAATGGACGGAAAAGATGGCTGTTTCTAGCAATACTTTCACTCGGATAGCCGGCATTATCCACGATAATCTCCATCGCGGTAATGTAGATTCGAACCGCAGCTCTGAAACGCTCAACATCAAATGAACCATCTTCCTGCTGAAATTTGCGCAGGTTAAGACTGGCTAGGTTACACGCAGAGTTATCCAGAAACATGTACTCAGAGCAGGGATTGCTCGAGTTGATGGGACCTGTCACCTTACAGGTATGCCATCGCTGAATCGTGTCTTCATACTGCATACCGGGATCTCCACAGATGTGCGTGCCATCGGCGATACGATCAAGGACCATCCTGGCATCAGTCTCTGTGACGACCTCATTCGTTGTCACTTTGCGGAGCGCAAACGGCGTACCCGATTCCGCCGAATACATAAACTCATCGTTCACGCGCACAGATTGGTTCACGTTTTGAAACGCTACAGAACCATAGGCCGGGCCGTTAAATGACCCATCATAACCCTGTTCAATCAATGCCCATGCCTTTTTTTCTTCTGTCTTTTTGGCATCAATAAACTCCATGATGTCTGGATGCCAAATTTTCAGCGTCTGCATTATCGCAGCCCGACGTGTCTTGCCTCCACTCTTAATTGTACCTCCGGTAGCATCTTGCACACGCATGAAGCTCACCGGACCACTTGGGATGCCACCACCGGATAGTTTCTCGTGGGTTGATCGGAGTGCCGACCAGTCTGCACCGACGCCAGAACCAAACTTGAATAGGCGGGCGCTCTCACTCATCAACTGCCAGATATCATCGATCGAATCTTCAACCGAAATAATGAAGCAGGCTGATCCCTGTGGATGCTCGTATGGATCTACATCCACAACATCTTGTTTGGCCGGGTCCCAGCCCCAGATCGTCCGATCCCCCGAATCCTTGACGCCATAACACTCGTGCAGACCGACGTTGAACCACACCGGGGAGTTGAAGGCCCCATGTTGATTCACGCAAAGCCAAGTGAGTTCATCGTAAAAACAATCAGCATCCTTCTGGGTGGAAAAATAGCCCTGCTTGTGCCCCCAGTCAGCTATTGTGCGCGTCACGCGATGGATTAGCTGGCGTAGCGAATACTCGCGTCCTCCTTCATCTGGATCCAGGTATACGTTTGCCTGATCTCCATAGAAGTATTTAGAAGCCACGACGTTTGTTGCCAAGGGGCTCCAATCCTTGGGAAACTCAACCTCTTTCTGCTCGAACACTAATTCTCCCTGAGGATTCTTGATTACTGCATCCCGACGTTCCCATTCGACTGAATCAAGTGCGTTCTCGCCTTCCGTAGAGAAAACACGTTCAATAGAAAGTCCCTCCTTTGTAGACTCGGTAGATGATGACGGGGGAATGTGTTTGTCAGTCACTGGCTCCATCTCTTTGGTAAAGGTTTGGTGGTGTTCGGGGTGGTTAAAAGCTCGGCGAGTCGCGTTATGGAAAGCTCCGACACGGGCTACACGCCCCAATTTACTTTAAATTTACTACATAAATACCATTTAAATGCCATTAAAGTAGAAAAAATTCTAAAGTTTGAGAAACCTTTTATTACCAAGTTTTGGCTGAGTTCAGGAATTTATGATACGATTTTGCTACGATATGATCATGATGATCAAGCTCAAACGAGTTTAACAAATCCAAATGCCGTTATTGCAATAGCATTTCCACAGGATCATACACTTATCCACGCGGTATCCCCAAAGTGTTGTGAAAAAGCTGAACCTCGCTCCAAGTGTTCTAGTTAAAGTCTGCGATGCGGTGCCATGAGGAGAATAAATTAAGCTTAGGCACCGAGAGCTACGTGAAAAACATCCTATTGTAATAGATGCGTGATTTTGATGAGCGGAGTGCATACCCCAAGCCCCTGGACTTTGAGGTTATGCGTCCCGAATACGAAGAGCATGAAGATGGTACAGTCACGGCAACAATTACCGTGACTCCCTTTGAGGTGCAAGGCTCCAGCGTCACAGAACCCGGGGCGCGCCGGGCAGCTATCCACGAAGCGCATAAAACCTACAAGACCTACCACCCCGGTTACGAAGTCCCGAGCCCTTTTCCTGATGAGTTCGAAGATCGGGAAGAGTTTCAGTGGAAGCGGTTAAGTCCAATGGCTCGGATCACCCTCGGCGACTATGCCTTCACAGACACGACCGGAGAGGAGGATTTCGCCACGATTGAGCAAATGCTGAGCTGGGATGTGCGTCCAGCCCCGCTAGACGACGAGTAAACGCGATTTCAACGCCATCAGGTGAGCCAAAGCAGCGCTGTGGTCTTCGGGAATATCTCCACCCATGATCTCCTGCTTCAACGCGTGTGCTACGTGCCGCTCGTTCCCGCGCATTGGTAAAATCACTTCTTCGTAGAGCTTGGCTCGACGGAGTGCGTCATCCTTGATCTCCATCATTAGGGCAAACGCGGCAGTATGTTCATTTGGAATCTTCCCATCCAGAATAGCTTCGCGGACTGCGTCCTTAATAATGCCAACAGCAATACCGGCCTTGATCCCAACAACCTCCATGATCTCCCGCCCACCCAGTGGCGGCTGAAAATTCCGTAGATGATCTTTAGCTTCGACTTCTGCCAACTTATTCTCTACCGAATCGAATGCGTGCAAGTAACGCCGCACACGATGCGGATTACGTGAGGTAATATCCGCTCGAACCAGTGTCATCAGGTCTTCAATATCTTCCCCAGCGTCAAATAGCAGCCGGCGAACCGCAGAATCCGTCACCTCGTCATCCACAAGTGCTACAGGTCGATGATGCAGAGCTACCAGTTTGCTGACATAGGTCATGCGCTCATCCAACGGTAAGCGTAACTTTTTGAACAGCTTGGGAACCATCCGGGCACCGCGATCCTCATGGCCGTGAAATGTCCAACCAGTACCAGATACGAACCGCTTGGTACGTGGCTTGGCAATGTCGTGCAAGAGTGCAGCCCAACGCAACCAGTACTTATCCGGAGGAGCCGTTGCAGCCACGTTGTCCACTACCTGCAGCGTGTGGAAGAAATTATCCTTATGGCGCTGCCCGGCCACTGTATCCACACCTCGCAACGCGCTGAGTTCAGGGATAAACTCGTGCAGGAGCGCCATCTCCTCCAAAATTCGCAATCCAACCGAAGGCTTCGGGCTTGCCATAATCTTGTGCAACTCATCCGTAATCCTTTCCTGACTCACAATGCCGATACGTTGGGCTTCCTGCCGCATAGCCCTGCAGGTATCTACGTGAACATGAAAATCCAGCTGAGCTGCAAACCGGGCTGCCCTGATCATACGTAAAGGATCATCTGCAAACGTAACCCCGGCCGGCCTCGGTGTGCGAATACGACCCGCATCTAAATCTACAAGACCACAGAAGGGGTCCAGTAATTCACCAAATGGCAATTCCCCTGTAAGACTGATTGCCAGCGTGTTAATGGTAAAATCCCGCCGAAGCAAATCATCCTGCAGCGTACCATCTTCTACGATCGGTTTACGGGAATCTGCTCTATAACTCTCCCGCCGAGCAGCCACAAACTCCAACATTGTATCCCCCACTCGAACAGCAGCTGTTCCAAATTTCGGGTAAACATGAACCATCGAACCATCTAGGCGCCTACTCACCGATCGAGCAAGGCGAATACCTGCACCCTGGCCTAAAACCACAAAATCCAAATCTATAGTTGGACGCCCGAGAATTGCATCCCGAACAAATCCGCCGACCGCGTACGCGCTAAGCTTCAAGCTCTTAGCTTCACCCTCCACGACTCTCAGCAACTCGTACTGAGGCAGCGTACGCAGCAATTCGTTGAGATTATTCATGATGATGTTAACTCTAACGCACCAAGTCCAAAACTCCTCCACCACAGGTTCAGACGGTCTGAGCCAGAAAAATCAATAAACTATGGGAACTATACACCTGAGTTACCACGTTATGCGGCAACTCGCGTATCTATTTCACGGGTCACAGGGGTCGGTAACCCGAACTCTACTCGCCGTGCAGTTGCCATAGCCCTGGAGACCAGTACATTTGCGGCACCATTCAGGTCCTTATGGCCACAGGTCATCCACTCGAATGTGATTTGTGTTGTCCGATCCTCTGCTTCGGTAGGCCCACATACATAACACCGCTGACTCGGATAAGCCGCTTTGACCTAGATCACTCCACGACATTTGTGGCCCAGTGTTTGATCTAACTGATCCCAACCAGTTTTCAATGTCTCACGGTTGAGCCCAGACTTCTGCTGCACGTTCGTACCCGGGGAATCTATCGCACTCTCGGCCAAACGCGTCATCGCTGTCGCTTTTAAGTCTTCGAGCACAACCATGGAGGCACGGCTCGGAATCCTGCGCAGGTACCGGCCAGCGTTGCATCAAGACATGTGAGGTCTGGATGGAATATGATCTCCTTCTCTTTTAGTACAAGTCCATACCTTAGAGGTCATAACAAAGGGGACAAATCCAGGCATCAAACACTCAGATCGTTGATATCTGGTCCACACCACGAATTTGTTCAGGACATAATTGATCCAAATCACATACTTGCTTCTAATAGTCGGGCGGTTGTGTCAGAGCATTCACTACCTTCTCAAAACCACGCGCTCAATGATACACATGTTTACTCAAATATCACACTATTGAAGTGCCTTACGACTACGATTTGATTGTCCTTGGCGGTGGTGCAGGAGGCCTGACCTCCGCAGGTATCGGCGCGTTTGCGGGTGCCCGGACTGCGATCATTGAACAGCATCGTCTCGGAGGAGACTGCACTTGGACAGGCTGCATCCCAAGCAAAACTTTGCTGCATGCAGCCAACATCGCTCAATTTGTTAGTGTACCCGGGGTCAGTGTACAACAGCCAGTCGTTGACTGGACTGAACTGATCGAACACTTGCATCAAGTTCGCAAAAACATTTACGAAGATAACGACAGCCCTGAAATTCTTGCAGGTTACGGTATAGATGTGCTCACAGGACGCGCAGCCTTCAAGGATTCGCATACGGTTATAATTAATCAACAGCATAGGATTTCAGCCCGCTACATTATCATAGCAACGGGAGCCCATACATCTATTCCTCCAATCCCTGGACTTTCCGAGGTGGCCTATCTGACCAATGAGTCCATCTTCGAACAGAGGACCCTGCCCCGTCAACTCGCAATTATAGGGGCCGGCCCACAGGGCCTGGAGCTCGGACAGGCTCTGAAGCGTCTGGGAAGCCAGGTTACCATTTTGGAAAATGCTCCCCGAGCGTTGAATCATATGGATGAGGAGTCCACCAAACTGCTCCAAGAAAGTCTACGAGGCGAAGGACTGGTCATCAAGACTGATGCCAACGTCTCGAAGGTAACTCAGGTGGATGATGAGATTCAGATTTGCTACGACATAAAGGGGCGTTCACATCTGCTCGAAACCGATGCACTGATATTGGCTACTGGACGCACACCAAATTTTAAATCTCTCAACCTGGATGCAGCAGGGGTTAGATACAATTCCCGGGGAATATCTGTCAGTGCATCCTGCCGCACAAGTACACGTCATATCTACGCCGTTGGCGACGTTACCGGCCTGTACGGCACCACGCACATGGCCGAGCATATGGCCCACATTGCTGCCGGTCGTGCACTCCTGAAGCTTCCCCGACGATTAGATACGAAGCGTGTGCCTGTGGTCGTATTTACTGATCCGGAACTAGCCTGCATAGGACCAACGGAGGCAGATTTACAGGCAGCCGGTACCCGCTTCGATACACAACGATTTCCGTACAATCACCTTGATCGGGCCATCGTAGACGAGGCCCCCACCGGGCTGATCAAGGTCTTCACAGCGCGAAGATCAGGAAAGATTCTAGGGGTTACGGTTCTCGGCGCACGCGCCGGCGAACTTATTTGCGAATACGCTCTGGCCCTTCGAACAGGTGCGACTATGCGCCAGATACTGCAGACAATTCACCCCTATCCTACGTACGGACTTGGTGTTCGGCGAGTAGCAGACCAATGGATGTTACGACACATCACTGAGTCCCGGGTACGCTGGATCCAACGCATCTTCGGCTATAAAGGGAGCCCCGTCAAAACTCCGCCCGGGACCGTGATTTGACACTGGCCTATTTCGTAGCAACGAGTGGACGCGTAATGGTTTTTGACAACCCCGGTCCATCAAGTTTCAACCGCAAAACGTAAACTCCTGGTGCTAACGCCAAATCCGGCGTCAAGGATATCTCGTGGCTCCCCGCGCTGTAAGTCGCATCATCTGCCTGATACACCTGACGCCCCAACATGTCATACAGCACGGCAGTTGCCGTTACTGGTTCCGGAGTGGAAAATGATATATGGACAACCTCTGTAAACGGATTCGGGTAGGTCGCAAGCAACTCGGGCTCGGCTGGTATCTCATCTGCTTCTTCCCGCTCAGTGGTGGACACTAGGCGGAAGGTCATACGGTTCAGATTGACTTCCCGATCCGCGAAACTTACCCGGAGGATGCGCTGGGTGCCGGCCTTTAGTTCAGGCGTACGCGCCTGTTCCGTAACCCACTGCTGCCAACCGCCCGTATTGCCTATTTCTACCTCTCCGATACGATCTCCGTCAAGAGAGAAGAGGATATCTGGGCCAGTCCGATCCCCCCCGCTTTGGCTGGCACCCCGAACATCAATCTCATAGACTCCATCGTGCAAAACATCCAAGGTGAACTCCAGCCACTCAAACCGTTCAGTGAACCCCACGTTGTAAGCAAATCCGTTTGGATCCGTGGAAGGCTCAATGTCCACACCATCATTGCGATATCCCCGTCCACTGTTGCCCCCTCCAGCGTCTCCCGTAACTGCCCAGTGATCCGAATCCTGATATGCCACTCCTTGATTCCCCAGATCATAGTCAGCAGCATTGATGATACCCGGAACCTCATGCTCCTTGAATGGCTTTTGTACAGTTCCGAATTCCGGATCAAAGAGTGCAGCCAATAAGCCGCGATTCACGCGAGCGGAATCCAAATCCAGATAATGGGCCATCCCTATGAGACCTCTGTACGCAACCTCACCAGATGGCTCTGGCCCGTCACCGCGCCAATACCTAGTTACCTCCGCATAGCCGGGTGCAAACGGCGCACTGAGTGGGCTAGTCGTGGTTTCGATTTTTTTGTGCGTCCACCAATTGATTCCAATACGATGTTCCTCCGCCAGCTTCGTGAGTGCATAGAACCAGGAATTTGAGTTTTCACCAGTCTCGCCCAGATAGAGAGGTACTTGGTCCTCCTCCCGCATACTTAGCAGGTACTGGATAGCACCCTGATCTGCTCCCTTCCAATAGTGATGAAACGAGTAGACCACATTTGCCCTATGCTGCGGAATGCTACGCAGATGTTCGTCAAATGACGTCGCCCACCAATTGCCTTCCAGGAAAAACAGGTGGTTGGGAGAAATCGGTTGTACTGCGTCGATGATCCGAGTATAAAGATTGGCCAGACTCGAAGCTATATCGTCGGGGACTGTGGGCTCATTAATAAGATCATACCCGATGATCAGGGGTTCGGCATTGTAGCGTCTGGCAATTTCACGCCAGATCTTTATTGTCTGCGGCCAATACTTGTCTGGTTCAGTCCAGAGCCGCGCTTCACCATCACTGTCCGAAATCCCGCCTTCATTCTGAGCGCCTGGTGCCGCGTGCATATCGAGAATCACATTTACTTCATGCCTTCGACACCATTCCAGGAGCATATCTAGCAGCTCAAAACCATCCTCCTCCCATGTATCAAGCTCAGGATTGTAAAACAGTCGGTAATGAAAGGGCAGTCGAATATGATCGAATCCCCACTCCTTAATCTTAGCAATATCCTTCTCCTGCACGTACTTCTCGGTGAACAACTCGAAAAATTCTTCCGTCCCCCGTTCACCAATGAGATCAATCATTTGGTTCCGGATTCCGGTGGGGCCGTCTGTTGGTTGACTCCTCGTTGAAATATGGAGCATATAACCCTCCGGCAATAGCCAGCCGCCAAGGCCCATGCCCTTGATTACCGTAGGCTGTCCATTCGCATCCAAAATTTCCGTTCCACCAACGCTGAAGTAACCGGCCGAGGGAAGTTTTACTTCTTTCAGTTCGAATCGGAAAGTGCCCACCGGTTTCACTACGCCACCCACTAGGAACGGCGCCTCCTGTATACGTCTGATGTCCTCTCTCGGGCTGGTAGGTTGATTGGGTGATGTGTAGTTGGATCCGCTGTCAGTTCCTGCATCGTAAACGAACAGCTCTACTTCCACCGTATCAATCCAGTTCATATCCCCATCCAGCAGATCCAAACCAGATACACCGACGAACCAGTCAGGACTCGGGGCGAGCATTGATGTGACCGTCACAAAATTCCAAGGCGGGCGGACCTCGAAAGTTGTTTTTCGAACACCTGGAGAATTAACTCCCGACGCATCCACGATAGCATCCGCGTTCGATGCGTTGATTGCTTGGTTGATTTCGCCACGAAACGCCCCCTTAGCCCCAAGCTCAGCCATTTGCTTAATGCCATCCGTCGCAACTTCCCCGGTACGCCAAAAGTGCACAGCATCACTGTGAGTGGCTCCAATTAGCCCGGAAAAATGAGGGTTGGGTGGAAAGCCATTCGGATGTGTCGAGGCACTCCAGGTTGGGGTGAAGGTCAACTCATAGGTAGCCGTACCCTGTGCCATCACGACGGATGCGGCTAGGAGACCACCGGCTAAAAAGCAAAACAACCATCTTTGAAATACGAGCACGAACTTGGCCATCGCTACACTGATCGTATGTGATTCATCCTGTACCTTCGTTGAAGTCACCAATCACCCCGCTACTGGATACCTAATCCAAATGTAATAGTTCAAAGCAATGACATACTGTCCAGCAAAAAGCATGCCTATCAATTGTGAATATTTCGTAGTTACACCTTTAAATTTGGCAACCGACTGTGAAACAATGTCCTCTTAACGGATACCCTCTATATCGCGTCTCAGGATCGCTCAATCCAGTCAGGGATGGGAGTAACAGTTTCCTCAGGATCTGGGCCCGGATCGGACCATCCCATCTCACTAACGGTCATTAATGGCCTAAGTGTCATATCATTCTCTACAAGAATTTGGCAAGCTAACCTTACCTCCCCAAACAGATTGCGATCTGCCAATTTTTCCTGCTCCGCTCGAGAAATGACCTCAGGCTCCCCCTCGGTGATCTCTACTCGACAGGTCGTACAGCGTGCATACCCACCGCAACGGTGTCCAATATCAACTCCATTGGCTTCCAGCGCATTTACCAACCGCTGTCCTTCTTCAATTTCGAAAATTCCATACCCAGAGACTGTTATCTTTGGCATTTACATCAAGTTTTGTGAGCAGATCTTGTCTGAATATACCACTCTCTCCACGGATATCGAAGAATCATGAGAATGCGTTGGAATTTTTGCACTCTTGCTATCGGAATTTTGACCCTAAGCGCTTGCCAGTCGGCTAGAGAAACCGTCCACGGTGGCCCGTCAGGCTGGGGTTATGTCAGACCAGGACGTGTTCCCCCCGCAATAGAACATCCCCTCACACCTGTCAGCACCCCCGCCATCGTTAACCCGGCTGCACTCGAGCGTATTGATTCGCTGGTCATGGATTTCATTGATGCGCAAGCCTTTCCTGGCGCGGTAGTGTCCGCAGGACAGGGAGCAAGTGTGGTCAAAGTGACTGAGTATGGTACATATACATACGCCGCCCAACGGCGTATGGAACTGGAATCACTCTTTGATCTTGCATCCCTGACCAAGGTCGTTGCTACAACGACAGCAACTATGATCCTCTACGAGCAGGGTCGGCTAGATATAGAGGCACCCGTATTTCACTACTTGAACGCATACAACACACCTGAGAGGCGCTCCATTACCGTACGCCATCTTTTGACACATACAAGCGGGCTGCCTGCCTGGCGGCCATTCTACCTCGACGGTATTGTAACCCGCGAAGCAGTACTGGATTCCATACTCACGACCGCGCTTCTTTCAGAACCAGGAGAAGAGTACCTCTACAGTGATTTTGGCATGATTTCGCTTGCATTAGCCATTGAATCAATCACGAGAGAACCTTTTGATCAATGGTGTAATCGAAATATTTTCGGACCGCTTGGTATGACATCCACAGGGTTTCGTGGTACAGGCACACCAGATCTCACCGTCGTACCTACTGAACTGGATGACTACTTCCGTAATCGCCTGATACAGGGGGAGGTACACGACGAAACCGCTTGGACACTGGGAGGGGTAGCTGGCCATGCCGGGCTTTTTTCCACAGCATTGGATCTCTCACGGTTTGCTCAGATGATGACACAACGAGGAAATTTCTCAGGAAAGGAATTTCTGAAACCTCAAACAATTGATCTCTTTACGACTGTGGTGGATACTTCATTCAGTACACGCGCACTGGGCTGGGATACGCGAAACCTGAATGATGAGCCGTCTTCCGCCGGTCAATACTTCGGTCCGCGAAGTTATGGTCATACTGGTTTTACTGGAACTTCCCTGTGGATTGATCCTGATTCAGAGGTTTGGATAATTCTGCTCACCAACCGTGTCTATCCGACGAGGGACGAGTACGAACGATTCAGGGGCATTCGGGGATCGGTTGCAGATGCGGTCTATCAGGCATTTTTCTGGACGTTGCCCAAATAGGATACGGAACAATCATCACGTTTGAGCTTTCGCAGCCGCTGTCCTAACCGTATTTACAACCTGTATGCCGACTTACGACTATAGACGGGCTGATGGAACTGTCTTCGAGATCTTACAGCCAATCACTGCAGACCGGCTTACGCACTGCCCGACAACCGGTCAACCGGTGCAGCGACTCATCAGTGGAGGAACTGGGATTATTTTCAAAGGCAGTGGTTTTTATCAGACAGATTACGCTGCTAAACCTGCTACGAAGGAATCTCCGAAGAGCGAGAAAGAGTCCCAGACTGCGACCAACGGGACATCAGATACCACGAAAGAATCGGTTGCTGAAAAGGATGAAGCTTAATCTTCAGTAGCACCGTGTTGATTCGCCCCATCGCATCAAAACGCTGCCATACCCACACCAGCAATATGCCGAGGGGAACACTCCAGTTGTTGCACCTACAAGAGCACTAGGATATCAAACCGCTCACAGTCGCCGTTTGTGGGCAATCCAGGCATAAGTCAAATATGAGGGGCGGGGGATTAATGGAAGAGATCATAAATTCGCGTGGGGCTTTCCATTCAGCAGAGGCGTTGAGCAAGCTTAATCTTCGATCGCTCGATAAGCGCCGTCGTGAATACAAACACCTCGGATGGGTGTATGTAGCATGGAATCCGTGTTTTAAAGATACTGTCTTCAAAATTGGGCAAACCCGGATATCTCCTTCGGAGCGAATTGAGGGACTGAGCATGTCGACATCTGTGTACCAAAAATTCCGGCTTGCATATTTTGTCCATGTATCTGATCATCTGGAAGCCGAGAAATATGTGCATCAGACAATGAAAGACTCTCGGTTGAATCCCGGAAAGGAGTTTTTCGATGCTCCTATCATGAATGTGATTAAGGTATTGGATAAGGCAGGTAGCCTATGGCAGATCCCTGCAGGAAAAACGCCGAAGGCTGGATATCTCCCCCCAGCACTAGACAAACAAATCATTTCTTGCCCAAGATGCAACAAGAAGAGCAGAGCCCCTCTCCTCGGGATTGACATAACAGTTAACTGCCCTGCCTGCTCCACCCCTTACAAGGTGGTGGGAGGGTGATTAAAGGAGCCGGCGGATTGTATAATAACTGTATGGTGTTTATAGCCCCGAGTGGAAACACGAGGGACCCCGCATGCCCCGTGTATGTACACAAAAGCACAAAACTCCGCCGGTTATGCAGCCTCCTGGATCCCCATCCGCTCGCCACATCCAACGCCCGCCGTGATCGACCGGGGGGAGGAGAAGCATTTCCATGGTCGAAAAAAGATACTGGGAGACTTTGATTGCCTGCTGGAGCGTTACGGTAATAACGCCTCCGGCGGGACCTTCCTGATTCAAGGTCCGCCGGGAGTGGGAAAGACAGCACTGCTATCTGAATGTGTGAGGTATGCACAGGAAGCGGGATGGAGGATTGCGGGAATTGACGGCATGTTCCCTCTCTGGAGGCCAGGCGCATTACGTTCGTCCCAGTATGGCGGAAAGCCTCTTGTGGATGGTGGACTAGTCATTGATCAGAGTGCAGGATCCGTCCTCGATATGCTCCGGGGTGGGATTGGTCCGCTGCTCCTTAAGCTGGATGAAGCGCAGCGGCTGGAGGATCTGAGCAGTGAGCTTGACATCCGGCTCTCCGTGGGCGAGGTCCTGACGGCGATTCATAATGGCGATGTGGGGCGCCCCCTCGTCCTGCTGGTGGGTGGGCTGGACACGACCGTGGATGCCTTTGAGTCTTTTGGGATTTCAAGGTTTGAGCGGAGGAGCTTTGTAGAGCTGGGGAGCTTGGACAAAGATGCGGAGCGGGCGATCATCCGCGACTGGCTTACAGAGGAAGGTGGAGCCAAAGGAGATCCCACGGAGTGGATTGATGCCATCGAGCAGGAAACGCACGGATGGCCCCAGCACATCCTGTCGTATGTGGCACCCGCTGTGGAATACCTGCACACTCATGGCGGTACCATGACCAAAGATGGGCTATCCACCGTCTTGGATGCGGGACTCGACTTTCGGACGAAATACTATGAGAGGCGCGCGGCCGGTTTTGTCGCGGAGGAGCGGCATTGTCTGGCAAAGATATTCGAGAATATCCCGACTGAGGAGAGCACGACCCGTCGGACGATCATGTCATCCCTGTCCCGTGAATGTGGGGAGAATACTACCGAGAAGTTGTTTCGCCGGGCACAGCACTGCGGCATCCTGCAGTTGGCGGTGGGCGGGCGCTACGCGATCCCGATCCCGTCTATGCAGGATTGGTTGGTGGAGAACTACGCCTCCCTCGAGATCGGATCGCCACCGATGGGGTCACCGGGCATCGGAGTAAAGGCTTCGGGCGATGACCGGGGATATCTTGTGAGCATAGCCCCTGGAAACTGAATATGTGGCACGTCAGAGTGGAGATAAGGAGGTGCCCCAGGTCCAAGCGGGATGATGTCTGGTAGCTGTGGCACCACCGCGCGACTTCGCACTTAACCGCCTGTCAGTACCGTACATCCCCGATAAACTCCGTTGGTATTCAGATACAGCAAGATTTTTTGCGGCGGCTCAGATCGTCTTAATCGCACTTAGGTATGTTCTAGACCACGAGAATTGCTCGATGGAGGGCCAAATTCCGCATGATTCTCGTTGTGATGCATACTTTCACGCATACTGCCGTGTTCTTGTGAAGGTGTAGGTGTGCCTTTGTATGTGACACAGTCAGCCACGCCTGATAGCATCATCACCTTCTCTCATCCCCGATGTTAACCAGAGCCTCATGCCAGCTCCGCGGGTGAACATGCGCTCCCCTACAATCCGTTTAGGTGACCAGAATCCCCCAGTCTTGTGAGCTACCAGCCGTGGCCTAAACACGATCGCCACTCGTTGATGAATGCACGATATCTCTGATGTGTACTCCGTTACTGAACTTCAATCTTGAGGCACAACCTTGGTTGGTTCAGTTCCGATATTTATCAGCAAGCAGATACTGATAAAGTTTTATGGTCAATTCCTGTTCGTGTTGTTCCAGCCAACGCTGGGTCTCAGGTTTGAGCAACATTGTGCGGCATGGTTCGTCTGCAACAATAATCGTCGCTGTCTCAGTCAATGGATGGGTCGGCCAGATTGCATCACCGGGGCGACACTGGCGTAGTCGTAGTCCGTCGGAATTGTAGATGGAGACTAGACCTGATAGCAGTAAATGCAAGCCTTCGTACGGGACCCCGGGTGCTGAAATGGATTCCATAGTGGCATAACGTCGGGGGATCAACCACGGCTGAAGGCCTTCGATCACGTTTTCGAAATGAATCTGTCGATCCAGATAGCGCTCAAGATGCTCGACGGTATTCTCAAATAATGAGGCCCGTCGTTGCCCCGTCGTCGCCTTATCTCTGAACTTCCCCCTATTTTGATTTTTTCGAAGGCACGATTTTCTCCACAAATTTGAGGCTTTTTTTGAAAAATTACTGACCGCCAGGGACGGCGGTCTGGGGAGTCCAGTTTGGTGAACCGAGGACTACAGCAGTTTGATATTCAGCAGTTTGAATGCCTGCTTTTGGGTGGGACTGATCTCCTTGACCATGACGACTTCGGGGGATGCATCCGTCTTGATTTTCGGAATGACAACGAGGCGGCATGCCTTTGAAAGTTCTTCCATCAGCTCCGCAAAGCTCCAAACCTTTTCGCCCGTCTCAGTTTGCTTGGTTTGGGCTTTCTTTTTCGCCGATTCCGAGGGTTTGGCGGGTTCGACAACTTCTCCGCGCTGCACTCGTTTTGCTTCCAGATCATCCTCTGCAAACAACATCGGAGCCAACTTACGACGCAGATGATATTCTACGTAGTAGGCCAGCATGCACAAAAAGACATGTGCAACGACCCGGTCTTTGGTGCGATGGTGAATCGGACGGATCTGCAACGACATGGATTTCATCGTACGGAAGGCCATCTCCACCGTGGAAAGACGTTTATAATTTGTGACCAACTCGGCGGCGTTCGGCCCCGATTTCAGACTGGAACGGATGGCATACAGGCCGTCGAGTCGTTCCTCCTTCTGAATCACCTCTTCATTGCGAGTATATGAAAAGTGTCCTTCCCGGATCACGAGTTGAAAGTATTTTTTCTTGTGCTTCTTTTTCCCGAATACCTTTCCGACCCGCACGCCAATTTTCCCTGCATCTTTGAGTCGCCCGTTTTGGATCGCCTCGATGATCTTGTCAAGTTTCTCCTCCGCCTTCACGAGCAGGTCTTCCCGCGTTTTCTTACTCTTTTCGGCCTGTAAGGAGTTTCTGCACAGGACCAGCCGGTCATTTGGATACAGGTCACAACAGACCTCTACCAAGTTCTGTTCATCAAATAGACTCATCTGATAGCCCTCTTGCTCGACCACCTCACGAATCTCGCACTTTTGCATCGCCGTGATCCAGTCCAGACCTACGGGCAGAATCTCCTCCTGAATCTGCTTCTGCTTCAGAATTCCACGGTCTCCGACCAACACCACATGCTTGAGTTCAAATGTGTTCTGAATTTTTTCCACTTGGGCGCGCAGTGTACGGGTGTCGGCGGTATTGCCGCGAAACACCTCGACCGACACCGGACAGCCCTCCTGATCGGTCATCAGTCCATAGACAATCTGCTTCTTGCCCAGCTTCTTGTCCCGGTTGTAGCCATAGGCCGCCCATTCATTTTTCTCGCCTTCCACATAGCTACTGGTCACATCGTAGAGCACCAGACTCCCCTCCTTGAGGTGTCGTTTTGCCAAACGACACTCAATGTCTGTCTTGCGTTTGAGCAGTTCATCCATCGCATCATAGAGATCATCTTCATCCACGCGTTTGAGTCCAAGCTCTTCATTGAGCGTGGTGGATGCGTGTTTTACATCCAGCATGGCACTGGTCGAGAGCTTGCTTGCCGACTTGATCACGCGTGCGGCAATCATGCCGAGGATCAGTCGGCGGAAGCGGGAATTCTTCGGAGCAATCAGTTCCGGCAGTCTGAGTTGTCTCATGATGCCCAGGACCGCGGCGACATGTCCGTGGTTCTTGCTGCTTTGCACGTCGAAGGCCTCCTCGAACGAGCGGACGGCGGTGCCGCCTTTGAGGAGAACCCGGATTCCATCAATGAACACCTGGGGAAGTTTGGTGATATTGGCGATGGTGATTTTTTGGATTTTTCCATTGACGCGTCTGGACTCACGGATGAGCCAAGTGGGATTGGAATTCCGGTTGGGGATTCGCGCTACATACATGGGTACAATATCATGGGTATGTTTCCTATAATATACGAAAAATATGGGAATATATCCGTAAATCGGCCATAAAACCGAAAACATTCAAAATAATGACATGGGTACACCTGTTTAAAACCCAATCACCAAAAAACACGCCGAAAACAGAGAAATACACCACAAAAAGCCCGAAAAAGAGTCGAAATGAGAAGAAAAGTTCAACGATAAGGCCCAAATATTCGGCCCTACGTCCCAAAATCAGAACAAAAAGAGAAAAACCTTAGGATAAGGGGGGAAGTTCAGTTATCTGTTTTCCACGCCGCGAGAATGAGCTCTTCGCAGCGCTCCATACCCAGGTCAATATTTGGTTCCAGATACAACTCCCCAAATACCGAAGATGGAAGGTTTCGCTCCAGACCGACCCGTAAGTTCTCTGAAAGGCCACTGAAGACCACATGCA